>CAWCMY010000004.1:0-49236 GCA_963796765.1 uncultured Acidimicrobiales bacterium | reverse complement strand
TGAACTCCCACGGGTGCGGGCGGAGGCGGATGGCGTCGACCTCGTTCATCCGCTTGTAGTCGATCCAGGTCTCGATGCAGGTCGTCGGTGAAGACACCGCCGGCCTTCAAGAAGTCGTTGTCGGCTTCGAGGGCGGCGAGCGACTCGTCCAGCGAGCCCGGCACCTGGGGCACCTTGGCCAGCTCCTCGGGCGGAAGGTCGTAGAGGTCCTTGTCGACCGGGTCGGGCGGCTCGATGCGGTTCTGCACCCCGTCGAGACCCGCCATGAGCATGGCCGAGAACGCGAGATAGGGGTTGCACGACGGGTCGGGGCAACGGAACTCGACCCGCTTGGCCTTCGGGCTCTGCGAATAGAGCGGGATGCGGCACGCAGCCGAGCGGTTCCGCTGCGAGTAGACGAGGTTCACCGGGGCCTCGTAGCCCGGCACGAGCCGCTTGTACGAGTTCGTCGTCGGGGCCGCGAAGGCCAGGACCGCCCGGGCGTGCTTGAGCAGACCGCCGATGTACCAGCGGCCGATGTCCGACAGCCCGCCGTAGCCGCTCGCCGTAGAAGAGCGGGCTCGCCGTCCTTCCACAGCGACTGGTGGCAGTGCATGCCCGACCCGTTGTCCTGGAACAGGGGCTTGGGCATGAAGGTGGCGGTGTAGCCGGCGGCGCCGGCCACGTTCTTCACGACGTACTTGTAGAGCATGAGCTTGTCGGCCATGCGAGCAGCGTGTCGAACTGCATGTCGATCTCGGCCTGGCCGGCGGTCGCCACCTCGTGGTGCTGCACCTCGATCTCGATGCCGAGGCGCTCCATCGTGAGGATCATCTCCGAGCGCAGGTCCTGGAAGTGGTCCGCAGGCGGGACCGGGAAATAGCCCTCCTTGTGGCGGATCTTGTAGCCGAGGTTCGGGTCCTTCGTCGGTGCCGGTGTTCCAGTGCCCCTCGACCGAGTCCACCTGGTAGAAGGCGGAGTGTTGGTCCTGGGAGTACCGGACGTCGTCGAAGATGAAGAACTCGGCCTCGGGCCCGAAGTAACAGGTGTCGGCCAGGCCCGTGGTGCCCAGGTACGCCTCGGCCTTCTAGGCGACATAGCGAGGGTCGCGCGAGTACGGCTCGAGGGTCACCGGGTCGCGGACGAAGCAGTTGATGTTGAGGGTCCGATGCTCCCGGAACGGGTCGACGACTGCGGTGTTGGGGTCGGGCATGAGCAGCATGTCCGACTCCTGGATCTCCTGGAAGCCCCGGATCGACGATCCGTCGAACCCGAAACCCTCCTCGAAGACGTCCTCGGTCAGCTGGTGGGTGGGGACCGAGAAATGCTGCATGAGGCCGGGGAGGTCGACGAACCGGACGTCCACGATCTCGATGCCCTCGTCTTGTGCCAAGCGGAGCACTTCCGCCGGGGTCCGCTTCTGCACGGTTCCTCCTTGGTCGGTCTCTGCCCGGCTCCGCCGCCGGGAGGCCTTCACGGCGGCACCATGGTGGTAGCTGGCTCGCCGACCCACAAGTCAGCGTCCCCGCGCCCGCCCGACGGGCCTCGGCGGCCGCTCGTCAGCCTCCCAGGGTGGGATTTCGTGGCCGTTGCCCATCTGTAAACGGCGTATGAACTCGTTCCCCTATCCCTCCAGAGCCTGCGACACTTGGAGAGCGCGGAGAGCGAGACAGCGGAGGCCACATGCGGAGCCAGCAGGAATACGTGCTCAGGACCGTCGAAGAGCGCGCCGTGCGATTCGTGCAGTTGTGGTTCACCGATGTCCTCGGGACGGCCAAGACCTTCGCCATCACCCCGGCCGAGCTCGAGAACGCCCTCGAGGAGGGGATGACCTTCGACGGCTCGGCCATCGACGGCTTCTCCCGGGTCCAAGAGAGCGACGTCCTGGCCCGGCCCGACGCCAAGACGTTCCAGATCCTGCCCTGGCACCCCGACGAGGCGCCGGTGGCCCGGGTGTTCTGCGACATCTTCAACCTCGACGGCACCCCGTTCGAGGGTTGTCCCCGCCACGTGCTGCGCCGGAACCTCGACCGGGCCCGCGAACAGGGGTTCACGTTCTTCGCCTCGCCGGAGATCGAGTACTTCTACTTCGCCAACCCCGACCCCTCGACCCCGCCGGTCACCCTCGACACCGGGTCATACTTCGAGCTCACCGCCACCGACGTGGCCAGCGACATGCGCAAGCAGAGCGTCCTCACCCTGGAGGAGATGGGCATCCCCGTCGAGCACGCCCAGCACGAGGACGCGCCCAGCCAGCACGAGATCGACCTCCGCTATACCGACGCGCTCACCATGGCCGACACCGTCATGACCGTTCGTCTCGTGGTGAAAGAGACCGCGCAGCGCCACGGCGTCCATGCCAGCTTCATGCCCAAGCCACTCACCGGCGTCCAGGGCTCGGGCATGCACACCCATCTGTCGCTCTTCGAAGGCGACACGAACGCGTTCTACGACGCGGACGACCCCTTCGGCCTGTCCGAGGTGGCCAAGCGGTTCACCGCCGGGCTTCTCCGCCACGCGCACGAGATCACGGCGGTGACCAACCAGTGGGTCAACTCCTACAAACGTCTCGTGGTGGGATACGAGGCGCCCATCCACGTGAGCTGGGCCCGGAACAACCGCTCCGCGCTGATCCGGGTCCCGGTGATCAAGCGCAACAAACACGAGTCGACCCGCATCGAATACCGCTCTCCTGACACGGCGTGCAACCCGTATCTCGCCTTCGCCGTCATCCTGGCGGCGGGCCTCAAGGGCGTGGAGGAGGGCTACGAGCTCCCCCGCGAGGCGGCCACCAACCTTTTCGCCATGACGCCCGAGGAGCTCGCCGCCGACGGCATCCAGCCGTTGCCGGGAAGCCTCAACGAAGCCGTCGCCGAGATGGAGCGCTCTGAGCTCGTCGCCGAAGCGCTCGGGGAGCACGTCTTCGAATGGTTCATCCGGAACAAGCGCGCCGAGTGGGGCGCCTACAAGACCCACATCAGTCAGTTCGAGCTCGACCGCTACTTCCCGCTCCTCTAGGCGCCCGGCTGCGATCGACGGTGCCGCCCACGATGAGAGACGACCGCTGATGGAACCGCTGCTGTGCTATCCCGAGCCGTTCCCGACCGAGCTCGCCCTCGTCATCGAGCGTGCCGGCTACCCGTGGAAGGCCGTCGCCCGTCCCGAGCACGCCGAGACCGACGAGCCCGATGACGGCTGGGCCGGGGCCGTGGTGTGCGCCGAGCCCGATGCCACGGGTGCCTTCGCGCTGTGCCGGTTGGTACGGGCCAGAGACGTCCCCTTGCGACCACTCCTGCTGGTGGTGGGGCCAACCCAGTTGGCGGACCTCCATCTGCGCGAAGACCACTTCGACGACTTCTGTGTGCTCCCGGTGCGGGGCGAGGAGGTGGCGGCACGCCTCGCGCACCTCTTCTGGCGCACGGGTCGAGGGCTGCGTCCCGAGCTCATCGAGCACGGGCCCCTCGTCCTCAACCTCGAGACCTACCAGGCCGCGGTGGCGGGACGGGCGCTCGACCTCACGTACATGGAATACGAGCTGTTGCGATTCTTGGCAGCGCGCCCGGGCAAGGTGTTCACGCGCGAGACGTTGCTGAGTCGGGTGTGGGGATACGAGTACTACGGCGGCGCTCGCACCGTGGACGTCCACGTCCGTCGGTTGCGCGCCAAGCTGGGCGAGGAGCACGCCCATCTCATCGAGACCGTCCGGTCGGTCGGCTACCGCTTCGGCCACGGAACGTGGGCGCCGTGAGCAATTCCTCGAGCGGCGAGCCCGCTCAACCGAGCTTCTCGTTCCCGCCGTAGGCCCAGGCCTCGATCTCGACCAAGGCCCCCATGGGCAGGCCCGCCACGGCGACGACCGAGCGGGCCGGTCGGAACTCACCGAGCACCTCGGCATAGATGGCGTTGAACGCGCCGTAGTCGGCCATGTCGGCGAGAAAGACCGTGGTCTTCACGACGTGTCCCCAGCCCACTTCGCGCCCCCACAACAATGCGGACAGATTGGCGAGTGCCTTGCGCACCTGGGCCTCGAATCCTCCGGCCACGAGCACGGGGCCGTCGGCACCTTGCTCGATTCCGATCTGTCCCGAGCACACGAGCCAAGGCCCGGCCCGCACGGCCGGCGAATACGGTCCCACCGGAGTACTCACGGCCTACCTCCCAGCTCGACGGGCCACGAGGACACCAGCCCGGCCGCCAACCACGCCGCGGTGGCGACAGCAACGAAGACGGTATCTCCCGCCGGCAGCGGTGGACCGTGATCGTCTTCCACCACGATCTCCACCTCCGGCATGGCCCGAGCCGGGATGATCCCGAAGGACCGGATGGTGAGGTCGAGGACCGTACCGCTGTCGTCGACGGCCACCCCTTCGCTGCGGACCCAGCCCAATGCCTGGTGCACCGCACCGAGCGCGTAGGACCGCAGGACGATCTCATCGAGAGGCTCGCCCGCCGCCACCGACACGGCCACGGGCCCGGCCGCGCCGACCGTGGCCGTGACCTTCGCTCCCGCTGACGACCGCACCGTCACGGGACGACCCGGTCCGACGTCACCGGCCCGGACCGAGTCGAGAGCGGTCATGAGCACGGCTCCTTCGGCCCACCCCGCCGCTCGGAGGTCGCCGGAGACCGGCGGGCCGGCCACGGCGACCTCTTCGACGGACACTCCCGGCGCCGCCGACGAAAAGGCGCTCACCCATCGGTCGAGGACAGGCGAGCCCGGGGTGCGCGCCACACGCAGCGCTCCCGACCCGTCGGCTCGGACACCGGCGGCGATCGGAGGACGTTTCGGCCCGTACCGCACGACATCTTCCCGCGAGAACACGACCCGCACGGCCCGGCCGGTCTCATCGGCCAAGCGACGGGCCACGGCGGCCACCGCAGAGGACACCTTGCCGCCGAAAGCTCCGCCGTTGGCGAGCGGCGTGCACGGTTCACCGCCGGGCTCACACCACGACGCGTCAGGCTCGAGGTAGCCCGGCTCGACGAAGGTCGTCCGCAAGGTGAGATCCCACTGGCCAGGGGGGATCTCCAGGGGATGGCGGAGCGCCACCGTGGAGTTGCGACCGGGGACCCGCTCGGCGAGTGCCCTGGCTTCGCCCAGCGAGGCGCCCACCACGAAGCCGCCCCGGCCGTCAGGCACCGCCACGAGCGCGTCGACGGGAGCGGTGTCCTCGGCAAATCCCCCACCTCCGAGCGCGACGTCGGCGCCGACCCGCTGGGCCGTGCCACCTTCGAGCCCGGCTCGACTCGCCGCCGCGTCGAAGTCGCGTGGCGCCGAGGCCCGGTTCGGCGCGACGCTCCGACTCGTCGGACCGGTGGAACTGGCGCGCCGCATCGACGATGGTGCGCCATCCCGTGCACCGACACAGATGGGCTGCCAGGGCGCGCTCCACGGCGTCGTCGTCGGGAACACCACGGCGCGCTTGGAGGGCGGCCAGACGCATGATGATCCCCGGCGTACAGAAGCCACACTGGCTGGCTCCCGACGACGTGAAGGCATCCGCCCAGCTGTCGCGCACGACGGGGTCGAGCCCGTCGAGGGTCGTCACCTCACGACCGGCCACACGCCGGGCCGGGGTGACACACGACACACGCGGGGCGCCGTCGACCCATACCGTGCAGCAGCCGCACTGGCCCTGGGGGCTGCACCCGTCCTTCGGCGAACGTCGTCCCAGGCGTTGTCGAAGGACCTCGAGCAGCGATGAGCCGTCGTCGGGGACCTCGACGTCGACACCGTCGACACGGAGGGACAGCGTGGGCGCCGACTCCGGCGGGCCGGGTTGGGTCAGCTGAAGGAGGAACCGCACCCGCAGGTGCGGGTGGCGTTGGGGTTCGAGATGTTGAATCCCGCCCCCTGGAGTCCGTCGCTGTACTCGAGGGTGGCGCCCTTGAGCAGATCCGCACTGGCCGAGTCCACGACCACCTTGACGGTGCCCTGGGTGGTGACCACGTCGTCGTCGGAGGACTCGGAGTCGAAGAACATCTCGTAGCTGTAGCCCGAGCATCCTCCCGGGCGTACCGCCACCCGCAGGGCGAGGGCGTCATTGCCCTCCTGGGCGAGCAGATCGGTGACCTTGGTGATGGCGCTGTCGGTCAGCGTGATCACGCTCGGCTTCTTGCTGATGCTGACCGAGCTCATCGACGTCACCGTGCTGCCTCCTTCGGCGGTGGCCACTGGGACCGACCGGCCACTGGGACCGACCCACGGGGCCACAAGGCCCGCGTGCTTACCCACATAGTTTATCGGAGGCCCGGGCCCAAGCGATCCCGAGGCCAGGTCAATGGGCCCTTTCGGACCGCCCAGAACCAGGTGAGCGGTAGGATCGGTGGAGTGCCTCCGCCTTCCTCGCCCCCAGCCGAGGAGACGGTCCGCGCCGCGTTGTTGGGGGTGATCGACCCCGAGCTCGGCGACAACATCGTCGATCTGGGCATGGTCCGGGCCGTGGCGGTCGACCCCGACGGACGGGTCGAGGTGAGAGTCGACCTGACCGTGGCGGGATGTCCCTTGCGGACCCAGCTCCGGTCCGACGTCGAATCGCGGGTGGGCAGTCTCCCCGGTGTCCGCCTCGTCGAGGTCGTCATGGGCGTGATGGAAGCGGCTGATCGCAGTGCCCTCATGGACCGGGCCCGTCGCAAGGCGCAAGAGGACCGGGCCCTGGCGACCGACATTCCCGCCACCGCCCGGGTCCTGGCCGTGTCGTCAGGGAAAGGTGGGGTCGGCAAGTCCTCGGTCACGGTCAACCTGGCCGTCGCGCTGGCGCAGCGCGGGCTCGTGGTCGGCCTTCTCGACGCCGATATCTGGGGGTTCTCCCTCCCCCGCCTCCTCGGGATGCAAGGTGAGCTCACCGCCGAGGGTAAGAAGATCGTGCCCCTCGAGAAACCGGTGGGCTCGGGCCTGCTCAAGGTGGTGTCCATGGGGTTCCTCGCCGACGAGGAATCCGCCATCATGTGGCGCGGGCTCATCTTGAACCGCGCTGTCCAGCAATTCCTCGAAGACGTCCGGTGGGGTGCGCTCGACTACCTCCTCATCGACATGCCCCCGGGGACCGGCGACATCCAGATGGGACTGGCCCGCATGCTGCCCCGTACCGAGGTGCTCGTCGTCACCACTCCACCCATCGCCGCCCAGAAGGTCGCCGCGCGCGCCGCCGACATGGCGCGCAAGGGCCATCTCCGGGTGGCGGGCGTGATCGAGAACATGTCCGCCTTCACCTGCGACCACGGCACGTCGTATGCCCTGTTCGGTGCCGGTGGTGGCGCCGCGCCTCTCGGCGGACATCGGCGTGCCCCTGGTGGGGACGGTCCCGCTGCATCCCGACATGGCATCGTCGGGCGATGCCGGTACCCCGGTGGCCCTGTCACGGGGGCCTCTCGGACTCGCCTTCGAGGCCCTGGCCACGCGCATTGCCGAAGAAGTTGCCCCCGTGGTCGAAGTAGCGGGTTGTACGGCCCGGCTCCTCGACCGGGTCGAAGCGGCCTTGGGCGACGCCCTGTAGTCCGACGGACTCAGGCTGGCGCAGCCCACACCGCGGCGATGTCGTCGCGATCGTCTGTTCGTGCTGCACCGTCGGATTCGAGCTTGCGCAAATGCGCCCAGAGGGACTGGCGCGCCACGGGCAACAGCTCGTCACGGACATCCGCGTAGACGGTCGGTAAGAGCTCGTCCACGGTGGCTCGTCCCGCGCCGGCGAGGGCCAGCGCCACCGCCTTCTCACGACGGAGCCGGTGCTCGACGATGCCCCGGAGCGCCGCCGCGGGCTCCCCGATGAGCGAACCGTGGCCCGGAGCAATCGTCGCCACCGGTGGGTCCAGAGCCAAGAGGCGCTCGAGGCTCCCGAGGTAGAGGGCCATGTCACCGTCGGGTGGTGCGATGACGACGGTCGATCCCTGCATGACATGGTCACCGGAGAAGAGCATCTGCTCGTTCTCGACCATCCAACACAGGTGGTTCGAGGCATGGCCGGGAGTGTGCAGCGCCCGGAGGGTGAATCCCTCGGCGTCGAGCTCGAAACCGTCACCGACGTCTCGGGTGGGGACGAAACCGTCGCGGGCGCAGAATCCGAGCACCTCGGCGCCGGTGCGCTCCGCCAGACCCGCCGCGCCCGGCGCGTGGTCGGGATGGGTGTGGGTGACGACGATCCAGCGGATGCGGCCCGCACCGAGCGCGGCGAGAGCATCGAGGTGGCCGGGCTCGTCGGGCCCGGGGTCGACGACGGCCAACTCGTCGGTTCCCACCAGATAACTGTTGGTCCCCGGCCCGGTCATGATGCCGGGGTTGGAGGCCGTGACCCGAACGACCAGCGCCGACAGCGCCACGGGCCGACCGGGTCGCGGCGGGCGGGCGGGCTCGAGGGGTGGCGGCTCGCTCAATGGGGCCGCTGGGCCCGCCCGTCGGCGCCGATGGTGCGCACCACGGCACCGATCTCGGTGGGTGTCATGGCGCCACCACGCGCCGCGTGGGGGCGCCTCGCCCACGGCTTCGTCGTATCCGGGGTCACCCGGGAGCAAGATCCGAAATCCCCGCTCGTCGGCAACCACCCGGGGGAGCACGGTGGGGACCCTCTCGACCGCGGCCGCCGCCGCCAGCAGCTCGCCACTGGTGGCGAACCGGCTGATGGCCTCGAGGTTCTTCATGGTGGGGAAGATGAGATCGAACTCGCCCGCCTTGGCCCGTGCCAGCGCGTCGTCGGGGCGGACCCAGACGGTGTCCACCGTCTCGTAGTCGTCGTGGATGGGCACCTGGCCGGGGGGCACGGCGGCCACGAAGAAGCGGGTGTCGTAGCGCTTGGGGGCAGGCTCGGGGGTGATCCAGTGGCTGAAGTAGTGGACACGGTCTGTCGCCAGGCGCAGGCCCTCGCCCCGACAGGCGTCGAGGAACCGCACCTCCCCGGCGTTGAGCGCCACCCGCATGGCGGCGAGCCGGCGGCGGGTCTCGGCGTCATGCGCCTCGAGGATCGCGCCATCTCCTTCGATGTCGTCACCGCGATAGGCGAGAAGGACGCCCGCCTCCTCGAAGCACTCGCGCAGCGCCGCCACCCAGAAGGCGAGGCCACCGGACTCCACGCCCAACATGGCACTGGCCTCGGCGTCACCGCGCGAGGCAGAGGCCTCTTCGGCCGCCGGCGTCCGGTCCTCGTCGTCGACCTTGCCTCCCGGGAAGACGTAGGCGCCGCCCACGAAGTCGGAGTTCAGGTGACGCTGGAGCATGCAGACCTCGAGCGCCGGAGAGCCGTCGATCAGCGGCGTCGCGCACGAGCATGATGGTCGCCGCGTCGCGCGCCGCCACCGGCCCCGAGGGCACGTCCGAAGGTGCGTTCACTGAAGACACGACTTCAGGCTAGCGACGCCGGATCCCTCGCTCCCACGACGGTGACTCCGGGCTGACCGTGGCTAGGCTGTCACCTCCTCGGTCCGGGCGCGGTGTCGTGCGCCGGCACTCGACCGAAACGGCGGGCTCCTCGACAATGGCGACGACGCAGGTCAACGGCACCGACGACGAGACCCCGGCGGGCCCGCCGCGCCGGCGGGTGCCCATGGCCCTGGTCACGTGGGTCTTCGTGGTCCTCATCCTGTCCATCGTGGTCGTCCTTCTCGTGGTGAAGATCACCCGGGGGACGACCACCGTCGTCCCTCCCTCCGTGGCACCGGCCTCATCGGCGGTGGTCAACGCCGTGACGACGGTTCCGAGCACGATATTCGACGCCGTGGGCGCCCAACCGGCGGAGGACCCCGGTGAAGCGGTGCTGACGGGACAGCCCGGCGTGTCGATCGGGGGGCGACCGGGTGTGGTCTACGTAGGAGGGGAGTTCTGTCCCTACTGCGCAGCGGAGCGATGGGCCCTCGTGGCCGCGCTGGGGCGATTCGGGACCTTCTCGCATCTTGGCGCCACGACCTCGTCGGACGCCGAGGTCTTCCCCGGCATTCCGACCTTCACCTTCGACGGCACGACCTATCGGAGCCGCTACGTCACGTTCGCGGCGGTCGAGGAATACGGGGACCGGCCATCGGCCAGCGCCCCGGCCGGGTTTCCCCAAGTTGCGGGACCCGACTCCCGTGGAGTGGGCCCTGCTCAAGCGCTACGACACCGAGCCCTTCGTCCCCGGGACGGGCACCTTCCCCTTCGTCGACGTGGACAACCGCCTGGTGGTGTCAGGGTCGGGGATCGGGTTCTCCCCCGGTGTCTTGCAGGGCAAGTCGATGACACAGGTCGCCGACGACCTCTCCGAGCCGACGAAGTCCGACACCCAGGCCCTGTTGGGAGCGGCCAACAAGGTGTCGGCCGCCATTTGCGCAGCCACAGCGGGCAAACCGGTCTCGGTGTGCACGTCTTCGGGCGTCCGGGCGGGAGCCGCCCGGCTGGGTCTGCCCTGACCTTGGATCGGGCCGGCGTCAGCCGGCGCGCCGCTGCAGGACCTGCTTGCGCTCGTTCTCGTTGAGGCCGCCCCAGATGCCATGCGGCTCACGGATCTTGATGGCGTATTCGAGACAGTCCTGCTGGACCACGCATGACGCGGAAATGTCCTTGGCGCGGTTCTCGCGGTCGATCTTGTCCTCTTTGCGCTCGGCATGCGTCGGCGGGAAGAAGACCGCCGATTGCGGTCCCCTGCAAGCCGCCCGAGCCTGCCAAGCCTCCCCCAAAGTTCGAGTCTGCACTCCCCCTCCTGAACCTGACGCTACTCCGATGTCTGTGAAGCCGACAAGGGGTGTGACCAGGAAGTTCTCCCCATTTAGGGTCCCGCATCCCGGTGCCGCCGACGGGCGCGCCCGGCCTCTGCTGACACAGAGCCCGACCTCGACATGACACTTCGCGCTCATTGGGAGGGGCCATATACGCTCGGCCACACATGGACGTCGCCACCTTTTGCCGCAAGAGCCGAGTCCTGGTGGTCGCCGGCAAAGGCGGGGTGGGCAAGACCACGATCACGGCCGCTCTGGCCCGAATGGCCGCCCACGCGGGCCTTTCGGTCCTCGTGGTGGAGCTCGAAGGCAAGCCTGGAGTCCCGGCCGCCTTCGGCGGGTCCGGTGCCCTGGACTACGACGAGGCCCACCTGTCGGGCGTCCAGTCCCTCCCCGGGGGCGGGACGGTCCGCGCCCGCCGGATCACCCCCGATGACGCCCTGCTGGAATACCTCGCCGACCACGGGATGAAGCGGATCTCGAAGCGCCTCGTGTCCTCGGGGGCTCTCGACGTCGTCTCGACGGCCATCCCCGGCATCCGGGACATCCTGGTCCTCGGCAAGGTGAAGAGCCTCGAACGCCAGCCCGCCGCGGATCTGATCCTCGTCGACGCACCCGCCACCGGGCACGCCATGACATTTCTGTCATCGGCCCAGGGCCTCATGGACGCGGCCCGCTCGGGCCCGGTACGCATCCAGGCGGCCGATGTCGTCGAGCTGCTCTCGAACCCCGATCGATGCCAGGTGGCGCTCGTCACCCTTCCCGAGGAGATGCCGGTCAACGAGGTCGTGGAAGCCGCCTATGCGCTCGAGGACCGGATCGGGATCTCCCTGGGGCCCGTCATCGTCAACTCGTGCCTCCCCGCCGACCCCGGTCTCGGGCGCGACCCCGACGATGCCGCCGCCGAAGTCGGGATGACCCTGACCAAGGCCCAGGGCGGCGCATTGCGAGCGGCCGCCCAATTCCGGGCTCGGCGGTTCCAGCTCCAAGAGGAGCAGCGGGCCAGACTCGCCACCGAGCTCCCTCTTCCACAGCTCCAAGCTCCGTTCCTCTTCAGCGCCGGGATCGGGCCCGATGAGCTCGACGTCCTGGCCGACCAGCTCGCCGGGGCCGTCCGCCGGCTCCCCGACGATGCCACCCGCGCCCCGCTGCCCCGAGGTGATCCCGGCCCGCCCCCCGACGGTGAAGTGGTGGCGCCATGAGCACGGTGGCGCCGCCCCCGGGGTCCGAGCCCTCTCCGCCCCCGGGCCCGCCCGAGCCTCCGGTGCCTCAGACGCCGAGCACCGTCGTCGGGCTCTCGGAGATCGTGGCCGAACGGGCCATCGTGATCTGTTGCGGTTCGGGTGGAGTGGGAAAGACCACCGTGTCTGCTGCCTTCGCCCTCGAGGCCGCTCGTCGGGGCCGACGGGCATGCGTAGTCACCATCGACCCGGCCAAACGCCTGGCCGATGCCTTGGGCGTCGACACCCTCGCCAACACGCCTCGGCAGATCGACGGGGACTGGCCCGGCGAGTTGTGGGCGCTCATGCTCGACCCCAAGGGCACATTCGATGAGCTCATCGCCCGGTATGCGTCTTCACCCGAGCAGGCCGAGGGGATCCTCGCCAACCGTATCTACCGCAACCTCACCGGGGCCTTGTCGGGGACCCAGGAGTACATGGCCATGGAGAAGCTCTACGAGCTCTCCGAAGACGGGCACTACGACCTCGTCGTCGTCGACACCCCGCCATCTCGCAACGCGCTCGACTTCCTCGACGCGCCCCGCCGGCTCACCCGGTTCCTCGGGCACCGGCTCTTCCAACTCCTGCTCATGCCGACCCGCGCCTATCTCCGCGCCGTGTCGGTGGCGACCCAGGCTCTGTTGCGCACGATCTCGAAGGTGGCAGGAGCCGAGATCGTCCACGACGCGGTGGCCTTCTTCCAGGCCTTCGAAGGCATGGAGGAGGGCTTCCGCACCCGGGCCGAGCACATGCGCCGGCTCCTGGCCCGACGGACCACCGCCTTCGTGCTCGTGACCTCGCCCCGGTCCGACACCGTGGAGGAAGCCGGGTGGTTCGCCGACAAGCTCAACGAGTCGGGGCTGGCCGTGGAGGGCCTCGTCGTCAACCGGGTCCATCCCCCCTTCGGAGCCGTCGGAGCCGCTCCCCGAGGCCCCGCCGGGGAGTGCGCTCGCCGCGCTCGTCGACAATCTCCGGGGCTACCAGGCGGTGAACCGGCGCGAGGAGGATGCCTTCGCCGCGCTCGTCACTCAGGTGGCGCCGTCACCGGTGTCGCTCGTGCCCTTGCTCGACGTGGACGTCCACGACGTGCACGGCCTCGGGCTCGTGGCCGACCACATCTTTTCCGATCAGGTCGGCACCCGTTAGCCTGGCGCCCGTGCGCACGATCGTGGTGGCCAGCGACGCCCCGTCGGTGCGCGCCGACGTGATCGCCGTGGTGGGCGACCCCGACACCGAGATCGTCGAGGTCGACTCCGGACACGCCGTGGCCCCCGCCGTCGATGAGCACGAGCCCGATCTCGTGATCGTCGACCTCCAGATGGGAAGCATGGGTGGCATGGCCGTCTGTCTCGAGCTGCGTCTCGAGGAGTCCTACGGCAACCTCCCCCATGTGCCGGTGCTCATGCTGCTCGACCGTCGCCCCGACGTCTTTCTCGCCAAGCGCTCGGGCGCCGAGGGATGGATCGTGAAGCCTCTCGATCCCATCCGACTCGGCAAGGCGACGAGGGCGCTCGTCGAAGGCGAGACGTTTCACGACGAGTCGTTCCAGCCCGTGCCCGTGCTGGCCGTCGTCAGCGCCGGGCACTCGGGCGGGGACGCCTCCGGTGCCGACGTCTGATCGTTCCTTTCTCGACGTGTTCCGCAAACGCGAAGGCTCACCCGAAGACCGCCCTCCAGGATCGCGCACCGGGGCGCAGCCGGCGTCGCGAAGAAGCGGGAGAGGACCAGGAGCGCCTCATCCTGGCCGCGTTGCACGATCTGCGCGACACCACCGTGCGCGAGGTGATGACACCCCGGGTCGACGTCGTCGGTCTTCCCATTCCCGTCCACGCCTCGGACGTGGCTCGGGCCGTACGCCAGACGGGCCACAGCAGCTTCCCCGTCTACGACGACGACCTCGACCAACTCATCGGGATCCTGTTCGTGAACGACCTGTTCCGGTCGGGGTGGGCGCTCGATGGACGCAACGGCCACGAGGGTGGCGAGCCCGACAAACCCACACCGCTCGACATCTCACGCCGGCTCCGGCAGCCCTACCCGGTGCCCGAGAGCCGCTTGGTGCTCGACGTCCTCGCGGACATGCGTCGCGACCGGAGGGCGTTTGCCATCGTGGTGGACGAGTACGGCGGAGTGGCGGGCGTCCTGACGGTGAAGGACCTCCTCGCCGCTCTTGTCGGGGACCTGCGCGACGAGTTCGATCGTGGCGGGGAGCCCGAGATCGTCCGGGTCGACGGCACCCGCTGGCTCGTGGACGGAGGGGCCAGCATCGACGACGTCCGTGATCAACTCGGCATCGATGTCCCCGAAGGTGACTACGTGACCCTGGGCGGCTTCCTGTTCGACGCCTTCGGCCACATTCCCGAGGAAGGCGAGAAGCTGACCTACAACGGATGGGAGCTGCGCGTGGCCGAGATGGACAAACGGAGGGTGGCCAAGGTGGTCGTCCAAGCCGTCAACGACACCGTCGCCGAGGAGCCGGCCCCCGCCACCATGACGCCGGGCGGAGACGCCTGGGGTTTGGCACTACCATCGACCGGGTTGCCGGTCGGTCGACAACGTCTCGGTCCAAGCCGGGATACCGGCACCACGGGCTGTAGCGCAGCTTGGTTAGCGCGCCACGTTCGGGACGTGGAGGTCCCGGGTTCAAATCCCGGCAGC
This sequence comes from uncultured Acidimicrobiales bacterium, assembly GCA_963796765.1. Taxonomy (GTDB): domain Bacteria; phylum Actinomycetota; class Acidimicrobiia; order Acidimicrobiales; family UBA8190; genus Chersky-840. The sequence goes on along the minus strand of CAWCMY010000004.1, from coordinate 34,702 downwards.
CCGACCAACGAAGGTCCAGGTCACGGCGCGTGCGGTCCCTCATGCCAATCTGATTTCGCGCGCCCCGCGCGGTCCACCACGGCGCGACCCTGCCGGTCCGCTCTCGCCAGGCCCGTTCCACCGACGGGCCGGGCCTTCGGCTCGACGTTGTCTGGGCCTACCCTCGTGGAATTCCTTCATCGGCTTCTCCTCAATCCAGGTCGCGCCGCAAGGTGACCGACGTTCTCGACGTGAAGGCTCTCGAGAGGGAACGTGCGTCGACCGGGAAGCCACCCAGCATGACGAAGCCTCGACCCTCGTTCAGTGCCTCCACCCACCGAGACAGTCGGGCGTAGCACGGGGAGTTCGAAAGCGTCGCGCTCAATCGTTGCCGGGATGCGCCCCATACCGAACGCTCGGTTGGCAGCCTCGACGATGGCAGCGCGGGGGACGTGGGGTGTGAACACCAATGCGAGCTGTCCAGACATCGGCGCCGTGCCAGACCGCAACAGACCGAACGGCTTGACGCCAAGCCATGACGGCACCTACCGGACGGGCTGGAGGGCCGTCTGAAGGTCGGCGAGGCGCTCGCGATCGAGGGAGTACCACACCCACTTCCCGCGTCGGTCGCCGTGGACGAGGCCGGCGTCGCTCAGGATCTTCAGGTGATGGGAGACGGTGGGCTGGCTCTTGCCCAGAGGTTCCACGAAGTCACACACGCAGACCTCGCCTTCGGGTGCCGCGGCGAGGATGCTCAAGACACGGAGCCGGACCGGGTCGGCCAAGGCGCTGAACCCACCGGCCAGCTCTCCGGCCTGGGTGGCGTCAAGGGGCGAGGCCAGCACCGACGGGCAGCACCGGTCCGTCGCCTCGAGCTCGATGGTTGCCACCCGCTTGGCCATGGCGCCACCTCCTATTGACAGGCGTCGATGCATCGATCATACTCGACGCATCGACACTTGTGAATACTACCGGAGGTCGTCATGTCCAGAGTCCAGCTCGCCTTGAACGTCACCGATCTCGACGCCGCGGTGGACTTCTACTCCAAGCTGTTCGGAGCGGAGCCGGCCAAGCGCCGCCCTGGCTACGCCAACTTCGCCATTGTCGAGCCGCCTCTCAAGCTGGTCCTCATCGAGGGCGGAGCGGGACGAGGAGTCGGGCGTGGCGGGTGCGCTGAATCACCTGGGCGTGGAAGTGGACTCGCCCGAAGAGGTCCAGGCGGCCACACGGAGGCTCTCGGCCGAGGGGCTCGAGCCCGACGTCCAGGAGTCGACGACCTGTTGCTACGCCCTCCAGGACAAGGCGTGGGTCAACGACCCCGACGGGGCGCCCTGGGAGGTCTACACCGTGCTCGCCGACGCGCCGGAGGAGACCGATCTGGGATGCTCGACCGAGGGCTGCGCGCCTCGAGAGGGAGCCGGCGATCCCCGTCGGCGCCACGTCCGTCCGGTCGGCCTCCAGCGCCTGCTGCTAGGCATCGGTTTCCGGATCTACGTCGACCGGAGTTGTGCATGAACGACGCTGCGCTGTGGCGCCGCTTGATCGCCGAGTTGCTCGGCAGCGCCTTCCTGGCGGCCATCGTCATCGGCTCGGGGATCGCCGCGCAACAGCTCTCGCCGGGCAACGTCGGACTCGAGCTGTTCGAGAACGCGGCGGTGACGGCAGCCGGGCTCTTCGCCATCATCTTGATGTTCGGGCCGGTTTCCGGGGCGCATTTCAACCCGGTGTCTCGTTCGTCGACGCCGCCTTCGGCGGGCTGAGCTGGCGCGACGCCTGCGCGTATCTGCCCGCTCAGGTGGCGGGCTGCATCGGGGGAGCGGTCATCGCCAACCTGATGTTCTCCAAGGCCGCCGTGTCGATCTCGACTCACCACCGGGCCACCGCCGCCCATTTCCTCTCCGAGATCGTGGCCACGCTTGGGCTCATCCTGGTCATCTTCGCCCTGGCCCGCAGCGGCCGGAGCCGGAGCGCCCCGGCCGCCGTCGGCGCCTACATCGGGGCGGCCTACTTCTTCACCAGTTCGACCAGCTTCGCCAACCCCGCCATCACCGTCGGGCGCATGTTCTCCGACACCTTTGCCGGCATCGCCCCGTCTTCGGTGCCGAGCTTTGTGCGGCGCCCAGATCGTCGGGGGTGTCCTCGCCTTCGTCGTCATCAAGTCCCTCTATCCCGGCGTCACCCCGCCGAGGCATCCGACATCATCTTTCCCCACCATCTGCGATGGTGCCTCAGAGCCTGCGGTTGTCACCGCCGTCCCGGGCGGTCGCCTCGAATCGGCGAGCGCCGATGGCACCGTCTGCACATCGTTCGCACCAGGACCAATCCTCGCCACCCGTGGCGTGACGAGCCGAACCCGACAGGAGACCTCATGCACCTCATCGCCATCGGAGGAAGCGACGCCGGCATCAGCGCCGCGCTCCGGGCCCGTGAGCTCGACCCCGACACCGAGGTCACCGTCGTCGTCGCCGACGCCTACCCCAACTTCTCCATCTGCGGGATTCCGTACTACGTCTCGGGTGAGGTCACCCACTGGCGCAACCTGGCGCACCGGACCATCGCCGATCTCGAGGCGACCGGCATGGGACTTCGTCTCGACACGCGTGGCTCGTCGCATCGACGTCGAGGGCCGCAAGCTCCTCGTCACCGACGCCGACGGCAACGAGGAGCTTCTTCCCTACGACGAGCTGGTCGTCGGCACCGGGGCCGTGTCGGTCCGTCCCCCCATCGACGGGCTCACTGAACCCGACGCCCTGGGGGTCGGCGACGGGGTCCATCTCCTGCACTCCATGGGGGACACCTTCGCCGTCATGCGCACCCTCGAGGACGCTGCGCCCGCCAGCGCCATCATCGTGGGGGCCGGCTACATCGGGCTGGAGATGGCCGAGGCCCTGGTGGCGCGTGGGTTGGCGGTGACCCAGATGGAGCAGCTCCCCGAAGTGCTCCCCACCGTCGATCCCGAGATCGGCGCCCTCGTCCATGGACAGCTCACCGACCATGGCGTGGACGTGCTCACCGGGACGACTGTCCGCTCCGTGACCCGAGCGGCGCCCGGCGAGCCCGGTCGACTCCGCGTCGAAGCAACGACGACCGACGGCCAGGACGTGGTCCGGAACGTGGACATGGTGCTCGTGGTCGTGGGGGTGCGACCCGACACCGAGCTGGCCGCCTCGGCCGGCGCCGCCCTCGGTCAACGCGGCGCCATCGCCGTCGACCGCCACATGCGGACCAACCTCCCGCACGTCTTCGCCGCCGGCGACTGCGTGGTGACCCATCACCGACTGCTCGGCGAGACCTACCTGCCGCTCGGCACCACCGCCCACAAGCAGGGACGGGTGGCCGGAGAGAATGCGCTCGGCGGCAACCGTGCCTTCGCCGGCAGCCTCGGCACCCAGGTGGTCAAGATCTTCGACCACGCCGTGGCCCGCACCGGCCTGCGGGACCACGAAGCCATCGCGGGCGGGTTCGATCCGGTGACCGTCGGCGCCGAGGCCGACGACCACAAGGCGTACTACCCCGGGAGTCACCGCATCGCCATGCGCTTCACCGGCGACGCCACGACCGGCCGTCTCCTCGGCGTCCAGCTCTTCGGGCACAAGCACGCCGAGGTGGCCAAACGTGTCGACATCGGTGCCGCCGCCATCTTTCACGAGATGACCGTGGACGCCATGAGTGAGCTCGACCTCTCCTACACACCACCGCTCGGGAGCCCGTGGGACGCCGTTCAGATGGGAGCCCAAGCCTGGGTGCGTGCAGACGCCCAACGACGCCTTGGGGACATCAGAGCCGGGTGATGCGATTGCAGATAGCGAGGGCACATGACAGGGGGAGGAAACATGAGCGACCTGGTACAAATGAACCCGGGCCAGAGGAAGGCCCTCACCCACGCAGCGCGAGATCTCCACACCAAGTTCGAGGGTGTATTTGGACAGGAGACGATCGAAGCGTTGGTGTTCGACAGCTTCCAGACCTTGGCGGCGAGGGCGACCATCACCGATTGGTTGGTCATCGGAGCTGAGAGCTTCGCTCGACAGCGGCTCGAGGCTCTCGTCCAAGCCGAGGACCACTCCACGAAGAAGCTCCCCGCGGTCCTGTTCTTGTGCGTCCACAACTCCGGGCGATCTCAGATGGCGCTCGGCTGGTTCACCCACTTCGCCGGCGACCGTGCGATCGCCTGGTCCGGTGGATCCGAGCCAGGTTCCGAGATCAACACGAACGTGGTAGCCGCCATGGCCGAGATCGGCATCGACATCTCGAGGGAGTTCCCCAAGCCCTGGACCGACGAGTTCGTGGGGGCGGCCGACGTCGTGGTGACGATGGGGTGTGGCGATGCCTGTCCGCTCGTGCCCGGCAAGCACTACGAGGACTGGGAATTCAACGACCCCATGGGCAAGTCGATCGCCGAGATCCGCCCTATCCGCGACGACATCGGTCGTCGAGTGAACGACTTGCTGGATCGCTTGGAGATCCACCACGGGTAGCAACGCCCGGTATCTGCGTTCTGAGACCCCTGACCGGGGAGGCCGCAGACGAGCGGCCGCTGCCGATGGCGACTCTTGTCGGCTCGGACCCATCGGCGTCCATGGCGCGCAGGGGGACGAGCAGGGGCTGTCGCTGGGTATCGCCCTTCGCCGTTGACCTGCCACTGCACAATCCCGTCAGCCCGACCCTGATTCCCCCCTTGATGGTCAGCGGGCACATGTCGAGACCAGGGTGCGCTGGGACCGACGGTCGCCTTCACCAAGCCGTGGTCGTCGCAGCGACCGGGCCGCTCAGCTCACTGGATCTGGACCGAGCTCGACGTACCAACCCCCCGGGGCCTGGGACTCGTAGAGCTGGTAGATCGGGGCGTTGGTAGGGCCGCCCCCTGGTGCCCCGAAGGTGCAGATGATGGGGGGGAACGCCGAGGTGCATCCCCGGTTGATCGCCAGCCCGCTCGGATAGCTGCACCGCGAACAACGTCGCCACCGCCTGGGGCGTGGCCACCCGGAGCGCCGTGGCCCGGTTGCCCGAAGCCCAGTACCCCACGAGCGTGTTGGCGGCGGCCTCTGGCGTCGGCTGGGGAGCGGGTGGGATGACCGGAGCGGCCGTCGTCGGCACCGGAACCGTCGTCGTGGTGCTCGGAGCGGGAGGAATGGTCGAGGATGCGTGGTCGAGCTCGACGCCGTGGTCGTCGGTTGGGTCGTCGGGGCCGCGGCCTTGGAGGCTGCCGCACCCCGACGCCAGCCACACCCACCGCACAGACGATCGCGGCGGCTCGGACGATCGTGAGAGCAAGGGTGTCACCCTCCCATTCTGGCAAATCCCCCGACGCAACTTCGGGCGCGACCGGGCATTGCCCGTCGCCAAGGGACCTGAATCAGAGGGACTTGACGAGGTACTCGCTCATGGTCATGTTGCGGATGCGGGCCAGGTCGAGACAGGCGTTCACGCTTTCGAGCATGGCGGTGATGTGCTCGGTGAGCACGGCCGGGTCGCCGTGCGCGTTGAAGAACAGCATGGGGTCGGCGACGTGCTGTACCGAGGGCCACGCCTCCTCGACGATGCCGTGGACCTCGGGCGCACCTGCGGTGAGCGGACGCACCACCTCGTTGCGGACATACCGGCACCGAGGTTGGAGCTCGCCCGAGAGCGGCGACTGCGTGCCGTGCCAGCGCTCGATCCACGTCGCGTAGTCGAGGCCCTCGGGCCGGTGGATGAGCGACACCGTGAGGACACCGGGAGACCGTCGACCGTCGTCCCAGTCCCGCGGGCCCGAGTGCGGGGTCGTGCCGTAGTCCTCGTAGAGCGATTCGACCACGAGGTAGCCGGCGACCGTCGGCCCCGACGCCGACGATCTGCTTCTCCAGACGGCGCTCGACGGTCGTAGCTGTCGACCCAGACCGAGACCTCGGCGACGTGGGGGTCCTCGCCTTCGGGGTGGGCACCGGGGAAGGCGCTTCGGCCGCGGCGGTGTCGTGCACGTTCACCGTCACTGCCGTGCGCGCCGGCGTCGACCAGGCGCGGTGCGAGCTCGAGGAGCCGGTCGCGCAGTCGATCGCCTCTGCTGCCGGACGCGCCATCACCCCACAACAGGTAGACGAGCTTCTCCACCGCCGAGCCTACGGCTTACGGTCGGTCAGCGGTCGGTCTGGTCCCACTCCTCGGACATGATCTGGACCTCCATGAGCGAGGCGATCTCCTCGGCGAGCTCCGCGCACCGGCACGGCTCCTCGGCCAGGTCCGCTTCGAGGACCAGCGACACCAGCCGGTCCACCACCCGTTGTTGGCCGTGCTCGATGAGCCGGGCCGTGAACGGCGAGAGGCGCAGCACCACGGGCCGCTCTGCCTCGGCATGGCGGACGAACGCTTCGAGAAGGGCCGAGGCAACGTCACTCAGCCGGACGTGGTCGCCCTTGTTGGAGATAGGCCCGAGCTCGTGCGCCATCTCGAGCAGGCGACGATGGTCCGGGGGGTCGCCGTCCCAGACGGGCGCCGGTTGGAAGGTCATGGGTGAGCCTCTTGCCAGGATTGACCGGAAGTACCGCCAGCATCCTCCCGAGCGTGGCGATCCGCAAGGGGAAATCGCCCAACAACCGGCTTCCCGCGGTCCGTCGGGACCCCGGGACTTCGGAAGACAGACCATCCGACCCACGGGGCCTGACCGTCGGGAGCGGCCCATGGTCCGTCGGAGGGAGCCAGCAGTGCTCAGCCATCGCCTGAATCACTTCTGTCACTTTGTCAACATCTCGCAGGCAGACCGGCGCCGTCGCATGCGCTGGGCAACGGGCTCCGTTTGCCACCGCGCGACGCGGCCTTGCTATGCACTTACCCCATCGTGACTGACGTCGAGCTTCCCTCGACGGTTCCGTCAAGCCAGCAGACAGGGTGGCCTCGCCGCGCCGCTCTGGTGGCCGGAGCTGTCGTCACAGTCCTCTCGGGGGTTCTCGGAGTCTCTTCGCGCCCGGCTGGCGCCGACTCCCTGGTCGAGTGCGCGGGCTCAGGCGGCGCAGATCACCGTCGCAGCTGGCCGCGGACCAGCAGCGCCTCGACACGACGGCCGAGCAATACGACGCGGCCGAGCAACGGGTTCAGCAGGTCGGACCAGCAGATCACCCAGATCAAGTCTGCCGTCGCGCAGGACGAGGCCCACGTCACCGCCGAGACGGACCAGACCTCCGCGCAACAGGCCGTGGCCTCGTACATGGCCGGCACCTCCGCCAACGACCTCCAGACGCTGTTCAGCTCGGGAGGCGAGCAGGCCACGGTGACCGGCGAGTACCAGTCGGTGGCGAGCGGGAACATCTCGGGTGCCATCGACGCCTTGAACGTGGCCCAGACCCACCTGGCCTCGCAGCAGAGCCAACTGCAGGCGGCACAGAGCCAGGCCCAGACGGCGCTGACCCAAGCGTCTGACGCCCGCCAGGCCGCCCAGGCGACCGTCGCCGACCAGCAGGCCACCCTGGCCCGCGTGAAGGGCCAGATCGGGACGCTCGTCGCCCAGCGCCAGGCCGCGCAGCTCGCCGCCTCGCACGCCGCCTTCCTGGCCCGGGTGGCCGCGCGCCAACTGCCACCAGCGGGTCCGGCAATCCCGCCCGAGGCGGCAGCCCGTCCCGACCCACCCGACCCGTTCTTCCCAACCTGCCCGCCGCCGGCGGCGCCGCCACGGCGTTGGCGGCGGCCGAGAGCCAGATCGGCGTGCCCTACGTGTGGGGCGGCGAGAGCCCGGGCCGAGGCTTCGACTGCTCGGGCCTGACCCAGTGGGCCTGGCGCCAAGCCGGGCGTGAGCCTGCCCCGCACCGCCGCCGCCCAGTACGGCGCCATCGCCCATGTCCCGTTCTCTGACCTCCAGCCCGGCGACCTTCTGTTCTGGGGGTTCGGTGGCATCAGCCATGTGGGCATGTACGTCGGCGGCGGCGAGATCGTCAACGCCCCGCAGACCGGTGAGTTGGTCCGCATTCGAGGCCATCTGGAACGGCGGGCTCGTGGGGGCCGGCCGCCCCTGACGTCACCGGGCGACGGTGGTGGTCGGCGCGCGCCCACGCCGACGCCCGGCTGGGACCGGCGCGGAGAGGACCTCGTAGGCTCGGGCTCCGGCACATCGCGACGGACTGACGAACGCGTCGCCGCCACGACGTCCTGAAAGGAACCACCATGGAGATGGAGTACCGCCGACTGGGCCGTTCGGGCATCAAGGTGAGCGTGTTGTCCTTCGGATCGTGGGTCACCTTCGGGCCCCAACTCGATGAAGGCCTGGCCTCGGACTGCCTCGGCCGCGGCGAGAGAGGCCGGCGTCAACTTCTTCGACAACGCCGAGTCGTACTCGGGCGGCGAGTCCGAGCGGATCATGGGCAAGGCCCTCGCCCGCCTGGGATGGCCCCGCCACAGCTACGTCGTGTCGACCAAGCTCTTCTGGGGAATCCACGACGAGGTCAACATGCGCAACACCCTCAACCGCAAGTACCTCTCGCAGGCCATCGAGGGCTCGTTGGAGCGGTTCGACCTCGACTTCGTCGACCTTGTGTTCTGCCATCGCGCCGACCCCGAGACCTCGATCGAGGAGACGGTGTGGGCGATGTCCGACATGGTGAGCTCGGGGCGGGCGCTGTACTGGGGAACGTCGGAATGGGCCGCCGATGAGATCCGGGCCGCGTGGGAGATCGCCGAGCGCCACAACCTGCACAAGCCGGTCATGGAGCAGCCGCAGTACAACATCCTCGAGCGGACCAAGGTCGAGACCGAGTACGCCCGTCTCTACGACGAAATCGGGCTCGGCCTCACGATCTGGAGCCCGCTGGCGTCGGGCTTGCTGACGGGCAAGTACATCGACGGCATCCCCGACGGGAGCCGGGCCGCCTTGCCGGGCTACGAGTGGCTCCAGGGCATGTTGACCGACGCTCGGCGCAACAAGAAGGTGAAGGCGTTCAAGGACATCGCCGACGAATTGGGCTGCACCTTGGCACAGCTGGCGTTGGCGTGGTGTGCCAAGAACCCCCGCGTATCGACGGTCATCACCGGAGCCAGTCGCGTCGAGCAGGTGCACGAGAACATGAAGGCGCTCGACGTCATCCCGCTGCTCACCGAGGACGTCTTGAAGAAGATCGACGAAATCACCTACTTCTTGCGTTGACCGCCGGAACGCACCATCCGACCGAGCACGTCGGCCGGCGGGCTCACCTGCTGGCTGTGCTCATCTTGGAGGCGATGAGCGCGGCGAGCGCCTGCGCACCGGCGCCGTTGATAGGGAGATGGGTGCCGTCGCCGTAGAACCACTCGGGGTGCTGCGCGGCCACGCTCTGCCAGTCGGCCAGGACTGTCTTGGGATAGCGGCCGACGCCGCTGGCGAGGACGCGAGTTGACCTCGTCTTGCCACGGACGCCCCACATGGACCGTGACGAAGACGATGTGCGACGCTCCGTGCAGGATCGACATCATGGCGTCGAAGTCGGCGGTCGTGATCGGGCCGTTGGTTCCCAGAGCCACGACGACCACCGAAGGCGGTGAGGCGCCGGCCATGACGCTCCGTAGGATGGTTTCGCCGTCGGACCATTGGCGGCTCACCGCCGCGTTGACCTGGATGCCCGACACACATCCCTGCAGCTCCTGCTGTGCGTCGATCATGACCGAGTCGCCCACCACATAGGCACCTCCGGTCACCGCGACAGGGGTGCAGGCCACGGCGGAGCCCAGTGTCGGCACCGTCGTCGACGGGGTTGTCGTTGTCGTTGGTGCGATCGTCGTGGTCGTCGACGAGGTTGTCGTGGTCGACCTCGAGAGGCCCCGGACTGCGGCGTGGCTCGCGCGAGCGTGGAGCACGCCCAGCGTGGCCCCGGCTCCGAGCACGACGAGGACGATCGTGGCGATCACCCAATTGCGGGGACCATGGCGACGCGACCGCGAGCGGGCACGACCGACACCTCGGGCGTGTAAAGGCCGGTGCGATTGGGCGGGGGGCATCGATCGGTGCGTCTTTCACAAGGCTCTCGGGAATCGAGGCTGCTCCCGCGGTGTGCTCGGGGTGCTGTTGGTGAGGTTACCGGGACTCTCGGCGAGACACCCCCGGTTCGCCCCGTTGCCCGCCCCTCCGAGGGCGCTCGATCCCCCGCGGTGGCGACCTTCGCATCAGTCCGGTCCGCCAACCAGGCGGCCCGCACCGCGCAGCCACCGCTGCAGGTGAACCTGCGCCCCGTGCTGGTGCCGTCGCGGCCGAACGACCCCGTCGAGAAGATGATGGGGGTCGACAAGCACTGGACCACGTCGCCGGGGGCAGGGGCTCCGTGGAGATCGAGGACGGGAACATCTACCTCGCCATCTCGCGGCGAAACGTCGGATCGGGGATCGCCGTGCTCCACGGCTGGTGGCCAACGGGCTCAGGGTCGAGCTGCTCGACGGAGACCACGGGGGCGGACAGCGGGCCATTAGCCGCTTCAGCGTCATCCCCCGCCACGATGCGGAGGAACCTGGGTGGATCTGCACCGTGGTCAAGCATTGGAACCTCGACAGGCCCGACCCCCGCTGAAGCGCCCTAATCCCCGTCGGAAGCCTTCGAGCGCGGCACTCACGGTGGGATCGATGGTCCACCGCTCAGCCGCCAGGTGATGCTCGGCGGCCCAGGAAACCGTCAAAGGATGGCTCCCGGCGAGCTGAAGGAGCTCGGCTCCCACCCGGTCGTGGGCGAGATAGATGCCAACCCGCGCCCGCGCCGATCGACCTCCCTCGTCCCGATGACGGGCTGCCCAGGTCAACAGGCGTGAACGGCCGACAACAATTCCCGCCAAGGTGATCACGGCGCGAGCGAACGTTCCGAACGACGACTCCACCTTGCCGACATCGTGAAGCAGCGCGGCCGCGGTCACCTCTCGCGGCACCTCTCGGTGACCGAGCAGGCTGATCGTCCCCTGAGCCACGCCCACCGCGTGACGCCGGTCAGGTCCTGACATGCGACGCCAAAGGGCCTGCTCACCGATGACCAGGTGGTCCAGGGCCCAGGTTTCGTGGCTCGGCGACGGGCCAAAGGGTAGGAGGGCGCTGAAGAAGCGCTGGGACAGGTGGAGCCACGAGCCAAATCCGTTGCCGGAACCCATCTCGACCACGGTATCGCGGCGGATTGCGCTAATTCCGCCGTCGAGGCGCGATCGCGGCTCCCTTTCATGCTTTTGTCACGTTGACGACCTAGATTGACCGAATTCCAGGCTCGACGCCTGATCGGTCCTAACAGAAGCCACCCGGTGGGAGGTGCGTGATGGAGCACTTTCTCGAGACGTGGGGCTATGTCGCGGTGTTCGGCCTCAGCTTCATCTCGTCGATGGGACTCCCGGTCGGGTCTGAACTGGCCATCATCTACGGCGGAGTGCTCGCCAGCGGCCAAATCCACAACGAGCCTCACCACCTCAACCTGGTCGTCGTGATCGTCCTCGCCACATTGGGAGAGGTGTCGGGGTCCCTGGCCGGCTACCTCATCGGGGCATACGGCGGTCGCCCATTGGTGGATCGATTCGGCAAGTACCTCCTGCTCACCCACAAAGACCTCGACCGAGCCGAGACTTGGTTCGCCCGCCATGGCGAGCCGTTGGTGCTCTTCGGCCGCTTCATCCCGCTGCTCCGCTCATTCGTGTCATTCGCCGCCGGTCTCGGCGAGATGGCGATCTCAAAGTTCTTGATCTTCACGGTCATCGGCTGCGCCATCTGGTGCACGGCGCTCGCCAGCCTGGGCTTCGCTCTCGGGTCCGGCTACAACCACGTTCTGAAAGCGTTCAGCTTCGCCGGTTACGTGCTTGCCGCGCTGGCGGTGATCGCGGTGGCGGTCGTCGTTTTCCATCGCCTCCGAGTGGTACGCCGGGAACGGAATGCTGCTTGAAGGGTTCCCCAAAGGGACCTCGAGTGTTGAGGTCGGCGGGTACCTTTCGAGCCCTTCACGCCGGCGGCAGACAGTGCGGTTGCGGGATCCGTCTCAGTGACCACTGCCGACAAGAAGACCGTCCGGGGCATACCGATCGCCTCCTTGGTGCTCCGCTGGGGTGGAATACTCATGGGGTTGATCCTTCTCGTATCACTGGTCGTGACGCTCACGACCGGCTCCGACAAGGCCCGATCTCACAATTCTCCTCCGAACGCCGCGCACATATCCTCGTCAACCACTCCCCGACTTGATCAGCCGAGCGCCACCTGTCCCCACGTCACCAATGGGTTGCCGGGCATGCCCCCCGTCATCGATTCATGCAACATCTACTCGGCCGACGGCAGCGGCGATCTGAGCTCGGTGGCCCGATCAGCTCGACCCATGATCTATGTCCCTAACAGTCTGAACGACTCCGTTTCCGAGATCGACCCCACCACGGACAAGGTCGTTCGTAACTTCGCCGTGGGGCTTCTGCCCCAGCACGTCGTGCCGTCGTGGGATCTGAAGACCTTGTGGGTCACCAACGACCAGGGCAACAGCCTGACGCCGATCGATCCGGTCACGGGCGCCCCCGGCACCCCCGTGCCAGTCGACGATCCCTACAACATGTACTTCACCCCAGACGGGCGCTTTGCAATCGTCGTGGCCGAAGCCCTGCAGCGTCTCGACTTCCGAGACCCCCACACCATGGCGCTCGCCCACTCGCTGTCGGTCCCGTGTCACGGTGTTGACCACATGGACTTTTCGGCCAACGGCCGATATCTCATCGCCTCTTGTGAGTTCGCCGGCAAGCTGCTCAAGGTCGACGTGGCCAGCCAGTCTGTGATCGGGACCCTTGCGCTCGGCCCGGGAGCAGAGCCCCAAGACGTCAAGTTGTCACCGGACGGAAGAGTGTTCTATGTCGCCGATCTCACCGCGGACGGCGTGTGGGAGGTGGACGGAGACACATTGAAGACGCTCGGCTTCATCCCCACCGGCAAGGGCGCCCACGGGCTCTACGTCAGCAGAGACGCCAAGGTCCTCTATGTCTCGAATCGCGGGGCTGGCACGGTCTCGGTGATCTCCTTTGACAAGCGGCAGGTGGTTGCCACCTGGGCTCTTCCGTCAGAGTCGGGCGATCACCCCGGTCGGGCCAGCGACACCGCTAGTCCCGACATGGGTGGAGTCTCAGCCGACGGGCGTGTGCTCTGGCTGTCGGGTCGCTATGACTCCGATGTCTACGCGATCGACACCTCGACGGGGAATGAACTGGCCCGTATCCCGGTCGGCTTCGGTCCCCACGGCCTGTGCGTCTGGCCCCAGCCCGGGCGCTACTCGCTCGGCCACACCGGGATCCTCCGATGACCGAGACGATGGACCCCGATCGGTGTCCCTCGCGGCGAGACCGACGGTGACGAGACCCCACAAGCCGATGACGGACCCTCCGGGCGAAGCCGGGCTCTCCCGACGGTCGATCCTGGCCACTGTGGGGGCGGCGGTCCTGGCTGGATGCGGCGTCGGTGGGGCCAGGCAGGGTGTCGGACGGACCCGACCCCGCCGACCAACGCCGACTGCGACACAAACACCGATTCCGACAGCGGCGCCCACGACTACCCCCGCCCCTCGGGGTCCGGCCACGTACATCGCCAACGGGTCGCGTGCTGCAGACGGGGTCGCCCTGACCTTTCACGGGTCCGGCGACGTCGGGTTGACCCAAGAGCTCCTGGCGTCCGCCCGTCGGCTTTCCGCACCGATCACGGTGTTCGGGGTGGGGACGTGGATGCAAGCCAACCCCACCATCGCCCAGCAGATCGTGGCCGACCGCCATACCCTGGGAAACCACACCTACACCCATCCCGAACTCGGCAGCCTCAATGCCAGCGCCGTAGCCGACGAGATCCAACGATGCGCCACGGTGCTCGATGGCCTCGAAGGGAACAACGGCCGGTGGTTCAGGCCTTCTGGGATCGTCATTCCGACTGCACTGATCCTCGGTCAAGCGGGACTCGCCGGCTACCCGGTGTCGGTCGGTTACGACGTCGATCCACTCGACTACCAGGACCCGGGATCGTCGGTCATCGTGACCCGGGTGACACAGGCGCTTCGTCCCGGATCGATCGTGAGCCTCCACACCGGTCATGCCGGAACGGTCGAGGCTTTCCCGGCATTGGTTCAGTTGATTCGGGCGCGCAACCTGAAGCCGGTACTCATCGGGGACCTCGTCAAGATCTAGGAGCTCTGAGACCCGGACGCGGGCTTTCTCCGAGACGCATGGCACTATCATCGGTCAGCAGTCACGGGACCAACCTGGTGATCCGATCAAGCTGGGGGGCCATGTGACAAAGCGAGCAGTTCTCGTTGCTATGTCACTTGCTCGTCGGAGCGGTCGTGTGTTCGTGCCTTTGCGAGGACGAACGGGATCGACGGCTTCTGCCACAGGAGAGATGTGCGGGACCATGCCCGTCTCAGTCACCCACTATCGGCACGTGAGTTGGGTCTGGATGGAAAACCACAGCGCGTCATCGATCATCGGTTCCGGTCAGGCCCCCTATATCACCCCCTATATCAACGGCCTCGCCCGTTCTTGTGGGTTGGCGACGAACTATGCATTCTGACTGCCTGAGTCGGGACTCCGGGGACGACGCGGTTCGGCACAGCCCCCCTCCCTACTATCGAAAGCGCTCGCTCTGTAAGCCCAAGCGCGCAGTTCGCCACCGATCTTGTCACCAATAGAATGCCCGCCTCCTCCTTCGTCACGCCGAATCTCATCGATGACACGCACGACGGGACGGTCTCTCAAGGAGATTCGTGGCTGAGCAGGAACCTTCCGAGCATCTTCAACAGCGCCGAGGTGCGCTGGGCACGCCGATCAGAACCTGCTCGCCAAGTCTCCCGAAGATCACGCCTGGTCTTGACCGTCACACCCCCCTCTTACCACGCACACGCACCACATCCTTTGTATGCAGCGAGCAGTAAGACCCCTTGTTGTAGATCGAAAGGCGTGTGTCACACGTGGGATGGGCACACAGCCGACCCGACGGGTACCTCCGTGGGGGCCGGTCGTGGTCGGTGAGCGCCCTGACTGTCGTGATGATGGTGGTCTCGGTCCGTACTTGCATCGACTTCACCTTCCAACCCCACGAGCGTCATACGCGCTAAGTGAGGAACTTGGGCAAACGAGAGGTTGGAAGAACCCGACCAGATCGCAACTTGCCACAGGAACTGCCTGTCCCGATGGGGTGTTCCCCCCGTGCCGCCCCATCGGGGGCAGGACACTTCGACTGTGACATGGAGCACACAATGGAAACAGAGGACTACGGCACAAAACGACGACGAAGACGGGCAATGCAGCACAGAGTGGGTACGACCTCACATAGCCCGCGCCGCACCAAGCATCAAGCAGGAACCTGTTGCATTCCTTACAGAGGTACATCGCCTTCGTGTCCGACTTCCAACTGTGTGCGAACTGGCCGGCGGACGACGACGCGTTCAACCGGATGTTCAATGCCTTCCAGGTCCGCGCGAGCAGGAGGACCTGCTCGCGGCAGATTCAGCGGTCCCCGGAAGATACCCTGCATCGTCAGCTCGGCAGGGAGTCGTCCCTGGGGCCACAAGGGAATGGATGAGGAGTCCCATGACGGGTATTGAGCCTCAACTTTGGGTGGAGGGTGCCAGTGCTGCCGTGACCTTCTACGAGGCGGCTTTCGATGCCATCGTCCTCCATCGCGTTGGCCACGGAGATGACATCGTTGTCCAATTGGGCGTGGGGGACGCCAGATTCTGGGTGACGGCGGCAGACAAGAACATGAAGCGCTACTGCCCGTTGGCCATTGGCGGCACGACCGGCAGAATCCTGTTGATCGTGGATGATCCTGAAGCCGTCTTGCGTCAGGCCGTCACCGCGGGTGCCAGCGAAACTGCTTCAGTGACCGATGAGCACGGTTGGCTACTCGGACGGATCGTCGACCCGTGCGGGCACGAGTGGGAAATCGGGAGGCCCCTCGGGCAGTGACCGCCAAGGATCGGTACCTGATGGAGCGCCAGATTCGGAACCACAGGCTGATGTCCCATTACTTCTAGCTTGGACGATCAAGCACCCTTGGGTTCACGACATTGATCGGAGCTCCCTCAGCGAAAGCGTTGATCTGATCGAAGATGGCGGAGAACTGGACCTCCCACTCGTCACGCGTCACGTAGCCGATATGGGGCGTGCAAATGACGTTGTCCATCTTCAGGAGCGGATCGGTCGTGTCGACGAGTGGTTCATGCTCATACACATCGACCGCTGCCGTGCCTGGTCGCCCCTGGCGTAACCCCTCGACGAGGGCTCCGGGTTCGATCAGCCCGGCTCGACTGGTGTTGACGAGCAACGCCGTGGGCTTCATGCGGGCGAGGTCGGCGCTGGTGATGATGCCTCGGGTGGCGTCGACGAGACGAAGGTGGAGCGACAAGACGTCACATTGCTCGAAGAAGCTCTCCCTGTCAGCGGCGAGTGCTACGCCATCGGCCCCGGCCTGTATTCGTGAGCTCTCGCTTGCCCAGAAGATGACGTTCATGCCAAAGGCCCGTCCGTAGTCGGCGACCACCTTGCCGATCCTGCCGTAGCCGTAGACGCCGAGCGTTTTGGACACCAAGGAGTGCCCAACGCCTTCCTGCCAGTGCCCCGCCTTCATCGAAGCGACTTGCTGAGGAATGCGGCGCATCCCGGCAATCACAAGCCCCCAGGTCAGTTCCGCCGCCGCATAGGACGGCGAGCCTTTGTGGAGGTCAGACGAGACGACAATCCCATGTGCAGTACATGCTTGGACATCGACGTGGGGGAAGACGCTTCGCAGGCTGATCAGGCGAAGGTTGGGAAGTCGCTCCACAAGAGCGGCGGAGATCTTCGTGCGCTCGCGGATCAGGACGATGACAGTGCTCTCGAGGAGGCGTTCACTGAGTTCGTCGAGGTCTTCGGTGTGGTCGTTCCACACGGTGACCTCGTGATCAGTCAGCTTGGAAAAGCATTCGAGCGTTCGCAACGTGCCGAAGTAGTCGTCCAGGATCGAAACCTTCATCTGGCCCTCCGCCTCATGGCCCTACACTGCTTCGAAAGATGGAGGCAACTGTACGCGCGCGAATATTGGCCGATTGTGATGGCCTTGGTCCCGCCGCCTCTTCAGCTAGCCGTACTCACCTGATGGCAGTAGCGGGCACCTGGTCCACCGACCGCTACCCCGAAAGGGCCTTGACTATCGCCAGAATGCCGCTCACCAGCAGGAGTAGGTCGACCATTCTAGTGAAGTGCTCCGTTCGGAGCTTCGTTACCGTTGTGCTTCCGAGTGCCCAGCCCATGAGGGCGGGTGCCAACGTGAGAACGAAGTACTTGCATGCGACGACGTGAATCGCTCCCGAAACGAGCAGAATGACGAACCCAACCACATTGCTGATCGTGAACACGACCGAGATGGTCGAGCGAAATGCTGGAATCCCTAGGTTGCGTGCCCTCAGGTAGACGACAAGTGGTGGGCCGTTTGTCGAGAGCGCGGTGTTCAGTACTCCACTGACTGCACCGACGGCGTAGGTGGTGACGGGTCGTGGTGCCCGTGATTTCAGGAGCTTGGTGCCCGGCAGGAGCATCCAGGTTGCCGCCGAGCAGACCACGATGCCGAGCACCAAACGCAGTACACCAGACGACGCAGTCAATAGGACGAGTGCCCCGAAGGGCATCGCCACGATCGCCCCGATGCTGAGTCGCTTGGCCTCAGTCCATTCGATGTGACCCGGGCGCTGCCCGGCCGTGAGCACACTCGAACAAGTACCGTGGAGGAAGACGACGATGACGGCTGTCTTGGTCGGCACGGCAAGCGCCATGAGCGGTACGGCCAAGAGGGCGAAACCGAAGCCTGCGGCCGCCTGGAAGAAGCCAGCACCGAGTGCGATCACTCCGAGGGCCACCAGTGGACCACTCGGCAAGCTCCACAGACTGGCAGTCACCTTCCAGGTCCAGCTCTCCGACCACGGGAAGAAATCACCCCAGATGAAGCCATGGGGTGGTCAACTCCGTGAACGATGACGCAAGTATGAGTTACCAGACCATTCTCCCTCAGATTCGAAGAGACAACGTCCAAGGCGCCTCGGCGATGCCCTCTCGGCCAGGGTGTCTTCACGAACTGACCGAAGGCCTCACCACAGCGTCTCCGCAGTACGCGGAGACGTGTTCCCGGCCCCGGTGCCGTGACCAGGACCTCGTCAGTCGCTCGATCCCACCTAAACTCTCCACCGTGAACATCCTTCCTCTCGACCGAATCGCATGTGCTGTCGGAGTGGTGTGCTCACCCAGCTATCTGGTGGAACACGGTATTTTCGCAGTTCAACGCCTAGACATTTCGGGGACGTAGCTCAGCTGGTAGAGCACCTGCTTTGCAAGCAGGGGGTCGTGGGTTCGAGTCCCATCGTCTCCACCACTAAAGCCCAGCTAGATGCCCATTTGCCGGCTGGCGTTCGCCTCAACACCCCGTTGTCCCTACACTCGTCCCTACAAATCCTGAACGAGCAGCAAAGGCGTGGGACAACGGTGGCCGGATCCATTCGTCAGCGAAAAGATCGAGGCGGCGAGACCTGGGAACTGCGCGTGTACATCGGCCGCGACAATCACGGTCAACCCAAACAACGCAGCGTTCTTTTCCGAGGTGGAAAGCGGGCGGCAGCACGAGAACTGGCGCGGCTCGTCACCGAACAAGAGAGCTCGCCGGCCGCGATCCCTCAGGAGGAAGCGCGAGCCTGGGGATCGTCAACGACGATCAACCAAGCGATTGAGGGGTGGAAGGAAAACGGATGGGCCGATCTGTCCCCGAAGACAGTCCGAGGCTACGAGGAGATCTGGGAGCGGTATGTCCGGGAGACGATCGGGGTAAAGCGCATTGCGGCACTCAACGCATACGAGGTCGAGCAGTATTTCCGTCACCTGAAGGATCAGGGTGCGGGCAGGGATACCGTCCGCCGGGTCCGGGTCGTCATCGGTAGGGCATGCAGGCTGGCTGCGAAATGGAGCGGGGGCACACTAACCAATCCGGTGGCCGACACCGAGCTCCCAAGTTGGCCGATGTCCGACCGGCCCGAGCCTGTCCGTGCGCCTGAGGTGGCCGAAGTTCAAGCCCTCATCCGAGCCGCAGTCGACTTCGACGCACGCTTCGGTGCATTCGTCCACCTGGCAGCGGCCTCCGGCATGCGTCGAGGGGAGGCCTGTGCCGTTCGCTGGACCGACATCGACTGGGTGGAGTCGACCATCCGCGTGGACAAGGCGATCGTTGCGGGCAAGGGCGGAGCGATGGTGAAGGACCCGAAGACCAAGGCGAGCATCCGCACTGTCTCCGTTGGGAACAGCACTCTGGCTCATGTTGAAGGCACTCCGCGCCGCACAGATCCAGTTGGCCGAGGTCTGCGAAGTTCCATTTGCCGAGGACGGCTTTGTCTTTTCCACGGAGCCGGGTGGCGGGCTTCCTCCGCACCCGGAGGCGATGAGCCACACGTTCATCAAGGTCCGACGTCGTGCCGGTATTGCCGCTGATGTCCACCTTCACTCGTTGAGGCACTTCCAGGCAACAATCCTCGACCCGATCATCCCCGAGAGCCAGAAACAGGCTCGGATGGGTTGGTCGACAATTCGGATGGCCCGGCACTACACCGACGGGATCGCCACCGAAGACCGCCGCGCTGCCGAGCACGTCGCTCTGGTCCTCGACGCTACCGCGGACGAAGGAGAGTGTTGCCGCCCCGCATGTCGGGCAGCCGGCCCGGGCGAAAGCGAACTCTTCGGGGGCACCGTCGCCGTCGCGACGGGCGAGGAGCCGCTCCAGCGCCACACGAGGAACGAGGATCTGACGATTCAGCCTCACCACCGGGAGCGGAAACCGGTCCGCGCCGATGGCCTTATACAGCGTGGATCGATCACAGCCGAGTAACACCGCCGCTTGGCTCACGGTCAGCAGCGGTCTGGAACCTACATCTGGGGATCGTCTGGACATCGGACCTCGATGGGATCGGAACCGGGACAAAATTCCCGAGTCCCCTCTGATCCTCCGAACCGACATCACCCCAAACGTCACCCTGTCACATCTATGACGAAATCCGCGGTCCAACGTCAACGTCACCCCGCGACTCGAACATCACCCTGGCAGGATTTGCACTCTCGGTCCGGTCGTATTCGGCCGACCGCCAGCAGATCACAATTGTCCTGTTGAGCAGGGAGGGTGACGTTCAGGGTGGGCGGTCCGGTGGCCCGGCATCTTGCCGGCCAACCCTGACCCGGTGGTAGTGGGCGCTCTTGGTTGCCGTCACAAGCCGAAGTCGTAGTCGGGTGGCTCGATGTCGCTGCCGTAGTCGTAGTCGAGGTGGTGGTCGTGAGACCTCGAGTGCTCGTGGAGCTCGGATCCCCCCGGCGACGGGCTTCGGTCCCGGTCCTCCGCCCAACGCGCACCGTCGATCTCCCCCCCGACGCGCCATGCCTCCGCGTCGATCTGCGCCAGTCGGCCGGGCACCTCGGGATGTTCGGCGAACCACCGGCTGCGTTCGGTGTCTTTGTGCGACACCACACCCATGTCCTCCTCGGCTCTGCTCAGCGCATCGGTGAGCCGACCCTCCGCCGCCGCGAACAGTCCCGAAATTCTCTCCTCAAGCGCCTTGACCCTCGGGGCGTCACGCTCGAGGCCGTGGCGGGCGTTGCGGCGGATCCTCCTCGGAAGACCTGTGTTCTCCGCCGCCCGCTCGTGTTCGAACCTCTCCCGGCGAGCGGCGAGCAGCTGTGCTGCCACCCGGCCCAGCTCTCCCTCCGGAGGTTCGGCCCTGATCCGCGCGCAGTCGGTCCAGGTCGCGCCGCGCCGCATCGTGGCGCGAGCGGACTTGGTGCAGCGCCGCGGTCACGTCCTCGGGGATTGCGGCCTCCAGGGCGGCGCGCTCGTCCACCAGGGCTTCGCGTCGCAGCGCAGCGGAGTCCCGGTGTCGTGGCTGCGGCGTGCCGGTGTCGATGGCCCAGCGCCACCGGCGCTCGGTGCCCCAGTTGCGCAGCAGGTCGTCGGTGGCCTGCTCGAGGTCATCAGCCGCCAGGTAGACATGGGTCTCCTCTCGGGCCCGGCTCATGGCCACATACGCCAGCTCCCGCCCTCCCCCCTCCTCGTAGACGTGGGCGGTGTCACAGGTCGATCCCTGGCTGCGGTGCACGGTGGTGGCATAGCCATGGGCCAACTGCGCCGCTCCGATCTCCTGCGTGGCGAAGTGCTCGATGCGGCCGTCCTCCATCTGCGCGGTGAGGCACTGGTGCTCAAGGTCGACGACGCGCACCACGGCCCGTTCGGAGGTGACTGCCTTTCCGTCCGCGCCCGGCGCCAAGGTGACGATACGGTCCCCGGCCGCGTAGCGGGCCCCTCCCGGAGCGAGGAGCTCGGGGCCCGACAGCCTGCCCTCGGACGCCATGATCGCCCGCGCCATGCGGTTGAGCTCCGCCACGTTCGCCCGGCGCCAGGCGAACATCGCCGCGTCCCTCCCCGCCCGCATGTCGTCCGCCCAGCGCCCGGCCAGCTCACCGAGCGCCTCGGCACGGCCCGGGGCCAGCACCACCCGGTCGGCGCTGACATAGAACGCCACCGCCTGGGACAGATCCCCCGCCCGCAGCTCGAGCAGCGCCTGGCGTTCGGCCTCGTCCCGGGTGCGAAGATTGTCGTGCAGGACGTGCAGCACCCCGCCGTGGCGCTCGACCAACGCGCCCAGGGCTCCGCCCAGGCCCACCGCCCCAAGCTGACGGTCGTCGCCCACAATCACTACCTTGGCGCCGGCGAGCCGTGCCTGGTCCAGGAGAAAGGCCACGTCTCGGTCAGACGCCATGCCCGCCTCGTCGAGCACGAGCACGTGACGCGCCGTCAAGCGGAACCGGTCGTGCTCCAGGCGCCACCGCAGCGATGCCAGGGTCCGGGACTCGGCCATAGAGGCCGCACGGCCCAAGGTCCGCGCGGCCTGGCCCGAGGTTGACGTGCCCACGACGGTGCACCCGCTCGCCTCGAAGCCCTGACGCAGCACGGCCATGACGGTGGTCTTCCCCGACCCGGCCACGCCTTGCACGAGCTCCACCTGACGCCCCGAGGTGGCGATCAAGGTCACCGCCCCCAGCTGCGCGGGGGTCAGCGGCGCCCCGAGGGCCTGGCTCGTGTGCTCGAGCGCGGCGGCGAGCACCTCCCGGGGCACCGTTGCGGCGTCGGTACTCGCCACCCCCCTCGCCACGGCGTCGGCGATGGCCCGCTCGGTGCCGAGCACCGTCGCGGTGGTATACGCCGGTTCCGAGGCACGGGGCACGCCGAGCAGGGCGATGGCCTCGGGGTCGCGCAGCACCTGATCGGCCAGGTGGGCGAGCTCGGCGGGATCACGGCCGTAGAGGGCGGGGGTGATCGCCACGATCACGTCACGTCGGGAGAACACCTTCTTGGCCGACAGCGCACCCTCGCTCGACAGGAGGGCGACCGCCAGCCTCGAACGCTCCTGCTTCGACAAAGGGCGCTCCCCACCGTGATCGCGCCGGTAGTCGCGCCCGGCGGATTCGACCGCGTCGAGAAGGGCGGGGGGTGGATAGCCCGCCGCGCTGAGCTCGGCCCGCCAGCGCGGCACCAGCGCCTCGACCGGGTCATGTCGCTTGTGGGCCCTTGTCTCTCGGGCCGCCACCTGGCGGGCCTGATACGAGGAGAAGCCGCGCCGCGCCACCTCGGTCTCGATCTCCGCCGAGCGGGTGGCATGGAGAGCGGTGACCGCTTCGGGGATGCCGGCGATCTTCCAGTGGCCGAGCTTGCCGGTGGGGCCCGCGTCGGCCTCGATGCCGTAGCCGAGGGTGACCGCCACCCGGGCCGAGGCCAAGCGCCCCACCATGGTCGCCGCGTGCAGGTGCTCACGCCACAACGTGGTGTCAGGTGCCTTCGTCCCACCCCTGTCGTCGTGCATCTCGATCACATTCGCCACAAGCACGTGGTCATGGGGCCCAGGATCTCCGGCCCGGGTGGTGGCGTGGCGGGCATGGGCGTACACGAGGCCGGAGGTCGCAGTCGCCACCCCCGCCACCCCCCGGCGGCCACCGCGGGATCGGGTGAGCTCGTCCAAGTACGTGAGAGTGGCGTCGCGCTCGGCGTCCATGATGACGTGCATGTCCTCAGCTCGACCGAGCACGCCCAGCTCGGCCACCGACTTGTGCGCCGCGATCACGAGCTCCATACCGGGGCGCTTGGCGTGCACGAGCCGTCGACCGGTGCTGGGGTCGGTCGCCCCGCCCGGTCCGTAGATCGCATCGTACGAAGCGTTGTCCACGGCACCGGTGAGACCGAGCGACGGCGCTCCCGACCCACCCCACGCAAGCGGCGTCTCGCCCCGAGAGGCGTAGTACTCGAGCGCCGCCCCGGGAAAGTCGTCGGCGCGTTCGATGATCGTCTCGCGGTGATACGCGACCGACTGCGCCCCCATCATGCGCATCCACGCCACGGCCCGCTCCTTTTGGGCAAGGGCCACCCCTTGCAATCGTGTTCAGCGTGGTGGATGGGTGTGACACAGTCAGCGGGACCGCTCGAAGGTACATGCGACGGGGAGTCAGGTTCTGCTGGGCGCAGCGGAAGACAGAGACGGCCGGCGATAGATCATGAGCGCCCGGAAATTTGAGATGGTTGAGCGTCCTCGCATGCCCGCCCTGATTCTGAAACGAACACGCTGCACGTCGATGACACTTCTTCCCCGGTGCGCAACAGTCCCACGACCAGGGAGGGTGACGTTGCAGGGTGACGTTGTACGGTCACGTTGGCCAGTGCCCGGAGGCCATGCCCGAGATCAAACTGACAAAGTGCTACCGCCCATCGTGTTTTGACGACCGGTGCTCGAATCCTCCGCTCCTTTAGTTCTAGGCGGCTACGGAGGAGGAACCTTCTTTCGGCCCTACGGGCCACGGATTCGATCCCGGGAAGCCTCCGAAAGGCCACCGGCCCCAAGACCGCGACGGGAGGGCCCGTCAATGGCCGGCCGACAGGCCGCCCGGAGGGTCGCCTTGGCGGGTCCGGTCACGGTCACCGGGACACTGGGCGTCGGAGCCGGCGCTGCCGGCTCCTGGCTGCCACTCCCCGCTGGCGCGTTACCGGATGGGCGCACACGGCCGGCACATCACCGGAGCCCCTCGGTAACCGGTAGCGCGCGGTCAGAGGATGGCAGTAGTGCGCCCCGGAAACGGGTTGGACCCGCGCCCCCACCCAGCCCTTCTCGACGGGCGCGCCGCCTGCACAGTTCCCCCCGGTGTTGCCAGCCACTATGGTGGCACCCACTTGCACGGCGCCTCTGTTGGCGATGCCGCCAGCCAAGCCCGTGGCGCTGTTTCCCGAGACGGTGCTGTCGGTGAGGGTCAGCGAGCCGTTAGCGTTCTCGATGCCGCCGCCGTAGACGGCCATGTGCTTCTCACGGTCTCGTGGTTCTCCTTGCCCGGCGCTCACGCAACGGATCCGCGGCCGGCTCCGCGGGGTCGGCGGCGGAGCCGGCGCCAAGCGAGGCCAGGATATCCCGCCACGTTTTCCGCCACAGCGCCCTTGACGAGTCGTCGGAAAGGGCAGCATCCACCGCCGTAGTTCCTTCGAACGGCCATAGCGGCTGATCACCCGATGCCAAACAGAGTCTGGCAAGGAACAACCTCCGAACAATGTCGCGAAGCCTATCGACCGCGAAAGCGAGCGCTACACCGTACGGCGAACTCTCGGAAACAGTCGAAAGCGAGTAGACCGAGTTCCGGAGGTCGCTATCCTTGATCTGGCCACCATGCACAAGCTTCGATCGCAATCCGTAGAGTGTCCCGACGTCTCGGAAGATTGCCGAACCCGGGTCGCCATCGGTCCATAGCAGCGCCGCCGCTCGAGTCCTGAGGCGGTGTCCCACCGCTTCCGTATCCTTCTCACTCCCTGTGAGAATGGCTTCGAGGGCCGTCGCGAGATCGACGATCCGTTCGAAGTCGTCCCCCAACTCATGCGATCGGTTGTAGTTGATGAGCGCGACGTCGAACGAGGTTGCGACCATTCCTTCACGCTTTATGACCGCCGAGTCAAGAAACCCCCCGAGTGCATTGAATGCGGCTGCGTCAGTATCATCCAGCTGGACGACTCGTTGCATACGAGAGTCCCGTATGAATGTCTTCTCGAATCGTTGATACATGGGGGATATTCGCGATATGAGCGTCGAGGCCCCCATAAGTTGCCAACAGGATTGGTGTGTTCCTGCGTACAGCAATCTGGCAAGTAGCAAGAATCGATCGACAGCGGCGGATAGTTCGCTAGCAACCCCGTAAACATCATCATTACCTGTCGTCTTGCTGGTAACCACGAGCGAGCAGGGTCGGTCGTGGAACCGCGGAATCTCGCGGTTGAGCGCTGATGGACCGGATGGGATCAGACTTACGGCGCGGCGCATGAGATCGTCCGGTTCCCCTAAGTCCGGATAGATGGTTATGTCGCCGATACGCACAGGTTCGCTTCCGGCTGGTGCAAACTGAGACGTTCGCGCGGCAGTAAGACATCGTGTATTCGCTGGCATCCAGCACAGTCAACAACTCGTCGACTGACTGTTGGACAGGGGGAGTGTCAGCCTCGAATACGTCGTCGCTGGCCTTGGCGCACCGTGCGACACAGCCTTCGAGAAAACTGAAAATGTACTCACTGGAGAACTCGGGGTGCTGCCTATTCAAGGGATCTGCGAACCGCTCGGGATACGTTACGTCCAACATTGCCTCTAGCTCAGACAATTCCGTGCCGCTGACGTCGTCACCAAAATAGTCGCGTGCCAAATCAATGAATGGGAAGTGGGTTGGAGGTGGAATGACATGATCCCGGACTAGGCTCGGGAATGCCGCTCCGATGAACGAGTGCGCAAGGTTCGCCACTATGTATCTCTCACTTACCGGGTCGTGCCCTCCGCGCTTACCGCTCTGGTACTCCCAGATCTCATGATCGAGCGCTCGCTGATCAACGTCGAAATGGGCAGCAGTTGCCTGAACGAGTGTCACGGCTCGGTCCGCACTGATTGAGGCTTCGTCGAGGCGAAGCGCAGATGCGATGAACCGCAGGATCATGCGATCCGGCTTCACGTCGGGTAGTCCGACGAGCATCCGCAGATAACGCCAGGAGATGCCAGACCGCTGCCCGGGAATCGCAAGCCATACTTCCTTGAGTTGATTGCCGAGATCAGACCTGTCAGCGATACGAAACTGTTCCGCGGTGTCGACGCCGAAGTCGTGAAGTCCTGTTGCCGCTTGGTGTACCGCCGCACCTTTCCGCATGGCATGCGGTTGCGTAGAGACTCGGTTGCGCGTCCCAACTTCATCGATGAACGCGTCGATTCCACCGATCCTTTCGTAGAAGGTGAGCAGCTCGGGAAGACCGTCCTCGTCCGGGCTTCCTTGCCAACGTCGCATCTTGTAGCGCTCGATCACTCCTCTCGTGACCTGGTAGCGCACGTTGATGGACCAAATGGCATCGAGTACCGACAGGGCGAGGCTGTCTGGGTAGCCGGGCAACGACTTCCACTCCTGAGGTGGAATTAGGAACTCCTGGCAGGCGCGCACCATCTTGGCGACGTCCGCATCACCTTGCTCGACGGCCTCATCTGTCATGGCCAGACGCCTCCCATGCCCCGGATTCGGCTCTCTCTCGGTCCGGTCGAAATACAGACGCTCACGCCGGCGCGATCGAACCGCGATGGCGGGGTCGGTGCCGATCGCGGGTCAAGGCTTAGCACCTTGCTGAACTGGCAGTTTCGCTGGCAGTCCAAAAGTGGCATTGTGCGAACACGCTTGCCCTGGTCGAAGGGGTACCGATCGTACTCAGCCCTCCGAATACAGTTCTTCGCACCGGCGAGGGGGACCGTTAGGTTCGTCGGATCGCCCACGGTCCGAAGAGGGCCGTCCCGCAGGGCTCTTCACAAGCGGGAGTTCACGTGAGCAGGAGACGCCAGGGCGGGTTCTGACCGCACTGTCCCCACTGGAGCGTTATCGGATGGCCCGGGGACAATGTCGACTCCGACACACCCCGGGATCCGGCAGGACGATCGCCGGTCAAAAGTCCCCGACCAGCGCTCCGATAGATCAGGGTGTTACGGGGCTCCCAGACTCGCCCACAGGCTGGGCTTCCTAGGCCCGCCCACTGCACCTGCAACAGGCGCTATCTGGACCTCTGGGACCCCGGGAACCAACTTGGGCGTCCCTCCGGCAAAATAGCTGGGATGAAGCGAGTTACCCGGTCCTCCTCAGGGGCTGCCCTCGTGGCTGTAAGCGCCCTATTGATTTGTGCGTGTTCACCCTCGCCATCGACAAAGGCCATCGTCCACCTTCCGGGGTTCGACATGACCGTTCCGACATCCTGGCGAGTAGTTCCGCTGAGCGACCCCTTTGGGACGAAGTTCGTCAGCAACACTCCGCTCCACAATCCATGCGCCATCAGCGATGGTGGAGCCGATTGCTCATATCGTCCGCTCGTCCACAGGCTGGGCGCGAATCAGATCGTGATGACCCTTAACCTCTGTTGTGCGGGACCACCAGGGCTACAAGCGTTTAGGAAAATCCAGGGGGAAACATTTCAGGTGGATCATCACCAAGCTGTATCGAGGGCCTCACCGGTGGTGGCCTGTATTGGAACGACGCAAGTCCGAGGAAACGCTGAAGCCGACATCAAGCTGTCAGAACGCAACTGGCTAAGCGTCAAAGCGTGCATGGGTCGGGACCTCGCAGCGCTGTCTGCGCAGTTCACACAGGCGGTCGCTTCCATCCGATTCAACGGAAAGTTTATGAGCGGACCTCCAGGCCCCGACAGCTTCAGAGGAACTATCGTCATCAGATGAGCGAACATCCGAGTGCAAGCCATCTGCAAGGTGCCGGTATCGGGTAGCGAGAAGGTCGAACTGGCGACCGGGCTAGGGCGCACGGTAATCGGGGCTATGCGCCACCGGTGTCTTCCCCTGCGTCCGACAGGTTGCCCGGATCCGGGTGCCCCGGCCACAGGGTGACCGTCCGGGATCACCACCGCCGAGCGATTGCGACGCAACGTGCCGGAGGAGGGCGGTCAAGTGCTCCCGCGGCGACCGCTCGGAAACAACGAGTGATCCTGCTCGGGTGCTCCGTTCGACCTCGCCCCAGGGAAGCCAGGCAATACCGAGCAGTCTTCCTGATCCCTAGGCGAGTTCGGCCACCAACATGCCAACGTACGTGGACGGGCTTAGCGAGTCCGTCCGGTCTGTAAACCAGGGAGAGAAGTCAAACGGAACCCACGTTCGGCAGTCTCGCCAACCGCTGGCTTCGACTAGGGCGGCGACCTCATCGGTGTCGAATGTGCTGACGTAAGGCTCGCCATTGTCGGCTGCGGCTGGACGACCAATGTCGTCCGCTGCCCTCGCCACGGCATCCATGAGAGATCGCGCCAACAAGAAGTCCGCCACCAGGACCGATCCGGGCGCGCTCAGTTCGGCCAGATCATCCAAGGTGGTTCGGATCTGTTGGTGCGTGAGGTAAACCATGACGCCGAGCCACGACCAAAGAGCTGGCCTGTGGCAGCGGAAACCGGCCTCGCCGAGGGCCGAGCCCAAATTGGTCCCGGCGGTGAAATCCACGGGGACGAAATGGAGGCTCGCAGGGATGACTAGTTCCTCCGCAGCCAGGCGATCGCGCTTGTAGGTCTGGGTCCCCGGGTGATCGACCTCGAAGACCTGCATCTTGGAGACGAGCTCTGGTCGCCTCCAGGCGAACGAGTCCAAGCCTGCGCCAAGGACGACGTACTGGTCGACGCCTCGTTCCATCGCCTGTTCGAGTCGCTCGTCGGTAAAGCGAGCACGGACGAGAGCAGTGGCCCGGAAGACGGCTCCAACGGCTGGCTCGAAGCCTCTGGCCAGGTCTGCGGCCTCATCAGCGGTGAACTCGCTCAAGGCCAAGGCATAGTCGTCGCGAAAGATCGGAGGAGGATCGTCAACGAGAAGGTGCGATGCCCTCATGACCGCTGCCATCTTGGCCGTAAAAACAGGGGCTTCGTCGGTCACGCACTGACGCTATCGCCGGGAACCACGGACCGCTCGGGAGATGCCGGTGTCGGTCGGTGGTGAGATCCGCAGTTCGAGGGTCCGAGCCCACGCATAATCGGGGGTACCGGTCACCCTCATCCCAGCTTGGCCTTTGCGAACACAGGTCCCGGAGACCTGCTGGCGCCCGGCAGTCACACGCCCATAACGACGAGGTCGCGCAATCCCGGGTGGTTGGTCAGATCGCAGCCATCGTTGCAATGGCCCGCATCACCACTCGACCTCCATCCCAACCCGGGTGTTCTGCGCTACCCAGGATGCGCCGGTCCACCTCGATGCAGTGCCCCATACCCGGCATGTTCGAGCGGTCTGGGAGTCCTTGCAGGGGCACGGGATCACAGGCGATACCGAGCGCGATCGTTGCTCTGTTGTCATGCAGACCTGACAGCGTGGCAGCGTCAAGTGACTTGCGGCGGCTAGGTGATCGGTAGCAGGCGATAGCGCCCGGGGTAAGGCATTTCCGGTTGGCTCGGAACGGCTATACGACACCCGGCAGTTCCGCACGGTCTGGTCAGTCGAGAGCGCGTCGGTCAGAGGGCAATATCGCGCCGATCATGGACTCAAGGTGCGGCATTGGTCAGGCCCTTTGTCGAGCAGTTCATTCAGACCGATTGAGTCGGGCGCACACCTCACAGCGTGATGGACTGGTCCCTCCAAGTAGTTCGTAAAAATTGAGGTGGCGCCACGTCGTAATCAAGTGGTGACATTTCGGCTTCAGACGCCGGAGGTAACTATGAACGAATTGCGCCGTTCCTTGCGCCGAGTCCACTTGTCAGGCTACGTGGGGGCATGTGCCGCCATCATGCTCACTTCGACAGTCTTGCTTGGGATGGTTCAGGCCCCGGCATTTGCCGCGACCTCTCCGGCTGGAACGGTCGGCAATACGACCTCCGGGGCACACAATGACCCGCCCCTTACCTCGCTTGCATCGGTGTCACTGCCGACCGGCAGCGGAGCGATTCAAGCCGTTGTCTATGCTGGCGCCAATACCACCGAAGGTGGCTCTCTGGCTCAAACGCTGACGGGCTTTACCGTTCCGTCTTCACCATTCACGGCGGATGCAACTGCGATCGTTGCTGACGGCCAGTTGCCCGGCAACACTTTCACCCTTGCTGGGACTGGGCTCGGAGTGTTGGATGAGAACGCGTTCCCAGGGGCCGATCCGCATCCCTCGGGCTGGTCGTACGGCGGCCTCTGGGATACTCGCAACTACAACGAGACCTTAGCGGTCAATGCCGGTGACACATCAGTGAGTGACACTGAGTCTGGCAACGGCGACTGCATCACTTCCGTCGCCCAAGTGTTTGCGACCGGCCCCTCGGCGGCGTTCAATCTGGCTGGTTATGTCGCTGATGGCGTGGGCCTGCGGAACCAGGGTTCTGGGACGATCACGGTCAGCGGTATCCCTGCAGGCGCTTCCGTAACAAACGCGTACCTCTTCTGGGCGAACATCAACCCAACGGATCCCGGCGAGGCCATGGATATCAACGGCACGAGCGTGACCGGTTCAACCGATGGCACGGACGTGTCTCCTTGCTGGGGTAACGGGAACATCTACACCCACAGTGCGAACGTGACTTCGCTTGTGAATGGCAACGGAACGTACAGCTTGGCTGGCTATGCGACCGGTGCTACAGGCGGGGGTAACCCCTGGGGCGCAGGCGCCGTGGCACCGCTCATGGAGGGTGCCTCACTCGTTGTCTTCTACTCCCACGGCGCCAAGTCGCACACTTCCACTGACAAGTTCTGTGCGAAAGGGCAACCCACGATTGGGTCATCAGAGGTGAAATTCAAACCATGTATGACCGTCACCGATACATACAACGGGAACGACGCTGAATCCGTAAGTATCAAGCCGCCAGCCACATCAACTAAGCCCGGCGGTTGCCCTTCCTTCGTGTCCAAGCTCTTCTCGGAGCTTGACTGTAGCGTCACGGGGACGAGCAGTCACAAAAGCGGTAGTGGTGTCGTGGACCAGGTAACCATGAGCCTTACTTGGCAATCCAATGTTGTATTTTCCACCTTCTTCCAAACCTGCATAGTCACGTCATATGAGTACGACACGATGACGATGTCGGTCACTACCTCGGCGTCAGGAAAGCACAACGAACAATCGTCAGTGACTTTCGATAGCAGCCCTGAACCGATTTTTATTTGTTCCTAGTCCACCGGAACGTGATCGGTACGTTCACACGCTCAACGTCTTTGAGATTGTGGAGGCTCTGACCTAGGAAGTTTCAGCCAAACACTCCTGCCGTCGACGCGTGGGAAGGCTCCAAAGTGATCCGGTGTCGCAACGTAATCTCGAAGTGCGACGCCATCCCAAATGGCCTGAGTCGGTTGCGGTGTCGGGCTTCGATGCCGAACCCTAACGGCCAGTATTCGGCGATCCCGTGCGCATCCGAGGTCCCGAGAGGGCGACCGGAACGTGCCGGTACCGGTCGAGTTCCTGACCTGAGCCGGGCGAGCCGGAGAGTATCCGGTACTCGGGTGTATCGGTCGTCCCCATTTCTGCCTAGCCGTTTCGGACGTAGCCGAACGGAACTTCCGCAAGTCGGGGCAACGTCGCTCATAATCGCGAGGGAGCGGGATCTCGGATGGTGCGATCACTCGTGGTCGGGATACCAGAAAGCTCCAGCCCCCTCCATGCTCAGTTCGAGGTTGGCGGGGGGTCGAACAAGGCCAGCTCGGCAGCATCGGGCGCCTGGAAAGCGTAGCCATCCGTCGAGGTCCGCGCGGCGGATCGGGTCGCTGTCCCAGGGTGGCTCCGAGTTCCGGTCCTCGATGCGTCGCCAGAGTTCGTCGGTAGACACGTCGAGGTAGTGCAGTTCGACGCCGACACCGAGGCCGCGAGCCGTGGATCGCATCTCGTCACGTTCGATCCGCGCCCAGAGCCCAAAATCGAGGACGACGCTCACGCCGAGGCGCAGGATTTCTTGGGCGAGGCGCCAGAGTTCGCGTTCGACCTTCTGCTGGATCGGCCCGTCCCAAGGGCTGGAACCGAGAGCCCAGAGCCACTCGTCCTTCGTGAGGCGCACGGCGCTCCGGTCAGCGGCTAGCTGCGTCGCAAGTGTGGTCTTACCCGCCCCGGGCAACCCGCAGGTGAGAATCAGTCGGGCCTCGCTCACAGTGTCACAGTCCAGCAGGCACAAGAACAGGCTGCCATGACCATCCGAGAAGTGCCGGTACCGGCGACGTCTTGCAGGAAGCCTCCCACCGTCTGAGCCACGCATACTCGGGGCTACCGGTGCCCTTGATCCCGGTCAGGCCGCTGCGAACGTCGTTCCACGTAGCTTGTCCGGAGCGACGGCATTACGTCCCGTATTCGCGACCAGCGCAATCCCGGGTGGTCGGCAAGCTCGTGACTACCAGTGGCATGGCCCCGGCGTATCGCTCGAACACCATCCCAACGCGGGTGTTATGCGCTTCGTCATGGATGTGGCTTGCGCCTTGCCAGGGAACCCTGGACCCAGCATTATCGTTTTGCCCTAGGACCGTTTTGATCGACGGCCTAGATGGGATGAAGAGCGACCAACCGATGACGGGTCCCACCACCGAGGTAACCGCAATCGTCGTGAAGACCCGGTGGCACCCGCTATGGGTCTTCTTCTTTTTTCTTTTCAGGACCGCCGTGACAATCGACGGATTGACCTCCGTCGTGCCCTGGGGAGAGCATGTCTTTCAAGTTGAGCCGGGAAGGCACGAAGTGCGGGTGTCTCTTCTTTATCCAAAGAGTGAGGCGCGCATCCAAGTCGATGTCGCCCAAGGCCAGACTATTCACATGCGGTACAACGGTCCCTTTTCACTGATGGTGGAGGAAGGCAAGCTGGAAATAATCCCTTAGCACTACCGATCGACAGCATTGCATGGGATGTGCCGCCTCGGCAGTAGGGGGTCGATAATCGGGGTTCCCGCCCACCCTCATTGCGACCTTGCCAACCCCGAATTTGGTCTGACGGAGGTGCGGCCGGAAGGGGCAACGTCGCTCATAATCGTGTGGTTGCGTGATCCCGGACGGGCCGATCAGATTGCAGCCGGCCAAGATGACGGCGAGTACCCACTCGACCCCGCATCCCAGTCCGGGTGAT
Source organism: uncultured Acidimicrobiales bacterium (assembly GCA_963796765.1). Classification (GTDB taxonomy): domain Bacteria; phylum Actinomycetota; class Acidimicrobiia; order Acidimicrobiales; family UBA8190; genus Chersky-840. The sequence goes on along the minus strand of CAWCMY010000004.1, from coordinate 1,690 downwards.
ATGCGTCGCCGATCCGGAACGGCGTTAAAGGCGATTCCGTTGGCTCACCTGGTCCCGGATGGCTTGTTGCAAACAGGACCCTTCACACCGCTATTAAGGCTACGATTTTGCTGTGACCGGCGAGCCAGCCTCACGAGCCGATCACGCGGCACTTGCGCAGCGCCAAGTCGAAATGGCGAGGTACAGTCGCCCTTACCGAGTCGCTATTTGGGCAGTCAGGGCGATCGTGTTCATCGGTATCCCGCTTTTGCTGCTGGCGATCGTGTTCCTCATTGGTGGCCAGCAGCCGACGACCAGCGGATACCTACTTGGTGCTGCTGGTGTAGTGACGTTCTATGGCACGGTGATCGCTGCGATCAGTCGAGCGATGGTAAGGACAATGATTCTGTCTGAGTCCCAGCGATCAGGTACGTCGGGGCGTGACGTGAGAAGCGCCGTAAGCAGTGCATTTAGACTTGACATCCGCCGTCGTCGCCCGGCTCGGTCCGAGTCCGCGTCGGGTGCGATCGAACTCGCGACTGATTCGGACCTTGAGTCGGTCCGTACCTCTGACGAGTATCTGCAGGCCTTGATGAGAACCCGTCGGTTGCTCTCTCTATCGATCCTCGTGCTCTTCGGTGTTGGTTACGAGGCGACTCGCGGGTTGGGTCACGTGCAGGCATTACTGAGGGGATTCACGGGAGCGTTGTTTCTGGGAAGCTTCGTGCTAGTGATGTTGATGACACAGGCACGCTCAAGGGCAGGACTCACTTCGGTTCGTTGGTTTCACCGAAGCGAGACGAGTGGACGTTCTCTTTTCGTCATGTTCGTCAAGGACCTTTTTCGTCCACCGCAAAGAGTAGATCACTGACTTGGGCGTTGTGCGCTGAGCGGCTATTCGGCGACGCACGGTAATCGGGGATCCCGTACGCCACGTCCCCGAGGTGAGCCCGTGACCAGTCCCAACAATGCAGGTGCTGGACCTACGGGGCAACATTGCGGCCAGTGAACAAACCGTCGCCGAACACTCGATACCTTCGGTCCATCAGGCTCCCCCTCATCTTGGGGGTGTCGGATGCATCGTCGGGGGTCTTGCCGGGCTCTTCCTTGCTCACAACGCATCAAACGCTCGCGTCCCATTTAGTGTCTTTGCCCTCTCGTTCGGCATCGCCTGCGTGCTTTGGGGCATTTACCTGATTGCTCGCTATCGGACCGACCCTGACCGGTAATCGGATACCGTGCCGCCGCCGGAGGATTAGTAGCCCGGCAGAGGCTTGGCCCACAGCTGCCATACACGGCACTTGCCACGATCTTCGAGTCCCCTCAGATTGCGCTCGAGTTCGGCGATCAGGTCGCGGTACCAGCCTCCGTCGCCGATGATCACGGCGTGGATGTCCCGAGAGATACGTCGAGCCCCCGTGGCGATGGCCACGCGTCGGGAGTCGCTTATCTCGTCACCCATCACGTCGGCCGAATGCCGGGTGTTGAAGTCAGTCTGTTGCTTAACAATCTGGTTGAACTGGTTCATGTGCCACAGAGCGACGTTGACGGCCTCAATGGTCGGAGTCTTGATGTAGCTTCCGACATCTGACTGTTGGAGGACGACCGCTAGCGGCTCCGTCGGAACAACGAGGTTCTGGTAGTAGCCATGGGCCAGGATCTGGTCATAGTCGAGCTTGGTCCTTTCGGCGGCCTCGTCCTTCGTATAGTC
>CAWCMY010000003.1:0-362894 GCA_963796765.1 uncultured Acidimicrobiales bacterium | reverse complement strand
GACTCGGTGGCGACTGACCGCCAGGGCATCGCCGAGTCCATCCGGGCCCCGACGCCACCGTCACGGCGGGACCCGCGGTGATCCGCAGCGCACCGGGCCAGGGGACAGAAGTGGAGCTGGTCATGCCCAGGACGGGAGCTGGTCGTGAGTGAGCACGAGGGTCCGGGCCAAGGCGTGGGGCCGCGGGCGAAGGTGCGGGTCTTCCTGGTCGACGACCACCACCTCTTCCTCTCCGGGGTGCGCGCCGAGCTCGGCGACGCGGTCGAGGTCGTAGGGGATGCCGATGAGGCGGGAGCCGCCATCGAGCTCATCGCCGAGCGCCTCCCCGACGTCGTGCTCGTCGACGTCCACATGCCCGACGGTGGGGGCCAGGCCGTGATCGAGGCCATCGGGCGTACCCACCCCGAGGTCCGTTTCCTCGCCCTGTCGGTCTCCGACGCCGCCGAAGACGTCATCGGGGTCATCAGGGCGGGCGCGCGGGCTACGTCACGAAGACCATCTCCGGTGCCGAGCTCACCGCTGCCGTCGAGCGTGTGGCCGACGGTGACGCCGTCTTCTCACCACGCCTGGCCGGTTTCGTCCTCGACGCCTTCGCCGCTGATCCCGGCGCGGCAGGGCGGGGCGGTCCCGCTTGTTCCATCCCGAGCTCGACCAGCTCACCCTGCGGTGAAGCGCGAGGCGCTGCGGCTCATCGCCCGTGGGTATGCCTACAAAGAGGTGGCTCGAGAGCTCTCCATCTCGGTCAAGACCGTCGAGAGCCATGTCTCTGCGGTGCTCCGCAAGCTGCAGCTGTCGAGCCGTCACCAACTGACCCGTGGGCGACCGAGCGCCGGCTGCTCTGAGAGCGCCGGCCAAGCACCGGTCAGGAACCGGTTCAGGGATCGCGCCGGACCATCCACACCCCGCCGACGACCAGCGTTCCCACCGCGTACGCACACAGGATGGCGAAACCGTGCCAGAAGGGAACGCCGGGAGGAATTGATCGTGCGCGCCCTGCGACGTCGTGCTGGTCATGGCCGAGCCGATGGTGGCCGGTAGGTAGCGGCCGATGGGATGGCCGATGCTGGCCGGAAAGGCCGACACGACGAGGGGAAGGATCAGCAAGATCCCCACGAAGGTGGTGATGGTGCCGGCGGTGTGGCGGATGATGGCGGCCAGGCCGAGCGCCACGAGGCCCAGGACGGTCAGGAACAGGCCCCCACCGATGACGGCCCGCAGCACGTCGTGTTGGGCCAGCGTGGCTGTCGGGGTCGAGCCCGACAGGATCGACTGGCCCACGAAGAACGCCGTGAACGACACCGCCTCGGTCACGATCAATGCGACCACGCCGAAGACCATCGCTTTGGCAGCCAACACCACGGGTCGCCTCGGGATCGCCGCGAAGGTGGCCCGGATCGAACCCGAGCCGTATTCGGCGCTCATGGTGAGCCCACCGAGCACCCCCATGGCCAGCTGCCCGAACAGGAGCCCGGTCAGGCTGATGCTGGTGGGGTCGAACAGGGCCTTGTCGATGAAGTCGGCGTGGCGCCAATTCGACGCCTGGCTCGAGGTGGCGAGGATGCCGATGCCGATCCCGAGCCGACCGTGGCGACCAAGCACCACGTGTGGAGCGCACCGTGGCAGCTTCGTCCATTCCGAGCGCAGCGCGCCCGAGAACCGGTAACGCCCCACGGGCAGGGTGCGCGCCACGGGGGTGACGGCGACGGTCATGTCCGGAGCCTCGCCGGTCGTCGGCGGGGCGTCGGGCGCGACCTCCTCGGCGCGGAACTCGACGCTGTCCTGGGTGAGCTCCATGAAGGCCTCTTCGAGCGACGCCGCCCGGGGGGCGAGCTCGTGCAGGGCGATGCCGAGACCGGCGGCGAGGTCGCCGATGGCGGCGGCGCTGAGCGCATCGACACGAGGGACCCGTCGGGCTCGCTGGCCACGGACCCTCCCGCCTCGACGAGGGCGACCGTGAGTGGTTCGGGCCTCGGGGTCCGCACCCGGACCGACGCCCGTGAGCTCTGGGCCAGGAAGTCGGCGACGGGCTGGTCGGCGATGAGCTTGCCTCGGCCGATGACGACGAGGTGATCGGCGGTCAGCGCGATCTCGCTCATGAGGTGGCTGGAGACGAACACGGCCCGGCCTTCGCGGCCAGGCGCTTGAGCAACGTCCGCACCCACAAGATCCCCTCGGGGTCGAGGCCGTTGATGGGCTCGTCGAAGAGGAGCACCCCGGGGTCGCCGAGCAGCGCCGCCCGATCCCGAGCCGCTGGGTCATGCCCAAGGAGAACTTCCCGGCGCGCTTGCGTGCCACCGCAGCGAGTCCGACGAGCTCGAGAACCTCGTGGACCCGCCCGGCGGGGATGGCGTTGGTCTGGGCCAGGGCCCACAGATGGTTGAAGGCGCTGCGACCGGGGTGCACCGCCTTGGACTCGGGAGCCCGCCCACCTCACGCAGCGGCCACGGCAGGTCGTGGTACCGGCGACCCTCGATCTTCACGCTTCCCCGTCGGGCCGGTCGATCCCCATGACCATGCGCATGGTGGTCGACTTTCCCGATCCGTTGGGCCCGAGAAACCCCGTGACCTGGCCGGCCCGGACGTCGAAGGACAGCTGGTCGACGGCCACGGTCGAGCCGTAGCGCTTGGTCAACCCTCTGGCCTCGATCACGGTCTGACACCTGGTCCGTCTGTGAATCCCTCGCCGGTGTCGCGGATCCCGGCGGGGTGCTCGTGCGCAGCGTAGGGCACCGGCGAACGCCTGCAGGCGCGGGCTGCTCAGCGATGGTGGGGGTGGCCCCCCCGGAAGAACCGGTCGAACAGTCCGTCGACACCGGCACCGTGCAGTGTCATGCCGCCGTCGACCACGATGGTCTGACCGGTGATGAACCGGGCCAGATCCGAGCACAGGAACACCATGACGTCGGCCACGTCCTCGGGTTCGCCGACCCGGGCGGCCGGGGTCATCCGCCCGTAGTGCTGCTCGGCATCGGGGACGATCTCGAGAAGTGGGCGCGTCAGGTTGGTCCGGATCATCCCCGGCGCCACGGCGTTGACGCGTATGACCGGTCCGTACTCGAGCGCAGCCGACGACGTCAGGGCGATCACCCCCGCCTTGGCGGCCGAGTACGGGGTCTCTCCCGCCGAGGGTCTCGTGGCACTGATCGACGCCGTATTCACCACCACCCCGCCCCCGCCCGCCAGCAGATGGGGGACGCCGGCGCGCATGCCGTTGAATACCCCGGTCAGGTTGAGCCGGACGATCCGGTCCCACTCCTCGGGGTCCCAATCCGCCAGGCCGACCATGGTGCTCCCCCGGCGTTGTTGATGAGGATCGAGACGCCTCCGAGCTGTGCTGCGGCGGCGTCGACGGCGACGCGCAGCGCCTCGGCGTCGGTGACGTCCACCGCCGCGGCGAACCCGTCGATCTCCCTGGCCGTCGCCTCGGCACTGTCCCGGTCGATGTCGAAGACGGCGACCGCCGCTCCTTCGGCTGCGAAGCCCAGGCACACAGCGCGCCCGATGCCCGACCCACCCCCGGTCACCACGGCTCGTCGTCCATCGAGCATGCCCATGTCAGCTCCTGTGGCCCGGTGGCGAGGCGGCATCGGCCGAGTCGTCGCCGACGAGGGTGTCGCGCAGCTCTCGCTTCAAGACCTTGCCCTGAGGATTGCGCGGCAGCGGTTCGGACCGGAACCAGATGTGGGTGGGCACCTTGAAGCCCGCCAAGCGCTCCTTCACGTGCCGGGCGAGCTCCTCGGCGGTGACCTTGGCTCCCGGGCGCAAGACGACGGCGGCTCCCACCTCTTCACCGAGGACGGCATGGGGCACGCCGATCACCGCGGTGTCGGCCACGGCCGGATGCTCGAACAAGCGCGGCCTCGACTTCGACCGAGTACACGTTCTCCCCGCCGCGGATCACCATGTCCTTGGCCCGGTCCACGATGTAGACGAATCCGTCCTGGTCGATCCGGGCCACGTCGCCGGAGTGGAGCCATCCCTTGGTGAAGGTGGCCGCCGTGGCGTCGGGCTTGTTCCAGTAGCCGCGCACGACGTTGGGTCCCTTGATCCATAGCTCGCCGGTGACGTCGGGGCCGCTCGGGAGGTCGGCGGTGGGCTCGTCGCCGGCGAAACCGTCGGGCACGACCCGGACGTCGCAGACCGGGACGGGAGGGCCGACGCTGTCGGGTTTGCGGACGTAGTCGTCGCCGTTGATCATCGTCGTGACCGAGGACGTCTCGGTGAGCCCGTAGCCGTTGGAGGGGGCGCTCACGGGGAAGTGCTCCTTGATGCGACGCACGAGGTCAGGTGGGGCCGGCGCCCCGCCATAGGCGACGGAGCGGATCGACGAGGTGTCGCGCGTGGCGAAGCTCGGTGCGTCGATCACTTGCATCACCATGGCAGGGACGCCCCCGAAGGTCACGATGCGCTCGCGCTCGATGAGCTCGAGGGCCCGTTCGGGATCCCAGTGATGCATCATGACGAGCTTGTTCCCGGCTGCGGTGTTCGCCACCAGGACCGAGTGACAGCCCGTGGCGTGGAACAACGGCACCGACAACAGATACGCGCCCGGTCCACCCTGGTCGTCGTCCCGCGGGGTGCGCTTGGTTGAAGAGCGCAGACCGGCCCGGGTGTTGAGGAAGAAGAGGCTCATCAGGTTGGTGCCCATGTTGCGATGCGTGCCCACCGCACCCTTGGGCTTCCCCGTCGTGCCCGAGGTGTAGAAGATGGTGGCATCGTCTTCGGGGTCGATGGTCAGCCCGGGCAGGGTGACGTCGGCCTCGGGCGTCCCGACCAGCTCGGCGAAGGAGACGATGGGGACCGGGGCGTGGGGGAGGGTGGGCACTTCGGTGCGGTCTTCGTGGGTGACCACCACGGCGCGGAGGTCGGGGAGCTCGGCCAGGTGCGGAGTGAGGCGGTCCAGGCGGGCCGCGTCGACGAAGGCCACTTTGGTCCCCGAGTCGGCCAAGCCGTAGTGGAGCTCGGGGCTCGTCCACCACGCGTTGAGCGGTACCACCACGCCGCCGGCCACGGCCGCTCCCCAAAAGGCCATGGCCCACTCCGGGAGGTTGCGCATGGCGATGGCGACCCGGTCACCGAGCTCGACCCCGAACCGGTCCCGCAGGGCGTGGGCGATGGTGGCAGCGATGCGAAAGTTCTCCTCATAGGTGGTGCGCTCGTCCTCGTAGACGAGGTAGTCGCGATCACCGTGGCCCCGTGACAGCTCCAAGATCGTCGCCAGGTTGGCAGGACAGTTCTTCCATACCCGCGTGGACACGCCGCGGATCTCGATCTCTTGCATCTCGAACATCTGACCCGGAGCCGTGATGGTCCGCGTCGCCTCCTGGATCGACATGGAGGTGTCCTCGGGCATGTGGGCTCCTTTGGGCGCGGCGCGTTCAGCGCGTGCCGGCTCGAGTGGCGACGGGACGGCGCCTCCGCCAGGCATCGGCGACGTGCGGCGGCGTCCACCCCGCGTCAGAGGGGTCGATCGTGGTACCGGGAGCGACGATGGTGTCGATCCGGTCGAGGACCTCATCGGAGAGCGCAACGTCGATCGCACCCAGGGCGCCGGTCATCTGCTCCATGGTGCGGGGGCCCATGATCGCCGAGGTCACCGCAGGATGGGTGAGCACGAAGGCCAGGGCGAGATGCGTGAGCGGCACGCCGGCCTCGCCCGCCACGTCGACGAGGGCCTCCACGACCTCGAGCTTGGCCGCCACTTCGGGACGCGACGGCGAGAACCGGTCGGGGACACGACTGGCCCGCCCGCCGTCGGGCAGGGGGGCGTCCTTGCGGTATCGGCCCGTCAGCCATCCTCCGTTGAGAGGGCTCCACGCGATGACGCCCATCCCGTAGCGCTGACACGTCGGCAGCACCCCAGCCTCGACCCCGCGTGCCAGGATCGAATACGGAGGTTGTTCGCACTCGAAGCGCTCGCGCCCTCGTCGCTCGGCCACCCAGTGCGATTCGACGATGAAGTCGGCGGGGAACGTGGAGCAGCCGATGGACCGCACCTTCCCCTGGTGGACGAGGTCCGAGAGGGCACCCAGAGTGTCGTCGATGTCGCAGGTGGGGTCGGGCCGATGGACCTGATAGAGATCGATCCAGTCGGTCTTGAGCCGCTTGAGGCTCGACTCGACCTCGCGCGTGATCCAGCGCCGCGAGTTTCCGGACATGTTCGGATCGGCCCCCATCGGCGCATGCACCTTGGTGGCCAGGATGACACCGTCACGACGGCCGCCGGCGAGGGCTTTGGCCACGATCTCCTCGGACTCACCGGCGGAGTAGACGTCGGCGGTGTCGATGAAGTTCACACCGGCGTCGAGTGCACCATGGATGATCCGCACACAGTCGTCGTGATCGGGATTCCCCCACGCGCCGAACATCATCGCCCCGAGACACAGCGGGGACACTTTCATTCCGGTGCGCCCCAGGGTGCGAAGGTCCATCTCGTTCCTTTCGATGCTGCGGGGGGAGTGGCGGTCGTCGAGGATCGTCAGGACTGTGGTGCCACCGGAGGTGGGGTGAAGATGGCGGCGCGGTAGTAGCCGAGCTCGGCGACAGATTCGAGCACGTCGTCGAGGGCCCGGTGCGCTGTCTTCTTCTCCGGAGCCTTGGCCAGGACCCCGGGATACCAGCGCCGGCACAGCTCTTTCACGGTTGAGACGTCGACGGACCGGTAATGGAGCCAGTTCTCGATGTCGGGGAGCTGCGCGGCCAGGAAACGCCGGTCGGTCCCGATGGAATTGCCACAAAGCGGGACCGTGCCCTTGGTCGGGACGTGGGTCTTCAGGAACTCGAGGGTCTCTCGACCGGCCTCATCGAGGGTCACGGTCGAGGTCTCGATGGCCGCCAGCAACCCGGACCGGGTGTGCATGTCTCGGACGACGGGTTCCATGGCGGCGAGCTGCTCGGGCCCGGCGTGCACGACCAGGTCCGGGCCCTCGGCGATCACGGCCAGGTCGTCGTCGGTGATGAGGGTGGCGATCTCCACGATCACGTGGCGGGCCGGGTCGAGTCCCGTCATCTCGAGGTCCATCCATACGAGCACTCGGGGGATGCTATCGGCGCACCGGGGAACGCCTTGGGCCGGGTTTTGGGCGCTCGGGCACGGACGATAGGGTCATGCGGTGCTCGAGGTGCCCCTCGTCCTCCTCGATCCCGGTCTGCCCCTGCCTTCGTACGCGCGCCAAGGCGATGCCGGGGCCGACCTCTACGCCCGGGAAGACGCCGTGCTCGCCGCGGGCGGTGGAAGGGCGCTCGTGCCCACCGGAGTGGCCCTGGCCATCCCACCGGGCTTCGCCGGTTTCGTCCAACCGAGGAGCGGGCTCGCGCTCCGCCACGGTGTCACCTGTCTCAACACACCGGGTCTGATCGACGCCGGATACCGCGACGAGCTGCGCGTCCTGCTCGTGAACACCGATCCGTCGTCTTCCTATGCGGTCCACCGGGGGGACCGCATCGCCCAGCTCGTCATCCAGGCCGTGGAGGAGGCCAAGTTCGTCGAGGTGGCCGAAGGGGAGCTTCCCGACTCCGCCCGGGGCCTGGGCGGCTTCGGCCACACCGGTCGATGAGTCCTGTCTCGTCCCACCGCCTGTGTCCTGAGGCCCGGTGATGGAGCGCCTGAGTGGGATGGACGCCGCCTTCCTGGCTCTCGAGACCGAGACGATGCACATGCACGTCGGGGCAGTGATGGTTTTCGACCCGTCTTCTCCCGATACCGGTGGTGACGTTCCGACCCGCTACGTCGACCGGTTGCGGGCCGTTGTCGAAGAGCGCATCCACCTCGTCCCACCGCTGCGCCGGCGCGTGGTGCGGGTGCCGTTCGGGATCCATCACCCCATGTGGGTGGAGGACCCCGACTTCGAGCTCGACTACCACCTGCGCCGCGCCAGCCTCCCTGCTCCGGGTGGTCCCACCGAGCTCGCTGCCTTCGTCGCCGACCTCGCCAGTCGGCCCCTGGACCAGAACAGCCCATTGTGGGAGATCCATGTCGTCGAGGGGCTCGAGTCGGGACACGTCGCCGTCGTCCCCAAGGTCCATCACTCGCTCTTCGACGGTGCTTCGGGAGTCGAGGTGGTGGCGTCGTTCCTCGACACCGGCCCCGTGTCCCGCGTCGTGGCGTTCCCGGGCCGGCCGTGGCGGCCCGAGCCGATTCCCACCGAAGCCGAGCTCATCGCCGTGGCCATGTCGTCGCTCGTCCGTCAACCCGAGCGTGCTGCGGGTGTCCTGCGCCGGACCATCGGCGCCGTCCACGACTTGGCCGAGCGCAACCGTCGCCTGCGCGAGGAGGATGACGTCGTCCCGCCGCCTGCACCCTTCCGGGCGCCGCGCACGTCGCTCAACGGGTCGATCTCGCCTCATCGGCGCTTCGCCTTCGCCCAGGTGCCGCTGGACGAGATCCGCACCGTCCGTCGGGTCTTCGGGGGCACCGTCAACGACGTGGTGCTCGGGTCCGTGGCGGGCGCGCTCCGTCGGCTCCTGGCCGAACGGGGGGAACGCCTCGAGGAATCGGTCGTGGCCATGGTCCCGATGTCGAGGCGAGGCGACGCCGATCGCGGCGTGCTCGGCAACAAGGTGTCGGCCATGCTGGTGGCCCTGGCCACCCAGATCGCCGACCCCGTCGAGCGCTACACCACGATCACGGCCGGCACCCGCCTGGCCAAGGACCAGGCGCGGGTGCTCTCGGAGGAGCTGATCCAGGGATGGGCGCAGCTGGCCTTCCCCGCTCTGTCGTCACGTATCGCCCGCATGGCGGGCAACCTGCGCCTCTTCGACCATCTGCCCCCCCTGTTCAACGTGCTCGTGTCGAACATCGCAGGGCCCGACTTCGCCTTGTGGTGCGCGGGGGCCCGACTCGTGGCGCTCTACCCGATCGGGCCCATCATCGAAGGGGTGGGCCTCAACGTGACGGTGGCGAGCTACGAGGGCACCTTGTACGTGGGGATCCTCGGCTGCCGTGAGCTCGTGCCCGAGGTGGCGCATTTCGGCGACCTCGTGACCGATGCGTTTGCGGAGTTGCTCAAGGCCGCCGAGCGCAACGGGGGTCATTGGGCCTGACCAGCGCCGATATCGGCACGGGCCGATCGTGGTGCCCGGTGCCGGTGCCAGGATCAGGAGTTGGCCGTCGGTGTCGTTGCTAAGATCGTCCCGTTACAAGCGGACGTGGCTCAGCTGGTAGAGCATCACCTTGCCAAGGTGAGGGTCGCGGGTTCGAATCCCGTCGTCCGCTCCACGAAAGGCCTGCTCAGGGCGGTATTCGGGCATAAAAGGGGGTCCTTCAGAAGGTGGCTGTACCACATCCGCACCACATTTTTTTGGGTTTGCGGCTGGCGGACGGTTGACCCTTTTATTTCTCGTGTGAGGGTCATTTGATCCGATCGGCGTAGTGAGCTGGCAGGGACCACACGCGCAGGGGTAATTCGTCGGGTCGACAGGTGCCGCGTTGTCGCTATTCGAACTTCGCAATCCTGCGTGATCGCCACACCGAGGTAATCCGCGATCTGAAGAGTCCCTGGCAACGCGGGTCCAATGAGAACACCAACGGACTGCTGCGGCAGTACTTTCCCAAGCACACCGAGCTGTCGGGCCATTCCCAAGCGCATCTCAACGCTGTCGCCCGCGAGCTCAACGGCCGCCCTCGACGAACCCTCGGAGGTATGTCACCATCTCAAGCGTTCGCCGAGGCTGTTGCGTCGGTCGGTTGAGCTCGCACCGACTACCGGTCGCCCTACGGCCCTCGCCGATGCCTCTCAGACCCCGGTCGAGAACGGCCCGCAGCACTTACCGTGCGGGGTCGACCGCGTAGCCGCGGGCATCGATATCGGGGTAACGAGTGCTCGCCTGGCCCGCCAGGGCTGAGCGCTAACTCCATCGTAGGATCGGCTACTCAGGTGTTTGGGTGCTACCACGTCCCCCCAGAGACCGGCTGGCCACCTTGGGCATTGCTTCTGGATCAGTAACACTGAGACGAGGAGGGGTCCTTTGGCGGCGGTCTGGCTAGTCTTTGGTTCGGAGTTCCGCCGCCGGTGGCGTTCGTGGTTGGTTCTCGTGGTGTTGATCGCCCTCGTTGGCGGCTTGGTCTTGGCTGCGGCCGCCGCCGGTCGGCGGACAGCAACGACCTTCCCCCGCTTTGTCACCGCTCACGGTTTTGACATCTACATCTTCAACGACCATCCCGTTTCGGGACTGGACCGATTGCCCGGTGTTGCCTCCGTCACGGCGATCGGCATTCCCGCCGGCGGACAGCCGAAGTGTGACTGTACCCACGCCATCGACGCGCCGAACTTCTATATAAATGAGGTGACGCCCACGGCATTGAATCGGGTAGTGAAGTTGGTCGCCGGCCGGATGCCAGTCCAGTCGTCGCGTGACGAGGTACTGGCTTCTTTCAACCTTCAACAGCAAAACGGCGTGCACGTCGGTTCGGTAATCCATGACCCGTTGTATGCCTCGTCCCAGGTGCAGGCGCTGACCAGCGGCGCCAACGCTCCCCCGTCGGGGCCGATGGTTGCTTTCCACGTCGTGGGAATCGTCGCTGCCGAATTGGAGTTCCCATCCGGGCAGGTGCCTGAGTACGACCTGTTCACCACGCAGGCGTTTGCCCGGGCCGAGAACCAACGAATAGCGGCCGCGTCGGTATATCTCGTTCGACTGCGGCATGGGACTGCGGATCTTCCCCGATTTGCCGCCGCCGCCCATGGACTCCACCTCGTCTATGTCTCGAACCAGGACACCGCCGCCGCCGCGGTCGCGGCATCTATCCACCCCCAGGCCGTGGGCTGGTGGGTGCTGGCGGCATTGGCTGCATTAGCGGGCCTGGCGGTCATCGGGCAGGCGCTTGGTCGCCAGAGTGTGGTCGAGAGCGGGGAGTACCCCACGCTAGTGGCCCTCGGTTTGCCCAGACGCCAGCTCGTCGCGCTCGGCACGTCGCGGAATGTGGTGGTAGCAATCGCCGGCGGTGTCGGCGCGGTAGTCATCGCCTACTTGTTGTCCCCCCTGACTCCGGTGGGCGAGGCCCGCCTGGCTGAACCCTCCACTGGTCTTGCCTTCGACCCACTGATCCTCCTGCTTGGGGCCTTGGTGACTGTGGTTGTGGTGACAGCCCTAGGTGCATGGCCGGCGGTGCGAGCCTCACGGGTGCGTACCGTTGACGAGCGAGTATCAGATACCCACTCCTCGTCAGTCGTGGCCCGCCTGGCCACCACCGGCGCGCCAGCGAGCGCTGTGATCGGGGTCCGTTACGCTCTGGAGCGAGGCCGCGGTGCCGCATCGATCCCGGTAGGCACTGCGCTGTTCGGCACGTCGTTGGCGGTTATGGCCCTGTGCGCGACGGCCGTGTTTGGCGCCAGCCTGTCGCACCTGACGGCCACTCCGGCGCTGTACGGCAGCGACTACCAGATGACGTTCTCGAACGTTGGCGCGGGGGCGGGCGACCCCGCTTCTGAGTTGGCCGGTTTGGAGCACGACCCTGCCGTCACAGGGATCATGCGCGCCGTCCTAGGCGAGGTTTCTATCAACGGTGTCAGCGTCTCCGCGATCGCCGGACAGGCGGTACGAGGGCCACTGTTGCTGTCGGTCGTAAGCGGTCGCCTTCCGACCCGCAACCGCGAACTCGCGCTCGGAACCTCGACGCTACAGCGGGTCGGAGCCCATGTTGGCTCCGTCGTCCGCGTCACCGTGCAACTTCCGAACGGTGGCTCCCGAACCGCCGCATTTCGCGTAGTGGGAATGGCGTCATTCCCCAGCGACGCTGGCCTCGGAGGCCTTGGCACCGGTGCGGCATTCACCCTCGCCGGTTACCTGAATGCCGTATGTCCGTCCGGTCCGACCCAGAATGAGTGCACAAGTGCACTCAGCGGGAATCAGTCTCCCGCGATCTTGGCGAACGTGGTATCCGGGCCCAAGGGTCAGGCGGATGTGGCGAAATACATCTCACGGGGCGTTGCCACTCGACCGACCACTCCAACCTCTTTAGTGAACTTCGGAGAGGCGGTGAACTTCCCGCTAATCCTCGGGTTTGTGCTGGCAGTGTTCGGCGCAGCGACCCTCCTCCACCTACTCGTGGTCAGCGTGATCCGCCGTCGGCGCGAAATGGGACTGTTGAGAGCGCTGGGCTTCGTGAACGGACAGATCGGCGCAACGTTGCTTTGGCAGGCGACGACGGTTGCATTGGTGGGCATCGTCGTCGGGGTACCACTTGGCATCGTCGTCGGTCGTCTGATCTGGAAGGCGTTTGCTACGAACCTCGGGGCTGTGCCCGTTCCGACCGTGCCCGCCTGGGCGATTGCAGCACTGGCCCTAGGGGTGCTCGTCGTGGCGAATCTCTTGGCCGTAGTCCCAGGCGTGGCTTCGGCTCGCAGGCGGTCAGTTGGACAACTCTTGCGAACGCAGTAACCGCGGCCACCAGCGCATATTGCCGGGTCCGGGTCGGCCTCGCTGCTCGGTCCCTTGAGCTGCCACCCAGGCGAGATCACCCCCGGTCCCGGTCGCCCCGGTTGGGGACGAAGACCGCTCGGCGTAGCCGGAAACCTCACCCCCGGTAGGCCCTTAAAGGAGCCCTCGAACCACCCGGTATCGCACGTCGCCATCTTCCGGTTTGTTGTCCGCCCGCTCCTAAGCCCTGGACGGCGTGTGCCGTTAAAAGACGATAGGAGACCAATCCATCAGGGCGCGAGCGACCCTCCACCACCTTGTGCTGGAAGCATTCCGAAAATCGGACTATCCGATAATCGGAATATCTGCTAGGTTGCGATTGTGTCGAGAACCACACTGAGAGCCAAAGGACAACTGACGCTTCCCGAGGAGATCCGCGCCGCAGCGCGTCTGGAAGAAGGCGATCTCCTCGATGCCGAGATTACGGACGAGGGGATTCTGCTCCGGCCGCAAAAGGTCATCGACGCCACCCAGGCGTGGTTTTGGACAAAGGAGTGGCAGGAGGGGGAGCGGGAAGCGGACACGGATCTTGCCGGCGATCGTCTGGAAGTATTCGGCTCCGGCGAGGAGCTCCTTACGGCCTTGGGGAGTCGGGCAAAAGCTCCAGGGCGGCAGCGGCGTGCTCGCTGAAAAGCGTGCCCACCTTTGCCTGGTTGGCCCGCTTTGGCGCCGACTTCGATGCGCTCTCGGCTGACCAGCAGGAAGCCTTTTTGGCGGCGGTCGCACAGTTCGTTGCCGACCTCAAAGCGGGAGCGTTTCGATCGAGACTTCGGGTGAAGGGGGTAAAGGGGGCCGCCGGGATCTTCGAGATGACGTGGGCGGCCGACGGTCGGGCGACCTTCGAGTACGGGAGTCAGATCACCCCTGGTGAAGCACACATCATCTGGCGACGGGTGGGTACTCATGATGTATTCAGGACGCCGTGATCGCGGAGAACCGTGGTGCACGTGGTGCAGGACTCCGAGGTTCGCGATCCTGTAGGGTGCCACTTCAGAATCGGTGTCCTGAGTCCGGCCGCGCATCGTCACTACGGTCGTGCAAAGTACGACTCCGGAGCACCCGAGCAAGCCGACCTTTCCGGGGGCGCGACCGATCCCTATTTCGAGGATTTCCGATGACTTGTTTGAGGCTGGCGGGCGCCTCAATCGCAGCGGCTTACCCAGCTCTTCGGTAGTACTCGTGAATCAGGCCACCCAAGAGGTCACGACGTCTGACCGAGTCGTTCATGGTGAGCGGCGAGACGTCTTTCGTTCCCTCCGGCGCCACAAGGTCAAGCCCGCGATGGGGTCGCTCGCAGTTGTAGTGCTCGACGTAGGTCTCCAACACCGATCGAAGATGCCGCTCGCCCAGGAGGAGCACCCGGTCGAGGCACTCGGTGCGGACCGTCCGGATGAACCGTTCGGCATAGGCGTTGGCCTTCGGTGCCCGCCACGGCGTGCGCAGGATCTCGATCCCCTCGGCCCGGAACACCTCGTCGAAGACCGGACAGAAGCGCTTGTCCCGGTCATGAACCAGGTAGCGAATCGGGTCATCGCGGCCTTCTCGCGCCTCGGTCAGGTTCCGGGCGATTTGGGCGCACCAGGCGGCGTTGGCGGCGCCGTCGGTAACCCCGCCGAGGAGGACCTTCCTGGTGTGCAGGTCGATGAAGAAGAGAACGTGGAGGGTCTTCAAGCGAACGGACTCGACGGTGAACAGGTCACAAGCGATGATCGACGAGGCCTGGGTTCGCATGAACTGACGCCAGGTTTCGCGCTTTGCCGGAGGTCGACGCTTCTCGGCCACAATTCGTCGGATGCTGGTCGTCGAGATCTCGGCACCGAGCTTCTTGAGCTCTCCTCGGAGGCGGCAGTAGCCCCAGGTCGGGTTCTCGCTGGCCAGACGCCAAACCAGAAGGCGCACGTGGTCGGGGATCCGCCCCCGCGACACGACCCGATGACGGTAGCGCCACTTGGCGCGGGCCAGGTCACGATGCCATCGGCGGGTCGTGTCGGGCGTGACGAGGGTTGACAGACGATCCCGGACTGGTCGCAGGCGTTGGAGGACGGTGAGCACCCATCGCTCCTCGGGTCTGAACCTTGGCCGCGGCACCTGACGGTTGAGCACGTCGAGTTCTTGGCGTAAGAGCAACAGCTCGAGGTCTTTGGACCGCGACGAGCGACACCGAAGCAAGAGCAGGCGAAGGATCTGTCGGAGGCCGATAGCGGCGAGACGGAAGGCCATGGGGTCATTGTCGCGGTGCGACGAGAGGAAAGCAGCGGAGGAAGGAGTGCCTGGTAGAGAGCCGAGCCTCGTGTGGCACCTATCGGGTGCGAACACGAGGATCCCGTCGTCGGCCGGCCTCCGCCGCGGCCCGAGGCGTCGTCGAGCAGGGCTTATGCGTCGACCTGTGCTGGAGCCGTGGCGTGGCAGCTGAGCTGCGATACTGAATCCTCGCTTGCGAAAGGCTCCCGATGATCGTTGCCATCGCCGGGGCTTCTGGTTTTGTCGGACGTGCCCTCACGACGCACCTGCTCGGCAGTGGGCACGACGTGATCGCCCTCGGTCGTTCCGTGGGCTCCGTCTCGACGGACGCGAGGGCTATCGCTGTTGACGTGGGCGACGAAAGCGCTACCGCCAATGCCCTGGTCGGTGTCGAGGTCGCCTACTACCTCGTCCATTCGATGGCCGCTGGTGGTGGGTTCCGCGATGTCGACCTCCGACTGGGCACCGCCTTCGGTCGGGCGGCGGCGCAAGCCGGCGTCGGGCGGATCATTTATGTCGGAGCGCTCGGAGACGCCCCGAGCTCCGCACACCTGGCAAGCAGGCACGAGGTGGGTTCGGCCCTGGCCGCTGGCGGCGTGCCTGTGGTCGAGCTCCGGGCCGCGGTGGTGTTTGGTTCGGGCAGCATCTCCTTCGAGATGCTGCGTTACCTGACCGAGCGACTACCGGCCATGGTCTGTCCGCGGTGGGTACGGACGCGGATCCAACCCATCGCGCTCGTCGACCTGCTTGCTTATCTGGAGCAGTCGCTCTACGCCGCTCCCGGCATCTACGAAATCGGCGGCGCTGACGTCACGACGTACCGCGAGATGATCTCTGCGTACGCCCGCGTCCGGGGTCTCCGCCGCCGCCGCATCATGGATATTCCGTGGCTCACACCGCACCTGTCGTCGTACTGGGTTGACCTCGTGACGCCTGTCGATCGCTCGGTCAGTCATGCGTTGATCGAGAGTCTCGTCACCGAGGTGGTGGTGGTCGATCCCGAGCCGGCGAGATGGGCGTTCTCGATCACGCCGATGGGGGTCGAGCGCGCGCTTGGCGCCGCGCTCGACGACCAGGACGAGGAAGTGACTCGCTCGCTGTTCGCACGCCGTAACGGCCTGGTCGACGGCGTCTACTCAGTCGTAGTCGATGTCGCCATCCCACCCGGTACCGAGGACATGGTCGTTCACGACCTGGAAACGATCGGCGGCCGGTTGAGCTGGTACGGCGCCGCGCCCGGGTGGATCGCCCGCCTTGTCGTCGGACGCCTCCTAGGCGAACGCCTTCGACGACACCGGCCCGTGGCCTTGGTGCCGGGAGCGCTCGTCGACTGGTGGCGCATCGCCTGGGTCCGATCGGGCGAGCTGGTGCTGCGGAGCGTGGGATGGTTCCCCGGTGACGCCTGGCTGGGGTACCGCGCCGGTCATGGTGACCTTCACCAGGTAGCCGCGTTCCGCCCCCGTGGCGTACCGGGCTTTCTTTACTGGAAGCTGCTCAAGCCGATACACCGACTGGCGTTCGACCGAATGGCCCGCCACCGTGTTCCCCGAGAGTCGGGGTAGCTCTGATGGCCGTTGACTATGGTCGGCTTGGACGCGAGGAGCGTGACCGTTCCGTGGTGCACGTGGTACAAGATTCCGAACTTCGCGCTCCACAGAAATACCACGCACCATTGACAATTACGGTCGGTAACGGTCTGTTGCGGTTAGCCGAAAACGCCGATCATGCTGCGTGAATTCGTATAAGTGCAGGTAGGAAGCTCGCACCTAAACTTATTGCCAAGGTGAGGGTCGCGGGTTCGAATCCCGTCGTCCGCTCCAACGAAATACGGGTCTTCGGATCCTGACGGGGTCCGGTTGCGTCATCGGACGACGATAGAGCCAAGCACACGAGGGGCGCACCACCTAGGGGAGTGACTCGCCCCCGCTCTTCTTGCGCTGTCCGACCATTGTGCAACCTCCTCCGCGGCGCTTACCGGTACGACCGTGGGCGCCCGCGGCCCACCCGGTTCGACGTGTCGACGTCCGGCGATCTGCTCACGCCCCGATCACCCCCAGGGCATGAACCGAGTGCCACCGCCGCTTCGGTCTACGGCTGCAATTGTGGTCTATGAGTACCACGCTGCCCCTGTCCGAGGTGAAGTCCCGGCTGTCCGAGGTTGCCGATGAGGTCGCCCGGACGCATGAACGTGTCCACGTTACGAAGAATGGACGAGAGTTCGTGGTGCTGATTGCCGCCGATGACCTCGAATCGCTCGAAGCGACCGTGGAGCTCCTCGGTGATCCTGAGGCTCAACAGCGGCTCGGAGTCGCAGAAGCAGAGATCGCTGCCGGACATGGGGCTAACGAACAGCAGCTAGTCGACGCGATGCGCCGACGCGCTGCTCGGTGAGGTATCGGCTGGTCGTGGCTCCCGCCGCCGTGCACCAACTTCCGGAGGAACTTCCAGAAAAGGCCGCGTGGGCCTGTTATGAGTTCGTTACCGGCCCTCTCCGGGAGGAGCCTCGACGAGTCGGAGCGCCCCTGCGCGGGAAGTTCGAGGGCCTCTTCCGAGCTCGACGGGGTGAGTACCGTGTGCGATATCGGATCGACGACGAGTCGGCAGCGGTCATCGTTCTCGACGTGAGCCACCGAAGAGATGCGTACCGCTAAGCAGAGATGTGGTGCACGTGGTACAGGATCCCATGGTTTCGCGCTCCACAAGAAGCGCACGCGCCATTGACAATTGCGGTAAACAGTGGTCTGTTGCGGTCAGCCGAAAACGCCGACCATGCTGCGGAAATTTGTAAAGGTACAAGCATCGTCACTTCTTGACCCCAAAGTGTGCTTAGTCTCGAGAGACCCAACGACGGATTCCCTCGGGCGTGGGGACACTCTCGAGTCGGGCGTCAATGGCAAGGGCGATGGCAACATCCTGAGATCCGAGGAAGCGCTCCGGGTCAAGACCCACGTAGATCACTTCGATGTCTTGGTTCTTGCTGTCCCACACGACACTGGTGATCTCAAGGTGGGCCATCGCCTACACCTGATCTCGGGGCCAATATCAGCCCAGGGATGAACGCCAGCTCACTCGCTTCGAGCAGAGTTCCAGCCAGGGACTCGGTCCTGCCGTCTCCATAGGTCAGAAGGATGCGCCGATGCCAGTCGTTCTCGTCGTCTGGCTGACCACGGACAACGATGCTATCGACGCGCGGAATGGTCAATCGGGCACCTCGCCTTGCCCGAGGAGCCCTCTGGTGCGTGCTCGGCCGCGGCGATCAACTGCAGTCGTGGAGTTCTCGCCCCTTCCGCCATGGGGGTGAGCGCAACCCGCTGGGTGGGGCCTCTCGGTGGGCTGGTGGTGGGGTTCGGGAGGATGGAGGCGGTTCCGGGGCACGTCGAAAGGCGCCTATCTGACAAGATGACAGAATAGCGACATCATCATATCAATGAACTCTGACGTGGGAGGGCGAAGTGGAGGAACCTGAGGCCTCTGGAGCCGTACCCGAGTCGGAGTTGGCACGAGGCACCACTCGTCCAGCCACCACCGCCCGCTCAGCCGAGATCACGCTCGTGTGCAGCAACTGCTGGCGCGTGTCGCGTCCCCCTTCCCGGGGGGCGAACCAAGCGGCTCGGTGTACCCGATGTGGAGCTCGACTGCGCCCGAAGCTCACGCACCCCCACGACGCTTCTGCGAGCTGAGGAGCCGGTGTCGCTACCGAAGATGTCGCGGGTGAACTGGCGCGCCCGACCCGTGACCGAGCCTGCCGCGCCAAGACCAAGAGTTACGAAAGGATCAGGGGAACTGAAGGGATCGGTTCAGCTCCGCCATGTCGACGCCGGGTCGTGCAATGGTTGCGAGCTCGAGATTGTGTCCGCGTTCGGCCCCGTCTACGACGCAGAGCGCTTTGGGGCTCGGCTTGTCGCCTCTCCCCGTCACGCGGACGGTGTCCTTGTGACCGGGCCCGTCACCCAAAACATGGTCGTTCCTCTCTTGAAGACGGTCGAGGCCACACCGAAGCCTCGGGTCATCATCGCCGTGGGTGACTGCGCTCGTGATTGCGGGGTCTTTCGCGGTGGGTACGGGGTGGTGGGCGCCGTGGGCGACGTTGTCCCGGTCGACGTCTCGATCCCAGGCTGCCCCCCGACCCGACCGCCATCATCGAAGCACTGCGCTCGGTCACCGGGCGATGACCGCCGGTTCGCTCATCGTCGCCGGCGCCGTGTTCGGTCTCGGGGCCGGCGTGACCGGCGCCGGCCTGCCCAGGCGGGTCCGGGTGACGATGGCAGCCCTACTCGTCTGGGGGGCGTGCGCGCTCGAGGCGGCGGCGGCGATCCACGTGCTCGTCACCGCGCATCCGATCGTGCTCCGGTCGGCGGAACTGCTCCCACTGACCGGTGTCGACCTGGTGCTCAATCCATTGGGAGCGCTCTTCGTGCTGCTCGTGGCCATGGTGGCGATACCAGCCTCCCTGCACGGCATCGGATACGCGCGACACGGCCTGGACAGCCGGACTGCGGCATGCCTCTTTCCGATCTTCGTGACCACGCTGCTCCTGGTGCCCAGCGCCGGGAGCGTCGCCACCTTTATGGTGCTGTGGGAGCTCATGGCGTTGACGTCGCTTGCGCTCGTACTCGTGGACCACGGCCGGAGCAAGGCGGCTCAGAGCGCGGCCTCCTGGTACGCCGTACTCACCCAGGGTGGCGCGGCCCTGATCCTCGTCGGCTTCTTGGTGTTGGCGGCACACTCCAACGGCCAATCCTTCGCCGCCATCGTGCTCCAGTCCCGGCACCTCTCTCCCGGGGTGCGAGGGCTCGTGTTCGTGCTCGCCCTCGTCGGCTTCGGGTCGAAGGCCGGCGTTGTGCCCTTTCACGTCTGGCTCCCGAAGGCTCATCCCGAGGCGCCGAGCCCGGTCTCCGCGCTGATGTCGGGGGCCATGGTGGCGCTCGGGGTCTACGGGATCATTCTGGTCGGTGACGGCCTCCTGGGTGGGGGCCCGGTGTGGTGGTGGTTGGTGATGCTGGGCCTGGGCGGTGCCTCGGCATTGTTCGGTTCGCTCCATGCCGCGAGCAGCACCGACCTCAAGCGTCTGCTGGCCTACTCCACGACCGACAACATCGGCGTGGCCCTCCTCGCTCTGGGCTCGTCGGGACTCTTCCACGCGACCCGACACCCACTGTTGGCCTCGTTGAGCCTGGTGGCGGTGCTCGTCCTTCTGCTCAACCACGCGGCGTTCAAAGGAGCGCTCTTCTTGTCGGCAGGGTCCGTCCAGATGGCGACCGGCCGTCGCGACCTGGACCAACTCGGCGGCCTCCTGCGACGCATGCCCCAGAGCGGCGCGCTCTTTCTCATCGCCGCCGCGGCGATCACCGCGCTGCCACCCCTCAACGGCTTCATCGGTGAATGGCTCCTTTTCCAGAGCCTGCTGCACGGTGCCGCCTCGGGGAACACCGCCAGCGACATCGCCGTACCCCTGGCTGTTGCGGCCATGGCGCTCACCGCCGGGTTGACCGTGGTCGCATTCGTCAAGGCGGTCGGCATCGGCTTCTTGGGCCGACCGCGTTCGCAGGCAGCCGATGAAGCCGTGGAAGTGCCGGTCACGATGCGCCTGGCCGTGGGACTGCTGGTGGGGGTGTGCATCGTGCTCGGCATCGTCCCCACGCTCGTATTCCCGGCCGTCGAACGAGCGGTGAGGACAGCGCTGCCCGCGGTCGGTCCAGCGTCTCTGGCGCATGGCGTCGACATCCAACTGGTCGGACTGCGGGGTATCTTGACCCCCGCCGCGTTGGCTGGGGCTATGGCGATTGCCGTGGTTGCTGTCCTTGCCATTCGCAGCCTGTTGGCGCGCCAGCCCACGCCGCGTGTAGTCGAGGCCTGGGGATGTGGTCGCCAGCTCCAGACGGCCCGCATGCAGTACACGGCAACGTCATTCGCTGAGCCGGTGCAGCGGGTCTTCGACGACGTCCTTCGTCCTGTCCAGGACCTCGACGTCAGCCACGTCGCTGAATCGCGGTACTTCATCGAGGCGGTCACGTTCCACAACGCGGTGGACGACGCCATCGAGCGCGGGCTCTACCGACCCGTCATTCGGGCCGTCCGGCGGTGGGGCAGGCGGCGCGCGCCATGCAACCGGGCAGCGTCCACCGCTATCTGGCCTACGGGTTCGGTGCCCTCGTGCTCGTACTGACCGCGCTGGCGATGATCGGATGAACACCCTCTTGCCCACGATCGATGCCGGCATCGCCTCGGGCGTGCAGGTCGTCGCCGTCGCCGTCGGTGGACCGGTGCTCGTCGGGTTAATGCGAAAGGTGCGGTGTCGTCTCGAGGGACGCGTCGGCCCTCCGATCCTCCAGCCCCTCATCGACATCCGCAAGCTCTTCCGTAAGCAGCGCCTCCGGCCCGACCAGGCGACGTGGATCTTCCCGCTGGCACCGGTGGTGCTCGTGGCCACGGTGGCGGTGGCCGCCGCGATCGCGCCCTTGGTGACGACACACCCTGCATTCGGCACCGGTTCGGATTTGTTCGTCCTCGTCTACCTCTTACTGGTGGGATCGACCCTGCTGGCGTTGGCGGGCCTGGACGCGGGCACTGCCTTCGGCGGTATGGGATCGAGCCGGGCTGTCACCATCGGCGCCTTGGCCGAGCCGGCGCTGCTCGTCACCATCCTGGCGCTGTCGGCCACAGCCCACTCCTCGAACCTCCCGGCCATCGTCCGCGCCACCCTCGCCGACCCCGGGTCGGTGGCCACACCGCAACGACTGTTCGCCCTGGGTTCGCTCCTCATTGTCATCGTGGCCGAAAGCGGTCGACTGCCCGTGGACAACCCGGCCACCCACCTCGAGCTCACCATGGTGCACGAGGCCATAATCCTCGAGTACGCCGGTCCCGACCTGGCGCTGGTCACCGTGGGCGAGGCCATGCGACTCACCCTCCTCCTCGCCGTTTTCGTGAATCTGCTCGCCCCCTGGGGCGTGGCGACGACGACGCATCTCTCGGCCATTTGGAGCGGACTGGTTTCGCTCGCCGCCAAAGTGGGCTTCGCCGGTGTGGTCCTGGCTGTCTTCGAGGTGTCCATGGCCAAAGTGCGCCTGTTCAGGGTTCCGGAGTTGCTCGCCGGCGCCTTTGTCCTAGCGCTGCTCGGAGTCGTGAGCGGGTTGGTGGCCAGGTGAGCACGTCGACCTATGCGAGTGCCCTCGGGCTCGAAGCCGCGACGGTGTTGTTGTGCGCGGTGGTGACGCTGTGGCGCCGGTCCCTCGGCGCCATCGTACGGGCCCTCGCCATCCAGGGCTTGGCCCTTGCCTGTGTCGCCATGGTCATCGGTCTCCATCAGCACGACGCCGGGCTCATCGTCGTGGGCCTGCTCGTCTTGGCTGCCAAGGCGGTGGTGGTTCCGATCCTCATCACCCGGGTGGTGCGGAGCGACCCAAGAATGCGCGAGACCGATCCTTTGGTCAATGTGCCGGCGTCGCTGGTGGCGGCCGGTGCGCTCACGTTCCTCTCCTTCGCTGCCAGCCGTTCGGTGACGTCGCTCGTACCCACCACCACCGGACGCCTTATCCCCCTTGGGCTGGCCGCCATGCTGGTGGGATTCTTCGCGCTCGTGACCCGCCGCAAGGCGGTCTCTCAGATCGTGGGTATCTTGCTTGTGGACAACGGCATTGCTCTGGTGGCATTCCTGGCGACCGCCGGGGTGCCGCTTCTCGTGGAGCTCGGAGCATCGCTCGACGTCTTGTTGGCGGTGATCGTGTTGCGGGTGCTGGCCGCCCAGCTCCGCTCCCACCTCGGGCCATTCGACCTGGACCAACTCACCGAGCTGCACGACTGATGCTCGTCGTCGTTCTTGTGCTTCCTCTGGCTTGCGGGCTTGTGTGTGGTGTGGCGCCATGGCGGCGCAACCTCGGCTGGCTCGGCACAGCAACCGCTTCAGGGGTGTTCGTGGCGGGAGTCGTGCTGGCCATTGATGTCGTGCCCGGCCGCCCGGTGACAGCTCTGGGCGGGATCTTGCGGGTTGATGCGCTGAGCGCATTCATGGTGATCGTCATCGGGGTCATTGCCGTCCTCGCCACATGGCAGGGTTTGCGTTACCTCGAAGCCGAGATCGCCGCGGGCCGCTGCACGCGCCGCCATGCCTCGCTCTACAGCGTCTTGGTCCAGGCGTTCTTGGCCGCGATGCTCTTGGCCGTGTTGGCTGCCAACCTGGGCGTGTTGTGGGTGGCCGTAGAAGCCACCACGGTGGTGACAACGTTCTTGGTCGGACATCGCCGGACACAATCGTCGCTCGAGGCGTCGTGGAAGTACATCGTCATCTGCTCGGTCGGGATCGCCATGGCGTTCCTGGGCACGGTGCTAGTCTACCTGGCCGCATTGCATGCCAGTGGGCACGGACCACACTCGCTCGATTGGACGTCGCTCGTGGCGCAGTCGCACCGGCTCAACCCCGGGGTCTTGCGTCTGGGCTTTGCGCTTGTCGTGCTCGGCTATGGCACGAAGGTGGGTCTCGTGCCGATGCACAGTTGGCTGCCCGACGCCCACAGCCAGGCACCCGCCCCCGTCTCTGCCCTCATGTCCGGGGTGCTCCTGACTGTCGCCTTTTATGCAATTCTTCGCTTCAAAGTGATCGCCGATGGGGCCCTCGGCTCGGCGTTCCCGCGCACGTTGCTTGTGATCGTCGGCCTGATGTCTTTGCTGGTAGCGGCGTCGTTGTTGCTTACGCAGCGGGACTACAAACGGATGCTCGCTTACCACAGCGTCGAACACATGGGTCTCATCGCCTTGGGGGCAGCAGCCGGTTCGCCCTTGGCCATCGCAGCGGTGCTCCTTCATGTGCTGGGCCACGGCTTGGCCAAGGGGGTGCTGTTCCTGGCTTCAGGTGAGATCCTTCTGACCGAAGGGACGAGCGAGATCGAGCAGGTGCCGGCCCTGCTCAGCCGTCGCCCCGCACTCGGTGGGATATTTGCGTTCGGGCTGGTTGCACTCCTCGGATTCCCGCCGTTCAGCCTGTTCGTGAGCGAGCTCAATATGCTGCGAGCTGAGTTCCAGGTCGGCCTCGGCTGGGCTGCAGCTGCGTCCTTGGTGTGCATGGTGGTGATTTTCGCCGCGGTCATGTCCCATGGGCGTCATCTCCTCCTGGGTCCCAAGGGAACGACGACCCCGGCGACGACCCCGGCGCTCGTCACCGTGCCCCTGGTTGGTGGTCTGGTGGGCTGCGCATTCATCGGGGTCTCGGCCTGGCCGCTCCAACCTCTGCTCCATGCCGCCGCGCGAATTGTGGCGCCATGACGAGCGCCACGGACCTGTCCTCGAGCCTCGACCAGCTAGGGAGCTTCCGGGAGTCGGTCGAGATCCCGGCCGACGCGTTGCCCGTCACATCCGCATTACTCCTTCAACGGGGATTTCGCCTAGCCCTGGTGGCAGCGCTCGATGGGCATCGATCGATGCGTGTCACCTACCTCTTCACCTCCGGTCCTCCCGATCGCCGCATCGAGCTGGTGGTGGCAATCGACCGCCGACAACCCGTAATCCCCTCGCTGGCGGCCCTCTCGTTTCCGGCCAGCCGATTTGAGCGAGAGATGCACGACCTGTATGGCATCGTCCCCATTGGCCATCCCTTCCTGCGTCGGCTGGTGCTGCATCAGCACTGGCCTGAAGGTTGGTACCCAATGCGCCACGATTCGGGTCGAACGCCCACCATGGTGGACGACGCAGGATCGTATCCGTTCGTCGAAGTCCAGGGTGCTGGGGTCTACGAGATCCCGGTCGGACCGGTGCATGCTGGACTCATCGAGCCGGGCCACTTCCGCTTTTCGGTGGTTGGCGAGACCATCTTGAAGATGAAGGCGCGTCTGTGGTTTGTCCACAAGGGAATCGAGCGGCTCTTTGAGGGCCAGAACACCGACGAAGGTGTCGTCCTGGCCGAGCGCATCTCCGGTGACAGTGCGATCGGGCATGGGCTGGCGTACTGCATGGCGGTTGAGGAAGCCCGTGGCATCGAGGTGAGCGCGCGGACGCACGAGCTGCGTTGTCTCCTGCTTGAGTTGGAGCGACTGTACAACCATGTGGCGGACATTGGCGCGTTGTGCAACGACGTCGGCTTCGGACTCGCCAATGCCCGGGCATTGACGCTGCGTGAGCGGTTGCTCCGACTCAATGCATCGGTCACGGGACATCGCCTCCTGCGCGGCGCCATCACGCCGGGCGAGGTCCACCTGCGGGCATTGCCTCATGCCGGCGATCTGGAGGAGATCGGAGAGCGGTTTCGCGACCTGGTGGAGCTGGCGCGGGGCCAAAGCACCGTGGTTGATCGTTTCACTGGGACCGCAGTGCTCAGGGCCGAGGATGCTGACGCGCTAGGCGTATTAGGGGTCGTTGCCCGTGCCTCGGGAGCCACGCTCGATGCTCGGGTCGCCCACCCCGTCGGTGGAAAGTCCCTTGTAGGGCTCGCTCCGGTTCGAGCTCAGAACGGTGACGTATTGGCACGGTTCGACGTACGCGTGGAAGAAGTGGAGGCGTCTCTCGCCATAGTTGCGAACTCCTGTATGCAACCGGGGCCACTCATGTCGAGTCATCGTGCACTGGGTAACCGAGGCCCGCTTGCTGGTTCGGGGAACAGGGCAGGGACCGGGATTGTTGAAGGGTGGCGAGGAAGCGTTGTTCACCGAATCGAGGTGAATGAATCTGGACGACTGGCGAGAGTCAAGGTCGTCGACCCATCGTTCTTCAATTGGCCGGCGCTCTCGGTGGCGCTGACCGACACGATCGTGCCGGACTTTCCTCTCGCCAACAAGAGCTTCAACCTTTCCTATGCGGGCAACGATCTGTAAGACCAAGGAGCGACAATGGATCTTGAAGATGTCATCATTCCATTACTATTCGGGACGACATTTCAGTGCCTGAACAAGCCAACGGCCGACCGCAACCGGCTCGAAATCGAGAAGACACCGTGACCACCCCGATCTATCAAGTGAAGGCCGAGTTCTTCAAGACACTCGGTCATCCCGCGAGGATCCGGGTGCTCGAAGTGCTCCGTGAAGGTGAACGGACGGTGGGCGACCTCGCTCAAGCCGTTGGCATCGAGGCCTCACATCTGTCCCAGCAGCTGGGCGTTCTGCGTCGAGCGAACCTCGTCCAAACGCGTAAGGAGGGGAACACCGTTTTGTACTCAGTCGGTAACCCGATGGTCTTCGAGCTACTCGACGTGGCCCGTCGAATTCTCACCTTCTCGCTCGACGAGACCCGCGCCCTTTTGGCTGAGCTAGAGGCGCCCGATTCGAGCGCTTCACCGAGGACTTCCCGCGGAGCCTGAGTGAGCCGTTCCGGTAAGGTAAAAGCCAGGATCGGACTGGCC
The DNA here is from genome assembly GCA_963796765.1 of uncultured Acidimicrobiales bacterium. Taxonomy (GTDB): domain Bacteria; phylum Actinomycetota; class Acidimicrobiia; order Acidimicrobiales; family UBA8190; genus Chersky-840. The sequence goes on along the minus strand of CAWCMY010000003.1, from coordinate 336,913 downwards.
GGGAAACGATGACCCAGACCAAGACGGCCGCCAGCCATCTGGGGCAAACCAAGTCCGGTTACGCAATCATTCCTGCCGGATGCCGCACCTTCGATACTCGGGGGGTTCCAACAGCGCACCCGATTTCGCGCAGCCCCCCGCCTCCGGCGCGCCTGGCTAGTGTGACGCTACAGCCAACGTGTCGACGAAAAGGGTGATGTAGATCCCAACGATGTGGTGCACGTAGTACAAAATTCCGCGGTTCGCACTCCACAAAAAACGCACGCGCCATTGACAGTTATGGTCATCGGACGCCACCTCGGACTTTTTGACCATCTCGCCGAGGTCGCTCTCGTGGTCCCGGAGCCAGTCGTCGATGTCGCTCATATCAGCGCCGGGGCCATGTGGTCGGTGAACCATCCACTCGCCAAGGTGGCGGCGGCCTCTAGGGTGCCCGGCTCCTCGAAGAGGTGGGTCGCGCCCCTGACGACCTCAAGCCGGTGTTCGCATCGCAACTGCGCTTGTGCTTGGCGATTGAGCTCCAGCACCACGTCATCGAGGCCACCGGCGATGAGGAGGGTCGGGGCGACGACGACCGCCAGTCTCTCGGCGGCCAGGTCTGGGCGTCCTCCTCGTGAGACAACGGCGGCGATGTCGGCGCCAAGTTCTCCGGCGGCCCACAGGGCGGCGGCGGCGCCGGTGCTCGCGCCGAAGTACCCAATAGGCAACCCTGCGGCGACGGGGTCACTTTGGAGCCAGTGCGTCACCTCGACCAGCCGGTGACCGAGAAGGGCGATGTCGAACACGTTGGCCCGATCGAGCTCCTCCTCCGGGGTGAGGAGGTCGAAGAGCATGGTGCCGAGTCCGTCCCGGTTGAGCACCGAAGCCACGAAACGGTTGCGGGGGCTGTGCCGGCTGCTGCCACTCCCGTGGGCGAAGACGACGATGCCTGTCGCGGCCCGGGGCACCGTCAGGTGGCCGCAGAGCCAGCCCGGCCCCGCGGGCACCTCGACGTCCTCGTTCCAGACCAGCGGCTCTTGCTGTGCCGGCGGGTCGCAGTCATCATTCCCCGTTGGATCCACCGTGGCCGCAGCGGGTTGCAGCACGGCGCGTTCGAGCAGAGCCACCACATCATCGTCGTTCGTCTGGCTGAAGTCCTCGTAGAACTCGCCGACGGCGAGAAACCTTGCCGGCATCTCAACGCACACCACCTCGTCGGCGTGGCGGCACAGCGCGGCTACCGTCTCGGGTGGTGCGACGGGAACGGCCAGCACCACCCGGGCTGCCCCTGGGCCCGGGCCACCTGGCAGGCGGCTCGGGCTGTCGACCCGGTGGCGATGCCGTCGTCGACGATCACCACGGTGCGCCCTGCCAGGGACACGGGGGGACGCGTGCCGCGGAACCGCCGTACCCGGCGTTCAAGCTCGGAGCGCTCCCGGGCTTCGACGGCGGCGAATTCCTCGGCACTGACGCCCGCCGCGACGACGACGCGCTCGTCGACCACCTGAGCACCGGCCTCACCGATAGCGCCCATCCCCAGCTCAGGTTGGAAGGGCACGCCCAGCTTGCGGACCACGATCACATCCAGGGGTGCGTCGAGGGCTCGGGCGACCTCGAAAGCCACCGGCACCCCGCCCCGGGGGAGCCCGACGACCACAACGTCTTGATCTCGCAAGTCCTTGAGCAGCATCGCTAGGCGTCGTCCAGCGTCAGCTCGATCGACGAAAGGCATGGCAACCCCCTCTCCCGGTATCCAGGGTCTCCCCGGCGGTCCCCTCAGACCAGGGTCAATGGTCACTCGACTTGGCCCTACATTGCCGGAGCCGGGATCAGCTGACCGCGGACGTGGACTCGAGTTGCGCTCCGTAGTACGTGCGCAAGTACTCAAGGGCTCGCCGCTGGCGGGATGCGAGGGTTTCAGTGGAACCCGGTTCGATACACGGTGGTGCCGTCGGGGCAGACGACAAGCTCGTAGCCGCGGACAAAGGCGTCGTAGCAGGTGTGACGAACACAGCAATCCGTGTGCTGGCCGACGACAACGAGGCGCCTCACCTGGTGGTCAGGGAGTTCGGTCTCGAAAACGGTCTCGGTGAACGGCGAGTAGAAGCGCTTGGCGATGTCCACGTCGTGAGGCCCGGGACGCAGTTCACCGATCACCGCGGCCCCAGCTGCCTGGGCCATGGCATGGGGCGGGAAGACCCGCAGCTCGACATCGATCAGCAAATGTGCGTCGTTGGCATAGAACGTCGTTGGCATAGAAGACGACCCAGTCATCTGTCTCGGGCCCGCTCCGCTAGCGACGAGATCGGTCCGACGATGCTCTTGGCAGCGGGATTGGCGAGGATCCCGTCCACGAAGTCGTTGAGCATGTCGACGATTACCAGCGCCGTCTGCATGGCGCTACCTTTCTTTCCTGGCCCAATACGCCTAGGTATCTCCACGATGATGGATCTGTCTCGAGGTGGCTAGGGTCGAAGGTCATTGTCATGTCCTCACCAACGGGTCGCGTCGCGGACGGGTTTCAGGAAGCCCCGCGTGAGATCAATGCGACACCACATTTGGGAAGAAGCACCCCGCCGACGTTGTTGAACCATATGGAGTGGACATTTGGAGTGAGTCGGAGAGGAGGTGGCCACGGCGTGTGATGAGAGTGAACTTTCCAGCCCGAGGGCCAACGGGTGACGAGGATGTTGGTCGGGTAGGCCTCAGATAGATCCGGCACGCGGCTTGTGTTCAGAAGCGTTGCAGTGTGAGGGCCCACAAGCCCCAGTGAGTGGCATTGCCCGCACTCAGCGTTCGTAGCACTCGGGATACAATTCAGAAAAGGCGCTCGTTTCCCCCCAATCGTGGGACGGGCGCCTTTCGTGTCCTCCTATTCTTCGACAGCGTGCGGACGCGGCTCTCGGAGATAAGGGGCACTATTTCGGGTCGGTCGCCACCGGGTAGTGCTCCACGGAGGCATCTTCCCCAGGGAAGAATACGCCTTCGTGTCCGTCGTCGTTCCAACGCACCCGGTACGGCGGAGCACCGTCGGGTCCCTCGACGTCGAGAATGACCGCGTCGCGGTCAGCCTCACCGACATGGTGGCCTCGAATCACGATCTTGTCTCCGATGGCAGCTCGCATCATGTGCCCGCCTCCTCGTCAGGTGACATCCCCAATATCTGTGAACACGGTACGCCGCTCGTGATCGAGTAGACAGAGTCCTTCGCCACAATCCAGCCCCGGGCCGCGAGCTGGCAACAAGCGGGACCTTCGGCTCTACCGAAACCCCGGGGTCGGGGGCACCGTGGCGGAAGCATCAAGCGATAGGAGCCACGATGTTCGAGCACATCCTGTCCGCGCTGGACGGCTCATCGCATGACACTAGGACTCTTGCTGCTACCAAGGAGCTCGCGAGGCTGGCGGGAGGTCAGGTGCGTGTCGTCCACGTCCGGGAAGGCCATTTCATCGGTCGAGCCGGATTCGTCCCGAGCGAGGAGCCCGACGATGCCGTTAAGGTGGTCGATCGGGCGGTCGCCGACCTGGTCGATGCCGGTGTCAAGGCAACGGGGACGGTGCGGGCCTCAATATCGGGTCTCGTGGTGGCAGAGATCCTCGCGGAGGCCGAGGAGTGCGGTGCCTCTGTGATCGTCATGGGGACCCGCGGAGTCAACGACCTCACAGACCTCCTGGTGGGGAGCACGGCTCACAAGGTGCTCCACCTGGGGAGACTCCCGGTCTTGGTCACTCGCTAGAAGCCCCAATCGGCCCAGGCCGATCATTCCCATTTCGCGCCTCGGCGCCGTCGAAGGAGGGTCAGCAATGCAGAGGATGGCACAAGGTGGCGAAGAGAAGGCCGAGGTGCGTGGACCTCCGCAAGGCCTGCGCATCGTTGTCGGTGTGGACGCGTCCGAGGAATCGAGGGAGGCGCTGCGTTGGGCGGCGCGATACGCCGAAGCTATTGGAGCAAGCCTCGACGTCGTGCATGCGTGGCACGTGTCAGATGAGCATGCCTGGTTGCAAAGCCTGCCGCCGCCTGCCAATCCGTCGGATGTCGCCGGCAAGGCACTCGCAGATGTAGTTAATGAGGTAGTGGCACCGGGAACGGTCTCCGTGCACGCTTCTGTTCTGGAGGGCCACGCCGCAAAAGTCCTGGTGGAGGCGTCAAAGGGCGCTGACTTGCTCGTGGTGGGCAGCAGAGGGTTCGGGGGATTCGACGGGTTGCTGCTCGGGTCGGTGAGTGCACATTGCGCAGCCCACGCGCCATGCTCGGTTGTCATCATCCGTCCAACCGAGACGGGGGACTAGAGAACCGACAACCAGGATTCTGGGTCGAAGTCGTCACCAAGTCCATCCCGGCTGAGTACATCGCCGAGGACGCACCTTTGAACGGGCTGCTTGTCGGCAATCTTGGGGCGAGCAGGGTGTGACCATCGCCCCTGGTCGGATGAGCAGGGGGGGGCGACACTGTCTTCATGCGCTCGACGCCGGGTTGTGGGGTCGTAGGTGACCACTGCCGTGCCATCACGGCCGAGGCGGGCGACTATGACGCACTGCTCGACCTTGTCGATGACCGACGTTTCGTTCTAATGGGCGAGGCCTCGCACGGAACGCACGAGTTCTACCGGGAGCGAGCCCGCATCACTCGTCGCCTCATCGACGAGTGCGGCTTCACTGCCGTGGCAGTCGAGGCCGATTGGCCCGATGCCTACAGAGTCAACCGCTACGTGATGGGGCTTTCTCATGACGAGGACGCCGACGCGGCATTGTCGGACTTTCGGCGCTTCCCGGCGTGGATGTGGCGAAATCGCGACGTCGTGGCTTTCGTGGAGTGGCTCCGGGCCCGCAACGATGCCCACGGGCACCCGGCGACCAAGGCTCGATTCTACGGGCTGGATCTCTACAGCCTCCGTGCTTCGATGGAGGCCGTCGTGCACTACCTCGACCGCGTCGATCCCAACGAGGCCCGGCGAGCTCGTGAGCGGTACTCCTGCTTCGATCAGGTTGGGGGCGAGGGGCAGGCATACGGCTATAAGCTCGCCTTTTCGGGCGCCATCCCGTGCGAGAACGAGGTCGTAGCCCAACTGGTCGAACTGCGACATCGAACCGACGCCTATATGCGTCGCGACGGCTGGATCGCTGACGATGAATTCTTCTTCGCAGAGCAGAACGCACGTCTGGTCCGGGACGCCGAGGAGTACTACCAGCAGATGTACCGGGCCGAGGTCTCGTCGTGGAATCTGCGTGATCGGCACATGGCGGGCACCCTCGATGCGCTCGTCGAGCATCTCGATCGCCAGGTGGCCCGAACGAAGATCGTAGTATGGGAGCACAACTCACACGTGGGCGACGCGCGCGCCACCGGGATGAGTGCACGAGGCGAACTCAACGTCGGGCAGCTCGCCCGGCAGCGCTACGACAACGATTGCGTGCTTGTGGGATTCACCACATTCGACGGCACAGTGACGGCGGCGACGGACTGGGGCGGCCCCGCCGAGCGCATGCGGGTGCGACCTGCCTTGGCCAATAGCCACGAGACTCTCCTCCATGAGAGCGGAGGGACGCGCTTCTGGCTGGATATGGCGCAGCCGGCAGTGCACGAAGTCTTTGTGGTCCCGCGCTTGGAGCGGGCGATCGGGGTGATCTACCGGCCTCAGAGCGAGCGCACCAGTCACTACTTCGATGCTCGTCTCGCCGAACAGTTCGATGCGGTGATCCATTTCGACCACACGCGAGCGCTCGAGCCGCTCGAGCACACCTCACTATGGGATCTGGGCGAGCCTGCCGAGACTTATCCGAGCGGAATCTGAGGGCCGTGGCTTTCGATGGCACATGGCCAGCGGGTCAGCTGGCGGATGTCGCCAGGTAGCGCACGCAACCTTCCACCGTCGAGAGTTCGGGATTGTCGTGTTCTGGATCTCGAGCCCAGTCCGCTCTTGCGGACCGGTCACGAAATTGACGAAGTCGAGGGGGTCGAGGTCAACGCCCTCCCATCGACCCGAAGAAGCCGGCATCGCCGAAGGCGAACACGCCCCGTCTGACGCCACCAGCCAGTAACCGCGCCCCGATGGGGTTGGGGCCATGCCCACAACCGGTTGGGTCAAGGTCTGTCCCCCCATCGATCCGAAGAAGCCGGCATCGCCGAAGGCCACGGGCTGGGCGGCGACATCTGGGTACTCGGCCGCCCCGCTATGGCCACGTGTGCGATGGTGATCGTCGTCGTGAGTGCAATGCTGAGCCCGCCCGAGGGTGTCCAAAGCCTCTTGAAGGCAATGAAATTCGATGCTTCGCCCCGGTTCCGCGCCGCCTTGGTTCGACCCGCGCTTATCGAAGGCCGAGACCATGTCCTGAGGAAGAGGCGTCCCCCGAGCGCGCCCCGAAGCGACTCCGTCCGTGTGATCGTGGCGCGACCAAGGTGGCACCATGGGTGTGGTCCCGTTCGGGGACAGCGGCCTCGAGCAGGAGGCGCCACTCAGCGGTGGCGATGGACTGCCTAACGGCGGACACGGCGTCGGGGTTAACCGAGATCGAGGTAATCCCCAACCTGACGAGGTGCTCGGCGAACTCGGGTCGGTTGGACGGCGCTTGGCCACACAATGACGAGGTGATGCCTGCGTCATTGCACCCGTGGATGATCCGGCCGATGGCGTCGAGGACTGCGGGGTCTGCCTCGTCAAACAGATCGGCGCACACCTCGGAGTCGCGGTCCACCCCGAGTATGAGCTGTGTGAGGTCGTTGCTCCCGATCGACACGCCGTCGATCCCCATGGCCGCGTACTGCGGGATAAAGAAGGCGACCGAGGGCACCTCGGCCATGACCCACACAGGCAGCGCTCCTGCGACGGGGCTGGTGCTGACGATGTCGAGGCAGGCCTCGAGCTCCCACTGGGTGCGAACGAAGGGGATCATCAGCCGCAGATTCGGTGTCTGTTCGATCACCCTGGCAAGAACGTCGAGCTCGAGACGGAAGAGGTCGGGCTCCTGCACGTAGCGGTAGCAGCCGCGATAGCCGATCATGGGATTCTCTTCTTGGGGTTCGAAACGCTCGCCACCTTCGAGGCTGCGGAACTCGTTGGTCCGGAAGTCGATGCTGCGGTACACGACCGGCCGGGGCGCGAAGGCTCGGGTGATGCGAAGAAGCGAGGCCGACATTGTGTCTACAAAGGCCTTCTCCTCCCCGCGCTCGAGGAGGAGCCGCGGGTGTACTCCGCGCAGTGCGTCCACCACCATAAACTCGGCCCGGAGGAGCCCGACGCCGTCGACATCCAGAGCAGCGACTTCCTCGGCGTGCTCGGCGATGGCGAGGTTGACGTAGAGACGAGTGGCGAGCACCGGTGTGGGACCCGGTGCCACGCCCGGCCCCGATCACGGGCGCTATCGAAACCGTGCCTGCTCTCCCCGGCGCGGTGCTCTCGGCCACCGGCGACACCACACCTTCGTAGACTTGGCCTTTGGCTCCATCCACGGTGACCAACTCACCGTCGCGTAGCACGGTGGTGGCGTTGCGGGCCCCCACGACGCATGGCACGCCGAGCTCGCGGGTCACGATGGCGGCGTGACACGTCATGCCGCCGCCGTCGGTCACGAGAGCCGCCGCTCGTCGCATGGTGGGTACCCAGTCCGGACTGGTCATCGACGCCACTAGGACCTCCCCGGTCTGAAGCAGGTCACCCTCGCTCGGGGAGTGAAGCACTCTGATGTGGCCCGTCGCCCGACCCGCAGACGCCGCTAACCCCGAAACCAGGATCTTTGGTTCTCCCTCGGACTCCGCGGACGCGGAGTCGTGTGACGGGGACTCGATGTCCTTTGCGGAGGAACCTGCGAGCGTCGTGATGGGTCTCGATTGGACGAGATACGTGTGTCCCTCCGCGATCGCCCACTCGACGTCCTGGGGAGATCCATAGTGTGCTTCGACCGCCAACCCCAGAGAGGCAAGGCCGAGAACTTCGGCGTCGGAGAGGACGCGCCGTGACCCTTCGCTCGGGTCGAGCGAGACCTGCTGGTCGTGCCCGTCGGCCCCCTGCACGATCTTGGTAGTCTTGATGCCGACCCGCACGTTGAGCAGAGCCAGCCCTGTACGTTCCACCACATAGGTATCGGGCTCGACCTGACCGCTCACGACGACCTCTCCCTGACCGAAGGCCGCTTCGATGATGATGTGGTCGGGATGCGCCCGCGACGGGTCCACGGTGAACATGACGCCCGAGCGCTCGGAGGGGATCATCTGCTGAACGACCACGGCTACTGATGGTTCGTCGCCGACCCGTTGGCTGGCCCGGTACGAAATCACCCGCTCCCCGTACAGCGACGCCCAGCAGTCCACCACCCGAGCGAGCAGCTCCTCGTCCTCCGCCACGTTGGTGAAGCTGGCGTTCATGCCGGCAAACGACGTTCCCGCGCTGTCCTCGCTCGTCCCCGAGGAGCGCACGGCCACCCGCGTGCCGGCCCCGAGGCGGTGATAGGCAGCGCGGACGGCGTCGACGAGAGGGTCGGGCACCGGCGTGGCATGCACGAGCTCCTGGGCGCGCTGCGCGCAGGTGGTCAGGCTGGCGGGGTCGTCGGGGTCAGCGCTGTCGATCACCTGGCGGAGCTTCAGGCGCGCTCCGCTGCGATCGATGGCGTCAAGGAAGGCGTCGCTCGTGATCACGAATCCCGGTGGTACCGGTAGGCCCGCGGCGGTCAGCTCTCCGAGGTTTGCCCCCTTGCCTCCCACCTGTGGCGCGTCATCGAGGCGGATGCTGTCGAACCAACGAATCATGTCCATGTCGTGTCCTCCTCCGGAGAGGTTGAGGGCTGGTGGATCGAGATCCAGCGGTGCGACGTCGGGTATGCCCGGAGCGGTCGCTCCCGTGAGACCCAGAGGGAGTCGCCCGGCTGGTGTCGGTGAAGCCGTGGACAAGCCTCTGAGCCGACCATCATCTCCAGGAGGCGGTCTGAAGCAGCGACTTGCTCCCGCTTGCACATCTTCCGAGCGTGCTGACTCAGCTCCCCGTTGAGCCCCAGTCGCGACATGACGACCTGTCAGTCTCCGGGGTGGGCAAGCTCGCGTACGAATCCCGGGTCCGGGGCCGGGGCCGGGGGCGAGACACCCGGGGCCTCTGTCAGCAGACGGCTGAGCGCTCCTGTGACCTCGACCAGGCAGTCGCGATACTCGCTCAGATCGGCCCTGAACTCGGCATTATCAGTGGCTGCAATCTCGTGGCTCAGCTCCCGCAAGGACTGCCCGAGGAGTCTGTTGAGCGCCTGAGCCTGCTCTACCGTCAGTTCCAGATGCATCGTTGCTTCCCCTTTCCACACCTGACACCGCGGGCTCGCCAGCCTCGGTACTCGCACCTCCATGCTCCGTGGTGCGGTGCGGTCCGACCAGAGTCAGAAGTCACAGGTTGACCTGACAGCGGTACTGGCACGAGTATCGGTCGGACTCCGAGGCCGCCGAAGTTGATCGCCCGTGCTTCATCACAGCGATCAACTGCGATCCGAAAGCCGAAGTGCCCGCACGAGCGGTGAGCCTTCGGGGACGCTGCGGTGAGCGCCTCGATCTCGGGGTCGGTATCCGTTGCAGTCCGTCGTCCACGAGGTCCGAAGCCACCAAGGAATTCAGGTCCGAAGATCGCATTCTGGGAAATCCCGATTTATCGCCCTGAGCCCTACCAGCTCGGACGGTGCGAATCCGTCGCGCCGAGACGAATGGACATTGTGCCCTTGTGCATAGGTCCGTCAGACGATCATCCTCAGGGTAGAGCTTGATGGCGAGGGAAGTGTCCATGGCGCAGGAGGGGAGCACGAGAAGCTCGGTGCGGGTCGCCGGTATCGGTGGCATCGACATCCGAATGCACTGGACCTTCCTCGTCCTGGTGATCCTGGTGGTGTGGGTGAACATCAGCAGCGGGGCGTCCACTGTCGGCGTAGGCCTGCTGTGGATCGCCGCGGTCTTCGCCTCGGTCCTGGTCCACGAGTACGCCCACTGCGTCGTGGCCCGCCGGCGTGGGGCCGTGGTCGAGGACATCCTGCTCCTGCCCATCGGCGGGCTCTCCCAGTTGAAGAAGATGCCCGAGCGTCCCGCTGACGAGTTCGCTATCGCCATCGTTGGACCGCTCACCAGCCTTGGTTTGGCGCCGCCCTCGCTGTGGTGGGCGGTGTCGCCTTCGGCGCCCACCTGTGGCCACCAACCCTCTTTGCTGGCTCCTGGTTCGCTCGACTGGTCTGGCTGAACGCCTTGCTGGGCGGGTTCAACCTGTTGCCCGCGCTCCCCATGGATGGAGGACGCGTCGCACGCGCCCTGCTCGAGCGACGCCACGACAGACTCACCGCCACCCGTCAGGCGGCGAGGATCGCCCGAATTCTGGCTGTCGTGATGATTGTTGGTGGCATCTTCTATGACTTCTGGCTCATCCTCATTGGATTCTTCGTCTACTTGGGGGCAAGTGCCGAGGAGCAGGCGGCGGAGAAGGAGCGACAGGGTTCGGTGAGAACGAGGCCCCCGACGCCACACGCGCCTTCAACGGAGTGATCACGATGCCTCAGCCGATTCCTCACGAGCAGAGGACGACGCCCTCCCTGTGAAGTTCCGCGTATGACCTTCGGCCCTGTCGTCTTCGGAGTGCCTGGGTCATTCTTCTAGTAATTGGGCACGCTACGGGGAGGTGCTCCAATGTCCGGTGAAGTCAGCAGGGACATCATGGGGGCGATGATGGTCGGTCCCTGGGCAAAACCGGCGCGGACATTTCCGTCAGGACGGACGTGCCAGGATCCCGGATGCCGTGTCCGGCTGTCGGTCTACAACCCGAGTTCTGGGTGTGGTCTCCATGCCCATTTCCAGGTCGTCGCGCACGTGGCTCGGCCCGCCCGTCAACGGGACTCCGGCCGGGTCGCGGTGTTTCGTCCATCAAGGGTGGCGGCCTGATGTGGGCTCGATGAGAGAGGCCAAGGTCCGATCCAGGATCGTGAAGTCCCAAGAGGTGAACGGAGCGTAGTCATGGTCGTTGATCCGAATCGGCAGGCGACAAGTCCTCTTCGAGGATGGATTGTGGTGGGAGTCGACGGCTCTGAACCGTCGAAGGAGGCCCTGCGCTGGGCAGCTCGCCAGGCCCAGATCACGGGGGCGAAGGTGCGTGCTGTGATGGCCTGGGAGTATCCGACCAGCTTCGGATGGGCTCCCCCGTACCCGACCGAGTTCGACCCCGGGCTCGACACTCGCAAGGCACTTGACGCCACTGTCAACGAAGCGCTTGGCACCGATCGTCCCTTCGACGTGGAGTCGATTGTGGTGGAAGGTCGCACGGCGACGGAGCTTCTCAAGGCGGCCAAGGGTGCCGATTTGCTCGTCGTCGGCTGCCGAGGTCACGGTGCCTTCACTGGCATGTTGCTTGGATCGGTGAGCCAGCACTGCATGACCCACGCCTCGTGTCCTGTCATGGTCATCCACGGACATGGTGCAGATATACCAGAGGCCGAAGCAGTCCTGACGTAGGTTCGGTCAATCGGTTCGTGACAGATCCCGTTCGCAGGTCGTTGTCTCAAGACCATTGGGCCGACATGGGTCGGCTGCATCGGGCTGGCTGACCCGTTCGCGCTTAGATCGCTTGTGGGTCGTCTCGAGCGCATCGAGGACCGTTGATGGCGAGGTGCCATCGTTGCGTTCGCCGACCTCCTGTTCTGGTTGAGCTCACCACGGCGAGAGGATTGGCTGGCCAGGTGATCGGGCGATCAGCCCGTTGACGACACCTCAACGAGCGGTCGGTCCACAATCCGGAGGGCCTGTGCCAGTACCACGCCGGGTGGTCGCGCCGTGTCGACGTCCGTAGCCGACGGCCACTGCGCCTCGAGGACAGCCATGGCCCTACCGATCTCGACCGTGGCCTCGGAGGGGCCATTTCCGTGGTGGAGTCGCGTGGCGATGCGTCCTTCGGTGACTTCGGGAGGGGCCGTGCAGTGCAGTTCAGTCAGATCAGCGGATGACTCGATGGCGAGCGCCTGGAGCCAGGGCCCGGTTCGACGCGTCGATCCACGACGCGTCGAGGACCACGGACTGGCCGAGGCCCAGGTGCTGCCGGGCGGCACTGATCAACTGGCTATAGACGTCTTGTGTCCGGCGAGGTGCGTAGCGCCGTCCTCCCGCGATGCGACTGTGTGCGGTCGTGCTCTGACCGCTGGTTCGGTATTCCCGCTTGAGCACTGCCAACATGCGCGCTTTCATGATCTAGACAACCGGGCGATACAGCCAATAGTTGACGAATCGTTCATTCCATCGAGGGCGGATGACTTGGTAGCCCCCGTTAACGTGTCACTTATGCCTCGATCAATTGACCGTCCCGAGCGACACCTGCGAAGGCAGTCTCGTTGCAAGAAGTGGTCGAAAGACTCTGGGTAACTCGATCAGATCTGGGCAGCCTTGCAGTATGGGGAAACTCCGGCGTGCCATGGCGTGCCTAGGCGTGACCGCATTGGCGGCTTCGGCATGCGGTGGAGGAAGACCCGCGGGTACCACTACCAGCGCGAACACGGGCACCGGAATTCCCTCAACTACTTCAACTACTTCGATCCCTTCGACGACGGCTATGACTGGGCCACTGACGATGAACGTCGCGGTCAGTCCCGATCACGTATTCATTGGGACGGTCGTGACATTCACCGTCGAGATTCAAGGTCCGGGAACCCTCGATGGTGAAGGCGTTCGATTCGGAGATGGCGGGACCTCAGGGGCAAATGCCGGGGTCATTAGGTGCGGAGATACAGCGCGGGCTGACCACACGAGCACTTACGAACACTCATACCGTGGCTCTGGGACATACCGGTTCAGTGACAAGGCCGACGTCATCGGCCCGCCACCCTCCTGCCCAGACAGTAACGTCACCGGCGCCGCGACAGTGGTCGTCGCAGCGCCTCTACAGTCAGTAGCATTGAATGGGGCGTTCGTTTCTCCGTCGAAGAACATCGCTTGTCTGATCGACATCGCTGCAGACGCATCCGTCCATTGTGCGACCTTCTCGCCTCCTCGGCTCGTGACCATGACAGCGACTGGTGCGCTCAACAAGTGCTTGGGCAACCTGTGCAACCTCGGCAACCCGGCTTTGGACACGCCTACCCTGGCCTATGGAACAGCCACTGGGGCAGAGCCCTTTGAGTGCATTTCGGCCAGGAACGGGATGACCTGCACCGTCTCGAACGGTAAGGGATTCACGATCTCGCGCTCCGGCGTCGATCAGATCGGCTGATGATTCCGAAGTCACGAACATGTCCGGTTCGACGAGTGGTTCCCGGGATCTTGTTACCGAATACAGCGGCCGCACCGTGCGAGTAAGCGGTGCTTACCCCGTACGGGCCGACAGCCAGGAGGGCGCGGATCGGCATATTGAGGACGGTCAGTGTCGATGCGCCTGTTCGCTTGCGACCGGCCCGCGCAGGATGTCCTCCAGCCCGTAACGGAGCGCAACTAGCTTGCGAGGTCGGTAGGTAACTGTGTAACGGTCTTCCTCGGCCCTGATCAGCTTGGCTTCATCAAGGCCATAGACATTGGCCAACTTGCGGACCGTGGCCTTGTCGGAGTCGGCGACGAGCTTGGCCTCGGCACGTACCTCGAGAGTACGGAACGGGTCTGAATCGATGATGAACAGATCGCAGTTGGGTTCGCGGCGCAAATCCTTGTACTGATAACCGTCGGACGTGATTGAACCCTTCAACTGGCCATCGCTATCGACGAAGTACCAGACGGCAGTCGACCGAGGGCGGCCTTTCGCGTCGATGGTGGTAAGCGTAGCGGTCAGGGTTTTTCGCAGAATGTCTCGGTGGCTTTCAGGGACGTCATTAAGGATGTCAGACACGCTACCTCCTTCGATGTTAGGGCCGCTGGGCCTCGCGTGTCGTGCGACCAGTGTGACGTTTCAATCATGACCGCCTGCCGACTACGCATCCACCGTCGTTGGCTAGCTTGGCAGGTTTGGGTCGAAAGAGCGCCGACCTCGGCGTCAGAAACCCTCGGCCTCTGAACGCGTCATCCCCGTGACCGCGGGCCGCCGACTTGGGCGTAGTTATGGCAATAGGTCACCAAGCACGCGACCTGCTCTCCGCGCATCCGCGGCACGAGCCCGGCCCGACCCAAGCCCGCCGCCGCGGGCCGTTCCAAGCCGCCGCAACATTCGCCTCACCTTGGCGGCCGGCGCCGTGATCCCACTCGTCACCGCAGCGCTCAACTCGGCCCGGCCACGCAGCATCGTGAATCGCCGATGTCACCCTGGGCGCCCTGTGCATACTCGACGTCCCTCTGAGCGACGCTCGGTGGACTTCCGCCAGTGAGCGGCAAACTGCGAGCTGGCATCGGGGAGCGCCGGAGCTCGCCGTCACCTTCGACGTGGGCTCCCTATACGTCACGCCGCCCTAGCAACACTTTCAGTGGGCGAGGAGATCGACGATGATGACCCCGTGCCACGCAAGGATCGGGGTAAGCATGAGGAGTCAGTCGGGTCGGGAAGACATTGACCGGGATGCCAGGAGGGCCAGGGCGCGCCCGAGGTAGCCGACGCTGCCAAATGCCAGCGATCTTCTTCTCATCGCTGCACGGATATCGCCGATCCTGGGCGACGCCTGATCTGCTCGCTGCGGTCACGTTGCTCGTGATCGCTGTCCCCGAACAATTGGCCACTTCCCGCCTCGCCGGCATGCCACCGATCACCGGCTTCTACGCGTTCGTCGCGGGCACGGTGGTCTTCGCTCTGCTCGGTTCGAACCCGACAGATGTCCGTCGGCGCCGACTCCACGATCGCTCCACTCTTCGCAGTGGGGATCTCCCACCTGGCGCCGGCGGGCTCCCCCCACTACGTCGACCTCGTGGGGATCCTCGCGGTGATTGTCGGAGTGCTGGTGGCCCTGGTCGGGCTCCTACGACTGGGGTGGATCGCTGAGTTCCTGTCCGCCCCGATCATCACCGGCTTTCTGGCAGGTGTGGCCGTCATCATCGTCGTCCACCAGCTGCCGGACCTCTTCGGCCTCCCGGCGGCGAACGGATCGACGCTGCACCGGATCGGCGTGGTGACCACCCACCTCGGGGACACCAACGGCTGGGCACTGGGCATCGGCACCGTCGTCCTCGCCATCGTGGTCGCAGCAGAGCGTGTCGACCGGAGGCTTCCCGGCGCGCTGGTGGGGCTGATCGCCTCCACGTTGGTCGTCGGGGCGCTGGGACTCCAGGCTCACGGCGTGGCGGTGCTCGGGCCACGTGGCGCACGGCGCGCCGCGCGCTGGGCCTGTTCGACCTGTCGTGGTCTGCGCTTCGCAGCGTGGCTCCGATCGCCGGCGGTCGTCGCCCTCGTGGTGGTGAGCCAGTCGGCCGCCACCACCCGTGCCTTCGCCGACCAGGGCGGCTACCAAGTGGACGTGGACCGCGACTTCCTCGGGATCGGAGCCGGGAACGTCGTAGCGGGCCTCTTCGGATCCTTCCCCGTGGACGCCAGTCCGCCGAGGACCGCTGCGGTCGCCTCGGCGTCCGGGCGCACCCAGGTAGCCGGCCTGGGCGCGGCGGCGGCGCTGGTGGTGCTCGTCCCCGCCGCGGGACTGCTAAAGGACGTCCCCCTGACCACGCTCGCCGCGGTGCTCATCTTTGTCGCCATTCGAATCTTCCACGTGCGCGACCTCGCGGGCCATCGCCCGGTTCGACCGGTTCGAGTTCGGGCTGGCGGTGGTCACCATGCTCACCGTCGCTCTCGTCGGCGTCGAGCAGGGCATTGGCGTGGCCGTCGGCCTGGCGATCCTCGACCGCACCCGCTTAAGCGCCCGCCCGCAGCTTCACGTCCTCGGCCGTATCCCCGGCACGACGAGCTGGGCGCCGCTCAGCAGCGAGGAGCACGCTGCCCAGGTTCCCGGCGTGCTTGTGGTGCTGTTCGCGACTCCGCTTTGGTACGCGAACGCGGTGCACTTCCGCACCGAGATGGACGCCTCGCTGACGCGTGCGCTCGGCACGCCTCGGTTGGTCGTTCTCGACGCGCTCGGGATGAGCGACGTCGACTACACCGGCGCGCGAGCGCTCGGGGAAGTGCTAGACGAGTTCGACCGCGACCACATCGCGTTCGCAGTTGCCCGTGCCGGACAGCACGTGCGAGAGAGCCTGAGTCGAAGCGGTCTGCTCGGGCGAATCGGCCAGGACCATTTCTTCCGGTCTGTGGACGAGGCCGTGACTGGTCTCGGTTCAAGACCCCCGGGCCCCTGAACGACTATTCCCGGTGGCGCGCCGAAAACCTCATTCAGGCCTTCGACCTGGAGTTTCTCTGGGGTCGCTCATGGGACCACAAGGGGTGCGGTACCAGCCGCAGACGTTCGGGCGCGCGAGTTCGGCCTTCACGACGGTCTGCTCCCAGTTGTTCGGCGATGTAAGTGGGAAGTTCCCATCCTCGTCCGACATCAAGTGCCACGGCGCGATCGGCGCAGGGTCGACCTCATCGCCCTGTGGGACAGAGAACCCCTCGATGCGCGTCTCGGTTATGCGCCGACGCGGTGCTCAAGCCCGGTACGTGTTCGGGGCTCATCTGCTCTAGCCGTACGAGCCGACCGGCAAAGCGGTGGATCTTCGGGAAGAATGGCCCGGAGGGCGAGAGACATCGATCCGAGCCACACTCTCGCACACGACTGGTCTGTGCGTGGCGTCCGGATTCGTCGAGTTGCTCGTCGGGTCTTTGCCCGATGGGACCGTGCCGCGTCAGCGAGGAGCTGCTCACGGCGTTGGGCGACGAGTGTTTCCATTAAGTACGGGTGCATGACATCTCCTGTGCGCGTGTCGCGCCCACAACCGTCCAGTGGAGGTTCACCAGCCGGGCGCACCATTCGCGTATTCGGTCGGTAGTAGGCCGTTGAAGACATCCGCCAAGAGTCGTGGAGCACTCACCATCGGATCGTGCCCAGTGTCGATCTCAACGACTTGTGCGCCGATGGTGCGGGCTTGGCGACGTTGACGTTCGGGGGGAAGGGCTCTGTCGTTGTCGCAGACGACGTAGGTTCGTTGTAAGTCCGGTGCCAATCGGGTCCGGGGAATGGGACTTGTCGTCAACCCCACGGCTTCGGGACCGAGGTTCGCCAGGAGCCACCGTGCTTGCTCGTCGTCGAGGTCATTGGCGAGGCGGCGGCGCGCTTGTCGGGTGCTGAGTCTCAGCGGTGCGCTGCGACCACCTGGGCGCAGGACGAGGCCTGTTCGGGGTAGCCAACGCAGCCCGGTCGGCCACAGGTCGATGGCGCTGTGTCCAGGAGAGGGAAACACGGCCGCGATCCCGACCAGGTGGGTGACGGCGTTCGGGTTCCGGGCGGCGACCGTGTAGGCCACAGATCCGGCGAGGGAATGCCCGACGAGGATGACTCGCCGCAGGCCAGCGGCGTTGATATCGGCCGCCACCGCCACCGCGTAATCGTCGAGGGTCAGGGATCGAAGATCGGCGGGGCGGGCGCCGCGGCCCGGGAGATCAACGGCCAGCGCTGGCAATCGCAGGTGGGCGAGGAGCGGATCCCACACCCATGACCCGTGATGGGCGCCGTGGATGAGTACGAAGGCTTCAGGACGGTCGGTCATATCGAGCCTGCAGTAGCGGTGGCGACGTGGAGATACTCATCCGTAATGCCTCGCGTTCGGCCAGGCCTGGGCCCAGGTCAGCTTCTGACCACGGCAGATCCAGATCGGATCACCCTGTTCTTCGCTCCACACCCCATCAGGGGTTGCCACGCGGCCGGCTGGGATGACCTCTGAGAAGATGGTTCGCAGATACGACCTCGGCAGGTCGACGGCGATGGTGGTGGCGCCGTTTCTGGAGCTCCCCGGGCCCCACCACCAGTACGAGTTGTGGCCGCTGATGGCGTGGGGCAGGCCGTAGCGCTCGCCGTAGAGGTCTACGGCACCGGCGGCGCCGTAGTCACCAGTAAGGACCACCAGCTGGGTTCGTTGCGCGGTCGGCACGGTGGCTGAGACTTCGGCGATCTGGCCCACGAGACTTTCCCAGCCCACCGTGGCGCTCAGGTCCTTGTTGATACTGCCCTCCCACGGTCCCTTGGCCAGCGCGCTGACGGGCAGGACCGGGAGCGTCAGCGGCAGGGCCAGCACCCCACCCGCTGTGATCAGGGCCACCCATCCTCGGATGCCCCTCGGCGGTCGCCGGGCGTCCAGACGGCCTTCAGCCCAGATTCCGCCGGCGGCGAAGAGGACGAAGTACATCCCGGCCAGGTAATAGGGCTTGGCCCCGGTCACGGCGAGCAGCACCAGGAGGACGAGGTAGGCGACACCGAGCGGCCTG
The DNA here is from genome assembly GCA_963796765.1 of uncultured Acidimicrobiales bacterium. Classification (GTDB taxonomy): domain Bacteria; phylum Actinomycetota; class Acidimicrobiia; order Acidimicrobiales; family UBA8190; genus Chersky-840. Next base: position 318,693 of record CAWCMY010000003.1, on the reverse strand, counting down.
GCGAAGTGGTGGCGCAACAAGTGCCGCAGGCCGCCCACCCACAGGACGACGAGGACCGGCCCCATCACAACGAACTGAGCGGGAATGAAAACGAGGGAGGCGCCCAGGGTCGAGTTCTCTTGGTGGAGGCTGCGCAACATGGCGAAGGCAGCCCAGTGGTGCTGGGCATTCCAGATGAGGTTCGGGGACCACAGGACCAGGGCCAACGCAGCACCGACCCAGAGCCACCAGCTCCGCAGCATGTGACCTCGGCCGCCGAGGAGCAGGCCGGCGGCCAAGCCGAAGAGCAGGAAGGCGACATTGAACTTGTTCAAAAGGCCCGCCCCGGCGACGGCTCCGACGGCCAGCCACAGCCTCTCGTCCCCAGTGCGCAGCAGCCGAACCACGAGCAGTGTGGTCGCCGACCAGAAGAAGAGGTCGAATGCGGTGGTCGAAAGCAGATGGAAGGCGGCCAGCAACTGTGGTGAGGTGGCCGCCGCCAAAGCCGCCAGCACCTGAGCTCGGCGGCCCCCACCGAGCTCCCGGGCCGTGAGGGCGGTGCACACGACGGTGGCACCACCCGCCAGCGCGGGCAAGATCCGGATCCCGACGACCGACGGCCCGAACAGAGCGGTCGCCAGTTTCGCCACTGCCGGCACGAATGGGGGCTGGTCCACATAGCCCCAGGCCAGATGGCGGGCGCAGGCCAGGAAGTAGAGCTCGTCGCGGTGAAATCCATAGCGACCAGCAACGGCCAGCTCCAGCACTACCAGTCCGGCGGCGATGGCAAGCACGGGGCGGAATTGCATCCTGAGAAGTTCCGTGCCGACAGGCGCCCGACGCGGCTCGTCCATCGTGCGGCTGGTGGTCGTCGTCATGAGCTCGGTCCGATGAGCGCATGGCATACGAACTCGACGACGGTTTGCCGTGCTCTCTCGTCATCGTAGAAGGCGGCGTCGCGGTCCTCGCGACGATGCCAGGCGAACCAAACGATCGACTCTGTCACGATGCGCGCCGCCACCGTCGTGTCGAGCATGGTGCGCAGGTGTCCGCTGGCCGCTCGCTGCTCCAGGTACTTGGTCAATTGGGCAAGGTGGCCGCGGCGTCCTCGCTGGAAATAGAGGGCCTCGAGCTCGGGCAGGTCGACGGCGCAGCGTTCGATCACGGCCAGCACCGGCCACATCTGCTCGATCATGGCGTAGCGCTCCTCGATGATGGCCGTGAGTTCGGCCTGGACGTCGCCGGGATCGACTTCGTCGAGGGCGGCTCGGAGTCTGGGTGTTGCCGCTGCCTTGCGCAGCCCCTGGCCGATCAGTTCCAACGTCTCGGCAAAGGGCGGGGTAGGGAAGGGCAGAGGCGGTATGCCCCCAGCCGATTGGCCGAAGGCATGGGCGAAGACCAGGTGGAACAGGGCTTCTTTGCTCTCCACGTACGTGTACACAGCGCCCGACGACAAACCGGCCTGGGTCGCCACATCGGCCATGTGCGTGCGGCGGTACCCGAGGCGCCCGAACACGCGGGTGGCGGCCTCGGCCACTTCGGTCAAACGTTCCGGCGGAGTGGCCCGGGGCATGCCACCAACTATTGACTGATTGAGTCATTCAGTCAAGTACTTTCTGAAAGGAGGGAGAAGCCACGGGCAGGAGGAGAACGTGGTTCGCCGCCGTGTCATACATGTTAACCTCGTTGTATGACAATGTTCAGTTTTCGGGTCAGCGAGAGCGACGCCGCGGAAGCCCAACGACGGGCGCAACAGTTGGGAGTGGACCGCTCCGAGCTCCTCAGAGATGCCCTCCATCGGTACCTGGTGAGGCTGGCAAGCGAAGACGACGCGAAAACATGGGACCAGTTCCCGCCGACCTCCGCGGAGCAGGCCTTCGCTGAGATTGCAGACTGGGGTCCGGCAGAGGACTGGTCGGACTGGACCGATGCAACGGGGTGAGATCTGGTTTGCCGCCACGCCCGGCGGAGATCGACCCGTGTTGGTCCTGACGAGAGACCCGGTCGCCGACCGCATCCAGTCGGTCGTGGTGGCAGCATTGACTCGTACGAAACGGGACCTGGTTTCCGAACTGGAGCTCACCGCTGTCGCCGACGGGGTTCCCAGCGACTGTGTCGTGAATTTCGACAACCTTCACACACTCCCCAGATCGGTGTTTCGGCGCCGCGTCTCTACCCTGTCCCCAAGGCGAATGGCTCAAGCCTGTGGCGTGTTGAAGGACGCGACGGGTTGTTGATGAGCTCGTTGCGCGCGCGCTCCACGAAAGACGCACCCACGGTCGACAATCAGGGCCGTTCGCGGTCCGGTGTGGTCAGTCGAAAATGCGATGACGCCGGATCAATGTGCAAAGGTGCAGGGAGGGAGTCGGGCCTCATTTGTTTGCCAAGGTGGGTCGTGGGTTCGGATCCCGTCGTCCGGTCCCGAGTTTGAGTAGGTGAGGGCCGTCTTAACGGCGTCCCCTCTTGCGTCTCACCGGACCCGCCCCTCCGTTGAGGGCGGTCGGTGGGAAAGACCCAGGACGAGATTCCCGCGCCGGTTACGCACCGCAGACTGCGGCAGGTCCCGGCCGCGAGAGGGCGTTGACGGTGTCGAGGTTGCGCCAGGTGCAGTACCGGAGCCACCTCAGCGCCGTGGGCGACAGCCGGTCACAGACCCAATCCCAGTGAAGAGAGACGACGTCGCCGGGTTGGAGGTCGGCGGTGACGGCCATCCCGTCAACAGCTGCTCCGGACGCTCTCTGTCTGCTCGGCCCCGAGGACGAGGCGCGAGCCGTCGAAGCAAAGTGGCCGGCTGCGAACCGTCACGCAACTCGCCGGTGATCGCCTGGATGCAACCCCAGCGGATGCGACAGCGGTCCAGGACCCTGAGCGGTGGCCCTTCCATCCCGGCGCGTAGAAGGCCGAGCCAGGGGTACACGGCGAAGACGTGGAAGTTGTGTTGGGGGACACCTCCAGGCGCCGCCGCCGTCACGGGGGCGAGGAGCTGCCCGGCCCTCCTCGCGAACCGGTCATCGAGCGACGCGATCAACGCGGAGGTGGGCACGCGCGTCACCAACTCGTTGCCCGTCCAGTACGCCTCCACGACGCGGCGGTCGAGTGGTTCTCTGATGTCGTTGCACCCCGCGATCAGCTCCAGATAGGGCCATGCCCCTTCGAACTGGGTTGCCTTTTGGCTCAGGCCGTCCAGGTCGACTCCCTCCGAAGCCATGCCGAGGAGCGTTGCGGGGTCCCCGGGTCCGCAGTAGCCCAGGGCATTCGGGGGATACGCATACCGGGCGAAGAGGACGGGCCCGGGCACGAGCCTTCCCGGAGATGTGGAGCGCCAGGTCCGGTGTCCGGGTGGTCCCGGGCCGGCTGCGGCGGCGGGGGGGTCGTGTCTCACCCGCTCGACCGTGTCGCGCCTCGGTGTCGTCGGGGTGCCGGAGGCCCGCCCCGATCACCACGCCCGCCCCGGCGATGACGAGAACGAGGCCGAGTGCTTGTGGTGCGAGCGAGGTCGTCCCGGCCGCAGCTTGCAGGAGAGCGGTGATGAGCGCGCTTCCCACCAGCACCGAGGTGACGTCGACCGCCCGGGCCCTCGCCAAGGCGGTCATCCAGGTCCCGACGTAGGCGGCCAGCAAGAGGCCGGTCAGCAGCGCCCACCCGACCTGGGTGGCGTGGAAGGCGACAAGGACGTGCAACTGTGCCGGTGGCGGCAAGATAGACGATCGAGCGTGAGCGCCCCGATCCCCATCCGGACCAGGGCGAGGGCGGCCGGGGCCACGTCACGCAGCAGGACCTTGGCCACTACGACCTCCACCGCCCACAGCACGGTGGCGGCGAGGACGAGGAGCTCACCTCGGTCGGCGGCGAGATGGCCGACGCCGCCGGCGATGGCGACCTGGCCGACGACGAGCACGGCGATGGCGACGACGTTCCACCACGCCACGCGCTCGCGCAGGAAGACCAGCGCCAGCACGGCCACCCACACGACGAGCGTGTCGCGCCAGAAGGCGGCGGGCGTGGCCGTCGTGTCGGCCAATCCTTCGAAGAACAAGACGAAGGCGATACCACCGCCCACGACGCCGATGTACGCCAGTCCCGCCCAACGGGCCGGCCCCCAGCGTTCGCCAGCTGCCCGGCGCTGGCCCAGGAGATCCCGGGCCTCGGGCGGTGGCGACGAACCGCGCCGCGACCGAGTCCCGATTCCGACGTCGAATGCTCCACGCCACGAAGGCGGCGGCGGCGAGGAGGAGCGTTGCCACCAGGTTCTTCGCCGTGGTGTAGACCGACGGTGGCGCGATCGAGTGCACGCCGTAGCTGTTGACGAAGACCGACAACCCGCTGATGAGCGCGGTCATGCCGGCCACGACCACGCCGGGGAGGCCACCGCTGCGCGCCGAGCTCTTCCCTGGCGCCGCCGTGCTCGGCGGTATCGGGTGCCGAGGTGGCGTCGCCGGTCACGGCCTCGCCCCGCCGATGGCGCTGCGGGCCGTCGAGGCGGCGCTCAGCCGGAGCTCGGTCGCCACGGCTTCCGCGTCGGCCGCGTCGACCCGGTCGATGGCATACCCGCTGTGGACGACGAGCCATTCCCCGGGCGCTGGCGCCGGACCGTCGAGGGCGAGCAGCGAGACGCGATGGACGGTCCCGTTCACGTCCTCGACGTCGACGGCACCGGGCCCGGCGCTGCGCAGCACACGATGCAGGCGGCTCATGCACATGCCTGGACCTCCTTGATCAGGTCGACAACCTTTCGCACCGCCACGGGGATCGCGGCGTCGACGGCCGGGCTGAGACCCGGGCCCCTGCCGAAATCATCGCCTTCGATGCCGACCACGACCACGCGGCCCGGCGCCTGGTCGATGGCCTGGGCCAGGCGCAGCACTCCCGACAGGCTGATCCCGTGGGTGCTCGTCACGCCCGGGCTCGAGCCCACCGCCGTCCCGGTCAGCTCGAGCACCCGCACCGTCCCCGGTGTCGCTCCCGAGCGCATGGCGTCGATGACGATGGCCAGATCGGCGCGGTCCCAGCGTCCCAGCAGGTCGAGTGGGTCGACGACGGGACCGATGTCGTGCGTGGCCGGGGATTGCTCGACGGTGCGAGCGGCCACCGCGGGTCCGGCCCCGTCGTCGCGCCGGTACTCGCTCCCCACGCCCGCGACGACGACGCGTGGGCGCGTCGGGACCCGTGCCGGGAGCTACGTGTCTCGGCAAGCCTCGGTGCTCGGCCCGTCGGTGCTCACGACGGCACCACCGTGACGTCGAGGAAGTGAGCGGCACACGAGATGCAGGGATCGTGGTTGCGAACCGACTGCTCGCAGCGCCACTGCAGTTCGTCGTCCCCCAGCTCGAGCGCGCCCTGGGCCACGCGACGCAGATCCGCTTCGATGGTGAGCTGGTTCTGAGACGTGGGCGGCACGATGCGAGCCCACCGGATCGTGCCCGAGCCGTCGATCTCGTATTGGTGGAACAGCAGGCCCCGAGGCGCCTCGGTGGCACCGGTACCCACGCCCGCCCGTGGTGTCACGGTGAGGGCGGGGGGGTCGGGAGGGGTGTAGGACTCGGCCAGCGACAGCGCCTCTTCGCACGCGAACACGAGCTCGACGGCCCGCACCACGATGCTCCGGAACGGGTTGGTGCACACCGGGCCCAACCCGGCTCGCACCGCCGCCTCGGCGGCCAAGGGGGAGAGCTCCTCCGGCATTGAGCGCATAGCGGGCCAAGGGGCCCGTGAGGTACGGGTCGTTGCCCTCGAGGCGGGCGTGGAGGGCGGTGGACCGGGCGACGTGCTCCTCGACGACGAGGTCGGCGAACTCCGCCGGGCTCACGTCGAGGCCTTCGGAGGACGCGGGCCTGCCCCGCTCGATGGCGTAGCGGTCGCCATCGCGCAGCGCCACGAAGCGGTAGTCGCCGACGACGTCGGGGAAGTCGAAGCCCGCCACCCACTCGACGGTGGCGAGTGCGGCGTCGCGTGCCCGACGCAGCGGCTCGATGAGGGCCGTCACCGATGCCGGGTCCGGCGCCCGGTAGAAGCCGCCGACCCGGACGTTGACCGGGTGCACGGCCCGGCCACCCACGGTCTCCATGACCAGGTTGCCCGTCCGCTTGATCTGCAGGCCCCGTTCCACCGCACCCCGGTCGCGCTGCGGCGAGCTCCACCGCATCGGCGCAACCGAGGAAGTCGGGCGCGTGCAGGAGATAGATGTGCAGGGCGTGGCTCTGGATCCACTCCCCGCAGTACAGGAGCCGCCGCAGGCGTTGACCTGTTCGTCGACGGTCACGCCGCACGCGTCCTCCATGGCGGCACACGCGCTCATCTGGTAGGCCACCGGGCAGATCCCGCAGATCCGGGCCGTGATGTCGGGAGCCTCGGTGAAGTGCCGCCCGACGAGCAGGGCCTCGAAGTACCGCGGTGGCTCGAAGATCTCGAGGGCGACGTCGATGACCGTCCCGTCGTGGACCTCCACCCGCAGCGAGCCCTCCCCCTCGACTCGCGACAGGCCTTCGACCCCGATGACCCGCGGTGGATGCGACCCGTGGGTCATGGCTCCTCCTCCGGGCCTTCGGGGGGTGGACGGCGACGCCTCGGGCCGACGGGGAGCGAACCTCCCTGGGCCACCGATTCGTCGAGGAAGGCGGGCGCGGCGGCATTGAAGGTGCGGAACAGCCGCGACACCTCGACCGGTGCCATGCCCTGGCGGCGAAGCTGGGCGGCGAGTGAAGGCGTGTTCGTCGTCTCGGCGGGCCCGAAACAGCCGAAGCATCCGCGACCGACGGTGGGGCACAGGGCACCGCACCCGGTCCGGGTCACCGGACCCAGACAGGCGATTCCCTCGCTCACGAGCAGGCACACGGTGCCGCGCCCCTTGCACTCCTGGCATACCGAGTGGCCCGCGATCACCGGACGTCGCCCTGCCAGGGTGGCGGTGATCACCTCGAGCAATTGGTGGCGGTCGATCGGGCAGCCGTGAAGCTCGAAGTCCACGTCGACGTGGTCGGCGATCGGGGTGGAGGTGTCGAGCGAGGTGATGTACTCGGGATGGGCGTAGACGGTCGCGGGCATACTCGCCCGAGGCGGCGAAGTTCCGCAGTCCCTGGATCCCGCCGGCGGTGGCGCACGCCCCGATCGTGACCAGCCGGCGTGAGCTCTCCCTGATCTGTCTGATCCGGCGGGCATCGGCCGGCGTGGTGATCGAGCCCTCCACCAACGAGACGTCGTAGGGCCCCGAGACCGTGGCGCGCGACATCTCGGTGAAATGGGCGATGTGGACCGCGTCGGCCAGGCTCAGCAGCTCATCTTCGCAGTCGAGCAAGCTCAGCTGGCAGCCGTCACAGGACGCGAACTTCCATACGGCCAGGGTTGGTCGTGGGTCCGGATCCGCGGTCGAACTCGACGCGCCGCCGTGGGGTCCGGACGCGATCGGCTCGGTCATCGCTCGCGCTGGGTGAGCAGGTGGGCCACCACACCCGCATAGGGCAGGATCGGGCCGTCACGACACAACAAGAAGGGGCCGAGCTGACAATGCCCGCACCACGCCACACCGCATTGCATGTTGCGTTCCAACGACACCCGGATGCAGCGGGGATCGACGCCGCCGTCGATCAGGGAACGGGCGGTGAAGCGCATCATGATCTCGGGCCCGCACACAAGCGCCGTCGCTCCGACGGGGTCGAACCCGGCGTCGTTGAGCAGGGAGGTCACGAGCCCGACGTGGCCGGTCCACCCCGGGCCGAGCGACGTCGACCGTCACCTCCACCCGCGCGCCGTCGCGCGCCCAGGCCTCGAGGTCGCTGCCGAAGATGATCTGCGAGGGATCGCGGGCGCCCACGATGACGAACACCCGCCCGCCTCTGGTGCGAGGGCCGAGCCACCAGCTCGTAGACCGCGCCCCGCAAGGGGGCGAGGCCGATCCCTCCCGCCACCACGACGACGTCGCCTCCGGGCCCTGGACCGTCGGCGGGCAATTCGCCGTCGACGGGGTCGCCGGGGTCCTGAGGGGTGCCGACTCCCCAGTCCGTGCCGAAGGGGCCTCGGACGCCGACCACCTCGCCGATGCGCGCCTGGCACAAGGCGTGGGTGACCGGGCCCACGTCGCGCACGGTGTGCTGCAGCGGACCGTCGTCATGCGGAGCACTGCTCACCGAGATCGCGGCCTCGCCGACGCCGAAGGCCGTGAGCATGTTGAACTGGCCCGAGCGCGCACGGAAGCCGCCGCCGGCAGGCGGCGACAGAAGAAGCGTCACCACGTCGTCGGTCTCGTGGCGACGCCCGACGACTCGGTGGGGGACAGGCGTCATGACCCCGAGGCCGGCGTGACCCCCGTGGTGAGAACCGTCCCGTTCCTTCCAGCCGGGATCAGCGAGCACTGCCGGTCCCGTAGAGGTCGAGGAGCCGAAGACGGGTCATCTGGAGGCGTTCGAGGAGCACTGCCGCCACCCGCTGCATGAGTGCGTAGCCGAGTTCGGGGTCGGCCTCGGCCTTCTCCCGGAGACATGCCCCGTCGACGGCCACCGCCCCGACGGCGTCGACGGCGCGGGCGTCGAAGTGCCACCGGTAAGGGGGCACGAGCCAGCTCCAGCCGACAACGGCACCGGGACCCACTGTCTCGATGACGATGGGCCCCCGGCCCGGCGAGTGCACCTCGATGGCGACCCGGCCCCGGCGCAGCAGGTAGAGCGTGTTGGCGGGGTCGCCCTCGGCCAGCAACAGGTCACCCGGGTTGAACGACACGTTCTGGGCGCATCCGGCGACGCTGGCGACGGCTTGCCCCGGCAATCCCGCCAGGAGCGGATGTGCCGACACCAGCTCAGCCAATGTCGTCGTCATGGAGCGGGCTCTGCCGACGCCGAGCTGGCACGTACGGCTCCGTCGCTGCCACTGATGGCGGCGACTTCCTCGGTGAGGTCGATGCCGACGGGGCACCATGCGATGCACCGGCCGCACCCGACGCAGCCCGACGTGCCGAACTGGTCCCACCAGGTCGACAGCTTGTGGGTCAGCCATTGGCGGTAGCGCGAGGAAGTGGAAGCGCGAACGGGCCCCCCGTGCAGGTAGGAGTGGTCGAGGTCGAAGCATGACGCCCACGACCGCTGGCGGGTGACCTCGCCGGTCAGCGACGTCGTGTCGCGGACGTCGCTGCAGAAGCAGGTGGGGCAGACCAAGGTGCAATTCCCACAGGCCAGGCACCGGTCTGCCACCTCCTCCCATTGCGGGTGCTCGAGGTTGCGGGCCAACAGGGCGGGTAGCCCTTCGTGTCCGCAGCTCTCTCGTCATGGCGCCGGCCGACGATTCGAGCATCTGGTGGCGGGCGTCGAGGTCCGCAGTCGGTGGCGGCGACGGCGGGTAGGTGCGACAAGACCTCGGCGCCGCGCTCGGTGCCCACCCGAACGACATAGCGCTGGGCGTCACCATCGCCGAGCTCGCATCAGCGCCAGGTCGAACCCCGTGTCTGCTCCGGGCCCCGTTCCCATCGATGTGCAGAAGCAGGTGGCGGCGGGGGCCCCGCACTCCGCTGTCACGATGAACGCCCCATCTCGCCGTGCCGCGTAGCGCGGGTCCGGAGTCTCGCTGCTCCGCAGCACCCGGTCGAGCACGTCCAAGGCGGCGACCTCGCACGGTCGGGCGCCGATGATGGCCATGGGTTCGGGGAGATGGTCGGGCTCGGTGAAGGTGACCGCACCGTCCACGGTGGCGCGCCACAGCTCCTGGGTGGGTGGGAAGAACTCGGCCTTCCAGGAGCCGGGCCCCACGGCCCACGCGAACAACGCGCCGTCGCCTTTGTGCTCGAGTCGATAGTGCCCCGGAGCCTGTGCATCTCGATACCCGGCGGGTAGGTCGGCAACGCCGGCTACCGGCCCGGGCATGATCGCGCCCGTCGCGGACGACCGGGCCCCTGGTGTCGTATCCCGACTCGGACAGCACCGCGATGAGCATGTCGAGGCCCCGGGCATCGATCACCGCGGCATCTCCGACGTCCACGCCTGAATCGTAGGACGTCTGGGTTCACGCACGACAGGGCCCGAGGTCACGCCTTCCTGGGGGCCCGGGGCCGGTCCGAGGTAGCTACGGTCCGAGCCGCTCGTTCGCGGGCGCCCCGGCTGCCGCGGTTCGGCTCGTCCGGGGCCAACCCGGCGGGCCTCTCGGGCGGGTCCAGGGCGGGCGCCGGCGGAGCGGGGCGCCCATGGGGGGACCAATGCCTCTGTTCGCCGACGGAAGGCCAGGCCGGACAATGCGAATAGGAGAGCAATTCCGGTTGTGGCAGAGGGTGGGAAGGGGAGGTCGACATGCGAAGCGTGTTCGTCAATCCCGAGCGTTGCATCGGCTGTCGACAGTGCGAGATTGCCTGTGCCATCGAGCACTCGATCGGGAAGGACATCACGGCGTTCCTGGAGTCGCCGGTCCCACGCAAGCGTGTCCACGTGCAGCCAGGTGTGGCGACGACCGCCTTTCCCAACCGCTGCCGTCACTGCGACCCGGCGCCCTGTCAGCAGGTGTGCCCAACGGGCGCCATCAGCCGCGATGAGCGCCATGGGGTTGTGTTGGTGGATCCCGGCCGCTGCATCGGATGCGCCATGTGCGCCGTCGTCTGCCCCTTCGACGTCATCACCTTCCACCCGCTGGTCGGGGGTCCCGGCCCCCAGACCGCGGTCGCGGTCAAGTGCGACGGCTGTGTGGACCGTCTCGAGCGTGGGGTCGAGCCCGCATGTGTGGAGGCATGCAAAGTCGACGCCCTTGTCTTCGGTGAACTCAACGCACTGGTGGCGCAAGCCCAGCTGCGCGAGACAGGGGCGGTCCTGGCCGCCGCCGGCACGAATTCGGCTCGCACCGCACAGGACCCTCTTCTCCCCTGGCACGCCTTGGGCGCTGCTACCGCCGAACTTGCCGATCACGCTGCTTCACAAGGAGGAGTTCGATGAGTGCCACCACCACCAACGGACACCGCCTCGCCGGTTGACCATCAACGAGGACGCCCAGCGCATGATCGACCAGGCACGGCTGGAGGGCATCGAGACGGTGTGGGACCGGCTGGCCGCCCAGGAGCCGCAATGCGGCTACTGCGCACTCGGCCTGAGCTGCCGCAATTGCGCCATGGGCCCCTGTCGGATCGACCCCTTTGGCGAAGGACCCCAGAAGGGGGTGTGCGGTGCCGACGCTGACGTGATCGTGGCCCGGAACCTGGGCCGGACCATCGCCGCCGGATCCTCGTCACACTCGGACCACGGGCGAGACATCCTGGAGGTGTTTCGGGCCACGGCCCGCGGCGAGACCACCGGCTACCGCATCACGGACGAGGCCAAGCTCCTGCGCTTGGCCGCCGAGCTCGGGATCGCCACAGAGGGTCGCGACGTGAACGAGATCGCCGAGGCCGTGGCTGACGCCCTCTACGAGGACTACGGCAGCCGCAAGGAGTCGCTGGCGCTTGCCGCCCGCGCTCCCGGTCGCCCGCCGGGACCTGTGGCGGAAGCTGGATATCACGCCGCGGGGGATCGACCGGGAGCCGGTCGAGATGCTGCACCGGACCCACATGGGCGTGGACAACGACTACGTCAATATCCTCCTCCACGCGCTGCGCACGGGGCTGGCAGACGGCTGGGGCGGTTCGATGATCGCCACGGAGCTCTCCGACATCATGTTCGGGACACCGTCGCCCGTCATGTCGGAGGTCAACCTCGGCGTGCTCAAGACCGACCAGGTGAACATCGCCATGCACGGCCACAACCCGCTGTTGTCGGACGTGGTCGTGGCCGCCGCCGCCGATGCGGAGTTGCTCGATCTTGCACGTTCCTACGGCGCCACCGGCATCAACGTGGTCGGTCTGTGCTGCACCGGGAACGAGATGATGATGCGCCGCGGCATCCCCATTGCCGGCAACCATCTGATGCAGGAGTTGGTCATGGTGACCGGCGCCCTGGAGGCGATGGTGGTCGACTACCAGTGCATCATGCCGTCGGTCACCGACGTGGCGAAGTGCTACCACACCCAGGTCATATCGACCTCCGACAAGGCGAAGTTCCCCGGTGCGACGCATGTTTCGTTCGATCCCGCCCACGGGGCCGAGATCGCCCGCCAGATCGTGCGCATGGCGGTGGAGGCGTATCCCAACCGCAACCCCGACCGCGTGCGGATTCCCGTCGAGCCGGTCCGGATGATGGCCGGCTTCTCGGTGGAGGCGATCCTCGGAGCGCTCGGGGGGACCCCGAAGCCCCTCATCGACGCCATCGCCTCGGGCGCCATCCGGGGCGCAGTGGCCGTGGTGGGGTGCAACAACCCGAAGATCCCACAGGACTACGGACATGTTGAGCTGACTCGTCGGCTCATCGAGAACGACGTGCTGGTGATCGTGACCGGGTGCGCGGCGGTGGCCAACGGAAAGGCCGGTCAGATGCTGCCGGAGTCCGCCGCACTGGCTGGGCCGGGACTACGCGGGGTGTGCGAATCCCTGGGGATCCCTCCGGTGCTCCACATGGGTTCCTGCGTGGACAACAGCAGGATTCTGGTTTTGGCCGCGGCCCTCGCCGATGCCCTCGGTGTCGACATCGACAAGCTGCCCCTCGCCGGCGCCGCGCCGGAGTGGTATTCGGAGAAGGCGGTCGCCATCGGGACCTATGTGGTGGCGAGCGGTGTCACCACCGTTCTCGGCGTGCAGCCCCCGATCTTCGGCAGCCCTCATGTGGTCGATCTCCTGGCCGATGGCCTCGACGACGTGGTGGGGGCCAAGTTCTCGGTGGAGCCCGACCCCGCAAAGGCCGCGCTGTTGATCCGGCGACACATCGAGGCCAAGCGCCAAGGCCTGGGCCTGGCATTTGTCGATGTCGACGCCACTGAGCCCGTGGCGGCTGGGGTCAGCGGGGCCTAGGCCATGTGCGGGACGTGTCACGATCACGACGGTGAGGGAGCGAGTGTCCCGGGCGCCGACCCCCCGGGCCGCCGACGGGCCCGAAGCCCGGATCGTCATCGTCGGCAAGGGCGGTGTCGGAAAGACCACGATCACCGCCGTGCTCGGCCGGCTGTTGGCCCGGCGCGGCTGCTCGGTGATCGCCGTCGACGGCGACGAGCAGTGCAATCTCGGGGCGGCACTCGGATTCCCGGCCCGATCGCTGGCGGAAGTGACGCCGATCACCGAAGCCGGCAACTACGTGGAGGAGAAGACCGGAGCCCGCCCCGGGTCCGGGAATGGTGGCATGCTGCGGCTCAACCCCGACACCGCCGACGTCGTCGACCGACTGAGCACCGTCGGCCCCGACGGCGTCCGTTTCCTCATGATGGGGGCGGTCCGGCGGGCGGGCGGCGGGTGCTTCTGTCCCGAGACCGCACTCCTCAGCGCCGCCCTCGGCGATATGCGCGCCCAGCGGGGCTCGGTCGTCCTCCTTGACACCCACGCCGGGGTGGAGCACTTCGGCCGGGCACTGGCCCGGGGTTTCGACCAGGCCGTCGTGGTGGTCGACCACACCGCCAACGCCGTGCAGGTGGGCATGGACACGGCCAGGCTGGCCGGGACCATGGGCATCGAGACGATCCACCTGGTGGTCAACCGCGTACGGAACGACGACCACCTGCGCCGCGCCCTCGCGCACGTGGCCGAGCATGGCGGCTTCCCCTTCGCCTCCATCCACGCCCTGCCCTACGAGGAGCTCGCTCTCGAGAACGAGCCTGCGGTGGACGGTCTGCTCGAGGGCACCGGACTGGCCAGCGCCATCGCCGTGCTCGGCTTCGAGCTCGTTCGGTTCCCCACCCGGGACTCGTTCCTGGTGGGTCAGCAATGACCCGGTCTGTGATCATCGGCACCGGGCCCGCCGGGATCACGGCAGCTGAGACGTTGCGCCGACTGGACCCGACCGGATCAGTGACCGCACTCACGCTGGAGCCGTTCCCCCCGTACTCGCCGGCGGCGATGGCCGATCATTTCTTGACCGGCCGGGAGAACACCTTGTACTGGAAGGGGCGCGACATCGCAAAGCGCCTGGGAATCGAAGAGCGACGCCAGGCCCCGGTCGTCGCCATAGACACGGACAACCGTGAAGTCGTGCTCGACGGCGCTTCTCGGGTGGCATATGACGCCCTCATCATCGCTTCGGGGAGTCGTCTCCATGCCCCCATCGAAGGGGCAGAACAGCCCGGGGTGCTCGACTTCAAATCCCTTCGCATGGCCGAGACGCTCGTGGCACGGGTGCGAGACGGCGAGGCGCGCAACGCCCTCATCGTCGGCCACGGCTTCATCGGGGTCGAGCTCGCGCTGATGTTGAGCGATCTCGGGGTGGCGGTCACCGTGGTGGGCCGTCGGCCGTGGGTCATGCCCCGCGTCCTGGACCGCCCCACCTCGGATGTGGCCCGCCACGCGCTCGAGCTCCGCGGCGTCGAGTTGAGGCTGGGAACCCCGGCCGAGGCCTTCGTCGAGACGTCCACGGGGACTGCGGTGCGGCTGGTCGGTGGGCAGGTGCTCCACGCCGACCTCGTGGTGGCGGCCACGGGTGTGAAGCCGCACGTGGAGTTCATCGATGACACGGAGATCGTCACGGGCTGGGGGATCCACGTCGACGACCACATGCGCACGACGGTCGCCGGGGTCTACGCCGCCGGGGACGTGGCCGAGGCGGCCGACTGGCTGACAGGGGAGCGGTACGTGCATGCCATCTTCCCCAATGCCGTGGCCCAGGCGAAGATCGCGGCGGCCAACGCCCTGGGCGCTGACATCACCTACGACGGCGCCGAGTCCATGAACAGCCTCAAGCACCTGGGGGTCCCCATTGTCGCCATGGGGACGACAGAGGGAGCCGACGACGTGCTTCGCAGTGAGCAGGGGGACGCGCTGCGTTCGGTGTACCTGAGCAAGGGCCGGATCATCGGAGCCCAACTGGCCGGAGACATCGCGGCCGCGGGTGTATATCGCTCACTGATGCTCAAGCGGGCCGACGTCAGGACTTACGGGCCTGGACTGGCCGCGCCGAGTTTCGGGTACGCCACCATCGTGTCGGATGCTATGTCGGGTCGACGTGCGAGTGAACTCGACCGCGCAGTCTGAAAGCGGTGGCGCAGGTTCGCCATGGAATCTCCGGGACCCTCGAGCATCATCCGTGCGGTATCTGTTGTGGACACCGCACCGGCCCACTAACCGAGAGACAGGTGGAAAGCCTTGATGACCGGAGCCGCCATGGCAGAGGTGAAGCGGAAGGCTCCCGAGCTGTAGCTGCTGCAACCTGGAGCGTGGTCGTTGTCGACGAGACAGAAGTGGCCACCGTCAGGTGAGCGCACCACGTTCGTTCGCACGCCTGCCGCGGGGGCTGGGCCGGACAGCGCGTGACCAGGAGGACAACGGCGATGGTGAGCACCCATATCCGACGCCGGCTCACATCGTGGCTCCGGTGAGGCGGCGAGCTACGCCTCGCGACTGCGTTTCACCACGGCTTCGGCGGACTCGTAGGCGTGGCGCAGGTCCTGAAGTAGCTGATCCAAGCCCTTGTGCAAGGAGGTCACGTTTGATCCGGCATCTCGATGAGCTTCGGAGAGGCGCGACCGAGCGGCCAGATAGACGTTCTCCGTGATACCGAGCCGCGTGCGGACTTCCTCCCGTATGTCCAGGCTGGCCAATTCAGCTTGGACAATGAGCTCGTCGATCCGAGCTCGCCACTCATCGAGGGTTCGAGTGATTCGTTTGAACGTGTCCGGATTGTCGTCGGTCGTCGACTGATCGACGGTTGCCTTTTCTGAAGTGGGCTCTGCCATGATGAACTCCTTACTCGGAATACCCTTGGTGCAACGGTTGTCGGTCGACGACCGTGGTACCAGGGCCGAACGTCCCGACGACGTGGCCACCAATCCCAGGCGATGGGGCTGGGCGGGCCGTCGATCTCCGGTGAGTCTCGAAATTGGAATCGTCGGTCGGCGAGACCTCCGATCGTACGGCACGCGGCTTCGTGTTCAGATGCGTTCAGTGACGCCTAATTGGGGTCGACCGACATCGGATAGTGCTCGACCACAGCATCGGATCCAGGGAAGAACACACCTTCGTGCCCGTCGTCGCTCCACCGAACCCGGTACGGTGGGCCCCCATCGGGCCCCTCGACGGCAAGAATGACCGCGTCCCGATCGGGCTCGCCGATGTGGTGACCTCGCACCACGATCTTGTCTCCAACCGAAGCTCGCATCGTCTGCGCCTCCTCACTCGGTCGGTATCACCGACGTCTCAGGACAAAGTACGGCGCGCCAAGGCCACCCGACAGAGTCCTTCGCCCCTTTGCCAGGTGAGCTGGCACCGCACAACCGGCCAGTGGGTGATCGGGTGTTCAGCCTTTTGATGAAACCTCGACGACCGGCATTCCCACGATCCGGAGGGCGTCTGCCAGTACCACGTCGGGTGGTCGCGCCGTGTCGAGGGCCGTAGCCGACGGCCACGGGGCCTCGAGGAGAGCCATAGCGCGACCGATCTCGACCGTGGCCTCAGAAGAGTCTCCACCGTGGCGGAGTCGCGCCGCGATTCGTCCTTCGGCGACGGCGGGGGGGGCGGTGCAGCGCAATTCGGTCAGATCGGCACACGATTGCATGGCGAGCGTCTGAGCCAGGCTGCGGTTCGACGCGTCGATCCACGACGCGTCGAGGACTACGGACTGCCCGAGGCCGAGATGCTGTCGGGCCGCGGTGATCAATTGGCTGTAGACGGCTCGTGTCCTTCCAGTTGTGTAGCGCCCTTGACCGAATCGCGCCGCCACCGCAGTATCGTCCAAATATTCCGGCTGCCCACCGCGGACGTCGTCGGAACGCAGCACTATGGCGCCGAGGACGTCACCGAGCGCGTTGGCCAACGTCGACTTTCCCGTGCCGGGAAGGCCCCCGACGAGCACGAGGTGGACCCGACCTTCTTCGAGGTGGGCACGCGCGAGCTCGAGAAGCCCAACTGCCTCATCTTCGGCGCCAAGGTTGCCCTGTTCGTGACGAATGCAGGCCACTTTCATCCTGACGTATGCACGCAGGGCGATGTATGTGTGCAGCAGCGATGGAGAAAGGTGGGCACCGGCCAGCTCCTCGTAGTCGCGGAGGAATCGCACCGCCGCCTCGGGGTGGCCCAGGCGTTCGAGGTCCATGGCAAGGAAGGCGACATCCGCGGCCACGTCGGCGAAACGGAGCCGGTCATCGAACTCGAGGCAGTCGAGGATCCTCGGACCGTCGTCTAGGCAGTAGATGTCCTCTGCCAGGAGATCCCCGTGGCCATCGCAGATCTGGCCGGCAGCGATGCGGGCGGTGAACAACGGATCGCGCCCGGTCAAATAGCGCCGGACCGCTCCCACCACGGCGTCGTGGGCATCCGGCTCGAGGATCGGGCCGACGAAGCGTGCCGTCGCCGCCACATTCGCCTCGAATTGATCGCGAACTCTACCCATGGAACCCCAGGCCGAGATCTCGGGCGATCGGTCAGCCTGAGCGTGGAATTCCGCCAATCTGCGGGCCACCCCGTGCATCTCGACCCCCCAGACGGTCTCCGGCTCGACGCAGACCAGATGGGCCAGGGTGCGCTCGGCCGGCAGGCGACGCATCACCACGAGATGATCGAGCGTCTCATCTCCCATGGTGAGTTCGGCGGTTCCCAGGTACACATCGGGGGCCAACCGGCGATTCAGATCGACCTCGCGGCGGCAGTCCTGCGCCCGAGCGGACAGGGTGGAGAAGTCGGCGAAGTCAAATCGGAGTGGCTTGCGCAGCTTGAGCACGCGTTCCCCGAGGAACAACAGGATCGAGACGTGCGTCTCACGGGCCGCACGACCATCCGTCAATTCCATGGCAGACCCGTTGATGGCGCACGCCCGAGAACCACGGTCCAACCGTGCCCCGACCGCCGGCGGTGGGGCTAGGGCCGAACGTCCCCATCGGGTCCTGCGATCCGGTCCGAATTGTGGGCGGGGAATGACCATTGGCCCTACCTGGGAAGGCGCTACCATGGTCGGCTGACCAAGTGAGCTCCGAGATGCTGTCGCCCGCCGACGAACCGCGGCACCCCAAAGCCCGGCGGGATCCGCACCGACCGATAGCCACCGGCATCAGGGTCAGAGACACTGCGGGCCACGGAGAAGAGCTAACGGCATGTCGCTGATCGCCTTGGTACTTGGGAACCTGTGGGCAAAGAAGTCGCGCTCGATCGGCATCGCATTTGCCATCGGCATCGCTGTGATGACCGTGGTGGCGCTCACTGTCGTGAGCAGTGGACTGGAGAACTCGGCGGCCGAGGTGCTGGCGGTGGGCAAATCCAACTTCACCGTGGCCCAGAACGGCGTCTCAGACATCCTGTTCTCGAGTCTCGACGCCGGTCAGCTCCACGAGGTGAAGTCGACCCCGGGGGTGTCGAGTGCGGTAGGCGTCCTTCTCGAAACCGAACGGATCAATGCTGCGAACCCGTTGTTCATCGAGATCGGTATTGCGCCGACGGACCTGCGGCCCTTCGGCGTCACGGTGGTCGCTGGGAGACCGTACGGCGCGACTTCCAGTCATGAGGTCATGCTCGGATGGCGCGCCGCCCAGAACTTGGGCCTCCATGTGGGCGACAGATTCAAAGGGAACGGCACGTCGAACACGGTGGTAGGCATCTACTCGACCGGAATCTCCTATGGGGACCTGGGTGCGATGTTCCCGCTCCCCGCCCTTCAGGCCTACAACCGCGTACCGGGGTCAGTCACTCTTGTGTTCGTGAAGACCGTCCCCGGGTTCTCGATCCCGCGCGTCGAGCACGCCTTGACAACCGCACATCCCGAGCTGACCACCATTCGAACTGCATCGCAATTCGGTCGGGCCGATCGGAACCTCGTGTTCTTGAAGGCTGCGGCCACGGGGAGCACCGTCCTTGCAATTCTGATCGGCGCGGTCATCGTGGGCAACACCATGCTGCTCTCGCTCTTCGAGCGCACCCGGGAGTTCGGGGTGCTCCGTGCGATCGGCTGGGCTCGCACCCGCGTCGTCCTCCTCGTTGTCGGTGAAGGGATCGTCCTGGCTGTGGTTGGTTCGGCCATAGGGGTCGGGCTTTCTTTCGCCGCCACCGCCGTCTTGGAGCATCTGCCTCAGCTCTCCGGCGTCCTCCATGCCAATTACACCCCGGGCGCATTCTGGAGAGGGCTCTTCACCGGCCTCGGCATGGCCGTGCTCGGAGCCTTGTATCCAGCGCTACGCGCCGCCAACCTCATTCCGCTCAAGGCGCTGAGTCATGAGTGATCTTGCTGTCAGGTCCCCCCTGATCGAGGTGCACGATGTCGAGAAGGTCTACGACGACGGCATGATCCGGGCCCTCGACGGGTTGGATCTGAGCGTTGCGAGTGGCGAGTTCGTGGCCATTACCGGGCCGTCGGGATGCGGGAAGTCGACACTTCTGCATCTGCTCGCCGCGTTGGATCGCCCGAGTGCAGGGACCATCCGAGTGGATGGCTACGACCTTATTCATCTCCGTCGTAATAATCTGTACCGTCGTGAGGAGATCGGCTTAGTCTTCCAACTCCACAATTTGCTTCCGCGTCTGTCGGTCCTGGGGAACGTCCAGATCGCCATGGCTGGTTCCCGCCGCCCCCACGCTGAGCGATCGGCGTACGCCAGGAGATTGCT
The DNA here is from genome assembly GCA_963796765.1 of uncultured Acidimicrobiales bacterium. GTDB lineage: Bacteria > Actinomycetota > Acidimicrobiia > Acidimicrobiales > UBA8190 > Chersky-840. Next base: position 299,163 of record CAWCMY010000003.1, on the reverse strand, counting down.
CGGTTATGTCGACCTCGATCATCTGGCTGGTCGCCGGCCCCCACAGCTTTCGGGGGGCGAACGACAGCGTGTCGCCATCGCCCGGGCCTTGGCGAACGACCCACCGATCCTCCTTGCCGACGAACCGACCGGGAGCCTCGACAGCTCATCAGTCGAAGCGGTTCTCGGACTCTTCCAGCGACTGCGCGACGAACGAGGGATAACGATTGTGCTCGTCACGCATGACAACGTCGTTGCAGGAGTGGCTGACCGCGTCGTTCACATGCTCGACGGCAAGATCGCTGACGATTCTCTCTGATGGTCATGATCCCTCAGACGTAAAGGTCAGTCCCATTGGCGATAATGGTGAACGCGATGCTGTGGATCGCCAGGCGTGGCGATGGAGCTGCCAGGCGGGACCTGAGCCGCGGTGGTCCGGGTCGTGACGGACGCTGAACTCCAGAGGAGCTCTGAAGTCGAGCTCGTCAACGACCCCCAGGAATCGCTCGGCGTGCTCTACCGGGATCTGCGGTCAAGCGCCGAGGGACTGACAGTCCGCGAGGCGGCGCGGCGCTTGGTGGTCTACGGGCCGAACCAGCTGCTCCCTCGGGGCCGACGCCGCTGGCCCGGTGAACTGCTCGCGCAGTTTACCCATCCCCTGGCTGTCCTCCTGGCCGCCGCCGCCGCCCTCGCCGTCGTAAGCGGTACGCCGGTCCTTGGAGCCGCGATCATGGGCGTGATCGTGCTCAACGCCGTCTTCGCGTTCTTTCAGGAAGTGCACGCTGAGCACGCCGTGGAGGCATTGGCCGCCTATCTCCCGTCCGTGGCGCTTGTGCTTCGCGATGGCACGCGCCAAGAAGTCGACGCAAAGACGCTTGTGCCGGGAGACGTCTTGTTCGTCGAGGAAGGGGACCGCATCAGTGCGGATGCCCGACTGATCTGGGGATCGCTCGAAGTCGACCTCTCGACGCTCACGGGGGAGTCGCAGCCGGTTACTCGAGTCGCCGGTCCGAGCGACCCGGATGCGGCCTTGCTCCAGGCACAGGACATGGTCTTCAGTGGTAGCGCGTGCTTGGGTGGGGAAGGGCGCGCCGTCGTGATCCGGACAGGGATGCATACGGAGATCGGCCGGATTGCTGCATTGTCGCAGCGCGTTGGGCGCGACACGAGCCCGCTCGAAATTCAGGTCAGAAAGGTCGCCAAGCTGATCTCGGTGGTCGCCGTCGTGGTCGCTCTCGTGTTCTTGCCCCTGGGCCTTGCTGCTGGTTTGTCCGTGGTCGCGGCGACAAGTTTCGCCATCGGGATGCTGGTCGCCAATGTGCCCGAAGGTCTGCTCCCTACCATCACCCTGGCTCTGGCGGTTGGCGTCCAGGACCTGGCTCGGAGGGGGGCCGTAGTCAAACGGCTCTCTGCGGTAGAGACCCTCGGCTCGACCACTGTCCTGTGCACGGACAAGACCGGGACTCTGACTGAAAACCGGATGCAGGTAGCGGAAGTATGGACGGCGGTGGGCTCTGGCGTCGGAAGTGACACCGGGCGACTCTCGTGGCCCGGTGCTGGAGACGAAGAGGCGGCGGCGCTGGCACGCACCGTCGCCGCCACCGCGGCCCGGTGCTGCACTGCGACAGTGACGCCCACCGGAGTGAGCGGCGATCCCACTGAGGTCGCCCTCGTGCAACTCGCCGAATCGCTGGACGCGCCGGGTGCCTCTGGGTGCCATCGAACAACGCTGTTCCGGTTCGATCCGCGTTTGCGTCTGATGACCACCATCGACACTGACCCCGACTCCGTCGTATGGGTGAATACCAAGGGTGCACCCGAAGCGGTCCTGGCGCGAAGCACCGAGGTGGCCACAGGTCCCGAACATTCTCGGATCCTCAGCGCCGCCGACAAGAAGCATTTGTCCGGAGTGATCGACGACTATGGACGTCGCGGCCTGCGCGTGCTCGCGGTCGCACGTCGCCGAATCCCCTCCGGGTCGCCTCCTCCACCCACGCGAGACGACGCGGAGCGCGACCTGTGTCTTCTCGGCCTAGTGGCGCTCCTTGATCCGGCTCGACCTGAAGCCATCGACGCCATCGCCCGTGCCCATCGAGCCGGCATTCGCATCCACGTCGTCACAGGCGACAACGGCACCACCGCCGCCGAGATCGCCCGGCGGGTCGGGATCGGGATGGGGACAGCCGGCCTCGTGATCGTCACCGGCGACGCCCTCGATGCTATGAGCGGTCCCGAGCTCGATGAGCTCTTGCTTTCAGGGCCGGAGATCGTGTTCGCCCGCAGCTCCCCCGAAGCCAAGCTTCGAATTGCCGACGACCTGCGCGCCTGCGGACAGGTTGTTGCCATGACCGGCGACGGGGTCAACGATGCCCCGGCCCTACGCGCTGCGGATATCGGCATCGCCATGGGACGGTCGGGCACCGAAGTGGCTCGGCAGGCCGCAACCATGGTCCTGACCGACGACAACATCGCCACGGTCATCGACGCAGTGGAAGAGGGGCGGCGTGTCTATGACAACGTCCGTAAGTTCATCTTCTACATCTTCACCCACGCCGTCCCCGAGGTCGTTCCGTTTCTCTTCTTCGCCCTCTCCGGAGGCGCCATCCCGCTCCCGTTGACCGTCATGCAGATCCTCGCCATCGACCTGGGCACCGATACGCTTCCCGCGCTGGCTCTCAGCCGAGAGCGTGCCGAGCCCGGAATCATGGACCGCCCGCCTCGCCCCAAGAACGAAGGCATCATCCGCCCCGCCCTCCTGGCCAGAGCTTGGGGCTTCTTGGGCGTCATTTCCGCTGCGCTCGTCCTCACCGGCTTCTTCGTCGTCCTCCACGGCGGCGGCTGGCACTTTCATGCCGCCACCGGCGTCGGCGCCCCATTGCACCACGCCTACCAACAGGCCACCACCGTTGCCTGGCTGGGGATCGTCGCCTGTCAGGTGGGCACGGCCTTTGCGGCCCGCACCGATCGTGTCTCGTTGCGCAGCATCGGCGTGATGACGAACCGTTTGCTGTTGGGCGCCATAGCCGTCGAGCTCGTGTTCGCGGCCGCCTTGATCTATCTGCCGTTCCTTCACCACATTTTCGGAACCGCCGCGCTGTCACCTGCCCAGCTCGGGGTCGTGGCCCCCTTCCCGTTCATCGTCTGGGGGGCTGACGAAGCTCGTCGATGGGTGCAGCGGCGCCTAGCCCCTCCACGCGATCCGACTCGACGTCAACGCCGCCCCTGACGACAGCGTTGGGGCCCCTTCGCGATAGACCAGGACGTCTCAACGGTGCGCGCCCGTCATCACCCTCTTCGAGGGGTCGAAGGGGCCGTGTTCGTGTCGAGATGACCTGATCACGACGAAGGGCACTCCCGGTCGGGGTTCTGGCTCGGGACGTGGAGCGGTCCGTCCGTCCTGAGGCAGGTCATCGGATCAAGGCCCCTGATGATGGGTCCTTCGGCCCTCGTCGGCTCCGCCCGATCGCGACACGATGGGCTCATGTTGGATTCTCTTCTCGACATCTTCCGGCTGAGGCAGTACTTCAACGTCGCGGTCCGAGCCCGGCAGGTCGAACGGGGATTGCGTGACGACGCTGCGTTTCTCGACCTCGTGCGCCGCTCCATGGTTTCCTTGCCATTCGATCGGCAGCGTGCCGTCGATGTCCATCCCTTCGCGGGGACCCGTCGACACCCCCTGACCGCGCTCGGCGACCAGAGGATCGCAGTGATGGCAACGGGCGGGAGCGGCGCCCTAGCGTCGGTGGTGGGTGTGGCCCGAGCGTTCGAAGAGTCCGGTGTGTCACCGGCGGTGCTTTCACTCTGTTCGGGCTCGGCGCTGTTCGGTTTCCCGATTGCCGCCGGCATCTCGGCGTCGGACGTCGCTTCCTTCGCGATCTCCTTGCGGCCATCGGACTACGTCGACATCGACTGGCACAGGTTGGCAATGATCCTCCCGAGCGGAGCTCGAGGATTCGGTGGCCTGCTGCGAGGCGAGCGCCTCGAACAGACGTATCGCACCCTCCTGGGTGACATGCGGCTCGGCGACATGCCCATTCCGGCATATGCGCCGATCTGGAACGTCGAGGAGAACCGTGTGGTCTACGTCGGGCCCCGGACGTATCCGGACATGTTGGTGGCTCGGGCGGTGCGCATGGCGGTGGCGTTGCCGTTGTTCTTCGATCCCGTCACGCTCGACGGCGAGAGCTGGTGCGACGGCGGCATCGTCGACATATTCCCGGTGCATCCTGTCCTCGACATCGAGGCACCGTGTGACCTCGCCCTGGCGGTCAACGGCTTCTACCCGCCGGGTTTCGTTGGCGAGGACGTCTCGGGCTGGCGAGACCGACGTTGGTCGATCATCGACGTCGCGTCCCAAGTGCGCACATCCCAGCAGGCACAGCTCGCCCGAGAGAACCTGACACGCCTGGAGGCCGCCCTCGAGGTCCACATGATCGAGCCTGTCTCCTACGAGATGGTGATGGGTCTGGGCTTCTACCGTCAGTTCCTCACGACCGAAGACTGGCCTGGGTTCATGCGAACGGGACGGCAAGACGCACTGCGTGCCTTATGCCGTGCCAGTGAGGCGCGTACTGGTCGACCGACTTCCGCCGGGCTCCGGTCCAAAGCCGTGGATCGGGTCGGTCCATAGAGCGATGAACCGAAGGCTACGAGGTGTCACTGAGACGAGGACGACTCCTCAGAGCTCCTGAGTCACTTTGGGCACGGTTGGTCTGCAACGGCGCCCGGCCCGCTCCGAGGCACGCCTGGCAGGGCACGCGTTGGGACGTACGACTCTATTCCCGAAGCAGCTCCGGCGCGACAACAAGGGAAGAGTTCGGAGAAGGGCCATGACCGTTTCAGCCGGCACGACGACCGAGAAGACAGACGGTGCTCCGGCAACTGGGATCCTCGCGCCGATCGTAGGAGTGCTCTCGCAGCGGATCGCCGAGGAACGATCCGCACATACTGCGCCACAAACCGACGCGCATGCGGACTCACGATGACGACGATCACCGACCGCGCGCCCGACGAATCCAGCCAATCGGAGCCGGTGTTCATCACACTGCCGATGCCCCCTCCGACTACGGGTGGCGCCCCAGACCGAGCCAGGGCCGGTGGTGCGATCGGACCGGCGCGGCGACCACCCTTGCGCCGCCGGCACCGTGTAGGGCTTAAGGTCGCAGCGGCGGTAGTGACCCTGCTGGCGGGATGCGCGGGTGTGTTCATCTACAAGTGGAACCACACCGGGCCCCGTGAGGTGTCGGCGCAAACGGCGTATCTGCGCTTTCGCTCCGGATCGTCGGGCCTGGTGGTCGACCCCGGCAAGTTGCGACCGCACGAGGGCGTGTACACCTACCGGGGAAGAGCAACCGAGCGTGTGTCGCTTCCGCCCAAGACGCAAGTGGAAGGGCCGAGTATCCCTGGGACCGTGATGTACCGTTCGGACGGCTGCTGGGTCCAGCGTCTCGATTACAGCGACAACCACTGGCAGAACTCGACGTACTGTCCTCGCAACGGCAACCTCGTGGAGGTGGCACGAGCCGGGTGGTACCGATGGGACTTGGTGGCTCTTACGGTCTCCGACACTGCGACCTTCAAGTGTGCCCGACCGGAGGTTGCCCTCCCGGCGGTCCTTCACATCGGGACCAAATACTCGTTCTCGTGCACGGGTACCAACAATCCCCTGAAGATGGGTGTCGTGACGATGGTGGGAGTCAATCAGTACATGGGCCCGCAGACACTCATGATCGCGGGCACCAAGGTCGCCACACTGCACTTCCACGAGGTGACGCACTTCGGTGGAGCGCAAACGGGCTACAACATCGCTGACACCTGGTTCTCGACGGTAGACGGTCTACCGGTGCACGGGACGTGGACGACAGCGGTGACCAGCCCCACGTTCCTGGGGAAATCGACGCTCACCGGTACGGGCGACTATTCGTTGTCGTCGCTGGTACCCCGATCCTGAGGGGCTCCTGGCGCACGCATGGCGTGCATCACCCAGGTGGTCTCGGTCCGCCTTCGATCAGCGGGCGTCGAGGAAGTCAAGGGCTGCGAGCGCGGCGCCGCGGGCGCCTGCCATATCCAAATCCGGGATGAGGGCAAACGTCGATGTCGCGAGCTGTTCCCTGCGGAGCGACGTGTGCTCTTGGACCCGCGCCAGGAACCACTCGCGAAAGTCCGACGTGGCTTCGACCACACCCCCGCCCACAAAGTAGGCATTCGGGTCGATGAAATTGCTCGCGATCGTGAAGAGCCGGCCGAGTGCCATCGCCTGCTGATCGAAGATCTCGAGAGCTAGCGGATCGCCGGCCTCCCCGAAACCTCGGACGAGCTTGGCGGCATCGCCGACCGACCCCGCTCTTGCGAGCTCGTGATCAGGGAAGCGCGTGAGCCAGTAGGGCAGCAGGTTCTTTTCGATCCCTGTGAGCGAAGCAACGCTCTCGGCATCGGCCACGAAGCCGCACTTGCACTCCGGAACTGCCTGTCCCTCCACGAGCAGTCCTTGCATCGGTATGTGGACATGACCAAGTTCGCCTGCCATTCCCGCAGCTCCGCGGATGACACGCCCGGCCTCGATCACTCCACCGCCCAGACCGGTGCCGACGATCGCCGCCACCGACGATCGTTGTGACGCTTCGTGCCCGAAGTGCTCGTGATGGGCCCACAGAGCGGCGGCGTTGCCATCGTTGTTGTAAATAACCGGGACGCCGAGCCGACGTTCGAGCACAGCGCGAAACTCGAAGCCGTGCCATGCTGGATGGGAAAAGTTCGTCGAGCCCGTCGAGGAGATCACACCATCCGCGCTCGCCGGACCTGGTGTCCCGAGCCCGACGGCACGCACGGCGGTCCCGGGCACCTTGGTAAGACGGAGCACGTCGTCGACGGCCTCCACGAGGGCTCTGATCGCCATATCCGGTCCCTCGCGGACACGGCTGGGGCTCTCGAGAAGCCTGTCCACCAAGAAGCGCCCCGAGCTGTCGAGCAGGGTGGTGCTGTTGGACGTGCCACCGTTGTCGAGTCCCACGACAACCCACGAGTCGGAGGTCATGTTCCACCCGCCGTCGCCACGAGCAACAGCCTAGTGCCGCATCAGGCAACGTTTGCCTCGTTCGACGCTCATTCGCCACAGCCCGGTATCGCTTGATATGTGGGTGAGGCGCCGTAAAGGTTCGCGACAACCCAGAATCCTAAGAGTGGGAGACTGCGAAGAGCTTCCATGTTCCGGGAACGCCCTTCAGTTTCTGTTCGCCTCGTTCGTCGAATTCGAGGCCCGAGCCCACGACCAGGTCCTTGACGGTCCCCGAGACCAGCACCTCACCTGGAGCGGCCAAGGCGCCAACGCGTGCCGCGATGTGCACTGCCAGTCCACTGAGGTCGTCACCTCGGATCTCGCATTCACCGGTGTGAACGCCGGTCCGCAGCTCGACGTCCAGCTTGGCCGTGACTGCGCGGATCGACTGTGCGCAGCGGATCGCTCTCGCCGGGCCATCGAACGATGCGACAAACCCGTCGCCCGTTGTCTTGATCTCCCGTCCGCGGTAGCCACGTAATTGCTCCCGCACGGCCCGATCGTGGGCATCGAGAAGTGATCGCCAGCGCTGATCTCCAAGCGACGCAGCTCGTTCGGTGGATCCCACGATGTCGGTGAACATGATGGTAGTTAGAACCCGGTCAACCGGTGCGGGGCGTTCGCCCGTCACGAACTCCGCAATCTCGTCCGAAATCTGCTCGTCGTGCATGATGGCCCCCAGGTCGGAACCCGGGACTTCGATCAGCTTCGCGGCGCGATGTGCTCGGCCAGATACCTACCTTGGTCGATCGGGAACAGGGGGTGATCCCGCACATGGAGGACGAGGGTCGGGACCTGGAGGATGTCCAGGACACGCCGAGCGTCGAGGCGCCGAAGCAGGTAGTCGTATTGAGCGGCGGCGCTACGAGGTGTCGCCGACGCACGAAACTCCATTGCAAGCCGTTCGACGAACTCGTCGTCGCCGCTCCTACTCGGGTTCACGAGTAGGGCCACCTCGCGGGTTCCCCATTTCGCACGTGTCAGCTCTGTAATCGCCTCGATCGCCGACGGCGCAATGCCCTCTGGGTAGTCGTCGTCGGCCATGTAACGGGCATAGGTGTTCACGAGGACGAGGCCGGTGACTCGGTCCGGGTGGGTGGCTGCGAAGAGGAGTGCCATCGGGCCTGCCTCGGCAACGGCGTAAATGGTCGCCCGCTCGGACTCGGCTGCGTCCAGCACGGCACCGACGTCTTCTGCCAGATCCTCCCAGGTCGGAATGGCATCCAGAGGCACGCCGTCCGATGCGCCGGTGCCTCGACGATCGAACATGATCACTCGGGAGAAGGACGCCAACCTCCTAAGGAAGCTGCTCAGTTCGGGGGATAGCCAGCCGAGGTCAATGTGTGTCCCGAGCCCACGGAACAAGAGAAGATCGTGTGGACCTTGTCCGAACACCTGATAGGCGACGCAGGCGTCGCCCACGGCGGCGTATCGCGTTTCGGGGCGCTTCACGGCGCATCAGTCTGCCAGAGCCCCGGTCATGGTTGGTCGAAAGTCCTTGGCTAGGGCACCGGACGCCGCAATATGAGCGCCAGGCGAAGTATCGACTCGGCCTTCACATCAGATCTCATACCGATCGGATTTGCGGGCGGACTCGGGCGGGTCGGAGCCAACCGGGCAAACGTTGCCGGTCAGGGCACTAGTCATCGCTCGAGCACCCGATCGGTCGGCGGCGGGTCGTCGCGACATCGAGAAACGTGTGACGACCTCAAGGGGCGGAGCGAGCCGGCTGCGGGGGTTTCCCAAGGGGAACGGCGTGCTCAGGTTCCTCGCGCTGCATGCACCAGGGCGGCCAAGGCGGTGTCCGAGTCGGTGTGACGAGTGCTGGAGGCCGTCGTCCGGTGGGTGGCAAGGTGCGCTCCATCAATGACAGATCACCAGCGGCGTGCCCGACAACTCGAAGCCGCGTCGGGCGACCTCTGGGAGCGCATTTCGACTTGTATCGAGAGACGCGTCGACATGCTCGGTGCAATCCTGTCGCGAGGTCGGCGATCAAGGGCCCGAGCGGGAGGGAGTTGACCCGCGGAGGCCTGACGGCGGGTCGAGTTCGACCAAAGCCGCTCGAGGGGGCGCCATGGTGTCCCCGGCAGGCCTCAGAACGCTCCAGCCGGCTCTGCCAGGGGATCCCGGCTTCCGCCCTCTGCCTCGCCCCGGCGCCGGCGCCTGGTGGTCTGTCCACCCTCGTTCTGAATGCGTCGAAGAGGACCTTGTTCCAGGACCTTGTTCTCTGGCGGCGTGCAGGAGGAGGTGCGAAGTTAGGCGTACGGTTGGGACGACCGTCCAGGAAGGGTCGGGCCAGCGCGGAGGAATGGGAGAACGGATGCCGGTTCGGATAGGGATCAACGGGTTCGGTCGGACGGGTCGTGCCCTACTTCGAGCCGCACGACGCCCCGATCTTGACCTTGAAGTGGTGGCTGTCAACGACCTCGGATCACCCGAGGCACTTGCCCGCCTCCTCGCTCGCGACTCGGTGTTCGGGCGGCTCGAAGAGCCGGTGACCGTCGACCACGATGTCATGGTGGTGGGCGACCGGCGCGTCCGACTGCTGGCGGAGCCCGAGATCAAGGCGCTTCCGTGGGGAGATCTCGAAGTGGACGCGGTCGTGGAGTCGACGGGGAGGTTCACCGCTCGTGACGTCGCCGCCGGACACCTCGACTCCGGCGCCCCCCGGGTCATCGTGTCGGCACCGTCGAAAGGCGCCGATGCTACCTTCGTGATGGGCGTCAACGACGACCAGTTCGACCCGGCACGCCATGTCGTGGTCTCCAACGCGTCGTGCACGACGAACTGCCTGGCCGTGCTGGCGAAGGTCCTCGACGACGCCTTCGGCATCGAGGAGGGCTTCATGACGACGATCCACGCCTACACCGGTGACCAACAACTCGTCGACTCGTTGCACAAGGACCCTCGCCGGGCACGGGCCGCAGCGATCAACATCGTGCCCACGACCACCGGGGCGGCTCGGGCCACGGGCCTCGTGATGCCCTCGGTGGAGGGCCGCCTCGACGGCTTTGCCCTGCGGGTTCCGATCCCCGACGGGTCGGTCACCGACCTCGTCGTCAACCTGCGTTCAACGGCGACTCCTGATGACATCTGTGCCGCGTACCGTGAGCGGTCGGCGGTGGGAGCCCTGGTGGGGAAGCTCGAGTACTCCGAAGAACCCCTCGTCTCGAGCGACATCGTGGGCTCTCCGGCCTCGTGCGTGTTCGACGCCGAGCTCACGATGGCCCGTGGCCGAATGGCCAAGGTGATCGGCTGGTACGACAACGAGTGGGGCTACGCCAACCGATTGGCCGAATTGGCGGCCTTGGTGGGCACGGCGCCCCGGCCCTAGGCGACGGTAGGCGGAAGCCGGTGTTCCAGGTTCGGATCCATGGCCGCGGCGGCCAGGGCGTGGTGACCGCCGCCGAGATCCTCTCGGTAGCTGCTTTCGGCGACGGGCACTATGCCCAAGCCTTCCCGAGCTTCGGGTCCGAGCGCACCGGCGCACCGGTGATGGCGTTTTGCCGCATCGACGCCATGCGGATCCGCACGCGCGAGCCAATCGTCGTGCCCGACGCGCTCGATCGTGCAAGATGCCACACTGGTGCATCAGGTCGACCTCTTCAGCGGGTTGCGCCCCGGTGGGTATCTCCTGATCAACTCATCTCGTAGCTTTGACGATCTGGGTCTTTCAGACCTCGTGACATCGCACGGGGACCATCGGTTCGTGACTGTGCCCGCGACAGAGTTGGCGCTTGGGCACACGGGGCGCCCCGTCCCCAACGCCGTTCTCCTCGGCGGCTTCGCGGCACTCACGGGAGTGGTCTCGCTCGAATCAGTGGTCCACGCCATCACGGCACGCTTCAGCGAACGGGTCGCAGCCGGCAACGTCGCCGCTGCCCGTGAGGCGTATCGCTTCGTGACCGGTCAAAAGGGGGTGCTCGCCGATGCTTCGCCAGGTTGAGGGATCTCGCGCCGTCGCCGAAGCTGTGTCGTTGTGCCGACCTGAGGTCGTCTGCGCCTACCCGATCTCGCCGCAGACCCACATCATCGAGGGGATCGGAGCACTGGTGAAATCCGGCGAGCTCGAGCGCTGCGAGTTCATCAACGTGGAATCGGAATTCGCCGCCATGTCAGTGTGTATCGGTGCCTCGGCGGCCGGGGCCCGCGCCTACACGGCAACAGCCAGCCAGGGCCTGCTCTTCATGATCGAGGCCGTCTACAACGCGTCAGGACTCGGCCTCCCGATCGTGATGACCCTGGCGAACCGTGCCATCGGAGCGCCCATCAACATCTGGAATGACCACAGCGACGCCATGTCGGTGCGCGATGCCGGGTGGATTCAGCTTTTCGCCGAGACCAATCAGGAGGCGGTAGATCTTCATATCCAGGCGTTCCGCTTGGCCGAGGAATTGTCGATGCCCGTGATGGTGTGCATGGACGGTTTCATCCTCACCCATGCCTTCGAGGCCGTGGAGATCCCGACGCAGGAGCAGGTTGACGCGTTTCTCCCGCCGTACGACCCCCGGCAGGTTCTCGACCCCGCCGCGCCGGTGTCCATCGGCGCCATGGTCGGCCCCGAGGCGTTCGAGGAGGTCCGGTATCTCGCCCATGTGAAGCAGCTGCAGGCCCTCGATCTCATCCCGGAGATCGCCGCGGAGTTCGCGGGGACTCTCGGGCGACGCGCGGGGGACTCCTGAGCACCTACCGGAGCGAGGACGCCGAGACCGTCGTCGTTGCCCTGGGGTCGGTGCTCGGGACCATCAAGGATACGGTCGACACGCTGCGCGACCAGGGGACGCGCATCGGCGTTGTCGGGATCGGCTCGTTCCGCCCCTTCCCGGCCGCGGCGGTGCGAACGGCACTCGCCGGGGCGCGCCGGGTGGTGGTCATCGAGAAGGCGCTTGCTCCCGGGGCGGGCGGGATCGTCGCCACCGACGTTGCGATGGCGACAGCGGGCCTCGAGGTCAAGACGCACGCCGTGATCGCAGGGCTCGGCGGCCGTCCCATCACCAAGGGCTCATTGATGGAGCTCTTCCAGGTAGCCGCGTCCGGCGACCTCGAGGACCTGACGTTTCTGGATCTCGATCGGACTCTCATCGAGCGCGAGTTGGCGCGTATGGCGAGCCATCGCCGCTCGGGACCCACCGCCGAGAACCTGCTGCGCGACGTCGGCGTCGTGTCGGCTCGGGTTACGTGAGGAGCGAGTCGTGCCCCTTCAACCGGTGAAGTTCTATCAAACAGGCAGTTTTGCGGTAGGCAATCGGCTGCTCCCGTTGGAGCAGCGCTCCGTACAGGCGGACGGAGAAAGGACCAACTCGCTCAATTCGGGCCACCGTGCCTGTCAGGGCTGCGGTGAGGCACTGGGGGCGAGATTTGCTCTCGACGCCGCCATGCGGGCCACCAGCGGCGGCATGATCGCGGTGAATGCCACGGGGTGTCTCGAGGTGTTCTCGACCCCGTACCCGGAGACCTCTTGGCGCATTCCGTGGTTGCACTCCCTGTTTGCCAACGCGCCCGCGGTGGCGACTGGCGTGGCCGCCGCTTTGAAGGCCAAAGGCCGCACCGATGTCCGGGTCGTCGCCCAGGCCGGTGACGGTGGCACGGTCGACATCGGGTTCGGCTGCCTGTCGGGGATGTTCGAGCGCAACGATGATGTGCTCTTCGTCTGTTACGACAACGAGGGTTACATGAACACCGGAGTGCAGCGGTCGAGCGCAACCCCCCCAGGGGCACGCACCGCCACCACGGAGGCGATGGGCCCGGAACCGGGAAATGTGTTCGGCCAGGGGAAGAACGTCCCGCTGCTGGCTGTCGCACACGAGATCCCGTACGTCGCTACCGCCACGGTGTCGGAGCTGCGAGACCTCGAGTACAAGGTCCAGTACGCCATGTCCCTGCGGGGGGCGCGCTACCTCCATGTCCTGGTGCCGTGCCCCCTCGGCTGGCAGAGTGCATCGGCGGACACGGTCCTTCTGGCCCGGCTGGCCAAGGAGACAGGGCTCTTTCCCGTGTTCGAGGCCGAGCACGGCGAGATCACGGCAGTATCCAAGATCCGCCGCCGTGTGCCCGTCGAGGAGTACCTGCAGCTTCAAGGCCGCTACGGTCACCTGTTCGGGCCGTCGCCCCGGGCAGACATCGTCGACCGCATCCAGGCCATCGCAGATCGAAATATCCGGCGTTTCGATCTCCTGGACGACGGGTCCGAGCCGGTTTCGAGCACGGTTGTGGCCGAAAGGGGATCCTGATGGAGAAGCCCTTCGCCATCACCCTCGATGTGGGTTCGAGTCTCGCGAACAAGACCGGATCCTGGCGAGTCGAGCGTCCGGTCTACGTGGACCGCCTGCCACCGTGCTGCGACGCCTGTCCCGCTGGAGAGAATGTCCAGCAGTGGCTGTATCACGCCGAGGCTGGTCACTACGAGCAGGCGTGGCGGGCTCTCGTGCGCGACAACCCGTTTCCGGCGGTCATGGGCCGCGTCTGTTACCACCCCTGCGAAACGGTCTGCAACCGGGTTCAGGTCGACGAAGCCGTGGGTATCAATGCAGTGGAGCGCTTCCTGGGTGATGAAGCCATCGCCCGGGGTTGGAAGCTCGATGTCGATGCCCCGCCATCGGGGAAGCGGGTACTGGTGGTGGGGGCGGGGCCTGCCGGGCTGGCTGCCGCGTACCATCTGACACGCCTCGGGCATGCGGTGACCGTCTACGAAGCCGGGGAGCTCCCGGGTGGGATGATGCGGTTCGGCATCCCCAAGTACCGATTGCCGCGTGAGGTCCTTCAGGCCGAGATCGACCGGATCTTTGCCCTGGGGGTGAATCTCGAGGTGAATCGCACCGTCACCGACGTGTTGGCAACGATGAGGTCGGAGGGGTTCGACGCTGTCTTCTTGGCCGTCGGGGCTGAGATCGGCAAGCGGACCTATATTCCTGCGGGCGACTCATCCCGAGTCTTCGACGCCGTATCACTGCTCAGGAGCATGGAGGGAGAGGCCCCGCCGCTCCTGGGCAGGCGGGTGGCGGTCTACGGAGGCGGGGATACCGCCATGGACGCGGCGCGGACCGCTCGACGCCTCGGCGCCACCGATGCCGTGGTCGTCTACCGGCGCTCCAGAGACCAAATGCCTGCCCACGACGTCGAGGTCGAGGAAGCCGTCGAAGAGGGCGTGTGCATGAAGTGGCTCTCGACGGTCAAGGCTGTCGAAGGTGGAAGACTCGTGCTCGAGCGGATGACGCTCGACGACAAGGGGTTTCCTCAACCCACCGGCGAGCTCGAAGACCTGGCTGCTGACTCGCTGATCCTGGCTCTGGGCCAGGAGTCAGATCTATCCCTGGTCCAAGGAGCCTCGGACATCGTGATCGATGACGGGGTGGTCCAGGTGGGTCCGGACATGATGACAGGACATCCGGGCGTCTTCGCCGGCGGCGACATGGTCCCCGCCGAACGGACGGTGACCGTCGCCGTCGGTCACGGGAAGCAGGCGGCCCGCAACATCGACGCCTGGCTACGGGGGACGGTCCGCGCCTTGGCTCCGCGCCACGAGCTGGCGACTGCCGGGATGCTGAACACGTGGTACTACACCGATGCTCCCAAGACGCTCCGGCCCCGACTCGACCTGGCCCGTCGCACCTCCACCTTCGACGAAGTGGTGGAAGGCCTCGACGAGTCCACTGCCCTATTCGAGGCTCGTCGGTGCATGTCGTGTGGGAACTGCTTCGAGTGCGACAACTGCTTCGGGATGTGCCCCGACAATGCGGTGATGAAGCTGGGACCCGGCCTCCGCTACGCCTTCGACTACGACTACTGCAAGGGTTGCGGGATCTGTGTTGCCGAATGCCCGTGCGGCGCGATCGTCATGGAGCCCGAGCCGACCTGATCCTGGTGTCAGGTTGCGGAGGTGGGCTCCAGCGCGGGGCGGGTCACCAAACCGAGAATTGACGATGTCATCCAGGGCGCAACCGGTCGTCGATCCCCTGTGCCTCGATATCCAGCCGCTGAAGCACGCCGGGCACGATCCTTCGTTCCGCCATGCGACCTATGCCAGGTATGGAAACGACGAGATCACCATCGAGGTGTCGAACTGAGCCGGCCGCGGTCGTCGTGACCACGAATGTCGCCGCTCCGTGCAACCGTCTGGGATCCGTCTCCACCTCGAAGTGCAAGGACCCCGAGGAGGTGGACAAGTCGACTCGGACTTCCTGGATCCATCGCAGTTGGCGGGAGCCGAGCAAACGCAGCACGATGGGGTCGAGGCTCCCTTGGTACTCGTACCGGAGCCGTATCACCGTCGAGCTTTCGTCGTCGTGCTCCTCGAGGACCTCGGGTTGGCCGAGGTCGGGAAGGGTGAGCCCGAGATAGAAGGCCGGATCAGCCAGAAGAGTCACCACGGCTGGCCCGGGTGCGCCGAAGCGGTGTTCGGTTTGGAAGCGCACCATCAGATGTTGCCACGGCGAGCCGGAACACCGCGCTACCTCAGGATCTCGGTTGAGAGGTCGGACCGTGGAAAGGCCATGAGACTCCGATAGACATGGTCCATGACCGACACCGAGGCCAAGGGGGCCGAAGCTCACGCCGTGACCATCTTTCACAACCCGAGTTGCTCGAACAGTCGTACCGCACTGGGGATCTTGCAAGACAAGTCCGTCGACCACGGCGTCGTCGAGTATCTCATCGCGCCCCTCTCTCGGGAGACGCTGGAAATGATCGCCTCGAAGCTGCTCGACCCGGTCTCGGATCTGGTCCGCACGACCGATAAGAGGTTCCTCGAGCTCGGTCTCGATCCCACGGCCTATACCCGCGCTGAACAGGTGATCGATCTTCTTCTGGCTCACCCCGAGCTCATGCAGCGCCCGGTGGTGGTCAGAGGCGACAGGGCCATGATTGCCCGCCCGGGTGATCGCGTCGCCGAATTGCTCGGCTAGTTCATGCCGGATGAGCCGTGCGTGTGGGAGCGGCCTGATCGGCGACAGTGGTCGAGGATCGGGGTCAGATCACTCTGTGTCATCAGTGGTGATCGGCGAAGCCGAGGTCGCGCGCTGCTGTTGGAGGGCGAGATCCAGCGACATTCTGAGGATGTCGGCCGTCAGGTCACCAATCTGCGCCGGCGTCCGGTCGAAGTCGGTCATGAGGGCATGGGTGGCGAAACCCGACAGGCAGATCGCGAACGTCAGCGTGAGCGCCTCCGGTGGGTCGCCCAGGCCTCCGGCGGTTCGCCATGCCAAACCGACCAGATAGTGAACCCCACGGACTCGGTACTGGTGCCGGAGTGCGTCGACCTCATGGAGCACCTCCGAGTCATGGTCGCTGGGAGCATGCAGGTCCCAAAAGGCTTCTCCGATGATCTCGGCGCTCCGAGTGTGAATCGTGATGGCAAGACCTCTCAGCCACCCGTCGAAGTCTTCGGTGGGGGTGGGTAGGCCTTCGATAGGGCGTCGGCCCCACGCTTCGTACATGTCCTTGACCGTTGCCAAGATCAATTGGTCGTGCGTGGCGTAGTGCCGGAAGATGGTGCGGGGACTCACACCTGAAAGCTGGGCGATCTCGGCGACGGTGGCGTCGAACCCGTGCCGGGCCACGACCGCCATTGCCGCCTCTCTAATGCGCGATCGCGTCAGTTCTTGTTGTTCTTGCGCCAGTGAGGGAGGGGAGTGTCCCCAGGGATCACCCACCACCACCGCCCGGAGCTGGGCTCGCGTGGCGCCTAGAACCTCCGGCCTCACTATGCATGGGTCTTCCTGTCATGAATGGGGCCACGCCCTATTGCGCCCAAAGCATCAGATTGTCAGCATCCTGGAGTGTGAAGGCGGTGGGTGTCATCAGCGGAGAGGGTTGTCATGCCTACTGGACGCGTGGAGCTCGTCGACGACTCACGGCGCCGCAGGACGAGGATACCGCGCCACCAGCCAGTAGGTGGGATGCGCCCCGGCTCGGGGCGATCGTCCACGTTCCGGGAACCATGGCGCCCACCGGTCACGAGGGCCGCTGCCGGCGTCGTCAGGCCCTCCGACGCCCCCTGGTGAGATAATTGTGCACTTCGAAGAACTGGATCTGCGGGGGCTCGGGTGCGCCGGCATCGTGAAAGGCCCTGGGATTGTGTTGGGCCGCATAGGTCTCGAACGCCTGGCGGGATTCCCAGACGTCGATGATGCGGATTCCCTCGTCGGTCTTCGTTACCCAATGGAAGAGGGCGTCTGAGACACTCGGCCCTCCCGGGAGGTACCCCCCGGTCTCGAGCACCTCGTCGTAGTGCTCGAGGGTGGCTCCCGTGAAGTCCAGCTGGACACCGACGACCATGGGGACCTCTCCGACACGCGTGGGTCAACCGGTGACAAGTATGCACGAGCGGGCGTCGGCCCGGACTCGCCGGTGGCCCAGGGAGGTGCCCGTGGCTTAGCCCGCCACCCGCTGGACCTGAGGAGTGAGTGCCTGGACGACCAGGTGTGTCGGCGGGCCTGCTTCGGTGGCAGGCTCGGGTCGGCTGAAGAGGTAGCCCTGGATGTAGTCACAGGCGGCTGCCGCCAAGAAGTCGAGTTGCATGTCGGTCTCGACACCTTCGGCCACCACTCGAAGCCCGAGGGTATGAGCCAGCTGAATCACGGCGTTGACAACCGCTTCGCCTCGGGGATCGTTGCCGATTCGGGCCACGAACGACTGGTCGATCTTGACGATGGTGATCGGTAGGTCCATGACGTAGCTCAGCGAGGCGTAACCGGTGCCGAAGTCGTCGATGGCCAGTTGGATGCCCAATTCGTGGAGGCTGGCGAGGCAGCGCGTCGCCGCCCCCTGGTCGACGGGGAGAAGAGTCTCGGTCACCTCGAGCGAAAGCCGCAGAGAGCCTGGGGTGACCCCCGATCCGTCCACAATCGCTTTCACCCTGGTGCTGAGGTCGGGCTCGGCCAATTGTCGAGCCGACACGTTGACACTGAGGGCCAGTTGCTCTCGGGGTCCGCGCTGTTCGTTCCAGGCCTTCACGTGCCGGCAGGCCTGGGACAGCACCCACTCCCCGATCGGCACGATGAGCCCGGTGCGCTCGGCCAAGTCGAGGAAGGCGGCCGGCAGCAACAGGCCGCGAGTCGGATGTTGCCATCGCAGAAGCGCTTCCACACCCTCGACATGTCCGGTCTCTGTAGCCACGATGGGTTGGTAGTAGACGACGAGCTCGGAGCGCTCGAGGGCGTAGCCGAGGTCCGATTCCGTGGTCGTTCGCTCCCGTGCCATCGCCCGGATGGCCCTGTCGAACACCTGGATCTTGCCTTGGCCACCACACGTCTTGGCGAAGTACATCGCCGAGTCGGCGTCACTGAGCAAACCCTCGAGGCTCAGGTCGTCTTCGTCGAGAACGGCGACGCCGATACTGGCGCCGAGTTGGAAGGAGTGACCGGCCACCACGAACGGCGACGCGAACACGTCCATGATCCGCTGGGCAAACGCCAGCACGAGATCTCGGTCGTTCATCTCGTCGCAGGTAATGATGAACTCGTCGCCGCCGAATCGAGCCAAGGTGTCGGAGTCCCGGAGAACTGCGGTCAGCCGCTCTGCCACCTGGACCAGAACGGCGTCGCCGGTGCTGTGGCCACTGCTGTCGTTGACCAGCTTGAAGCGGTCCAGGTCGAGGAACATCACGACCGGGAACGGTGTCTGGTTCCGGCGGGCCCGGGCGATGCCTTGACGCAGGCGGTCGACGAGCAAGATGCGATTGGGCAGTCCCGTCAGCGGGTCATGAAGAGCCTGGTCGGCGAGCTTGGCTTCCGCCAACTCTTTCTGGAGGCCGGTCGCACCGACCATCCTGATGACGAACAAGCTCACCACGATGCCGAGCGCGGCGACACTCTGGGCCTGGAACATGGGGAGGAACGACGGCGCCCAGTGGACGGCGATGGCCCCCTGTCCGCACGCGATGGCGACCACGGTCCACAGGGCCACGACCCGCCATGCTCGGGAACCGCAGCGGGCGATGCTTTCGACCGCGACGATGGCGTAGGCCCCCACGGCGATCGGCCCCCAACCACTGAGGTAGATCACAAATGTGACAGAGGTCGCCGCCGCCACCACGCGCAAATGAAGGCGAGGCCGCGACGCTGCTGTCGCGTACCAGCGGTTGGCGAGGAGGCTGCACAACATCGGAACAACGAGGACGACGACATAGAGCCATATCGGCTCTCTGGCCACGACGTTCCAGTGCCGGAAGGCCAAGAGGATCACCAGTGCCATGGGGGCCATGGCATAGGCGAGCAGGGTCGGGCTGAGCCCTTCGTGACGTTCAGTCTCGATCGGGATCAGTGCGTAGATCTGCGTCGGGGGCTCGGACGATCGGTCACTGGCCGGCACTGGCAATGCCGGCGTTTGCGCTCTGGGCATTACCCTCCGCTTGCAATCCCTTCCTCTATCGACATCTCGAGGGAGGGTCTGAACCGGTTGGGCGCAGAACCGCGGTTCGACCTATGGGGGCGATGCTGAAACGACCTTCTCGACCTTGGGCTCCTTCGTCCGCAGCGCCGCCCGGCCCATCCGGGTGATGAATTGGAGCAGCCGGTCCCTGGCCGCCTCGGCGCTGGGGGTGAGGTCGTGGCGGTTCGCCAGGTCCCAATGCCCCAGGATGACCGGCTTGAGAATCGAGTCGTGGTGTATGGCCAGGTCGTAGATGCCCGCTCGGGCGATGGCCTTGGCGTGTTGCGCGAAGCCGACGATGCCCGCCCCGGGCATCTCGAATTTCAAGGTCTGCCGTTTGATCGCCTCGATCATCCCCGACTCGTCGACCTCGAGGGCGGCGGTCACGAGGTCCCGGTAGAAGAGATAGTGGAGGTTTTCATCGGCGGCCACCCGTTTCATGACCGTGTAGCCCTCGTCGTCGGGTAAGGCTTTGCCCGTGTTGTGATGCGCGATCCGGGTGGCGAGCTCCTGAAGAGCGAGATAGGCGAAGGCATCGGCGATGCTCGTGGGCTGCGGGGTCATGCCCCCGGTGACCTGGGCCATGCGGGCCCGTTCCAGTGCCACGGGGTCGATGTACCCGGCCATGATCAGGTAGTCCCTGATCACGATCGAATGCCGCCCCTCCTCGGCCGTCCACCGTCGGGTCCAGTAGCCCCAGGCACCGTCTCTTCCGAAGAGATTGTCGATCGAGGCGAAGTAGTAGGGCAGGTTGTCCTCGGTGAGGAGATTGACGAACAAGGCGCTCCCCACCCCGGCGGGGACGAGATCGTCGGCATCGGGGCTGTTGCGGGTAGGCGGAGGTCGCCACTGCACCAGGTCGTGGGGGAACCACTCCTTGGCCATGCCCAGATGGCGGTCTACCAGGCGCTCTGCGGTCGGAAGCAGCTCGGCGAGCAACGTCGAGTCGTCCACGTGTCGGAACCTCTCTCTTCCCCCGCTGGTCGTGGCGGAGCCTCGAGGCCCCGATCGCTCCTGATGTGGATGTCGCCGGACATCGGAGACACCCGTCGCTTCTCAGCACGCTAGCGCCCGGACCGTCCTCGTCCCGCCAGCCCCCCGGCGGTGGCAGAGTCTTCGCAGCGTCGATACCGGAGGGAGAACCCATGGAGGCCGTGGACGAGGAGTGGGAACGGGCCGTGGCGATTGTGGCTCACCCCGACGACCTGGAATACGGAGCCGCCAGTGCCGTGGCGCGCTGGACCGGCCAAGGCAAGGAGGTCTCCTACGTCCTGGCCACGAGGGGCGAGGCGGGCATCGACGGCATGGCCCCGGTCCAGGCGGGACCGCTGCGCGAAGTGGAGCAGCGCCGCAGCGCGGCCCGGGTGGGGGTCGCCCACGTCGAGTTCCTGGGGCACGACGATGGCAGTGTCGAGCCCGGCCTGGCGCTGCGGCGTGACCTGGCCGGCGCGCTGCGCAGGTTGCGCCCCGATGTCGTGGTGACGATGAACTTCGAGCTCACCTGGGGCGACGGCGGGAGTGTGAACCACGCCGATCACCGCGCCGTGGGTCTGTCCACCCTCGACGCCTGTCGCGACGCCGCCAACCGGTGGATGTTTCCCGACCTGGGTGACCCGTGGCAGGGGATCAAGGTCGTCTATGTGTCAGGGACCTCGACCCCCACCCATTTCGTCGACGTCACGGCGACGATCGACGCCGGGGTGGCATCACTGCGCGAGCACCAGGCCTACATCGATGGCCTCGGCACCGATTTCGACCCTGACGAGTTCATCCGCAACATCGCCGGGTACGGGGGCATGGCGGCCGGTTGCGAGTACGCCGTGCTGTTGCAGGAATTCCATACCTGAGCCCTCGGGCCGCCCGGTCAGGACCGACGGACGCGCCCGCGCAATGCCAACAGGGCCAGGGACAGGGAAATCGCCCCGAACGCCACGATGGCCAGGACCGCTTGGCCGAGATAGGCCGGGTTCCAGCTTTGTGATGGGCCCGGGATGCCCCCGCCGCCGACGATGAGCGAGCGCAGCCCCTGAAGGATGTAGGTCATGGGGTTGTAGTCGGCGACGGTTCCGAGCCATCCCTGGAGATAGGGCTTGGGAACGAAGGTCGTGCTCAGGAACGTGATGGGGAAGAACAGGATGAAACTGGCGTTGACCGCCCCGGGGTTCCCGGTCTTGAGCGCGATGGCATAGGGAAGTCCGGTGAACACGAGGCCCCAGATCCCCGACAGGACCACGAACACGATGATGCCGAGCAACCCGGCGTGGAAGCGCACGCCGAGGGCGAGACCCACCAGCTCCACGGGGATGGCCAGGGCCATGACGAGGGTGAGATCCGCGGTCATGAGCCCGAGCAGCAGGGGAAGGCGCCGGACCGGCGTGATCATGAGCCGGTCGAAGTAGCCGTTTTGGATGTCGGTCACGAGCGCAGACGCTCGCGACACCCCCGTGACGGCGAAGACGACGGCCACGGGCAGCTCGAAGGACTTGAAGCTGAAGCCGGCGGCTTGATGGGTGATCTTCGACAGCGCACCGATGTTGAGGACGTAGAAGAAGATCGGGACGATCAGCGCGGGAATGACAGCTTCGGGCTCGCGTGGGATCTGGCGGATGGCGCGCCGGGCGATCGATGACACGTCGACGAAGAAACCGGCCGGGCGTGCTTGGACCCGCAGGGCTGTGGTGGGCGCGCTCGTGGCAACCATCAGGTCCGGACTCCTTCGGTGGATTGGTCGGGCCCTCGGTGCGGTGTCCTTGGGACCGTGTGGGTGGGTTGTTCAGGATGGTCAGGGTGGCCCGAGGACTGCTCGGCTCGATCCGATGGAGCCCCGTCCTGGAGGTGTGACCCGGTGAGCTGGAGGAACACGTCGTCGAGCGTCGGCGTCCGCAGCGTGAGGCTGACCACGGTCGTCCCCGCGTCGTGCAGCGCCAGTGCGACCGGGCTCATGATCGCCGCGCCGTTGTCGGCGTGCACCGTGACCTCGTGGTGCGCTCCGACCACCTCGTCCACCCCGGGGACCGACCGCAGTGTCTCGAGTGTCGTGTCGGTCAGGCTCTCGACGCGCGCCACGATGACGTCGGTTCCCACCGTCCGCTTCAGTTCGTCGGGGGTGCCTTCGGCCACGAGGCGACCCCGGGAGATGATGCCGACCCGGTCGGCGAGCTCGTCGGCTTCTTCGAGGTACTGGGTGGTGAGGAAGATGGTGGTGCCGTGCTGCTCGTTGAGGCTCCGGACTTCCTCCCACACCGCGGCGCGGCTCTCGGGATCGAGGCCCGTGGTCGGCTCGTCCAGGAAGAGGATGTCGGGGTCGTGGATCAGGGCCGCGGCCAGGTCGAGCCGCCGCTTCATCCCTCCCGAGTAGGTCTTGATCTGCCGATCGATGGCGGACCCGATGTCCACGAGCCGCAGGACCTGCTCGACCCGCACCGATCGCTCGGCGCGTCGCAGTCCGTAGAGCCGACCTTGGAGGTCGAGAAGCTCTCTCCCTGTCTGGCGATCGTCGAGCGCAGCATCTTGGAGGGCCACGCCGATCCGGAGCCTGACCCGCTCGGGCTCACGGGCCACGTCGTGCCCGGCAACCAGCCCCCGGCCTCGGGTCGGGCGCATCAAGGTGCACAGCATCCGCACCAGGGTGGACTTGCCCGCTCCGTTGGGGCCCAGGAATCCGTAGATCTCGCCCGCGGCGATCTCGAGGTCGACACCGGCCACGGCCCAGAAGTCGCCGAACTGTCGGGCGATGTCCTCGGTGACGATGGCGGGCTCGGGCACGATCGCTCACGCTACCGTCCGCCACGGGACGTTCATGACGCCCAGAGGGGCGACCGGCCGCGCGCCGGGTCCTATGGTGGCGTGATGGCACCAGCCCACTACGAGGACTTCGAGCACATTGCCTTCGACCGCACATCCGACGGCGTCGTGGTCGTCACGTTGAACCGCCCCGACGTGCTCAATGCCGCCAACGTCCGCATGCACCGGGAGATGTCCGAGGTGTGGGCAGTGATCGACGCCGATCCCGAGGCTCGGGTCTCGGTCGTCACCGGAGCGGGGCGAGCGTTCAGCGCCGGGGGAGACCTCGACATGATCGCCGAGATGACCGAGAATTATGAGGCAGTGCTCGAGCAATGGCGCGACGCACGGACCATCGTGGAATGCATGCTCAGCGCGGACAAGCCGGTGGTCTCGGCCATCAACGGCGTCGCCGTCGGAGCCGGTCTGGCCGTTGCGCTCATGGCCGACATCAGCATCATGGGGGAGTCGGCCCGGGTGTCAGACGGTCATGCCCGCCTGGGGGTGGCCGCCGGGGACCACGCCGCGCTGTTGTGGCCCTTGCTGTGTGGCATGGCCAAGGCCAAGTACTACCTCCTGACCGCGGACTTCATCACCGGTCCCGAGGCCGAGCGCATCGGGCTCGTCACGAAGTGCGTCCCCGACGCCGAAGTGGTTCCCGAGGCCTTGGCGGTGGCCCGGCGCCTGGCGGCCGGAAGCGCCACGGCCGTGCAGTGGACGAGGCGGGTCATGAATCACTGGCTGCGCCAGGCGCTGCCCGGTTTCGGCGAGTCCGTGGCCCTGGAGATGCTCGGCTTCCTCGGACCTGACGCCAAGGAAGGTCTGGCCGCCATCAGAGAGCGACGAGAGCCCCGGTTTCCTTCCGCGCCCCGCGCCGTAGCGTCGCCAGGCCGGGGGCTGGCGCGCTCGGGTTACTCGACCGTGACGAGCGTCCCGAGCGGTGTGTAGGGGTAGACGACCTCAGCGTGCGACGGGGGCAGTTCCACGCATCCGAGGCTCTGGGGGTAGCCGTACCCAGGCCGGATGAAACCGTGCAGGGCGTCTCCTCCGTGGAAGTAGCTCACCCAGGGCACACCCGGGTCCGCGTACTTGGACCCGTCGGGATTGGTGCCGCGCATGGTCGTCGAGACGTACCGGGCGAAGACGGGCCAGGTGCCGAGCTCGGTGGGCGCGGACCGGATGCCGGTGTTGGCTCTTGTCGAGTACGCGACCTGACCGTCACGCCACACGTTGGCGTGCTGGGGCAGGGTCGTGGACACGTCCACCCAGTCGTAATGCCCGTAGCTGTCGACTTCGTCGACCGCCGCAGCTTGGAGGAGGGCCTGCCACACCTTGGGGCCAGCGAGGCCGTCGGTCGCCAAGTGCCGTTGGGACTCGAAGGCCATCACCGCACCCTGGGTGATCGTGTTGGGCATTCCCGGCGACCACAGCGCCATGAAGTAGCTCGGCATCGTGGTCCAGCGCCAGGCGAACGATCCCACCTGGGCGGTGGCCGCCTCGTTGGGAGAGACGCTGGCGGGATCCGCCGGGGAGAAGGTCAACGGAAGGTAGTCGAGCGTGGCCAGCAGTTGCTGCAGACGCAGCGTGGTCATGGGTGCCACCGTGAAGTGCGTGACGAGGGAGTTTGCGAGTCGCTGGCCGTCGCTGCCCTCGATGCCGTCGGGACCCCCCGGGACCGACACCGACACCGTGGCGCCGGGCGGGAGGGGAGCGGTGGCGTCGAAGGCCAGGACATGGGCCGAGGTCTGGACCCAGGATCCCGGAACAGGGGGGCTGAGCGACGGCACCGGGCTGTCGGGGGCCAGTGGCACGGTGAATCGCACGCTCACGCCGGTGTCCGACGACACATTGGCGGCATCGGGAGCCGGCTGGCTGGCGACCACGGAGAGACGGCCTGGAGACGCCGTGGGCGTTGCTGCTGCCGGAGGAGGAGTCACTCGGGTGGCGACCAGCGCCGTCGAGCCGGCTGCGAGCGCGCAGAGCGCGACGATCACCGCGGCAATCAGCCAGCGATTGCGGGCGTGGCTCGTCCGGCGTCGATGTGCGGCTTCCGGCATGGCATGCGGCTCCGATGCGATCCTACCCGGTGGTGATGGCGTCCAATGGGGCGGGCCGCAGCATTTTATGTGCCTCTTTCGCCAACTTCGGTCATCATCGGCGCTCTGAATCCGTTGTCGAAACGTTGATGACGCGACTGATGCTTTCTTTGATGTTCTCGATCTGCCCGACGTTGGTCACCTTGCCTCCCGTGGTGGCGTCGCGCACATAGAAGGCATCGAGAACCTCGTGGCCGAGGGTGGACACCCGTGCCGTCACGACATCGAGCTCGAGAGCGAAGAGTGCGGCCGTGATCCGGTGGAGGAGTCCCACGTCGTCCTCGGCGCGGACATCCACCACCGTCGAATCTTTCGACGCCGCATTGTCGACGTTGATCCGGACCTCCACGGGCTTCGAGGCCACCGGACCGCCGGGCCTCCGCGTAGGTGCGGACCTGTTCGGCCAACCGCTCCTCGAGCGGGAACGTCCCCCGCAGCACCGCCTCGACCTGGTCGGCCACGAGCTTGAAGTCCGGCCAACGGCTCCGAGCGGGCTCGACCACGAACGTCTCGACGGCAAAGCCTTCCTCGCCGGAGATGTCGGCGGAGCGAATGTCGAGACCCCGCAGCGCGAAGACTCCCGTCACCGCGGAGAGCAGCCCGGGACGGTCACGCGAAACGAGGGTGACATTGGGTGGGTCGGCCGCCACCACCGAGCGTCCCAGCCTTTCGACCTGGCGCATGAAGCCGCGGTGTCGATCGGTCACGAGCGGTTCGGTGCGACGCACCTCGCCCCCGGACAGGAACGCCGCGACCCGGCGCACCAGGTCTGCCACCAGCCCCGCCTTCCACTGCCCCCAGGCCGCGGGTCCGGTGGCGAGGCTGTCGGCCTCGGTGAGGGCGGCCAGCAGGTCCAATTGGAGGCGATCGTTGACCGCGGCGGCGACCACTTCGATGGTGACCGGGTCGTCCAGGTCTCGTCGTGTGGCCGCGTCGGCCAGCAGCAGGTGATTGCGAACCAGTCCGACCAGAATCATCACGTCGTCGGGCGCAAAGCCCATGTGCCGGCCGATGTCCTCGACGACGGAGACTCCAGCATCGGTGTGGTCCCCGGGGAACCCCTTTCCGATGTCGTGCAGGAGGGCTCCCACCAGAAGGAGGTCGGGGCGCTCGACCTTCGCCGCCAACGCCGCCGCCTGGCTGGCGGCCTCGAGGAGGTGCCGGTCGACGGTGAAGCGGTGGTAGGCGTTGCGCTGGGGCCGGTTGCGGACCGCCGCCCACTCCGGCACGAGCCGGACGAAGAGCCCCTTCTGGTCGAGGGCCTCGAGGGCCGGAATCGCGGCCGCACCGGTGGCGAGCACCCGGACGAGCGCGCTCCGCATGCCCAGGGACCACGGGTCCGGGAGGTGGAGGTCGGTGCCGGCCATGAGGTCGAGCGACGCCCGGCTGATGGGGAGTCGGTGCTCAGCGGCCACCGCCGCCACGCGCAGCGCGAGCGCAGGATCGCCGCCGGGGGCAACCCCCGGCTCGAGGACGACCTCGCCCTCCCCCGAATGCCCGGCAACCTGGCGAAGGGCGA
Organism: uncultured Acidimicrobiales bacterium; assembly: GCA_963796765.1. Taxonomy (GTDB): domain Bacteria; phylum Actinomycetota; class Acidimicrobiia; order Acidimicrobiales; family UBA8190; genus Chersky-840. Next base: position 272,366 of record CAWCMY010000003.1, on the reverse strand, counting down.
TGCCAGGCTCGACGGGGACCAGTGTGACTGCTCCGTCGTCGAGCGAGGGAGCAGGTCCCCGCCTCCTCCGCCACCGGCGCCGTGGTTGGGACACCGGCCAACTCGACCGCCGCCGCCACACGTCATCGGTCACCCACGCCACGGTTCGCCCCGCTTCGGCAATCGACGCCATCAGTGCGTCGGCGTCCTCGAAGCCGAGCGCGGCTGCCACCTGATCCTGCTCCTGGAGCAGGAGTCGGTCCGTGGCGCGGTTGGTCGTCCGGTGCAGCTCCACGCGTGCCGCGGTCAGTCTGGAGCGTGGCGCTGCGAGCGAGATCAGGTCGACCTGGTCGGCCACAGCGGGCACGGCCAAAGCGGCAGAGCGCACGGCATGGAAATCGCGTAGTCCTCCGTGTGCCTCTTTCAGGTCCGGTTCCAAGAGGAATGCCACGTCACCGTGGGCGCGATGGCGTTCGTCGACTTGGGCGGCGAGCACGGGGAGCCACTGCCCGGCCAGGGCCTTCCACTGGGTGAGCGCCTGGGCCAGCATGGGCTCGGCCACCGAGGCGTCTCCGGCCACGACCCGACCATCGAGCAGGCCCAGCTGGGCCCGGAGGTCCTCCTTGGCCACTTCGAGCACCTCCGAAGGCCGGCGCACCGAGTGGTCGAGTCGGATGCCTTCGTCCCAGACCGGGTACCACACCGCGTCGGCGACCTTCTTGATGTCGCGGCGGCCGCGGTGGACGAGGACCACATCGAGATCGCTGTAGGGGCACAGCTCGCCACGCCCGTAGCCCCCCACGGCGACGAGGGCGACGCCCTGGGGATTTCCCGCCGTGGCCTCGGTGAGGAGGCCTGCCAACCACTGGTCCGCGGCGGCGGAGAACGCGCGTGCAGAAGTCGTCACCCTGGAGCTCTGCTCGCGACAGCAGCTCCTGGCGTAACGAACGGAGGGACACAGGCGAAGTTACCACCTTGGACCCGTTCCTCTGGTGCTGTGGCGGGTCCTGCCCCCGGCCCGGACCGCAAGGGGCGTAGCGTGGTGGGTAGCACACCGGGCAGCACACCGGGCAGCCGGAGCCGACGGAGGGTCAGATGAGCGGAAGCGACACCAAAGGATCGGGGCTCAGCCTGCTTGACACCGCGCTCGTGGTGGCGGCGGTGGTGGGAGGGATCTTCGTCGTCCTTTGGCTCGTGCACGCCGTGTTCGGGCTGGTGCTCTTCGCCTTCAAGATCGCCGTCTTGGTGGTGGTCGTGGCGGTCGCTCGTGCGGATCGTCCACGCCTTTTCGCGCAGCGGGGACTGAGCCGGCCGGCGGCGGTGCGCCGTCAGTGGCGAAGGAGCTCCCGGTAGAGCTCGATGTGGTCCGCCACCATGCGATCAGTCGAGAAATACCCTTCCACCGAAGCGCGGCAGTCGGCTCGCGACAGTTGGTCCACTCGGCCCAGGGCATCGGCCATGGCCGTCTCGTCCTCGCACAAGAACCCCGTCTTGCCGTCTTCGACGACTTCGGGCACCGCACCCTCGGGGAATGCCAGCACGGGTGTCCCACAGGCCATGGACTCGAGCATGACCATCCCGAAAGGTTCGTTCCAGCGGATCGGGAACAGAAGAGCTCGCGCCTTGGATAGCAACTCGAGCTTGCGTTCGTGAGGGACTTCTCCGAGATAGAGCGCATCCGGCCCCAGGAGAGGGGCAACCTGCTCGTCGAAGTACGAGCGCTCCCATTGCTCTCGCATTTTGGCTGCGAGCAGGATCCGCATCCCGGCTTTGCGGGCCACCTTGATGGCACGGTGTGCGCCCTTGTCGGGTGCCATCCGGCCCAGGAACAGGCAGAACTCCCCGTCTTGGTCTCCGGCACCGTCCCCGAAAGGGAAACGCGGCCGCATCGAGCCCATGGTGGATCACCCTGGCGATCGGGATGTCAGGCGCGGCCCGGTGCTGGGCATGGGAGATGGCAACGATGGGCACTCGAGGGGCGAGGACACGGTAAAGATCGGTGAGCTCGTCGTTGAAGGGGCCGTGGATCGTGGTCACGATCGGGAGGTCGTGGTATCGCTCGGAGTAGAAAGGGCCCATCACGGTGTGGTCGTGGACGACGTCATGGTCCGAGACCACTTCGTAGGCGTGGACGACGTGGCGGAGCTCGGGCACGGCCATGCCGATTCGCATCCCTTCGGCGTGTTCGAGTGCCCAGCGTTTGGGCACCGGGCATGTCGAGTCACCGGTCGTGAAAAGGGTGATGTCTTGCCCCGCCGCCACGAGACCGCGGGCCATCTGGTCCACCACGAGCTCGATCCCCCCGTACAGCGGGGGTGGGATCGGCGTCCATGGGGGGGCGATGAGCGCGATCCGCATGGACCGATTCAAGCACTTCGCCGCCTCGATTCGTCGCACCCGACGGTCTCAGGACGGGTGGGACGATTCTGCACGGGTTCGCCCGACGGACCGGCCTTCGGCTCGCGGGATCCCCATGGCCAGCCGATAGGCTCGCTGGGCGGCGCGGCGGCGTGGCCGAGTGGTTTAGGCAGGGGCCTGCAAAGCCCCGTACGGCGGTTCGATTCCGCCCGCCGCCTCGGGTGCCGATGACTGTTGATCGGCACCATGAAGACAAGGAGATGGAATGATCGCAGTCGGTGACCGGGTTCAGGTGCCGTCGAAGCGGGTGGGCCAAGCCCCCCGGGACGGGGTCGTCACCGGGGTGAGCGGCTCGCTGCTCCGGGTCACGTGGTCCGGCGGCGAGGAGTCGACGATCTTCCCCTCCATGGGGTCGCTGATGGTCGTGGGCAAGGGACGGGTCCGAACCGAAGAAGGCCGCCGCCACCGCCAAGAAGGCTGCCTCCAAGAAGGCTGCCTCCAAGAAGGCTGCCTCCAAGAAGGCTGTGTCGAAACCCCCCGCCAAGAAGGTGGTCAAGGCGACGACCACGAAGGCTGCGAAGAAGGCGACCAAGAAGTCGGGGAAGCCGCAGCCGACCGGGATGGCGAAGTCGTCCAAGGGCTCGGGCAGAGCCGGCAAGCGGCGCAAGTGAAGGCCCAGCCAAAAGCCTGCTCGGCTCCGGCTGCGATCAGGTTCAGGTCCCCGGTGCCTTGGCGTAGTCCCACACCAGGGGAGCGTCCTCGTCGGCGCCGAGGAGCAGCTTCCCGGGATGCTGCTTGTCGATGTGTCCGATGAGTCCGTTGTAGATGGAGTAGCCGCACAGTTCCTGTAAGCGTCGAGGGAACCGGCGAGCAGTCTCCAAAGGGATGCCGAGCTGCTGATTCTCCTGCTGGCGGACGTAGCCGGCGCAGTAGTTCATGGCGATTCCCACTCGTTGCTGCGCCGTGGTGTTGGCGCCGCCCCCGTGCCAGAGGCTCCCCACCCAGACGAGGACGCTTCCCTTGGGCATCTCCGCCGCGATCGACTCATAGTGCTCGAGCAAATTGGGGGAGTGGTCGGCGGTGTGGGTACCCGGGCAGAGACGGGTGGCGCCGTTCGCCTCGGTGAAGTCGGTGATGGCCCACATCGTGTTGCAGATGAGAGGCGGGTGGGGTTTGGGCAGGGGGATGAGCTGGTCGTCGGAATGGATGGGTTGGGCCGATTCGTCGGACCCGATGGAGATCGACGACAGCGACGAAATGAGCAGACCGGGATCGAGGACCTTCTCGACGATGGGGAGGATGTTGGGGTGGACGGGGATCCGTTCGTAGAGAGGTCCATGGACCAAGAGGTTGTAGATGCGGATCGTGCGCCGGCCTTCGAAGAGGTTGTCGGCCGGCACGATGCCGAGATGGCGCTCGAGACGAAGAAGATCGTCCGAGATGGCGTCGACGAGATCGAGGTCGATGGCGTCTTCGATGACGGCCCAACCGTCGGTCCGCACCTTCTCGGCATGTGCCGCCGCCGCTTCATCGTCAACGGTTCGTCGATCGGAGACGACCTGATCGGTGACTGTTTCTTTCATGTCGCACCCCCAGCTGTGGCTGAAACGGCCTCGTTCCATGGTGCCACGGCAGTGCCGACGGCGCCCCCAGGAGGAGTTCGAACCACGGGGCGGTGATAGGGTCCAGGGGACGGGCCGTTGGCGCAGTTGGTAGCGCACTTGCACGACACGCAAGGGGTCAGAGGTTCGAGTCCTCTACGGCCCACCAAGAAAGCCCAGGTCAAGGACCTGGATGACTCCGAATCAGTGGGCCTCGAGGACTGAAACAGCCCGATGGTCACAAATTGGTCACATGGTCCTGATACCGTCACGAAAACGGTGCGTGACCAAGGACTGAACGATGCAAGGGCGTGTGTACCGACGCGGTGCGGGGTGGGCGTACAAAGTCGACCTGCCGCGCGATCCCGCGACGGGACAACGACGTCAGCGCCAGAAGGGCGGCTTCCGTACCAAGAAGGCGGCCGAAGAGGATTTAGGTGATCTCCTCGGCGAGATTCACAAGAACACTGTTGCTGGGACGGGGACGATGCAGCTCGGTCCGTGGCTCGACGAGTGGCTCGCCACCGTCAAGCCGTCTCTGAGGACGAGTACCTACGAGCTCTACGCGTCTGCGGTCACTAACTGGATCACACCGCGGATAGGCGCCATGCGGCTGGCCGAAGTCACTCCCCAGGCGATCCAGCGTCTCTACACGGATCTCTCGAAGAAGGGTCGCAAGAATGGGACTGGCCTTGGTCCGCGATCCGTCCGATTGGCGCACCAGGTCCTTTTGCAAGCCTTCTCCAAGGCGGTCGAGTGGCGTCTGACGCCGACCAATCCCGCCGCGTCGGGAGTGGTACTTCCTCGGATGGAGCCCAAGGAAATGAGAACGCTGACGGCTCAGGACGCCAAGGCGTTCCTCGACGCGACCGCCGATGACCGCCTAGGGGCGCTCTGGTGCGTCTTGATGACCACGGGCTTACGCCGCGGCGAGGCCCTCGGACTTCGCTGGGTTGATGTCCACCTCGCCGATGCCCGCCTTGAGGTCCGGCAAACCATCGTTGCGGTGAAGGGTGCGCCGATGTTCTCCGAGCCGAAGACCAAGGCTGGTCGCCGTTCCGTTTATCTGGCAGCGCGTACGGTCGGTGCACTCTCGGACCACCGGAACCAACAAAAGAAGGACCGAAAATTGGCGGGGAGCGTGTGGAACGACGCGGGTCTGGTGTTCACGACGACCACAGGCGGACCGCTGCACCCGAGGAATGTCCTGCGTGACTTCCAGGTCGCGTTGGATCGGGCAGAGCTGCCGCGGGTTCGGATTCACGATCTCCGTCATACGGTGGCAACGCTTCTCCTGCACGAAGGTGCCCATCCGAAGGTGGTCCAAGAGCTCCTCGGACACGCCAACGTGGCCATCACGCTGAACACCTACTCCCATGCGACCCCTGGGCTCCACCGGGACGCAGCCGACATGATGGAGAGCGTCCTCAAGGTCTGATGGTCACCATCGCACGTAGCGCGTCGACCGGGACCCGCAGCAGTCGACCGCCAACCCTGATGCATGGGATGCCCTCGAGGCCGCCAGTGGACTCGAATCGGCGTGCCAGCTCATAGGCCGCTGATCGACCGATCCGTAGGAACTTTGCCGCTTCGGGGATTGTGAGCAGTCCGAAGTCCTGAGTTGCTCGGACGGAACCAAGTGGCTTGTCCCCGGACCCTTCTTCGTCAGTCGCCATGGCGGACCTCCGTTTTCTAGTGTTTCGCCAGCACGCGTCGTGTTTCCTGTGAGCCAATTCAGCGAGCCCCGCTGGCTCGATGTGAGACCGGCTTCGTTCTTTGGGTTCATGATCCAAACGAATGTCACCTGCAACGTCACCCCTCATTAGGAACGGCGTACAATTCCCCGATTAGGACCGATTTGTCCAGAGGGTGACGTGGTCGGCTCCCGGGGGTTCGGTCGATGGTCACCTCGTTTCTGGTCGCAGGAACGTCACCCTCAGAGCCCGAACCCGTCATCGATGCCCACGTCGTGGTCATAGGAGTCGTAATCCCACGTGGGCGCCGAGTGCACCCTGGCCCTGGGTTCGAAACGGTCCAGGGAGTCTTCCAAATCCTCAAGCGATTTCTGAAGGGCATCGAGTTTCTCTCCGAGAGAGGACAACTCGTTCGCCACCAGTTGATCTCCAGGACCCCCTGATATCGGCGTCGACAACCCTCCCCCCGCTGGATGCCGATCGTGGAGATGGTCGAGGGCCGTGGTCTGTTCTTTCGTGGCGGAGAGCGAAGTGAGGAGTGACGCCATGGCGTCGCGGCGCTCGTCACGGGCCTCGTGACCGATCTCTGATCGCAGGTCGTCGGCCGTCGTGGCGTAGAGATGGTTGGTTAACCTCCCCCGAGACATGGCCGTGTAGGCAGCTTCTTGGAACAGGCTCTCATCACCGAGCACGAAGGCATGGTCGACCGTGATGCCCTGAGCTCGGAACACCGTGAGGGCGTAGCCGAGACTTGTGAAGTCCTCCACGTAGTCCTGCGGGAGAGCGACTCGTCCTCCGGCGTCGAGGTCGACGACGAGCACCGGGTCGTGGCCTCGAACGTCACCCCCAACCCGGGTGACGTCACCCTCCCTGGTCAGAGGCTCGGAGATCGGGCGTGCGACGCTGACCACTGTCCCGAAGGTGCCGTTGCGTACCTGCAGGGTCGACGCGTCGGCACCCAGTGGGCCGCGTAGTGCTGGCACTCGTTCGTTCTTCTCGAACAGCACCCGGTCGCCGACCGAGAACGCCTTGCCCAAGGGGAGGCGCAGCTCCGGGCCCAGCTCGCCGGCGACGCCGCGCCGCTCCCGGGCCAGGTCGTTGAGCGCGGCCACGTCGGAGCGTGCCACGGCCAGGATGGCTGTCGACTGTTCGTGCACAGCCCACCACGCCTCGATCAGCTGGGCCAGGGCCATTTCGAGGTCTTCGGCGAAGCTGAGTCGTCCGTGTTCGATGTAGGCGGCGACCGCAGGCGCTATGTCACCGTTTCGGAGCCGGTCCAGGGCGTCGCGTTCCCAGGCCTGGTCCCCCCCGGCCTGGCGTCGGTTGGTGGTGAGCTCGACCACCTGGGTTCCGAGTTCTCGCGACAAGGTGCGCAGCGCCCCGCCGGCGTCGATGGAGGAGAGCTGGCGGTTGTCGCCGACCAGGACAACTTTGGCGCCCGCTGCATCGGCGTAGCGCTGGACGAGATCGAGCGATCGGCTCCCCACCATCGATGCCTCCTCGACGACAACCACGTGGCGAGCGCTGAGACCGACACCACCGGGAGCTCCGAGGTCCATGAGCAGGCGGGCCATGGTGGAGGAGCGGATCCCGGCGGAGGCTTCGAGCGCGGCGGCCGTGCGCGAGGCGATGGCCACCCCGATGACCTCGTAACCCGCTTCCTCCCAGCCGACCCGGGCCGCGCCCAGCATGGTCGACTTGCCCGTCCCGGCCTGGCCGATGACCACCTCCAGGCCGTTGCCAGAGCTCAGGAGCATCTCCACTCCGAGGCGCTGCTCGAGGTCGAGATGGGGATGCGAGTCGAGCGCCTTGGCTACCACCTCGGCACTCACCTGTCCCGAGCCGGTACCGAGGCGGAGCCGGGCGGACTCGGTGATGCGGCGTTCGACGCTCAGCATCTCCAGCGTCGAGTAACGACGGTCGCCGAGACTCGCTGCGACCGGGCTTCCCGTTCTGATTCGGATCTCCTCCGACTTGGCCCCGGGCCGCTGAGGACGCGGACGACGCTCGGGCGGGCGAGCAGCTCGTCGGTGAGGGCGACGACCTCGGCGGTGGTGGCGTCGAAGGCCTTGGCCACCGCCCACAGGGCGTCGCGGCGGCTGAAGGTCGAGGCCAACAGGGTGAGCGGAACTGCCCGGGCACTCGACGCCGCGTCGAGGTCGTAGTCCGAGACAGCCACCCCGTGCTCCCCGGCCAGGACGGCGAAGATCGCTTCGGTGTCGACCTCGGCGTCACGCGTGCGGTGGCTGTCGACGACACCAAGGACGTCTTCGATGCTGGCAGCTCTGAAGCCACCGTCGTCGTCTGGCACGGCAACCGCAGCGAGCTCGTCCTCCCAGCCGGCCCGCAAGGTCTCGGTGGACCGGGTCACCTCCGGCTTGGCGCTGCGGGTGGAGAGCGTGGCCACCTCCGCGGCGCGGGCGGAGTCGAGCCCTCGATCGGCCAGCGCCTTTTCGACCTCTACCCGGCGTTTGGAGAACGCCCGCAGGACTTCCTGGGGGACACCTGCCACTTCGCCCAGCCCGCTGCGACGCACCTCCCAGGCGAGGCCCGAGACAGGAGAGCTCGGCGCGTAGCGCCGATTGGTACATGGCACTGGCGGCCTTCTGCCACCGGTAGAGCTGACGGCCGTCAGGAGCGCTCCAGCGCCCGTCCTCGCCGAGGACGACATTGGGCATGAGGACGTGAGTGTGCACCTGCGGATCACCGGCCCGACTGGTGCGATGGCGAAATGCCGCCGCGAAGAACCCGGACCCGGCGTAGGTGTCTTTGCCGTTTGCCCCCCGGCGAACCACACACGCCTCGCGCGAGAGGTGGTCGATGACGCCGGCCACGGCCCGTTCATGTGCTTCGGAGACCGTGTCACGGACCTCGGGTGAGCCGAAGGTCCACAGGAGCGAGACGCTCTTGGGGGCCGAGAACGTGAGGTCATACCCGGGGCGACGTTTCTCCCGGCGCACGATGCCAAGGTCGCTCCCGTCGGCACCGCGGCCGTCAAGCAGGTTCCGGAGCGCGGCGGGGTCCACCTCACGGGTGAGCCCGAGGCTCGCCGATGTCGCTCCGATCCACTGCCCCGGTGCCTCGCCGTGGCCTAGGTAGTAGTCGTCGACAGAATTGGCGACGCGTTCGAGGTAGTAGTCCGCACCGGTGGCAACACCGAGGCGTCCTATCGAGAACACCGGAGCGCACCGATTGGAGACCCCACGAACAGAGAATCGGCCATGGGGCTTCATGATCCGGATGGACGTCACCCCGCACGTCATCTTCCGAGGCCAGAAGGTGCGTCCTACTAATCGAGCTCTTGTCGGGGATCATCTGCGACCGGTCAATTAATGTCAATGTCACCCTCCCTGGTCAGCGACGCGTTTGGCCGTCAGGGCGCGCCCAACGTCACCCTCGGACGACGCCGACTCCGGTGATCAACCGACCCGGCCCGCGCACGCGGGTCGGAACCGCCCGAAGGGCGGGGCATTGCACAATGCAGGCGTGTGGTGCGTCCAGACAGCTCTCGACGTGCCGTGGATGAAAGGAGAGGCCATGGCGTAGAGAGCGACAAGCTCAGGACAGCCAGCCGGTGGAAGTCCGGTCCGGGGAGACGCCACGGTCCTCGGTAGCTGACTCCCGGCGTCGGTTGAGAGGCCGCCGTCGAAGCGGAGCGACGACATCTCTTTGAGGGGATGGCAACTGACCAGTCCGCAACGTGAGTGAAGTCTGCAGCGTCGACATGCATTGCGTCCGTGAGGGCGACCAAGGGGGAGCCGAGCCGATCACACACCGGCGAAGGCCAAGGAAGGTGCCAGGGATCGTGGAGCGGGCACCGAGAAACCCCCCGGCGTAATAGGACGTGGAACGGTCAGAAGGTTGTTCTGGGAACTGGAGAGGCCCTACTCGGCCCCGGGTCTGCGGCCCGGGAGCGAGCCTCTCTATAACCGCACGCACGGGAAGGGGCAGGCGGCCGAGAGGGAGTCGGAGGGGGTCGTAGTAGTGATGACGGCCGGGACAACATAACCCGGTCCGAGCGAAGGACCCCTGCTTCGTCGATGCCCACGAAGGAGAGGAGAAACCCTGATGAGTGCCGACATGTCGGCTAGGTCCGTCAGCCACGCCGAAGGCGTGGACCCGGTTCGAGCCCTTCAACGTGTGCTCTACCGCAGTGCCAAGCAGGACCCTGCTCGTCGGTTCCATGCACTTTACGACAAACTCGTCCGCAGCGACGTGATGTGGCGTGCATGGATCGACGTGGCCACCAACCGGGGCGCTCCCGGTGTCGACGGTGTCACCATCGCCGACATCATGAACGGGGGCGTCGACGGGTTCCTCGACGGGCTCGCCTCTGAGTTACGGGCCGGAACATACCGGCCTGCTCCTCTGCGACGGGTCCGCATCCCGAAGCCGGGACAGCCGGGGAAGACCCGGCCGCTCGGCATCCCTACGGTGCGTGACCGGGTGGTGATGACGGCGGCCAAGATCATTCTCGAACCGATCTTCGAGGCCGCCTTCTTACCCGTGTCGTTCGGGTTCCGCCCGAAACGCTCGGCCCATCAGGTCCTCGAGGCCATCCGGGTCGAGGTCAACCGGGGCGCACACTGGGTGCTTGATACCGACATCGCTGCATGTTTCGACGAGATCGATCATGACGCTCTGATGGTCCAAGTGGCCAGACGGGTGTCGGATCGGGACGTGTTGAAGCTGCTGCGATCATGGCTTCGAGCCGGGGTGTTCGAGGGAGGCGTAGTCACCGACACGGTGTCGGGGACTCCGCAGGGATCGCCACTGTCTCCGTTGTTGGCCAACGTCGCTCTCCATGTCCTCGATGAGGCATGGGCGGCGGCGGGAAGCCGACTGGGGGTGCTGGTGCGTTACGCCGATGACCTTGTCGTCATCTGTCCCACCAGAACCCGGGCCCGCGACGCCCGGCGGGGTGTGGCGGCGATCATTGCTTCACTCGGGCTGCGACTGCACCCAGAGAAGACGAGGATCGCCCAACTGCACCATGGGACAGAAGGCTTCGACTTCTTGGGGTTTCATCACCGAATGGTGGAGTCCTGGAAGTACAGGGGTCGCTGGTACTTGCAGAAGTGGCCATCGCAACGGGCCATGGCGTCGATACGAGCCAAGATCCGTGAACGGACCACCCGGTCAAGAGCGCACGTGTCGCTCGACTACGTGATTGCCGACCTCAACCCCGTGCTTCGGGGGTGGGGGGCGTACTTCCGCCATGGAAACTCAGCACGGAAGTTCACCGCCATCGACAGCTACGTCCACGAGCGGCTGGCGATCCTTACCAGCATCCGCCATGGGCGCTCGGGGCGAAATTGGGCCATCCGCTACACGTGGACGTGGTTCTGCTCGCTCGGGGTGTACCGGCTATCCGGAAAGGTGCGATACGGGGCGGCGCATGCCTGACGGTGAACGATGTCGGAGAGCCGTGTGCGGGAGAACCGCACGCACGGTTCGATAGGGGGCCGCTGGCGAAGCGGGACGCCTTCGGGTGGAAAGACGAGAAACCTTCGGGCCAGCGTCTCACTCGAAGACCGAACGACCAGCCAGCGGCCTACCTCACGTGTGGTGTGGTGTGGTGTGGTGTGGATCCACTTCGAAGATCAGTCAGTGGGGACGTGGTTGGCGACGAGGATGTGGAAGGACTCCCAAGTCGTGGACCAAGGCCAAAGCGCCCTTTCGGCCCTCGACGTCCAATCCTCGATAGATGCGCGTCAGGTCTCGTTGCATGGACCGTTTGGATCGATGCAACTGGATCGCCATCTCGGCGACAGTGAGTCCCTCGTCCAACAGCTGCAAACACTCGAGTTGAGCTCTGGTCATTGAGAGGATGTCGGAACGGCGGGTGAGAAGGCGGCCCGCGTTCCTGGGCACGATGATCAGGTCATCACCGATCAGTGTCGTCACGACGGCGGCGATCCTCTTTGGCGGAGTGCGGGTATCGATGACCGCGGTCGCTCCCCAAGAGAGGCCTCGCCGTACATCTTCCAACCCGGGCTTGCGAACCATAAGCACGACCACGGTCTCCGGGTGGCTGCGTAGAAGGCCACGACCGACTCGCTCCGCTAACTCACCGGCCAGGAGCACCACCGAGGGAACCTCAACGTCACGTCGGATCGGGAGAGCCAACCGTACGGGATCGTGCCCGAGAGTCCGAAGCTCCGTTTCGCAGGCGTCGGCGTAGGCATCGGGAAGCCCTAACACCGCAATCCGAGCCACGGGGACCCCCTTATCGGCATTGGGCGGTGCCGCCTTGAGGAGTTCTCGAGATATTGGCGGCACCGCCAACTTCGGTCGGAACCCTTGACCACGCAGTGTAGTCAGTCACACACTCAGTGTCAGAAGGTGAAGGCCGAGACCGACGCAAAGTCGATTTTGGAGCCGGAGAGGAATGAGCCGATGCGTTTCGGGCTATTTCGTCGCGCCGCTTTGAGCCCCCGTCAGGTGGCGGTCGGGCACGGCGATCATCGCCGACGCAATCTTGGCTCCCTGCTCCGGACACGCCTCTCGAGAAGCGTGACCCATCTCATCGTTGCGCTATCACTTGCCTTGTCGGTGATGGGCCCAACGCTCATTGGCGTTCAACCCGCCGCGGCGGGGCCGACAATCTCTGCGGTGGGCAGCCTCGCGACCGCTGATGGCGTGGGACTGACGACCCTTTCTGTCAACCCTCAGAACGTCGGTGATGTGCTCGAGGTCTTCGCCATGGCACCGATCACCAGCGTCACGCTGTCGTCGGTTTCCGGCGGTGGGGTCAGCACCTGGACCAAGGCGGTGCAGTTCGACGGGTCGATTGGTTCCGACGAGGAGATCTGGTTCGGGCAAGTCAATACGACGGGATCCTCGACGATTACTTTCGCCTGGTCGGGGTCCATCTCCGGTCACACCATGGAATACGGTTCTCAGGAGTTCACCGCAGGCCTCGGTTCGAGCACGGTGTGGTCTGTCGACAGGACGGGGACCACCAATGGATCCTCCTCCACCTCGGTACCGTTTCCGAGCCTTACCCCGAGCGGCTCCGGTGAGCTCTACTTCGGGTATTCCTGTGTCTTCAACACTGCCTCAGCCGGAAGCACGTCGGGTTTCTCATATGCCGCCACCGCCGAAGGCAACATGGTGATCTATGACCCCAACGTCTCGGCGGCAGTGTCTCCGTCGGCGGCTCAGTCACCGGCGGGGATCTCCTCGTCGTTGACCGTCGTGACGACGGCGAGCAGCTACGTGTACCACGCGCCGTCCGTTGTCGGCGACGTCTACTCCATCGCCGGCACCGGGGCCGCCGGCACTTCGGGCAACAATGCCCAGGCCACCGAAGCCGAGCTCAATGATCCCGTCACCACGGCTGTCGACGCCTTGGGCGACGTCTATGAGGCCGACGAGTTCAACAGCCGCATCCAGGAGATCGCGGCCACGACACATTCGCAGTGGGGCATCTCGATGGTCGCCGGTGACGTCTACACCGTGGCGGGCAGCTCGTCGGGGTCCTCGGGTCATTCCGGGAACGCGGGAGCGGCCACGTCGGCCCTGTTGGCGAGTCCCTCCGGTGTCGCTGTCGACGCGGCCGGGAACCTCTATATCTCCGATCAGGGGAACAACCGCATCCAGGAGGTCGCAGCCGCCACGGGCACCCAGTGGGGCATCTCCATGACCGCCAACGACATCTACACCATCGCCGGCAGTTCGACGGGATCCTCGGGCCACTCCGGGAACGCCGGGGCGGCCACCTCGGCGCTTCTGAATCAACCCCGGAACACCGCCTTCGACGCGGCCGGGAACCTCTACATCAGCGACATGAGCAACAACCGCATCCAGCTCGTGGCCAAGACGACCTGCTCGTCGGCGTGTCCCTTCGGGTTGGCCTCGACCACGGCCAACGACATCTACACCATCGCCGGAAGCTCCACGGGGTCTTCGGGCTCCACCGGTGACGGCGGGGCCGCCACCTCGGCGCTGTTCAACACTGTCAAGGGCCTCGGCTTTGACGCGGCGGGGAATCTCTATGTCGCCGACTACACCAACAACCGGATCCAAGAGGTCGCGGTTGCCACCGGCACCCAGTGGGGTGTCTCGATGACCGCCAACGACGTCTACACCGTCGCCGGCAGCTCTTCGGGGTCTTCGGGATCCTCAGGCGACGGGGGGGCAGCAACCTCGGCGCTGTTGAACCAACCCCGTGGTGTGGCGGTCGACGCGGCGGGCGACCTCTACATCGCCGACGGCACCAACAACCGTCTCCAAGAGGTGGCAGCGCCTCCGGCACCCAGTGGGGCATCTCGATGACCGCCAACGACGTCTACACCGTCGCCGGCAGCTCGGCGGGGACCTCAGGGTCCTCAGGCGACGGCGGGGCGGCGGCGTCGGCGCTCTTCAATGTCATCGGCGGCGTCACCATCGATGGCGTCGGCGACCTCTACCTTGCCGACTCGAACAACAACGAAGTGCGGGAGATGACGGCCAACGCCGCCCCCACCACGGCGATGGCTCCCAACGACGTGTACTCCCTCGCCGGAACCGGTGCCACGGGCACCTCGGGTGACAACGCCCAGGCCACCGAGGCTGAGTTCGATGACCCCATCTCCTCGGCCATCGACTCGTCAGGCAACATCTACGTAGCCGACGAGAACAACAGCCGGGTCCAGGAGATCGCCGCCACTACGCATTCGCAGTGGGGGATCTCAATGACCGCCGGGGACGTCTACACCATCGCCGGTAGCGCGGCGGGCAGCTATGGGACCTCCGGTGACGGCGGGGCGGCCACCTCGGCGCTGCTCGACGGTCCGTCGGGTGTCGCTGTCGACGCGGCAGGAGACCTTTATATCGCCGATCAGGGCAACAACCGCATCCAGGAGATCGCGGCGGCAACCGGAACTCAGTGGGGCGTCTCCATGACCGCCACCGATATCTACACCATCGCCGGGAGCTCTTCAGGGACCTCGGGTCACTCCGGGAACGCCGGGGCGGCCATCTCGGCGTTGTTGGATCAACCTCGCAACATCGCCTTCGACGCGGCAGGAAACCTCTACATCGACGACACCTACAACAACCGGGTTCAGCTCGTGGCCAAGGCCACCTGCTCGTCGGCGTGTCCCTTCGGGCTGGCCTCGACTACGGCCAACGACATCTACACCGTCGCCGGCAGCTCCACGGGGACCTCGGGGTCCTCGGGCGACGGCGGGGCGGCCACGTCGGCGCTGTTCAACATGCCCAAGGGCCTCACCTTCGACGCGGCCGGGAACCTCTACGTGGCCGACTGCAACAACAACAGGATCCAAGAGGTCGCGGTTGCCACGGGCACCCAATGGGGCATCTCGATGACCGCCAACGACATCTACACTCTGGCGGGGAGCTCCTCGGGGACCTCGGGGCACTCCGGGGACGGCGCAGTCTCCACTAGCGCGCTGTTGTCAGGGGTCCGTGACGTCACCTTCGACGCGGCCGGAGACCTCTACATCGCCGACGGTGCCAACAACCGCATCCAAGAGGTGTCGGCCTCGACCAGCACCCAGTGGGGCACCTCGATGACCGTGGACGACATCTACACCATCGCCGGCAGCTCCTCGGGATCTTCGGGGTGGTCGGGCGATGGCGGCGCCGCCACCTCGGCTCTTTTCGACCTCCCCGGCGGCATCGCGACCGACAGCGCCGGCGACCTCTACATCACCGACGAGAGTAACAACGAAGTGCGGGAGGTCATCCCCGCCATTCTTGCACCCACCCTTCCTTACGAGACGTCCGGTGGAGGCAATCCGGCCGAGTACGACTCGCATCCACAGACGCCTGCTTCGACCTCGCAGAAAGAGAGACTGTTGGTGGACGCAGTCACCGGCACGGTCTCGAACTCGGTAACGGATCTCTCTGAATCCGGCTCGGGCATCCCACTCAGCCTGACCCGTACCTACGACTCAGCGCGAGCCGCCCTCCTGGGTCCCTTCGGATACGGCTGGACCGATTCGTACAACATGTCGATCGCGGCAGGTTCGGGGTCACTGTCCAACACCGAGCAGGTGACCCAGGAGAATGGCTCGGTCGCCTATTTCTACCAAAACAAGCAGGGGACCTGGACCGCCCCGCAGCGAGAGCACGCCACGCTCTCCTATAACAGCGCCAACAGCACCTGGACATTTACCCGGAACAAGACAGATATCTTCACCTTCAATGCATCGGGTGAGCTCACCCAGGAGTCCAATCCGAATGGTTATGTCACGACCCTGGCCTACAACGCCGCCAGCGAACTTGCCACCGTCACGGCCAATGAAGAGGTGGGGGTAACCCCGGGCGCGTCGCAGTCCCTCGTCTTTTCCTACGGTGCGAATGGTCTGATCTCCCAGGTGACGGACTCGCAGGGTCGCGCCGTTACCTACAGCTACGACGGAGGAAGTGAGCTCTCCGCTGTCAGCCAGGTCGGGCCCATCCAAAGGGTTGTGGGCGACGTCTACTCCATCGCCGGCACCGGAGTCGCCGGCACCTCGGGCGACAATGCCCAAGCAACCGAAGCCGAACTCGATGCTCCTTTCACTACGGCTGTCGACGCCTCGGGCGACATCTATGAAGCCGACGAGTTCAACAGCCGCATCCAGGAGATCGCGGGGACAACGCATTCGCAGTGGGGCATCTCGATGACCGCCGGTGACATCTACACCGTGGCAGGCAGCTCTTCAGGATCTGCGGGCCACACCGGCGATGGGGGTGCGGCCACCTCGGCCCTGCTCAGCAACCCCTCTGGTGTCGCAGTGGATGCGACGGGAAACCTCTATATCGCCGATCAGGGGAACAACCGCATCCAGGAGGTCGCAGCCGCCACCGGCGCCCAGTGGGGCATCTCCATGACCGCCAACGACATCTACACCATTGCCGGCAGCTCCACCGGATCCTCGGGCCACTCCGGGAACGCCGGGGCGGCCACCTCGGCGCTGCTGAACCAACCCCGAAACACCGCCTTCGACGCGGCCGGGAACCTCTACATCGCCGACCAGGGGAACAACCGCATCCAGGTCGTGGCCAAGACGAGCTGCTCCTCGGCGTGCCCCTTCGGGTTGGCCTCGACCACGGCCAATGACATCTACACCGTCGCTGGCAGTTCCACGGGGACCTCAGGATCATCTGGCGACGGCGGGGCGGCCACCTCGGCGCTCTTCAACACCGTCAAGGGTCTCGGCTTCGACGCGGCGGGGAACCTCTACATCGCTGACTACTCCAACAACCGCATCCAAGAGGTGGCCGTCTCCACGGGCACCCAGTGGGGAATCTCGATGACTGCCGATGATGTCTACACCGTCGCCGGCAGCTCTTCGGGGTCCTCGGGATCCTCAGGGGACGGGGGGGCGGCCACCTCGGCGCTCTTGAACCAACCCCGTGGTGTGGCCGTCGACCCGGCTGGCGACTTCTATATCGCCGACGGCACGAACAACCGTCTCCAAGAGGTGGTCGTCTCCACCGGCACCCAGTGGGGAGTCTCGATGACTGCCGATGACGTCTACACCGTCGCCGGCAGCTCCGCTGGCACCTCAGGGTCCTCGGGCGACGGCGGGGCGGCGGCTTCGGCGCTCTTCAATGGCATCGGCGGTGTCACCATCGACAGCGTCGGTAACCTCTACATCGCCGACTCGAACAACAACGAAGTGCGAGAGGTGCCGGCCAACGCCGCGCCCACCGCGCCCATGGCTCCCAACGACGTCTATTCCGTCGCGGGAACCGGTGCCGCGGGCACTTCGGGCGACAACGCCCAGGCCACCGAGGCCGAGTTCAGCGATCCCGTCTCCTCGGCGGTCGACGCGTCGGGCAACGTCTACGTGGCCGACGAGACCAACAGCCGGGTCCAGGAGATCGCCGGGACCACACATTCGCAGTGGGGGATCTCGATGACCGCCGGTGACGTCTACACCATCGCCGGCAGTGCAGCCGGGAGCTTCGGGACCTCCGGTGACGGCGGAGCGGCCACATCGGCCCTGCTCGATGGCCCCTCCGGTGTCGCGGTGGACGCGGCAGGAGACCTCTACATCGCCGACCAGGAGAACAACCGCATCCAGGAGATCGCAGCGGCCACGGGCACCCAGTGGGGCATCTCCATGACGGCCAACGACATTTACACCATCGCCGGAAGCTCCTCGGGAACCTCGGGTCACTCCGGCGACGCCGGAGCGGCCACCTCGGCCTTGTTGAACCTCCCGCGCAACGTCGCCTTCGACGGGTTGGGGAACCTCTACATCAGCGACATGAGCAACAACCGCATCCAACTCGTGGCCAAGACAAGCTGCTCGTCGGCGTGCCCCTTCGGGCTGGCCTCGACCACGGCCAACGACATCTACACCGTCGCCGGAAGCTCCTCGGGGACCTCAGGATCCTCGGGCGACGGGGGCGCGGCCACCTCGGCGCTGCTCAACACGGTCAAAGGCCTCGCCTTCGACGCAGTCGGGAACCTCTACGTGGCCGACTCCGCCAACAACCGGGTCCAGGAGGTCGCGGCGGGCACTGGCACCCAGTGGGGCATCTCGATGACCGCCAACGACGTTTACACCGTTGCCGGCAGCTCCTCGGGGACCTCGGGCCACTCCGGGGACGGGGGAGCCTCCACCAGCGCCCTGTTGTCGGCACCCCGTGACGTCACCTTCGACGTGGCCGGAGACCTCTACATCGCCGACGGTGCCAACAATCGCATCCAAGAGGTGTCGGCTTCGACCAGCGCCCAGTGGGGCACCTCGATGACCGTGGACGACATCTACACCATCGCCGGCAGCTCCTCGGGATCTTCTGGGTCCTCGGGCGACGGTGGAGCGGCCTCCTCGGCGCTCTTTAACGTCCCCGCCGGCGTCACCACCGACGCCGCCGGTGATCTCTTCGTTGCCGACTCCAGCAACAACGAAGTGCGAGAGATACGGGCCGCCGTCCAATACGGGTATGCGACGGTCGGCACAGCATCGCACATTCTCGATGGAGTGACCGACTCCCTCAGCGAGGCAATGTCGCTTGCCTACGCGA
Source organism: uncultured Acidimicrobiales bacterium (assembly GCA_963796765.1). Classification (GTDB taxonomy): domain Bacteria; phylum Actinomycetota; class Acidimicrobiia; order Acidimicrobiales; family UBA8190; genus Chersky-840. The sequence continues at coordinate 253,759 of CAWCMY010000003.1, read as the reverse complement.
GCTCTGGGTGCCCGGCCTCAGCAGCGGACTGCATCTCCTCAGTGACCGACCCCAAGGGAAGCACCACAACGTGGTCGTACAGCCTGAACGGGTCCGGAACTGGAACGGTGCTCGTCACCGATCCTTTCGGCGACGAGACCCAATACGGAGTCACACAGTACGACCTCACCACTGAGACCGACGGGTACGGAAGCTCGGCGCCATCGACCACCGAAACCAGTCCCGACCCCGCCACGGGCGAGGTGTTCATCGTCCGCCAACCGACGGGCGGGCTCACCATCTCGTACTACGACCTCAATGGAGACAAGACGGCCTCCATCGACCAGCGCGGTGAGCTCACGACGACCCAGTTCAACAGCTTGGACGAGCCGTTGGTCGAGACGGCACCGACGGGCGAGGTGACGACCGACACCTACAACGGCGATGGTGACCTCACGAGTTCAGCACAACCCATTCCTTCGGGTGGTACCGCCACCACAAACTACTACTACACCGATAGCGCCCACCCCGACAAGCCCTCGTCGGTGACTGATCCAAATTCGCACACGACGAGCTACACCTACGCCGCCAGCGGTTTGCAGGCCTCGGTCACTGACCCAGCCGGCGACGAGACGACGTATACCTACAACTCGTTGGGAGAGAAGGCCACCATGGTGTCGCCCCGGGGCAACGTCATCGGTGGGACGCCGGCCAACTTCACCAGCTCATTTGTCTACGACTCATTCGGGAACCTGGTGGAGACGATCGATCCCCTCGGGCACTCCACGCTTGAGGCATACAACGCCCTGGGACAGAAACTGTCCTCGACCGACGCCAACGGCAACACGACAACGTACGCGTACAACACAGATGGAGAGTTGGCGTCGGAGACCCAAGCGAACGGGACGACGCTCTCTTACACATACGACTCGAACGGGAACAAGGCTTCGTCGACCGACGGCAACGGCAAGACCACGACATATGTCTATGACGCGAGAGGGGACATGCTGTCGCAGACAGACCCTCTGAGCCACACCACGAGTTTCACCTACGACGTGAACGGCAACAAGACGAGCATGACCGACTCCGACGGCAACGTGACGACCTACACCTACAACTCGGCCAACGAGCTCACCACGCAGACCAACGGGTACGGAACCGCCGCCGCCACAACCGTCAGCTACACCTATGACGGCGACGGAAACAAGGCGAGCTACTCCGACGGAAGCGGTCGCGCCACAACGTATGCCTACAACGCGCTGAACCAGCTCACCTCGACCACAGACCCCTTGGGCAAGACCACGAGCTACACCTACGACTCGGCCGGCAACCAGGCGACGGAGACGAACCCCGATTCGCAAACCACGACGTGGACCTACAACGGGGACAACAAGGTAACCGGCATCTCGTATTCGGATGGGGTCACGCACTCGGTGAGCTACACGTATGACGCCGACAACAATGTCGCCACGATGGGCGACGGCTCGGGAACGTCGACGTACACCTATGACGATGCCGACCGGTTGACTTCTTATGAGAACGGCGCCGGCGTGACCGTCACCTACGGCAATGACGCCGCCGGCAACGACACGTCGATCACCTACGCCTCGGGAAAGACGGTCACGCAGAGCTTCGACTCGCTAAACCGACTGGCCTCGGTGACCGACTGGAACTCGAATGCATCCACGTACGCCTACGACGCGGACGGAAACCAGCTTTCGCTCACCTACCCGAACGGGGTCGTCGATACGGGGGTCTACAACAATGCCAGCCAGTTGACGTCCATCACCGACAAGCTCGGAGCCTCGACGCTCGTGAGCTTCAGCTATACGCCGGACAATGCCGGGCTCACCACCTCGGAAACCGACACGGGGACCCCGGGAGCCGGTACGAACAGCAACACCTACAACTCGCTCCAGGAGGTCACGGCGGCGGGCGCCCATTCCTACACCTACGACCAGTCGACGGATCTGACGACCTCTCCAAGTGGCAACACCCAAGGCTTCAACGCCGACAGCGAGGTGTGCTTCTCGGGGTCAGGCAGCGGGACCTGCGGGTCGCCGCCGGCTGGGGCGACCACCTACTCGTACTCCAACGAGGGGAACCGGACGGCCACAACACCGTCATCGGGTACGACGTACGCATTCGGCTGGACCGAGGCCAACCAGATGAAGAGCGCCACTCCCTCGGTCGGAAATGCCACGAGCTACGTCTACGACGGCAATAGCCTCTTGCAAAGCGAGACGACCGCCTCGACCACCACAGACTTCACGTGGAACGTCCAGCCCAGCCTTCCGCTCATGCTGTCGGACGGGACGAACTACTACATCTACGGAACCGGTACCGACCCGATCGAACAGATCGCCGTCTCGGGAGGGGCGACCAGCTACCTGCTCTCTGATCAGTTGGGATCGACCCGGGCCATCACGAACTCGTCTGGGACGGTGACAGGATCTGTTACTTACGATGGATGGGGGAACGAGACAGGCACCTCGGGATCGATCACGACGCCCTTCCTCTATGCCGGTGAGTACCTGGACTCGCCTTCGGGGTTCTACTACCTGCGGGCACGGTGGTACGACCCTGCAACCGGCGAATTCGTATCCTTGGATCCGCAGGTGAACAACACCCAAGCCCCATACGGCTATGCGGGGAATGATCCCGTGAACTCGACGGACAGCTCTGGTCTGGATCGCACCTTCAGCTATGGCTGCCCAGCGTACGCGGGATCTGAAATCTACGTCGAAGAAGACTTCACGACGAACAAATGGCGAGCGAGGTACCAATGGAATGCAGCCTCAAACATCACTGGACACCTGGAACTATTTGAACTGGCTGGACCCTATTACTATCTCGTTTGGAATTCACCTGGGACTACGCTCCACGGATTCGCCACCGTCTATTTTTCGCCGTGGGAATTTTCCTATGGATACGCTCGGGCCTACGGAGCGCATTGGTGGGTACGCAACGGCGGGGGATACGCCCTGGAGGGACAATCCATTGCCGTATGGGGCGGGTACTACGGAAACCCCTGTCCAACCAATCTCTGATCTCGATTCGCTAGTATGGTGTGCAAAGCGAGTTCAACCCCGCGGAAGGCTGAAAGCGATGGTTCTGAGCAACGCAAAGGTCAGAAATCGGGCGATCTGGCTTATCTTTTCCGCTCTGGTCATCGTCTTTCTCGGCGGCTGTACTTCGCCTTCGAGCTTGGAGCAAACGATCTCTAGTGGGACGAGCAGGGCGACGCTCTCGGGTGTGCGATGTTCTCCCCAGGGACGCTTGGTCATTGTGAGCGGGAAGATTATCGGAAACTCAACGACGCCCACCGCCAGTGGAGTGTCAGTTGCCGTAACGATCCATGATTCGGAAGGTCGACCAATCGGTGAAGGACTGTGGCCACCAGTTGCTCTCAGAACCGGTCAATCGAAACCATTTCGAATGCCCGTTGGTCTCAGTGGGGTGGCTGCAAAATGTCTCTTGCGGACAAAGTACTACCACATTGTGAATGTTCCACCAGCCCCAGCGGGGTGAAGTGGGGGCTCAACGGCGTTGGAGATTGGACCCGTGTTCCTGCTCGACTCTCTGGGAGTGAGAACATGGATCGATTCGCGGCCTTCGAGAAGGCCAGCGTCTGGTACTGAATGAATCTACTGTAAGGCCCGACATATCGATCAAGGCGCTCGCCGTGCGTTGGATGCGCTCTGTAACGTCGACGTCGTAACTGCAGACGAGAAGACAGATCCACCCCAATTCAGAAGCGACGAAAGGAAGCGAAAGGGAGCGTTGGTGAAAATACGACTCGGAGTGGTGCCACGCTCGAGAGGCAAAGAACCACGGCCGGGCGAGTCCTTCTGTGCCCCGCCATGGTCGCGCAACGTGGCGTACGGGAATTACTCGTGTGCGGGGCGCCTAGCACGTCATGACAATCGGCTGGAGAGGCAGGTGAGTGACGTGCCGTGGGTCACTCGTTGGATACAGGGAATGCCAACATCGGATCCCTGGCTCGTGTGGGAAGGGCTCCCGGATTGATCTAGCGTCAAGCCAAGATCCAGTTCCATGTGGGAGGATTGACCCATGGAACAACTCCGCCACCTCGGACGTGGCGAACGGATGGTGCTGGTGGTCGCACTCGGGGTGGGCCTGGACGCATTCTGCTCGTACTTCGTCCCCCTCGCCACATTTCCATTCTCGTCGTCAGCCATTTTGCCAGCCGGACCTCCAGGCTGGTTCAGGGTTGTGGTGTGGCTTGTCTTGGTGGGAACTTGGGCGGTCTGCTCTATCGTGATCCTCCGAACTCCGCCTAGCGATCCGCCAAATCCAGACTCATCTGCGACCGGCCTCTGAAGCCCACTCCAATCTTGCCCCTACCCGGTTCGTTCTTACAAGCAGAGCGTTGACAGTTCTGTCGCGGCGAAGAGATGTCGGTAATGGTGATGGTCCAGGTGTGCACAGTTGAAGCTGGCGCGCCTCATCCGTTGGTCACATTTTGGTCACAGACGTGGTGAAAATGGCCGGCACAGGACATCACGGGTCGGACGCCGAGATACCAGAAAGTCCTACTAGATGGCACAATTCAACAATTGCTGACATTGCCCAGCATGGGGATGGTGAGCACGACACGCAAGGGGTCAGAGGTTCGAGTCCTCTACGGCCCACTCCCCAGCCGCCTGGATGCAAGGTAACGGTAGAACTCGCCTGGTCCACCGGCGGTGAAATATGGGGGCCGGACGGGACGCCGCGTGTCAGACTGCGCCGGTGATCGATGTGCCGGCCGTCGTGCGCAACAAGGCTCACGCCGCCCGCGCCGACGACTGGCTTGACGAACTGCCGGCGCTGGTTGCCAGCCTGGCGGCCGAGTGGTCCGTCGTGGTCGGCCGCCCCTTCGAGGGCGGGACCGACGCCTACGTGGCTGAAGCGACCCGACTCGATGGGACCCCGGCAGTCCTGAAAGTCGTTGTGCCCGGGGCAGGCAACGACGCTTCTAACGAGGCCACCGCCCTGCACCTCGCCGACGGCGATGGGTGTCCGGTGCTCTACCGGAACGACCCCGACCGGGGCGCCCTGCTCATGGAGCGGCTGGGACGGCCCATGTACGAGCTCGGCCTGCCCCTCTCCCGACGCCTCGACATCCTCTGCGCCACCGCTGCTCGCGTGTGGCGGCCGGCGGCGGACTGCGGGCTGCCCACCGGTGCCGATAAAGCGCGCTGGCTCGCTGACTTCATCGTGACGTCGTGGGAGGAGCTGGACCGTCCCTGCTCCGAAAAGGCGGTCGACCACGCCCTTGCCTGTGCCCGCAAGCGTGAACAGGCGCACCGCGACGAAAGGTCGGTGTTGGTCCACGGCGACGTGCACCAATTGAACGCCCTCCAGTGCGGCGACGGTTTCAAGCTGATCGACCCGGACGGCCTCCTCGCCGAGGCCGAATACGACTTGGGCGTCCTCATGCGGGGGGACCCCGTCGAGCTGTTGGTCGGCGACCCCCTCCACCGGGCCCGTTGGCTGGGCGCACGCATGGACCTCGACCCCGTCGCCATATGGGAATGGGGCATCGTCGAGCGGCTGTCGAGCGGACTGCTCTGCACCCGGATCCACCTACAGCCCCTCGGCCGCCACACGCTTCGCGCGGCCGCGGCCGTCGCCGGCCTGACGATCGACTAACGACCGGACGGGCCGAGCGAGCTGCCCCAGAGCGACACTTCTCGCCTCGCGCTCCTTATCCCCGAGTGGGGAAAATGTGCCGTCAACGATGAGCATCTTGACGGACATGGTGACCCGCGAAATGCCAGAGCTGAGTTGCCCCGACGGCCCGCATACTCCATCGACAGGGGAGCCAAGTAGGGAGCCATTCACCGATTGACACCGGCTAACGCCGATTGACGCCCGGTGCATTCGAAGCCGGGCCTACCAGGCACCCATTGACGCCGGCTGGCACCGGCTGCCAAGCGTCCGTCCCACGACACGCAAGGGGTCAGAGGTTCGAGTCCTCTACGGCCCACGAAGAGTTCATGTGATCGCAGGAACCATACTCCCGCCGTAACCCTGTTCTCGTTCGTAGATCGCGGTGAGTATCCCATTGATGTGGGCCGACAGAATCGTCACTATCATTTCGTAGTCAAGAAGATCACCTTGCATAAACGCATCAAATGTTTCCTCCGAAAGCAAACCAAGATCGGTTAAAAAATTCAATGCGGGCTTTAGGCGTCCCGCTGACACCTGTTCATCGCGAACGAAAGATTCCCAAACGCTTAGAGCGACGAACGTGTCATGCAATACCGCAAAGTCCGCGTTCCGTTCCTGCTGATTCTGTGGCATGTGTCGGATTCACTTTCTCGCCAGTCCGATTCGACGGAGAAAATTGTAGGGCGACCCATTAGAGAGGCATGACACGCAAGGGGTCAGAGGTTCGAGTCCTCTCCGGCCCACCGTTCACGACCGGCTGATGGCTCGGCTCGTGCGAATGATCGTCGGCAGGCTTGGGGAGCCCATCCGATACAAGGCGCCATACCCGAGCAGCAGTCCCGAGCGCGTCGAACACTGGCTGGACTTTGCTCGACCGCTCATGACGGCACATTGGGGTGGTCCCGTTCTGTGATCCCAGCGCTGACGGCTCACACAAGGAACACTGTGTTGACCGAATCAACTGAAGACGACCCATCGAGACATCTCAGTATCGTCCGGACCGATGGATCTGACACTGCTCCGGAGTTCGTGAATATCTCGGCTCCCAAGGATCCGTCGGCCCTTTTGAAAGAATCGATCCGGCGGACAGTGGAACTCCGACCACACTTGTGAAGGAGGGACGATGCCGTAGTTGATGGTGTGCCAGGCCGGAACGTCACGTCAAGAAGGACCAACTTCCCAGACGAACAACTCGACAGGGTCATTCCCAGAACGGCTGCGGCGAGGGCTCCCGCTCCAACGACCTTCCGTCGCTCCGTCACGGGTACAGAGTATGCCCAGTGCCTACAAAGCGGCCTCACCGATCCATCTACCGATCCGTTCGCAACTGCCGGATCTGACATGCCCTGTGCCATCCGCGGGGCATGGCGCAGGCCGAGGTCCCCGTTACCCATAGCAGGGGAGCAAAGTAGGGAGCCACTCACCGATTACCGCATACTTACGCCAAATAGTGCCGAGTGGTGTGAGACTGGGGCCGAACAAGGCATCCATTTACACCAGTTGCCCTGGGTTTCCAAGCGGGCGTCCCACGACACGCAAGGGGTCAGAGGTTCGAGTCCTCTACGGCCCACACTCTACGGCCCACTCGGTCCACCGGGTAGTACGTGAGAAACCCCGCCCGAAAGGACGGGTTCCGTCGTCTGGTGCAGCAATCACTGCAGCAACCCAGCTTCAACCGCTCCCGAAGAGCTCCTCCATAGGGGCCAATGTGCGCGTTCATCGACTCGGCGAGCCGGTGCTTGTAATGCCGTTCTAGCATCCGCGATGAGGTGTGGCCCAAGATGTCCGCGATGCCGTCAAGGGAAACGTCGGCGTCATAAAGCAACGCCGCGCCAGAGTGTCGGCCGAGCTCGTTGGGGGAGACGCTGGGACCTTTGCCCTCTCGGTGAGTGCCCCGGTCTGGCGTCTCAGGTTGGACGGATCGATCGGAGCCCGGATCTGGGTGCTGAAGACGAAGCCGTCGTCGTGCCGCACATTGGTGCGAAGAACCCGCTCCAGATGGCACCCATTTACGATCAAGAGGTGGTCGAGGCACTCCGCTGTGACCGTTCTCACGAACCGCTCGGCTTGGGCATTGGCATTCGGGCTGGGAACGGCGTTCGGAGTATCGGAGTACATCCGCCAGCGAAGACCGTTTCGAAGGTCGCGACATCTTTGGTGTCTAGGTCACAGAGGACGAACTGGACCTCGACGCCCTTGTCTTCAAGCTGGCCGGCGACGTTCCTTGCTTGTCAGGTGACCCAGGCCCTGCCGGCTCGCTCGGAAACGTTCCTGCTCGGGCGAGCGATCGGGTATTCGGACACTACGGGTGGTAGCCCCGTCGAGGCCGACGAGGTCAGTGTGCCTAAGAGGTCAGGGTGTGGGGAAGACCAGTCTGCTGCGACGAGCGCAGGACACCGCTCGAGCCACGACGACCAGAGCGACGCCCATCATGACCACCGCGGCCACGTCGATGGCTCCGGCATGGAAGAGGTTCCGCGGTCCCGGGCCCGCCGTCCACGATCCATCCGCAGCACGCGCCCAGGAAGACGAGCATGACGACCGCGGCGGCCCCCGCCAGCCGGGCCTCGTAGCGCAACGCTCGGGGCCCGAGCTCCACCCGGCCGGACGATCTTGGCCGCTCCCACGACGAGGCCGACCATGGCCATCGGGCTGACCGCCATCCAGATGATCTCGGCCGTCGGGAACGACGCCAGTGCGAAGGGATGGGCCCAGTACGAGGAGATCGAGAGCGTGGACGCCCATGAGAACGCCGCCACCCCACCGGGCACGAGGCCCTGCTGGGCCCACGGGTGGCCTCCGGTCCCCGGCCACCCGTTGCCGAAATGCCGACTCCCGAGATCAAGAGCCCGGCACCGACCAGTAACAACGACGTCGGCCCCACGAGCCCGTGCCACTGACGGCGGGCGACGCGTGCGAGGACGGACCCGACCACCGGGAGCGCGGCGAGCAATGCCAGGCAGACGAACAACGCCATGGCGCCCGACATGACCATCATGGCCACCTTGGTGGCCGAGGTGTTCGGTTGTGACCACTGCCAGCCGATGGTGAGCTGTGCCCACATGGCCACGCCGAAGGCGAGGAAGACCGCCACCGCGCTCACGACCGAGACCAGGCTGGCTCGAACCTGGTCGTTGGGGTCGAGCGTGTGCCCACCGAGCCCGGCGGAGGAGAGGCGCGCCGTCAACCCGCTTCGGGCCACGTCCGCGCTGCGTCGCCACGAGCGTGGGTGTTCGGAGAGCTCGGACATGAGCAGCTCGGCGAACTCGTCGCCGTAGCGGGCGCGCCACTGCTTCGGGTACCAACGCAGCAGAGTGGCGGCGCGCCGGGCGATCTGGGCCGAGGGGTCGGTCACGTCATCCCCAACTGCCGGCCAGGCGTTGCAGCCCGATGTCGGCCACCCGGCGTTGCGCGTCGAGATGGGCCCGCAACGCGGCTGCCCCCGCCGCGCTCAGCCGGTAGGGCCGACGACGGTCGTCGCTGTCGACCGCTTCGATCAGGCCCTGGCTCTCCAAGTCGGCTCAGCGCTTCGTACAGCGTGCCCGGCGCCAGGCGGACACCGGCGAAGGCTTCGATGTCCTTGGTCAGCGCGTAGCCGTGCTTGGTGCCTTCGGCCAGGCTGGACAGGATCAACGTGGCCGGGCCGGCATAGCGGCCGAAGGTGCCGAGCGCTTCGGCGGGGCCGGGCGCGTCGCCGTGCTTCGCCTTCGATCTGACCACGGCGGTCATCGTATATCGGCCGACGATCCATTGCAGAGGATCACCACACCGGATGGGGCGCCCCGGATGGGGACGCGCCGGATTCAGGCCGGGGGGGCACGAGCGCGGGGAGGTGGCGGGCCAAGAACATCCTCGGGAACGGGTCACGCATCCGCCACAGCCCGGCGTCGATGACGAAGTGGGCCATGACGGCGCCGAGATAGGCCCCGAAGAGGAGTCGGACCGCGGGCACCGAGCCGTGGAGATGCGACGCGCCACTGAGCAGCGCTCCGCCCACCAGGCCGATGTTGCAGAGCACGACGACGCCGCGCAGGCGTGTCGTTGGACGCCCTCCTGCGGCCACGAGCCCGACGAGCAGGAGGTACTGGAGCCCGTGCGCGATGGTCATTCCCCCCACCGCCGCGTAGGGCGAGGTGAAGACGAAGACGGGGAGGGAGAACAACAGGGCCATGGCATAGACAGTGCTCACGCCGGCGGGGCGGTCCCGGGCCGGTCGTCGCCCCATCGCCACCAATCCCGTGAGGACCCCGGCGACGAAGGCGATCTCGGCACCGTCGAAGAGGAACCCGATGTGGGGGTCGACATGGAGCTGCAACAGCGCAGGACGCGCCAGCAGCCCGACGATGCCGGACCCTCCTGCCAACGTGAGGGCACGGCGTTCGGTCGGCATGAGCGGGGCGACTCGGCGCGACGAGACGGCGAGGGCGGCCATGCCCAGGTTCTGCTTGGGAAGTGGAAGAACTGCCAGGCGAAGTAGGGCAGCAGCAACCACGACAGCTGCGCCGGAGAGGCGATCGCCGCGGTCGCCGCACCGCCCAGGACCAGTCCCACCGGCACCCACCGGTACCGCACGGGCCGCTGCCTTGCGTAGGCGCGGACATCGGACAGTGTGTAGAGCCATCCTGTCGATGCCACGTGGACCGACGAACCGAGGAACAACAGCCACGCCAATCCTCGCAGGGGTGGGGCCGAGGCGGGAGGAGCTAGCACCACCGCCGTCACGATGGCGCCGCCGGTGAGGACGACGGTCAGCCCAGCCACACCCGGGCTGTCCTTTCCGGGCGGCGGTTCACCCGCCACCGCAGCCTCCCGCCGCCCCGGCCGAGGGTGCCACCACCAGCACCAGGAAGATCATGGTGGCGATGCCCGCCGCCACCAGGCCAAAGACGACGGCGACGCTGAACCGCAGCGAGGCGCGCTCGTCGGGCACCCACGCTTGGTCGTACCGGTCGGTCGACCACATCGCCTGGGGCCATACGTCCGCACTGTGTCGCATGCGGCCAAGATACATCGGCTACCGATATACCGTCAAGCTGTATAACGGCTGCCCGGACTAGTCGGAGCGACGAGGTCGGGTGCGGCGGTGGGTCAGCTCATCTCGCTGGTGGGAGGGCCCCAGGGCTCGCGGACGTCGCTGAAGGGGATGACTTCGGGCAGCACGGCGCCGTCCGAGGTCCGTCGGATGGAGTACCCGTCGAGATGCAGGGCCACGACTTCGAACCCCGCGCTCCAGGTACCCAGATAGCGGTTCCGGACCGCGACCTTCATCCCGACATCGGATGGATCGGAAGTCGACCGCGGAGGGAGATGCGCCGAGGTTCCCGGGCTGCTTGGCGGTGACTGCGTCGACGATGCTCACGGGAGCGCCTCCTTGCGGTGCCGGCCCTGGCCTTTACCGGTACGCCCGCCGAAGGCCATGCCATGAACAGTCGTCATGAGCCGGCGGCGAACTTGAAGGAGTCACTGTCCGTGGTACTCACCGGCACGATCTTGGAACATCGGATCGTCGTGACCGGTCGTCGGAGTCCGGCGTCGCGCCGGGGTGGAGGTCCTCGGCGGTTCACCGGTCCTCCTCCACATCCGCCCAGCCGCGCCACGGCCATGGTGTGACCGTACATCGTGGGCCGTGGTCGTTCGCGGACCCGATCGTCTCCGGCCTGGTCGAGAGCGCGTCGGGTGGGTCGATCGTGGCTGGGTCGATGAAGGCGGCTAGTGCGAAGGCGATACCGGCTCGACGTCGATCCACTCCCCGCCGTGACGAGCCGATTGGCGCGCCGCGTCGAGCACCGCCATCTGGGCCACGCCGTCGACGAACGTGGCCGGCACGGGGCCGGCGGTGTCGAGCCCGGGATCCGGTCGCGAAAGGTGGCGGCGAGGCGCGTGTAGGGGCCGTACTCCACTCCGAACGTGGTCATCTGCTCGTAGGTGGTCGTGACCGCGCCTTCGGGCAGAGGAGGGGCCGGGTCGCTGTGGAGGCTGTCGGGGACGGCCATGGTGCGCACACCCGCCGCGTCGGCGACCCGAACCTTGTCGCCCACGCCTTCGATCCAGGCCGTGCCGGTGGACCCCGTCACCCTGGTCTCGACGACGATGCCGCGGTCTGAGGCCGTGCTCTGCAGCACCCCGACGCATCCGTTTCGCATCCGGAAGTGCATGACGAAGCCGTCATCGGCGGTCATGGGCCGGTCGACCACGTGCACGATCGACGCACTTACTCCGGCGAAGTCGCCGAGCGTGGCCCGGATCTGGTCGATCAGCTGCGATCCGTGCGCGCCCGAGCCAGCCGCCTCCCGCCGAGCTGTCCGCCCACCACTCGGGACACCTCGGCGTCGCGATCGGCCAGCATCGGCACGTGCATCAGCCACGTGGCCATGCGAGGGGCGCCCGACGAGCCCGGTCGCCGACGGCCTGGGCCAACAGAGCCTGGCCCGCGTCGAAGCGGAACTCGGTCCCCAGCAGATGGACGATCCCGGCCCGCTCGGCGGCGTCGAGCACGGCCCGTCCCTCGTGCCGCGTCGCGGGCGAAGGGCTTCTCGCACAGGACGTGCCGGGCGGCGCGATGGCCTCGAGGGCGAGCTCGGCGTGGGTGTGGGGTGGAGTGGCGATGGTGACGGCGTCGACGTCTGGGAGCGCCAGTGCCTCGGTGAGGGTGCGACAGGCCCGGGGCACCTCGAACATTGCGGCGCGTGCCTCGGTCCGAGCCAGGTCCCGGCCCACCAGGGCCCGGACCTCGAAGCCGGCGTGGCGCAGCGCCCGGACATGGGTGTAGCAACCGAAGCCGGTCCCGACCACGACCACGCCGAGCGGTTCGTTCCCTCTGAGCGCAGAAGTCATCGTCGGACCCTAGGCATCATCGCGACCATCCGACCACCGCGCCGCGTCGAGGACGCGTCGGGCCGCCGCCGCGGCGGCACCGGCGGCAGCGCGCGCTCCGGTGGCGTGGAGGGAGTCGGAGAACACCTCGAGGCCCACCGGACAACGCACACCGGCGGCGCGCAGGGCGCCGAGATAGCCGGTGAGGTCGAGCTCCCCGGCGCCCGGCAGCGCCCGGGCATGCAGCGTCGCCTCGATCAGGTTGTCCTCGGCTGCCAGCGGCGCGTCGGAGAGCTGGACGGCGAAGACCCGGTCGGCGCGCAGGGCGAGGAGGTCGTCGGGTGTGGTGCCGGTGCGGGCGCAGTGCCACGTGTCGACGTTCAGACCCCCGTTGGGCCGGTCCGCGCCGCGCACCACCGCCCACGCCGTGGCCAGGTCCGGCACCCGGGACCACGCCAGCCACTCGAGGTGGACGAGCAATCCGTGGTCCGCGGCGCGGTCGCACAGCGTGGCGAAGGCCTCGGCGGCGTCGTCGACGGTCCACGTCCCGCCCAGGACCTCCGCCGCGTTGAGCGAGCGGGCTCCGACGGCGGCGGCGATGCCGCAGCAGGTCGTCCTCGCCGTAGCGGAAGACGTCGAGAGGGTCGACGTCGACCAAGCTAGCGGCCGACCTCGGCGGCACCCGGTGTCCACCACCAGGCCGGGTCGACCTCGGCCACGACCAGGCCATGGTCGTCGAGCATGGTGCGGATCTCGGCGTCATCGTGGCCGTCGCTCCGAGCCCGGGCGTAGTCGCGCCCCCACAGGGAGATGGCGTCGTACCCGGCGTCGGAGGCCGCCGCCAGTCGTTCTCGGAAAGTGACGTCGCGGGGGATCGTGCCCGAGCACAACACGAGCGAGTCCGGTCCGAGTGTCACGGCCGCGTCCGTCGGGACCGGCGTCGCCCAGGACGTCTTTCAAGACACCTCCGGTGTGGATCGTGGCCAGGTTTTCGGCGAGATACTCCGGAGCGTCCTGGGTCTCGATGAACCATCCCGTCGGGCACATGGTGAGGATCTCGACGAAGGAGAATCCGGCCCCGGCCGTCTGGGTGCGCAGCGCCTGAAGGAGCATCTTCTTGGTGCGGGCCACGTTGCCGGCGCTGTTCACCGCCCCCCGGGCCACATAGGCAGCGCCGTCGAGTTGTGCCAGCAAGGTGGCGAGCAGGATGGGGCGACCGTGGGCGACCGGGTCGCGGCCCTCGAGGCTCGTCTTCGTGCGTTGCCCGAGCACCGTCGTCGAGGTCATGTGCCCGCCGGTCTCTCCGAAGACTCCGTTGTTGAGCATGACGCAGGTCACGTTCTCGCCTCGTGCCGCGGTGTGGAGCACTTCCTGGAGCCCTTCGTTGACCATGTCGCCGTCGCCTTGGATGGTGAGGACGACCGTGTCGGGTCGGGCTCGCTTCACCCCGGTGGCGACCGACGGTGCCCGGCCGTGCAGCGCCTGGAGGACCTCGATGTCGAGGTTGTTCGAGAATGCGGTCGAGCAGCCGATGCCGAAGACCGCGATCGTGCGTCGGCACGAGGTCGAGCTCCGCCACCGCTTCCAGCGCGGCGCGCATGGCGATGGGCTCCCCGCACCCGGGGCACAGGTGATGGGCGCCCACGTCGATCAACGCCGGGGTGAAGTCGTCGACCAGTCGGGCCGGCTCGTCGTGGCGGTCGGTCGGTGCGGAGCACGACCTTGCCCGTCGATCCGGGTGGTGCGGGTCATGGCGCCGCCCACGACGAGGTGACGAGAACGTCTTCGATCCGTCGGCGCAGGACCGAGACGTCGAGATCGGGGGCGATGCCGAAGCCCGAGCTGTCGAGGCTCAGTCCGCCGATGAAGTGGACCGGGGCGCGACCGAGCACCGCCAGCCGGACGTCGTCGATCATCTGCCCCTGGTTGTTCTCGTAGACCGCCACGGCTCGAGCGCCCTGGGCCGCGTTCGCCACCGCGTCGGACGGGAACGGGAACAAGGTGATGGGCCGGACCAAGCCCACCCGGCCCCGTCGCTCCGCAGGGCGCGCACCGCCGCCTTGGCGTACTTGGCGGGGGTGCCGAAGGCCACCACCACCACATCCGCGTCCTCGGTGGCGACACACTCGGCCCTGGGCGTCGACCGACGCCAGCATCGACTGCGTGGCCGCTGACACAGGCCGCGTAGTGCGTCGGACAGGTCGTAGCCGACGTCGTCGCGCTGCTTGACCGAGCCCAGGAACGAGACCAGCTTGGCCCGCCCTGAGCCGCCGGTGGACCCGTCGAGGGCCCAGTCGGTCTCCGGACGGGGCCCGAAGTCGATGGGCTCGACCTCGACGGACTGCGATGTGTGGGCGAGGTAGTAGTCGCCGAGCACGAGGACGGGGTTTCGCCATCGGGCCGTGAGGTGGAACGCCCATTGGACGAGCTCGACCGCCTCGGCGACATCCGCGGGGGCGAGGACCAGATGGCGGTAGTCACCGTGGCCACCGCCGCGGGTGGCCTGGAAGTAGTCGCCCTGGGCCCTGGCCATGTTGAGCACCACCAGGGGCAGGCGGGCCAGGGTGATCTCGGCCAACGACTCCTGCATGAGCGACAGGCCCTGGCCCGTCGACCCGGTTGCCGCCGGCGTCCCCGTGGCGGCCGCCCCCCAGGCCATGCCGACGGCCTCGATCTCGCTCTCGGCGTTCATGCACACGCCGCCGACGCCGGGGAGCTTGCGTGCCATGTGCTCGAGCACCTCGGTGAACGGCGTCATGGGATAGCCGGCGAAGAACCGGCAACCGGCGGCGATCATGGCGTCGGCGATCGCCTCGGATCCCTCGATCAGCCTCGGGGTCACTCGGTCCGCCGCCGCCAGGGGAGTGTCGTACTTGTAGACCTGGAAGACGAAGTCCGGGCAGATCGCCGAGCATGCCGCGCACCCGGTGCATCCTTCGAGGAGCAGGGGGAAGCGGTAGCCGCGGGCGTTCACCGTCTCGGTCGTCATCACGAGGACCTCGGGAGGACAGGCGTCGATGCACAAGTCGCATCCCTTGCACGCATCCACGTCGATCACGACCGTGCCCCGGGTGACTCGGCTGCTTCACGGGACCGACACCGGACCCGCCACCCATGCCGGCGCGACGTCGTGGGGCGCGCTGCGGTAGCCCGGCCTCGAGGGCGCGCCCGTTGAGCTCGGCGTGTTGGGCGCGATACGGCGGGAGCGCGTCGCGGGCCGCGCCGAGGAGTGCCGCCATGGACACGAGTCCCGTCACCGCCACATAGGCGCCCACCATGACCATCGATGCCGCCATGACGTTGCCGAGCTCGAGTGCGATCGCGGCGGCGGGGACGTCGACGACGGTGCCGGGCATACCCCGGCCGTGCGCGTGCACCATGGCCTCGAACACCGCCGGCTCGAACACCGTCGAGTTGATCAGCGCCACACTGTGCGGCCCCAGGCACGACAGGGCGTGCTCGCTGAACTCGTGGTGCATGAGCATGGCCGACCAGGCCGCGCTGCACCGTCGGGGGCGACTGAATCGGTCCGTCCGCCACCACCAGGGTGGCTTCGGTGTTGCCGCCGCGCATCATGCCCCCGTAGCTGCCGAAGACCTGCACGGTCCGTCCCTCCGCCACCGCCGCGTGGGCCAGGACCGAGGCGGCCAGCTGGACGCCCTGGCCCCCGATCCCCGTCACCAGAAGCTCGCGCTCCACCTGACCCGTCACCTCCGACCCTGCCCCCGGCTCGGGTACGCCCCGGCCGCCAGAACGCCGATCATAAAATCCGAGAACAGTGTTCTGCAACTGGCGGGACCGCGCCGCCCGGCTCCTCAGGAGAACCGTTCGACCAGGAGGCGCCGCTGGACCTGGAGCGTGGAGGCCGTGCGGGGGATGGCATCGGTGATCTCCAGCCGGCGGGGGTGCTTGAACGGCGCCAGCGAGCCCGCGCACGATGCCCGGAGGTCCTCGAGCGAGGGCGGGTCCGCCCCCGGGGCCACCACCACCACGGCGCAGACGACCTCGCCCCACACCGGGTCGGGCACGCCCACGACCGCGACGTCGCCCACGGCGTGATGGGCGGCGACGACCGCCTCGACCTCGGCCGGAGACACCGTCTCGCCTCCGGTGCGGATCACGTCGCGCACTCGGCCGACGATGGTGAGGTAGCCGTCGTCGTCGACTTCGGCCAGGTCCCCGGTTCGGTACCACCCGTCGACGAGCGCCTCGGCGGTCGCGGCCGCGTCCCCGTGGTACCCGTCGAAGAGCAGTGGCCCGCTCGTCCACAGCTCGCCGTCGGGGTGGACGCGAATCTCGGTACCCGGCGCGGGGACGCCACAGCTCCCCGGGCTTACGGCGGATGTCGGCATGGTCCAGTGAGGCCACGCTGCCCGCTTCGGTCGACCCGTAGAAGACGCGGATATGGGCTCGTGGCGCGGCGCGCTCGATGGTCTCGAGCAGCTCGAGCGGTGTGGCCGAGGTCCCGGTGTCCGCGAACCGCAACGAGCGCCAGTGCGGGCACCGCGCCGGTCCCGGGGGCAGAGGCCAGGATCCGTCCCCACACCGCAGGGATGGCGTTGAGGCGGGTGGCGCCATGGCGGGCCACCGCCGTGGTGATGCCAGGGGCATCGGCTTGGTCGAGGAACACCACCAGGTCGCGCCCCTGCCATTGCTGCAGGGCGATGGTCCAGGCTCCCATGTGCCACAACGGGTACGGGCACACCATGGCCCACGCGGCTCGAGAAGGCGCCGGCGTTGGCTGCGCAACACGTTCACTCGGTGCGAGAGGATCGCTCCCTTGGGCCGCCCCGTGCTGCCGCTCGTGAAGAACATGACCTGGGGGTCTCGTTCGCGCAAGCTCTCGGTGCGGACGTCGGTCGCCGCCGCGGCGCGGGCCAAGGTCGAAAGGTGATATCCCGGGCCGGCGAGGGTCGCAGTGTCGTGGGAGGACCTACCGAGTGCTGCCAGTCCGTCGACCGTGGCGACGGGGGCGTCGACGCGGCCTGCCAGCGCCTCGCCCCCTTCGCCGTGGGCGCCGTCGACGACGACGAGAGCCGGTGTGACCGACGCCGCCACCGCCACGGCCTCGTCGAGGCCCAGCGCGGCGCCGATGGGGGCAAAGACCGCCCCGATCTTGGCGAGCGCGGCGAACAGAGGGACGAGGTCGAGGCTCGTCGAGCTCCACACCACGACGCCGTCGCCGTGGCCGACCCCGAGGCCCCGCAGGGCCCGGGCCGTGCCGTTGGCGGCTCGTCGATCTCGGCGAAAGTGAGTGTGGAGTCGCCCAGAGCCGCCGCGCTCCGGTGCGGGGTGGCGCGAGCGGCATTGCGGAAGATGTCCCCGATGGTCAGCTCGCCGTTCATGGTCCGGTCACCTCCCGCCCCTCGGACCGAGATGCCCGTGTCGACCACCGGAACCTTGCCCGACGAGAACGGTGATCTTAGAGTGGGAGAACAGTGTGCTGCGAGGAGCGGGAATGCCGGGAATGCCGGGAATGACCGAGACGCTGGCGCGGTCGGGCGCTCGAGCGCAGCGTCGGAGACCGACACGCCGGGTATGTCGACGACGTCCGGCGCGTCGTGGACGCCACCTACCGGCTGATCGAGCGCACCGGCGGTATCGACCCGTCGCTGCGAGAGGTGTTGGCCGAGGCGGGCCTGTCGACCCAGACCTTCTACCGGGTGTTCCGGTCCAAGGACGAGCTCATGCTGGTTCTCCTCGACGACGGCCGGCGCACGCTGCTCGGCTACCTCGAGCACCGGATGGCCCGGGCCACCTCGCCCGAGGACAAGGTGCGGGCGTGGATCGAGGGTGTGCTGGCCCAGGCGTCCAATCCCCGAGGCCGCGGCGAGAACTCGTCCGTTCCTCGCCGACCAGGACCGACTGGTCGAGCAATTCCCCGACGAACAGCAGGCCTCGGTCGACTTGCTCATCGGTCTGCTCGTCGACTCGCTTCGAGGAGCTTCCCGCCGGGGCGCGACGGCTGGCGCCCGAGCGGACCCGGCGGCGACGCGGCGCGACGCCGAAGCCGGTCTACCGCCTCGTCTTCGCCACCTTGCACGACCATCTCGCCCGGCGCACGGTCCGGCGTCGGCCGATGAGGCGGACCATCTCGTGGGCTTCGTCCTACGTGCGCGTGGAGCGCATCGTGAGCAGCGACCGCGTCCTCGGGGATCTGCGGGACACGGTGTCGATCTTCGAGAACGACCGGGTGCGGGTGTGGCAGGTGCGGCTGGCCCCGGGTGAAGAGGGCGACGTGCACCGGCACGAGCTCGACCATCTTCTCGTCCAGGTGGCGGGGGACCGGATCGCGGTGGTGCCCGAACCGCGACTCCGAAGGGCCCTTTCGGGACTACCTCGAAGCTGACGTGATCCCCGGCGCGGTGGTCCACGTGGGCCGGGGGGAGTCGAGTCGGCCCGCAACGTCGGTGCGCAGCCCTACCTCGAGATCGTCGTCGAGCTCAAGGACTGAGCGAGACCGGTCAGCCGAAGTCGGCCCGGAACGCGGCCAAGGCGTTGGGGAAGCTGCCGTCGGTGATGTCGTTGTCCTGGCCGCTGGCGGTGTCGTTGAACGAGAAGATGCACGTGAAGGCGACGTTGTTCGCCGCGATCCAGTTGGCGAACTGGCTCATGAAATAGGGATCGTCGCCGAGGCCGTGGCCGTCACTGCGGAAGTCGACCGACCACTCCGGAATGGCGATGGGCCTGCCCTGGGCGGCCGCGAAGGTCGTCAGCCAATTGAGGCCCCAGGTCTGGGTGACGGCGTTGCTCCATGAGGCCTGCGGTGTGAAGGAGCTGCCCCAGTACTCGTCGTAGACGTCGGTGCCGATGTAGTCCACGTAGGCCGAGCCGGGATAGGCGAGCTCGAGATTCCAGCTCGACGATCCGCCGCCGTTGGGGTTCCACAGGAACTTGAATTGCTGGCCCGGGACCGCCCGCATGGTGTTGACGATCTGTCGCCAGAACTGCGCGAAGTTCTGGGCGTCGGTGTTGTTGGCCACGCTCCACGGGTACCAGGTGCCGTTGAACTCCCACCCGAGCCGCAGGATGGCATTGGCGGCGCCGTCTTTCACCAAGGTCTGGGCCAGGATGGTGAAGTACTGGTTGTAGGCGCCCGTGGCGCCCGCGGCCAGGGTCCCCCCCGAGCCTCCGGGAAGGATGGGGACGCCGAGCACCAGGCGGTACCCGGTGTTGCGCCACTGGTTGAGCATCCAGTCCTCGGATCCTCCGGCGCCGTCCATGCCGTCCCAACCGCTGGTGCGTAGCAGGTAGTCCGAGGAGATCACCGGATGGGTCCCCGTGATCGAGGCGAAATTGGCCAGCGCTCCGGGATCACCCGAGCCGGCGTAGTCGCCCAGCAGGGTCGATCTTGGCGGTGTGGGGGCCGACGATGGCGGTGTTCAAGGGCCGCGTCACGGACGGGGCCCCGACCTTGACCGGGGCCCTGGCGGCGATCTTCGCCGGACTCGAGGTGCCGGGGGGGCGGGCTCGTCGGCCACAAGTGCGTCGTGGTGCTGGTGGTGCTCGTGGTGGTGGGTGGGAGGGCGAGCGTCGTGGTGGGCAACCGGCATCGTCGTCGTCGGTGGGGCCGGTTGGACCTGCTGGACCGGCGCGGTGGGCTGCGTGGCGCTCGAATCCGCGAGATGGGTCGCGATGGAGCCAGCCTCGACGGAATCCACCGCCACCACGGCGGTCGCCGTCACCAGGGGCGCGGCCACGACCTTGGTAGCGGGGTGTCGGATCACGCCGACCCGTTCACGTCGGACGGCAGTGGCGCGGTGGTGAGAATCGGATCAGGCTGAACAACGCAGCTCCCTGTGAACGTGTGTCACATGTGTTGCTCGTGCACCAAATCGCGCTCGCCCCTCGCCCGTCACGGTCTCTCGCGTGCGCGCCGAAAGACCCTCACGGGATTGGGTTTTGGGCAAGCAATCGAAGAATTGCCCATGCGGCGGCGACCTTACCGATCGACATGGGCCCTGTCGACTCTTTGCACGTGTGGTCGCATCGGCCGTGTTCACAGGTTCGGACTCAGAAAAACTCCTGTGCCCGCCGAGCAATTTTCTCTCAGGTCGGGATCACATCAGGGACGGATCAGTCGTCATGTGCGGATCACAACGGTGTTGGTCACCTTGTCGTGCAGCGTCTGTCGGCGCGCGTCCCACAGCGGGAACAACATGTCGAGCACCCATGGCGCGAGGAGGAGAAGGACCATGAGGTACTCGAAGAGCACCCGAGCCAGTGCGCGCGCATGGCCGATGGGTGCGCCGCTCACCGCGTCGACCGCCTTGGCCCGCACCACCATCATGCCGATGGTCTGTCCCCGCGCCGACCCCGTGAAGGCGGTGGCGTAGATGATCACGAGAAGGGCGAAGAGGATCGCGCCTTGATTGGTGATCGTGACATTGAACAGCGGCTTCGCCGACCCGCCGGCGACGGCGGAGCTGGCGTGCTTCACCGCGTGCAGCGGGAGCAACACGATCGAACCGACGACACTGGTGAGGACCCAGTCGATGAGCCACGCGCCCACCCGGGCCCCGTAGTTGGCGTAGGGCGACGTGGCCGGTGTCGGGCTCCACTGCGACGCCCCGTATCCCGGCTGCCCGTATCCCGGCTGCCCGTATCCCGGCTGCCCGTATCCCGGCTGCCCGACCCGGCTGCCCGTATCCGGTTGGCCCGTATCCCGGCGGCGGGGAGCTCGTGGGGTATGGCGGCGGATACCCCGGTGGCGGGGGAGGACGGAACGGCGGCGGTGGGAGCGGTGTGGGTGGGGCGGGTTCGGGGGGTCCCGGTGGCGTGGCACCGGGTTTCGACCCGGCGGGGTCGGGTGGTTCGGGCGTCCCGGCGTCGTCGGATCGGGGCGCGTCGGGCATCGGAGGGCATTGTGACAGCCGGGGTCCTCACCCATGATGTTGAGCCACCGTGTCCACTCCGGTAGACCCTCTCCATGTCCGTGCTCGAAGCCCTTGCCATCGTGGGCGCGGGCCTCGTCGCCGGGACGATCAACACCATCGTCGGATCGGGATCGCTGATCACCTTTCCCACCTTGCTGGCGTTCGGGTTCTCGCCGGTTGTGGCGAATGTCAGCAACACCGTCGGGCTCGTGCCCGGATCGCTCAGCGGTGCCATCGCCTACCGCTCCGAGCTACGGGGCCAGCGGCCTCGGCTGCTGGTCCTGGGTATCGCCTCGGTCATCGGCGGCGTGACGGGGCGGTACTTGCTCCTGGCGCTCCCCGGGAGCGTGTTCCGTCATGTGGTGCCCGGTGCTGATCCTGATGGCCTGTGTGTTGGTGGCGCTCCAACCGCGGTTGTCGGCACGGTTGGCGCTGCGACCCGACCGGCCCACCCACGGCGGCCCGGTGCTGTTCGGGTCCGTGTTCCTCACCGGCGTGTACGGGGGGTACTTCGGCGCCGCCCAGGGCGTCATTCTCCTGTCGCTGCTCGGCATCTTCCTGAGCGATCACCTCCAGAAGCTCAACGCCACCAAGAACGTGCTCGCCTTTCTCGTCAACGGCGTCGCCGGGCTCCTGTTCATCGTCGTTCGCCCACGTGGCGTGGGAGGCGGCGGGACTCTTGCCGCCGGTTCCATCGTGGGGGGCCAGGTCGGGGGCGCGCTCGGGGAAGCGGTTCCCGGCCCCGCTGTTGCGCGCGCGTCATCATCGTGTGGGCGTCATCGCCGCGATCGCCCTGCTGGTGTGATCAAGGCGTGGGGCGGAAGGTCCGTGACGGCGGAGGAGGGCCCGGTGCGGCTGGGCATCGTGACTCCGGTGGTGAACCTGAACCCCCGCTTCGATCCCCCCGCATGGGAAGTCGAGGGCGGGATCGACGACATCGTCGAGGTGGCTCGCGCCGCCGAGCGGTTGGGCTACGAGTGGGTGTCGTGTCCCGAGCACGTCGTCATCCCGACACCCACGGCGGCGACTCGGGGCGGGCGCTACTGGGACCCGCTCGCCACCTTGAGCTTCGTGGCCGCCTCGACCCAGACCATCGGGCTGCTGACCCACGTGCTCGTGCTCGGTTACCACCATCCCCTCGAGGTGGTGAAGCGCTACGGCACGCTCGACGTCGCCAGTGGGGGCCGGGTCATCCTCGGCGTCGGGGTGGGATCGCTGGAAGCCGGAGTTCGACCTCCTGGGCGCGCCCTTCGCAGGACGTGGGGCGCGCGCCGACGACGCGCTTGCGTGCCATCCGGGCATCGTTCTCGCAGCGGACCCCGAGCTACGAGGGGACGCACTTCGAGTACTCGGGGTTCGTCGTCGAGCCCAGCGGCGTCGCAGGCGCACGTGCCCATCTGGGTGGGTGGCCGGACCCGGCGGTCGTTGCGCACGGGCCCTCGAGCTCGGAGACGGGTGGATCCCCTTCGGCCTGTCCCTCGAGGACCTCGAGACGATGCTGCGCGCCGACGAGGTGGCCCGGGGCCCTCGCGGACGCGCCCCGGGACGTTCGACATCGTGCTCGCCCCCGAGCCACCCCTCGATCCCGCCGGCGCCCCCGACGCCACCGCCACCGCACTGCGCCGGTACGGCGACATCGGGGCCACGGGGCTGGCGTTGCGGTTCCGACACGACTCGCGCGCGCAGTACATCGAACAGCTCGAGGCCATGGGGGAGGTGGCCGCTGCCGTGGACGGCGGGTGATGGAGGTCGTCGGGGAGGATGACGGGACCGTGAGTGGACGACGACGCGGGGTGTGCCTAGGTTCCATCCATGCGTGACACCCACACTGCTGATTCCGGCGACGGCGATACCAGGGGAGTTGCCGTCGAGCTCCTGGCGCTCGGCGCCGCCACAGTGGGCGAGTCCGGCGGACGCCCCATGCACCCCCGCATCCACGCCGCCTGGCCCGGGGCACGATTGGCCGGCCCCGCCCTTCCCGTGCGTTGCAGTCCGGGTGACAACCTCGCCATCCACGTGGCGGTGGCCCGGGCGCCGGCGCGGAAGCGTGCTGGTGGTCGACGTCGGCAGTGAGGACGAGGAGTTCGGCTACTGGGGAGAGGTGCTCACCACGTCGGCCGAGTCCCGGGGTATCGCCGGGCTCGTGATCGACGGCGGCGTTCGGGACGCCAGTGCTCTCGCCGCACACGGCTTCCCCGTGTTCTCCACCATCGTGGCGTTGCAGGGTGCGTCGAAGAACCGGCCTGGCACCGTCGGTGCCACCGTCGCCGTCGGCGGCGTGTCGGTGGGGTCGGGTGACTGGCTCGTCGGCGACGCCGACGGGGTGGCGGTGGTGAGCGGCGGCGAGTCTCGAGCGACGTGCTTCGGGCCGGCCGGGCACGCGTCGAGAAGGAAGAGGCGATGTTCGGTGCGCTCCGGGAGGGAAAGACGACCCTCGAGCTCCTGGGTCTCGACGCCTCGCCGGTCGAGGGGGCGTGAACTCAGGCGGTGACGAGGTTCTCGGGCCGACGCACCGGCCAGCACGTCGCACACACCCTGACAGGCGACCGCGGGCCATCTGGGTCCGGGTGGCGCGACTGGCGCTGCCGATGTGGGGGAGAAGGACGGTGCGGGGGGCGCTCAGCAGCCGGGGATGGACGGTGGGCTCGTTCTCGTAGACGTCGAGGCCCGCCGCGAAGACCGTCCCCGCATGGAGCGCGTCGGCGAGGGCTTCCTCGTCCACCACCGGTCCCCGGGCCGTGTTGACCACGACGGCGTGGGGACGGAGCAGGGCCAGTTCACGGGCGCCGATGAGGTGTCGGGTGCCGTCGTCGAAGGGGCACGTGGATGCTCAGGACGTCACACTGCGCCAAGAGGTCGTCGAGCGCCTCCACGTAGCCGGGCATGTCGGTGGGGTGCCGGGTGTGATGGAGCACCTGCATGCCGAAGCCCGAGGCGCCGGCGGGCCACGGCCCGGCCGATGCGGCCGTAGCCCACGAGCCCGAGGGTGGCACCGTGAACGTCGTTGCCCAGGTACTGGTTGATGCCCCAACCCGACCAGGCGCCGATTCGGAGGTCGTGCTCGGCCTCCGAGGCGAGGCGCGACGCCGCCAGCACCAACAAGAAGGCCACATCGGCCGTCGTCTCGTCGAGGACCCCGGGGGTGTTGCACACCGCCACGCCCAGTCGTCGTGCCGTGGCGACGTCGATGTTGTCGTAGCCCACCGCCACGTTGGCGACCACGCGCAGGTGCGATGCCGCGCCGGCCTCGAGGACGGGCTCGTCGATCCGGTCGGTGAGGAGGCACACCACGGCGTCGACGCCGCCCACCAGCTCGGCCAGCTCGGCCTGGGTGTAGGGCGTGTCCCCGGCGCGCTGGACGACGTCGTGGCCGTCGTCGACGAGCGGGTCGAGGCCCCCCGCAGGGAGCTCCCGGGTCACCAGGACGCGAGCCACGACCTAGTGGTTGGTGTAGTCGATCGGTCCCGAGTCCTTGACGCCGATGGCGAAGCAGAAACAATGGATGGGGGCGTGGTCGCTCACGGGCCGGAGGCTGTGGACCTTGTCGGGCGGGATGTGGACCAGGTCGCCCTGGGCGATGTCGCGATCCTCGCCGTCGATGGTCATGATCGCCGCGCCCGGAGGTCACGTAATAGAACTCGTGGGTGGGATGCGAGTGCGGGTCGACGTAGCCGCCCCCGGCCACCTCGAATTCGTTGACGAGTTCGAGGAACCCCCCGTCGGTGATCTCCTTCATCTCGCGCGACTTGAACAGCCACCACACCGGGACCGTGCCGTTGTGCTCGACCACGGGCTCCACGTCCTCGATGCTGCGCACGTCCATCGCTTGTCCTCCTCGCTCACGGGATCACACGCCGTAGACTGACGGCGCCGTCAGCGTAGATCAGAGGGGATGGACGATGGCCGAAGCGACACGTGGTCTCGTCGCCGGGCCGGTCGAGGCCGAGGCGTGGGCGCCGTTCGGATGGGTTCCCGTCGCCGACACCGACCCCGCCGACGGGATCGGGTCGCCTCGTGTACGAGTGGGGGGACCCTCACGTGAACGTGATCAGCCACGCGCCCGACGAGGTCGAGCGCGCCGGCGAGGCGCTCGTCTGTGATCGGATGTACCGCCACGACACCCACACCCAGGTGCTCCTGGCGCTCAACGGGCCGTCGGTGCTGGCGGTGGCCCCCGCCGACGCCGATATGTCGACCGAGGCGGGCCTCGACGCCGTGCGCGCCTTTCGCCTCGAGAAGCTCGACGCCGTGGTGCTGCACCGGGGCACCTGGCATTGGGGCCCGTTCCCCCTCGGCGACGAGCCCGTCCTGCTCTTCAACGTCCAGGGCCTGGGATACGCCCGGGACAACGCCTCGGCCGATCTCACCTCACACGGTGTCCGGCTCCTGATCTTCGGCCACTGATCCTTCGTCCCTGCCCCGCGGGGTGACGACCAAAGCGCGCGGGAGTCGGTCACAATCGGCGCGTCATGGATGATCACGCCCCGCGCCGGGCACCCGAGGCCGGCGACGGAGCTCGACGCGCCGGTCCCGCCGGTGAAGCTCTCGAGGCGGACGTTGCTGGCTGCGGTCCCCCTGGGGTTGGCCGCCGCTGGCCTGGCCGGGTGCGCGCCGGGTGACGAGGACGGCGACCACCCCGTCGGGCTGCTCGGGGGGACGAACCTCTGGGACATCCCCGACGCCGCCTGGCGCCGGGCCCTCGGGAGCCATCCGCCCGGGTCGACGGGCACGGTGTCGCCGTTGGGCACCCAGGTCAAGCCCGTCAGTCGTACCAAGCGGGGCATCCCCGTGGGCGGCATCGGGACGGGATCGTTCATGCTCAACCTGTCGGGGTCCTTCGGTCCCTGGCACTTCGACATCGGTGGCGACGACTCCGCGGGCACTCGGTGGGGTTCTCCCCGAAACGGCGGGTTCGAGGACCGGTACCTCTCACAGGCCGCCTTCCATGTCTCTCTCACGACCGGGGCCGGGACCGTCACCACCGCACTTGCCACCGAGGACCTCCTGCCGGCGTGGCCACTGCTCGAGACCGGTGAGGGTCTGTATGCCGCGCTGTTCCCGAAGGCGTGGTTCGTCTACCAAGAACTCCCCCTGCCTGTCGCACTCAAACAGCTGACCCCTTTCGTGGCCCGAGACGACAGGCGTTCGTCGCTCCCCGGAGGGCTGTTCCAATTGGCGGTCTCCAATCCCACCAACGCACCGGCCCGGGTGTCGTGCATGCTGAGCTTCCCCAACGCCCCGTACCGGTTGCCCACCGCCCAGTACCAGTACACCCGCCAGGGCCTACGGTCCTCGTTGGTGCGGGGGCCGGGCACGATCGGGGTGCGGCTCCAGGCCCAGGACAAAGACAACGTGCCCGAGACCGAGCGCACCGAGTGGGTGATCGTGGCGCGTGGACCCAGTGGTTCGGCACTCTCGGCCACCGAGGACTGGGCCGGCGACGGGGACGGCCTCGACCTCCTGGCCGCTTTCAAGACCGGACAACTTCCCGACCGGCCGCTCGACACGCGGCGACTCGGCCTGGCCGGCGCGGTGTGCGTCTCGTTCACCCTCGCCCCCGGCGAGCAGCGAGCCGCCACCTTCGCGCTGGCGTGGGACTTTCCCGTCGTGCAGTTCCGCAACCCGGTCAACGGGACCAAATGGCGCAAGCGGTACACCCAGTGGTACCCGGGGTCGTACCGAGGCTGGGCCATCGCCTCGGACCTGCTGGCCGACGCGTCGCGGCCTCGAACGGGGCATCAACGCGTGGTGGAAGCGGGTGGCCGACGATCCGGTCTATCCCTTGTGGTTGCGCGGCGCCGCGCTCAACGAGCTCTACTACGACGTCTTCGGTGGGGTCTTCTGGGAGAACGGATGCATCACCAAGCCCAAGCGGTTCGGGGCGCGGCGCGGCCAGCACCTCTACTTCACCTTGGAGACCGACGTCTATCGGGATTGCGAGTCGATGGACGTCCGGCATTACGAAGCCCGGCATCTGCTCGAACTGTTCCCCACCATCGAGCGCGACGTGTTGCTGGGATGGGCCGACATGGTGATGGCAGATCCCATGGGCCGCACCCCCCATGATGCCGGCTCACCCGTCGACGATCCCTGGTTCACCGTCAGCCAGTACTCCGCCACCCGTCCCGGCAGAGCCGCCCCTGCGCGTCGATTGGCTCGATCTTCCCGCCAAGTTCGTCCAACAAGCCCACGCCTATTGGACCTACACCGGCGACGACAAGTTCGGGGCCGAGGTCTATCCGGCCCTGACGCGGACCATGAACCATCTGGCGTCACGCGACGTCGGATGGCGATGGGATCCCCGACGCCCATGGATGGTGCACCACCTACGACGCCATCGAAATGGACGGGGTGGCCATCTATGTGGCTGCACTGTTCATCGGGGCCTGTGACGCCATGGCCGACTTCGCCGATGTCTTCGACACCGACACCGTCTCGAAGGCCTGGACCGCCGCCGCCACCACGGCGCGCGCCGCCACCGAAGCGGCGTTGTGGGACGAGACCGGCGGGTACTACCGGCTCGATGCCAACGGCCCCTTCCGTTCCGCCCTGCTCGCCGACGCCTTGTGCGGCCAGCGCTACAGCGCCCGCGACGGGCTGCCCGACGTGCTCGACCCGCACCGGATGGCCTCGCACCTGCGCCGGGCCTACCGGCTCAACGTGTTGGGGGTGGCCGACGCCCAGATGGGCGCCACCAACGCCGTGGACCCGACGGGCCGACCCATCGACACCGCCCAGGGCAAAGCAGTGTGGCCGGGCGGTACGTACTTCACGGCCGGGCTCATGCACACCGTGGGCCGCGCCACCGGTGACGGCAACCTCGTCGCCGACGCGCTCACCACCGGGTACGGGGCCTACCGGACCACCTACGAAGACGACCGGACCGCCTTCTGGTTCGATACCCCAGCCCTGTGGATCCCCGACGGGGACCCGGCCAACCCGGTGCAGTACCGGGCGGCCG
Organism: uncultured Acidimicrobiales bacterium; assembly: GCA_963796765.1. Taxonomy (GTDB): domain Bacteria; phylum Actinomycetota; class Acidimicrobiia; order Acidimicrobiales; family UBA8190; genus Chersky-840. The sequence goes on along the minus strand of CAWCMY010000003.1, from coordinate 225,451 downwards.
CCTACCAACGGAGCCGGGCGGCATGGGAGCTACTGGTGGCGATCAAAGCCCCGTTCCCGGTGGGATGGAAGCCCTCGGTGTGAGCCCGAGATCGAGGGCGGGTCGGGGCCCGACGTTGATATGATCATCACCGGCGCCGGCCGCGAGCCATGATCGGGTGGTGCCGGGACCGTCGTTCGAGTCGAGCCCGCCCGGAGGCACCCTCACGGGGCGCCTCTTGGTGGCCTCGACCAATCTGGGAGATCCCAACTTCGAGCGTGCTGTCGTCCTCGTCCTCGACCACGGTGACGACGGAGCTCTCGGGGTCGTCTTGAACCGCCCCACCCCTGTCCCGGTGGGGGAGATCCTGGGTCCGTGGGAGGAACAAGCCCGGTTGGTCCCCCCCGGCGTCGTGTTCCGGGGAGGGCCGGTGTCGCCCGATGCGGTGATCGGCCTGGCCCGGGCCCAGTCCCCTGAGCTGTCGTCGGGCGCGCCGTGGCGTGTGGTCATCGAGTCGGTGGGCGACCGTGGACCTGTCGGTGGCCCCCGCCGACCAACCCGTCAACCTCGGCGGGGCCCGGCTGTTCTCGGGGTATGCGGGATGGGCGCCGGACCAGTTGGAGGTCGAGCTGGCCGAGGGGGCGTGGTTCGTCCTCGACGGCGCTGGCCGCGGACGTGTTCTGCATCGAGCCCGACAAGCTCTGGCACGACGTCATGCGCCGCCAAGGCGGCGACTTGTCGCTGCTCGCCACGTACCCCGCCCATCCCTCGCTCAATTGAGGGCCGCGCCGGTGAGGGTCGCGCCGGTACCATGGACGGAGTGGCGGTCGGGGGGCCGGAGGGCCGGGCAATGACCCGCATCGAAGGCGAGGACCACAACCGCGGCGACGACACGTCGATAGCGAGGGCGCGTCGAGTGCCCCATGCCGTGCGGCGGGTCGTGCCGGCCGACGTGGAGACACTGGTCGAGGTCCTCGCGCGCGCCTTCGACGACGACCCCGTGCCGCAATGGCTGTTCCGGGGTGACCGCAGACGGCGACGGGGACTGCGCCGGTTCTTCGCCATCCAGCTGCGCCACACCTATCTCGAGCGCGGCGAGGTGTACACGACACAGGAGCTCGCCGGGGCCGCCATGTGGTCACCACCGGGCCGGGCCCGGCCGGGCTGGCGCGACCTCGTCCGCCTCGTGCCCGTCATGCCCTATCTCACGGGGCTCGGGCGTGACACACCCGAGGCGGCCCGACTGCTCAGCGCTGTCGACGCGGCCCGCCCCGAGGAACCGCACTGGTATCTCGCCACCTTGGGAACCGATCCCGACGCGTCAGCGCACGGGCGTGGGTTCCGCGCTGCTGCAGTCAGTGCTCGACGGTGTTGACGCCGAAGGTCTGCCCGCGTATCTGGAGTCGTCGAAGGAGAGCAACCTCGCCTTCTACGGGCGTCACGGGTTCGAGGTGACCGGCGAGATCCGGACGCCGCGGGGCGGTCCCACGCTGTGGTTGATGTGGAGGAGGGCGCGCCCACCGGCGGCCTGAGTCGGACGCGCCGGGCCGACGACGCCGTCGGCTCAGCCGTTGGGCATACCGAGCACCCGCAGGGATCCCTCGGCACGGGTGCGCTGGTTGCCGAGCACCGGGTGGACGCCGGGGGGGAGGCGATCGGTCGACGCCATGAGCCCGCGCAAGGTGTCGAGGACGGCTCGGGCCGGGGCCGAAGGCAGTCCCCGGCTGCGCTGGGCGATCCCCACCCGGCGCGGGGCCAGCCCTTCCACCCGGACAAGGCGGAACCGGGAGCGGAGATGCGGCGGGACGGCGGTGGCGGGGAGCACGGCGGGGCCGTATCCCTCGAAGGTGAGCGAGGCCAGGAGGCGCACGCCGTCGAGCTCGACCCGGGGCCGCAGCCGCACGCCGGCCGGCTTCACCGCGGCGTCGATCTCGCCGCGAAACGGTGTCCCGGGGGCGGGGAGAAGGAGCTCGAAGCGCTCCAGGTCGGTGATGTCGATCTGCTCGGCACCCGACAAGGGGTCGTCGTCGACCGGGACCACGAGGACGATGTCCTCTTCGAACAGCAGCTCGGACACGAGGTCGCGGCCCGGCACGGGGAAGGTGAGCACGGCCAGATCGAACCGGCCCGCCGCCAGCTGGGGCTCGAGGCCCAAGGTGGTGCCGTCGGCCACCACCAGATGCAGCCGGGGATGGCTCTCGGACAGCTCGGCCAGGAGCATGGGCACGAGCCAGCGGGCCGTGGTACCGAGGATGCCCACCCGAACGTTCCCGGCCACGGCCTCTCGCAGGGCCCCGACGTCGGCGACGAGGGCGTCGAGCTCGCCCATGACCCGGTAGGCCCGGGCCACCACGACCTCGCCGTCGGCGGTCAGACGGCCCGCGGAACGGTCGACCAGCGTGGTCCCCAGCTCACGTTCGAGCCGGGCCACGTGAGCCGAGATGTTGGACTGGACCGTGCCCAGATGGTCGGCGGCGGAGGAGAACGAGCCGTGCTCGGCCACCGCCACCAGCGCCTGGAGATGTCGGAGTTCCATCTCTTTTTACGATAGTAGAAATCTGTAATAGCTGTTTGACTGATCGGGGCGATCCTTCACAATGAGACCCAGAGACCACAGGAACCGGACGCCCCCCTCCGAATCCTGTCGAGTCGGAGCAAAGGGACCGGGTCCCCCTCCGGTCCCTTTGCCGCGTCAAGGCCCTGGTGGCGGGCACCCTACGGCAGGTGACGAGGTGGACGGCGATATGGTCTGCGCCATGGTGACGGCCCGCTCGCCGAAGACCCACCTCCACAACGGCAACGGCTCCGGGCACGACGCGCCGGAGTCTCGGGCCGCGGTGTTCGTGGACCTCGACCGGACCCTGCTGCGCGGGGCGAGCGGTCTTGTCCTCAGCGCGGCCATGCACGCCGAGGGTCTCTTCGAGGGTCGCCGGTCCCTTCCTGGCGAGCGCCTCTTCTACGGGTTCTACGACCTTATGGGCGAGAGCCTTGCCTTCATGGCCATGGTCCGAGTGGCGCCGCGCTTCACCAAGGGCTGGCCCGTCGAGGCGGTGTGCCGGGCCGGGGAGCTGGCCGCGCCGGAGCTCGTCGAGCTGGTCCAGCCCTTCGCACCGGGGGTGCTGGCCGAGCACCGCGAGGCGGGCCATCTGATCGTGCTCACCACCACCACGCCCGCCGATCTCGTGACCCCCTTCGCCGGCATGCTCGGCTTCGACCATGTGCTCGCCACCCGGTACGGGCGCGAAGACGGTCACTACACCGGTGGCATCGAGGGCGACTTCGTATGGTCCACGGGCAAGCTCGCCGCCGTGCGGCGATGGGCCCAGGAGTCGAACATCGACATGGCGGCCAGTCACGCCTACTCCGACAGCGTCTTCGACCTGCCCTTGCTCGGCGCGGTGGGCCGTCCCCATGCGGTGAACCCCGATCGGCGCCTCCACGCCGTGGCCCGCCTGCGGCGCTGGCCCGTCGAGCACTGGGACCGGCCCCCCGGTGTCCCCAAGGTGGGCGGGCTCGAGCCCTACGACGTCATTCGACCGTTGGTACGCCCCGCCATGTTCCCCTACGCCCGGTTCGACATCGACGGCGTGGCCCGCGTGCCCAGGCGTGGACCGGTCATCCTGGCCGCCAACCACCGCAGTTACTTCGACGTCGTGGCGCTGGCCATGGTGGCGGCCCGGCTGGGAAGGCCCGTGCGGTTCCTGGCCAAGCGCGAGCTGTTCGACGCACCGGTCGTCGGCCACCTGGCGCGCGCCCTGGGCGGGATACCGGTTGACCGGGGCAGCCGCTCCGACACGCCCTTGCGAGAAGCCCGCCGTGCCCTCGAGGCGGGCGAAGTTGTCGTGATCCTGCCCCAGGGAACCATTCCGCGGGGCAAGAAGTTCTTCGATCCGGTGCTTGGAGGGCAAGACCGGGACGGCGCGGTTGGCCGCCATGACCGGCGCGCCCGTGCTCCCCGTCGGGGTGTGGGGGACCGAAGCGGTGTGGCCGCGCTCGGCCCGGCTTCCCGACGTCGCCAACCTGCTGCACCCTCCGCCCGTGCGGGTCCGGGTGGGCAAGCCCGTGCACCTCGGGCTCTCCGACGCCGTCCGCAGACACCGAGGCCATCATGGCGGCGATCATGACCCAGCTCCCCGCCGAGTCCCAGCGCCAGCACGAGCCCACGGCCGAGGAATTGGCGCGGACCTTCCCGCCTGATCACACCGACACGTGACGGCGCCGCCCGCCGACGGCACATTGCCGGTGCGGGCACGCCTGGCCGGCCGGGCCTCGACCGCGGTGAGCGCGGCGTCGCGGCGGTTGCACCTCGGGGGCGGGTCGGTCATCGGTGGGCGTGTCGGGCTGTTGATCGCTCCGGACCTGCTCGGCACCCTGGCTGCGGGACGCCAGGTGGCGCTCGTGACCGGAACCAACGGCAAGACCACGACGACGCGCTTGCTCGCCGCCGCGCTCGGCGGCGCCCCTCGGGTGGCGACATCGGCGGCGGGTGCCAACCTCCCTCCCGGATTGGCTGTCGCCTTGGCGTCGGCGGCACCGGGGGTGCCGGCCGTGCTCGAGGTCGACGAGGGCTATCTCGGTGTGGTGGCCCAGGCCGTGCAGCCCGAGGTCGTGGCGCTGCTCAACTTGTCGCGCGATCAACTCGACCGTGTGAGCGAGGTCCGTATGGTGGCGGCGCGCTGGCGCAACGCGCTGGGCGCGTCGAGGAACACCACGGTGGTCGCCAACGCCGATGATCCGCTCGTCGTGTGGGGTGCCCAGGGTGCCGCCAAGGTCGTCTGGGTCGCGGCGGGCCAGCTCTGGCGACATCGACGCCGTGGGTTGCCCGGCGTGCTCGGGCCGGATCGTCTTCGCCGGCGGCGACTGGTCGTGCTCGTGCGGGTTCCGACGTCCTGCGCCCGACGTCGAGCTTCGCGGGGACGTCCTTGTCAGCTCCGATGGTCGGCATCTTCCGATAGTCGCTCGTGCTCCCCGGGCGGTGCAACCTCGCCAACGCGGCCATCGCCGCCGTGGCGGCGGGGATACTCGGCGTCGACGAGGCCGACGCGTTGGCGGCGATGGCAGCAGGTGGCCGACGTCGAAGGAAGGTTCGCCACCGTGGCGTGGGGCGGGACGGCGGTTCGGCTCCTCTTGGCCAAGAACCCGGCGGGATGGACCGAGCTCCTCGACTTGCTCGACGGGGGCTACCGACCCCGTCGTCATCGGGATCAACGCCCGCATCGCCGACGGGCATGACCCGTCGTGGCTGTGGGACGTACCCTTCGAGCGTCTGGGCGGACGTCTGGTGGTGGCCACGGGGGAACGGTGCCGCGACCTGGCGGTGCGGCTGCGCCACGGTGGCGTGGCCCATCTCACGGTTCCCGACGATCTCGACGCGCTACGAGCCGCCGGGTCGCCCACGGTGCAGTACGTCGGCAACTACACCGCCTTCCAGGCCCTGCGGCGTCACCTCGTCCAGGGCGCCCCCCGACCACCGCCGTCGGGCTCGGGCTCCTCGACGAGAGTCGGCGCGGCTGGCGTCCCCGCCCCGGTGCCGGCTCCGGGGATGCCGGTGCCTGTCACGGTGGCGGGTGGTGAGTCCAAGCCCCGACGTCGCCCTCAGGCCCGGTCGTCGGGCCCCTCGGCCCTGCGTGTCGTGGTCGTGCACCCTGATCTGCTCGGCACCTACGGCGACGGAGGCAATGGCCGGGTCCTGGCCGGCCGGGCCGTGTGGCGCGACATCCCCGTGGAGCTCGTCCACGCCCCTGTCGGACGCGCCCCTTCCCGCTGCGGCCGACGTCTACGTCCTCGGCGGTGGCGAGGACGGCCCCCAGGTGCAGTCGGCGGAGCGTTTGCGTGACGGGGTGCTGGCCGGTGCCGTCGAGGCCGGGGCGGTGGTGTTGGCGGTGTGCGCCGGTTACCAGGTGATCGGGAACACGTTCCCCGGTCCCGATGGAAGGCCCCACCCCGGGGTGGGCCTGCTCGACGTCGTCACGGTGAAGGGATCCGGGCGGCGCGCCGTGGGGGAGCTCGCCGCCGAGCCCCTTCGCCATGGCCCGGGCAACGGGGCCCCGGACCCCGTCGTGCTCGAGACCTTGACCGGGTTCGAGAACCATGGTGCGGTGACGAGCGTGGGCGCGCGGGCGCGTCCCGCTGGCGCGGCGTCGTGACGGGCGTCGGCAACGGCGGCGGTGACGCGCACCGAGGGGGCGCGGTCGGGTCTTGTCATCGGCACCTACGCGCACGGCCCGGCGTTGGCCCGCAACCCCAGCCTCGCCGACCTGCTCCTGGCGTGGGCGACAGGCTCTGTCCCCGCTCCGCTCGACGACGTGGAGGAGCGGGCGCTGCGCGCCCAACGCCTCGAGGCGGTGGGGGCTCGGGGCTGGCGCCAGGCCACCACGGCACCCGCCGACGCCGTGCGCCGGATGCGAGACCTCGTCAAGGCGCGCAGGTCCTCAGCGCGGCGTGACCGAAAGACGGCCGGCGTGACCACGCCAGGTCGCCGCGAAATCGAGGAGTTCCTCGTCTACGGGTCGGCGCCGAGTTCCGCCACACGGCGCGACACGGCTCCGTAGCCGCCGGTTGCCGCCGAACGACCTGCTTCAGCGAGCAGTTGGGCCACCTCCCGACGATGGTCCTGTCCATCGTCGTGCTGGAGCAGAACGCGGCGAGGTCGACAGCCGTTCGGGCTCCCCGGTACGACACGCCGAGGCTGCGGTGGACATCGAGAGCGTCGGTCGTCGCTGCTCCGGGTGATCAGGGCCGCCCAGAGAAGGACAGGCTTTTGGGTCTTCTCGGCGATTTCCACGGCCTGGGCGGCGCGAGCGGCACCTCAGTGGTCTGGTCGGCCGACATCGTGAAACTCGTCATGCGAAAGACGTCGAGCAAGGCTGCAGCATCGTCGGCTGCGGTGACTGCCTCCCAGGACGCATCAGCCAACGCCTGCTTCCTGTCGGCGACGTCGGGATCATGTTGCCTCGTTTCTGTCGTGCGCGGGGGTCGTCGTGGTCTCCTGCCGCTCAGGAGCGTCCCAGTCGTGCTGCACGACGACACGCCGTCCCACGACCTGACTGGCATGATCATGGACGTAGGCCTGGTGCAGCGGATGTTCGACGTAGCGACGGGCAGAAGGAAAGTCGGCAAAGTCCATGACCGCCACGAAATCGAAGTTGTCGTCGAAGTGACCGGCATCGTCACCGTATGTGAGCGCCAGCAGTTCCGGTATGGCGCGCAGTCTGTCGAGAGCGTCACGAAATGCCTGCTTCGCCTCGGCGGAGACATTGTCCGCCCATGTGGTCATGACGACTTGCCGAAACATCTCGGACCTCCCGTGGGCAGTGTAGGAGCGATCAACGGGCCCCCATGGCAGGAGCCAACTGACACCGTGACAGGCTTTGGTGCCAACGGCGCTCGGGCGTCGGGTGTGCGACGTCGTCGAAGCCCATGGTGCGACCAACGTCCTCAGCTTTCAACAACGTCCTCAGCTTCCAATTGGGCCACGCCGGTCGGGTACGGGCACGCTACTCACGTCGTGGAAGAATCCGACCCTCCGTGGCGTGGGGGAAGGGCGCCGACACGTGGGAGCCGAAGCGCACGGCAGAGCATCGCACTCGCGTCCGGAGATCCCTGTCTGAAATTCTGTGCAGTCGTTCGGACCAAGACCCAACACGTCGCGTCCAGGCCACCGCTAGGCTCACGCCTCCGATCACGAACGGAGGTCTCGAATGTGGGCACAGCTGATCACCATGCGCCTGAAGCCGGGGAAGGATACCGAATTGCCGCGCCTCTACGAGGAGCTGCGCACCATCGAACAGCCGGGTTCGGGTCTCCTGCGCACGACGGCCTTCCGGGACCAGAACGATCCCAGCCGGATCTACCACATGGTCGTCTTCGAGAATGAGGAAAAGGCACGCCAGCGCGAGCAAGATCCGCGGCGCACCGAGGGCATGAGCGCTGCTCGGGCCACGATGGCCGAGATCTTCGAGGGTCCGCCCGGAGTTCGTCGACCTCACCGTCATCGAGGAGACCTCGTACTAGGCCGTCGACTCAGCCGACGACGGTCCCGTACATGTCGTTGAGGGGGTAGGTGAGCAACTCGAGGCGCTCGCCGTCGGGCCCGGGGAAGTAGACCGAGGTAGCCGCCCACGGTGTGGGTCTCGACCCCGGCTGCCTCGAGCTTGGCCACGAGCCGGTCGAACTGTTCGGGACTGACCGAGATGGCGATGTGATGGAGCCCCCCGAGCACTTCGCGGTATTCCCCGAGGTCGAGTCCGGGGAAGTCGAAGTACGCCAGATAGTTGCCGTGGCCGACGTCGAAGAAGAAGTGGGTGGATCCCCGGTAGTCCCGGTTCTCGAACAGCTCCGCCAGGGGGAACTCGAGGAGGTCCTGATAGAACGCGATGGTTCGCTCGACATCACTGCACAGGAGGGCGAAATGGTGCAGACCCCTGGCTGACGAGGCGGGTCGCTCACCCTGGGGACGGAGATGCCGGGCCTTCATGGCCTCCCATTCCTCGCTCCGGTCGATGTCGCTGCCGTGGGTCGTCATGACGTTCTCCATTCAATCGCGGTTGAGCGCCCAGCGGGTCTCGTCGTCCTCGTCGGCACCCTGAGGGTCGGGGCTCGAGCGCCCAGGCGCGCCGCCACGGCGATGCGTCGGGTCCCCGCGGTGATGGGGTCTCGTCGGCCCCGGCCCGCCGGCGAGCCGCCCACCAGTCCGAACGCGACTCGTCGGCCAGGACGCCGAGCACGGCGTCGATGCGAGCCTCGAGCCTGCGGGCGTCCTCACCCTCGGCCGCCGTGATGGGGGAGCCGAAGGTGATCCGCGTCGGGCTCCGGCGCAGCCTCTTGCCACCCCGAGGCCAGATCCGGTAGGTCCCTTCGATGTGGACGGGGACCACGGGTCTTCCCGTGCGTGTGGCCAGATACGCCGCACCGCCCCGCATGGCCTGGAACCAGCCGTCATGGGACCGGCCGCCCTCGGGGTAGATGATCAGGTTCCATCCGTCGCGGCAACAGCGTGGCGGTGTCCTCGGCCGACTTCCGGTTGACCTTGTGGCGTTCGATGGGGACCGCGGCGAGGACGAGCGACCAGACATGTGCCTTCCAGCGCCGGTCGAAGAAGTGGTCGGCGGCGGCGGCCACGACGGTCTTGTGACGCACCCGGGAGGGCAGCACCGACAGCAACAGCCCGGTGTCGACATGACTGGCGTGGTTGGCCACGTAGATGGCGGGTGCCTCCACGAGCTCGAGGATCTCGTCGCCGCGCACCTCTGGTGACGCCACCAGGTGGGCCAGGGGGCGGGTGAGGTTGTCGAGGAGCACGGCCCGCACCAGGCGGGCGGGGTAGCGCCGAGTCCATTCGGTGTCGTAGTCCGCCCCCAGGTGCCGCTGCGGCGCGGCCCGGTCGATGCTCACGGGCCAGGTCGGCGCGGACCAGGGGAATCCCTCGGGCCGCACCCGCCGGGCGCGCCTCACCAGACGTTCCACGGCACTCACCCCGTCCCCCCAAGTCCCCGACGAGGGATTCACCGGACGTCGGCCATGAGCAGAGGCGGAGAGTGCAGGTGGGTGATCGAGGGGTCTCGCCCCACCACGTCCGAGGCCATCTCGAAGGCGTCGGCCATGGAGCTGGCGGGCTTGAACCCGAGGCGTCGCACCGCGGCGCGGTCCCCGCCCACGATGATCACCGCCCCCACGTGCTCGAGGGCATGCGCGCACCAGTACCACATGTAGAAGGGGTGAACCCCGTGGTACGCGTGGCCGGTCCGGTAGAGGTGGATGTACCAGGGGTCGGTGGCGTAGGCCTCTTCGTACTTCCCGATCTCGGCTGGATCGGTGGTCTCGGCCAGCACCTGCTCGAAGAAGTCGATGTAGCTCGGGTGATGACCGGGGTGGAACGCCCACGGGGTGGGATGGCTCATGATCACCACGCCGCCGGTGCGCACGAGCGGTTGGCCCCGGTACATGTTGAAGAAGTACCCGAGCCCCAGACAAGCCACCAGAATCGGGTTCATGATCGAGTTGACGTTGTAGGGACAGATGTAGGGCAGCCCCATGGTGAGGATGTCGCTCTGGCCGTCGACCTCGAGGAGCTGCTGGGCGTAGACGTTCTCGGTGGTCCGGGCGTGCACGGCCTCGACGTCGCCTGCTTGGACCGCACTCATCTTGTGCGGGGCGCGGATGGAATGGAAGATCGACCGGGCCACGCGATCGGGTGTGGCCCGCAGCGCCTTCGACGATGCCAGGAAGGCGGCCCGGTCACGCGTGGTCCACTCCCACTCCCGGCGCTGGAGGAACCGGAACTGCTCCGGGAAGGTGTCGGTGTTGAGGTTGGTCTCGATCTGGAACACCTTGACGCCCGACGCCGCGATGAGCTGGCCCATCCGCCAGTTCGACGAATGCAGCTCGGACCGGTGCTGGTCCATGAAGGACCTGCTCTGGGTCATGGTGTGCGCATTGTGGTGGTGGCGCAGGCTCTTGTAACTGGCCAGGCCGGTGGCGACCGACTTGTGGCCCCCGTCCATAGCCACCAGGTTGATGTTGACGTAGACGAGCAGGTCCGAGGTGGCGGCACGTTTGTTGATCTCGACGTCCTCGCCCTGGTCGGTGAGTCCCAGGTGCACGAGCTGCTCGGGGTCCTCGGCGTCGTGCTGCCACAACAGCCCATGGGGCGCGAAGGCGTCGTAGATTCGATCGCCCAGGGCATGACGGAGCTCGGCGTCGGTCATCCGGCGGTGCAACGCCAACGCCGCGATCAGCACCACGTCGTCCACCCCCGCCTCGGCGGCGAGCTCGAGCACCTGCTCGATCACGAGCTGGCGGATGTCGGGCCCCCGCATGGGGGGAAGTGGCAACGACACGTCGTCGAAGGCGATGGTGAGCTGCATGCCGGCCCGCAATTGCGACCGCAGCGGGGCGGCGTCGCCCAGGGGCTCGTCGAGGGCGCGCCGGATCGCACCCACGGGGTCGGCCACGGCGTCGACGGGCTCGGGTGCGTACAGCACCCGGCTCCCCACGGGAAGCTTCTCGAGTCGGTACCCCTCGCCGTGCCAGAACAACGTCGACGGGGTGGAGCGGTCGACCTCGAGGACGAAGCCGGGCCTGGGGCTCATGAGACGGGTCCTTTCGTGCTGGGGCGCGTGCCCTGGTGGCGCTCGCGGGCAGAGAGGTCGAAGACGACCTTCACCGCGCCCCGGCGTCCGGCTGCTCCGGCATGCGCCAGGGCCTCTTCGAAGCGATCGAGCGGATAACGCGCCGACACCAGCGATCCGAGACCCTTCGCCGCGACGACCTCCATGGCGATGTCGAACGTCCGGCGCAGCAGCCCGCCCACGCTCTCGGTGCCGTATGCGTACGCGCCTACGACCGCCACCTCCCGGTGCCACAACGACGCCAGGTCGACGCTGACCCGGCCGGGCATGCCCACGAGCACGACGGTGCCCCGGGGTCGCACCATGCCCAGCGCCTGGGCCAACGACTCCTCGCTGCCCACGCAGTCGATCACCACGTCGGCGCCGCCCGTGAGGGTGGCCGACGCCTCGAGCGACCGCGCCCTGCTCCGCACGGCCCGCGCCAACTGGTCGGGGTCGACCACCACATCGGCTCCGAGCTCCCCGGCCAGCCGGCGTTGGTGCTCGTACTTGGCCCCGACGAGCAGTGTCCCCGGCGGCGAGATGTGCGCCAGCGCGGCCACGGTGCACAAGCCGAGCGTTCCCGCCCCGAGGACGGCCACGATGTGGCTCGCCGTCGACCCCGGCCGCCACCGCGGCGTGGACCGCGCACGCGGTGGGCTCCACCATCACGGCGTCGTCATCGGAAAGGGAGTCGGGCACCGGGTGGAGTTGGGCCTCATGGGCCACGAGCCCTCCGCTCGACCAACCCCCGCCCGTGTCGGTGCAGAACCCGATCTGCAGCCCCGGCGCCAGGTGGCCGAAGGCGACACGCTCGCACCCGCCGGTCCGTCCCTCGGCGCACGCCCCACAGCGCGGGACGATGCCGCGTGCCACACATCCGAGGACGGGCTCGATCACGACCCGGGTATCGGTGTCGTCGAGCATCCCCACCACCTCGTGGCCGGGGACGAAGGGAAAGCTCACGACGTCTTCGAAGTATCGAGAGCTCCGCCCGTCGACCGTCGACAGGTCCGATCCGCAGATACCCGCCAGCCGGGGATGCACCCGATGCCACTGCGGGCCCGGGAGCTCGGGGGGATCCACATCGGTGAGGTGCAACGGCCCCACGCCCGCACCCCGACCCGACCCGGCGAACACCGACGCCACCCGTGACGCCGCGAACCGGGCCAGGTTGCGTTCGAAGACGAGGCCCTTCATCGCCACCTCGCCGGTCCCGCGCTCGAGCCGGTTCCCGACGCCACACCGGCGCCACCCCGCTCCAGCATTCCCTCCAGGCGCGCCCACCAGCGCGACACGGTCAGGTCGACGGGCCCGAAGGGCAGTGGCGGCCGAGCCCCGCCCCCCGCCTTGTCCCATTGCTCGACGTGCCATCCCCGCCGGCGTGCGATCGTGGCCAACCGGGCTTCGGGATTGACCGCCACCGGGAATCCGACGCACTCGAGGAGCGGGAGGTCCGACGCCGAGTCGGCGTAGGCGACCGCTTCACCGAGATCGAGCTCCCTCGCGTGCCGCGTACTCGGCGAGCACCAGAGCCCGTGCTTCGCCGGTGGGGGGGAGCTGCTCGAGGCGTCCGGTCAACCGGCCTGCACCGTCCTCGCCGAGCTGCGCGCATACCACTTCGTCGAACAGGGGCCGCAGTGGCTCGACCACGAAGTCGAGAGCACCGGTGATGAGCACGGTACGGTGCCCGAGCGCTCGATGGGCGCGTACCCGGGCGAAGCCGGCAGGGAACGACTTGGCCAGCAACAGGTGGTGGAACATCTCCAAAGCGTCGTCGCGCAAGAGCTGCGCAGGGGCGCCCTCGTAGCGACGGTAGAAGCTGCGGAGAAAGTCACCCCTGTCGCGCCGGTCGAGGGCGAGGAGTGCCGGGGCCTCGCGCAGGACCCGGGCTGTGAACGCGACCCTGTCGCCGACCGGAAGATGGCGGCTCGCCAGCCACGCGTAGGACTCCACCACGTTGGAGGCCACGAGCGTGTTCTCCAGGTCGAAGGCAGCCAGGTGACGTTCGGGAGCCAAAATGGCGGTGCGGGCACGGTCCGAGCGGTTGGCGACCGTCGAACGTCGGGGCGAGGAGCGCACCCGGGCGTGCTCGACCACCGACGGCAGGTGCACGTCGTGCACGTAGCCGGGCCAGGAGATGACCCCGGGGTCGAAGCAGAACAACGCCTTGTCGGCCGGCGACAGCCGTTCCCACAACGCCAGGAGCCGGTCCACGCGGAAGTGCGCTTCGGTCTCGGTGTAGGCGCCGTAGAGCGTGGTGTAGCCCAGAGCTCGCTCCGCTTGGGCCCGCCGTTCCTCGACCCGGGCTGCCAACTCGGCCCGCTCGCCGCGCACCGGCAGCGTCCCGAGCACCCGCTCGGCGGTCGTGAGCGCTTTCGTAGCCCGTTGCAGTTGGCGCTGGACCCGACCCCGGCCCGGGAACGACCACTCGGGGACCATGATGGGCTGGCCGTCGGAGTCGTAGAGCGGGTGTTCGGTGAACCACGACCGCACCAGGTCGACGAGCTCGCCGTAGCGCAAGGGGTTCCGCACGCTCGACGCCACGTGGTACACGGTGGTCCCGGCCGGATCGGGGCCCACGGCGGCCACGGCGATGAGCGCGGCGACCACCATGTCGACGGGGATGACGTCGACGACGCCTTCGGGGACGCCGGGGAACTCTCGGAGCAGCCCGCGCGCGTAGGAGACGATGATGGGCTCAGCCATCCGAAAGCCGCGGATCCACCCCGGGCGGGGCTCGGCCAGTGCGGATTCGATGATCGATGGCCGCACGATGGTGATGGGGAGATGGGGGTAGGTACTGACGAGGGCCCGTTCGCCGAGGGCCTTGGTGAAGGCGTAGGCGTCGGGCCAACCGAGTGCCTGGGCCCGGGCCCGACCGTGCTCGACGAGCTGGGATCGGACCCATTCGTCGCGCAGCTTCTCGGCCCGCTCGGCCAACAGGTGGGTGCCGGCCGCACCGAGCTCGGCCCGCGCCCCCTTCGTGAGCTGGGCCAGCTGCTCGGGGGAGCGGCTGGCGGACTCGAGGTCGTCGCGCAGGCGCCGCGCCGCGGACACCTCGGCGTCGATATTCACCTCGGTCGTGACCGTGGTGTGGGTCCGGGCGCGCGCTCCCGACGCCAAGGCCTCGGTGGCGAGCGTCTCGGTGGCGTCCCCCTGGTGCGTGCCGGCCACGTAGGCGGTGGACACAGTGACGAGATGGGTGGGTGGTGCGCCGGGGTGGTCGCGGCGCCGTGTCTCGCGTGCGGTCTCGATGGCCTGGGCGACGCGCGACGGCCCCAGCAGGTTCACCTCGACGGCGGTGTCGAGCGGCGCGTCGAAGGCCACCGTGGCGGCGGAGTGGACGACGATGTCGCACGAGGCGAGGACCCGTCTTCCGTCGTCGTCGAGGCCGAGCCCGTCGCGCCCGATGTCGCCGGCTACGGCACTGAGCCGGGTGGCGATCACCTCGTCGAAGCCGGCCCCGAGCTCTTCTCGCAACCGATTGAAACAGTCGTTGCGCACCACCTCGCGTGCCAACCGGGCGGCCGCGTCCGAGCGGCGGGTAGGCCGGACCAAGACCACCACTGCACACTCCGGAACGGCCCGCACCAAGCGCTCCACCAGTGCGGTGCCGAGGAATCCCGTGGCCCCGGTGACGAGGATCCGCTTGCCCGACAGGGCGTCGGCGATGGACAGCGAGCCGCCGGGCCCGGCTGTCGTGGGGGTCGTCACCTCGGCCACGATCTCTGTCTACCATATGGTAGGTGGACGGGGGGAGAGAGCCGAGCACGGTGTCGCGCCGCCCCGAAGGCGGCACGGCAGACCGCATCCTCGACGCGGCCCTGTCCTCGTTCGGCTCCCGCGGCTACGAGGCGACCTCGCTCGACGCCCTGGCCGAGAGCCTGGGGGTGCGCAAGCAGTCGATCCTCTACTGGTTCCCGTCCAAAGAGGCCCTCCTCGAAGCGCTGATCGACCGTTCCGCCACCGAGCTGGCGGCCGCCCTCGAGGGCTCCCTGGCCAGCGCGGGATCGGGCTGGTGGCGGGTCGAGGCGGTGGTCCGATCGGTGTTCCGCCTGGCGTCGCGTCGCCCCGAACTCCTGGGCTTGCTGCGGGAGGTCGGTCGCCTGGGGCCGCCGTCGGCCACGAGGCTGATGCTCGTTCTCGAGCCCCTGGCCACCCGGGCGTCGAGCTTCCTCGAGGAAGAAATGGATGCCGGCCACATGCGACGTCACGAGCCGCGCTTGTTGCTGCTGGCCATCTATTCAACGGTGGTGGGCATGATCACCGAAGTAGAGGTCTTGCGAGCGCTGGGTGAGGAGCCCACGCCCCGTTCCCTGGTGCGTCGCCGTCAGGAGATCCTGCGACTCCTGCGATCAGCGCTCCTCGTCGACGCCGGAGCCGAAACAGGCCCGCGTCACGTCGGCGGTGCGGGCGGGCGGGGTCGTGTCGGCCGGGGTGGTGTGTAGCGCTTCGAGGGCGTCGGGCCCGTGGGCGCCGGTTCCTTGCGTCCCCGCCGTCCCCGAGATTGGACTCTCTCGCGAGCCGCCGCGGCGCCGGCCCGCCCCGCCGCTCGGGGATTGGCCGGAACCCGACGTCCACCCGGCGCCCGGGCATTCGTGGCGGTGCGGTCCCCGCCGCGGGCCGTCCCTCGGGCGGTGCCCCGCGTTGCGCCTCGGGCGGCCGCGCCCCGGGTGCTCAGGATCTTCTGGTACTTGAACACCCGCCAGATGAGATAGCCCCCGAGGACCCAGAAGGGCAGCGCGAACAGGGGCGAGCCCATCGAGGTGCCCAGGAAGAGGAGCGAGAAGCCCACGAGCGATCGCCGGCGGGTCAACGCGCAGGCCACCACGATGCCCGAGAGCAAGATCCGGGCGCCGCCCTCGAGCAGGATGAGCGACTCGCTCACGTGCTTGGGATTGACCTTCCCGTGAAGGAGCGGGGCGGGGTTGAGGTGGAGGGCGAACGCGGTCAGCACGATCCCGACGAGGACCCCGAGCGGCGCCGCGGTCAAGGCCAGGAACCGCTCGCGGTCGTCGAGCTTCTTGATCCGATGGGTGATCTCTTCGCGCGTCATCGAATCGAGGTCGTCGACCGGACGCCCCCGTGCCCGCGACGACGTCGGGGGGAACGCCGCGTCCATGAGCCGACCGCCGATCCCCGCCGGCGCCCGGGTCGCCACGACCTCGGTCGAGGTCTCCTCGTCGTCGACATCGACGTCGTCGGTGTCGGTGTCGGTGTCGGCGTCGGTGTCGGCGTCGGACGGCGCGGGAGTGGTCTCGCGCTGGAGGTTGGGCAGAGCCGCCAGAATGCGCTGCCCGATCGTCAGCCTCGGCGGGGCACCACCGAGGTCGCCGGAGTTGTCGTCGGTCACCGGTCTTCGCTCAAAGTGCACCCAGGCTAGCCAAGGTGGTGGCGCCGGCCTCCTCACCACCGTCGTTCCAGATCGGCTCAGGGGCCGGAGCGGGCGCCTTGGGTGACCAGCACCAGTCGGGTGCCGAGGTTGTCGTCGGGTGCGACGACCCGGGCCGGGCCATCGCTCGGGAGCAGCCCGGCAACGGCCTCCGACGCCGGCGGTGGTCGGTCGACGAGGGTCTCGTGACCGGTCCCGTGAGCGACAGCGAAGGCGAGATGGTGGACCCGGCCCGACAGGCCACCGATCCACGTCGTCAGCGGTGACGGACCGAGCCCGGCGTCGCGGCGGCCGGCTCCGACCGGCGAGATCAGGCGGAGGGCCGGCGGCCCGGGCCACTCCAGATCGACGAATTGCCAGGTCTCGTCGGGCGCCACCCCGTGGCCGATGCGCCGTCCGCCCAGCAACACCTCGAACAGCGTCAAGCCTTCCTCGAGCTCGGCCACGGCATGGGTGACCCGCAGCAACGACGCCGGCGGCTCTCGCCTCGCCGTCGGAAATCCCTCCGGCGCAGGCGACTCCCATCCATAGGCGGCCTGGGCCAACTGCACGACGATGCCGGTCGCCTGGCGCGGATGGAGGAATGCCTCTTTCCATTCGTCGTTGCTGAGGTCCACCCCCACCGGCGAGAACCCCGCGTGGCGGGCCCGGTCGATGGCCCCGGCAAGGTCCGGCACTTTGAAGGTGAGGTGATGGGGGCTCGGCCCGTGGCGGTCGAGGAAGCGCCGCAGGAACGGGTTGTCCTCGGGCTGCCAGGGCTGGAGGATCTCGACGCGACCCCCGTTGGCGAACCGGAGCTGGGCGGGCGCGAATCCGACGTTCATTCCCCCCGAGTTCCATTCACCACCGAGCTCGACGGCGTAACGCGGCCAGGCGTCCGTCCAGCGTTCGACGGCCACGGCCACGTGGTCGAGCGCGGCTCCGGCAATGGTGAGAGGCACCGGCCCAGGTTGCCGTGTGCCATCCCGACGTGTCCATCTGTCGCCGGGTGCCGGTGGACACCGCGTGCCGGTGCGAGCCGAGGCCGACCGTGCTACGCCTAGGGCCATGGACTTCCGACGCGAGGCTCTGGCCGACCTGGCCACCGACGTGCGTGCAGGCCGACGCAGTGCCCGAGAGCTCGTCACCCACGCCCTCGAGCGCATCGAGACGCTCAACCCCCAGGTGAACGCGTTCGTCGCTGTCGACGCCGACGGTGCCCTCGAGCAGGCGGCGCGCATCGACGACCAGGTGGCGGGCGGGGAGGACCCGGGCGCGCTCGCCGGTATCCCCATCGCCGTGAAGGACCTCGACGATGCGGCCGGCTTCGTCACCTCGAAGGGGTCGGCGGTGTTCGCGGGCGGCCCCGCGGCCGTGGGTGACTCCCCGCTGGTGGCGCGCCTGCGGGCGGCGGGGTGTGTCGTGGTGGGCAAGACCAACACCCCTGAGCTCGGTTGGAAGGCCGACACCGACAACATCACCTTCGGACCGACCTCCAACCCCTGGAACCTCGCCTACAGCCCGGGTGGCTCGTCGGGCGGCTCCGCGGCGGCCATCGCGTCGGGCATGGTCCCGCTCGCCACGGGTTCAGACGGAGGTGGATCGATCCGCATTCCCTCGTCGTGCTGCGGGCTGAGCGGCATCAAGCCGTCGCTGGGACGGGTTCCCTCGGGCGGTGACCACGGATCGGACTGGCCCGACCTGTCGACGAAGGGGCCCATGGCCCGGCGCGTCGCCGATGTCGTCACCGCGCTCGAGGTCGCTGTCGGCCCCGATCCCACCGACATCTTCTCGCTTCCGAGACCCGAGGCGTCGTGGCCGGCCGCGCTCGAAGGCGCGCAGTCGCCCAGCAAAGTGGCCTGGTCCCCGACACTGGGTTACGCGCCGCTCGACGACGAAGTCCGGGCCCTGTGCGAAGAGGCGGTGGGAAGGCTCAAGGCACTGGGGACCGAGGTCGTCGAGATCGAAGTCGTATTCGACGAGGACCCTGTGCGCGACTGGCTGACACTGGCGGTCGCCTACAACTGGCGGACCCTTGCGCCGTTTCGCCACACCGAGATGTGGGAGCACGTCGACCCGCTCCTGGCCGCCCAGGTCGACTGGGCCGCCGAGCATCTGTCGGCTCTCGACATCGTGCGGGCCCAGGACGCGTGTCACCGCTTGAACCTGCGGTTGGTCGAGCTCTTCCGCGACGTCCGACTCCTGCTCACCCCGACCTGCGCGGGATCACCACCACCCCGCAGCCTCGACGGCCAGGGCCTCATCAACGGGGAGGTAGAAGCCAACTGGGCTCGATTCACGTATCCCTTCAACATGACCCGCTCGCCGGCTGCGTCGGTGTGCACAGGCCTGACGTCGACCGGCCTCCCCGTGGGGATCCAACTGGTCGGGCCACAGCACGCAGACCTGGTCGTGATCCGCTCCGCGGCCGCGCTCGAAGACGCCATCGGGTTCGACACCGTCGCGCCCGTCTGATCGTCGCCCACCCCGTGGCCCGGCCGGTGGCGGTGGTCACGCCCGAGGGCTAACGTACGTCCGCTTCGGTTGCCACCGAAGTGGTGTAGGCCCAGCGAAGGCCGGTGAGATCCCGGCGCTGTCCCGCAACGGTGATGCCCTTTCGAGGGACGAGCCCGGACGCCTGTCCTGCATCAGCGAAACCTGTCCTCGGAGGAAGGGCGGTTCGTTGGGCACCACCATCGGGTGTCGCAGCGGGCGCACTTCGTCCTCCGCGACCGATGGAGGATGATCACATGAACAAGCGCACGCAGCGGACGCTGCTTGCCGTCTGCGTCGGGCCCGGCCTACTCGCCGCATCGTGCGGCTCCACGTCGAACGGCTTGGCCCGGGCCGACACCACCGCAGGGTCGTTCCCGGTGACGGTGTCGGCCGCCAACGGCACGGTGTGGATCAAGTCGCGTCCCCATGCCATCGTGTCGCTTTCACCGACCGCGACGGAGATGCTCTACGCCATCGGCGCCGGCCGACAGGTGAAGGCTGTCGACAAATACTCGGACTACCCGAAGAGCGCCCCGCGCACGACCCTCGACGATCTCCAACCCAATGTCGAGGCCATCGTGGCCTACAAGCCGGACCTGGTGGTGGTACCGGGCGACAGCAGCGGCCTCACCGGTCGGCTCAAAGCTTTCGGCATCCCCGTGCTGTCGCTTCCGCCCGCAGCGACGCTCGCCGATTCCTATGGTGAGTACGCCGCGTTGGGCGCAGCCACCGGGCACGTCCAGGCGGCGACGGCCGAGGCCGAGCACGTGAAGGCACAGATCGCGCAGATCGTGCAGGACGCACCCAAGTCGAGCGTGGGTCAGACCTACTACTACGAGCTCGACCAGTCGTACTTCTCGGTGACGTCGTCGACATTCATCGGCAAGGTGCTGGGACTCCTCGGGTTGCGCAACATTGCTGATCGCGCCTCCTCGGCCGCGTCGAGCGGCGGCTACCCACAGCTCTCGGCGGAGTTCATCGTGCAGTCGGACCCCGATTGGGTGTTCCTGGCCGACACCGTCTGTTGCGGGCAGACGGTCCACACCGTGGCGGCGAGATCGGGGTGGTCGATGATGCAGGCGGTCCAAAAGGACCAGGTCGTAGGGCTCAACGACGACATCGCCTCACGGTGGGGGCCGCGCATCGTCGACCTGCTCCGGACAGTGGAGACCGCGCTCAAGAAGCATTCCGCCCGGACGTGAGCACCACGCTGCCACGACACGAGAGTGCGCCGGTGAAGTCCCGCACCGTGCAGGAGGAGCCTCCCGCACTGCGCCCCGTCTCGGCCCGCGGTCCAGTCGTGGTGGCGCTGGGGGCCTTGCTCGGCGCGGTCCTGCTGGGCATGTCGATGGGCCCCGCCGACCTGTCGTTCTCTGCCGCGCTGCGGGTGTTGTTGTCGCACGTCCCGTTGTTGCACGTTCACTCGGGCGTGAGTCGCATCGACGCAGCCATCTTGTGGCAGATCCGGCTCCCCCGGGTCGTGCTCGGCGGCCTGGTGGGTGCGATGTTGGCAGGAGGCGGAGCCGCCTTTCAAGGAGTGTTCCGCAATCCACTCGCCGATCCTTATCTCCTGGGGGTGGCGGCGGGCGCAGGACTCGGAGCCACCGCGGTGATCGTGGCAGGGTCGGGGCTCTCCCAGCTCCTGCCCCTGGCCGCGTTCGGGGCGCGGTGGGCGCGGTCACGCTTACCTATGTCGTGGGAGCGACGGTGGGTCGACAAGGGGCGACGGTGTCGATCGTCCTGGCCGGGGTGGCGGTCGCCGCCTTGTTGACGGCGATTCAGACCTTTCTCCAGCAGCAACACGCGCAAGACCTCCAATCGGTGTACGCATGGATCCTCGGCAGCCTGACCGTGGCTTCGTGGTCCGACGTCGTGCTCATCCTGCCCTATGTGGCTCTCAGCGCCGTGGTCCTCCTCGCCCACCGAAGCCTTCTCGACGTGCTGCGGGTGGGCGAGGACGAAGCCGACAGCCTGGGTGTGAGGTCCTCGCGTGTGCGCATCACGATCGTGGCGGCAGCCACGCTCGGGACCGCCGCCGCCGTGGCGGTGAGCGGGCTCATCGGTTTCGTCGGCATCATCGTCCCCCACACGGTCCGCCTGACCACCAACGCCAGTTACCGCGTCGTGGTGCCGGTGTCGATGATCGGCGGCGCCGCCTTCCTCATCCTGGCCGACGTGGCGGCCCGGACCGTGCTCGCCCCCAGCGAGATACCGATCGGCGTGGTCACGGCCTTCGTGGGGGCACCATTCTTCTTGTTCGTCCTGCGCTCGCGGCGCGTGGGTCGGAGTACGTGAGGAATCCGGCGTGATCGCCTTCGAGAACGTCACGGTGCGCTACGACACCGTCCCCGCCCTCTCGGAACTCACCGAGCAAATCGGGTCGGGGGAATGGGTGGGGCTCATCGGTCCCAACGGCGCCGGCAAGACGACGTTGTTGCGTTCCGTGGCCCGCCTGCTCCCCCACGAAGGCGAGATCAGGGTCGACGGCGTGGCGGTGTCCTCGTTGTCGTCCAAACATCTGGCCCGGCTGGTCGCCTACGTCCCCCAGCAACCCGAGCTCCCGCCCGACATGACCGTCGGGCAATACGTCCTGCTCGGCCGGACCCCGCACATCGGCTACTTCGGCTTCGAGACCCCCGAGGATCGCCGCGTGTGCGGCGAGCTCCTCGCATCCCTCGATCTGGCCACCATGGCGGAGCGGCGGCTCTCGACGCTGTCGGGTGGCGAGCTCCAGCGCCTCGTGCTCGCCCGAGCGCTGGCCCAACAGGCGCCCGTGCTTCTCCTCGACGAGCCCACCAGCGCGCTGGATCTGGGACGACGGGTCGAAGCGCTGGAACTGGTCGACGACCTGCGCCGTGAGCGGGGTCTCACCGTGCTCAGCGCTCTCCACGACCTCACATTGGCCGGGCAATTTGCAGACCGCCTCATCCTGCTCGGAGAGGGGCGGGCGGTGTCGATCGGCAAGCCCGATGAGGTCCTCACCGAGGAGGCACTCGGCCGCCACTTCGGGGCCAGCGTCCGGGTCATTCGTTCGGACGCCGGCGATCTCATCGTGATTCCGCAGCGTCTGCGATGACCTGCTTGCGATGACCAAGGAGAGTGCCATGGCAGATTCCGGCTCTGACGCCGTCAACGACAACGGATCCGACGACGCCGTCGAGCCGGCGGCGCGTGCCACATCGCTCGTTTTGATCAACACCGGCCACGGGAAGGGCAAGTCGTCGTCGGCGTTCGGCGTCATGGGCCGGGGCTGGGCCCGAGGCTGGACCGTCGGGGTGGTCCAGTTCGTGAAGAGCGGCAAGTGGAAGGTGGGCGAACGGAAACTGGCGGAGCACCTGGGCATCGAGTGGTCGACGATGGGAGACGGGTTCACCTGGGAGTCGACCGACCTCGACGAGACCGCCGCCAAGGGACGCCACGCCTGGGAACTGTCTCGGGCCAAGCTGGCGTCGGGTGACTACGACCTCCTCATCCTCGACGAGCTCACCTACGCCATCACCTACGGCTGGATCGATGTCGCCGACGTGGTGGCCGGGATCACGGGCCGGGCGCCGAAGACCAATGTGGTCATCACCGGTCGCGACGCCGCCCCCGAGCTCATCGAGATCGCTGACACCGTCACCGAGATGCGCAAGGTCAAACACGCGTACGACAGGGGCATCAAGGCCCGCAAGGGGATCGAATTCTGATCATGGCCGACTCCGCGCCGCACCGGTGGGGCGCCCCTATCCACCCCGAGCGTTTCGAGCACGGAGCCGCTGACGAGCAACTGAGCGTGCTCGTGTGGCGGTTCCCCGAGCCCCCCCTCATGATCTCCTCCGCGCCACTCGGTGGTGGCATGGGCCAGCGCCACTGGGTGATCAACGCCCAGGTCCCCCATACCTATGCGCGGCGCGATCCCGAGACTCATCTGGCCGAGCTGGCATTCGAGCGCGGGCTCACCGGTCCGGGGGTGGGGATGCTCACCGCCGTCGACCTCAGCAAGGTGTGGCGCGACGAGGACGGTGGCGCCCAGGTGGACGTGTCTGTCGGGGTCACCGTGCCCACGTGGGCAGCGGCTCCCGACGATCATCTCGATCCTCCGGTGCCGGGGCCGGGAACGATCAACATCGTGGGCATCGTCCCCGAGCGACTGTCGCGCGCCGCCATGGTCAACGCCGTGATGACCGCCACCGAGGCCAAGGTGCAGGCCCTGTGGGACGCCGGTGTGGCGGCCACGGGGACGGCGTCGGATGCCGTGTGCATTGCCTGTCCCGACGAAGGGATCGCCCACTCCTTCGGGGGCCCCCGGTCGCAGTGGGGGGCGCGCCTGGCCCGAGCCGTGTACCGCGCCGTTGCCGCGGGTTGTCGGGACGGGGGCGAGAAGTGATCACGCTGATCCTCGGTGGTGCCCGCTCGGGTAAGTCCGCGGTGGCCGAAGCCGTGGCGGCGGGACTGCCCTCCCCGGTCACCTATATCGCCACGCTCGACGTCGGTGATGACGCGGAGCTGGCGGCCCGGGTTGAGCAGCACCGGGCCCGACGCCCGTCGACATGGCGCACGGTCGAGGCGGGCGCCGACCTGGCGGTCACGTTGCGCGAGGTGGTGGGGTCGGTCCTGGTGGACTCGCTCGGCCCGTGGGTGAGCGCTGCCCCGGGGATGCGAGTAGACGTCGAGGCGCTGTGCGCAGCGTTGGCCGACCGCGACGGCGACACGATCGTCGTCTCCGAAGAGGTCGGGCTCTCGGTCCATCCGTCGACCGAGGACGGTCGCCTCTTTCGCGACGAGGTGGGGAGACTCAACCAAGCCGTGGCCACCCGGGCCGACGACGTGCGGTTCGTCGTGGCGGGTTGCACGCTCCCTCTCCATCCCCCCCGGCCTCGCTGATGCGCCGGGCGGTCGCCTTCCTGACGCCCTTCGGCGGTGCCGCGGTCCCGTCCTCGGCCACGCTGGACTGGTTCCCCGTCGTCGGTGCCGCCATCGGGCTCGCCGTCGGTGGGCTGTGGTGGGCGGCGGGGCGGGCGTGGCAACCTGCCGTCGCCGCCGGCGTGGCCCTCGCCTGCGACGCCGCGCTGACGGGCTACCTCCATCTCGACGGACTGGCCGACACCGCCGACGGTCTGTTGCCACCTTTGAGCCGCCCGCGCCGCCTCGAGGTCATGGCGGACCCCGCTGTGGGCGCCTTCGGCGCCGTGACCCTGGTGGTCGTGCTCGTGCTCCGCTACGGCGCCTTCGCGTCGACGGCGGCCGCGCCGCTGGTCCTCGGCGGGCTGTGGTGCGCGTCGCGCACCGGCATGGCGGTCGTGGCCCGTCGCATGCCCTACGCCCGTCCCGGCGGACTCGCCAGCGCTTTCGTCGACGCCGGAGGGGCGGGCGGGCCCACCCGGGTCGGCGGCATCAGCGGCGCCGTGGTGCCGGGCCTGATCGGTGTCGCCTTGGCAGTGGGACTCGGCGTCGTCGGTCGGGGCACACACGGCCTGGCCGCGGTGGGTGGTGAGTTCGTCGGCTTCGCCGCCGTCGTCGGCTTCGCGCACCGAAGGATCGGGGGCTTCACCGGAGATGTCCTCGGCGCAGCCGGGGTCGTCGGAGAGACCATCGGCCTTCTGGTCCTGGCGGCCAAGTGGTGAGCGCGCCGGGACCCGTTGCTGCTGCTCTCGGTGTGCTCGCCGACCGTGTCCTCGGCGAACCGCCGTCGGGGTTGCATCCGGTGCGGCTCTTCGGGCTCTGTATGGAATGGGTCGAAGCCCGGACGTACCGAGACACACGCGCCGCCGGCGTGGGGTACCTGGCGCTCGGGGCCGGGTTGGGAGTGGCGGCAGGAGCGATCGTGGGCTCCACGGGCGCGGCGACGTACCTGGCTGTGGCGGGAAGGCAATTGCGCGAAGTGGCGGCGTCGATCGGGGACGCGCTCGAGGGCGGCGATCTCGAAGAGGCCCGGGAGCTCCTGCCCAGCCTGGTCGGGCGCGCCGTGGCGGGCCTCGATGCCCAGGGCATGGCCCGGGCCGTGGTCGAATCGGTGGCCGAGAACACCGTGGACGCGGTGGTGGCGCCGGCGTGGTGGGCCGCCGTGGCCGGCGCGCCCGGAGCCCTCGGCTACCGCGCCGTCAACACCATGGACTCCATGGTCGGGAACCGCAGCCACCGATACCTCCGCTACGGGTGGGCGAGTGCTCGCCTCGACGACGCGGCCGCCTTCGTTCCGGCACGATTGACCGCAGCCCTGGTAGCGGTGGTCCGACCCCGAGCGGCCGCGGCTATCTGGCAGGCCGTGCGAACCCAGGCGCCGTCGCATCCCTCGCCGAACGCCGGAGTAGCCGAGGCCGCCTTCGCAGCCGCGTTGCGCGTCCGCCTCGGCGGTGAGATCACCTACGCGGAGACGACCGAGCGTCGCCCCACGCTCGGAAGCGGACGCAGCGCGGCACCCTCGGACATCCGGCGTGCCGTGGACCTTTCCCAGGACGTGACCGACGCGCTGTGCCTGGTGCTCGGCGCCGCTGGACTCTGCATGAGCGTGCGACGCCGTGCCGGGCGGGGGCGACGATGACGACCATGCCTCCTCCGGGCCCGCACGGGGGCGATGCCGTCGCGGTGGCATCCGCCCTCGGCCTCGATCCTGAGAGCATGCTCGACCTGTCGCAATCGTTGAACCCGGTGGCTCCCGATCCCGTGCCGGTGTTGCGTCGGCACCTCTCGTCGATGCGCCGTTATCCCGACGCTGCTCGGGCCACGGCGTCGTTGGCCGAGGCCATGGGGGTGGACGAGCGCCGTCTGCTGCTCACCAACGGAGGATCCGAGGCGATCCGATTGGTGGGGGAGGAGATGGGCGGACGGGTGGTCGAGCCCGAGTTCTCGCTGCATCCTCGGGGGGATGGACCTCTGTGGCGCTCGAACCCCCACAACCCCAGCGGGCTTCTGGCCGGTCATCACGACGGCGCCGACGTGTGGGACGAGGCCTTCTATCCCCTTGCCACCGGATCCTGGACGCGCGGGGACCTCGACGCCGTGGTGGTGGGCTCGCTCACCAAGCTCCTGGGGTGCCCGGGACTGCGCGTCGGGTACGTCCTCGTCCCCGAGGGCGAGGGGGGCGTGATCGCCCGGCTCCGAGATCGCCAGCCCCTGTGGTCGGTCAACAGCCTGGCCGTGGCAGCGCTCCCCGACCTCTTGGCATGGGTCGAGCTCCCGACGTGGGCTGCTCACATTCAGCGCCTGCGCGGGCAGTTGGTGGCGTTGCTTCACGCCCACGGGCTCGAACCCCGACCGTCGGACGCCAACTGGGTGCTTGTCGACGCGCCGCGACTGCGAGCCGATCTGGCCACGCACGGGATC
Organism: uncultured Acidimicrobiales bacterium; assembly: GCA_963796765.1. Lineage (GTDB taxonomy): Bacteria > Actinomycetota > Acidimicrobiia > Acidimicrobiales > UBA8190 > Chersky-840. The sequence goes on along the minus strand of CAWCMY010000003.1, from coordinate 199,189 downwards.
GTGGTCCGGGACTGCACCAGCTTCGCCATGCCCGACGTGGTTCGCATCGCGGTCCCCGGGCCACTGGGTCTGGAGCGGCTCGAGCACGCATTGTCCGTGATCGATCAACCAGCAGTGAGGAAGGGCGTGTCATGACCAGTCAGAGCTTTCTCGAAGCTTGTCGGACCATCGTCCCGGCAGAGGTCGCCGCCGCGTCGGCGGCGACCGAGCTCCATGCACGGCTGACCAAGCCCCGCGGCTCGCTCGGATGGGTCGAGGACATCGGGATCCGCCTCAGCGCCATGGCAGGTGAGTGTCCTCCGCCGGTCCCCACCCCGGTCACCGTGGCGGTCTTCGCCGGAGATCACGGCGTCGTCGCCGAGGGGGTGACGCCGTGGCGCCAAGAGGTGACGGCGCAGATGGTGGCGAACTTCTGTGCCGGTGGTGCTGCCATCAACGTCCTGGCGCGGCACGTCGGCGCCGAGGTCGTCGTCGTCGACGTCGGCGTGGCGACACCGATCCCCACCGACTCGGACGCACTGGTTCGTCGAAACGTCGCGCCCGGCACCCGGAACCTTGCTGTTGAGGCCGCCATGACCTCCGACCAGGCTAGGGCCGCTCTCGATGTCGGTGTGGACGTGGCCATGGAGTCCATCTCCGCCGGTGCGCGCATGGTGGTGACCGGCGACATGGGGATCGGGAACACGACCTCGGCGGCGGCGCTGATCGCAGCTCGTTCGGGTCGACCGCCGGTGGAGGTGACCGGGCGCGGCACCGGTATCGACGACACCATGCTCGAGCGCAAGAAGGCGGTCATCGCACAGGCGCTCTCGCGTCTTGCCTCTGACGCGGAGCCTCTGGTGGTGCTGGCTGAGCTCGGAGGCCTCGAGATCGCCGCTCTGTGTGGGTTCGTCGTCGGGGCTGCCTCACGTCGGGTGCCGGTCATCGTGGACGGCGTCATCGCCGCCGCGGCGTCGCTCATGGCGACGGCGTTCGTGCCCGATGTGGTGGACTATCTGATCATCGGCCACCGTTCGAGCGAGCCCGGTTCGTCGGTCGTCCTCGAAATGCTCGGACTCGCCCCGGTGCTGGATCTCGGCATGCGACTGGGGGAGGGATCCGGCGCAGTCCTGGCCGTGCCCACGGTGCAGGCCGCGGCCAAGATCCTACGGGAGATGGCGACCTTCGACTCTGCCGGGGTCAGCGACAAGACAGACCATTCGAGTTGAGGGGCAGCCTTCTCGTCGCCGGCACCTCGTCGGGTGCGGGCAAGAGCACGCTGGTCGCCGGACTGTGTCGCTGGTGCGCGACGAGGGGCATCTCGGTCGCACCGTTCAAGGCCCAGAACATGTCGTTGAACTCCTTCGTGACCCGGGGGGGCGAGGAGATCGGTCGCGCCCAGGCCTCCCAGGCCCAAGCGGCCCGAGTCGAGCCCGAGGCGATCATGAACCCGGTTCTCCTCAAGCCGGGCACCGACTCCCGGAGCCAGGTGGTCGTGCTCGGACACGCAGTGGGGGAGATGGAGGCCAGGAAGTACTGGAACGAGAAGGCGAGCCTTCTCGACGTCGTCGTCGACGCCTACCGCCAGTTGCAGGCGAGATTCGACATTGTGATCTGCGAAGGTGCGGGGAGTGCCGCCGAGATCAATCTCCGCCCCTTCGACATCGTGAACCTGGGGTTCGCCCGGGCGGTGGGTGCGCCGGTCGTCGTGGTCAGCGACATCGACCGGGGAGGGATGTTCGCTTCGCTGGTGGGGACCCTCGGTCTGCTCGACGACGAGGATCAAGGCCACGTGCAGGGATTCGTGGTGAACCGGTTCCGTGGTGATCGCGGCCTTCTCGAGCCCGGCCTGGGGATGCTCCGCACCGTGACGGGTCGACCGACGCTCGGGGTCCTGCCCTATATGGAAGACCTCTGGATCGACGAGGAGGACCGCCCCGATCCCGGCGCGTACCGCGACGGCGGTCAACCGCTCGGTGAAGACACGTTGCGGATCGGAGTCATCCGCTTGCCGCGCGCCAGCAACCTCACCGATCTTGATCCGTTGGCGGCCGAGCCCGGCGTCACGATTCGGTTCGTCGCCCGTCCCCAGGAGATCGCCGATGCCGACCTCGTGGTCCTCCCCGGCACGCGAGCGACCGTCGACGATCTCGATTGGTTGCGAAGCCGGGGGATCGACGTTGCCCTCACGCAGCGGGCCCGAGCACAGGCTCCCATTGTCGCGATCTGCGGGGGCTATCAGATGCTGGGCGACTCGATCGATGACGAGGTCGAAAGTGGACGCGGCATCGTGAAGGGTCTCGACCTGCTTCCTGTTCGGACGACGTTCGGTGTCGACAAGGTGCTCTCCCGACCCCGTCGGGCACTTTCCGACGGTACGGTGGTCGAGGGATATGAGATCCACCACGGCGTGGTGCAGCGACTGGGTGGGAACCCTCTCTTCGCAGACCAAGGTTGTCGCGTCGGCTCGGTGGCGGGCACGTCGTGGCACGGATTGTTCGAGAACGACGGTTTCCGACGCTCGTTCTTGACCGACGTCTCCGTGCGAACCGACCGACGGTTCAAGGTGGCTCCCGACCTTCGATTCACGGATTTGCGGGAGGCCCGGTTCGAACGATTGGCCGGCATGGTAGCCCGACACCTGGACACCGAGGCGATCGAACGGATCGTCGAGGGCCACACCGAGAATCACCCTCCATTGCGGATTTGGTCAATCTGACGCCGGGCGGCTGTTCGGAGGCTGGGAGGAGCGTGCCCGCCATCCGGCGCGGATTAGGTGACCGCCACGCGGTACCATCGCTGGCTCCGGGCGCATAGCTCAGTTGGTTAGAGCGCAGCCTTCACACGGCTGAGGTCGAGGGTTCGAGTCCCCCTGCGCCCACCACGGGAACACCCCTGTACCTACTGTCCAAATCACAACGTCTGGGCTGTTCAGCAAGGTGATCTCGTGTCGTGTGGCTCGTCGCTGGCTGCGTTCGAATCCGCCGACCGAGACGGCCGCGCAAGGTTGACTCATTCTGGGCTGAGGGGCCTGATACGGGACGCCTTTGGTTTCGTTGTTGCCGCAAAGCGCCGAGCGATCGCAGATCGCCCGAATCCAACGCAGAACTGTGGCGGCACCTCGTTCGGGACTCCCCAGTGGGCAGCGGCCTGACCGACGAGGGTGAAGGCACGGCGCTCGGGCTGGCAATTCAACCGAACGATGCCGCCGGCGTTCTGAGGATGACCCCTAAGTAGCTCGGGCCGTGGCCGCCGTGCTCGAGCTGAAAGGCCTGCGCCGCAGATTCGGCTCGCTGGTAGCGCTCGATGACTTGACCTTTTCGGTCCCGGCGGGCCAGGTGGTGGGCTTCCTCGGTCCTAACGGCGCCGGCAAAACGACCGCCATGCGGGCCATCTTCGACCTCACCGACCTCGATGCGGGGTCCGTCCATTGGAACGGCGCCATCGTAGGCCCGTCCGAGCGGCGTCGCTTCGGGTACATGCCGGAGGAGCGGGGCTTGTACCCGGGCATGTTGGTGGCCGAGCAGATCCAGTACCTCGGTCGCTTGCACGGCATGAGCGCGTCGGGCGCGGCCGCATCGACGCGAGCGTGGCTCGAGCGCCTGGACGTCTCCGATCGAGCCGACAGCAGAGTCGAAGCACTGTCGCATGGCAACCAGCAGCGGGTGCAACTGGCGGCGGCCCTCGTCCACGATCCCGAGGTCCTGGTCCTTGACGAGCCCTTGTCCGGTCTCGACCCCGCAGGCATCGACGCCATTGGCAACGTGCTCGTGGAGCGTGCCCATGCCGGGTGCTGCGTGCTCTTTTCGAGCCACCAGCTGGACCAGGTCGAAGACCTCTGCGAATCGGTGACCATCATCGACCACGGCCGCCTCGTCGTCAGCGGCACCGTCGACGAGCTCACCACGAGCGGGGACGCGCCGGCTGGCGGTACGCGTCGAGGGGGACCACGAGGGGGCGTGGGCCCGGCGATGCGGAGGAGTCACAGTGTCGGAGATCAAGGGGGGCGAGGTCCGTCTCGTGCTCGACGAGGACACCGACAGTGACGTCGTGCTGGATGCCGCCCGCGCCACCGGCCGCGTCACCGAATTCGCATTCGAGCGCCGGCGACTGTCGGAGGTCTTCCGGGAGTCCGTGGCCGGGGCCGAAGCGTCGGCGTCGTGAAGTACGTCCTCTACGCTCTCGCCGCCCTCGTCGACTGCCACCGCCGTGCTGCGACGGGTGTGGCGGACTCGACATGGCCAGCGAGGCGGGCTTCGGCAACCGGCTTCATCCCACCCGGCTCGCCACCGGTGGGCATCGGCAAGGTCTCCGCGAACGGCCACTGCTGGGTGACGTCGGGCTTGTAGCGGGCCGGGAGATCCGTGAGCGAGTCGCGCGGTCGCATCTTCCGGGCCGTCTCGATCCTGCTCATGCTCGTGGTCGCCGGCGCCATTGTTATCCCCACCGTCCACGCCTCGTCGCCCACGGCACAGCGGGTCGGACTCGTCGCCCGGCCCCGGCGCTCCCGCGGCGACCCTGATCGAACAGGTCGGGCACAGCCAGTCCATCGCCGTCCGCGTCGTCGACGAAGCCGATCGCGCCGCCGCCGACAGCGCGTTGCGATCGGGGCGGGTCGACCTCGTCGTTGACGGCGCCCACACCGTGCTCGTCGAAAAGCCCATCGACGCCAACGACTCCTCGGACGAGGCGGCGCTGGTGCACGCACTGGCCCAGGACTTGGCCGTCTTCAGCGCCTACGGAGCCGACGGGCTTTCCCCCACCCAGATCGCCGCTCTGTCCCACGTCTCACCGTTCCCGGTGCAGAGCCTGGTGCACGGCGCCGGAGGCGCCAAGAGCGCCAAGAGCACCAAGGTGGAGGCTTCCTCGCTCATCGGGGTGATCCTCATCTTCGTCATCCTCATCCAGTACCTGACCTGGACGCTCATGGGTGTACTGGAGGAGAAGTCGAGCCGGGTGGTGGAGGTCCTCCTCGCCACGGTGCGCCCCATCCAGTTGCTCGGCGGAAAGCTGCTCGGCATCGGCACCGTGGTCATGGCCCAGGCCCTGCTCCTCGTGGCGGAAGCGATCGTGGTGGCCGAGGCGGTCGGGTCGACCCTTCTGCACGGCACCGGACCGGCGGTGATCGTCACCACCGTGATATGGCTGGCCCTCGGCTATGCCTTCTACAGTTGGCTGTACGCGGCGGCCGGATCGCTGGCCCAGCGCCAAGACCAGGTGCAGGCATTGGCCATCCCGCTCAGCGTGCCGATGATCTTCGGCTACATCGTCGCCCTGACCGGCGCAAGCTCGGGCAGTCCCTCGGGCCTCGTCAAGGTACTGGCCTACCTTCCGCCGACGGCGCCCTTCGCCATGACCACGCTCGTCGGCTTCGGAGCCGCCTCGTGGTGGCAAGTCGCCCTCTCGGCGGGCGAGAGTGTGGTGGCAACGATCGGCGTCGCCGTGCTCGCCGCCCGGGTCTATCGCCGGGCCGTCCTGCGTACGGGAAGGCGGGTGCACCTGACGGACGTGTTGGCCGGCCCGCCCCGCACCCCCTCGTAGCCGGTGCGGGCGATCCCGCAGTCTGCGGAGCTCGTGACGCGTCGACCTCGCGTTGACGAGGAGATCCGCGGGCTCGCGAGGCGCGGAGCAACGATCCTCTCTCAATCGATGCCGTTTCGACCGAGGGTTCATTTTGGCCAACTGCATGGCCGCAGCGAAGTAGCGCACTCTGGCCCGGGTTGACCTGAATGTATCCGCGGGTAGGAACGATTGCGGATCGCTTTTGGAGGCGTGAGCCACCAAGTAGCGTTTCCATCAATCTCGGGGCTCATATGGGGGCACGACGATGAAGATGACGAACATCGCGGCAGGCTCGGGCGGGTTGGATATCCGAGCCGTGGTGCTGACCGCGGACAAGTTCGAGGATATGGAGCTGTTCGTTCCCACCTTTCGGCTCCTTGATGCCGGTGCTCGCGTCGACATTGCCGCTCCGAGCATGGATGACATAGGCGGTGAGCACGGGTACACAATCGCTCCCGACCTGGTTATCGAGGACGTGGATCCCGATGTCTATGGCCTCCTCGTCATCCCAGGTGGTTTTCCCGATGGTGCTCCAGCGGTGGTGCGCGACATTCCCAAGGCGCAGGAGATAGCTCGCTCGTTTATCGAGAACAACAAGCCCGTGGCGTCGATCTGCCACGGTCCCTGGTTGCTCGCTTCCGCCGATCTCGTCCGCGGCCGCCGCCTGACCTCGTATTGGCACGACGGCGTGCCTGACGACATTCGGGCAGCAGGGGGCCTCTGGGAAGATGCGGCCGTGGTCACCGACGGTAATCTCGTGACCTCTCGTTGGCCTCCGGACCTACCGGCATTTACCGCCGAGATGATGAAATTGGTCGACGACCCGACGGGCTGATCTCCTCCCCACACGACCAAGACTTCTGCGAGGTCTCGGCGTCGAGCACCTTGGGGGTTGCCCGTAGGCAGCCGGAGGCATACGGTGGCAGACAAGCGACTCTGGGGGGTCGGTGCACCCCCATGGCACCGGGAGCGCCCAGAGGGATTGGCGGGGCACGGCAGCGCCCCAGACACGATGAGGACCTCGACGTCGCTCCCGTGTCCCGGCCACCCTCTCGCTATGGACGCGCACCACCATTGGGCATACCGTCATGAGTGGGCGTCCTTCGGGGTACGGGTCCCCCCCGCTCCGAGGGTCATGGCGGGGTGCAGGCAACACGTCGAGACGGACTTCTCTCGCGTCGATAGCGGTTCTTGCACCCCGCCGTCCAACGACGAAGAGGGGTACTGGGATGGAAATGGACGCGACCATCGTGGCATTGCGCCGGTTTGAGGAAGCCGAGAAGGCTTACACGGGGTTTACGGGGAACCTCATAGAGAGTGGCGTCACAATCACGCCGGACGCTCGAGCGCAGGCGAAGGCGCTTCGAGAGACTCTGGACAAGGCCCGTGGCGACTATCACGAAGCGTTAAGGGAATCCGGTCGGATGGTCCCCTTCACGCACTAGTCAGTGCCCTGTCCGGCAATGTTTGCGATGCTCCCGGAACGGCTCGGAACCACGACAACGGCGTGTGTGGCGCGCGTTCTGTGCCACGTTCCGTTCGGGTTACCCCTCAGCGAGGTGTGAGAGCTCGGCCGTTGTGGGGCGGCTTCGGCCTACGACTTCGTCGGTCAGCCCACGTCGGAGGACGGCGAGCCCCTGCATGGGTGCGCCGCTCACGACCTATCTCGTTCCGACGATGCAGCGCGCCACGCCCGGAACCCGGACCTCGCCGCCCTTCTCGAAGGCGCTCACCTTCGCAATGGCGTTAGCCCGAATCCGCTCCCGCGCCAGTTCGTCGACCTGCTGAAGCGCCGCAACTGCGAGCGAAACGTGCTCGCTGATCATCTCCCAATACTCCGCGGGCGATCGCGTCACGAGTTCGACGTCGACGTCCCACTCGGCAACGTCGCGCAACCCTGCGTCCCGGTAAAGGGCGCTCACATATCCGGGGGCGGCGCACCGAAACATGTTCGGCCCCGTCGGGTCGGGTGGCGCCACCACGGTCTCGGTCGCGATTGCCTGCATGGCGATCGTCGTCCACGGGTTCTCCTCGGGCTTGACCCATACCGACGAGCAGAGACGTCCGCCTGGCTTGAGCACGCGCGCGAACTCGGCCGTCGCCTTGGCCGGGTCGGGAAAGAACATGTACCCAAAACGCACCGAGACGCCATCGAATATGGCGTCGTTGAACGGCAGATCATCGGCGCTGCACACCTTCGTCTCGATATTGGTGATCCCTTGCGCCCTGGCTCGTTGCGCGGCTATGTCCAGCATCTCCGCCACGAGGTCGGTCAGCACGACGCGTCCCTTCGGCGACAGTCTGGCGATGCTCAAACCCGGCTCACCCGTGCCCGAGGCGATGTCGAGATGCTGATGATCTTCAGCGATGTCGAGATGCTCGATGATCGCTGCGCCGACCGGGCCCAGCTGATCCATGATGACCGAGTCCCATTTCTCCCAACCCGCGGAGAGCCCGGCCCACGTCGCTCGCTGAACGTCTCGGATCTCATCGGCGCTCGGCATCGGCCCTCCCGCGAACGATGCATTCACCGAGACACGAAGGCACTCCTCGGCGGCAGTGCATTATGCCCGGTCGGTGCTCGTTCTGCCATCCGGTCAGGCCAACGACTCCGGCATCCGCGAGATGGCGGATGCGTGGCGATCCTGCTCCCACCTCGACCGGGGGCGACCCCTCGCCAACGACGGAACCGGAGGATCCTGAGCCTTTCCTCATGCCCAGCTTCCGGCGCACGGGAGGAGACCGCATTTCCCATGAGGGTGATCCAGACCGATCGTCGTTGACGAAGTCACAAGTGAGTAAGCGAGCAATCTCGTGTCCTATCAGGAGGTAGACGGTGCCAATCGTCATGAACATGCAGTGGCCGGGCGTCACCAGGGGGCAGTACGACCAGGCTCTTGCCCAGGTTCGATGGGAAACCGAGACGCCCAAGGGTGCCAAATTCCACGTCGCCTCGTTCGATGACAAGGGACTGCGGGTCACCGATGTATGGGACAGCGCAGAGGAATTCAACCAGTTCGTCGAGCAGCGGCTCATGCCTGGCGTTCAGAAGGTTGGGATCGCCGGTCAGCCGGAAGTCGAGATCATCGAGGTCCACAGGATCTTCGCTCCGAATCCCGCTTAATCCCCGCGACGCTCTACCGTGATGTCGAGGAGACGTGGATCTGGGGTGATCGCACCAGAGTCTGAAGAACGACGCAGTAGCGCTCCGTCGTTTGTATGAGGGCACTGATTTCGTCCTCTGACGCCGAGGTCGTGAGGTCGAACGACAGTCGGATTGCGGTGAACCCGACCGGAGTGTCGCGACCGACGCCTAGCGTTCCACGAAAGTCGAGATCACCTTCCGCCCGCACGAGGCCTTCGACCTCAAGACCCCGATTGATGGCGACGGAACGAAGCGTCACGCCAGCACACGCCACCAACGCCTGGAGCAGCATGTCTCCCGAACAAGCGAAGGTGCCGTCTCCTCCCGATGCCGGGTGAAGACCGGCCTCGACTATGGCCCGACCAGTCGCCACGGAACAGCTCACCTCCTCATTCCCGAGACGGCCCTCCGCTTCCAAGGTGATCGTCGCCGCGCCCGGGTCTTCGCGATAGCGGGCCTTCAACGGAGCCTGGAGTTCTTTCAGTTCGTAAGCGTCCACGCTGGCCTCCTAGACCTCGTCAAACATACTTTGTCGCCAATCTGCTTCCCCGAAGAGAGAAGGGCGACCAATATGTGTCGTGCTATCTGGGACAAGCGCGAAGCGCTGATATCAGTGTGTCTCGGGACGTCTACCTCAAGACGCTCGATCGCAGGCTGCTGGCCAGGCCGTTGCGGAGGCGACCAGCTCCAGCGGGAAGTGGGCAATTCTCTTGCCGCCCTCGCCCGTGCGGTGTCGCCACCCGGGCAAGATGATTAGCCGGCGCAAGGGTATTCCTAAGCCGACCCGAGCAGGAACGCTGTGGACCTGCTAGATACACGGCTACGACGAAAGGAGACGACGATGGCTGGGCTGACCCGAAAGAACATCGACAAACCCGACGAGGTACGTCAGATGAAGGACGGCAAGGGTCGCATCGAGCTGGTCGACCTCGGCTCCGGTCTTCTTGGGCGGGCCACGTTCGAGCCGGGATGGCGGTGGTCAGAGCACGTCAAGCCATTGGCAGGCACTGACAGCTGTCAAGTCGCGCACGTGGGCTACGTCATCTCGGGACGGATGAAGATTGTCATGGACAACGGCGAAGAGGTTGAGATCGGTCCCGGGGATTTCATGACAGCTGCACCCGGTCACGATGCTTGGATCATCGGCGACGAGCCTTGTGTCATCATCGACTGGCAAGGGATGGCTGACTACGCCAAGAGCTGATTGAGAAGACTTTCGACGCAACTGTCCGGTCACGGCCAACCCGGGCGCCGGGAGCCATCCCTGCCCAAGGAACGGGCGCTCGCATTGGGACGCAGGGTGTTGCTTGGGCTTCCCCAAATCCCGGCGGTCTCAAGGGATCCACGCACCGCGTCGGCCAGCCTGGCGAGAGGAGGGCACGGATGTCGTTTGTCCAAATTGTCGAGCTCAAGACCTCGAAGTCCGACGACCTCGACGTCATCGACGACCGGTCATAGCACTGGATCTGAAAATCCACACCGTGCTCACGCGGGCTCGAGTGCTCGAATAGTCCACACGCCGGAGTCATAGACAACGCCCTCACGACTGGGCGACCGTCGGAGGCGATCACGTAAGAACCACCCAATCAGCAAACTGACGCGGGACAAGGCCTCTGAGCTCGTCCACCGTCTCTCCTTCGGCTCGGTGTCGCCCTTTTCGTCGCAGTCATGCTTGGCTCCGTGAGCTCGGTGCGCGGCGTGCCGAGCTGCACCTTCTATGCGTCTGTGTCGTTGCCTGCACTGCGGGTCGTGCGGTGTCGTTCGACACGAATTACCTACTCCCACGCTCGTCCACAGACCACGGCGGTCGTCTGTCTCGGATTCTCCCACGGGTGCGATGCTGGGTCATCGGTGGTTGCACCCGGAACTCGTAGGTGATTTCCCGTGTTCCGGCATGCGGTGTCAGTCGATTGGTGGCGATGAACGGGGCACGTCAGAGACCAACAAAAAGAACGCGTCGCGGTAACGCGTAGGAACGGCGCGGGGATATCATCGAAATCGTGGTCGACACCGCGGTATGGGAGGAGGTGGGCAACATTGCCGTGCTCAGAGTGCTCGTTGTCGATGATCACGCCGTGGTGCGGACCGGTACTCGTCAGGTACTCGAGACCTCAAGTGATATCGATGTCGTCGGGGAAGCCGGGGACGGCAGGGGAGCGTTGGCGTTGATCGAGCGATTGGAGCCTGACGTCTTGCTCGTGGATGTAGGGCTGCCAGACGAGAGCGGGATCGATGTGGCACGTCGGGTGATCACATCGCATCCCAACGTGCGGGTGGTCATGCTGTCGGCCCATGATGAGGACGAGCTGGTGCGAGACGCCTGGGAAGCCGGAGTCGCCGGGTATCTGTTGAAGACGATGCCCCGTGACGAGCTCATCGGCGCTGTTCGAGCCGCGGGCCGAGGGTCCAGAGTGCTCGATCCGTTGTTGTCGGCACGGCAGGTCAGCACGGCGCGACGTGGGGAAGTTCTGCACTCCTCGCGGCTCACCGGGAGGGAGAGAGAGACCGTCGACCTTGTGGCCGAGGGTCTCTCCAACCGTGCCATCGCCCTACGGATGGGAGTGAGCGTGCGGACCATTGAGGGTCATCTGAATCATGTCTTCGCCAAGTTGGGAATCGAGTCTCGTACCGAGCTGGTCCGGATCGCCCTCACGGGGGTCTCGGCTGAACGTCGAGCGGCAAGCCCGGTCCTCGGCATGGGCGGAGCCGGAGATCAGGGTAAGGGGCCGAACCCGAGTGCCAGGGAGAGCTCGGATTCCGGGTACTGGCTGTAGGTGTCGGTGATGTCGTCGCGTGTTTGTACCCGATGACGTTGTCGATGATGTCGGTGCACGTCGTCGCGCAGAACCACGGCGTGACGTTGGTGGACGGCGCACCCGAAACATCGGCAGCGAACGTCTCGGCGGCGTCCATGCCCCGCGAGAAGAAGTCGGGAGGATCGCCACGAACCGTCGCTCGTGGTCAGGGCCTTCGATATCGATGCACCTGGTGTCCATCGACTCGTCCGTCGAGTCAGGCGACAAAAGCAGAGGCCAGCGTGGCGACGTCGCGGAGCCCCGATCCCGGGACAAGCCGCACCACCTCGTAGCTGATGTTGCTCACACCGAGCTCGGTGGCGGCGGCGATCTGTTGCTGGGTGATCTCGGATTCGGCTTGGGTGTCCTCGAGGCCATGGCCTCCCCACAGTGTGATCACGATGATCTGATGCAGGACGCTGTCGTGCTGAAGACAGACGAGCCCTTCGAAGTCGGGATGGCGCGCGCAGCGTTCGCTCACCTCGTCGAGGGCTTCGCGCATTCCGCGAAGTTGACGGCTGTCGACATGGAACGTCAGAACTCTCGCTCGAGTCACACTTACTCCATCGGGTGTTGTCCCCGCCGGCAATAGGGACTTAAGACTCTAAGTCTTCTCAGTGCCCGATCGAGGCGGCTTCGACGAGGACTCGTGCCTGAGTCGACTCAGCCCCAATGGATCAGTGGAACGGGAATTGGCCGTAGGTGCTGCACAGCCCGAAGGCCTCGATCAACACGAAGGCGCCGATCACCGCCATGATGATCGCCTTTCGACGCCGCCCGCTGTGGCGAGCCATGACCGGGGCCATGTACCACGCCGGCAGCGGGTCGAACGCGTCGGCGAGGTAGTCGGCGAGCGGAACGGCGTCGAGGGCGAGAGGCTGATCGGGATCAGCAGCCAGAGCAAGTGCCGTGAGCTCCTCGTCGGAGATCGTGCCCGGGGCTTCGAGGTCTTCGGCCCAGCGGGTCGAGGGGCTCTGCTTCACTCTTCGCAGTCTACCGCCACCCGAAGGATCGAGCCCGCGGAGCAGGCGCGACTATCCGAAGCGTCCGTACTTCGGGGTCACCGTCACTGCAGGGTCATGGTCCCCGAAGACACCTGGACCGACGTCAGTCCGGCACTCGAAGCGCACGCCGCGAGCAGTTGGGTCCCGGTCTGGGAGGAGAGAGCCGTGGCGGTGGAGCCGGCCCCGTGATCGGCGCCTGAGAACGACCCGGTCACCTTGGCGTCGCCGCCCGAGCTGGGCAATGCGAACCCGACGTCACCGGCGCTACTCGATGTCCCTGCGTACCCCGAGAACGTGAGGACGCTGGGTCGGATCGTCGTGGGGTTCCAGGCGATATTGATGGTGAGGGCGCGCGATGTGAGAAGGCCGGTACAGGAGTTCGTGGCACTCGTGATCGTCGCCGATTCGGTGGCCCCGGTGACCGTGGTGACATTCGAGCCCTTCGTCGTGCATCTCCCCGCCGTCAAGGTGATGGCGGTGGACTCGGCACTCCCTCCTTTGGTCGTGAGCGGAGGAGAGAACGTCAATGCGCCGGTGATGTCGGTACAGGTGACTTCACCGGTGGCGAGGGTGAGCGTCGTCGTGGGCGGCGCCGCGCTCGGACTCGAGCTACACGCCGTCGCCAAGATGGCCGGCAGGCCCAGCGGGACGAGGAGAGACAACCGCAGCGTGCGGATCATGGACATGGTCTGTTCGCCCCCCTGGTCGGTTCACATCGGCGCTGCGACGGCCGCACCTGGTGACCGTAGCGGCTCGGAGACCCGAGACCCCGGACCGAGGCGACCGGCACGGGGATGTCGCGACCATGGCTCGGGTGTCGCGCCGAGCCACTTTCCGGTCGGACGCCCCGCCTTCCGAAGGATCACCCAGCTCGAGCTGGAAGTCAGCTGTCGATACCGGCGAGGCCCCGCCCGCCCGGGAATCGATCCCCGGTAGGTTGGCCGCCATGCGGACCCGCCCTGTGAGCCCTGCCCTGGGGGCGGTCATCGAGGAGGTCCACCTCACACCCGACATGGACGAGGGCACGGTCCGGGGTATCAGAGAGGCACTGCTCCAGCACAAGGTGGTGTGGTTCCGGGGCCAATCGCTCGATGGCGCTTCGCTCACGGCCGTGGCAACCCGTTTCGGGACCCCGACCGAAGCGCACCCCGTGGAGCCCAGTCTGGAGGGACACCCCGAAGTGCTGCCCCTCGACTCCGAAGAAGGGGCGCGTGCCGACGTGTGGCACAGCGACCTGACCTTCCAGGAGTGCCCACCGCTGGGGGCGATCCTGCATGCGCTCGAGATCCCACCCGTGGGCGGGGACACGATCTGGGCCGACATGGCCGATGCCTACCGGGCGTTGTCGACGCCGATGCAGTCGTTTCTGGACGGGCTCACGGCCACGCACTCGCCCACAAAGGCGGGCGGCTACTTTGCCGAGCCGCGATCGCACTGGGGGTGAGGCCGCGGGCCGGACCGCGGCAGCGGCCAACCGACACCCCGTCATCCGGGTGCATCCCGAGACCGGTGAGCGCAGCCTCTTCGTGAACCCGCTCTTCACCGACAAGATCGACGGCTTGCGCCGACACGAGAGCGACGCACTGCTCGGGCTGCTCTTCGAGGCAGCCGTCGCCCCCGAACGGCTGGTGCGTTGGCGATGGGAAGCCGGGGACGTGGCCTTCTGGGACAACCGCTGCACGATGCACTATGCGTTGCTGGACTTCGGGACCGAACGCCGGCGGATGTTGCGGGTGGCGCTCGAAGGGGAGAAGCCGGTGGGGGTTTCGAGCCCTTAGCTCGACGTCCGGGTGGCGACGATGGTTCCGTGCCGCCCATTGGCGTTGGTGAAGGTGCCCTGGATCTTCGCCTTTGTCCCCGTCTTGGACACGCCGGCCGTCCCCTCCTGGGTGCTGGCGCCGAGGGTGATGGTGAAGGTCATCGTCTTGCCCCGGACCGTCCCCTTCATGGCCTCGATACCGACCGGCGAGGTGATGGTGCCCGAAAACGCTCCCGTCGAGACGTTCTCGAAAACGATGTCCATCGTCGCCTGGTAGACCACGCCTTCATAGGTGTTGAGGGCGTTCCAAGCGCCACGGATGTCGAAGGCGGCTCCGGCAGACGGGGGAGTGGCGGCGGCGGGCGGAGACGAATGGAACGGACCGACGTGGGTCACCGCCAGGAGGCCGACCAGCAGCGCTGCCGCCACCACCACGGCGCCGACGCGCCGCAGCCATCCGCCCTCGACGGCGGGGCCGGGGCCTCGCCGGGCCCGTGGGCAGGGTCGTAGGCGGCGTAGGGCCAGCTGGGCGCGGGAGCCTGGTCAGGACGGAACGTCCACTCCGGGTCGGCCGACGGGTCCGGGAGCACAGCGACCGCGGGCGGCTCCGCTGGGCCCGGGCCGGGGCTCCGCGGGGGCGGGACCACGGCGCCGGGTTCGCGAATCCTGCCCAGGAGAAGGTCCAGGGGCTCAGGGGGAGCGAGACGCCGGCGTGGGTGTCACGGCGGGGGGGACGTGGAGTGCCGGGGCGGCGAGGGGCCTGGCCGTGGGATGACTCTGGGCGCGACTCGGTCACTGTGGTGACATCGGCGGTCCGCGAATGTGCCTTGAGGTGGATCGGGCCCGGGCGGTCGGCGAATCACGTTGCCGGGCGAAGATCCAACCTATTCGCGGCGTCCGAGCGTGACTATTAGGTAAGCCTTACCTACCAGTCACCGAGAACGCCGATTCGCCCGGGTACCGGGTGGAGCCGTGGATCTCACCGAGCTCGAGAGCCAGCCCGCCACGCCCGTCGTCTCGAGCTCGTTGGTCGATCTCCGCCACCACGGTGGCCCCGGCACCTCGACCCCGTCGTTGTGGCAGCAGCTCGATAGGCAGGTGGGCGGGTCCGGACCACGCGCAATGACGGCACGAGCGACAGCTATGTCGAAGGGGGCGCCGGGGAGGGGGGAGGAAAGTTCCCGAGCTCGGCGCCGACCTTGAGGCCGATGTTGGCGACGTGGAGATGGATCTCGTCGAGGAGGTCGGTGTTGGTCTTGATGGCCGCGGTCAAGGCCGTGTTGTCGGCGATCAATTGCTTGATCTCATCGGTGTTCCTCTCGGTGTGCACCGCGACCTCCGAGGAGATGGCGTCGGATCGCTTGGCCGCGATCAGCAGCGCGGCGGCCTGGACACCGGCCAGCATGGAGAGGAAGAGGTTCAGGAGGATGTAGGGATAGGGGTCGAATGCCTTGTGATGGGCCACCCGTTGCAACAGCAGCGTATTGACGACGGCCCACGCGATCATGACGGCGAAGAACGAGAACACAAAGGGCCACGAACCCATGATGTTGCGCATCTTGTCGGCGGCGCGCTCGCCGGTGGTGAGCTCGTCTCCGGATCGCACACCGGGATGCTTGTGCCACAGGCTCGTGAAGCCGCCGTTCGTCACGGGCCGATCGTCGCGCACATCGACGCCCCGGAGTGGGATCAAGACACCCCGTGGCGCACGAATCGGATCAGCGGCCGCGCCACGAGCTGGGACGGTCCTCGCGGCTCAATGCGGCCAGATAGGCGTTGTAGGCCGCCAACTCCGGATCGTCAGCTTCGGCCTGCGCCAGGGCAATGGCGCGGTCATCGGCCGTGTCGTCGGAGGCTCGCGGAGCGTCGGTGGCGGTGGCCTGCTGGAGACGACGCAGGCCACGACGGCCGATCGTGTCTGGGTCGTCGTGGACGAAGTGCCACCAGAACACCGTCCCGAACAACGCGAAGCACGGCCACATCACCGAATAGATCCACCCCAGGGAGTCACCGGACAGACCGATCCCCACCTGCCACCAACACGCCAGGGCGCAACCGGGCACCCAGAGCGCGATCGCGACGTGGGACAGCACGGCGCGGGTCGTGAACCATCGTCGTGGGTCGAAGGTGCGGCCGGGGGGCGAAGGGTCCGACACGCGCCGATCAGACCTCTTGGGGCGTCGTCCCCGCGTTCCCCTTGGCGGCGCGTCGGGCCTGTCGTGCGTACTCCGAGGTGAGCCTGCGCTCCGCGAAGATGGCGCCGAAGGGGACCGTCCCGGCGATGAGCACGAGGATCGTCCGGAACACCGGGATGTGCAGGGTCCGGGTGAGTTGGAATGCCACGAAGAGATAGACGATGTAGAGGAACCCGTGCATGGTGCCGACCACGGTGGCGAGGACGGGGTGGCCCGCCACCTGGAGCGGGACTCCCACGAAGACGAGCACGATGAGCAGGACCGCGGTCGTATAGGCCATCACCCGGTAGCGGGTCAGCACGGCGTGTTCCACGGCCGAGATCCTACGGGGGCCGGCGCCGACGCTCCCATCGGGTGCCCGGCCGGCGGTCGGGGAGTCGGAGCGCCTGGCTACGATCCTTCGTTTCATGCGCATGTCGGCCTTCGGTCTGCAGACCACGGTGGAACCCGACCCTGACATCCTCGGCCGCTACAGCGCCGTGGTGAGCGACCAATGGAACGCGCCGGTGCTCCCCCACGGGGGAGTCGTCACCGCCCTGGCACTGCGCGCCATGGCGGCGGAGCTCGACCTGCCCGAGCAGTCCTTGCGCTCGGTGACGACGGTCTTCGCGGCGCAGGTGCCGCCCGGCCCGGTGGACGTCGAGGTCGTGGTGCTGCGCCGGGGACGGACGATGTCCCAGGCCACCGCCACGGTCCGCCCCATCGGTGCGGCGACCGGGCACACGCCACCGCCGCCTCTTCGGCACGTCGCGCCAGGGCTTCGAGTTCACCGATGTGACCTTGCCCGACGGCGCCGCCCCCCGAGCAGTGCCCGTCGTTTCGCGACCCCCTCCCCGAGGGGGTGACGGGGTTCCCGCCCGCGTCGTTCTGGGAACGCGTCGAATCACGCGTCGCCATGGGCCACGCCCCTTGGCACCAGTGGGAGCCGACATCGTCCGAGCGCGTCTACTGGTACCGGTTCGACGATCCGCCCCTGGACGACCACGGGCGAATGGGATCCATTGGCGTTGGTGGCACTGTGCGACACCATGCCGGGGGCGGTGGGAGAGCGCATGGGCCCGGACACGCCGGCCTGGTTCGGGCCCAGTGCGGATCTCACCGTCCACATCCTGGGCCGGGCGTCGTCGCCGTGGCTGCTCAGCCACAACCGCGCCCGGTTCGCCGGCGACGGCTACGCGTCAGTCGAGATGGAGTTGTGGGACCCGCAGCGCGGCCTCGTTGCCTTTGCGAACCAGATCATGTTCTTCAGCTTCCCTGACGGGATACCGCCTGGCGCAAGGCTGACTCCGCCGCTGACGCCGCCGCCGCCGCCGTGACGAGGCAAGGCACGTCTTGCGGCTCGACTGGGTGCGCCGGACTTCGCGCTCGCTGCAATTCCACCTCGGTGTTCTACCGGCGCCCTGTCGGCGATTTCTGTGGCCGAACCAAGGCGACCAGTACCAGAGGGCGAAGAGCCCGAGGCCCACGACGCCGACGATGAACACCAGCAGGGCGAGGGGAAGGAGCGACACGTCCGGGCCGCCCGTCCCGACGAACGTGCGGCCCAGCGGACCGGGGAGCTCGACGTCGCCTCGGGCCGGGCGCAAGGAGATGGATCCGGCCCGGGGCCGCCGCGATCCGGCGTGTGGCGAAGGCAATGGAGCTGCTGCTGCGACCGACCAGCAGAGCGAGGCTGGCGCCAAGGGTGAGCACGCCCAAGAGGACCGCCACGGCGATCGCGACAGGTGGCCGCCACCGAGGCCGAGGGTCCGGGGCGGGGACGCTCGTCACACCTCGGGCGCGCGGCCCATGCCGCCGCGAACCGTCGAGGGTCGAATGCACTGTTGCCCAAGACGTCTTCGGGCGAACCTCCTTCGGCCTCGGCCTCTTCGAGATCGGCTGTCAGGTCGGCGGCCATCTCGTTGGCGACGGGATCGGGGACCCCGAGCCGTCGCCACTCCCGACGACACTCGTCGACGAACTCGTTCACGGCATTACCTCCGCTTTGACCAGACCCAGTGCACCATCGACGGCGTCACGCGCCGCCTTCCATTCGCTGACACCGGCCTCCAGCGCCCGCTCACCCTCGGGCGAGAGGCTGTAGTACTTCCGGGGCGGGCCTCCGTTGCTCGCGGCCCGATGGGTCTCCACGAGGCCGTCGCGCTCCAGCCGGCCCAGGAGGGGGTAGATCGACCCCTCCCCGACGATCGAGAGGCCGCGCGCCCGGAGCCGCTTGGTCATCTCGTAGCCGTACGCGGGCCCGTCTCCCATGACCGCCAGGAGACAGAGGTCGAGGACACCCCGCAGGAGTTGGCTCCGCCGCCCCTCCGCATTACCCATGCACCACAAGCTACCGTCTGCTACCGTGCACCGCAAGGCACCCGCTCGCCCACGACCACCAGAGGAGATATGACCAGCGTATGACCACCACCACGCTGCCCGCCCCCTCTGACAGGGACGCCGCCGGGAGCCAGTGGGCCGTCGAGACCCACGGGCTGACCAAGCGGTTCGGCGACAACGTCGCCGTGAACGGCGTGGAGCTCCTCATCCCCCGGGGATGCGCCTTCGGATACCTCGGCCCCAACGGCGCCGGCAAGACCACCCTGATCCGCGTCTTGCTGGGACTGACCCACGCCGATGCGGGGTCGATGTCGCTGCTCGGGTACCCAGTCCCCAAACATCGCGACGCGGCGCTGGCCCGAGTGGGGGCCATCGTCGACGAGCCCCGGTTCCACGGTCACCTGACGGGAAGACAGAACCTCCGAATTCTCGCCGCCGCCCGTGAACCGGCGGCGCGGGCCCGCATCGAGCCGTCGCTCGAGCGGGTCGGACATCCTGCACCGCGCCGATGATCGGGTGTCGAAGTACTCGATGGGCATGCGCCAACGCCTCGGTGTGGCCGCATGCCTCATCGGGGATCCCCAGCTCCTGATCCTCGACGAACCGATGAACGGACTCGATCCGGCCGGCATGCACGAGATGCGCGACATGATCCTCTCCCTGGTGGCCGAGGGTCGCACCGTCGTGCTGTCCTCTCACCTCCTCGACGAGGTCGAGCGGACCTGTGATGCGGTGGCCATCGTGGACCGGGGAAACATCATCCGACAGGGACCGATCTCCGAACTGCTGGCGGGTGCATCGCTCGGCACTCCAGGTCGAATGCTCCGAGCCCGACCGAGCCCGCGCCCTCCTCGACGCCACCGCCATCGGGGCTGCCATCGAGGTGGGACAACTGGGACTGGGGATCACGCTGCCGGCGGGGACGGGCGCGACGTCATCGCCGAGATCAACCGTGTCCTCGTCGAAGGGGGGATCGCCGTGTACCGGCTCCAGCAGATCCAAGCCTCGCTCGAATCGTGGTTCTTGCAGGTCACGAGTCGACTGGGGGCCTCGGAATGACGACGATGTCCGACGTCGGACGCGGCCGGCTCGGCCCCGGTTCCGCCCCGGCGGGTCGGCGCGTCGCGTGACCGGCGGGGATCGTGCGATCCCCACCCGGTCCATGATCGCCACCCGGTTCATGGAGTTGCGGAAACGGCGCGGCCTCATGGTCGCCCTGATGCTCGTCACCATCGGCATCCCCACCGTCTTCCTCGTCATCAGGCTCCTGCTCCATGCCTTCGCGCCCCACTCCTACGGTCCGGCCGGCGGATACTCCATCTTCACGGGCCTGGTGTCCGGGGTGCTGTACGTCTTCGGTTTCATCGTCGCCGCCACCCTGGGCGCCACGGCGGGTTCGATCGACCTCACCGAGGGGATGTTCCGGCACCTGGTGGTGACCGGCCGCTCGCGCCTGGCGATCTACCTGGCGCGGATCCCGGCGGGGCTCGCCATCATCGTGCCCCTGGTGGCGGTGGGATTCACCATCGTGTGCGCGGTGTGCGTGTTCGCGGCACCGACCCGGCTCAACTTCGACGGTGTGAACGTGCCCGTCAACCTGTCACGCGCCGGTCTGGCGAACTGGGCCGCGGACCATGCCGACGACGTCATCTGCCGCTTCGACTTCAGGATCGGACCGTCGTCGCCGATCGCGCCGGCGGCCAACAGCGTCCCCTGCGGCAACGGCCCCAACGGTGGCCGGGCCATCGTCAAGGGGGGCCCGGGGCCACAGGACCAACCGCAAGCCTCCCCGGCACAGATTCGGGAAGCGGCCCGGCTGATCGCCGACCAGGACTACTCCGACTACGCCCGTCAGTTCCTGTACCCGTCGACCTCGCTGATGGTGAAGAGCGGGTTGTGGCTCGAGCTCGAAGCGGTCATCGGCTTCGTCGTCGGGTTGGGACTCGGATCGCTCATCGGGCAGCGAACCGTGGCGGTGATCATCATGATCGTCCTCGAAGTCGTGCTGACGCCGATCCTCTCGCGAGCACGGATCCCCCATCTGTCGAACCTGCAACGCGCCGTGGTCGGCCTGGCCACGGCCCACCTGACCCCGGGCGGGCTCCCCGTGCTCGGCGGGGGAGGGGGAGGGCCCGGGGGCGGTGGTGGGGATCACGGGCTCCTGCCAGAGTCGACGACGGTGGCGGTGTGCGTGATCCTCGCCTGGCTGATCGGTTGGACGATCCTCGGTGCCTGGCGAATGATGACCAGGGACACCTGAGGTCAGGCCCGGGTCACACCTCGACCCGGGCGGTCTGCGACAGCCGGTCGACGGCCTCGGCGTACTCCTCGACGAGGTCGAAGATCACGTCGCGGGTCTTGCGGACCCGGGTGGCGCGTCCGATGACCTGCCCGCACGGGTTGAAGGCGACGTCCTTGGCCTCTTCGGGGATAGCGGTGCGTGGCGCCCGACGGCCTCGATGGCCACCATCATCTGCAGCGGCATGGGGAGCGGGTCGGGCGTGTCGGGCTGGTCCCAGGCCTCGGTCCAGTCGTTCTTGAGCATGCGGCACGGCTTGCCCGTGAAGGACTTGGACCGCACCGTGTCGCGGCTCGTGGCGGCCAGGTAGGCCTTCATCTGCCCGGGCGAGGTGTTGGCCTCCTCCACCGTCAGCCACAACGTCCCGCCCCACACGCCCTGGGCCCCCATGGCCAGCGCGGCGGCGATCTGGCGACCGCTGCCCACGCCGCCCGCGGCGAGCACCGGCAGCGGGGCCACGGCGTCGATGACCTCGGGCCACAAGACGAGCGATCCGACGTCGCCGGTGTGGCCGCCACCCTCGGTGCCCTGGCACACGATGAAGTCGAGGCCCGGCCGCCTTGTGGGCCAGGGCGTGCTTGACCGACCCGGCCAGCGCCCCGATCATCCGTCCCGAGGCCTGGACCTCGGCGATGACGTCGGCCGGGGGAGTGCCCAGGGCGTTGGCGATGAGCTTCACCTTGTCGTGGCGCAGCGCCGCGGCCAGCAACGGCTTGCCCGTGGCCTCGGTCCACCCCATCATCCCGCTGCGCTTCTGGTCCTCGGCGGGCTCGGGCACGCCGTGCTCGGCCAGGAGCCGCCGGGCGAAGCGTCGGTGGTCGTCGGGCACCATCGCCTGGAGCTGGGCTTCGAGCTTCACCGGGTCCATCTCGCCCATGCCCTCGTACTTGCCGGGGATGACGATGTCGACGCCGTAGGGATTGTCGCCCACGTGCTCGTCGAGCCAGGCGAGCTCCATCTCGAGCTCCTCGGGCGAGAAGCCGATGGCGCCGAGGACGCCGATCCCGCCGGCGTTGGACACCGCGGCCACCACGTCGCGGCAGTGGGTGAAGGCGAAGATGGGGAACTCGATGCCGAGTCGGTCGCAGATCTCGGTGTGCACGGCTGTCTCCTTGTGTCGGTGTTTTCGGTGGTTTGTGAGAACTCGGTGTGACTCGGTTCACAAGTCGTATCGCGGCCAGCAGGTCGATCGTGAGGCGCTGCATGGCCGTGACCGGCGCGGCACCGGTGACGAGGGCCAGCGCGCGAGGCGACGACGTCGGTGTCGAGGCTGTCGGGGTCGATGCGGTGCTGTGTCTCGAACCCGATGACCAGGGCACGGAACACCGTCGCGAGGACGTCGGGTGGGGCGATGGGCGCCACGAGACCGTCGTCGATCCAGGTGGCGAAGCCCTTGGTCAGCCAGTCATGGGCCTGGCGCGACCGGGCCCGCATGGACTCGGCCACCTCGGGGTCGCGGGTGGCGCGCAGCCACAGCTCGCGCTCGAGCAGCAGGAGCCGGCGGGTCTGGTCGCTCGGGTTCGTCACCACGTTGGCGGCCACGGCCCGCAGGCGGTCCTCGACGGTGGCGGCCAGCTCGAACTCGGCGGCGATGACCGTCAGGAGCGAGTGGGCCCATTCGTCGAGCAGGGCCAGGAGCAGACCCTGCTTGGAGCCGAAGTGGGCGTAGACCGCGCCCGAGGTCCGTCCCGCCGCGTCGGCCACGGTGTCGACCGAGACGGCGTCGATGCCCCGCTCCGCGAAGAGGCCGGCGGCCGCGTCGAGGAGGCGGGCCCGGGTGTCGGCCTTGCGCTCCTGCTGGGTCCTGGGCACTGGGCTCCTTCCCGGTCTGCCGGGCTCGAATCCGAACTTCGATTACGGAAATCTTAGATAGCCGATCCTATCTAAGTTCGGGGCGACGGACCGTCGGTCCGGCTTGGCCGGGCGGTGTCCGGAGCGTCGCTCGGCCCGGCGACGGTCGCCCATGCGATACTCGCCGCCGCAGAACACGGCGGGCCGGCGTCGTCGAGGTGCCGGCCGCCCCACGATCGGAGTGCGCATGTTCAGGACCTCGCCCGTCGTCGCCGAAGACGAATGGCACCTCGACCTCGACCGTCGAGGGGCACGTGGCCGTGCTCAGCCTCAACCGCCCCGACAAGCTCAACGCCTGGAGCTGGGAGTCGACCCGCCAGCTCGGGGCACGTGCCGACCAGATCCGCTTCGACGAACGGGTGCGGGTCGTGGTGTTGCGGGGCGAGGGCCGGGCCTTCTGTGCCGGGCATCGACCTGGGCATGCCCGAGGACCGGGTCACGGGCCGCTCCCCGGCCGAGAAGGCGCGCAATTACTACGAGGGCATCCGGTGGGCCCACGAGCGGTTCAAGGTCTTCGCCGAGCTTCCCCAGCCCATCGTGGCCGCCGTGCAGGGCTACTGCCTGGGCTTCGGGTTCGAGCTCGTCCTCATGTCCGACATCCGCGTCGCCGCCGAGGACGCCGTCTTCGCCCTGCCCGAGGCCCAGGTGGGCGTGGGCATCGACGCCGGGGGCGACCTCCGGCTGGCCCACGAGGCCGGGGCGGGGTGGGCCAAGCTGCTCGCCTTCACCGGGCCGGCGCCTCGACGCCCGCACCGCCGAGCGGATCGGTGTCGTGCAGCAGGTGACCACGACCGAGGACCTGCTCCCCACGGCCATGGGGATCGCGCGAGGAGATCGCCGCCAACGCCCCGCTGGCGGTGCAGAGCATCAAGCGCACCGTCGACGGCTTCACCTACCGCGGCTTCACCGAGGCGATGCGTTTCGGCGCCATGAGCTCGTCCATCGAGTTCGTCTCCGACGACATGCCCGCCGGGTACGCGGCCAAGGCCAAGAAGCAGCCCGTCGTCTTCGAGGGCAAGTAGCCGCCGTGCCGCTTCCCGAGCCACCCGCGGCGGGGCCAGCCATGCTCCCGCCGGGCACCTTCGACGGGACCACCGTCATCGTCACCGGGGGCGGGACCGGCCTGGGCAAGGCCATCGCCGTCGAGTTCGCCCGGCTGGGCGCGGCGGTGGGGATCCTGTCGCGCCACGAAGGACACCGCCTGGCCGGCGTCGGCCGCCGTCGAGGCGGTCGGGGGTCGGGCCGCGCACGCCGGCGCCGACATCCGCCGCGCCGAGGACGTCGCCGCGGCTTTCGACGCGCTCGAGGACGCGCTCGGGCCGGCGCGCGTCCTCGTCAACAACGCCGCCGCCAACTTCCCCGTCCCCGCCGACGACCTGAGCCCCAACGGCTGGCGGGCGGTGACCCAGATCGTCCTCGACGGCACCTTCTTCTGCTCCCAGGAGCTGTTCCGCCGGGCCAGCCGGGCGGGCGAGCCCGGCTGCGATCTGCAACATCCTCGCCACCCAGTCCTTCACCGGGGGCCCGGGCATGGCCCACACCGCCGCGGCCAAGGCCGGCGTGGGCAACCTCACCAAGACCCTGGCGGTGGAGTGGGCGCCTGCGGGCGTCCGGGTCAACGCGCTGGCCCCGGGCCTGTTCCCGCACGAGGACATGCGCGCCGATCTCCAGGCGCTGCGCACCGAGGGCGAGGACGTCGACGCCCGGCGCTCGCCCGCGGGCCGCCTGGGACGGCTCCACGAGCTGGGCTGGGCCGCCACCTGGCTGTGCTCGCCCTACGCCGTCGTTCGTCTCGGGCCACACCCTGGTGGTCGACGGCGCCAACTGGCTGCGGCGGGACTTCGTGATGCCCGAGTTCGTGCCCGTCCGGGACCAGATCGCCGCCGTGCTCCCCGACCGACCGGGCCTGAGTCCGAGCGCCTACCGGCTCCGGCCGGCGGTTCAGCCGTGGCGAGCCCCGTTGGCAGGGCCGCTCCCGTAGGCTGGCGGGGATGAATGGTCCCGATAGTCGGCCGGACCGGGCGATCGTTCGCTCGTGTCGGGGCCCGGGACTGCCGATGGCTCTCCGGTGACCGACGTCGTGCCCGGAGCCGGGACCCTCGACGAGGCGCCCGGGCGCCGAGCCCGGGCGCGAGGCGGCGGGCTCGGGCATCGACCGCATGCGCCTGCGGAGCTTCATCGGCCTGACCCTGGGCCTGGTGGGGCCCCGGGCCAACCTGGCGGTGTCGGGCGTCCTGCTCACCCTGCTCGTCTCGGCGCGGGTGTCGAGCGCCCTGGCCATCACCTTCGCCCTCACCGCCAACCGCCTCATCGGCTGGCTCGCCTACCCGCTGCTCGGGCGGGCCAGCGACCGCACCAAGTCCGCCGCCGGCCGCCGGGCGCCGTACATGGCGGCGGGGCTGTCTGATCATGGGCGTGTGCACGTGGTCGTACACCCTCGTGGGCGGGTTCTGGCCCCTCGTGCTGCTCATCGTGTGCGTGAAGACCGCCAGTGTCGTGTTCGGGCTCACCAACGTGGCGGTCATCCCCGAGACCTTCGGCAAGAGCCGCTCGGTGAAGGCCGCGGCGCTCATCGGCGTGCTCGGCGTGCTCGTCAGCCTCGTCATCAAGGGCACGGTCATCGCCACGTGGAAGGCGAACGACCCCGCCACGTGGAACCTCGCCTTCCGGATGGCGGGGGGCTTCATGGTGGCGCGTGGCCTTCATCGTCCTCGTCCTCGTGCGCGAGTCCGCCGGCGGCGCGCGAGGTGGCCGACCGCGAGCGCCACAGCCGCGCCCGGCCCGTGGCGCGAAGAGCTCGGCGAGATCCTGCAGGTGCCCAACGCCAAGGTCCTCATCACCGGGATCCTCGTGTTCTGGGCCGGGCTCAGTGCCACCGGGTACCTGGCCATCGTCTATTTCGAGAAGGTCCAGCACGCCGGGGCCAACTCCCAGACCATCGCCGGCTGGGTGAGCGGCGTGCCGGTGGTCATGCTCGGCCTCGCCCTCGGCTACGGCTTGAGCCGCGTGTTCACCCGCAAGCAGATCGCCGTGCTCACGCCGTTGGCGGGCACGGTGGTGTCGCTCGTGCAGTTCACCACCACCCACATCTGGCAGTCGGTGGTGCTGGCCTTCGTGGGCGGGCCGTTGTTCGCCGCCTTCGTCATCTCGCTTGGCGCCCATGCTCCTGCAGCTCCTGCCCCGCTCGGGCGGGATGGCGGAGCTGCTCGGCAAGCTGGTGGCGCCCGTTCAGCCTGTTCGCCGTGGTCTTCTCCTTCCTGGCCGCCTGGGTCGTCGACCTCACCGGCGACTACCGCACCATCTGGCTGTGGCCCGCCGCCGCGGGGGTGGTCCAGGCCGTGGTGATGTGCTGGCTGCGCATCCCCAAAGGCCAGGAACGGGCCGAGATGGGCGACCTGGTGCAGCGCATGGGGGACTCGATCATGGAGCAGGTGACCGGTCGCGACCGGTCCCTGCTCGGCGGGGTGGTCACCGCGGCCGACGCCGACTCGGCGTCGGTCTTCGACATGGCCCGCCACATCCTGGGCAACCCCTACGAGGAACCTCCCGACGAGCCGTCGTCGAACCGCCCTCCGAGCGAGGGACGCCGAGCTCCGCAGGGACGGACGACAGCCGTTCCCGGCATAGCATCAGGGCGTCCGAGGTGCGTCGTGCCGCACCGGCCCGGGACCGGCCGCACCGGCCCGGGAGCCAACCAGGAGGGTGGGTCATGGAGGTACGCGACAAGCTCTACATCGGTGGCGCCTGGGTGCCCTCGACGGGCACGGACGTGATCGAGGTCGTCAACTCGGCGACCGAGGAAGTCATCGGGACGATCCCCGCGGGCACGCCCGAGGACGTCGACCGTGCCGCGCGCTGCGCCGCCGACGCCTTCGCGGAATGGTCGTCGACGTCGCGAGAGGAGCGGTCCAAGACCCTCGAGCGCGTCCAGGAGGCGCTGACGGCGCGCACCACCGAGATCGCCACGCTGATCTCCCAGGAAGTCGGCATGCCCTTCACGCTGTCCAACCTCATCCAGGTCGGACTGCCCGTGATGAGCTTCTCCGCCGCCGCGCAGCTCGCCACCGAGTTCCCCTTCGAGGAAGAGGTGGGCAACTCCCTCATCGTCCGCGAGCCCGTCGGCGTGGTGGGGGCCATCACGCCGTGGAACTACCCGCTGCACCAGATCGCGGCCAAGGTGGCGCCCGCGCTGGCGGCGGGCTGCACCGTCGTGCTGAAGCCGAGCGAGGTGGCTCCGCTCAACGCCTTCATCCTGGCCGAGATCCTCGACGACATCGGCCTTCCGCCCGGCGTGTTCAACCTCGTGACCGGGGTCGGGCCCGTGGTGGGCGAGGCCATCGCGTCGCACCCGCTCGTCGACATGGTGTCGTTCACGGGATCGACGCGTGCCGGAAAGCGCGTCATGCAGCTGGCGTCCGACGGCGTCAAGCGCGTGGCCCTCGAGCTCGGGGGCAAGTCGCCCAACGTCATCCTCGAGGACGCCGACCTCTCCGCCGCCGTGCCCGCCGGTGTGGCGGCCTGCTACATCAACTCGGGCCAGACCTGCTCGGCGCTCACCCGCATGCTCGTGCCCCGGTCGCGCCTGGCCGAGGTCGAGGCGCTGGCGGTGGAGACGGCCGAGACCTACAAGCCCGGCGACCCCTTCGAGGGCGACACCCGTCTGGGGCCGCTCGTGTCCGCCACGCAGCTCGAGCGGGTGCGCGGCTACATCAAGAAGGGTGTCGACGAAGGCGCCACGCTGCTCACCGGCGGCGCGGAGCTGCCCGAGGGCCTCGACAAGGGGTACTTCGTGCGGCCGACGGTCTTCTCCAACGTGACGCGCGACATGACCATCGCCCAGGAGGAGATCTTCGGGCCGGTGCTCTCGATCATCCCCTACGACACCGAGGAGGAAGCGGTCGAGATCGCCAACGACACCGTCTACGGCCTCGCCGGCGGCGTGTGGGCCGGCGACAAGGAGCACGCCGAGCGCGTGGCCCGGCGGCTGCGCACCGGCCAGGTCGAGGTGAACGGGGGAGGGTTCAACCCGCTCGCGCCGTTCGGCGGCTACAAGCAGTCCGGCATCGGTCGCGAGCTCGGCAAGTACGGCCTCGAGGAGTACCTGGAGGTCAAGGCGCTGCAGCGCTGAGCGCGCCGTCGGACGCCCCGCTCGGGGTCGCACGCTCTGTTCTGATGGCAAGTTGCGAGGCTTCGCCGTATCGCCCGCCGGTTCGCGAGAGCCACGTTCCGGTCGGCACTGCGTCCCGGTGTTGCACCGATCTCTGAGCCCGCAGTGTCCCCGACACGGGTGTTCCGGCCAGCTCAGGGTGCGTCTTTCAGGCCGGGCTGCGCGCGCTCGGTTCGGTGACCGCAGGTGTTCCCGTTCCACCATTCAGCGTGGAGTTCATCAATTCTGGTGATTGATCGGGCGGAGGCGGCGCACTCAAATTGGAGCCGCCGGGGCGAGCGAGGTCCCGGACGGAGAGGGACAGTGGACACCGAAAGGTCTTCACGCGGCGCAAGCCGCTGGTGCCGATCGTGTTGGCCACAGCCATGGTCGTCGTGGTGGCCTACCTCGGCGTCGTGGCCGGGCCCGCCGCGGCGCGCGCCGCACCGCTACCGCGGTGCGGCCCCGGGCGCGGTCACCTGCCAACTGTCGGGCACCATCTCGTTCTCGCCCCGGGTGTCGACGACCGACCGGGGGACAGCACGCGCGCCTGCAAGGGAAGTTGTCGGGCTGTGACACGTCGAACAGCGCCGTGACCATCACCTCGGGCACGCGTCGACCGAGACCTTCACCACCACCCCGCTGAATTGCAAGACCTTGACGAGCACCGGTGCGGCCGCCACCTTGACCGTGCGGTGGAAGGGCGCGGTCTACGGGCGCAGCGCGTCGTTCACGCCGCACGACCGAGTCCAACACCCGGTCCGCAGCTCGTGACCAACGTCGGCGGCCACGAAGGCTTCGCCATCCCCGGCGGCGGGGGCACGTCGACGACCAGCGGCTCGTTCGCCGGCCGCGTCGGGATCGAGCGCCAACGCCTACACGACGCTGTCACCCGCACCGGGCTGACGTCGATGTGTCAGCGCCGGGGTCAGCAGCCTGGCCGTGACCGGCACCATCACCCTCGGCTCGGCGGCCAACCTGGGCAACCTCGGCGGGCGAGCCGGGCACGGGCTCTCGGCCATCCCTCTCGGTGACTACGCCGGGAGCTCGAACCCGTCGGGCGTTGCCGACTTCGGCTTCTCCACCGGCACGCACCCGACCTACGCCACCGAATACCTCGACAAGACCGACGGCTGGGCCGCGCATGGACGGCGCCGCGCTCGTGCGGCCCTGGAAGGGCTCGGGCTACCGCCTCGTGCTCGGCGTGCCCATCCTGCCCGGGACCGGCACCTTGGCGGCCGGGGCGACCGGGAGCTACGACCAGTACTTCACGACCCTGGCCAAGAACCTCGTGAGCGACGGCGAAGCCAACGCCATCTTGCGCCTGGGGTGGGAGTTCAACGGCTACTGGTACCCGTGGTACGTCCAGAGCGCCGACCGACGCGGCGAACTTCGACAAGTTCTGGCAGCACATCGTCACGACCATGCGGGCCGTGGCCGGGGAGCAGTTCAAGTTCCTGTGGAGCGCCGAGCGCCGACACGAGCACGAGCTACATCCCGGCGCAGGCCTATCCCGGCAACGCCTACGTCGACTACGTCGGCACCGACGACTACGACGAGTTCTGGGGCACCCCCTTCACCGCCGCGGCGGCGTGGTCCAACCAGCTGACCCAGCAGTGGGGCCTCAACTGGCTGGCGATCGTTCGCCGGCCGCCCACGGCAAGCCCATCGCCATCCCGGAGTGGTCGGTCGAGTATCCGCGACGACGGCGCACGGCCTGGGGGACGACCCGTCGTTCATCGCCAACATGGCCGCCTGGTTCGTCGCCCACCACGTGGCCTTCGACGACATCTTCTCCTTCGACTCCTCGGGACCGACCGAACGACATCCTCGACGGCACCTTCCCCAAGTCGCTGGCCGAGTTCAAGGCGGTCTTCGGCTGACCGCGGTGGACTGCCCCGCCCGCGGCCCAGCCGGTCCTCGCCGGCCCTCTCGACCACGCCCCGGAAGGTGGGTTGCTCTTGCGATAGATAACGATATATCATGGTACTACGAGAACAGTCTGGACACGAGGTCCAGGCACGAGATCGACAGAAGGAGACGCACCATGCACGGACACATGAGAATGAGAGGACGCCACGGCCGCCCCCCCTGGGCGGGCGGCGAATGGGGAGCCGACCGGGGCAATTGGCGAGGCGGGGGCGGCGCATGCGCCGCGGCGACATCCGCACCGCCTTGCTGAGCGGGCTCACCGACGGCCCCGCCCACGGCTACGAGCTGATCGGGCGGCTCGAGGAGAAGAGCGGCGGCACGTGGCGGCCGAGCCCCGGCTCGGTGTACCCCACGCTGCAGCTCTTCGAGGACGAAGGCCTGGTCCGCTCGGAGGAGCGCGACGGCAAGCGTGTCTACGAGCTCACCGACGCGGGCCGGACCGAAGCGGCCGAGCGGGTCGAGCGCGTACGGCGACACCCCGTGGGACAACGACGGCGACTTCGTCACCGAGTTCCAGGGGCTCATGCGGTCCGCCGTGCACCTGCTGGGCGCGGCCAAGCAGATCGCCCGCACCGGCGATCCCGCCCAGATGGAGCGGGCCACGACCGCCATCCGCGCCACGGGCAAGGAGCTGTACAAGATCCTGGCCGAGGACTGACGCCCGACCGCGGCGTCACGCAGGCGAAGAGCGCGCACGGGCTCGCTCGAAGCCCCGGCAGCGCCTGGGCCGAGAGCTCGACGATCTCGCCACTGCTCGTCACGGCGGCGGGGGAGTCGCCGAGGTCGGCGCGCACGGTCTCGGTCACCACCACCGATCCGGGCTCGGCCACCTTGACGGCTCGGGCCACCAGGTTCACGAGCGGGCCGAAGTAGTCGCCGTCGCGTGCCCCGACCGTGCCGTACCCCGACCGCACCGCGCGCCGCGGGCAGCGCGTCGTCATCGGCGACGGCCCGGCACACCGCCAGCGCGATGCGAGCCGCGTCGGCGCCCGACGGGGCCAGGAACATGGCTTCGTCGCCGATGAGCTTCACGACGCGCCCGCCGTGGGCCGAGGCGATGTCCCACGCCGCGGACTCGAACCCGGCCAGGGCCAGGGCGTGCGCCTTCAGGCGTGAGGCCGCTCGCCCAGGCCGTGGAGCCCACCAGGTCGACGAAGCCGAGCCCGACGGTCACGGCTCGCTGCGTCGACCTCGAGGGTGCGCTCGGCGACCGAGCGCCGGATGGCGAGCGCCATGTGCTCGCGCAGCAGATTGGTCATGAGCTGCGGGGTCGACGGCGATGAAGGTGGCCGTGCCGTCCTCGCCGGCGCGGGCCCGCGCCAGCTCGCTGGACGTCGGCGCTCACGGTCGGGCATGCGCTCGGTGAGGAAGAGGCTCGACGGCCGCCTCGGCCACCCGCGACACCGCCGCGCCCACCACCCGGGTGAACGACAGCGTGGGCGATCTCGCCGAACAGCGCCGCGCCGGCCTCGAACGACACCATGTCGTCCACCACCGTCGAGGGCAGCCCGGGGTGGCCGGGGTCGCCGAGATCGGCAGGGAGCCCGGCCGCCAGGCGGACCCGGCGGACCCGGTCCACGGTCGTGGCGGCGCGCGCGCGCCACCTCGTCGACGCTCAGGGGGTCGCCCGGGGCCCGCAGGGGGAGCTCCGAGGCCAGGGCGACCAGCCCGCCGGCCCGGTCGGCCTCGACCATGGCCGCCAGACGGCCACGCCCCTGTCGTCGAGGTACTCGCAGGAGCTCGAGGCGTTGGCGCTGCTCCGGGGCCTCGGGGTCGTAGATCCCCGCGGCCGCGAATTCCTCGGCGCCGAGCGCTGGCCACGGGGACCGGCCCGTCGGTGTCAGGCGCCCATGGCGTGGACGCCGCCGTCCACGTGCACCATCTCGCCCGTGGTCATGGGGAACCAGTCCGACAGCAGCGCCACACAGGCCCGGGCCACGGGCTCGGAGTCGTTGACGTCCCACCCGAGCGGGGCCCGGTCACCCCAGGTGTCCTCGAAGCCCTTGAAGCTCGGGATCGACTTGGCCGCCATGGTGCGCACCGGGCCCGGCCGCCACCAGATTGACCCGGACGCCGTCGGGGCCCGAGGTCCCGCGCCAGGTAGCGGGCCAGGGACTCGAGCGCGGCCTTGGCCACGCCCATCCAGTCGTAGGCGGGCCAGGCCACCCGGGCGTCGAAGTCGAGGGCCACCACCGACGAGCTGCCGGCCGCCACGAGCAGGGGGCGCAGTGCGCCGACGAGCGCCTTCAGCGAGTACGCCGAGACCTGGAGGGCGACGGCCACCTCGCTCCCACTCGGCGCGCAGGATGTCGCCGCCCAGGCATTCCTGGGGGGCGAAGCCGATGGCGTGGAGGATGCCGTCGACCCGGCCCCACCGCGCCGTCGAGGTCGTCGGCGGCGGCCCGGAGATGGGCGGGGTCGGTGACGTCGATCTCGATCACGTCGACGGGCGCGTCGAGCTTGCGCGCCGTGCGCCGGGTCAGCGACAGCCCCCGTCCCGCGCCCGACAGCACCAGCTCGGCTCCTTCGGCCTGGGCCCGGCGGGCCACGCCGAAGGCCAGCGACGCGTCGGTGAGCACGCCGGTGACGAGGATGCGCTTTCCCGACAGGAGCCCGTTGCTCGGTGACACTGCGGGCGACCCTACCCGAGCGGCACCGCCGGACCGGCGTGTGCCGGCGACGCCGGTCGGGCTGAACCTGGGCCCGGGGCCGTTGTGCCAGTGTGTTCCGATGGACGTCGGGATCCTCGGGGGGACCGGGCCGCTCGGTCGCGGGCTCGGCCTGCGCCTGGCCGCCGCCGGGGCGTCGGTGACGATCGGGTCGCGTGACGCGGCTCGTGCCGCCGAGGTGGTCGGCGCTCGCTGCACGACCGGCTGGCCCCGCCGGCTCGCCATCGACGGGCGCCGCCAACGAGGACGCGGCGGCACGCGACGTCGTCGTCGTGGCCACGCCCTGGGAGGCGCGTGGTCCCCACCGTGCGCGCCGCTCGCCGCGCACCTCGAGGGCAAGGTCGTGGTCTCGGTGGCCAACGCCCTCGTGAAGCAGGGCCGGGAGATGCACGCGCTCGTCCCGCCCCGGGGGTCGATGGCCGGCGCCATCCAGGCCGAGCTGCCCGGCGCCATGGTGGCCGCCGCCGGCCACCACCTGCCCGCGTCGGAGCTCGAGGACCTCGACGCCAGTCCTCGGCGCCGACGTGCTCGTGTGCTCGGACCACCCCGAGGCCACCGACGCCGCCATGGCGCTCTTCGCCTCGATCGACGGGCTGCGCCCCCTCGACGCCGGGAGCCTGGCCCAGGCGGCGGCCATCGAGGCCTTCACCGCCGTGCTCGTCACGCGTCAACATCCGGTACAAGGCGCACAGCTCGTTGCGGTCTCACCGGCCTCGGGCACGTGTGAGCTGACGGTCGACCGATGATGCGGCTCTACGACACCACGCGCGGCGAGATCGTCGCCGTTCGAGCCCGGGCCCGTGGTCTCGATGTACTCGTGCGGCATCACGCCCTATGACGCCGCCCACGTGGGCCACGCCCAGGTCTATCTGACCTTCGACATCCTGCAGCGGCGGCTCATCGACCTCGGCCACGAGCCCAGGCTGGTGCGCAACGTCACCGACGTCGACGACGACATCCTGCGCAAGGCACGCGAGCTCGGTGTCCACTACCTCGACCTCGCCGCCGAGGAGATGGCGCGCTTCGACGCCAACATGGCCGCCCTCGGCCTGCTCCCCGTCTACAGCGAGCCCCGCGCCACCTCGGCCATCCCCGACATCCTGTCGCTCATCGGCGCCGTGCTCGACGCGCGGCCACGCCTACAGCGCGGGCGGGGCGGTGTACTTCGACGTGTCGTCGTTCCCCGCGCTTCGGCCAGGTGAGCCACCTGTCGCGGCCCGAGATGCTGCGTGCTGGCGGCCGAGCGCGGCGGGCATCCCGAGGACCCCAACAAGCGCGACCCGCTCGACTTCGTCCTGTGGCAGCCCTCGGCGCCCGACGAGCCGTCGTGGGAGTCGCGTTGGGGCACAGGGCCGCCCGGGCTGGCACATCGAGTGCTCGGCGCTGGCCATGCGCGAGCTCGGGGAGCACCGTCGACCTCCACGGCGGGGGCACCGACCTCATCTTCCCCCACCACGAGTGCGAGACCGCCCAGTCCGAGTCGGTGACCGGGACCACGTTCTCGCGCCACTGGCTGCACGTGGGCATGGTGGGGCTCGACGGGCACCAAGATGTCGAAGTCCCTCGGCAACCTCGTGTTCGTGGGCGACCTGCTTGAAGGAGTGGGACCCGATGGCCGTGCGCCTGGCGCTGCTCGCCCACCACTACCGCACCGACTGGGACTGGGAGCGACGCGCGATCTCGATCGGGCCGGGGCAGCGCCTCGAGCGCTGGCGTGGCGCCGGTGGCGCAACGGTGTCATGACGGCGGCGGCGCACTCGACGCCGTGCGCGGCCACGCTCGACGACGACCTCAACGTCTGCGGACGCGCTCGTGCGTGCTCGACGACGAAGCGGCCGCCGGTCGCGCCGTGGGCCCGGGCGCGGCGCTGGTGGGGGTGGAGCTGTGATCACGGTCCGGCTGCCCGACGGTTCGACCAAGGAGCTCGACGACGGCGCCACCGCGCTCGACCTGGCCGCCGTCGATCGGTCGGCGCCTGGCCAAGGCGGCGGTGGCGGCCACCGTCGACGGCGCCCCGTCGACCTCGGGACCGCGCTCGCCCGACGGCGCCGAGGTGGCGGTGATCACCGAGGACAGCGACGGCGGGCCGGGCCGTGCTGCGCCACTCCACCGCCCACGTGCTGGCCCAGGCCGTGCTCGAGCTGTGGCCCGGGCGCCCACTACGCCATCGGCCCGTCCATCGCCGACGGCTTCTACTACGACTTCGAGCTGCCCGGCGGGGCCACCTTCAGCGACGACGACCTCGGACGCATCGAGGAGAAGATGCGCGCCATCATGGCCGCCGACCAGGCGCTTCGTGCGCGAGGAGCACTCGATCGACGAGGGCCTGGCGCTGTTCGCCGACCAGCCCTTCAAGCGCGAGATCATCGAGGGCGTCGCCGGCGCGACGCCCGACGCCGAGCTCTCGGCCGAGGCCGTCGGCCGACATCGCCCCCGACGCCTCGGCGGTGAGCG
This sequence comes from uncultured Acidimicrobiales bacterium, assembly GCA_963796765.1. Lineage (GTDB taxonomy): Bacteria > Actinomycetota > Acidimicrobiia > Acidimicrobiales > UBA8190 > Chersky-840. The sequence continues at coordinate 164,080 of CAWCMY010000003.1, read as the reverse complement.
CGTACCGCAACGTCGGCGCGACGGCCAGTTCGTCGACCTGTGCCGGGGCCCCCACGTGGCGTCGACGGGTCGGCTCGGGCACTTCAAGCTCCTGCGGGTGGCCGGCGCCTACTGGCGCGGCGACGAGCACCGCCCCCAGCTGCAGCGCATCTACGGCACGGCCTGGGAGTCCGACAAGGCGCTGGCCGAGCACCTCCACCGCCTCGAGGAGGCCGAGCGGCGCGACCACCGCCGCATCGGGGCCGAGCTCGACCTGTTCTCGTTCCCCACCGAGATCGGCTCGGGCCTGGCGGTGTTCCACCCCAAGGGCGCCACCATCCGCATGCTTGATGGAGGAGTACTCGCGCCAGCGCCACATCGACGGCGGCTACGAGTTCGCCTACACGCCGCACATCACCAAGTCCGAGCTGTTCGAGATCTCGGGCCACCTGGACTGGTTCGCCGAGGGCATGTTCCCGCCCATGGAGCTCGACGAGGGCCAGACGTACTACCTCAAGCCCATGAACTGCCCCTTCCACATCCTCGTGTTCCGGAGCCGGCAGCGCTCCTACCGCGAGCTGCCCATGCGCCTGTTCGAGTTCGGCACGGTCTACCGCTACGAGAAGTCCGGCGTGGTGCACGGCCTGACCCGGGTGCGGGGCATGACCCATGGACGACTCCCACATCTTCTGCACCCGCGAGCAGATGGGCGAGGAGCTCGGGTCCCTGCTCACCTTCGTGCTCGACCTGCTGGGCGACTTCGGCCTCGAGGACTTCTACCTCGAGCTCTCCACCAAGCCCCCGGGCAAGGCGGTGGGCACCGACGAGGAGTGGGACGAGGCCACCGAGGCGCTGCGGGTCGTGGCCGACGGGACGCGGGCTCGAGCTCGTCATGGACGAGGGCGGGGGCGCGTTCTACGGGCCCAAGATCTCGGTGCAGGCCCGCGACGCCATCGGCCGGTACTGGCAGGTGTCGACCATCCAGCTCGACTTCCAGACTGCCCGCAGCGCTTCGGCCTCGAGTACGTGGGTGCCGACAACGCCCGGCACCGGCCCGTCATGATCCACCGGGCCCTGTTCGGCTCGGTGGAGCGCTTCTTCGCCATCCTCCTCGAGCACTACGCCGGGCGCCCTGCCCACGTGGCTGATGCCGGTCCAGGTCGTGGTCCTGCCCGTGCGCGACGACCACGACGACTACGCCCGGGACGTGGCCGCCGCCGTTGCGGCGCGGCGGCGGTGCGGGTCGAGGTCGACGTCGCCGACGAGCCGCTCAACGCCCGCATCCGCCGCTGGAAGCTCGAGAAGGTGCCCTACATCCTCGTGGTGGGCGACGACGACGTGGCGGCGGGCACCGTCGGGGTGAACGCCCGGTCGTCGGAGCGGGCCGTGCGCGACGTGGCGCTCGACGACTTCGTCGCCGCACTGACGGCCGAGATCGAGACCAAGGGCTCGCCGGAGACCGCGGGAAGAGGCCGGCCGGCGCCATGAGTGAGATCGGCGCTCGAGCAGCTGTGGGCGGGCTGGCGTCGCGACTACGTGGTCTCGACCACCGACGCGGAGCGACGCGGCGCCGACGACGGGTGTGTCTTCTGTCGCATCGCGGCGTCGGGCCCGCCCAGTGCCGACAACCTGGTGGTGTGGCGCAGCGAGCTCAGCTACGCGGTGCTCAACGCCTATCCCTACGCGAGCGGCCACCTCCTGGTGATGCCGGTGCGCCACGTGGGCGAGCTCGACGAGCTGAGCCCCGAGGAGTCCGACGACCTGTGGGTCGGCACCCGACGGGCGGTCGCCGCCATCGAGGCCGCCTATGACCCCGACGGCATCAACATGGGGGCCAACCTGGGGCGTGCCGCGGGGGCCGGGATCCCGTCGCACCTCCACATGCACGTGCTGCCCCGGTGGTCGGGGGACACGAACTTCATGACGGCGGTGGCCGGGGTGCGGGTCATGCCCGAGTCACTCGCAGCGGGGTGGGAGCGCCTCCACGCGGCCTGGCCGGCCGTGCTGACCCCGGCGGCCCGAGGCCGGTATCAGCTCGCCGTTGGCCTTGGCCTTGGCCATGCGTTCGACGAGGTTCGAGGGCATGGCGTCGTAGTGGTCGTGGTCGGCCCGGAAGCGCCCCCGCCCACCGGTGAGCGAGCGAGGTCGACGGCGTAGCGCTGGATCTCGGCGGTGGGCACGAGGGCGGTGATCTTCTGCAGGCCACCGTCGACGCGAGTCGGTCCCCTGGACGCGGCCCCGGCGGGAGTTGAGGTCGCCGAGGACGTCGCCCTGCATGGTGGCCGGGACCGTCACCTCGAGCACGCGACATCGGCTCGAGCAGCACCGGCCCCGCCTTGGCCATGGCCTCTCGGAACGCCAGTGACCCCGGCCATCTTGAAGCTCATCTCCGACGAGTCGACGGAGTGGAACTTGCCGTCGTAGCACGACACCTGGACGTCGACGACGGGGTAGCCGTGGACCCCGCCCTGGCTCATGGCCTCGAGGACGCCCTTCTCGACCGCCGGGATGTACTGCTTGGGGATGGCCCCGCCCACCACCTGGTCGACGAAGTGGAAGCCCTCGCCGCGCTCGAGCGGCTCGATGCGGATCGACGCCACGCCGTACTGGCCGTGGCCGCCGGTCTGCTTCTTGTACTTGCCCTCGGCCTCGGCCTGCTGGGAGATCGTCTCGCGGAACGGCACGAGCACGTCCTCGGTCGCCACCTCCACGCCGAACTTGCGGGCCAGGCGCTCGGCCGCCACGGCCAGATGCGTCTCGCCCGTGCCGCGCAGGATGGTCTGGTGCGTCTCGTCGACGCGCTCGACCACGAGGGCGCGGTCCTCCTCCTGCAGCCGGTGCAGGCCGGTCATGAGCTTGTCCTCGTCCCCCTTGGACTTGGGGCGGATGGCGACCGACAGCACCACGGGCTCGGGCGGCGCCGACGGGCACGACGACGGGGGTGCCCTTGGGGGCCAGGGTGTCGCCGGTGGCGGTGTCGGAGAGCTTGGGCACCGCCACGATGTCGCCGGCCTGGGCTTCGTCGACGGGCTGGGCCTCTTTGCCCCGCAGCAGCTGCAGGACGTGCAGGCGCTGATCGGCGTGGGTGCGGGGATCGGTGAGGACGGTGTCGGGCCGGATCGTCCCCGACAGCACCCGCAGCAGCGAGATCTTGCCCACGTAGGGGTCGGAGATGGTCTTGAACACCTGGGCCAGGGGTTGGCCGGCCGGGTCGCAGGCCACCTCGCTGGACCGAGTCGCCGGCGCTGGACCTCGATCGGGGGTCGCGAGTCGGGGGTGGGGGCGATCTCGGCCAGCAGGGTGGCGAGGCGGTCGATGCCGACCCCGGTCACGGCCGAGCCGCACACGACGGGGAACACGAGGCCCTGGGCGACACCGCTGGCCAGGGTGGCCTCGAGCTCGGCCCCCGACAGCGCCTCGCCCTCGAGGTAGCGCTCCATGAGGCCGTCGTCACCCACGACGATGCCCTCGACCAGCTGCTCGCGCACCTCGTGCTCCACCGCGGCGAGGTCGTCGGGGATCGGGCCCGACTGCGGCTTGCCGTTCTCGTAGATGATGGCGGTGTCGGTGAGGAGGTCGGCGATGCCCCGGAAGCCCGCCTCCTCGCCCACGGGGAGCTCGAGCGGGGCGATGCCGGCGCCGAAGCGCTCCTGGAGCGCGCTCAGGGTGCGGTCGAAGCTGGCCCGCTCACGGTCGAGCTTGTTGATGAACACCAGGCGGGGCAGGCCCAGCTCGGCGGCGAGGTTCCAGGCCGCCTCGGTCTGGGCCTCGATGCCCTCCACCGCGCTCGACCACGATGACGGCCAGGTCGACGACCGACAGCGGCCGCCCGGACCTCGCCGAAGAAGTCGGCGTAGCCCGGCGTGTCGACGATGTTGAGCTTGACGTCGCCGAGCATGCACGGGGCCATGGCCAGCGACAGGGACATGTGGCGCTTGATCTCTTCGGGCTCGAAGTCGCACACCGTCGAGCCGTCGTCGACCTTGCCCTGTCGGGTGACCGCGCCGGTGGCGAAGAGCAGGGCCTCGGCCAGCGTGGTCTTGCCCGAGCCGTTGTGTCCGACCAGGGCGACGTTGCGGATGCGGGACGGTGGGTAACTCGGCACCCCGCGCACCTCCCTCCCTCGAGATCCTTCCGGCGTGCGACCGCGTGCGACCGCTGTGGGTGCGAGCCTACCGGCGCCGGCTGCGCTGAGCCCGGGCGAGCGGGTCCGAGGGCCTGGCGCGACCGGCGGCCGTGCGGGGCGCCGGGGGCCGGGTGGGCCCAGAGGCCTATCGAAGGGGGCCCGGAAGGCCCGATGGTAGGATCGGAAGCGAAACCCCCCGGAGGAAACTCACGCATGTTCGATGGTCGTTGGCGCCACGCGGTGGACCGCACGACCAAGCCCGTCGGCACGGCCCTGGTGCGGGCGGGGATCACCGCCGACGTGCTCACCATCTTCGGGCTGGCCATGTCGGTGGTCACGGCCTTCGCCGTGGGATCGGGCCACCTCGTCGCCGGGATCTTCCTGCTCTTCCCCACGGGGCTGCCCGACCTCTTCGACGGGCCCGTGGCCAAGGCCTCGGGCCGGGCGTCGGTGCGCGGCGCCTTCTTCGACTCGGTGGCCGACCGCATCGCCGACGCCTTCCTCTTCGGCGGGGTGGCCTGGTACCTCGCCGCCCGCCACCACGGCGAGATGGTCCTGCTGCCCTTCGCCATCCTGGCCGTGACCTCGCTCATCTCCTACCAGCGGGCCAAGGCGGAGCTGCTCGGCCTGTCGGCCAAGGGCGGGCTCATGGAGCGGGCCGAGCGGTTCATCCTGCTGGGTCTGTGCTTCATCGCCGGCGCCGATCTCCGCCGCCGCGTTCGTCCCCGCCCTGTGGGTGTTCTTCGGGCTGCTGTGCGCCACGGCGCATCGGGCCGGTTCGTCAACGTCTGGAAGGAGGCCGAAGGGCCCCCGCCGCTCGTGCCGACCCGTGTGCGTGTTCGCCGACGCCGACATGGACGTCACCCGTCGGGCGCTGGCCCGGTGGCGCGAGGGTCGGGTCGACTCGCGTTGGCGGACGTGGCGAGAGGCCCGGGCCCATCGCGACGCGCTCGGAGCGCGCGCCGCGGTGCCGCGTCGGGCCGCCCAGCCGTCGGGTCGGTGGCGGGCCCGGCGTGCCGGCGTGCCGTCGAGTCGTTCGGGTCGCATCTGGCGGGCGCGTCGCGAGGCTCGGCCCGCGGCCCGCAGCGGCCGCCGGCCCGCGTCGCGCGGCTTTTGAGCCCCGACGCCCTGATCTGATCCGCCGCCGCGGTCCGAGACGTGTCCGACGCGTCCGACGTCCCCGACACCGACTCCGGCACCGAATCCGACGCCGAGGTCGTCCGCCCACCCGGTGACGCGGTCCCACCGACGACGGTGCCGATGTGCGGCGCGTGGGTGGCGTACGTCATGTACCGGGCGCTCGGGACGGCCATGCAGAAGCTGCCCGAGCTCGTGGCGGCGGCGGCGGCCTCGGTGGTCGGCACTGGCGTTGTCGCGCTTTCAGCGGCAAGGCGGCGGCCATGTACGGGCGCCATCTGCGGCGTGTCCTCGGGCCCGAGCTGAGCGACGCCGAGCGTGCGCGGCCACCACGCGGCGGGCCTTTCTGAATTACGGCCGCTACTGGTTCGAAGGGGCCCGGCTGCCCGCCATCAGCCCCGACGTCGATCGAGGACCGCTTCGTGGTCGAGAGCGGGTGGGACCACCTCGTGAGCGGGCATGGAGGCGGGCAACGGCGTGATCATGGCGCTCCCGCACATCGGCAGCTGGGAGTGGGGCGGGGCGTGGCTGGCGCTGCAGGGCTACCCCATGACGAGCGTGGCCGAGCCGCTCAAGCCGCCCGCCATGTACGACTGGTTCGTCTCGCAGCGCGAGGCCATGGGCCTCACCATCGTGCCTCTGGGCGCCGACGCCAGCCGGGTCCTGTTGCGCACCTTGCGGGCCGGGAAGCTCGTCGGGCTGCTGTGCGACCGCGACATCGTCGGGCAACGGCATCGAGGTCGAGTTCTTCGGCGAGCGCACCACCATGCCGGCCGGGCCCGCCATGCTGGCGCTGCGCACCGGGCGCGGTGCTGCTGCCCACCGCCGTCTACAGCGGCCCGGGCATCGGCCACACCGCGGTGATCATGGCTCCGGTGCCCGCCGAGCGCACCGGGGGGCTGCGCCAGGACGTGGCCCGGGTCACGCAGCTGATCGCCGACGACCTCGAGCACCTCATCCGCCGGGCGCCCGAGCAGTGGCATCTCTTCCAGCCCAACTGGCCCAGTGACAGCCGCGCGCCGGCTCCTCGCGGCTGACGACCGGAGCATTCCCGATGCGCGTGGCGCTGCTGTGTCCCTACAGCCTGAGCCGTCCCGGCGGCGTCCAGGGCCAGGTCGCTCGGCTTGGCCGGCGCGCTGGCCGATGCCGGGCACGACGCCGTGGTGCTCGCCCCCGCCGACGACGACGCCGACGTGCGCCGGCCTCGAGCCCGGGAGCCTTGGTCCGACTGGGCCGGTCGGTGGCGCTGCCGCGCCAACGGGTCGGTGGCCCCGGTGGCGCTCGGCCCGGGCGCCGCGGTGCGGGCCGTGCGGGCCGTGCGCGAGGGCGGGTTCGACGTCCTGCACCTGCACGAGCCGTTGGCGCCCGGGCCCGGCTACGCCTGTCTGGTGGCGTGCGGGCTGCCCAAGGTCGGGACGTTCCACCGCGCCGGGCAAGAGCATCGCCTACCGGCTGCTCGGTCCCGTGGCGCGCGCCCTGGCGCGGCGCCTGGCGGCGCGCTGCGCGGTGTCGTCCGAGGCGCGCGGCCACCGCGCAGCGACGCGCTGGGCGGGACCTACGAGATCATCGGCAACGGCATCGACCTCGAGCGCTTCGCCACCGCCGGCGCCTCTGCGACGTCGGGGCCCACGGTGTTGTTCGTGGGCCGCCACGAAGAGCGCAAGGGTCTCGAGGTCCTGCTCGAGGCGGTGGCGCGGCTCGACCCGGCCGTCGCCCTGACCGTGTGGGTGGCGGGCGAGGGCCCCGACACCGAGTGGCTGCGCCGCCGGCATCCGTCCGAGCGACCGGCTCGTGTGGTTGGGTCGGGTCGACGACGACGAGCTTGCGGCGCGCCTCGCCGGGGCCCACGCGCTGTGCGCGCCGGCGCTCGCGCGGCGAGTCCTTCGGCGTGGTGCTGCTCGAGGCGATGGCGGCGCGCACCGCGGTGGTGGCGAGCGACATTCCCGGGTACGAGGCCGTGGTGGGGGGCCACGGCCTGCTCGTGCCTCCCGGCGACGTGGCCGCCTTGGCATCGGGCCCTGCGAGACCGTGGCCGCCGATGCCGCCGCCGGCACGGGCCTGTGTGCCCCCGCCGCCCTCGACGCCGCCTTCGCGCCACGCCTCGCAGTGGTCGATGCCCGAGGTGGCGGAGCGCTACGTGGCGGTCTACGAGCGGGTCGTGGCCCAGCGCCGCGCAGTCACGCTGAGCCCGGGCCTCCGTGGGGTCGGCCGCCGGCCGTACACTTCGGGGCCATGGCCGACACCCCTCCCTCGCCGGGCTCCTCGTCGGGCCCGGACGCCGGTCCCGGCCGCGTCGGCCGTCCCAGGGCGGCCCCGGGAACGGGCCGGGGAACGGGTCGGGGCGGCGGTTCGGGGCGAGCCGGCGGGACCGGAGCGGCCCGGGGCGGGAGCGGTCGGCGCCGGAGCAGGGCGAAGCACCGGCGGGGGCCGAGGCGGGCTCGGGGTCCAAGTCCGGCGGCGGTCGGCCGGGGTCGGGGAGCGGTGGCTCGGGCGGCGGCGGGCGCAGGCGTGGCGGTTCGGGCCGGGGCCCGGGCGGAGGCGGGGGCCAACCGGGCCGCAGCGGCGGTGGCGGGGGAGCCAGGCGGGCCGGGGAGCGCACCGACCGCGGCGGGAACCGGTCGGGAACAGGACAGTCCGGCAGTCGGCGCGCCTCGGGACCGGGACCGCCCGGCGGCGCGTGGCCGCCGTCGGGAATCCGAGGCCGTCGTCGGTACCCGTCACCGCCGGGCACCAGAGGAGACAGCGGCGAGTTCCATCACAACCGTCGTCGTGCCCTGGCTCATCGCGGCCGCGCCCGGGCTCGTGGTGTTCGTCGTCGTCGCGGCGGTGTGTGTCGCCGTCGGGGCTCGACATCGTGGGCCTGGTCGCCGGCGTGGTCGCCGGGCTCGTGGTGTGGTTGACGCTGTGGCGCGGCGCCACGCGCTTCGTGTTGCGCGCCCTGGGGGCGCGCCCGGGCACCGGAGGAGGAGCTGGCGCGGGCCGAGAACCTCGTCGACGGGTTGTGCGCCACCATGGGGGTCGAACCGCCCGACATCCTCGTCATCGACGAGTGGGCCCGCCAGGCGTTGGCGCTCGGGTCGCAAGAGCGGGGCGGCGGTGATCGTCGTGACCTCGGGCCTGTTGAACTCGCTCGACCCCGTGTGTCTCGAAGGGGTGCTCGCGCACGAGCTCGTGCACGTGAAGCGGGCCGACATCGCGCCCGCGACGATGGCCGCGGCCGTGGTGCTGCCCGTGGCCAGCGTTCTTCCCCGTGTCGGGGCTCGTCCACGCCCTCGCCGGGCGAGGTCGTGAGTTCCGGACCGACCGCCTGGCCGTGGCGGTGACCCGCTTCCCTCCTGGGCTCCGCGAGGCGCTCGTGCTCATGGCCGAGGGCCCCGCGCCCCGGGCGCCGTCGGCGCTCACGCGACGCGGGGTGTCGCGCACCACGCGTTGGCTGTGGACCGTGGCCCTGCCCGAGACGCCCGGGCGGCGACGTCATGCGCTGGGACGTCGTCGACGAGCTCGACGCGCCGGCGCTGCGGGTGGCCTCGCTGGCCGAGTGGTGAGGTCGAGCCGGGCTCGGTAGGGCCCGGCGGGGCGGTCGCATGCCCGGGAGTAGACTGCTGCCGCATGGAGGACGCGCCCACCGCACCGTCCGCGTCGGCACCGACTCCGGACAGCGCGTCGGCTCCGGATCGACGCTCGGCCGGGACCAGGCACACCGGGACGTTCACGGTGAAGCGCGGGCTGGCCGACATGCTGCGCGGCGGCGTGATCATGGACGTGGTCACCGCCGAGCACGCCCGGATCGCCGAGGACGCCGGAGCGGTGTCGGTCATGGCACTCGAGCGCGTGCCGTCGGACATCCGGGCCCAGGGCGGCGTGGCCCGCATGAGCGACCCCGCCCTGATCGAGGCGATCCAGCGTGCCGTGACCATCCCGGTCATGGCCAAGGCGCGCATCGGCCACTTCGCCGAGGCCCAGATCCTCGAGGCGCTCGACGTCGACTACATCGACGAGAGCGAAGTGCTCACGCCGGCCGACGAGGCCCACCACATCGACAAGCGCGCCTTTCGGGTCCCCTTCGTGTGCGGTGCCACCAACCTGGGCGAAGCGCTGCGGCGCATCTCCGAGGGTGCCGCGCTGATCCGCTCCAAGGGTGAGGCCGGCACCGGGCAACATCGTCGAGGCCGTGCGCCACCTCCGCTCGATCCTGGGCGACATCGGCAAGCTCACCCAGGCCGACGCGGCCGAGCGCTACGCCTGGGCCAAGCAGCTCGGCGCTCCGATCGACCTCGTGCAGCGAGGTGGCCGACACCGGCACGCTGCCCGTGCCGCTGTTCTGCGCCGGGGGCATCGCCACCCCGGCCGACGCCGCCCTCGTCATGCAGCTCGGCGCCCAGGCCGTCTTCGTGGGCTCGGGGATCTTCAAGAGCGAGGACCCGGCCCGCCGGGCCCGCGCCATCGTCGAGGCCACCACGCATTTCGACGACGCCGCAGATCGTGGCCAAGGTCAGCCGTGGCCTGGGTGCGTCGATGCCGGGCCTCGAAGTGGCGGGGCTCGAACAGCGCCTGGCCGACCGCGGGCTGGTAAGGCCGGTGTCGCGACGCGCCGCCGAGGTGCCTCCAGGTGGACATCGGCATCCTGGCTCTGCAGGGCGACGTCGCTGAGCACAGCGCCGCGCTGAGCGACCTCGGGGTCGCGCCCCGCCGGGTGCGCCGGCCCGAGGATCTCGCCGGGCTCGACGGCATCATCCTCCCCGGGGGTGAGTCGACGACGATGTCGATGCTGCTCGAGTCCTCGGGCCTGGCCGACCCGCTCGGGCAAGGAGCTCGCCGCCGGGCTGCCCGGCCCTCGGGACGTGCGCGGGGATGATCCTGCTCGGCGACCGACGCCGTCGACGGGCGCGCCGACCAGCGCTGCTTCGGCGCCATCGACATCACCGTGCGCCGCAACGGCTTCGGCCGGCAGCTCGAGTCCTTCGAGTGCGACCTCGACGTCCCCGCGCTGCCCGGCGGCCCGCTGCGCGCCGTGTTCATCCGGGCCCCCCTGGTCGAGACGAGCGGCCCGGACGTGGAGGTGCTCGCCACGCTTGGCGCAGCCCGGCGGGGCCCCAGCGTGCGGTGGCGACGCGCCCGTTCGGCGACGGTCGGGTGCGTCCCGGTGCTGTGCCGCCAGGGAGCGGTGCTGGTGGCGGCGTTCCATCCCGAGCTCACCCCCGACCGGCGGGTCCACGAGTTGTTCGTGTCGATGATCGAGACGACGGCGACCGGATGCCGAGGACCGCGATCGACCCAGAACCGCATCGAGCCCAGAACCGAAGAAGGACGGTAGGTCATGTCAGGCCACTCGAAATGGGCGACGACCAAGCACCGCAAGGCGGCGGTCGACAAGGTCCGGGCGAAGGTGTTCGCCAAGCTGATCCGGCAGCTCGAGGTGGCCGCCCGCGAGGGCGGCGGGGACGTCAACACCAACGCCACCTTGCGCACCATGTTCGAGAAGGCGCGCGCCGCGTCGCTGCCCATGGACAAGATCGAGCGCGCCATCAAGCGGGGGACGGGCGAGCTCGAGGGCGTGCACTACGAAGAGGTGTCCTACGAGGGGTACGCGCCGAGCGGCGTGGCCATCATCGTCGACTGCCTCACCGACAACCGCAACCGGACCGGGGCCGAGATCCGCAACGTCTTCACCCGCAACGGGGGCTCGATGGCCGAGCCCGGCGCGGTGGGATGGCAGTTCGCCCGCAAGGGCGTGATCGTGCTCCCCGCGTCGCTCGACGAGGACACGATCATGGAGGTGGCCGTCGAGGCCGGCGCCGAGGACCTGGCCGACGAAGGCGACCAGTGGGTCGTCACCTGCGCCCCCCAGGACCTCGGCGCCGTGCGCGACGCGCTCGCCGCGGCGGGCGATGACGCCGGAGTCCGCCGAGATGGCCATGGTGCCCTCGACCACGGTGCCGGTGACCGAGGAGGGCGCAGGTCCGGCGCGTCCTGCGGCTGCTCGAGGCGCTCGACGACGACGACGACGTCCAGAACGTGTGGTCCAACTTCGACACCCCCGACGAGGTCCTGGCGGCCGCCGCCGCCGACTGAGGCCGACATCCACCTCCGCCCGGACGCGCTCCTGGCTAGAGTCGAACGCGTGTTCGTCCTGGGTATCGACCCCGGGCTGTCCCGGTGCGGGTACGGGGTGGTGCGGCAGTACGGCAGCGACCTGACCGCCATGGCCGGCGGCGTCGTGACCACCGAGCCCGAGCTCCCGCTCCAGGAGCGCCTGCGCGTGCTGTTCAGCGAGCTGCGGGCCCTCGTGGCCGAGATCGCGGCCCGACGCCGTCGTGGTGGAGCGGGTGTTCTTCCAGACCAACGTCCGCACCGCCATGGCCACGGGCCAGGCCGGGGGCGTGGCCCTCCTCGTGGCGGCCGAGGCCGGATGCGAGGTGGCGCAGTACAGCGCCAACGAGGTGAAGCAGGCCGTCGTCGGGTTCGGCGGCGCCACCAAGGACCAGGTGCAGCGGATGGTGGCCGCGCTGCTCGGACTGGCCGAGCCGCCCAAGCCCCCCGACGTGGCCGACGCCCTGGCTCTGGCGGTCTGCCACCTCACCGCGCAGCCCCTGCGGCGCGCCATCGAGGCGGCCGGACCCGGGAGGCGGCCGTGATCGGGTGGCTGCGGGGCGAGCTCGTGGCCCGCAGCCCCGAAGGCGAGCTCATCGTCGACGTGGGCGGCGTCGGCTACCGCCTCACGGTGTCACCGACGCTGCTCGCCGCGGTGGGCGATCGGGGCTGCTCCGGTCGAGCTGCACGTGCACACCCACGTCCGCGAGGACGCCATCGTGCTCTACGGCTTCGCCACCACCGAGGAGCGACGGTGCTTCGAGGCGCTGCTCGGCGCCCACGGCGTGGGCCCCGCCCTGGCGCTCGCCGTGCTGAGCGCCCTGCGCCCCGCCGACCTGGTCCGGGCCGTGCTCGACGAGGACCTCGGCGCGCTGTGCACCGTGCCGGGCGTCGGGCGCAAGACCGCGGCCCGCCTCGTCCTCGACCTGCGCTCGCGCCTCGAGCTGCCCGCGTTCGCCGGTGACGGCGTGCCCGGGGGCACGGCGGCCCCTCCGAGGCGCGCGGCGAGGTGCGGGCCGCGCTGGCCGAGCTCGGCTACGGGCCCGAGGAGATCCGCCGGGCCCTCGAGAGCGGCCAGGACGAGGGCACGGTCGAGGAGCTGCTGCGCCAGGCGCTCCGGGAGCTGGCGGGGGCGCGGTGAACGGCCGGCGCGAGGTGCTGTCGACGGCCCCGGACGCGACGGACCTCGCCGGCGCCGCCGGGCCCGACGAGCCCGGCCCGGCCCGTGAACCCGCTGCCCGACCCGGCCGAGCTCGCCGACGAGGCCCGCCTCCGGCCCCGGCACCTCGAGGAGTTCAACGGGCAGCCCCAGCTCACCGAGCACCTCGAGATCGTGCTCGAGGCGGCCCGGCGTCGCGAGCAGCCCGTCGACCATCTGCTGTTCGCCGGGCCGCCCGGCCTGGGCAAGACGTCGCTGGCCGGCATCGTGGCGGCGGAGATGGGCGTCGGGCTGCGCATCACCTCGGGGCCCGGCGCTGGTGCGCGCCGGCGACCTGGCCGCGCTTGCTCACCGACCTCCAACACGGCGACGTGCTGTTCATCGACGAGATCCACCGCCTGCCGCGCCCCGTCGAAGAGGTCCTGTACCCGGCCATGGAGGACTTCCAGCTCGACATCCTCATCGGCAAGGGGCCGACGGCGCGCTCGATCCGGCTCGACCTGCCCCGCTTCACCCTGGTGGGGGCGACCACGCGCACGGGGCTGCTCACGAGCCCGCTGCGCGACCGGTTCGGCTTCGTCGGGCGCCTCGACCTGTACGCGGCCGACGACCTCGCAGGGCATCGTGGTGCGCTCGGCCGGGATCCTCGGCGTCGAGGTGGAGCTCGACGGGGCCCGCCACATCGCGTCGCGGGCCCGGGGCACCCCCCGGATCGCCAACCGGCTCCTGCGCCGGGTGCGCGACTTCGTCGAGGTGCGGGCCCAGGGGGCCATCACGGCCGTCGCTCGCCCTCGAGGGCCTCGAGCTCTTCGGGGTGGACGAGCTCGGCCTCGACAAGGTCGACCGCGCCATCCTCGACGCCCTGTGCCGTCGCTTCGACGGCCGCCCGGTCGGGCCTCGTGACCCTGGCCCACTGCGTGGGGGAGGAGCCCGACACGGTCGAGGACGCCTACGAGCCCTACCTGCTCCAGCAGGGCCTCCTCCAGCGCACCCCCCGGGGCCGGATGGCCACGCCCCGGGCCTTCGCGCACCTGGGCGAGCCCGCCCCCGGCGCCGAGCTGCAGGGAGCCGCGCCCACACTGTGGTGAGGCCGGGGCCGGGCCGCCCGGGGCGCGCGGGGAGGCCTGGAGTAACATCGGCCGTTCTCAAAGCCGGAGCCCACCATTCCACTGACCATCCTCAGCCATCCACGCCGCCCTGACCGTCCTGGCCGCATCGTCGAGCGTCGAAGGCACCCACCACCAGCGGGAGCTCTGCGTTCTCGCTCATCTTCCTGGTGGTCATCTTCGGTGTCGGCTACTTGTTCTTCATCCGGCCCCGGTCCCAGGCGGCCCGGCGCCAGCGCGACACGCTCATGGAGCTGTCCGCCGGTGACGAGGTCCTCACCGGCGCCGGCATCTTCGGCACCGTCCTCGACGTCGAGGCCGACCGGGTCACCCTCGAGACGGCGCCCGGGACCCGCATCACGGTGCTGCGCTCGACCATCGCCCGACGGATCACCGACCCGGCCGCCGAGACCCCGAGCTGGGACGAGCACGACGAGGACGAGGCCCACGGCGCCTACCAGGAGTACGAGCACGGCCACACGACGACGAGCACGACGACGCCGAGACGACGACGACGCCGACGAGCACGACGACGACCGACGAGAGCACGACGCGCGAGACGACACCGAGCCGACGCCCACGACGCGGCACGACGACGAGCCGACGCACGACGACCCGACGCGGACGAGCGACCGACGACGACGGGACGCGGTCGCGACGACGACGCCGCCGACGGCGCCGGACCGGATAAGAACAAGACATGAAGCGGTCGCTCGTCATCAGCCTGGCTGGTCACCGTCGCGATCACGATCATCGTGTTCGCGGCCACGCTCGGGGCGGGGTGGGCTCCCAAGCTCGGCCTCGACCTGGCCGGGGGGTCCGAGGTCGTCTACAAGCCGGCCCACGCCATCTCGAGCGGTGAGATGGACACCACCGTCAACGTCATCCGCAACCGGGTCGACGGCGCCGGGGTGTCGGGAGCCACCGTCGACTCCCAGGGCGGCAACGTGGTGGTGCAGTTCCCCGGCGTGAAGGACCCGCAGGCGCTCATCAAGCTCATCGGCACCACGGCCCAGCTCTACTTCCGGCCCGTGCTGTGCGGGGCGCCGGCCTACACCCCGCCGGCCAAGGGCAAGGCCCCGCCCACCGGGCCCGCTGCCGTCGTGCGGCCAGTACGCCACCACCGCCGCGAGCCTGACCGTGAACACGTCCTCGGGCACCGCCCGCCAACAACATCCCGCCCAACCCGGCCTTCGCGCCCTACCCGTCACCACCAAGGACGACGACCCCGAACGAGACCGTGCTGCTCCCGCTCTGACCCGCAGGCCGGGGCCCAGCAGTACGCCGCGCTTCGTCCTCGGCCCCTCGCAGCTCAAGGGCAGGCGGTGGCCTCGGCCTCGGCCGTGTTCGACACCCAGATCAGCGCAGTGGGCGGTGAGCTACACCTCAAGGCGGTCGACGCCGTGGGACAACGTGGCCCAGGCGAACTTCCACCAGTACGTGGCCATCGACCTCGACGGCCTCGTCGAGTCGGCCCCGCTCATCCAGCCCCAACAGGCCTCGTTCACGCTCGTTCGGGGGCAAGGGTGAGATCAGCGGCAGCTTCACCCAGGCCACGGCCAAGACCCTCGCCCTGGAGCTCAACTACGGCTCGCTGCCCGTCCAAGCTGAACGTCCTCACCCAGGAGACCGTGTCGCCCACCCTGGGCAAGTCGTCGCTCAAGGCCGGGCTGCTGGCCGGGATCGGCGGGCTCATCCTGGTGCTCATCTACACGATCCTCTACTACCGGGTGCTCGGGATCGTGGTGGTGGCCGGCCTGCTGACCACCGCCGCGCTGCTGTGGGCCATCGTCTCGGCCCTCGGGCCATTCGTCGCTGAACCTGACCCTGGACTTATCGGGTGTCACCGGTGTCATCGTGTCGGTGGGGATCACCGTCGACTCCTACATCGTGTACTTCGAACGCCTGAAAGACGAGGCCCGATCGGGGAGGTCGGTGCGCACCAGCGTGGACCGCAGCTTCCAGGGGGCCTTCCGCACCGTCCTGGCCGCCGACCTGGTGTCGCTGGCCGCGGCGGTGGTCCTCTACCTCCTGGCCGTGGGCACGGTGCGGGGCTTCGCCTTCTTCCTCGGGCTCTCCACCCTGCTGGACGTGTTCACGACCTTCTTCTTCACCCGGCCCCTCGTCATCCTCCTGGGCCGCAGCGCCCGCATCACCGAGGCCCGCGTCATCGGGGTGGCCCGGGGCCTGGCCGTCGGAGGCGAGACGCCGGCATGAGCACGACCGACGTTGACCCTCGAGGACACCGGACTCCGAGCGAAGCGCGTCCCAACGCCTTCGTCCGCGTCTACCGGGGCGAGACCAAGTTCGACTTCGTCGGCCGGCGCCGGTGGTGGTACGCGCGTCTCGGGCCTCATCATCGTGGCCGGGCGTGGTCTCGTTCGGGGTCAAGGGCTTCAACTGGGGCATCGACTTCAAGGGCGGGACCTCGTGGGAGGTCCCCGCCCACGGCGCCACGGTCAGCGAGGTCCAGACGGCCGTGGCCAACGCCGGTGTGCCCGGGCGCCACCGTCGAGATCCTCGGGCAGGGCTCCTCGGCCACCGTCCAGGTCCAGGCCGACCTGACCAAGGAGTCGAGCGCCGCAGCAGGCCGCCGACAAGACGGCGGTCAGCAACGCCCTGGGCCGCGATCGCCGACATCTCGCCCGACCGGGTGTCGCTCACCGACGTCGGGCCCACGTGGGGGAGCCAGATCAGCGAGAAGGCCATCATCGCCGTGCTCGTCTTCTTCGTCGTGGTCGTGGTCTACATCTCGTTCCGCTTCGAGTGGAAGATGGCCATGGCGGCGCTGATCGCCGTGATCCACGACCTGCTCGTCACGGCCGGGATCTACTCGCTGGCCGGTTTCCAGGTGACCCCCGACACGGTGATCGCCTTGCTCACCATCCTGGGGTACTCGCTCTATGACACCGTGGTCGTGTTCGACCGCGTGAAGGAGAACAGCCGGGGCCAGTTCGGCGCCGGGCCGCATGACCTACACCGACATCGTCAACCTGTCGATGAACCAGACCCTGGCCCGGTCCATCAACACCTCGCTCGTGGCCATCCTGCCCGTGCTGGCCGTGCTCGTCATCGGCGCGCAGCTGCTCGGGGCCACCACGCTGCAGTACTTCGGCCTGGCCCTGGTCATCGGGCTCACCTCGGGGGCGTACTCGTCGATCTTCATCGCCTCGCCGGTGCTGGCCGGGCTGAAAGAGCGCGAGGCCCGGCTACATCAACATCCGGCGCAAGCTCGAGAACCGGGCCGAAGGGCGCGGGCCTGCTCACCCCCCGCCAGGCCGCCGTGCTGGTCGCAGGCCGGGGCGCCCGGCGGGGCCCGCGGCGGGTCGAGCAGCGCCGGCGCGCCCGTCGGCCGGCGCCAGACCGGGCGTCCTGCGGCCCGGCGCGGCCGACCGCGTCCGGCGCCGGCGGCCGATCGACGACGCCGACGACGAGCTCGACGACGGCGACGACGACGCCGCGCCGACGCCCGCCGAAGGCCAAGAGCGGGCCGGCCGCGGTCCCAACGGGCGCCGGCGGCGGCGCCGGCGCGGCGCGGCGTCGAGCCCCGGCGACCGCCGCCTCGGCCCCGCAAGGGCAAGGGCGCGAAGAAGGGCGGCAAGCGCCGCTAGGCCGCGACCGCCGGTCGAGGCGCCGGCTCGCGCGCCCCGTCGGGTGCCCTGTGGGCCGGTCGCGCCAGGTACGGTGAGTAGGTGGTCACCGTCGAGCGTCTGGCTGCCCCGTTCCGCCGGCCGGCGATGCTCGACGACCTGGTGGGGGGCGTCCTGGCGGCCTACGACGCCCGCCGGCCCCGGTCCACCGCCGCCGACCGCAAGCTGATCGTCCGGGCCGGCCAGGTCGCCGAGCAGTCCCACGAGGGCCAGCTCCGCCAGACCGGCGAGCCCTACATCACCCACCCCGTGGCCGTGGCCACCATCGTGGCCGAGCTCGGCCTCGACGCCCGGTCGGTGGCCTCGGCCCTGCTCCACGACGCCGTGGAGGACACCGGGCTCACCCTCGAGCACGTCACCGAGGAGTTCGGCCCCGAGGTGGGCGCCATCGTCGACGGGGTGACCAAGCTCGACCGCCTCCAGTTCGACTCCAAAGAGGCCCAGCAGGCCGCCACGGTGCGCAAGATGCTCGTGGCCATGGCCACGGACTGGCGGGTGCTCGTCATCAAGCTCGCCGACCGGCTCCACAACATGCGGACCGTGGCGGTGATGCCGGAGTGGAAGCAGCGCCGCACCGCCCAGGAGACCCTCGACATCTACGCGCCGCTGGCGCACCGGCTCGGGATCCAGGAGCTCAAGTGGCAGCTCGAGGACCTCGCCTTCGCCACGCTGCACCCCAAGCGCTACGCCGAGATCGAGCAGATGGTGGCCACCCGCGCCCCCGAGCGCGACGACTACCTGGCCCGCGTGCTCGTGGCGGTGCGCGAGCGGCTGGCGCGCGTCGGGGGTGAAGGCCGACGTGACGGGTCGCCCCAAGCACCTGTGGAGCATCTACGAGAAGATGGTGGTGCGGGGCAAGGAGTTCGCCGAGATCCACGACCTCGTCGGCCTGCGCGTCATCGTCGAGTCCGAGAAGGACTGCTGGGCCGCGCTCGGGTCGATCCACGCCATCTGGAGCCCGGTGCAGGGCCGCTTCAAGGACTACATCAACAGCCCGAAGTTCAACCTCTACCAGTCGCTGCACACCACCGTGATCGGGCTCGAGGGCAAGCCCATCGAGGTGCAGATCCGGACCAACGAGATGCACCGCCGGGCCGAGTACGGCATCGCCGCGCACTGGGGCTACAAGGAGCAGTCCAAAGACGGGGCCGCCACCACCACGGCCGAGATGGCCTGGCTCCAGCGCATCGTGGACTGGCAGCAGGAGACCATCGACCCTCTCGAGTTCCTCGAGACGCCTGAAGCTCGACCTCGAGCAGGACGAGGTCTACGTCTTCACGCCCAAGGGCAAGGTCATCGCCCTGGCCGCGGGCTCGACGCCCATCGACTTCGCCTACTCCATCCACACCGAGGTCGGGCCACCGCTGCATCGGGGCCAAGGTGAACGGGCGCCTCGTCCCCCTCGACACGCCGCTGCAGTCGGCCGACACCGTCGAGATCATCACGTCCAAGGTCCCCTCGGCCGGCCCGTCGCGCGACTGGCTCCAGATCGTGGCCTCGCCCCGGGCCCGCAACAAGATCCGGCAGTGGTTCAGCCGCGAGCGGCGCGAGGACGCCATGGAGACCGGGCGCGAGGAGCTCGATCAAGGCCCTGCGCCGCGAGGGCCTGCCCGTGCAGAAGCTGGCCGCCTCCAACGCCCTCGAGCGCCTGGCCGCGGCCATGAACTACGTCGACCTCGACTCGCTGCACGCCTCGATCGGCGACGGGCACGTCTCGGCCCGCTCGGTGGCCCAGCGCCTGGCCCGCGACCTGCGCGGCGGGGGCGGCGAGGAGCAGCTCCCCACGACGGTGGGCCCCGGCCTGCGCACCCGCACCCGGCGGGGATCGCCGGTCGGCGTCTACGTCGAGGGCCTCGACGACGTCATGGTGCGGCTGTCGCGTTGCTGCACGCCGGTGCCCGGCGACCAGATCGTCGGGTTCGTCACCCGGGGCCGCGGCGTGAGCGTGCACCGGGCCGACTGCGCCAACGCCACCGCGCTGGCGGCGGGGGGCGAGGAGCGGCTCATCGAGGTGGAGTGGGACCGCGAGGGCACCACCGTGTTCGTGGCCTCGGTCGAGGTGCTCGCCTTCGACCGGTCGCGTCTGCTGTCGGACGTGACCCGGGTGGTGTCCGAGCACCACCTCAACATCGTGTCGTCGTCGTCGCAGACCGCGCCCGACCGCGTCAGCCGGATGAACTTCGACGTGGAGCTGGCCGACCCCGGGCATCTGGAGTCGCTCATCAGCTCGCTCAAGCACCTCGACGGCGTGTTCGACGCCTTCCGCACCCTGCCCGGCCGGAAGGGCTGAGCCCGAGGTGGGCGATCAGACGGCGCCGCTGCGCGCCCCGGCGGGCACCCACGACGTGCTGTGGCCCGAGTCGGCCCGGTGGGAGCGGCTCGTGGCGGAGTTCGCCCGCCGGGCCCGGCTGGCCGGGCTTCGGCCTCGTGCTCAACCCCATGTTCGAGGACGCCCAGCTCTTCCGGCGCGGCATCGGCGACGAGAGCGACGTCGTGCGCAAGGAGATGTACGAGTTCGCCGACCGGGGCGGCCGGGAGGTGGCGCTGCGGCCCGAGGGCACGGCCTCGGTGGTGCGGGCCTTCGTCCAGCACCACCCGCCCGTGCCGTGGAAGGCGTGGTACGTCACCCCCGCCTTCCGCTACGAGCGTCCCCAGGCCGGGCGCTACAAGCAGCACCACCAGCTCGGGGTGGAGGTGCTCGGCACCGACGATCCCGACGTCGACGTCGAGGTGATCACCCTGGCCGCCGACCTCTACGCCTGGTTGGGCCTGCCGCCAGGTCGACCTGGCGCTCAACTCCATGGGGTGCGCGGCAGTGCCGGCCCGTCTACGTGGCCGCCTTGGTCGCCTACCTCGAGGAGCACGCCGTCGGAGCTGTGCGACGAGCACCGCGAGCGCTACCGGGTCAACCCGCTGCGGGTCCTCGACTGCAAGCGTCCCGAGTGCCGGGCCGTGACCGAGGGCGCGCCGCGGATCACCGACTACCTCGACGAGGCCTGTGCCGCCCACCTGGCCCGGGTGCGGGCCGGGCTCGACGAGCTGGGCGTGGCGTACCGGCTCGAGCCCCGTCTCGTGCGTGGGCTCGACTACTACACCCGGACCACCTTCGAGTTCGCGGCCACGGCGCTGACCTCGGCGCAGAACGCCATCGGCGGGGGCGGGCGCTACGACGGGCTGGCCGAGGCCATCGGGGGGCCGCCGAGCCCGGGCATCGGCTTCGGCATCGGCATCGAGCGGCTGCTGCTGGCGTGTGACGCCGAGGGGGTGTTCGCCGCTCGACCCCCCGCTCCCCGACGCCTTCGTGGTCGACGTGACCGGCGGGACCGCGGCGCGGGCCCTGTGCGGCGAGTTGCGCCGGGCCGGGCTGGCGGCGGTGCGCGCCTACGATGGCCGCTCGCTCAAGTCCCAGCTCAAGCAGGCGGACCGCTCCGGGGCCCGGTACGCGCTCATCGTCGGCCCCGAAGAGCTCGCCGGCGCAGGTCGTGACGGTCCAGGCCGCTGCGCCACGAGGGGCCCCAAGAGGCGGTGCCCCGGGCGTCGGTGGTCGAGTGGCTGCGCGGCGCGCGCGACCACGGACACGAAAGAAGACCAGTGACTTCCACCACGGGGATGCGGACCCATCTGTGCGGCGAGCTCCGACCCGAGCACGTCGAGACACGCGTGGCGCTGTGCGGCTGGGTGGGCGCGTCGTCGCGAGCACGGGGAGCACCTGTCGTTCCTGGACCTGCGCGACTACACCGGCACCGTCCAGTGCGTGGTGGACGGGTCGGTGGACGTGCGCAGTGAGTGGGTGGTGCGCGTCGAGGGCACGGTGCGCGCTGCGGCCCGAGGGCACCGTCAACCCCGAGCTGCCCACGGGGGAGGTCGAGCTGACCGACTGCGCCGTCGAGGTCCTGTCCGAGGCCGAGCCGCCCCCGTTCCCCGTCGACGACCGGGCCGAGGTGGACGAGTCGGTGCGCCTGCGGTACCGGTTCGTGGACCTGCGCCGGCCCCGGATGCAGCGGAACCTGCGGCTGCGCGGCACGGGTGCTCGGCGCCATGCGGGCCGCCATGGTGCGCCAGGGCTTCTGCGAGGTGGAGACGCCGCTGCTGTGGACGCCCACCCCCGAAGGGGCCCGCGAGTTCGCCGTCCCGTCGCGGTTGAACCGGGGCAAGTTCTACGTGCTGCCCCAGAGCCCGCAGATCGCCAAGCAGCTGCTCATGGTGGCGGGCATGGACCGCTACTTCCAGATCGCCCGGTGCCTGCGGGACGAGGACCTGCGCGCCGATCGCCAGTTCGAGTTCACCCAGCTCGACATCGAGGCGTCGTTCGTGACCGAGCGCGACGTCCAGGAGGCCATCACCGTGGCCGTCGTCGACGCCACCGAGGCGGCGGTGGGCGAGGCGCCGTCGGCCATCGAGACCATGACGTGGCACGACGCCATGGACCGCTTCGGCGTCGACAAGCCCGACCTGCGCTTCGCCATGGAGCTCGTCGACCTCGGCGACGGTCTTCGCCGGCACCGAGGTGCGGGCCTTCGCCGCCCCGTGCGTGAAGGCGGTGCGCGTGCCCGACGGCGCGTCGCTCGGGCCGCAACCGGCTCGACGCGCCTCGTCGATCGGGCCAAGGAGCTCGGGGCCAAGGGTCTGGCCTGGTTCAAGGTGACGTCCGCTGCGCCGGTCGCGCTGACCTCCCCGCTCGACAAGGTGCTCTCCGACGCCGAGCGGGCCGGGATCGTCGTCGGCCACCGGTGCGGTGGCCGGGGATCTCGTCCTCGTCGTGGCCGACGAGTGGCGCACGGCGTGCGAGGTGCTCGGCCAGGTGCGGCTCGACCTCGGTCGGCCCCCGGTGGGCGAGGGTGAGCGGCGGTTCTTGTGGGTGACCGAGTTCCCGCTCTTCGACGGCACCGACGAGGACGGCAACCCCCAGGCCGCCCATCACCCGTTCACGATGCCCCACCCCGACGACCTCGACCTGCTCGGCTACCGATCCGGCCCGGGTCCGCTCCCAGGCCTATGACCTCGTCCTCAACGGTTGGGAGCTCGGGTCGGGTTCGATCCGTATCCACCGCGAGGACATCCAGCGCCAGCGTCTTCGACGCGCTGGGCATCCCGCCCGAGGAGGCCGAGGCCCGCTTCGGCTTCCTGCTGGGGGCCTTCCGCTACGGCGCCCCCCCGCACGGTGGGTTCGCGGTGGGCGTCGACCGCTTCGTGGCCGTGCTGGCGGGGGAGGACAACCTGCGCGAGGTCATCGCCTATCCGAAGACCCAGTCCGGGACCGACCCCATGACCGGCGCCCCCAAGGCCCTGGCCGAGCGCGCGCTGCGCGACCTGGGCCTGCGGATCACGCCCGCGGGCGACTGAGCCCGGCGCCGGGCCGACCGGGGACACCGACATGGCGAGCCGCTCCCCGCGCCGACCCGGCCCCGGGTGGGCCCGACCTCTTCGCCCAGGCGGCCGCCGACCGCCTGCGCCAACGCGCCCCGCTGGCGGCGCGTCTGCGACCCCGCACCCTCGACGACATCGTGGGCCAGCGCCATCTGGTGGCGCCCGACGCCCCGCTCCGGGTCCTCATCGAAGCAGGACCGCCTCACCTCGGCCATCTTGTGGGGGCCGGCGGGAACGGGGAAGACGACCCTGGCCCAGGTGGTGGCGGCCACCACGGCCAAGACCTTCGTCCCGCTGTCCGCGGTGAACGCCGGGGTGGCCGACGTGCGCGGCGCCATCGACGAGGCACGGCGGCTGCTCGGTGAGCAGGGCCGGGGGACCATCCTCTTCATCGACGAGGTGCACCGGTTCAACAAGTCCCAACAAGACGCCCTGCTGCCCGCGGTGGAAGAGGGGCTCGTGGTCCTCATCGGCGCCACCACCGAGAACCCCTTCTTCTCGGTGAACTCGCCCTTGCTGAGCCGGGCCACGCTGTGGCGCCTCGAGCCCCTCGACCGACGACGACCTCGCCGAGGTGCTCCGGCGAGGGCTCGAGGCCGAGGAGCGCCGGCGCCGACGCCGACGCCGTCGGCGCCATGGTGTCGGTGGCCGACGGGGACGCCCGGGCCGCCCTCGGGCACCCTGGAGGTGGCCGTGGCCCTGGCCGGAGGACGGGCCCATCACCACCGACGTGGTCGACCGGGCCCGGGCCGGCCGCC
The DNA here is from genome assembly GCA_963796765.1 of uncultured Acidimicrobiales bacterium. Taxonomy (GTDB): domain Bacteria; phylum Actinomycetota; class Acidimicrobiia; order Acidimicrobiales; family UBA8190; genus Chersky-840. The sequence continues at coordinate 140,708 of CAWCMY010000003.1, read as the reverse complement.
TGCTGCACCAGGGGGCCGACGCCCACTACGACCAGGTGAGCGCCCTCATCAAGTCGCATCCGGGGCTCGGACCCCGACGCCGCGCTGTACTGGTTCGCCCGCATGCTCGAAGGGGGCGAGGACGCCCGGTTCATCGCCCGGCGCCTCGTGATCCTGGCCAGCGAGGACGTCGGGCTGGCCGACCCCATGGCCCTCGTCGTGGCCGACGCCGCGGCCCGGGCGGTGGAGTTCGTGGGGCTGCCCGAAGCCCAGCTCAACCTGGCCCAGGCCGTCGTCTACCTGGCCTGCGCGCCCAAGTCGAACCGGGTCACCACGCGCTCTGGGTCGGGCCCGGGCCGACGCCCGGGAGGGCCCCCGGGCCGACGTCCCCACGCACCTCCGTGACGCCCACTACCACGGGGCGGCCGAGCTCGGTCACGGCGAGGGCTACCGCTATCCCCACGACGACCCCCGGGGCTGGGTGGAACAGGACTACCGTCCTCCGCAGGTGGCCGGCCGGGTCTACTACGAGCCGAGCGATCACGGCGCCGAGGCGGCGCTCGGACAACGCCTGCGCCGGCGCCGTCGCGCGCCGTCGACGGATCCCCAGGACGGAGAAGGCTGAACCCTTGATCCTCATTCGATGCCGGACATCGGCGGAGGATCGCGGCGGTGATCGCCTGCCTGGCGGTGTCGGGCTCGCGTGGTCGCCGGGTGCCGCGGTGGCGGGCGCGAGCCGCGGTGCCGCGTCGTCCTCGGCGCGCCGCAGCTGGGTGCGCAGCACCGAGGAGCGTGCCCGCCCTGCCCGCACGGGACGCCGGGCCATGCGACGCCGTGGCGCCGACGACGGCGCGTGCACGGCGATGTCGTGCTCAAGCCGCGCGACCCCGCCGCGCTCGGAGTCGTTCGACACGGCGGTGTCGACACCGGGGTCACCGTCGTTCCGCCACTACCTCGCCCCCGGTGCATTCGCGGCGGAGTTCGGGCCGAGCCCGGCCACGATCGCCGCCGTGCGGGCCTGGCTCGCGGGCCGGGGCCTGCGCGTCGGCCCGACGTCGGGCGACGGCCTGATCGTCCCGATCTCGGGCACCGCCGCCCAGATCGACCGGGCCTTCGACGTCGGGCTCGAGCAGTACCGCCTGCCGTCGGGGCGGGTGGTGCGCGTCGCCCGACGCCGGCGCCGCTGGTGCCCGAGCGCCCTGGCCGGAGCCCTGGACGGGATCACCGGCCTCGACGACCTGAGCCGGCCCGTGCCCGAGCTGGTCCGCTCCGCCCCGGCTCGACCGCGGCCCGGCCGATGGCGGGCCGGCCACCGGGCCCGCCGCCGGGGCCGGTCGCCGCGCGCCGCGCGGGCCCGAGCGCCCACGGCGGGCTGTGCCAGACACGCATCCAGTCCAACGCCGGCGAGCGCCGGCGCGCTCACCGTCGACCAGCTGGCCTCGGCCTACTCGTTCTCGAGCCTCTACCCGGGCACCGAGGGCTCGGGGGTGACGGTGGGCATCTACGAGCTCGAGCCGTTCCTCAGAGCGACATCAACACCTTCAAGAGCTGCTACTCACCGGCCATCACCGCGTCGGTGACCGCGGTCGAGCGTGGACGGTGCGAACCCCAACGCCGGCCCCGGGGCGGGCGAGGCGGCCCTCGACATCGAGATGGTCATCGGCATGGCGCCCAACGTGAACGCCAAGGTCTACGTCGGGCCCAACGGGGGCAGCGGGCCCCTCGACACCTATCGCGCCATGGTCGACGGCGACTCACCCGCCGGCGGTGATCTCCACCAGCTGGGGCCAGTGCGAGGCGCAGCTGCCGCCGGCCTACATCCAGGCCGAGTCGTCGATCTTCCAGCAGGCCGTGGCCCAGGGCCAGACCGTCGTGGCCGCCGCCGGGTGACGAAGGGTCCGAGGACTGCTACCTGTTCCCGAGCTCCAACGACACCCGCTCGCAGGTCGACGACCCCGGCGAGCCAACCCTGGGTCACGAGTGTGGGGGGGACCACGATCGACGCCCTCGGGCCCGCCGCCGACCGAGTCGGTGTGGAACTCGGGCCTCTTCAGCGGCACCGGCGGGGGCGGGAACTCGACGCGTCGTGGACCATGCCGGCGTGGCAACGGGGCCCCGGGGTCCAGAGCGTCGTACACCAAGGCGCAAGACACCTTCACCGGGGCCCAGCCGTGCCCGACGAGCTCGGGGGCGGGCACGCGTGTCGTGCCGGGAGGTGCCCGACGTCGCCGCCGACGCCGATCCCCGCACCGGGCTCGCCATCTTCTGCTCGTGTGTCAGCGGGGGATGGGCCAGGATCGGCGGGACGAGCATGGCCGCCCCGCTGTGGGGGGCCCTGGCGGCGCTCGCCGACCAGGGCCAGTCGCTCGCCGGTGGGCTTCGTGAACCCGACGCTCTACCAGGCGCAGTGCGCGGGGAGCCCGGTGTTCAACGACGTCACCGTCGGGGAACAACCAGCCCGCGGGCTCGGTGCCCGAGCAACCCCCCGCACGTCCCGTCGGGCCCCTACTACCCCGCCACGTCGGGCTACGACCTGGCCACCGGGCTCGGGTACCCCGATCGCCAGCGCGCTCGTGGGCCGACTGCGATCGCCGCCGCCGAGCAGTTGTCCCGGTCGTGACGGCGATCTCGGCCTCGTCGGGCCCGGCCGCGGGCGGCACCACGGTGACGGTGTCGGGCTCGAACCTGGCGGGCGTGAGCGAGGTCGACTTCGGCAACGGCAATCCCGGCGCCGATCAGGTCGGTCACGCTCGTCGTCGGTGACGGTCGAGCTCACCGGTGTCCCCCACGCGGGGTTGGGCGACGTGCCGAGGTGATCGTGAAGACGGGCAACGACGCCCTCGGGTTCGACGGCAGCCATGCCCTTCACCTATCTCGGGCCCCGCGGGTACTGGACCGTGGCCTCGGACGGCGGCATCTTCTCGTTCGGGCAGATGGGCTTCTACGGATCCATGGGGGGCAGGCGCCTCGACCAGCCGATCGTGGGCATGGCGCCGACCCCGTCGTCCCAGGGCTACTGGCTGGTGGCCTCCGACGGCGGGATCTTCGCCTTCGGCGACGCCGCCTTCCACGGGTCGACGGGCAACATCCGGCTGAACAAGCCCATCGTCGGGATGGCCGCCACGCCCGACGGCGGCGGGTACTGGCTGGTGGCCTCCGACGGCGGCGTCTTCGCCTTCGGCGACGCCGGGTTCTACGGGTCGACGGGCAACATCCGACTGACCAAGCCCATCGTCGGGATGGCGGCCACGCCCGACGGCGGCGGCTACTGGCTGGTGGCCTCCGACGGCGGGATCTTCTCCTTCGGCGACGCCGCCTTCCACGGGTCGATGGGAGCATCGGCGCTCACCAAGCCCGTGGTGGGCATGGCCGCCGACCCCCGACGGCGGGCGGCTACTGGCTGGTGGCCTCGCGACGGCGGGATCTTCTCCTTCGGCGACGCCGCCTTCCACGGGTCGACCGGGGCAACATCCGGCTCACCAAGCCCGTGGTGGGGATGGCGGCCACCCCCGACGGCGGCGGCTACTGGCTGGTGGCCTCGGACGGCGGGATCTTCGCCTTCGGCGGAACCTACGGCGGGTTCTACGGCTCGACCGGGCAACATCCGGCTCGCCAAGCCCATGGTGGGGATCGGCGCACCCTAGCCCGGCCGCGCCGTAGGATGACGCGGCCATGTCCGCCGACAACGTCGCCGCGCTGGTCGCCGCCATCGCGGCGGGCATGGCCTCGCTCGTGCTCGTGGGGGTCGTCGTCGTGCTGGGCCGCCGGGTGCGCGAGCTCGGCGAGACCGTCGAGGAGCTGCGCCGCGAGACGGTGCCCCTGGTGCACGACGCCCGTGTCGTCGTCGACCAGGCGGCCACCGAGATGGTGCGCGTGGGCGACGTCCTCGACTCGGCCGAGGCGGTGTCGTCGACGGTGGACTCCGCCTCGCGCCTGGCCTACCGCGCCTTCTCCAACCCGGTGGTGAAGATCCTCGCCTACAGCACGGGTGTCGGGAGCGCCCTGCGGCGCTTCTTCGGTCGGCCACCGGCAAGGTGCGCCACGCCCACGGGCCGTGTCGGCGAACGCGTCGAGCCCGGCCCGCCGATGCCCCTCGGCCCGGCCGACGCGCCGCCGTCGAGCCCGGCGCGACGACGGGCACGGCAGCCTCGATCGGGGACGGCGCCGGCGCCGGCGACACGTCGAGGTCGCCGCGGTGATCCGCCGGCCGATGTGGCTGGCGGCGGGTGCCGCGCTCGGCGTGGGCGGCACGGTGTGGACGCGCCGGCGCCTCGAACGGCTGTCGCGGCGCGTCCGTCCCACCGCGGTGGCGACCGAGCTCGTCTCCGTGGTCGGAGCGCACCCGGCGCGGTGCGCGTCGACAAGGTCCGCGACGCCGCTGGACACGGGCCGGACCGAGGCCCAGCGTCGTCAGGACGACCTGTGGCACGACCTGTCGGCCCGCGACCGGTCGCCGCGCTGACGCGCTGAGCGGGCACCTGAATTCGCTGGCCGCGGCCCGATCGCGCGGCTCGTCGGGCGCCCCGGGCGGGCGGGGACGGCCGGTAGGATCGCCCGATGATGGACGCCAACCAGCTCCGCTCGACGTTCACCGGCTTCTACGCGGAGCGGGGCCACACCGTCGTCCCGTCGGCCAGCCTGATCCCGCACGATCCCACCGTGCTGTTCACCATCGCCGGGATGGTCCCGTTCAAGCCGTACTTCACCGGCGAGGAGGCCCCGCCCTGGCCGCGCGCCACGTCGGTGCAGAAGTGCTTCCGCACCGTCGACATCGACATCATCGGCACCACCGAGCGGCACTGCACCTTCTTCGAGATGCTCGGCAACTTCAGCTTCGGCGACTACTTCAAGTCCGACGCCATCCCCCTCGCCTGGGAGCTGCTGCACCGAGGTCCTCGGGATCGACCCCGACCGGCTGTGGGTGACCGTGCACGAGTCCGACGACGAGGCCAAGCAGATCTGGCTGGACGCGGCCGCGGCTGCCCGAGCAGCGCATCCAGGCCCTGGGCGAGGACAACTTCTGGCAGATGGGCGACGGCGGCACGGGCCGTGCGGACCGTCGTCGGAGCTGTTCTTCGACCGGGGCCCGGCGCTACGGCGACGACGGCGGGCCCGCCCACGGCGGCGCCGAGCGCTTCGTCGAGATCTACAACCTCGTGTTCATGCAGTACAACAAGCTGGCCGACGGCACCCTCGAGGACCTGCCCGGCAAGAGCATCGACACCGGGGCCGGGCTCGAGCGCAACCTCCCCATGCTCCAGGGGGTGGAGTCGCTCTTCGAGACCGACGTCTTCCGGCCCATCCTGGCCGTGGCCGAGGACATCACCGAGGTCCGCTACGGCGCCGACCCGCATTCCGACGTGTCGCTGCGCATCCTGGCCGACCACGCCCGGGCCATGGCCATGGTGGTGGCCGACGGCGTGCATGCCCTCGAACGAGGGCCGGGGCTACGTGCTGCGCCGCGTCATCCGCCGGGCGGTGCGCCGGGCCTTCCAGCTGGGGGTGATCGAGCGCCTCACGCCGCGGCTCGTGGCTGCGGTGGCCGACGTGCTCGGCGGCGCCTATCCCGTCCTCGTCGCACGAGCTCGACCGGATCTCCGGAGACGGTCGAGCGCGAGGAGGGCGCGTTCCGGCGCACCCTCGACGTCGGGCTCGGTGATCCTCGAGGAGGCGTTGCGCGACGGGACGGGCCGGGTGTCGGGCGAGGCCGCCTTCCGGCTGCACGACACCCACGGCTTCCCCATCGAGCTCACCATGGAGATGGCGGCCGAGGCCGGCGTCGAGGTCGACACCGAGGGCTTCGAGCGCGAGATGGCGGCCCAGCGCGAACTGGCCCGCGCCGATGCCCGCCGTCGGCGCCAGGCGCTCGGGCGACGAGACCGTCTACCGGGACCTGCTGAGCCAGTCGGGCCCGACGCGCTTCACCGGCTACGAGCACTACGAGGAGCCCGCCTCGGTGGTGGCGGTGCTGGCCGGGGCCGAGCCCGGGACGGCCGAGATCGTCCTCGACCGGACCCCCTTCTACGCCGAGTCCGGCGGCCAGGTGGGCGACACCGGCGTCATCACCACCGAGACCGGGCGGGCCCGGGTCGCTCGACACCCAGAGCGTGCTCCCCGGGCTCATCGTGCACCGGGCCATGGTCGAGGAGGGCGAGCTCTTCCCCGGCCAGGACGCCCTGGCGGTGATCGACGCGGCGCGGCGCGACGCCACGCGTCGGCACCACACCGGGACGCACCTGCTGCACAGCGCGCTGCGCCAGGTGCTCGGTGACCACGTGCGCCAGCAGGGCTCGCTGGTGGCCCCCGACCGGCTCCGCTTCGACTTCTCGCATCCGAAGGCGCTGCGCCCCGAGGAGCTGACCGAGGTGACCGAGGCGGCCAACGCCGATGTCCTGACCGACGCGCCGGTCGAGGTGATCGAGACCTCGAAGGCCGAAGCCGAGGCGCTCGGGGCGCTGGCGTTCTTCGACGACAAGTACGGCGAGCGCGTGCGGGTGGTGCGGGCCGGGGCGCACTCGTTGGAGTTCTGCGGCGGGACCCACGTCGACGCGTTGGGCATGATCGGCCCCATCACCGTCGTGTCGGAAGGGTCGATCGGGTCGAACATCCGGCGCATCGAGGCCGTGACCGGGGCCGAGCTCCCTGGCCCTGCTGGGCGAGAGCCGGCGCACCCTCGACGAGGCGGCCCGGCTGCTCAAGGTGGAGCCCGCCGGCGTGCTCGACGCCTTGCAGAAGGTGCTCGACCGCCAGCGCCAGGCCGAGAAGGAGTTGCAGCGCCTGCACGGGGCCCGCCTGCAAGAAGATGCGGCGCCGCCTCGCCCAGCTGGCCGACGACGGTGTGGTCGTCCATCGCCAGGACGGCGTGCACCCCGACCAGCTGCGCGACCTGGCCCAGGCCATCCGGCGCCACGGCGCCCGGGTGGTGGTGGTGGCGGGGTCGCCGGACGGGTCCAAGGTGGGCGTGGCCGTGGCGTCGGGTGACGGATCGGTCGACGCCGGTGCCACGGCCAAGGAGCTGGCCCAGCTGGTCGGGCGGCGGCGGCGGGGGCTCGGCCGAGCTGGCCGTGGCGGGCGGGTCCGACCCGGCCAAGATCGACACCCTGCTGGCCGAGGCCCGGCGCCGGCTCGGTGCCTGAGCCCAGTGCGGGTGGCCTGAGCGCAGTGCGGGTGGTGGGGGTCGACCTCGGCGAGCGCCGCATCGGGGTGGCCGTGTCCGACGGCACCGGGACCCTGGCGTCGCCGCGTGCGCACCATCGAGCGCAGCCGGGACGACGCCGCGCGACTGGCAGCGCGCTGGCGGCGGTGGTCGAGGAGGTGGGGGCACGCCGCGTGGTGGTGGGCCTGCCCCTGAGCCTCAACGGCCGGCGCGGCCCGGCCGCGCGGCCGCCGCAGGCCGACGCCGACGAGCTGGCTCGGCTGCTCGGCCCCGCACGGGATCGCCGTGGAGACCTTCGACGAGCGCCTCACGACGGTGAGCGCGGCCCGGTCGCTGCGAGAGGCGGGCCGCAAGGGCGGGCGCCAGCGCACGCCGCATCGACCAGAGCGCGGCGGCGGTGCTGCTCCAGGCCTGGCTCGACACCGGACGCGGGCGCGACGATGCCTGACGTCGAGGGACGGCCCGTGCAGACGGGCGCGTCGGTGGCCGACGCCGCGGCGACACCTGCGCCCGTCCCGGGCGACGGCCGGGCGGCGGTCACGGGGCGGTCGGGCGGTGGCCCGCCCGCAGCCAGACGGCGCGGCACAGACGGCCAGGCGCAGGTCTACCGGCGCCGCCGGCTGTTCGTGGCCGTGGTCGGCGGCTCGTGGTGCTGGCCCTCTTGGTGGGGGCGGTGGCGTGGTACCAGAGCCAGATGGGCGGGAGCGGGGGGCCCACCGTCGTCGTCACGGTGACGCCGGGATCGTCGATGGGGACGATCACCGCCGTCGTTGGTCCGCGAACACGTCGTCGACAGCTCGCTGGCCTTCCGGGTCTACCTGACCTTGCACGGCACCCCCGCGGTGCGAGCCCGGGCCGCTACCTCTTCCACCGCGACGAGTCCTTCGCCGACGTCCGGGCCACGCTGGCGGCGGGGCCCGACGTCTCGTCGGTGACGGTCCTGCCCGGCTACACCATCGACGAGGTGGCCACCCAGGTGGGACAGATCGCGGGGCACGACCCCGCCCACTTCCTGCTCCCTGGCCGACTCGGGCACGTTGCGGTCGCCCTACGAGCCGGCCGGCTCGACCAACCTCGACGGGCTGGTCGGGACCGGCACCTACCTCGTCGTGCCGGGGGAGTCGGACCAGACCCTGCTCGGGGACATGATCGACCGCTTCAACACCCTGGCCGACTCGGTCGGGCTCACGCAGTGGTGCCGCCGCGCTCGGAGTGACGCCGTACCAGGCCATCACCGTGGCGTCGATCGTGCAGAAAGAAGGCGTCTACCAGGAGAACCTGGGCAAGGTGGCACGCGTCATCTACAACCGCCTGGCCCGCGGCACGCCACTGCAGATGGACTCCACCGTGCTGTACTCCGAGCACCGCGACGGGGGCAGGTGACGTCGGCCGACCTCGCGCTCAACACGCCCTACAACACCTACCTGCACACCGGGCTCACCCCCACGCCGATCTGCTTCCCGTCAACGGCGTCGCTCGCAAGCCGCCCTGGCACCGACGCCGGGGCACTGGCTCTACTTCGTGGTGGTGTCGAAGGACGGCACCGAGGCGTTCTCCGACCACCTTCGCCGGCCAACAGGCCAACGAGCGCCTGGCCCAGAGCCGGGGCCTCGGGTAAGGCGACGTGGCCGGACGCCAGGAGCCGACCCGGCGCTCACCGACGTGGCCCTCGGGCGGCCTCCACGGTGGTCGGGGTGATCGGCGACCCCATCGCCCATTCGCTGTCGCCGTTGCTGCACAACGCCGCCTTCGACGCCCTCGGGCCTCGACTGGGTGTCGGTCGCGCTTCCCGGTCGCCGCCGGGGCCGACGCAGCGGCGCTCGACGGGATGCGGGCGCTGCAGCATCGCCGGGCTGTCGGTCACCATGCCCCACAAGGAGCAGGCCTTCGCGCCGTCGACGACACCACCGACGTGGCCCGCCGGCTCGGGCGTCGTCAACTGCGTCAGCCTGGCGCGACGGCGCGCTGGTCGGCGACTCGCACCGACGGCGAAGGGTTCCTGGCCGCCGCTGCGCCGCGCCGCGGAGTTCGACCCCGCCGGCCAAGCGCTGCCTGGTGATCGGCGCCGGGGGCGCGGCCCGCGCCGTGATCCTGGCCCTGGCCGAGGCCGGAGCGGCCGAGGTGGTGGTGCTGAACCGCACCGCGGCCCGGGCCGAGGCCGCCGCCGCGCTGGCCGGGGCGGCGGGTCGGGTGGGGTCGGGCGCCGACGTCGCCGACGCCGAGCTCGTCGTCCAGGCCACCCCGGTCGGCATGGCGCGCGGCGACGGGGTCGGCGTCCGACGAGCTCCCCGTCGACCCCGGCTCGCTCCACGTCGGGCAGGTGGTGGCCGATCTCGTCTACCACCCCGCCGGACACCCGTTGCTGGACGCGGCCCGGGCCCGAGGGGCGACTGTCGGTGGGCGGGCTCGGCATGCTGGTGCACCAGGCCGCGCTGGCCCTGGAGCGCTGGACCGGGCAGGCCGGCTCCCGGTCGAGGCCATGTGGGCGGCGGCCGCAGGCCGCGCTCGGCGCGGTGACTCCGCCTCAGCGTTCCCAGAGCCGCGCGGCCCAACAGCTCGAAGAGGTCCTCGTTGTAGAGGGGCGAAGTGCCGGCGGAGTTCGTCGACCACGGCCTGCCTCTTCGGGCCGGGCCCGGGGCGCGTCGTTGGTCGACGGGAACGGCCGCGTCGAGGCGGCGCCAGCCCCAGCCACTGCAGGACACGGGCGGGCCCGGTCGGGCCGCTCGAAGAGCTCCTCGCTCTCCATCGACGAGGAAGCGCTCGCGGTCGATGACGGCGAACCACCGTCGGAGCTGCTCGGCGTAGTGCCCCCGGGCCTTGTAGGAGAAATTGCGGTGGGCGAAGCTCTCGCCCCCGGCCGCGGACGATCTCGTCCTGGCCGGCCAGGCGCTCGTCCTCGAGGGCCAGGGCCCGGCCAGCGGCTTGTCCTCGGCGTGAATCCGACACGAGTGCCAGTACTGCGAGATGGCGCGCTGCACCGGGTCGCGCAACAGCACGATGAACCGGGTCGTGGAGGGGAGATCGGCCGCCACGCGCGCCGGGGCCAGGGGATAGAACAGCAGGTACGGGGTGGCCTCGACGGCCAGGCGCGGACCCGCCCTTGCAGCGGGAAGTGGGCGCGGTACCAGCGCTCGCCGTTGGCGTAGTGCCGGTCGAAGTAGTGCACCTCCTTGGTCGTCGACGGGGCGACCGATGGGTGCAGGGCCAGCCAGTCGAACAGCGACGTGGTCCCGCCGCGCTGGGCCCCGAGGATCACGACGTCGGGAAGGGTGCGCAGTCGCGCCGTGGCCGCTCGCCACCGGCGGCTCGGCTGCGGCCCGGGCCCGCTGCGCAGGCTCGGGCTCAGCGCCACCGGGCCGCGTCTCACGGCGTCGTCGTCGGGAGCGGCGGGGCGCCGGAGCGCCGGAGCGAGCCGCAGCGCGGCCGGCGACGGCGGCGAAGACCTCCGGCGGCCTGGAGGCGCACGGCGATCTCCTGGCGCAGGAGCCGGGCCACGCGCTCGCGATCGGTGGTGGACGTGCGCACCGAGACCCGGCACGTGAAGGTGTCGGCCGCGGTGGCGACCACGCCCCACACGCGGGGCGGCTCGAGGCACAACGCCGCGTAGCGCGGGTCGCTCGGCCACGGCGTCGGCCGCGGCCTGGATGGCGTCGAGCACGGTCTCGACGCCGGCGGCGACCGGCACCGGGCACGTCGACGGTCGCCTGGGCCCAACCCCGCGACGAGTTCGCCAGCTTCCGGATCTCACCGTTGGGCACGTACCAGACGGTGCCGTCGTCGGAGCGCAGGCGCGTGACGCGCAACGTCAGGTCCTCGACCGTGCCCGAGGTGTCGCCCACCATGATCGGTGTCGCCGATGTCGAACTGGCCCTCGACGGTGAGCAGCACGCCCGGCCAAGCAGGTCGCGCACCATGCTCTGGGCGCCGAAGCCGAGCGTGGCGCCGATGACCGTGGCCCCGGCCAGCAGCGGCGTGAGGTTGAGGCCGATGGTGCCGAGGATGACGAAGAAGGCGATGACGCCGACGACGCCGCGCCAGACATTGGCGAGCAGGCTCGTCAGGGTCAGGGCCCGGGCCGCGGCGCGCGGCGAGTCGGCCCGGGCCACGGCCTTGTGGGCGGCGGCCCCGACCCAGCGCCGGATGATCCGGCTGCCGAGCCAGCCGATGAGCGACCGCCACCAGGACGACCAGCAGGACCGTGAGCGGCTTGATGACGACCTGCTGCCAGTGCGCGGCGGTGGGCTGGCTCACGCCGGCCCAGCGCAGGACGTCGTAGAGCCAGCCCTGGTCGACCACGATGGGTGAGGTGGCGCCGAGGGGCACGACCGGTATTCTGGTCCGCCGGAGCGCACCGGTTGAGCACCTCTCTCGCACACCGCCCGGCTGCGGGCCGGCCCCTGGCCCTCCGGGTCGATTTCGCGCTCGTTTTGACCACGGTCCTCGTGGCCGGGCTCGGGGTCGTGCTCGTGTACTCGGCCACCCGTTCCAAGCTGGCCGCCGCCGGCATCAACCCCCATTACTTCCTGACCCGCCAGGCGGCCTATGTCGTGGTGGGCGGCATCTTCATGATCGTGCTGGCCGCGCTCGACTACCGCTGGCTCGAGCACGCCAGCGCCGTGCTCTACGTGGCGATGATCCTGGCCCTGCTGGCCATGTTCAGCGGCATCGGGTCGAGTGCGCTCGGGCGCCACCCGGTGGGTGCAGATCGGCGGCGTCCAGATCCAACCCTCGGCCTTCGCCACCCTCGTGCTCATCGTGACCGTGGCCACGTTCTGCGCGCGACGACCCGAGGGCCTCGGCCGCAACGACGTCCTCAAGGTCCTGGCCTTGGCGGCGGTGCCGATCCTGCTCGTGGTCAAGCAGCCCGACCTCGGCAGCGGCATCGTCATGTCGGTGGTGCTCCTCGTGATGCTCGTCATCGCCGGCATCCCCAACCGCTACCTGTTGCTGCTCGTGCTGCTGACCGTCACCGGCGCCTTCGCCGTCGTGCACTTCAAGCTGCTTGAAGGACTACCAGCTGAACCGCATCACGGCGGTGTTCCACGTCGGGAAGAACCTCCAGAGCACCGGGCTACAACGTGGGCCAGTCGGTGGCCGCCATCGGCTCGGGGGGGTCGTGGGGGGCGGGGCTGTTCCACGGGTCGCAGACCAACCTGGCCTACGTGCCCGAACAGCAGACCGACTTCATCTTCTCCGCCCTGGGCGAGCAGCTCGGCTTCGTCGGCGCGGCCGGCGTCCTCGCGCTGCTGGGCGTGCTGTCGTGGCGGCTGCTGCGCAGCGCCCAGCTGGCGCGTGACGCCTTCGGCCGGCTCCTGGCCGCGGGATGCTTCACGCTGGTGGCCTTCAGCGTGTTCGAGAACGCCGGGATGGCCATGGGGATCATGCCCGTGGCCGGGATCCCCCTTCCGTTCTTGTCCTACGGGGGCTCGGCCACCGTGGCCTTCTTCTCGGCCATCGGCATCGCGCTCTCGGTGCAGCTGCGGGCCCAGCGATGACCGACGTCGGACGTCCGGGGCGCCGCGCCGGTGCCGAGCCGACCGACGGCGCCGAGCCGGCGTCGAGCCCGACGGCGACGGGCCAGCGCCGCCCACGCCACTCGAGGTGCTCGACCTCTCCCCCGAGGAGTGGAGGATCGTGGCCGTCGCCGGCGTCGAGATGGAGCTCCCGAGCGCCAACCCCGAAGTCGTCCTGCACGAGGCGCAGGACCCCTGGCGCGAGCTGCGCATCCCCGTGGGCCTGGCCGAGGGCACGGCCATCGCCTACGCCTTCCGGGGCATCGACACCCCGCGGCCGCTGACCCACGCGCATCGTCACCGACATCCTCGATCGCCACGAGCGTGAGCATCGAAGCGGTGCGCATCACGGTCCGCCGGGGCCAGGTGTTCTTCGCCGAGATCGACACCATGAGCCCGCGAGGGCGCAGCGTGTCTGCCGTGCCGGCCCTCCGACGCCATCGCCCTGGCACTGCGCCAGCGGCTGCCGACCCCGATCCTCGTGGGGGAGTGGGTGTTCACCGGCGCCGACGCCCACCCGAGGCTGCCGACGCCACCCTGCCCGATACGCATCACTGCCGACGCGCGGCCTGACACCGCGACCGGCGACCGCGACCTGAGCCGGCGGCACGGTCAGGCGCGGCGCCGGAGGGCCGACCCGTTGTGCTGTGGCCTGGTCGGCCACGATGGCTGCGCTCGCCCTTCGTCGGAGATGCGCATCAAGAGCGCGATGAGGACGTAGTTGGCCACGAGCGACGACCCGCCGTAGGCCATGAACGGCAGCGTGATGCCGGTGAGCGGGAGCAGCCGGACGATGCCGGCCATGATGAACAGGGCCTGGAACCCGATGATCACCGTGAGCCCGGCCGCCACCATCTGGGCGAACTCCGAGCGCGCCGTCTGGGCGGTGCGCAGCCCCGCCCCGACGAGCAGGACGAAGGCGAACACGATGGCGGTCGTGCCGAGCAGGCCCATCTCGGTGCCGAAGGCGGCGAAGATGTAGTCGCTTTGCACCTCGGGGATCGGGTTGGCACACCCCGAGCACGCCGCGGCGATGTGGCCGAAGCCGAGCCCGGTGCCGAGCAGGCCGCCCGTGCCCATGCCGTAGAGGCCCGACATGATCTGGCCGGTGGCCATCGGGATGGAGCCATTCCGACACCCGCACGTTCACCTGGGAGAACAGCCGGTCGGCGGCGAAGGCGCCCGGCGACGAAGAGCACGACGCCCGAGCGCCAGGTAGTTCCACCGCCCCGAGGTGAGCCACAGCATGGCCATGAACAGCACGAAGATGAGCAGTGCGAACCCGATGTCGTCCTCGCCCCCGAGCACGAGCATGGTGAAGCCCCAGGCCACGAGGATGGGGACCAGGGGTCGGGGGTCGAGCATGAGCCGGTTGCCGACGCGCAGCGTGGGCACCGACAGCAGCTCGCGCTTCTCGACGAAGTACGAGGCGAAGAAGATGCACAGCGCCAGCTTGGCCAGCTCGATGGGTTGGCCGTTGACCGGCCCGATCCCGATCCACAGACGGGCGCCGTTGTGGTTCTGGCCGAAGTGCGGGATGAGCGGCGACAGCATGAGGACCACCGCCACGAGCAGCAGCAGGTAGCGGTAGCGGTCGAGGTCGCGCGACCGGCGCACCACGGCCAGGGTCAGGATGTAGGCGCCCACCCCGACCGCCGTCCACCCTGCCTGGGCCTGGGCCCAGTGCTGGGCGATGCGGGCCAGCATCACGTAGCCCGAGCCCGTTCAGCAACGTGGCGATGGGCAGGAGCACGGCGTTGGCGTCGGGGGCGTAGATCCGGTTGGCGATGTGCGCGGCCAGGCCGAGCCCGAGCACGACGCCCAGGAACGGGCCCCAGGTTGGCGGGGATCTTCGACGTGGTGCCCGACCGAGGCGAGGACGTAGGTGGCCAGGACGATGAACGAGCCGAAGAGGAGCAGCCCGAGCTCGGTTCGCCGCTTGGGCTTGGGTCGACGGACCCGCATCCCCTCGGTGGGCGCGAGGCGACTGAGGAGTCGGGGCACCGGGTCGAGCCTACTGCCGGGCCTGTGCCGGACCCCGGCACCTGGAGACCCTGTGCGGGCAGCCACCGGCGGTACCCTGGATGTTTGATGCAGGCCTCGGAATCCGGCGCGTGGCGCCAGCACGGCCGCTCCCCCCGGGCCTCACGGCGGGTGAAGCGACGCCGACACTCTCCCCGGTCGGGGTGGAGGACGCCGTCACCGCGCGCGGCCCGGAGCGCTTCTCCAACCGGGAGCTGTCGTGGCTCGAATTCGGGGCCCGGCTCCTCGAGCTCGCCGACGACGAGCGGGTGCCCGCTGCTCGAGCGGGTCAAGTTCCTGGCCATCTTCTCCGAGGGCCTCGACGAGTTCTTCCAGGTGCGGGTGGCGGGGCTCAAGGACCAGGTGGACGCCGGCCTGCGGACCCGCTCGGCCGACGGCCTGCGCCCGAGCGAGGCGCTGCGCGCCATCGGCGAGCGGGTGACCGAGCTCGTCGACCGGCAGTCGCGCATCTTCCTCGACTCCGTCGTGCCGGCGCTGGCCGAAGCCGGGGTCCGGGTGGCGGACTGGTCGTCGCTCGACGACGCCGATCGCGAGCACCTGACCGAGGTCGTTCAACCGCCAGATCTTCCCGGTGCTCACCCCGTTGTCGGTCGACCCCGGCCACCCCTTCCCCTACATCTCGAACCTGTCGCTCAACCTCATCGTGCGGGTGGGTGACCCCATCACCGGCGTCGAGCGGGTGGCCCGGGTGAAGGTCCCGCCCCTGCTGCCCCGCTTCGTGGTCATGCCCGACGGCGAGCGGTTCGTGGCCCTCGAGCAGATCATCGCCGCGCAGCTGGCGACGCTGTTCCCCGACATGGTGATCGGCGAGCACTACGCCTTCCGGGTGACCCGCAACGCCGACCTCGTCCTCGACGAGGACGAGGCCGACGACCTCCTGGCCGCGGTCGAGATGGAGCTGCGCCGGCGCCGCTTCGGGCGGGCCGTGCGCCTCGAGGTCGCCGGCCGAGATCTCCGACGACATGCGCGACATGCTGGTCCACGAGCTCGACCTCGGGCCCGACGACCGCTACGAGATCGCGGCGCCCCTCGACCTCGGGGCGCTGTGGGGCGTCTACGAGCTCGACCGCCCCGACCTCCACGAGCAGGCGTGGGCGCCCATGACCCCGCCCCGGCTCGCCAACGCCGGCAACGAGCCCGCCGACCTCTTCGCCGTGCTGCGCGAGCGCGACGTCCTCGTGCACCACCCCTACGACTCCTTCGCGACGTCGGTCGAGCTCTTCATCGCCCAGGCCGCCGCCGACCCCGACGTGCTCGCCATCAAGCAGACCCTGTACCGGACCTCGGGCGACAGCCCCATCGCGGCGTCGCTCATCCAGGCGGCCGAGGCGGGCAAGCAGGTCGCCGCGGTGGTGGAGCTCAAGGCCCGCTTCGACGAGCAGGCCAACATCTCCTGGGCCCGCGCCCTCGAAGAGGCGGGCGTCCACGTCGTGTACGGCCTCGTCGGGTCTGAAGACCCACTCCAAGGCGGCGCTGGTGGTCCGGCGCGAGGAGGACGGGATCCGGCGCTACTGCCACATCGGCACCGGGCAACTACAACCCCCGCACCGCCCGGCAGTACGAGGACCTCGGTCTGCTCGTCGGCCGACCCCGATCTCGGCGCCGATGTCGGCGACCTGTTCAACTTCCTCACCGGCTACAGCCGCTACGCCCGCTACCGCAAGCTGGTGGTCGCCCCCATGGCGCTGCGCCAGCGCATCACCGAGCTCATCGAGGACGAGGCGCAGGCCGGGCCCGACGGTCGCATCGCCATCAAGGTGAACGGCCTCACCGACCCCGACGTCATCGACTCGCTGTACCACGCCTCGGTGGCCGGGCGTCCCCATCGACCTCGTGGTGCGCGGCGTGTGCAACCTCCGTCCCGGTGTGCCGGGGCTGTCGGACACGATCCGGGTCCGGTCCATCGTGGGCCGCTTCCTCGAGCACTCGCGCATCTACCGCTTCGGCGGCACCGGCAGCCGACCCCTGACCGCTGCTCATGGGGTCGGCCGACCTCATGGAGCGCAACCTCGACCGCCGCATCGAGGTCCTGGCGCCGGTGCTCGACCCCGAGCTCCAGGCCCGGCTGCTCGAGGTGCTCGACCTGAACCTGGCCGACGACACCAACTCCTGGGTGCTCGGCCCCAACGGCACCTGGAGCGGGTCCCGACCGTGGAGGGCACAGTGCGCAGCGCCGGCTCCAGGAGCTCGCCCGCGACCGGGCCCGGCGCCGGCGCGAAGCCGACACCCTCGGGGCAGCCGGCTAACGGTAGCCCGGGTCCCGCGCCGAGCCGACCGAGTCAGACCTCGGGGAGAGCGCCTCGGGGGTGCGTCGCACGCTCGTGTCCTCGAGCGACACGACCTCGTCGCGCGCATGGCGCAGGCGCTGGCGCCAACCCTCGCCCGAGAACCGCAGCGACAGATAGGCGATGCCCCCGACGGGGATGGGCAGCCAGAAGTTGACGAGCCGGTAGCCGAGGACGCCGAGGAGGGCGGTCTCCTGGGGGACGCCGAAGCCCGCCAGGGTCGGGATGAGGACGCCTTCGACCACGCCGAGGCCCGACGGCGTGATGGGGATGACGGCGAGGACCTGGGCCAGGCCGTAGGCCACCAGGAGGTCGATGGGCGAGACGATCGTTCCCAGCGCGGCGATGAAGACGAACAACGAGGCGGCGTCGAGCAACCAGAACGCGGCCGCCCACCCGATGGCGCGCCGCAGGAGCTGAGGCTCGGCCAGGAACTGGCCGAGTCGCTCGGCCACCCGGTGGGCCTGGATGGCGAGCTTGTCGCCGTCGAGGAACGGGATGTGGTCGGCCCAGCGCCGGATGATCTCGATCGACCGGTTGCCGTCCCCGGGTGAGGGCCAGCACCACGCCGGCGACGAGGCCCATGAGCACGACCCCGGCCCCCGCCGCCACGGCGTAGAGCGGGTTGTAGCCGTGGACGAACACCGAGACGAGCAGCGCCAGCCACAAGATCGAATTGAGCACGAGCGGCCGAGCCCACGCCCTGCATGCCCAGCGCGAAGCCGGCGTCGGCTCCCGACACGCCGGACTGGGTGAGGAGGCGGAAGGCGACGGCGGTGCCCGGCGCGGTGCCTCCCGGCATGATGTGGCTCACCGACAGGCTCGACAGGTTGATCCGCAGCAGCCGCGAGCCGATGCGGGCCTCCGTGGTGGAGCACCGTGTGGGTGAGCTGGCTGTAGGACACCAGCGACGGCCGCCTCGAGCACGACGCCGGCGATGACGTAGGCGAAGTTGATCCTGCCCGAGCAGGTTCACGGACTTGCGGGCGCCGGCCAGCTGGGGCAGGACCAGGTACTCCAGGATGAGGAACAGCCCGACCGCGTAGAGCCCCCACTTGACCTGTCTGCGCACCCGCCTCCGCCGGGGGGCGACCTCGGTTCCCGCCTCCATCGGAGCCATGCTTCCACGTCAGAGGGCTCGAGACGGGCCAATCCGACGCCGCCCCGGCGTCGTCGCGGTGCCGCGGTCGGCGGGAGCCGGGCTGCCATGCTGGAGGGATGTCGGAGATCCCCTCACCGCCGGTGACCCGGCGCGCCCGGCTGTGGGAGTGGTCCGACGAACGCCACGTCCCCCTGCAGGCCATCTTGATCACCGTCGGCGTGGTGGTGGTCACGCTCCTGGCCGGCAAGATCGTCTACAAGCTGCGCGACATCCTCCTGCTCATGGCGGTGGCGGGATTCATCGCGCTG
This sequence comes from uncultured Acidimicrobiales bacterium, assembly GCA_963796765.1. Taxonomy (GTDB): domain Bacteria; phylum Actinomycetota; class Acidimicrobiia; order Acidimicrobiales; family UBA8190; genus Chersky-840. The sequence goes on along the minus strand of CAWCMY010000003.1, from coordinate 122,322 downwards.
CTGCTCAACCCGCTGGTCGTCCTGCTGCAACGGATAGGGGTGCGCCGCCGGGGCTACGCCGTGAGCCATCGTGACGGTGTTCGCCGTGCTCGTGTTCGCCGGTCTCGCCTATGCGTTCGGCTACCCCCTCGCCAACGGGCTGACCCACCTCATCTCGAAGCTGCCGAGCTACGTGCAGCAGCGCCGAGCACGGCAAGGGCTACATCGGGCATCTCGTGCGCCAGTACCACGTGCAGCACTGGGTGCAGCAGAACCTGCCCAAGCTCCAGAGCTACGCCAAGAACCTGTCCAAGCCGGCGCTCAAGATCGGGGCCGGGGCCGCTCACCGTCGGCTTCGACCTGTTCGTCGTGTTCATCCTCGTCCTGCTCCTGTTGCTCGAGGGACCCAAGCTGCGCGGGGGTGTCCTGCGGCTCATCGCTCCCGAGCGCGGCGCGTCCGCGTCACCCGGATCGCCGGCGAGGTCACCCGGTCGGTCACCGGGTTCATGCTCGGCAACTTCATCACGTCGATCATCGCCGGGGTCGTGGTGTTCGTGACGCTGGTGATCCTGGGCGTCCCCTACGCCCTGCTGTGGGCCCTGTGGGTGGCGCTCTTCGACTTCCTGCCCATGATCGGCGGGGCCCTGGCCGGCATCCCCACCGGCCTTGTTCGCGCTGACCCACTCGTTCAGCGCCTTCATCGTCTTCGGCATCGTCTTCCTCGCCTACACCCAGATCGAGAACCACATCCTCAACCCCATCGTGATGAGCAGGACGGTGCGGATCAACCCGCTCCTGGTGCTCATCGCCATCTTGGTGGGGGCCAACGTCGGCGACCTGGTGGGCGGCTTCTTCGGGGGGTTCGTGGGCACGCTTGCTCGCCATCCCCATCGCCGGGTCGATCCAGGTGATCGTGCGGGAGATGTGGCGGTCGACCGCGCCCGAGGCGCAATTGGAGGTCGTGGGGGGCACCGGTGGCCCCACGACGGTCCCCTAGGCTGTCGTCGTGCGCGTCCTGGTCGTCCTGCCGACGTACAACGAAGCGGAGAACATCGACCACGTCCTGCGTCGCATCCGGGCGGCCATGCCCGAGGCCGGGGTGCTGGTGGTCGACGACGGCAGCCCCGACGGCACCGCCGATCTGGCCGAGAAGCTGGGCGACGAGCTCGGCAACATCGACGTCCTGCGGCGCACCGCCAAGGCCGGCCTGGGCAGCGCCTACCGGGCCGGCTTCGCCTGGGGCCTCGAGCGGGGCTGGGAGGCGTTCGTCGAGATGGACGCCGACCTGTCCCATGAGCCCGAGGCGCTCCCGAGCCTGATCGCCCCGCTCCTCGAGGGCGTCGATCTCGTGGTGGGGTCGCGCTACGTCCCGGGTGGGTCGATCCCCAACTGGCGCTGGCACCGCCGGCTCCTGTCCCAGGGCGGCAACGTCTACGCCGCGCTGCTGCTGCGGCTGCACGTCTCCGACTCCACGTCGGGGTTCCGGGCCTATCGGGCCGAAGCCCTGCGGCGCATCGACCTCGAGCGCGGTGCGGGCCGAGGGATACGGCTTCCAGATCGAGATGCTCGACCAGGTCCTCCGAGCACGGGGGACAGGTGGTCGAGGTGCCCATCCGGTTCGTGGACCGGGTGGAGGGGAAGTCCAAGATGTCGATGCACATCGTGGTCGAAGCTCTCCTGCTCGTGACGTGGTGGGCGGCCAAGCGGGCCGGGCGGGTCCTGGTGCGGGGCGGTGCCGGCCGTGCCCGCACCGGGGTCGCGGCCTGAGCGGGCCCTGGCCGCCGGGCCGGGCGCCTCGCATCTGAGAACATGGAGGGGTGAGCACACTTGACCCGGATCCTGGTGGTCGACGACGAGCCCTACATCACCGACCTGCTCGGCGCGGCCCTGCGCTTCGAGGGTTTCGCCGTCGAGACCGCCGCCACCGGCGGCGACGCCATGACCCTGGCCGAGCGGGGCCACCACGACCTGGTCCTCTTGGACGTCATGCTCCCCGACGTCGACGGCACCGAGGTGTGCCGGCGCATGCGGGCCCAGGGGAACCGGACGCCCGTGCTGTTCCTCACGGCGCGCGACGCCACCGAGGACAAGGTCGGCGGGCTCACCGCCGGCGGCGACGACTACGTGACCAAGCCCTTCAGCCTCGACGAGCTGGTGGCCCGCATCCACGCCGTGCTGCGCCGGACCACACCGACCGCGCGACGAGCGACCGGCTCGCAGTTCTCCGACCTCGAGATGGACGACGAGACCCACGAGGTGTGGCGCCAGGGCGCGCTCGTCGAGTTGACCGCCACGGAGTTCAACCTCCTGCGCTACATGCTCGAGAACGCCCGCCGGGTGCTGTCGAAGAGCGAGATCCTCGACCACGTCTGGAACTACGACTTCGACGGTGACCCCAACATCGTCGAGACCTACATCAGCTACCTCCGCAAGAAGATCGACCACGTCGACCCGCCGTTGATCCACACCATCCGCGGGGTCGGCTACAGCCTCCGGCTCCCGCGCGACGAAGGAGTAGGCCGCGCGTGTCGCTGCGGCGCCGGCTCGTGGTGGGCATGCTCGCTGCTGCTCGTGGCGGGGCTCATCACGACCGACCTGGTCACGTCGTCGTCGCTGCGGTCGTTTCTCATCGGGAGGCTCGACGAGCAGATCGACGCCTCGCAGAACCAGGCCTACAGCTACATCTCCCAGGTCTACCAACGCGACCTGAAGGCCGGGGACCGGACACCGGTCACCCACCCCGGAAGTGGCTGGCCGAGCTGCAGCACCAAGGCCCCGGTGCACTTCACCGGGGCGCCGGCCCCGGACCCGCGTCTCAACGGTGCGGTCGCTGGCCGCCCGGCTGAGCTCCGACGCCTACGTCGAGGTGCTCTCGTCCGACGGCGCACTGATCGCCCGGGTCCCCTCGGGCCTGGCCGGCAACCCCGACCCCGCCCCGGTGCTGCCCCGGGTGCTGCCCGTCCAGCACATCACGACCCCGCACGTGTTCGGGACGAACCACGGGCCCTATGTCGCCCGAGAGCCGGTCCATCGACGTCCCCGCCGTCGGGTCGCGCGGGCCTGCAGTACCGGCTGCAGGCCGTGGCCGTGCCCGGTGGCACCCTCGTCACCGCCATCTCGCTCGACTCCGACCGACAAGACCCTGGCGTCGCTGACCCACGTCGAGCTGTTCGTGTCGATCGTGCGTGATGATCGCCCTGTTGCTGCTGGCGCTGTGGATCGTCCGATTGGGCATGCGCCCCCTCGACGACATGACCGAGACGGCTGGTGCCATCGCCGGCGGGGACCTCACCCGCCGGATCCGGCGCGCCGACGACCGCAGCGAGGTCGGTCGTCTCGGGATCGCGCTCAACGGCATGCTGAGCCAGATCGAGGCGGCCTTCCGGGAGCGGACGTCGTCCGAGGCACCGCCTGCGACGGTTCGTCGCCGACGCCTCGCACGAGCTGCGGACGCCACTGACCTCGATCCGCGGCTACGCCGAGCTCCTGCGCAAAGGGGCCTTCGACACCGAGGACGACCGGCGTCAGGCCGCCGAGCGCATCGAGGGTGAGGCGGCGCGCATGAGCCTGCTCGTCGAGGACCTTCTGCTCTTGGCCCGTCTCGATCAGGGACGGCCCCTCAGCGCGCGAGCTCGTCGACCTGGGCCGGGTCGTCGCCGAGGCCGTGGACGCCACCCGGATCAACGACGCGGCGCGGCCGATCACGCTCGAGACCGGCGGCTCCGATCGTGGTCCAGGGCGACGCCGGCTCGGCTACGCCAGATCGTGGACAACCTCCTGCAGAACGCCGTGGTGCACACGCCGCCGGCCACGCCGGTCCACGTCGACGGTGACGCCGCCACGGGCCGCGGCGCCGTCGTGCGGGTGGCCGACGAGGGCCCCGGGCTCGAGGCCGAGCAGGCCGCGCACGTCTTTGACCGCTTCTACCGTGGCAACGAGGCCCGCACCGGCGAAGGCACCGGGCTCGGCTTGTCGATCGTGGCCGCCCTGGCCGACGCGCACGGCGGGACGGCCCGGGTCGAAACCGCACCCGGGGCAGGCTCGGTGTTCGTCGTCGAGATCCCAGCTCGACCGACCCCGACGAGCCGGCGCCGCGACCGACACGGTGTCGGCACGTCCGCGCCGACGACGACGCCGGCGCCTGAGCCCCGAGTGGCGCCGGAGACGAGCATCTTGCGCCCTCCGTTCGTCGTTGACCGCGGCCGGGGCGCCCCGGTCCTCTTCGTCCACGGCCAACCTGGCCTCGGCAGCGACTGGGACCAGGTGGCGGCAGCGCCTGACCGATCACCGGCTGCTCATCGTGGATCGTCCCGGCTACGGACGCAGCGGCGAGGAGACCCTCAGCATCGAGGGCAACGCCGAGCTCCTGGGCGACATGGTGATCGAACGCGACGCCGTCCCGGTCACCGTCGTCGGGCACAGCTACGGCGGCGGCGTGGCCATCGAGCTGGCCGCCAGCCGCCCCGAGCTCGTGGCCGGGTCTGGTGCTCGTGGGGTCGATCGGCCGGGCCGACGAGCCTGAACGTCCTCGACCGCCTCCTGGCCGCCCCGGTGATGGGCGAGGTCGCTCAGCGCGGCCGGGCTCTTCACCTTGGGCCAGGTGCTGCCCCGTGTGCGCGACCGTGGTCGGAGCCGAGCATCACGGCGCGCTCGAGTGGCTGCGCGCCACCTTGCCCGACGAGCGCTACGACCGGGTCGTCCTCGCAGCGCGGCCGACAGGTGTGGAAGAGCTTCGTGGCCGAACAACGATCGCTCGTGCGCGAGATCGGTGCCGTCGAGTCCGCGCTCGGCTCGGTGCGCGCCCCCACGGTCGTGATCTCCGGGACATGGGACCTCGTGGTGCCCCCGTCGGTGTCGGCCTGCCATCGCGGCGGCGATCCCCGGGAGCGAGCTCGTGAGCGTGGCCCGCACCGGGCACTTCGTCCCCCGCGACGCGCCCGAGGTGGTGGCCGCGGCGGTGCGCAGCGTCGAGGCCCGGGCTCAGGACAAACGGGCCCGGCAGTCGGAGTACGACACAGCCGACCTGACGTCACGGGTCGGCCCGACCCGCGGACCTGACGGGCCCGAGGTGGAAGACTGCGGCCATGGCCATCGACTTCACCTTCGAACCCGACGTCGAGGAAGCCCGCGTGCGCATGCGGGCGTTCGTCGACGAGGACGTCCGTCCCACCGAGGAGCGCCTGGCAGCAGAGGGCTCGGGCCGCGGCGACTGGCGGGCCGAGCTCGACCGCCTGCGGCGCACGGGCCCGCGAGCTCGACCTGTGGATGCCGCACATGCCCAAGGAATGGGGTGGGGTGGGCCTCGGGCCCACGGCCCTGGCCGCGGTGTCGGCCGAGTCGTCCAAGGCGCGCTGGGCGTCGTACGTCGTGAACTGCTACGCCCCCGACGAGGGCAACATGCACACGCTTGTTGCACTGGGGGACCGACGACCAGAAAGAGCGCTACCTCGCGCCCATGTGCGAAGGGACGATGCGGTCGTGCTTCGCCATGACCGAGCCCGAGGTGGCGGGATCGGACCCCACCCTCATGCGCACCCGGGCCGTGCCCGACGGCGACGAGTGGGTCATCAACGGGCACAAGTGGTTCATCAGCGGCGCCCGGGGTGCGACGCTTCGCCATCCTGCTGGCCCGAACCGAGGACGACCCCGAGGTGCCCCAGGCCGCCACCACGGCGTTCATCGTGGACGTGCCCTCGGCGGGCTGGGAGATCGTGCGCGACGTCGAGACCATGGCCGGGAGCCACAACCACTGCGAGATCCGAATCAGCGATCTCCGCGTGCCCGACGCCAACCGGCTGGGGGAGCGGGGCCAGGGGCATCGGCTCGGGCAGTACCGTCTCGGCCCGGCTCGCCTGGCCCACTGCATGCGCTGGCTGGGCCAGATCGAGACCGCGCTGGACCTGATGGTGGCGAGGGCCACGCAGCGCTACTCGCACGGGTCGCTCTGTCGGAGAAGCAGGGGATCCAGTGGTTGGTGAGCGAATCGGCCATCGAGCTGTACCAGGCCAAGCTGATGGTGCTGCACGCCGCCTACCGGATCGAGCACGGGCTTCCCTTCACCACCGAGGTCTCGATGGCCAAGCACCACGTGGCCAACACGCTGTGGCGGGTGGTCGACCGGGCCGTGCAGGTCCACGGGGCCCTCGGGTACTCGAAGGACTCGCCCCTGTCGGACATGCTGCTCCAGGCCCGCTGGAGCCGGTTCGCCGACGGCGCCGACGAGATCCACAAGTGGCGGGTGGCCGAGGCGGTCATCGCCGCCTACAACGAGCACGGCACCACGCGCTCGCCACCGGAGACCTCCCCCTGTAGCGCGCCGTGGAGCGGCGGCGCGCTCGTGTCCGGCGTCTCCTACCAGGAGTAGCGGTAGACCACCTGGGCCACGCACGAGGGCTTGTCCGAGCCCTCGGTCTCGATGGTGATGTCCAGGACGGCCTGAGCGGCGTCGGGGCCGACGCTCTCGACCGACGCCACCGCGGCGCCCAGGCGGAGCTTCGACCCCACCTTGACCGGGGAGGGGAACCGGACCTTGTTGCAGCCGTAGTTCACGCCGAACTTGAAGCCCTCGACCCGGATCACCTCGTGGAGGATCGCCGGGATGATCGACAGCGTCAGGTAGCCGTGGGCGATGGTGCCGCCGAAGGGCCCCGCCGCGGCCCGCTCGGGGTCGACGTGGATCCACTGGTGGTCGCCGGTGGCATCGGCGAACAGGTTGACCTGGGCCTGGTCGATCACGTGCCAGTCGGAGAACCCGAGGTGCTGGCCCGTGAGCTTGGTGAGCTCTTCGATGCTCGAAACGGTCGTCGTCATGCCCCGACACTATGCGAGGCCCGGGGCGCTTCGCCCGGGCCCGTGGTGTCAGGCCCGGCTGGTCACTTGAACCAGACGCGCTGGTACTCGCGGCTCTGGGGATGGAGGTACAGGGCCACGAGGACGACCATGAAGGCGAGGTTGAGGATGACGCTGTGGGCACCCGAGTACGAACGACGAGGAGGAGGTCAGAGCAGACCGCTGAGCCCGGCCAGCACGATCGCCGAGCCAGTATCCCCAGCGCTGCTCGTTGGCGACGCCGTAGGCGGCGGCGCCGAGACCGAGCGAGATCACGAGCGGGTAGGCCCCGAACAGGACGAGGAGCAGGCTGATGGCGGCGGTGACGTAGCTGAGCATCACCGCACCCTGCAGCGTCTGGGGCTGCGACGGGTCGAACCAGCGTCGGGGCTCGGCCATCGGGCCATTCTTGCAGGTCCCGGTGGCCGCTTGACCCCGGGCCGGTCGGTAGTCTCGGGGCGGTGAAGGCGACCGCGCGAGCTCGAAGACCCGGGGCCGGGCGGCCCGGCTGTTCGGCCGCCGGGCGTCTGACGCCCATCCCAGCCGGCGCGGCACGGGTGAGGCGCACCTGTGGGACCACCACCACCGCAACGTCCAAGGCGGCGGGGCCCGCGCCGCGGTGTTCGGGGTCGCCGACGGGCTCGTCACCAACGTGTCGCTGATCCTCGGCTTCGCCGGGGCCAACGCCGGGCCCAGTGTGGTGCGCCTGGCCGGGATCGCGCTGCTCATCGCGGGGGCGTTCTCCATGGCGTCGGGCGAGTGGATCTCGATGTCGGCGCAGCGCGAGCTGCTCGAGCGCGAGCTGGCCATGGAGAAGCACGAGATCCGCCACCGGCCCGAGGGAGAGCGGCGCGAGCTGGTCGGGCATCTACGAGAAGCGCGGGGTCGACCCCACCGTGGCCCGGACCCTCGCCGACGAGATGATGCGGACGCCCGAGCTGGCGCTCGAGACCCACGCCCGCGAGGAGCTCGGCATCAACCCCGCCGCGCTCGGTCGACCCCTGCAGGCGGCGGTGTCGTCGTTCGCCACCTTCGCGCTGGGCGCGCTGCTCCCGCTCGTCCCGTGGCTCTTCGCCCGGGGGACCGGCGCGGTGGTGGCGTCGGTGGTGGTGAGCGTGGCTGGCGGCCGTCGGCGGTGGGCGCGGCCCTGGCCGCGTTCACCCGGCGGAGCTGGTGGCGGTCGTCGTTCCGCCAGCTCGTGATGACGGCCCTGCCGGCGGCGGTGACCTACGGCGTCGGCGCCGTCGGTGGGCGTCTCGCGGCGTTCACTGACGACCCGAGGACCGCCACGCCGGGCGCCGGCTGTCGGGCTGACCGCGAGGCAGTGGCCCGGCGTCGGCTCAGCGGTGAGTGCGCGCCAGTCGGTACATGAGCCGGCGCGGGCGTATCGACCATGGCGAGCAGCACGAAGCCCACGATGATGAGCGCGCCGCCGGCGACCGCCAGCCACTGGGCGACGCCCCCGACACCGGTGAAGGCCAAGGCCCGCGAGCTGGCCTGCACCACGGGATCCGCGCGTCGTCGGGTCGGTGGGGCTCGGGTGCGATGCACCCGGCGCCGGGGGCCGCGGACCGACCGTCGTCGACGGCGTCGACCCACCGGTCGTCGGTCGACCGGGGCGCTGTCGTCGACGTCGTCGGAGCACGGCTCGTCGCGGCTCCCGGGTCGTCGTCGGGCCGCGGTGGCCGGCGTCGTCCGGGGTGGTCGGCGTGGTGAGGCGTCGCCGATGGCGGGGCACCCCGGCGGAGTGCCCGTCTTCCCCTGGCCTGATAGAAGAGCTGCAGCAACGCGCACGCCGTGTTGGTGGAGACGAGCCAGCTCCCGTTCACCGACACGGCGTAGCCCGTGGTTGTTGGGCAGGAGCGCCGTCCCGTTCGGCGCCGAGGATGTCGTAGGTCACCGCGGCGCACGGGCTGGCGACGCTCGGTCTGGTCGCACCCCGCGCCGTCGGGGAACGTGACGTCGTCGAGCTCGACTCCGCCGGTCGTACTCGAGGCGACGAGGATGAACGCGTCGGTCAGCGCGGTCTGGATGCGAGGCGCCGTTCTCGATGACCGCCATCTTGTCCGCGATCGAGGAGTCGGGTCGAACAGGGTCTTGAACGCCTGGGCGATCGCATCACGTCGGGTGAGGCCGGCAACCGTCGTGGTGGGCGACGGCGGGGTGGTCACCGGAGGCGTCGTCGTGGTATCGGCAGGTGCCGGGGGTCGGCAGGTCCCGTCCCGACGTCGAGCTGGTGGCGATGACCGGCGAGACGGCCTTGGCCGCCCGGGCGCTCGCGACACGATGCCCGTGGGCGCCGCTGTTGTTGGCGATAGGGCGTGCAGGTCAGGGTGAGCGTGCTCCCCGACACCTCAGCGACAGCGAGATGGCCGGGTCCACGGTGAGGGTGACGTCACCCACCGGTGGCGGTGAAGGGCCCGATGGTCCCCGGCGTCGAGGGCAGGTCGAGGTCGAGGCCTGCTGCGGGCACCGGGCTCGGGATGGGCGCGTTGATGGCGATGCGGGCCCGACGACACCGTCGCCGGCGTCGGCACCCATGGCGTCGACCTTGACCACGGCATCGACCCGCGATGGCCGAGTTGCCCGAGCGCCGCGGCCGCGGACGCGATCGACGACGGCAGGGTGAGCTGGGTCTGGAAGTTCGGTGCCTCGAAGGTCTGGCCCGAGCCGACAGGTGCTCGGGATCGACGCGTGGTGGTCGACGTTGTTGAGGACGATGTTGCCCACCGGCGTGCCCGGGCAGTACAGCTCGTAGGGACCGGTCGACCGGTTCCCGGTGGCGATCGTCGTGGGGCGGTCGGCGGTGTCGGATCGGACCCGTGCGCCACGATCACCGGCGAGATGGGTGCGGCGTCGGGGGGGACGCTCGGCGATGCCGTGTCGGCGCGCTGTCGTTGGGATAGGCGGTGCAGGTGAGGTCGAAGGGAACTTGGTCCGTCCCGAGGCCACCAGAGATCAGCGCGATCTGGTCGGTCTCGGCGATCGCGATCGTGCCGCCCGAGGCCGTGAAGGGGCCGATCGTGGCGGGCGACGACGGCACGGCGAGGGCCACGCCCGACGGGCGGGACCGGGGTCGGGAGCGGCGCGCTGAAGTTCAACGGGCCGGAGGCATCGACGCCGGGGTCGCACCGGTCGCGTCGATCTGTGTCGTGGCCGTCCCGCTGATCGATGGTGTTCCCGAGCGCCGGCGCGGCCGACGCGATGGGCGCGGCATGGTCAGGTTGTGTCTGATAGCCCGTCACGTTGAACTGGTCGCCGGCCGCGGGGTTCGGCCGGGGACAGCGTGCCGGTGGTGGTGACGTCGTTGATGGCGAAGCTCCCGACGGGCGTCTGCGGGCAGTACAGCTCGTAGGGGCCCCGCCGTGCAGCGGCCGGCGGGGTGATGGTGGCCTGCCGGTGGCGACCACCGGTTCGATCGGCGAGCCTGTCGGGTGCGGTCGTGGCGTGAGCCCGGTGGGCTCGCTGTTGTTGGGGAACGGGGTGCAGAAGAGGCCGAAATTGTCCCCGAACTCGGTCACGTTCAGGTTGACCTAGTTGATGGCGAACGGATGGGGCCACCGGCGGCGGTGAAGCCGGCCGAGCTCGTACGACGGGGCGTGCGGCGTCGAACTGGACCCCGGTGGCGGGAACTGGGTTGGGCAGAGTGACGTTGAAGGGCATGTCGAAGAACGCGGGGAACCGCCCGGGAACGGCTCGGGCGAGCGGTACCGGCAGTGATCGGGTCCCGGTGACGATGGGGCTCGTGGTGGCGGATGTCGTCGTCGGCGACGGAAGCAAGCCGACGCTCTCCGGTGGCCGAGGACCGCGATCGGCCCGGATCCCGCCGAACGTTGTCGTCCACCCCCGTGGTGTCCATGAACATCGACAGGTCCCCGGTGATCTGGGTCGAGCCCGAGCCCTTCGGCCTGCTGGACCACGCTCTGGGGGATCGAGAACTGGGTCTGGAGGTCCGATCGAGCTGGAACTGCTGGCCCTGGGCCAGCGTCGACGGCGTGATCGTGGCTGTCGTGGTGGTGTCGTTGAGCACGAGGTCGCCGACGGGGCTGCCCGGGCAGTACAGCTCGTAGGGTCCGGTGGGCGTCACTGTGCGGTGGACGGTGGCGGCGTCGTGGTCGTCGGGTGGTGATCCCGACGCCGACGCCGTGGCGATCACGGGTCGGATCGGCGGCGCGGTGGGCGCGGTGCCCGTCGACCCCGACGTGGCCACGCTGTCGTTGGGATAGGCCGTGCACGACATCTTGAAGGCCTTGCTCGACAACGCCGCCACCACGAGCGTGGACTGGTCCTCGGCGATGGTGATCGGGCCCGCCCGAGGCCGTGAAGGGGCCCACCGTGGTCGGCGACGGCGGGGAAGTCCACGCCGAGCCCCGTGCTCGGCACCGTGGCCGGGATGGGCACGTCGAAGGGCATCGAGCCCGTCGAGGCCCGGTCGGGCGTGGCGCCGTAGGCGTCGACGGCGCTGGCGGCCAGGCCGTTGAAGCTGCTGTTGCCCAGCCCGGCCGCGGCCGACGACCAGCCCGGCGGGGAGTGGGATGTGGGTCTGATAGCCGGTGACGCTGAATTGCTCGCCGGCCGACAGGTTCTGGGCGAGACCGTGGCCGTGGTGACGACGTCGTTGAGCACGAGGTCGCCCACGGGGGTGTGCGGGCAGTACAGCTCGTAGGGCCCGGTCAGCGTCGGGGTGGCGGGGGCGGGGTGGTCTGTCCGGCGGTGGCGATCACCGGCGAGATGGGCAGGCCCGGGCGGCGTGCTCGTTCGGTGAAGCCCGACGGCAGGGTGTTGTTCGGGTACGACGAGCAGATCAAGTGCGATCTGCCCGATGCCGTCACCGTCGATGTCGGTGGTGTTCGACACGGCGTCCTGCGCTCATGGTGATGTTCGCGCTCGTGGCCGTGAACGGGCCCGACCGTTCGCCGGCGTCGGACGGGACGGCCAGGGCCACGCCCGACGACGGGACCGGGTTCGGGATCGGTACGTCGAAGGCCATCGTCCCCGGTCGAGATCGACGCGGGCGTCGCGCCGGTGGCGTCGATCGTGGTGGTCAGCGTGCCGCTGAGCGAGGTGAGGCCCGTGGCTTCGGCGTCTCTGCACGACCGTGGCGGGGAGTTGCTCCTGGATCTGGAGGCCGGTCACGTCGAACTGTTGACCGGCGGTCGGGCTGCGCCGGCGACAGCGCACCGGTGACGACGACGTCGTTGAGGACGATGTTGCCCGCCGGGCGTGCCGGCGCAGAACGTCTCGTAGGGCGCGGTGTCGGCGAACGCCGAGCTCGTCAGCGCTTGTGTTATGACGCCGGCGACTAATGAGGATCCGATGAGCAGTGCGAGCGCGCCGACATGCTGAGCCGGTGTTGCGAGGTGTTGGAAGCGTCCCACGGTGACCCCCTCTGCCCGCCGGCTGGGAGATCGGGCCCCTCAGTCGGCGACGGGCGAGTGTGTGCTTGCTATGGCACCAGCTGGCGCCTGGTCGCCGCATCCCCAAGATTGATGAACCGCGCAGAGTGACGGTCGAGACACTGAGCGTCATCACGGGCTCAGGCGAGCAGGGCCCTCAGGACGACGGCGGCACGTCGGTGACGTAGGCGCGATCGGTGTGGTCGACCTCGAAGCCGAGCTTGCGGTAGAGGTGGACGCGCCGGCGGCGTTGTCGGCGTCGACGTAGAGCATCCCCACCGTGATGCCGCGTGACGACAGGTGGTCGAGGCCGGCCAGGACCAGGTCGCGCCCGAGGCCGAGGCCCTGGAAGTCGGGGTCCACCGAGATCACGTAGATCTCTCCGAGCGGCGGCTCGGTGTCGTGGTGGACCTTCGTCCAACACGAGGCGGCCAGGCGCCCGTCGCGCTCGTGGAGGAGAAAGCCCTCGGGGTCGAACCAGGCCTCGGCCTCGCGCTCGCGGATGGTGTCGAGGCTCCATCCCCCCTGCTCGGGGTGCGAGGCGAAGGCCCGGTTGTTGACCTCGAGCCAGGCCGCCTCGTCCACCCCGGGCCGGAACGGTCGGGTGGCGATGTGGGCGTGGTCGTCGTCGACGGGGAGCGGTCGGCGCATCTGGTAGAGGTCCCGGCCGCGTCTGCAGGCCGCACGTCTCGGCCATGGCGTCGGTGTCGGGCGTGGGCTTCGGGACCCAGAGGTGCACGTGGCCGCCACCCTCGCGCCCCACCTCGCGCAGCGCCGCGGAGAGCAGGCTGACGCCCACCTCGGCGTCGGGCTTGCGGTGGTCGGGGCGGATCACCACCTCGACACCCCAGGTGTCGTGGCCCCGGCTCAATTGCGCGTAGCCGACCAGGGGGCCGTTGGTCGGCTCCCGGGCCACGAACCCGGCGAAACCGGTGCGGCCCCCGTGGACGAGGTCGAGCCACTTGTGCTCGCCGAGCGGGATAGTGGCCGTCGGCGACGAGGGCCTGCTGGAGGAGCTGCGACACCTCGGCGATGTCGGACTCGCCCATCCGGCGCTTGACCTCGACGGGATGCACGGCCGCAAGCTACCGCCCGGCGTTCGCCGGGCCTCGACCCAGGCCGGGCTCTCGAAGCGGCTCGGTACTGTGAGGCCGTGGCCCGTCCCCGCTCCCTGCGCGCCCGGGCGGCCGAGGTCGTGACTCGTCTGGCCCGCGAGTACCCCGGCACGCGCCGCGCAGCTGTGCGCGCTCGAGCACGACGGGCCGTTCCAACTTCTGGTGGCGACCATCCTCTCGGCGCAGTGCACCGACGAGCGGGTCAACATGGTGACGCCGGGCCTGTTCGCGGCGTACCCGACGCCCGCAGTCCCTGGCCGAGGCGCCCGCTCGAGGACCTCGAGGAGCGGATCCGGTCCACGGGGTTCTTCCGGTCCAAGGCCAAGAACCTGGTGGGCATGGCCCGAGGCGGTGACCGAGCGCTTCGGGGGCGAGGTGCCGTCGTCGATGGAGGACCTCACCAGCCTGCCCGGGGTGGGGCGCAAGACGGCCAACGTGGTGCGCAGCGTGGCCCTGGGCCTGCCCGGCCTGCCCGTCGACACCCACGTCGGGCGGCTCACCCGGCGGTTGGGGCTCACCGCGCAGACCGACCCCGTCAAGGTCGAGAGCGAGATCGGCGCGCTGGTCCCGCCCGAGGAGTGGGGGGCGCTGAGCCTGCGACTCATCCTCCACGGTCGCAAGACGTGCCGGGCCCGGTCGCCGCGCTGTGGCGAGTGCGTCCTCGCCGACATCTGTCCGTCTTCGCTGGTGCCCCTGCACGGGCCCGGCGACGTTCGAGCAGGCGGTGCTCGGCGCCCTGACGAGTTGGGCTGAAGTTTTGCGGGCTGTCCCTGGAAGGCGCGGGCGGGGCGTGGTGTTGTAACGGAGACGGAACCGGTTCCCGCCACCTGGTTCCGATGAGTGCGGCCGGGATCCGCCGCCTGGCCCGCTCGCGCGACGGCGCCCGCAAGGGCGCCGTCGGCGCTTTATCGGCGTCGGCGCGGGAGCCGAGGTGATCCGACCGAGCCGCCGCCCGGCGCCGGTCAGGCCCGTTCCACCGCGAAGAGCTCCGAGGCGGTGTCGTCGTCCTGCTCCGACGCGGCCCGATCGGCGATGGCGGCCACCCGCTGGCGCAGTTCCTCGAGCGCCGTCGCCAGCGACGACAGTTCGGCGAGGGGGGCGGACACGCCCTGATGATGACCCATCCCCGCCGGGGATGCGAAGCCACGACGTGCGACGTTCGGGCCCGAGCGGTCGGCCCGGAGGCGTGGCGACGCTCTCACCAGGGCCGGAGGCCGGAGGTGCCCCGAGTACCATCGGGTCCCCGTGCCTCTCACCCGCCTCGACCTGCGTGGTGTGGCCGCCCACGAGTTGGCGGCGGCGTCTGCCGCGTCCGGCGGTCGGAAGCGTCCTTTCCCAGTGACGCCGTGCGGGCCGTGCTCGACGAGGTACGCGCCGGCGGCGACGAGGCCGTCCGGGCTCTCGACCCGGCGGTTCGACGGGGTCGACGATCGACACCCTGCGGGTGCCCCAGGAGGACCTCGACGCCGCCCTCGAGAGCGCTCGACCCCGGTCTCCGGGCCGCCCTCGAGCTGGCCTACGACGCGGATCCTCGCCTACCACGGCCACGAGCCGGGGCCGGTGCCGGACTTCGAGAACGACGGGGTCGTGGTCCGCCACCTCGTGCGACCCGTGGCCCGTGCCGGGCTCTACGCCCCGGGAGGACGGGCCCGCTACCCCTCCACCGTGCTCATGTGCGCCGCGCCGGCCCGCGTGGCCGGCGTGGCCGAGCTGGTCCTGTGCGTGCCCCCCGGGCCCGACGGCGCCATCGCGACCGAGACCTTGGCGGCGGCGGCCATCGCCGGCATCGACGAGGTCTACCGGGTGGGCGGCGCCCAGGCGATCGCGGCCATGGCGTTCGGCACGGAGTCCATCAGGCCCGTCGACGTCATCGCCGGACCCGGCAACCGGTACGTGGCCGAGGCCAAACGCCAGGTGTCGGGGATCGTCGGCGTTCCCTCGGCCTTCGCGGGCCCGTCGGAGGTGGTGGTCGTCGCCGATGACGCCACGCCGGTGGCGTGGGCCGCCATCGACGTCGTGGTCCAAGCCGAGCACGGTCCCGACGGCCTCGCCTGGCTGGTGACGTGGTCGCCCCGGGCCGCCGACGCCATCGAAGCCGAGGTGGACCGGCTGGTGGCGGGCTCGCCGCGCCGCGCCGACCTCGAGGCCACCTTGGGCAGCGGCGGGTACCTGGCGCTGGTGGACGGCCCGGCCGCAGGCCCTGGCGTCGCCAACGTGGTGGCGCCCGAGCACCTGGAGCTGCTCGTCGAGGACGCCGTCGAGCTGCTCCCGCTGGTGCGATCGCGCCGGTGCGGTGTTCCTCGGCCCGTACGCCCCGGCCAGTGTGGGTGACTACCTGGCGGGTCCCAACCACGTCCTGCCCACCGCCCGCACGGCGCGGTTCGCCTCGGCGCTCCGTGTCGACGACTTCCGCACCCACATCCACGCCGTGTCGATGGACGCCGCCACCCTGGCCCGCCTCGCCCCGCACGTGGTCGCCATCGCGCGAGGCCGAGGGGCTTCCCGCCCATGCCCAGTCCGTCGTCGTGCGGGGCGAGCCGTGACGAGCGGCCCCGTCCCGCTGCGTCCCGACCTGACCGTGTTGTCGGGGTACCACTCCCCGCAGGTCGAGGTCGAGGTCCGCCTCAACACCAACGAGTCGCCGCTCCCGCCCGCCGCCGGAGTGGCTCGACGAGCTGCGCGACGAGCTCGGTCGCATCGACTTCAACCGCTACCCCGACCGCGACGCCGCCGCGCTTCGCGGCCGCGCTGGGTGAGTTCCACGACGACCGACCCGGCCCGGGTGTTCTGCGCCAACGGGTCGAACGAAGTGCTGCAGTGCCTTCTGCTCGCCTACGGGGGCGCCGGGCGGGTGGCGGCGCTGTTCGAGCCGACCTATGCGCTGCACGGCCACATCGCCTCGGTCACCGCCACCGACGGTGGTGCGGGGCTGGCGGGGCCCGGATCACCGCGTCGACCTCGAGGTGCGTCGACCGGGTCGCTCGACGCAGGCCCAACCGGTGATCACGTTCCTGTGCTCGCCCAACAATCCCACCGGACGCGCCGAGCCACCCGAGGTCGTGGCCCACGTCCTGGAGCGGGCCCCGGGGCTGGTGGTCGTGGACGAGGCCTACGGACAGTTCGCCCCGTGGAGCGCGCTCGACCTCATGCGTCGGCGGCGTCGCCGGTGTCGAGCGACTGGTCGTGGTCGCGGACGTTCTCCAAGACGTGGTCGATGGCGGCGTGCCGCCTCGGGTACCTCGTCGCCGACCCCGCCGTGGTGGAGGCGTGCGAGGCCGTGGTGCTGCCGTACCACCTCGACGCCATGACCCAGGCCGCGGGGCGCCTGGCCCTGCGCCACGTCGATGCCATGGAGGCGCGCGTCGCGCTCATCACCGAGGAGCGGGGCCGCATCGCCTCGGCGCTGGGCGGACTTGGCGCGTCGAGTCGTGGCCTTCGGACGCCAACTTCATCCTGTTCCGCCCCACGGCCGCGGCTGCCACCGACGTCTGGCAGGACCTCGTCGGGCGCGTCGGTGCTGGTGCGTGACTGCTCGAGTTGGCCCGGGCTCGACAACTGCCTGCGGGTGACGGTGGGGACGCCCGAGGAGAACGACCGGTTCCTCGCCGCGCTGCGAGCGAAGCCTGGACCCGTCATCACGGTGAGGCGCCGGCGAGGTCACCCTGACGGCGGACGACTCGGCGGGCCGGCCCAGCGCGTAACGTGGACGGTTCCATGACGCCTCACGACGACGACCGCACCCGGCCCGCCCCGGGCCCGCTGAGCCGATGAGCCCGGCCCCGCGTGCCGCGACGCGCCAACGCCGGACCAAGGAAACGGCCATCGACGTGGCGTGTCCCTCGACGGGACGGGGTTGGTCGAGGTCGAGACCGGGATCCCGTTCTTCGACCACATGCTGTCCCAACTCGGACGCCACGGAGGACTCGACCTCACGGTGAAGGCGACGGGCGACCTCCATGTCGACGCGCACCACACCGTGGAGGACGTCGGCATCGTGCTCGGCGAGGCGCTGGCCGAGGCCCTCGGGGACAAGGCGGGCATCCGACGGTTCGCGTCGATCGCCCTCCCGCTCGACGAGGCGCTCGTCGAAGTGGCGCTCGACATCTCGGGCCGGCCCTATCTCGCCTACGACGTGGGTTTCGGGCCCGACGTGGCGCCGCTCGGCGCACCCCCGTTCGACCCGCAGCTGGCCGAGGAGTTCTGGCGCGCCTTCGTCACCGCGTCGGGGATCACGCTGCACCTCCGCCTCGTCACCGGGAAGAACACCCACCACGTCCTGGAGGCGTCGTTCAAGGCGACGGCCCGGTGCCTGCGCGACGCGCTGCGCGTCGAAGGTGGCGGGGTGCCCTCGACCAAAGGCACGTTGGGCACCGCTGACGGAGTGTGACGATGGACCGAGGCATCGCCGTCCTCGACTACGGCATCGGCAACCTCGGCTCCGCGCACAAGGCCCTCGTCCACCTCGGAGCCGACGCCCGGCTCGTGACCGATCCCGACGACGCCGCCGGGGCCGCCGGGGTCGTCCTGCCCGGGGTGGGCGCATTCGGCCGGTGTGCACAGGCGCTGCGCGCCACGGGCCTTGACCGGGCCGTCGACGACGCCCTGGCCCGACGGGTGCCCTTCCTCGGCATCTGCGTCGGATTCCAGTTGCTCTACGAGGGGTCCGAGGAGTCGCCGGCCGTCGCCGGTCTCGGTGTCCTGCCCGGCACGGTGCGGTCGTTGCCCGCCGGGGTGAAGAGGCCGCAGATGCAGTGGAACCAGCTCGCTCACACGCCCGGGCATCCGACAGCGGCCTTCTGGCCGGGGCGGCACCTGCAGTCGTGGGTGTACTTCGTCCACTCGTTTGCCCCGGAGATGTCCGACGACGCCGTGGCCACCTGTGACTACGGCGGTGAGGTGGTCGCCGTGGCCGAGCGGGGACCGGTGTGGGGTGCGCAGTTCCATCCCGAGAAGTCGGGTTCGGTCGGTCTGGGCATCCTCGCCAACTTCGTGGCCGTGTGCGGCGGGGCGGGGGCCGGACCGTGAACGACGCCATGGAGCTGTATCCCGCCATCGACCTCCACGACCGCGGCGCGGTCCGCCTCGTCCAGGGCGACTTCGGGCGCGTGCGCGGCTACGGCGACCCGGTGGCCCTGGCCCGCTCCTACGTGGCCGGGGGCGCGCCCTGGATCCACGTGGTGGACCTCGACGCGGCCCGGACCGGGGAGCCGGTCAACCGTGACGTCGTGCTGGAGATCGCCGCCGCCGTCGACGTGAAGGTGCAGGCGGGTGGGGGCGTGCGCGGCCCCGCCGATGCCGCCGCGCTGCTCGACCACGGGATCGAGCGGGTGGTCCTCGGCACGGCCGCGCTCGAGACGCCCGAGCTCGTCGAGACCCTCGCCGCGCAGCTATCCGGGGCGTGTGGCGGTGGGCCTCGACCACCGGGGCGCCGGCGCCGAGCTGGCCGTGCGCGGCTGGGAGCAATCCGGGGGGACCACGCTCGGGCGCGGCCCTTGATCGACTGGCGGAGGTGGACATCGGGGCGGTGGTGGTCACCGCCATCGACCGTGACGGCATGCTCGGTGGCCCCGACCTGGTGGGGTTGCGGGCCGCGCTCGAGTTGACCGCGCACCGGTGGTGGCGTCGGGCGGAGTCCGGTCGCCCGCCGATCTGTCGACGTTGGCCGACATCGAGGTGCCGGAGACGTCGGGCCCCAGACGTCGGCGTCTGGCCGGGGCCATCGTGGGGACGGCGTTGGTCGAAGGGGCCATGACCGTCGAGGAGGCGATCGCCGCGTGCGTGCCGTCCGTGTGATCCCGTGCCTCGACGTCGATGCCGGACGGGTCGTGAAGGGCGTGCGCTTCGTCGACCTCGTCGATGCCGGCGATCCCGTGGAGCTGGCGGCGCGCTATGACGCCGAAGGTGCCGACGAGCTCGTCTTTCTCGACATCACGGCTTCGGCGCACGAGCGCGACACGATGGTGGACGTGGTGTCGCGTACCGCGGAGAAGGTATTCATCCCCTTCACCGTGGGCGGAGGAGTCCGGGCACCCGACGACGCCCGCCGGCTGTTGCGGGCCGGCGCCGACAAGGTGGCGCTGAACACCGCCGCCATCCTCGATCCCGCCTTGATCGGCAGGCTGGCCGACGAGTTCGGCTCGCAGTGCGTCGTCGTCGCCATCGACGCCCGACGACGCACCTCGAGCGCGGGGTGGGAGGTCTACACCCACGGCGGCCGGCGCGAGACGGGTCAGGACGCCGTGGCCTGGGCGCAGCGAGTGCGCCGACCTCGGCGCGGGAGAGATCCTCGTGACGTCGATGGACCGCGACGGGACGCGCCACGGCTTCGACGTCGAGCTCACGCGCGCCATCGTCGACGCCGTCGGTGTCCCTGTCGTGGCGTCGGGTGGGGTGGGGAACCTCGAGCACCTCGTCGAGGGAGCGACGCTCGGTGGCGCCGACGCCGTGCTTGGCGGCGTCGATCTTCCACCGACAGGAGTACACCGTGGCCCAGGCGAAGGCCTACCTCGCCGCGCACGGGGTCGTGGTGCGCCCGCCGGCGTCCGGGTAGCCGGCGTGTCGTGGCAGTCGAGCGTCGGGGCATCGGCTACGGTGCGCCCGTGGCTCCAGAGGGAAGGCAGCTCGATCCACCTCGCCCTCCCCGTCGCCCAAGCAGCCCATCATCATGCTGGCGGACCGGGTCCTGGCCCAGACCCCGGCGGCCGAGGGGGAGCGGCGATCACGCTCGGGCATCCTCATTCCCGCCACCGCGCAGGTGTCGCGCCGGCTCCTGTGGGCCGAGGTCGTGGCCGTCGGGCCGCATGTCCGGTCCATCAAGGTGGGTGACAAGGTCCTGTTCAACCCCGAGGACCGCTTCGAGGTCGAGGTCCAAGGCGACGAGTACGTGATCCTCCGCGAACGCGACATCCACGCCGTGGCGTCCGAGCGCATCGACAGCGGGACCGGCCTCTACCTCTAGGACCGCCGTCGGGCTCGTACGGACCTCTGCGGCCAGAGGATCCTCTGCGGGCAGACGGATCGGCAGACGTGCACCTGTCGCCGAATTGCGGCAGCCACAGGGCGGAGGGGACCGGCGTCGGGGGGACGTGCAACCCGGGTGACACCGGCTGCGGCTGTGGCGCGGCGGTGCCGGCGGCGCGGGCCGACCGTTGCCGCGACGTTGCCATTGGGCTCGACGTGGCCCTCGACGCTGCCGATGCTGGCGACGAGCTCGGGGTAGCGCTCGTCGATCGTCTCGTAGGGTACTGCGGCGGTGGCGTCTTGATGCAGCCCCGCGAGACCCAGTTGCGCTGGTCGGCCCAGACCAAGATGGGCGGGAGCACGATCAGGGCGCTCAGCAGAGCGACGGTGATGTTGATGGCGACGATGATGCCGAAGTCGCTCAGCAGCGGCATCGACGACACGCCCAGGACCGCCACACCGGCGATGGCGGTCATGCCCGAGACCATGAAGGCCCGGCCGGTGCGCCGGGCCGTGGCGTCCATGGCCTGGCGCGGCGTCAGGCCCCGGGCGCGTTCCTCGACGAACCGCAACAGGATCAGGGACGTGAACTCGGTACAGACGGCCACCACCAAGGGCCCCGCCACCGCCGTGACGGGGCTCAGCTTGAGGTGGAAGGCCACGCCGATGAGCGACACGGCGCCGACGGCCACGAGCACCGGCACGAGCGACAACAGCGCCCGGACGAGGCTCCGCAACCGGAAGGTGAGGAAGAGGCCCACGAAGAGGATGGCCAGATAGGTGAGCTGGACCCGGGACTTCTCGAGGTTCTGGATGAGCCCCACGCCCACCGTGGCGATGCCCCCCGGGGCCACCGTGATCCCCGCCGGCGGGTTGATCCCACCCTGGAGGTCTTTCACCACCGGCGCGAGCTCGTCGAGGGTGTCGGTCCGCCCCAGGAAGATGACGTTAAGCGCCGCGCCGTTGTCGGCCACCGTCGTCTTCGTGATGCCCGGAGGCGCGATGAGGTAGATGCCCTGCATCTCGGCTCCGGTGGGCGGCACTTCCTTCATGCCCTTGACCGTGACGAATTGGTCGATCGTGTTGACGAGACCGGCGGCGGGGTAGAGGCCGTTGGGGTACTTCTTCTCGAGCTGATGCGAGAAGTTGACGACGTAGTCGACGGTCTGGTTGCTCCAGGGATGGGCGGTGGAGATCCGCATGGCGATCTCGTTGTCGGACCCGGTGGCCGCCTTGAGCTGCTTGATGTCCTTGATGGCCTGGGAGTGCGGGTTCACCCACGAGATGGGGTCGGTCTGCAGCGCCAGCTTTCCTTCCACGGCGATACCCGCCAGCAAGATGACCACGCTGACGATGGCCAGCGGGACGGCGGTGCGCTGCGGGAGGCTGCCCAGGAACACCGCCACCCGGCTGAGCCGGCCCTGGCTGAAGTCCTTGCCCTTGGTGGGCGACTTGTACTCGCGGATGCCGAGCACCGCCAGGGTGGCGATGATGCTGCACACGCACACGGCGATGATCCCGATCACGAGGAGGGAGCCGAACTCGCGGATGGCGGGGGTCTTGGCGAACCACAGCGCCATGAAGGCGAAGACGGCGTCGAAGGTCACGACCAACAGGGCCGGGCCCGAGACCGCGGGCCGCGGCCTGGATGGGGTGGGCGGCGCGGTCGAGGATCACCTCCTCCTCGATGCGCGAGTGCATCTGGATCGCGTAGTCCATGCCCACGCCGAGCAAGACGGGTAGCGCGGCGATGGTGGCCAGGGTGAGTGGGACCCCGAAATAGCCGACGAGGCCGAATCCCCAGACGAGGCCGATGGCCACGATGGCGAAGGCCAGGAGACGCCAGCGCACCGTGAAGGACAGGAGGAGGATCGTCATCATGATGACCCCGGCCGCCAGGGCCAGGACGATGATGCCGTGCTTCAGGTAGTCGTTGATCGACTTGAGCAGCGCCGGCACGCCGGTGGTGATGGTGGTGACGTTCTGGAAGTGCGCGGCGTCGATGATCTTCGTCACCGAAGCCGCCGCGGTGGTCTCCTGGTTGATGTTGAGGTCACCCTTGAGGTACACCGCCAGCAGGGCGTGGTGGTTGTCGTGGACGAAGGTCACCAGTGACTGCCGGACGGTGCCGTTCTGCTCGTGGATGACGAAGTCCATCCACTTGGGATTGGAGAGGACCTGGTCGGCGGGCGGGGTCTTGGCGAGCTGGATGCCCTCCTGGGTCAGGTAGTGGGCCCGGATCTGCTTGTCGGCGGGGTCGGTGTCTCGGGAGATGGCCCCCTGGAGAAGATGGAAGGCGGGGCTGTCGAGCGGGCTGCCGGTGGGGCTGCTCAGCAGCTTCTGGCCGAATGCGAGCGCGTCCATCGGGGTGACGGCGCTGAACACCCAGGGGTCGGCTTGGCCAGGCGCGAGGCGATCGTGCGGAACTCGGCCTGGTTGTGCTTGGTGAGGAGGTTGTCGACCGTCGTCCCCGGCTTCATGGTGAAGAGGACGGCCATGGGGTCGCCGCCGAAGACCTTCTCGTAGTTGACGTTGTTGATCCAGGCCGGGTCGTTCTTGTTGAGGTAGTCGGAGTTGCTCGTGGTGAACCGCAGCGTCGTGATGCCGAAGCCCGAGGGCGAGGGTGATGAGCAACCCGCAGATGGCCACCGTCCCGGCGCGCTTGCCCAGGTTGAGGCCGAGCCACTCCCATGTCCGTCTCATGGCGCCCCCCGGCGATCCCCGCACCGGATGTGGGCGGAGTTACTGAATAGTAGGCGGCCCCGGCGCGCGATGTCTCGGTCGACTTTCCGCAGGTCGTCGGTTCTCGGTGCCTCGTCCCCGCCCGGTCCCGTCTCGCCGGGGGCTGCCAGGGCGGCCGGTATCGTGAGGGGATCATGGAACGGGTCGCATCCCCTGTCGATTTCACCGAGGAAGAGCTCGCCGTCGTGCGCTTCGGAGCCGACGGCCTCGTCCCGGCCATCGTCCAGGACGCCGGCGACGGGACCGTCCTCATGCTCGGCTACATGGACGGCGAAGCCCTGCGCCGGACGCTTCAGACCGGGAGATCGTGGTTCTGGAGCCGCAGCCGAGGCGAGTACTGGTGCAAGGGCGAGACCTCGGGGGACCGCCAGTGGGTGCGGGCCGTCCGCTACGACTGCGACGGCGACGCCCTGTTGGTGGTCGTGGACCAAGACGGGAACGGGGCGTGTCACACCGGGGCGCAGGTCGTGCTTCTACCGGTCCTTCGGCGCCGACGACGCCGAGCGGCGCGGCCGGGGGACGCCGGCCCAGGGGTGAACGCCGCCGGGTCGCCTCCCGACCGTCCCGGGCCGCGACGTCTTCTGCGAGCTGTGTCGCCACCACCGCATCGTGCCGGTGTGGCGCGAGGTCGTGGCCGACACCCTCACCCCGGTGAGCGCCTTCTTGCTCGTCGTCGGTGAGGGCAGACCGGGTTCCTCCTCGAGTCCGTCGAGGGGGGCGAGCGCTGGGGCCGGTATTCCTTCGTGGGCCGCAATCCCCTCGCCACCCTGGTGGGGCGCGGGCCGGTCGGTCACGCGCCGAGGGCGCCCTCGAGCTGCCCGCCGAGGTGCAGGCGCGCGCCGACGAGGGGATCCTCGCCACCGTCGACGCCATGCTCAGCGCCTACCGTTCTCCCGTTCTCGCCGGTCTGCCCCCGCTGCACGGGGGCCTCGTCGGGTATCTCGGCTACGACGTGGTGCGCGAGGTCGAGCACCTCCCCGACGTGCCGCCGCGACGACGCCGGGCTCCCCGACGCCATCCTCCACGTCATCGGGCAGCTGTGCGCCTTCGACCATTGGCGCCAGCGCGTGGTGCTCGTCGACAACGTGGTGGTGGGAGAAGGCCTGGGGCGACGCCGAGGCGTCCGCCGCCTTCGACGCCGGCGGGGCGCGCCTCGACGAGCTCGCCGCCGACCTGTCCCGTCCGCTGGGCGGGCCCGCCGCTCCAGGCGCCGCGGCCCGACGACGTGGTCCCCGAGGTCACCGCCACCATGTCGTCGGAGGCGTTCCAGGGCGCGGTGCTGAGCGCCAAGGAGCACATCCGGGCCGGGGACATCTTCCAGGTGGTGCTGTCGCAGCGCTTCGACCTCGACCTCGACGCCGATCCCTTCGACCTGTACCGGGTGCTGCGGCTGGTGAACCCGAGCCCGTACCTCTACTTCCTGCGCACCGAGCACTGCACCGTGGTGGGAGCGACCCCCGAGCCGCTCGTCCGGCTGCGCGACGGCGTGGTGGTGTCGCGCCCGATCGCCGGGACGCGCCGACGGGGCGCAGACCGATGCCGAGGACGACCGGCTGGCCGGTGAGCTCTCCGAGCACCCCAAGGAGGTGGCCGAGCACGTCATGCTGGTGGACCTGGCCCGCAACGACGTGGGACGGGTGGTGAGCTTCGGGACCGAGCGCGTCGACGAGTTCAAGACGGTGGAGCGCTACAGCCACGTCATGCATCTCACCTCCCAGGTGTCGGGACGCCTGGCCCCGGGCAAGGGGCCCATCGACGTCCTGCGGGCCACGATCCCGGCCGGGACGCTGTCGGGGGCCCCCAAGGTGCGCGCCATGCAGATCATCGACGACCTCGAGCCGACCAAGCGCGGCGTCTACGGCGGGGTGGTGGGGTACGTCGACTTCTCGGGCAATCTCGACACCGCCATCGCCATCCGGACGATGGTGGTCACCCCCGACGGACGCGCCTCGGTGCAGGCCGGTGCGGGGATCGTGGCCGACAGCGACCCCGACGAAGAGGACGTGGAGTGCCACAACAAGGCGGCCGCCCTGCTCGCCGCGGTGCCCGCGGCGCGGCGACCGCCGCGCACCGACGGCCGGTGCCACCGGCGACGCGCCGGTGACCCACCCCGGACCGGACGATGACCGGGTAGCCTCGGCGCTACCGGCACCTGCGGATGCGCGTCCGGTGCCGTCGCACTCCGACGCGACGTCCTGCGGGTGTCGGGCCCCGATGCGGTGGAGTACCTCCAGGGCCAGCTGTCCCAGGACGTCGGCGCCCTCGAGGTGGGCGCGTCGGCCGACGCGCTGATCCTCACGCCACAGGGCAAGCTCGACGCGCTGGTCCGCGTGACGCGCACCGGCGACGAGGAGTTGATCCTCGACGTCGACGCCGGCTTCGGCGAGCGGCCGTGGCGACGCGCCTGGCGCGCTTCAAGCTCCGCGTCAAGGTGGAGCATCGAACCGCTGGCGTGGCGCTGTGTGGCGCTGCGGGGCCCGGGCGCGCCGGCGCCGGGCTGGTCGGCAGGAGCGCAGCCTGGCACGGCGTGTGACTCGCGGCCGTTCTCGTGGAACGGCGTGTCGGGGGTCGACCTGCTGGGCGAGGCCCCCGACGTCCCCGACGGGGTGCGGGCTGTGCTCGGCCGAGGCCTGGGAGTCGGTGCGCGTCGAGGCGGGCATCCCGCGTCATGGGCGCCGAGCTCGACGAGCGCACCATCGCGGCGGAAGCCGACCTCCTCGACCGGTCGGTGAGCTTCACCAAGGGTTGCTACACGGGCCAGGAGCTCGTGGCCCGGCTCGACGCCCGGGGCAACCGGGTGGCCCGCCACCTGCGGGGGTTGGTCGGTGGCCGCTCGGCACCGGCGGGCGCGGACCGCCGCGAGCTCGGTCGTCCCCGGGGGTCCGAGATCGTCGTCGAGGGCAAGGTCGTCGGCACGGTGACATCGTCGGCGTGGTCGCCGGCCCTCGGATGTCCCGGTGGCGCTCGGCTACGTGCACCGGACCGTGACGCCCCCGAGCACCGTCGGAGCTGCGCCTGCGTGCGGGGTCGACGACGGGTGCCGACGCTCGGTGGTCGCGCCGAGGTGCGCGCCCTGCCGCTCGTCTGAGGTCGCGCGTGCCTGCCGCCTCGGTCTGACGCGAGCTACGGCGGAGCACGGCGTCGAGGATGTCGCCCGACAGCTCGGGCCGGCACACCAGCAGATCGGGGAGCCAGGGGTCGGGCTGGTTGTAGACGAGCGCCGAGCCGTCGAGGCGCGCCGCGTAGGCGCCGTAGGCGTGGGCCACGGCCACCGGCGCGGCCGAGTCCCATTCGTACTGGCCGCCGGAGTGGACGTAGGCGTCGACCGAGCCCGCGGAGCACCGCCGCGGTCTTGGCGCCGGCCGACCCCATGGGCACGAGCTCGGCCCCGAGCCGCGCCGCCACCCGCTCGGCTTCGACGGGGGGCCGGGTGCGGCTCACGACGATGCGCAGCGGTCCGTCGGCGGCGCGGCGCCAGGGCCCGGTCCCGAGAGCGCCGGGCCCCGGTGACGAGCACGAGCCCTCTGCCCGGCAGCGCCACGGCCCCGACCATGGGCAGGCCGTCGACGACGAGCGCCGACGTGGACGGCGAAGTCGTCGCGTCCCTCGGAGTACTCCCGGGTCCCGTCGAGAGGGTCGACGACCCACACCCGGCTGACGCCGGCCCGGTCCGGGTCGTCCGGCGCGTGGCGCCTCCTTCCTCGGAGAGCACGGCGTCGTCGGGACGGGCGTCGCCGAGGGCGGCCATGATGAGCTCGTTCGAGCGCCGGTCGCCCTCGGCGCCGAGGGCCTTGGCGTCGTCGAGCCCCATGGGCCCGCCGCAGCTCGAGGAGGACGCGCCCCGCCTCCTCGGCGATGCGGGCGGCCAGCTCGTCGTCGTCGATTGTCGCCAAATTCGCTCCTGGATCTCGAGGTGGGCCCGGGAGGTCGAGGTCGGGGACCGTATCGGAAAGAGACCAGGCCAAGCTATTCTCGTTGTTCTATGGGGGGACGTGCGGGAGCCGGGCAGTACCAGCTTTCTCATCTCGAGGCCCTCGAGGCGCAGTCGGTCCACATCATGCGCGAGGTGGTGGCCGAGTTCGAGCGCCCCGTGCTGCTGTTCTCGGGCGGCAAGGACTCGGTGGTCATGCTCCGGCTGGCCGAGAAGGCCTTCTGGCCGGCCCGGCTGCCCTTCCCGGTCATGCACGTCGACACCGGCCACAACTTCCCCGAGGTCCTCGAATTCCGGGACCGCCGGGTGGCCGAGCTCGACGCCCAGCTCAAGATCGCCTCGGTCCAGGAGTCGATCGACAGCGGGCGGGTCGCCGAGGACCCGGGCCCGAACCCGTCGCGCAACCGGCTCCAGACCAGGACCCTGCTCGACGCCATCACCGAGCACCGTTTCGACGCCGTGTTCGGCGGCGCCCGCCGGGACGAGGAGAAGGCCCGGGCCAAGGAGCGGGTCTACTCGTTTCGTGACGAGTTCGGGCAGTGGGACCCGAAGAACCAGCGCCCCGAGCTGTGGGGGCTCTTCAACGGTCGGCACCGCAGCGGCGAGCACATCCGGGTCTTCCCCTTGTCGGACTGGACCGAGCTCGACATCTGGCAGTACATCGCCCAGGAGGCACATCGAGGTCCCGTCGATCTACTTCTCGCACCGCCGCACCGTGTTCCGACGCGACGGCATGCTGCTCGCCCTCAACCAGTTCGTGACGGTCCTCGACGACGAGGAGCCCTTCGAGACCAACGTCCGCTACCGGACCGTGGGCGACATGACCTGTACCGGAGCGGTGGAGTCCACCGCCGTGACCGTCGACGAGATCATCGCCGAGACGGCGGTGTCGCGGCTCACCGAGCGCGGCGCCACCCGTGCCGACGACCGGTTCAGCGAGGCGTCGATGGAGGATCGCAAGCGCGAGGGGTACTTCTAGGCATGGAACTCCTCCGTTTCGCCACCGCCGGTTCGGTCGACGACGGCAAGAGCACGCTCATCGGCCGGCTCCTCTACGACTCCAAGGCCATCTTCGAGGACCAGCTCGAGGCGGTGGAGCGCCTGAGCCGCCAGCGCGGCGACGAGTACACCGACCTCGCCCTGCTCACCGACGGGCTGCGGGCCGAGCGCGAGCAGGGCATCACCATCGACGTGGCCTACCGCTACTTCGCCACGCCGCTGCGGAAATTCATCATCGCCGACACCCCCGGGCACATCCAGTACACCCGGAACATGGTGACGGGGAACTCGACCGCGGACCTCACCCTCGTGCTCGTCGACGCCCGCAAGGGGATCGTCGAGCAGACCCGGCGCCACGCCTTCCTGGCCTCGCTGCTGCGGGTCCCGCACCTCCTGGTGTGTGTCAACAAGATGGACCTCGTCGACTACGACGAGGCGGTCTTCACGCGCATCCGCGAGGAGTTCAAGGCCTTCGCCACCCGTCTCGAGGTCACGGACCTGGCCTTCATCCCCATCTCGGCGCTCCACGGCGACAACGTCGTGCAGCGGTCGCTCAACATGTGCGTGGTACGAGGGGCCCGTCGCTCCTGCACCACCTCGAGCAGGTCTACATCGCCTCGGACCGCAACCTCATCGACCCCCGGCTGCCCGTGCAGTGGGTGGTCCGGCCCACGGCGTCGACGGTGCCCGACTTCCGGGGCTACGCCGGGCGGGTGGCGGGCGGGGTCTTCCGGCCCGGCGACGAGGTCACTGGTGCTGCCCTCGGGGCTCACCACCACCATCGCGGCGATCGACACCTTCGACGGCCCCGTGGAGGAGGCCTTCGCGCCCATGTCGGTGATGGTCCGGCTGGCCGAGGACCTCGACGTGTCGCGCGGCGACCTCATCTGCCGCCCCCACAACCAGCCCACCGTGGGCCAGGACATCGACGCCATGATGTGCTGGATGGCCGAACGGCCGTTGGCCGAGGGCGACGTGGTGGCCCTCAAGCACACCACCCGATGGGTGCGGGCCCAGGTGCGACACGTCCACTACAGCCTGGACGTCAACACGCTGCACCGCGACGACTCGGCCGACACGTTGCGCCTCAACGACGTGGGCCGGGTGAGCCTGCGCGTCACCCAGCCCCTCTTCTACGACAGCTACCGGCGCAACCGCTTCACCGGATCGTTCGTCGTGGCGGCCGAAGACACCAACGCCACCGTCGGTGCCGGCATGATCCTCGGGGCGGACTGACCATGGCCCCGGTCTCGGACCTGGTGTGGTCGGTGGGCCGTCTCACCCGCGACCGAGCGCTGGGGGGCCCTCGGCACCGCGGGGCGCCACGGTCTGGTTCACGGGCTTGTCGGGATCGGGCAAGTCCACCCTGGCCGCGGCGGTCGAGGAGCGTCTGGTGGCAAGCGGTCGCCCCGCCTACCGCCTCGACGGCGACAACATCCGCAGCGGCCTCAACATCGACCTCGGCTTCAGTCCCGAGGGCCGCGAGGAGAACGTCCGCCGCGTCGCCGAGGTGGCCCTGCTCTTCGCCGACGCCGGGCTCGTCGCCCTGGCCGCGCTCATCAGCCCCTACGCCAAGGGCCGCAGCCGGGCCCGGGCCCTGCACGAGGACGCCGGGATCCGGTTCGTCGAGGTCTACGTGGCCACCCCCATCTCGGTGTGCGCCCAGCGCGACCCCAAGGGCCTCTACGCCCGGGCCTCGACGGGGGCGATCTCGTCGTTCACGGGGCTCGACCACCCCTACGAGCCGCCCACCGATCCGGACCTCGTCGTCGGCCACCACCTGCCCCTGGCCGAGGCGGTGGAACGGGTCCTCGAGGTACTGGGCGCCGCCGAGGGTCCGCAAACGCACTGATGGTGGGATGAATCACCACAGAGAGTGGTGACCGTGCCTGGGTATATCGCACCATTCCCGGTCACGACTGACGTGCCGACGTTGACTTCGCGCGAGGAGTGGTGAGATGCTTGGTTGTCACCGGATACCAGGTAGCGGCCGACCTGGTGGCGGGGGATCGCGGTAGAGATGGGCCGTGGGTGCATCATCACTGAGAGGCGTGCTCGGACGGCGGAAATCGCCGCCCAAGTCGACCTGGAGCTTGTAGGGGGGCCTTCCGTTGTCTGCGTTCCAACCCAGCGTGCTAGAGGACTCGGTCCTTGTCGTCGACGACGACCAGGCCACCAGGGACAGCCTCGCGTCGGTGCTCAAGGGGGCGGGCATCGAGGTGTTCGTGGCCTCGGACCCGACCGAGGCGCTGACGTTGCACGGACTGCAGCGTCCCGCCGCGGTGGTGGTCGACCACCAGCTCGCTGACCACACCGGGGTGGAGCTGGCCCGCCGGCTCAAGGAAGAGGACCCCGACACGCCGGTCCTCTTGCTCACCGGCCTGGCGTCGCTCGACAGCGCGCTGGCTGCGTCGGCCCACCTCGACGGGCTTCTCGTCAAGCCGCTCGTTCCCCAGGCCTTCGTCCAGACCGTTCGCAACGCCCTCACCCAACGAGCGCTCGCCGTCGAGAACCACCGCCTGGGCCGGGTCATCGAGGAGATGAGCGTCACAGGCCCAGGCGGCCCCGCCGGCTGCCGAGCACCGCCGCGGTGGCCGGCACCGGCCCGTGGCCCCCGAGGCCGTCGAAGAGGTGTTCGCCGAGCCGCCGAACCGCGCCCTGCTCGAGGACCAGCTGGACAAGGCCCTGGCCGGCGCCCAGCGCGCCGGGAGCGCGCTGGCCGTGCTGTTCGTCGAGCTCGACGGGTGGCAGGAAGTGAACCAGCAGTTCGGTGCGGGCGCGGCCGAGCAGGTGGCACGAGAGGTCGCCAGCCGGCTGTCGGTGGCCCGCCGCAAGACCGACATCGTGTCGAGGGTGGCCAACGACAAGTTCGTCGTGGCGTGCGCGGATGTCCACTCCGACACCGACGCCCTGCGCATCGCCAGCCTCATCCTCGACGGTGCGGCCCGGCCGGTCATCGTGCACGGGGTGGAGCACCGGGTGCGGCCCACCGTCGGCATCGTCCTCACCGACCCGGACTGGCCGGCGAGACCGCCGACAACGTCCTCGAGAACGCCGAGCTGGCCATGTACTGGGCCCGCGACGAGGGTCGGGCCTCGCGTATGTTCGACCCCTCCATGCGTGACCGCGTGCGTTTCTCGCTACGAGATCGAGCACGGGCTCCAAAACGCCATGGACAACGGCGAGCTGGCGCTCTTCTACCAGCCCGTGGTGGACCTCCACAGCGGTCAGGTCGTCGGCGCCGAGGCGCTGTTGCGGTGGCAGCGGCCCGACCAGGGCCTGCTCCTGCCCGGCGAGTTCCTCGACGTGGCGGGCGAGGTCGGGATGGCCGAGGCACTGGGCCGTTGGACCCTCGACCGGGCCCTCACCGAGCTGGTCTTGTGGCGCGAGCTCGGAGAACCTTCCCGACCACTTCCGCCTGACGCTCAACGTGTCGGGCCGGGAGCTCAGTGACCCCCAGTTCGCCCAGACCTTCGAGGAGCTCACCCGCAAGCACGGCGTGGCCCCCACCATGCTCAGCATCGACCTGTCCGAGGACGCGGCCCGGGTGGCTGCGGCGTCGCCGGCCGCGGTGGTGGCGCTCAGCCAGATGGGGGTGCGGTTCAACCTCGACGACTTCGGGTCCCGGGAGTGCAACCTGTCGTGGCTCCAGGACCTTCCCATCTCGTCGTTGAAGATCGCCCCCGAGTTCGTCGCCGCGCTCGACTCGACCAGCAACCCCCACGGGGCGGTCATGGTGCGGGCGCTGATCGCCCTCGGCCACGAGCTCCGGCTGTCGCTGGTGGCCGAAGGGGTCGAGACCCCGGCCCAGGCGGCCGCCCTGCGGGTCATCGGCTGCGAATTCGCCCAGGGGTACCACCTGGGCCATCCCGGGCCGCGCGAGCAGGTCTGGGCGGCACCCGAGGCATAGGCGTCCTGGGTCTCGCGACCCGGCACGAGCTCACCCGCGTGAGCCTTGTTCTCGCGCGTCCTGCGGACGTTCTCCCAGGTCAGAATGGCCAAAGACTGGGGCGGGAAATCGTCAATCGTGATGATGCCGAGTCGGGCCGGGACTCCGTAACGTGCGTAGGAGGTGTTGCAGGCGAACGCCCTCGCGCGTCATGGTGCCCGTCACGGGGACCAACTCGAGCGGGGGCCGCGCAGCCGGCTCGGGCGACCGAGGAGGACGTGACACTCGTGGATGTCGAAGGTGCCGCCGAATAGGGGGGGAACGATGGCAAGGTCGAGCCGCAGAGGACGCGCAGTCGCGGCCGTCATCGTCGGGACTGGTCGGTGGGAGCGGCGGCATGTTCGCGCTGTTCGCCGCATCGGCGACGCCGGCGTTCGCCGACTCGTCTCCCGTACGAGCTGTACTGCCCGGGCACGCCCGTGGGCAACATCGCGCTGAACGACGTCGTCACCACGGGGACCATCACGCCGGCGTCGCCGGCCGCGGGGGCCGCAGTTCAACCTCACCAACAACGCAGTCGACGGTCAGCCTCCCGAGCTCGATCGTCGTCGCGCGGCCGCGGCCCTGGGGAACTCGTCCATCGCCGGGACCGCCACCCTCAAGGTCGACGCCACCGGCGCCACGCCGGCCTCGCTCGCCGCGCCTCCATCACGATCAACGCGCCGATCCCGAGCCCGGTGCCGACCGACGGGCCTCACGCTGAACCTGCCCGCCACGCCGGGGACGGTCGGGCCCTTCACCGCCACCGGCGGCGCCATCAGCCTCACCGTGGACCCGGCCATCAGCCTGACGCTGGTGGTGTCGGGCAGCACGCTCAACCTGACCTGCACGCCCTACCCGAACAACAGCGCCGACCACGGGCATCGTGGCCAATGCGCCGACGGCGGCCAAGGCCTCGCCGGTGATCGCCTCGGCGACCGCGGGTGGCGCCGACGCCCACCACGGCCGCCACCACGCCCACCACGGCGGCCCCGCGACGCGCCACCACGGCCGCACCACGGTCCACCGCCACCGTCGTCGCTGGCCACCACCGGCCCCGGACCGCACCTGTGGGTCGTGGCCGTGGTCGGGTTCATCGTCCTGTACCTCGGCTCGGTCGTCCTCGCCCTGGTGGAGCGGCCCCGGAGCCTGCTGCGGCGGGTGCTGCGCCTGGCGCCACCGGCCGTGCCCGGCCACCGCCACCGTGCGTCGACGCCGCCGCCGATGAGCCCGACGGCGACCGTAACGTGTGGTCGGCGCCGCCGCCGAGCCGCCAGTGCCAAGCCTGCCTATCCGAAGGCGGGAGGATCGCCGGGGCTGTGGTTCGACGGTTGGGAGCCTCAGGGCCGCAACCGGGACTGACGCCAGCAGGCGCTCCCCCTACACAGGGGGGTGGAGGGGGAGCGCCGGCGTCAGCATCGACCGACGGTCGACTCGTCGGGGTCGTCCTCGTGCCCGTCGGGAGCTCGGACGGCGCTCGCAGCCACAACACCATGCGGGCGCCGCGGCCGTCGACGAGCGGCGACTGGGCGTCGACCACTGCCGTCCATGGCCGAGGCCAGCTCGGCCACGATGGCGAGGCCCAGCCCGACGCCCGACTTGCGACCCGGGACGCGGTCCGAGCTGTAGTGGCGCTCGAAGATGTGGGGGAGGTCATCGGGGCTGACGCCGGGGCCGTCGTCGGAGACCCACACCGCCACCCACCCGTCCACGCCGCTGGGCGCCGACCTCGACCCGTGGTGGCGGCGAATTTCAGGGCGTTCTCGATGAGGTTGGCGACGACCTGGCCCACACGGTCGGGATCGGCGTCGGCCCACAACGAGACGCCGGCCGGAGCGTCGGGCGACGAGGTCGACGCCCGACGCGGCGGCTTCGGGTTGGAATCCCTCGGCCACGGTCCGGGCCAGCGCGGCGCACTCGACGCGTTGGGTGTGGAGCGAGAATTGACGCGGCCTGGAGCCGGGCCAGGTCGAGCAGGTCCTGGACGAGGCGCTCGAGACGGCGGGCCTCGCTGCCGATGATCGCTGACCGCACCGGGGACGTCGTCGGTGGCGCCGTCGGCGATGGCATCGGCGTAGCCCCGGATCGAGGTCAGCGGGGTGCGCAGCTCGTGGGAGACCGACAGCAGGAACTCGCGTTCGAGGCCCTGGGCGCGGCCCAGGTTCTCGCCCAGGGTGTTGATGGCCGTCGGCCAGCTCGGCGAGCTCGGGGTACTCGCCCGGTCGCACCGGGACGGTGGCCTCGAGGTTGCCCCCGGCGATCTGGCGGGTGGCGTCCACGGCCCGCACGATCGGGGCGCTGATGCGGCGGGCCAGCACCGCCGCCACGACGACGCCGGCGAGGAGCACGACGCCCGCCACCGAGACGAAGTAGTCGACCCCGTTGACGGGGTTGGCCACGTGGCGCGTGACCACGAGGACGCGCACGTCCGACGCGGGCAGGCCGTCGTCGAGGGCCTGTCGTTGGCGCCAGCGACAGGTCGAGGGGCTGGGCCACGAAGACGACGTGGCCCACGTTGCCCGCCACGGTCTCCCCGGCGCGCAGGGCGGCGACGTTGCAGCAACCGGGCCGCCAAGGGGGCGGGACGGCGTGCGATGGAGCCCGTCGGCGCCAGGCCCGACCAGGGTCAGCCGGTCGAAGGCGCCCACGCGGCGCAGCGCGTCGAGATCGCCGGCGCTCGGGTGAAGGCGGGGTGCGAGGACATGAGCCCGCCGATGGCCTGGGCCTCGGAGGTGATCTCGTTCTCGGCGGTCGAGATGGCGGCCCGTCGCACGAGGAGGAGGCCGCCCACGACGGTCAGGACGAGGGTCCCGATGACCACGCCGAGGATGGCGACGGTGATGCGACGGCGCACGGGCCGGCGTCAGCCCAGCCGGTAGCCGACCCCCCACACCGTGGTGAGAGGCAGGCCGTCGCCGAGCTTCTTGCGCAGCTGCCGGACGTGGACGTCGACGGTCCGCTCGTCGCCGTACCAGCCCTCCCCCCACACCCCGTCGAGCAGCTGGCGCCGCGACAGCGCCAGGCCCGGTGTTGAGCGCCAGGTAGGCGAGCAGGTCGAACTCGCGGCTGGTGAGCGCCACCACCGACTCGCCCTGGCGCACCTCGCGGCGCCCGGTGTCGATGACCACGTCGCCGACCTCGAGCACCGTGGGCTCGACCCGCGTCGGCGACCCGGCCCGGCGCAGGATGGCGCGCACCCGGGCCACGAGCTCGCGCGGCGAGAACGGCTTGGTGACGTAGTCGTCGGCGCCGAGCTCGAGCCCGACCACCCGGTCGACCTCGTCGTCGCGGGCCGTGAGCATCACGACGGGGACGTCGCCCGCGGCGCGCAGCCGGCGGCACACGTCGAAGCCGTCGAGCTCGCCCGGGAAGGCCGACGTCGACCACCACGAGCTTGGGCCGGTCCCGCGTCGACGTAGGCGAGGCCCTGCTCGCCGTCGGGCGCCTGCAGCACCCGGAAGCCCTCGCGGCGCAGGTACAGCGCCACCAGGTCGGAGATGTTCTGGTCGTCCTCGATGACGACGATGGTGTCCCCGTCTGCTGCCACCGGCACCAGCCTGCCACCGGGGGAGTGCGGCGCACGGGGACCCTCGGGTTGTGCGGCATCGTCGCCATCACACAACGCGGCGGTCAACGGGCTGTGAAGAGACGATGAGGGAAGTGTGATGTCGCAGCTCGTACGTCCCGTCGGTAGCCGACGCCGGGGCCCGAGGAGCGCTAGGCGCCGAGCGCCGCCCATTAGGCTCGCGCCGGTGCCGCCCGACACCTACCTCACGGGGATCCTCGCCACGCACCGCGCCCGGGCCGCCGCCGACGCCCGGCGCCTCGACGACCTCGTGGACCGGGCCCGGCCTGCGCGCCCGACACGCGCCCGTTCGCCCGGAGCCTGGCTCGGTCCCGGCCGGCGGGGACGCTGGCCGTGATCGCCGAGGTCAAGCGGCGCTCGCCGTCGAAGGGGCCCTCGACGCCGACCTCGACCCCGCCGCCGTGGCCGCCGACTACGAGGCCGGGGGGCGCGGCCTGCGTCTCGGTGCTCACCGACGAGGAGTTCTTCGCCGGGTCGGCGGCCGACCTGGCGGCGGCCCGCTCGGCCTGCGGCCTGCCCGTCCTGCGCAAGGACTTCACCGTGTCCGCTCGCCGACGTCTGCGACGCCCGGCTCATGGGGGCCGACGCCGTGCTGCTGATCGTCGCCGCGCTGTCCGACGACGAGCTCTCGAGCTTCCTCGACCTGGCCCAGGAGCTCACCCTCGACGCCGTGGTCGAGGTGCACGACGAGGCCGAGCTCGACCGGGCCCTCGACGCCGGGGCCGAGCTCGTCGGGGTCAACCAGCGCGACCTGACGACGTTCGCGGTCGACCGCGGACGCGCCCTGCGCCTGGTGGAGCGGATCCCGCCCGAGGTCGTGGCGGTGGCCGAGTCCGGGATCCGGCGGCGCCGACGACGTCGCGCGGTCTGGCCGACGCCGGGCTACCAGGCCGTGCTGGTGGGGGAGTCGCTCATCCGGGCTCCGGACCGGCGCGCCGCGGTGCGGGCGCTCACCGGGCACCGCGGTGGGCGCGCCGGGCGTCGACGCCGCGGCGCGCGGCGCGGTGACCGAGAGGTGAGCCCGTGCTCGTGAAGATCTGCGGGATCACCTCGGAGGCCGACGCCCTCCTGGCCGTCGGGCTCGGGGCCGACGCCATCGGGTTCGTGTTCGCCCCCTCGCCGCGCCAGGTCGCGCCCCAGGCCGTGCGGCGCATCATCGAGCGCGTCCCGCCCGAGATCCTCACCGTGGGGGTGTTCCGCAACGAGGCGCGGACGCGGGTGGTCGACATCGTCAACGGCATCGGCCTGCGCGGCGCGCAGCTCCACGGGGACGAGACGGCCGAGGACACCCGCTGGGTGGCGCGAGCGGGTGCCGTTCACCATCAAGGCCTTTCCCGCCGGGCACCGCAACATCGCCCGCATCGACGACTACGGCGTCGAGACCGTCCTCGTCGACGCCCAGTCGCCGGGGTCGGGCGAGGTGTTCGACTGGCGCCTGGCCGAGGGCGTGGTCGACCCGGCCCGGCTGATCGTGTCGGGCGGGCTCCACGCCGACAACGTGGCCGACGCCATCGCCCATCTCCACCCCTTCGGGGTGGACGTGTCCGTCGGGCGTCGAGTCCGAGCCCGGTCGCAAGGACCCGCGCAAGGTCCGGGCCTTCGTGATGGCGGCGCGCGCCGCCGCGGGTGAGGCCGTCGACGACGAGGCCACGCGTCGCGAGCCGCCGACGACGGCGACGAGGTCGGCGGGCCCTTCGACTGGCAGGAGGACGGGTGAGCGCCTCCGCCGCCGAGGGCGAAGAGCCCGTCGCCCCGAGCGTCATGGGCGAGCCGTCGGCGAGCGGCCGCTTCGGCGAGTTCGGGGGACGCTTCGTCCCCGAGTCGCTCATGCCGGCGTGCCTGGAGCTCGAAGACGGCCTTCCGCGCCGCCTGGGCCGACCCGGCCTTCCACGCCGAGTTCGACGCCATCCTGCGCGACTACGGCGGGCGGCCCACGCCGGTCACCGAGTGCCACCGGCTGTCGGAGCGCCTCGGCGTGCGGGTCCTGCTCAAGCGCGAGGACCTCGCCCACACCGGCTCGCACAAGCTCAACAACGTGATCGGCCAGGCGCTGCTGGCCCGGCGGATGGGCAAGCGGCGGCTCATCGCCGAGACCGGCGCCGGCCAGCACGGCGTGGCCGCCGGCCACCGCCGCGGCGCTGTTCGGCATGGACTGCGTCGTGTACATGGGCGAGGTCGACACCGCAGCGCCAGGAGCTGAACGTCTTCCGCATGGAGCTGCTCGGCGCCGAGGTCCGTCCCGTGCGCGGCCGGGAGCCGCACCCTCAAGGACGCCGTGAACGAGGCGCTGCGGGACTGGGTGGCGAACGTGGCCGACACCCACTACTGCCTCGGGTCGGTGATGGGGCCCGCATCCCTACCCGTGGATGGTGCGCGAGCTCCAGCGGGTGGTGGGCGACGAGGCCCGCGAGCAGTGCCGGGCCCTGCTCGACGGAGCCGACCCCGACTGGGTGGTGGCCTGCATCGGCGGCGGGTCGAACGCGGCGGGGACCTTCGCCGGATTCGTCGACACCGACGCCGTCGCTCGTCGGGGTCGAGGCCGCCGGCGGGGCGGCCGTCGGGCCGGGGCGTGCCCGGCGTGGTGCACGGGATGAAGTCCTACGTCCTCCAGGACGAGGTCGGCCAGATCGCCGAGGCCTACTCGATCTCGGCCGGGCTCGACTATCCCGGGCATCGGCCCCGAGCACGCCCACCTGTCGTCGATCGGGCGGACCCGCTACGAGCAGGCCGGCGACGACGAGGTCGCTGGCCGCCTTCCGGCTGCTGTCGGAGACCGAGGGCATCATCCCCGCGCTCGGAGCCCGCCCACGCCCTGGCCTGGCTGGTGCGCGAGGCGGGGCCGACCGTGCCCGGCGGGCGCCACCGTGCTCGTCACGCTGTCGGGGCGGGGCGACAAGGACGTGGCCCAGGTCCGCGAGCATGCTGCGGTGACGTGACCGTCAGGCCCGGCCGCCCGCGTGCGGGACGGACCCTCGAGGCCCATCTGCGGGACCGGCGCGACGCGGGGCGCAAGCTGCTCGTGCCCTACGTGACCGGGGGGATGGGGCCGGACTGGATCGAGGCGGTCCACGCCGTGGCCGACGCCGGTGCCGACGCGGTGGAGATCGGCATCCCGTTCTCCGACCCCATGATCGACGGGCCCACCATCCAAGAGGCGTCGCTGCGGGCGCTGCAGCGCGGCACGACGCCGACGTCGGTGCTCGACGCGCTGGCGCGTGCGGATCTGGCCGTGCCCCTGTGCGTCATGACGTACTACAACATCGTGTTCCGGGCCGGCCTGCGCCGCTTCGCCCGGTCCCTGGCCGACGCCGGGGTGGCCGGGGCCATCATCCCCGACCTCCCGCTCGAGGAGGGCGAGCGAATGGTGCGCCGAGGCCGACGACGCCGGCGTGGCCACCGTGCTGCTGGTCGCGCCGTCGACGCCGCTGGCGCCGGGCCGGCGCCATCTGCGAGCGCGCCCGGGGGTTCGTCTACGGCGTCGGCGTCATGGGCGTGACCGGCGAGCGCGCCGCGCTGGCCGCCAGCGCCGGCGACGTGGCCAAGATGGTCCGCAGCGCGTCACCGACCGCCCGGTGTGCATCGGCATCGGGGTGTCGACACCCGAACAGGCCGCCCAGGCCTGCGTCGACGGCCGACGGCGTGGTGGTGGGCTCGGCCATCGTGCGCCGACTGCTCGACGGGCAGGGCCCCGAGAGGCGCCGGCGCGTTCGTGGCCTCGCTGCGCGCCGGCATCGACGACGCCGCCCTGACCGTCGCTCACCGGGTCGAAATCCACAGTTTCGCCACAGGAACGAGGCGTACCGTCGTCCGAGAACGGCCCCCCTGCCGACGAGACGGAGAGGCTGAGCCATGAACGACACGCCGGTGACGCCCGCAGGACGACCCGCGGCTCGCCCTGGGGGCCCGGGCCGCCCAGGCCGAGCGCGCCTCGGCCCCGACACCGGCTGTTGAAGTTGGCGGTCGGCGTCGGTGCCGCCGCCGGGGTGGCGGTGGGGGCCACGGCCCTGGCCCAGGCGCGCCACGTCGCCGGGCCCGCGGGGGCCGAGCCCCGCCACGGTCACGGCCTCGGACGTGCACCACGACCACGACGACGGCCCCGGGTCGGCCCCACGGGTTCGGTGGGCCGGGTCGGCATGCGAGGTGGCTTCGGGCGCCGGCGGCGGCTTCGGGGCTGTCGGGCTCGGGGGCGGGCCCTCATCTACGGCCAGTTCACCATCAAGGGCCCCAACGGCTACGAGACCCTGTCGGAGCG
Source organism: uncultured Acidimicrobiales bacterium (assembly GCA_963796765.1). GTDB lineage: Bacteria > Actinomycetota > Acidimicrobiia > Acidimicrobiales > UBA8190 > Chersky-840. The sequence continues at coordinate 82,606 of CAWCMY010000003.1, read as the reverse complement.
CACCGGCACGGTCTCCGACGTCACCGACACGTCGGGCAGCACGTGGTCGCTCACCGTGAAGAGCGCGGACGGCACGTCGGGCACCTTCACGGTCGACTCGGGCACGCAGCGTCAACGGCGGCGAGATGGGCATCGGGAGCGTGAAGACCGGAGACACGGTCCGGGTGACCGCCGTGGTGTCGGGTGGGACCTCGACGGCCAAGCAGGTCACCGACCAGACCGTGCTCCAGGCCAACGGCGGGACGTGGCAGCCCATGGGCCCCCGCCGGCGACTCGACGGGGCAGCTCCGGGCACGGGCGCCGACTCGGGACACGCACTCGTCGCCGGCAGCGCGGCGACGTCGCCGGCCTAACGGCGTCCGGCGCCGGCCGAGCGCCGGCCCCGCTGGTGGTGCTCGAGGCGACGGCGGATGAGCTCGCGCCGTTCCTGGAGCTCGCGGTAGGTGATGGCGTCGACGGTCTCGTCGACGCCCAGCGAGGCCCGGATGCCGGCCACGTCGAGCGCGGGGATGGCGCCCGGCTCCACGCCCATCTCCCTGGCGATGCGGTCGCCGTGGCGTTCGTGGAAGTACATGACGACCTTGACGATCTCGCCGATGACGTCCACGTTGGGCGCCATCACGGCCAGGGCGCCGTCGAGGAAGAGCATGTCCTTCACGTAGAGCATGAGCTCCTTGGGCATGCGGGCCCCGTAGCCGAGAGGCCCTTGGTGAGGTTGCGGATCTCGGCGGTGAGCTCCTCGGCGGTGAGGGTGGTGGGGTCGATCGGGGGGCCGGTCGAGGCCGAGGTCGCGGATCACGGCGTCGATGTCGACGTCGACGGGGAGCGCGCCGAGGTCGCGCATCGCCGCGATCTGGCCGGGGACGTCGTTGGCCGACGCCGCCGATGACCAGGCGGAGGAAGGCCAGCCGCCGCGGCTCGTCGAAGCGGCCGGTGATGCCGAAGTCGAGCAGGGCCACGCGGCCGTCGGGCTGGACGAAGAGGTTGCCGCCGTGGAGGTCGCCGTGGAAGACCCCGTAGAGCAGGGCGCCCTCGAGGAACGCGATCAGCGCGGCGTGGAGCACCGCCTCGGTGTCGATCCCCGCGGCGCGCATGGCGTCGGCGTCGCCCCACGCGAAGCCGTCGAGCCGCTCCATGACGAGCACCCGCCGCGTCACGAGCGACGGGTGGGGCCGGGGCACGACGATGGCGCGCTGACCGGTGTCGGCGAGGACGCGGGCCACGTCGAGCATGTTCTGGGCCTCGAGCCGGAAGTCGAGCTCCTCCACGATGGTCTCGCCGAACAGCTCCACCAGGGCGGGCGGGTTGGCCAGCGCGGCGACCGGGATCCGGCCGACGAGGAGCGGCGCGATCCAGCTCATCGCGGCGAGGTCGCGCCGCACCAAGGTGGCCACGTCGGGGCGCTGCACCTTGACGACGACGGCCTCCCCGTCTGCGCAGTCGCGCCGCGTGGACCTGGGCGACCGACGCGGCGGCGATGGGCGTGCGCTCGAACTCGCTGAACTGTTGTTCGAGGGGCCGGCCCAGGTCGGCTTCGACGATGCGGCGGACCACGGCGAAGGGCTCGGCCGGCACCTGGTCGCGACACAGCCGGAACTCGGCCACGAGCTCCTCGGGGAAGAGCCCCTCGCCCGAGGAGAGGATCTGTCCCAGCTTGATGTAGGTGGGCCCGAGGCGCTCGAAGGCCCGGCGCAGACGACGCGACAGCCCGGCCCGTGAGCGGTGCTGGCCCCGGCGGCGGTCGCCGACGTACCAACCCGCCAGGGCCGGTGCCGAGGACCGCACCCACCCGCACGACCCGGGACCCGGGCGGGAGCCGGCGGCGGCGGGTGAGCCGGGGAGCCTCGGCCCGGGTCCGGGCCCGGAGCCCGTCGATGCCCGCGCTCCACGAGAGCCGGTCGAGGTCGAGGACCCAGGGCGGATGCGACGAGAAGGCGCCGAAGGCGAGGTCCGCAGGCTCAGGCCCCGCGGTCGGCCCGCCCTCGGGAATCGTCATCGTGTCGACCGTACCGTGCGGGGTCGGGCCCCCGGTGCGGCCCGGGCGGTTGTGGGCCCGAGGGAGCGATCAGGCGGCGGAGGGCCGATGACGAGGCAGCCGTTGTGGCCGCCGAAGCCGAAGGAGTTCGACAGCGCCGGGGCCGGGTCCCAGGCGCGGGCCTCGCCGTGGACGACGTCGAGATGGATCTCGGGGTCGGGCTGCTCGTAGCCGGCCGTGGGCGGGATGAGGCGGCGGTCGATGGTGAGGCGTGGTGGCCACGGCCTCGATGGCCCCGGCCCCGCCCAGGGCGTGCCCGGTGACGCCCTTGATGGAGGTGACCGGGGGCGAGGGAGCGCCGAAGACCTTCTCGATGGCCTGGGACTCGGCCAGGTCGTTGAGCGGGGTGGAGGTGCCGTGGGCGTTGATGTGGCCGATGTCGGCCGGCGGCACGCCGGCGTCGGCCAGGGCGAGCTCCATGCACGCCGCGGCGCCGTTGCCGCCCGGAGCGGGGGCGGTGATGTGGTGGGCGTCGGCGGTCGAGGCCGAGCCGAGCACCTCGGCGTAGATGCGCGCCCCGCGCCGGCGGGCGTGGTCGAGGTCCTCGAGGACGAGCGCGGCGCCGCCCTCGGCGCAGACGAAGCCGTCGCGCCGGACGTCGAAGGGTCGGGACTTCCCTCGCTCGACAGCGCCGTCATGTTGCCGAAGGCGGCCATGCCGATCCCCGACCATGGCCGCCTCGGCTCCGCCGCCGATGGCCACGTCGCAGCGACCCGTGGCCACCAGTCGGGCGGCGGCGGCGATGGCGTGGGTCCCGGCCGCGCAGGCCGTGGCGATGGTCTCGCACGGGCCGTGGCAGCCGGCGCGCATCGAGACGTGGGCGGCGCCGGCGTTGACCATCATCATGGGGATGAGGAAGGGCGACACCCGCCGTGGGCCCTTCTCGTGGAACACCCCGATCTGCTCCTGGAGCGTCTCGAGGCCGCCGACGCCGGTGGCGAAGACGACCCCGGAGCGATCGGGGTCGGCGCCGATGCTCGCCGGCGTCGTCGAGCGCCATGTCCGCGGCGGCGACCGAGAACTGCGCGAAGCGGTCGACCCGGCGGACCTCCTTCGGGCCGAACCAGGCCGTCGGGTCGAAGCCGGCCACCCGGCGCTCGCCGTCGGGCGCGGGCTGCTGCAGGCCCGTCCCAGAAGGCGTCGAGGCCGATCCCGCAGCACGAGACGACGCCCATGCCGGTGATGGCGACCCGCCGCCCTGGACAGGCCCGTCGGGCCCGACGCCGAGGAGCATCAGAGCTTGGCGGAGATCAGCTCGTAGGCCTGGCCGACGGTCTCGATGCCCTCGAGCTCGGACTCGTCGACGGTGACGTCGAAGGCCTCTTCGAGGGCCATCACGAGCTCGACGAGGTCGAGGCTGTCGGCGTCGAGGTCGTCGCCGAAGCGGGCCTCGGGCACGACCTTGTCGGCCGGCACCTGCAACACGTCGACCGCGCACGCCTTGAACTTGTCGAAGCTGGCGTCGGCGCCACTGCTTCCTCCTTGCTCGGCGTCGTGTCCCGGTCGGCCCGGGACGTGTCGGTCGGTCGTCATCGTCACAGTCCCATGGCCAGGCCGCCGTCGACCGGAAGCACTGCACCGGTGATGTAGGCCGCGTCGTCGGAGGCGAGAAAGGCCACCGCCCCCGCAACTCGGCGGGGCTGGCCCTGCGGCCCAACGGCACCAACGCCAGGAGTTGCTCCACGCGCTGTTCTCCCAGGCTGGCGATCATATCCGTGTCGACCACGCCGGGCGCGACAACGTTCACGGTGATGCCCCGGCTGCCCGACCTCGCGGGCCAGGGACCGGGCCAGGCCGACCAGCCCGGCCTTGGCGGCGCCGTAGTTGACCTGGCCCGGGCGACCCGAAGAAGCCGACCACCGACGACACGAGCACGATGCGCCCCCGATGGGCCCGCACCATGGGCCCGAGGCCCGCCGCACCACCCGGTAGACGCCGGTCAGGTTGGTGTCGATGACCTCGTGCCACGCCTCCTCGCCCATGCGCAGCAGCAAGCGTGTCCTTGGTCACCCCGGCGTTGGCGACGAGGACCTCGACGGGGCCGAAGGCCTCCTCCACCGCCGTGAAGGCCGACTCGACCTGGGCCGGGTCGCTGACGTCGCAGGGCACCGGCGAGCAGGTCGACGGTGCTCGGGCCGGGCCCGACCAGCGTCGGCCGGCGGGTGCGGTGCGGTAGGTCACCGCCACCCGGTCGCCCAGCGCCTGGAAGCGGCGGGCGCAGCCGAGGCCGATGCCGCGCGAGCCGCCGGTGACGAGCACCACCCGGCCGCGGTGCCGACGCCTCGGCGTCGGTCCGGCCGCTCACGTCGTGCGCCCCGGCGGTGCTCGACGTCCCAGCGCACCACGGTGCTGGCCCACGTCATCCCGGCGCCGAACCCCGACATGAGGACGTGGTCCCCGGGCCGCAGTCGGCCGGCGTCGGCGGCGTCGGCGAGCGCCAGGGGGACCGAGGCGCTCGAGGTGTTGCCCGGTGCGGTCGACGACGACGGCGACGCGGTCCATGGGGATGCCGAGGCGCGCCGCCGCCGCTTCGATGATGCGCAGGTTGGCCTGATGGGGGACGAACAGGGCGATGTCGTCGGGGGTGAGCTTGGCCCGCTCGAGCGCGTTGGAGGCCGACTCGACGGTGATGCGCACGGCGCGGCGGAAGACCTCCTTGCCCTCCATCTCCATGTAGCCGCCGTGGGCGCAGGTGAGCAGGTCGTGCGCGCTGCCGTCGACGCCGAGGTCGACCGCCAGCAGGCCGTCGTCGTCGCTGGCCTCGAGCACCACCGCGCCCGGCGCCGTCGGCGAAGAGCACCGCCGTGGCGCGGTCGTCGGGGTCGGTGATGCAGCGACACGCAGTCGGCGCCGATGAGCAGCACCCGGTGCGCGGCGCCGGCAGCTGACCGCGCCGTGGGCCGCCACCAGCGCGTAGACGAACCCGGCGCACGCCGCGTTGACGTCGAAGGCGCCGCCCGAGAGCCCGAGGGCGTAGTGCACCGCCGCGGAGGTGGCCGGCACGGCCAGGTCGGGCGTGCACGTGGCCAGCACGAGCAGGTCGACCTGTCGGGCGCCAGCGCCAGCGCGCTCGAGGGCGCGGCGCGCCGGCGTCGATGGCGAGCGACGACACCGTGCCCGCCGATGCGCCGCTCGCGGATGCCCGAGCGCGTCGACGATCCACTCGTCGGTGGTGTCGAGGCGGGCCTCGAGATCGGCGTTGGTGACGACGGTGTCGGGCAGGGCCGTGCCCCAGCCGGTGATGACGGCTCCCGGGGGGCTCACGCGCCGTCGGCCTGCACGCGCAGCCAGGCGACGGGCTCGCCCGCCGCCACGCGCTCGCCGGGATGGGCCAGGAAGCCCACCACGATGCCCGGCGAAGGGGTGCGGACCTCGGCCGCGCCCACCGTGCCGAGGAGGTCGCCCACCGCCACGGGGGCGCCCTCGCCGCGCGGGGACGTCGGTGCCGTCGGGGGCGAGCGCTCCCGGCCCCGGGCGCGGCCAGCCCGGCGACGGGCTCGAACACGCCCGGCCGCAGGGCGAGATCACCACCCGCTCCGAGGTGTAGAGGTGCTCGCCCTGATGGGCGGCGGCGTAGGCGTTCCAGGTCTCGCTCCCGGCGATGGCGTTCACGAGCGTGTCGAGGTCGTCGGGGGTGGCCACCGCACTGGCCAGCGCGTCGGGCAGGGTGCGCCGGGCGAGCCCGGTGAGCACGCCGCCCGGGCCGACCTCGACGAAGCGTGTGGCGCCCATGCCGGCCAGGGTCTCGAGGCTCTGGCGCCAGCGCACCGGGCTGCACAGCTGGGCCGAGAGCAGCCCGGGCCAGTCCTCGGCCGCGGTGTGGGCCCGCGCGTCGACGTTGGCGACCACGGGGATCTCGGGCACGCTGAAGGCGGTGCTCGCCAGCGACTTGCGCAGCCACGACCGGGCCGGCGCCATGAGCATGGTGTGGAAGGCGCCCGCCACGGGGATCGGCATGACCTTGCGGGCGCCGAGCTCCTTGGCGATGGCGCCGGCCCGAGCCACGGCCTCGGCGGTCCCGGCGATGACGACCTGGCCGGGCGCGTTGTAGTTGGCGACCCACACCTCGCCCTCGGCGCGCTGGCAGGCGGCGTCGACGGCGTCGTCGTCGGCGCCCATCACCGCCGCCATCGTGCCGGGATGCTCCTCGGCCGCGTTGTGCATGGCCTCGCCCCGCTCGACCACGAGGCGCACGCCCTCCTCGAAGCCGAGCGCGCCGCTGGCGGCGAGCGCGGTGTACTCGCCCAGGCTGTGGCCCGCGCACAGGGTGGGCTCGATGCCGACGCGCTCGATGGCGTCGAGGACGACGAGGCTGAGGACGAAGGTGGCCAGCTGGGCGTTGGCGCTGAGGGTGAGCTCGTCCTGCTCGACGTCCAACGAGGAGCCGGCCGACGTCGCGGCCCGCCACCGCCGAGGCCTCTTCGACGACCTCCCACGAGGGGTGTTCCAGCCAGGCGCGGCCCATGCCGGGTCGCTGAGATCCCTGACCCGGGAAGGTGAACGCCAGCACTCGGACTCCTCTTCTTTCCTCGACCGACCGATCGGGGTGTCCCCAGGGTGACACGATCGGAAGGCCCGGGTCACGTTACCGGCAGGTCATCGACGGCCGGGGCCGGCCCACCGACGACGGGAGTACGGGGCATCCGTGCGCCGTGCGCACCCAATAGGGTGGGCGCCACGGCCTAACATCGCCCGGCACGCCCGAGTGGGGAATAGGCAGACCCGAAGGCCTCAAAAGCCTTTGTTCGAAAGGACGTGCGGGTTCGAGTCCCGCCTCGGGCACGAACGTGCGGGCACCGCCGGCGATGCAGCGAACAGGTGTTCGGCGGCGCCGCGGGCTCCTGGGAAGTGTGCGCCTAGAATTCGCCTGCATGCGCCGCTCCCTGGTCGAACGGTCCCTGCGGGACGTCCACGGACGCCTCGTGCGGGTCCGCGAGGAGCTGGCCGTGCTCGACGAGCAGCTGGCCGTGCTCAACGACGCCGCCGACGACGCCCGGATCCGCTCGCTGGTGTCGGAGACGCCGCTGGCCGGGCACGAGTACGCCGACGCGCAGCGCTCGGCCGACGCCGCCAACCGGGGCCGGGCCGCGCTGTTGACCATGATCGACGAGTTGGAGCGGCGCCAGGACGAGCTCCTCGGCAAGCTGGTCGTCGAGCCCCGGTAGCCGGGCCCACACCGAGCCACCGACCGACAGAAGAGGGAGAGACAGACCCGCCGCATGGGCAAACGCGTCGTCATCGCCGAGGACGAGGCCATCATCCGTCTCGACCTGAAGGAGATCCTCGAGGCCGAGGGTTACTCGGTCGTGGGGGAGACCGGTCGCGGCGACGAGGCCGTCGAGCTGGTCGCGCGCCACGAGCCCGACATCGCCATCCTCGACATCAAGATGCCCGGCATCGACGGCATCGAGGCGGCCCGTCGGATCTCGGCCGAACCACCGCGTGGCGGTCCTGATCCTCACCGCCTTCAGCCAGCGCAACCTCATCGAGGAGGCCCGCGACGCCGGCGTCGCCGCCTATCTGGTCAAGCCGTTCCAGCGCGGCGAGCTGGTGCCCGGCCATCGCCGTGGCCACGGCACGCTTCGAGGAGTACCGGGCCATCGAGGACGAGCACACCCGTCTGTCCGAGGACGTGCCCACCCACGAGGACAAGCTCAAGACCCGCCAGATGGTGGACCGGGCCAAGGCCGTCCTCATGGACGGCCACGGCATGGCCGAGGACGTGGCCTTCGCCTTCATCCAGCGCACGGCCATGGACCGTCGGGTCCGGATGGAGCGGGTGGCCCAGGAGATCATCGACGGGACGCTCGACGCCCTGACGCCGGCGCCTGCGCCTGACACCGGCGCGCGGCAGCACCGGGTCGCCCGCCACGGCCGCCACATAGGATCCGGGGCAGTGGCAACCTCGAAGCCCGACGCGGCGACCTCTACCTGCTCGACGGCAATTCCCTCGTCTTCCGGGCCTTCTTCGCCCTGCCCATCGACCTCGCCACCAAGGCCGGCCAGGTCACCAACGCCGTGCACGGCTTCACCTCGATGCTGGTGATGCTCCTGCGCGACAACGAGCCCGGCGGCATGGCCGTCGCCTTCGACCGTCCCGAGCCGACCTTCCGCGACGACATCGTCGAGGAGTACAAGGGCAACCGGCCCGACACCCCCGACCTCCTCGATCCCGCAGTTCGCCCTGGTGCGCGACGTCCTGCGGGCCCTGGGCATCGTGATGGTGGAGAAGGCGGGCTACGAGGCCGACGACATCCTGGCCACCCTGGCCACCCAGGGCCGCGACGCCGGGCGCAACGTCGTGGTGGTGAGCGGCGACCGCGACACGTTCCAACTCGTGGAGGACCCGCTCGTCAAGGTCATGTACACCCGCCGGGGGTTGTCCGACACCGTCGTCTACGACGAGGCCGGCATCGTGGAGCGCCACGGCGTGTCTCCGACGCGCTATACCCGACGCTGGCCGCGCTTGCGCGGCGACACCTCCGACAACCTGCCCGGCGTGCCCGGCGTGGGGGAGAAGACGGCGGCCAAGCTCGTGAGCACCTACGGCGACCTCGACGCCATCTTCGAGCCACGTGGCCGAGCAGACCCCGAAGCTCCGCCAGAACCTGGCCGAGCACGAGGACCAGGTGCGGCGCAACGCCGAGGTGATCCCGCTCGTGCGCGACGTCGACGCTCGACCTGACCCTCGACGACCTGGCCCTGGGCAAATGGGACGCCGACGAGGTGAAGCGGGTCTTCGGCGAGCTGGAGCTGCGCTCGGCCTGGCAGCGCCTGGCCCCCATCCTGGGCGGCGACGCCGAGGAGGCGCTGCCCCGCGCCGGCGGGATCCCGGCCCCGCCGACGGTCGACCTCAGCGCCGTGACCGCGTCGATGCCCGGCCGACGCCAAGGAGGCCGCCGCGGTCCTCGGCGCCGCGGCCAAGGCGAAGGCGCCCGTGGCGCTCGCACCGGTGTGGTCCGGTGACGCCGGGCGCAGCCCCGTTGGTGGGGCTGGCCGTCGCCGCCGCCGCCCCCGCCGCTGCGCCCGACGGACGCCGAGGCGGGGTCGCCGCCGCCGACGCCACCGGTGTGGCTCGACGAGGCGCTCCTCGCCGACAGCGCCGTGCGCGGCGCCCTCGGCGACCCTGGTGGGGCCGGGCGGCGCCCCCCTGGTCGTCGCACGGGTCGAAGGAGCTCATGCGGAGCCTGCTGCCGACCGGGATCGACATCACCTCGCTGGCCCTCGACACCGCCGTGGTCGCCTACCTGCTCGACCCGTCGTCGGGCCGGTACCGCCTCGAGGACGTGGTCGAGGTGCAGCTCGGTCTGGCCCTCGACGCCGAGGTGGAGGCGAGCGCGGCCGGCCAGCTCGCCCTCGAGGGCCCGGCCGAGGTCGAGGTGTCCACCCTGGCGGCGCGCAACGCCGTGGCGCTCGGGCTGCTGTTCGCGCCCATGCGCGACGCGCTCGAGCGGGCCGGGCTCGAGCGGCTGCACGACGAGGTCGAGCGGCCGCTCGTGCGCGTCCTGGCCCGCATGGAGGTCGCCGGGGTGCGCGTCGACACCGCCGAGCTGCGGCGGATCGCCGACGGGCTCGTCGCCGAGTGCGCCCGCCTCGAGGCAGAGATCCACGAGCTCGCGGGCGAGACGTTCAACGTCAACTCCACGCCGCAGCTGCGCGCCGTGCTCTACGACCGCCTCGGGCTCACCCCCGGTCGCAAGACCAAGACGGGGTTCTCCACCGACGCCTCGACCCTCGAGAAGCTGCGCGGCCAGCACCCCATCATCGACACCTTGCTCAGCTACCGCGAGGTCGAGAAGCTGCGCTCCACCTACGGCGAGACGCTGCTCGCCGAGGTGGCCGCCGACGGCCGCATCCACGCCACCTTCGGCCAGACCGTGGCGCGCACCGGGCGGCTTGTCGTCGGACCGGCCCAACCTCCACAACATCCCCGTGCGCAGCGAGGAGGGCAGGCGTCTGCGCCAGGCCTTCATCCCCGCCGACGGCTGCCGCCTGTTGGTGGCCGACTACGACCAGATCGAGCTGCGCGTGATCGCGCACCTGTCGCGACGACCCCGGGCTCGTGGCCGCCTTCGCCGAGGGACGCGACATCCACCGCACCACCGCCGCCAGCGTCTTCGGCGTCGCCCCCGAGGACGTGACCACCGCGCAGCGCAATCGGGCCAAGATGGTCTCCTACGGCCTCGCCTACGGCATGGAGGCCTACGGCCTCGCCCAGCGGCTGTCGATCGAGCCGTCCGAGGCCGCAGCAGATCCTCGACGCCTACTTCGCCGCCTTCCCGGCGGTGCGGGCGTACATGGACCAGACCGTCGTCGAGGCCCGCTCGCGGGGCTACACCGAGACGCTCTTCGGTCGGCGCCGCCCCCTCCCCGACCTGCACTCGCCCAACCGCAACCTGCGCATGGCGGCCGAGCGCCAGGCCATGAACGCCGGCATCCAGGGCCTCGCCGCCGACCTCTTCAAGGTGGCCCTCGTCCGCCTCGACGCCGCCCTCGAGGAGAAGCAGCTGGCGTCGCGGGTGGTCCTCCAGGTCCACGACGAGGTCCTCGTCGAGGTGCCCGCCGACGAGGAGGCCGTCACCGGCGACCTCGTCCCGACCGTGCATGGCGAGCGTGGCCGACGCCGTGCACCTGGCCGTCCCCCTGGAGGTCTCCGCGGCGTGGGGCGACACGTGGGCCGACGCCAAGGGCTGACGTCCGGGCCGCGGCCCTCGAAGTCGGCGGCCACGCGTTTGTAGGTGCCGATGAGCCCCCAGGGCTGGTCATGGCGGCCCTTTGCTAGCATTGTCGACTGGCCGTCACCGGCGGCCGCTCTTCGTGCTCTCGACACGTGGGGTGCCCCAATCCCGAAAGCGAGTTCTGAAGTTCATGCCCGACGAAGCAGCCGGTTCCTCCGGCGACGCTGACCCGGCGGCCAGTCCCGCCGCCGCAGCCGGTGAAGTTCCCGGCGCCATCGCCCTGCTGTCCAATGCCCCCATGGGCTCCTTCGACGAGACGGGGAAGTACGTCCCCCGTGCCATCGTCGAGGACGACCTCGGAGGTGCGTCGCTCGAAGACGCCATCGACGCCACCATCGTCGAGTTCGACGACGGCGACATCGTCGAGGGCACGGTGGTCAAGATCGACAAGGACGAAGTCCTTCTCGACATCGGCTTCAAGTCCGAAGGCGTCATCCCTTCGCGCGAGCTCTCCATCCGCAACGACATCGACCCCTCGGAGATCGTCAGCCTCGGGGACCAGATCGAGGCGCTCGTCCTCCAGAAAGAGGACAAAGAGGGCCGGCTCGTCCTGTCGAAGAAGCGGGCCCAGTACGAGCGGGCCTGGGGAACGATCGAGAAGATCAAGGACTCCGACGGCATCGTCAAGGGGCCGGTCATCGAAGTGGTGAAGGGCGGCCTCATCGTCGACATCGGACTGCGGGGCTTCCTGCCCGCCTCGCTCGTCGAGCTGCGCCGGGTGCGCGAGCTCCAGCCCTACGTCGGGCGCAGCATCGAGGCCAAGATCATCGAGCTCGACCGCAACCGCAACAACGTCGTCCTGTCGCGCCGGGCCTGGCTCGAAGAGACCCAGAAGGAGCAGCGCGGCGAGTTCCTCGTCAACCTGAAGCCGGGCGAGCGCCGTCGCGGCGTGGTGTCCTCGGTGGTGAACTTCGGTGCCTTCGTCGACCTCGGCGGCATGGACGGGCTCATCCACGTGTCCGAGCTGTCGTGGAAGCACGTCGACCATCCCTCGTCGGTGGTGTCGGTGGGCGACGAGGTCGAGGTCGAGGTGCTCGACGTCGACCTCGACAAGGAGCGCATCAGCCTGTCGCTCAAGGCCACCCAGACCGACCCGTGGCAGGAGTTCGCCAACACCCACCAGGTGGGCGAGCTCGTCTACGGCCGCATCACCAAGCTCGTGCCCTTCGGCTCCTTCGTCCAGGTGGGCGACGGCATCGAGGGCCTGGTGCACATCTCGGAGATGGCCGGCCACCACGTGGACCTCCCCGAGCAGGTCGTCACCCCGGGCGAGGAGCTGTGGGTGAAGATCATCGACATCGACCTCCAGCGCCGGCGCATCAGCCTGTCGATCAAGCAGGCGGCCGAGGGCGGCGAGGTGTCCGAGGAGTACCGCGAGGCCTTCGGCGAGCACGCCTACGACGAGCAGGGCAACTACATCGGCTACGACTACGGCGGCACCGAGTTCACGCCCGAGACCGAGGCCCAGGCGGCCTGGGCCGAGTACGTGGCCGAGCACGGCACCCCACCCGAAGGAGCCGAAGGCGGTCCCGCCGCCGCACCGCCTGCGGCGGGAGACGGCAACGGCGCCGCGCCCGAGGCGTCAGCTGCGCCCGAAGTGCCCGCGGCGACCGCGCCGGTGGTCGAATCGGCCGGCGAACCCTCGGCCGCACCCGACGCTGCCGCCGAGGTCACCGAGGGCTGACGCCCCGAAGCTGACTTCGCCACGCCGAGGCGCGACTTCGAGGCGTCGAGTCAGCGTCAGGGATCGATCCACAGCGGTGACCGCTCACCGGGCGCGGGCGGACCCGGCGTCGCGGGAGTCGCCGGAGGGCGGGGTCGGCGCAGCGGGCGGTACCGGAGCCTGCGGGGACCCAGAGTCGGGTGCCTGGACGCTCCACGGCGGTGCCTCGGGCGACGGTGTCGGCGCGGGGGGCGGCGGAGCCACGGGAGGTCGGACCGACGCCGGCCGCGGCGAACGACGGGGCGGGGTGCGTGCCCAGCGGGAAGTGGCAGGCCACGAAATGGTCGGGGCCGATGGCGCGCATCTGGGGCTCCTCGTCCGCGCACTTCTGTTGGGCGAAGGGACAGCGGGTGCGGAACCGGCACCCCGACGGGGGATTGATGGGCGAGGGCAGGTCCCCGGCCAGCGTGGCCTTGCCGTTGCGCGCCGCCGCCGGGGTCGGGCTCGGGGATCGACGTCAGCAGCGCCTCGGTGTAGGGGTGCTCGGGCCGGTGGTAGAGGTCGTCGGGCCGGGCCACCTCGCACAGCTTTCCGAGGTACATCACCGCCACGCGGTCGCTCACGTTCTTCACCACGGCGAGGTCGTGGGCGATGAAGACCATGGTGAGGCCGCGGTCGCGCTTCAGGTCGTCGAGCAGGTTGAGGATCTGGGCCTGGACCGACACGTCGAGGGCGGAGACGGGCTCGTCGCAGACGAGCACGGTGGGCTCGAGCATGAGGGCCCGGGCGATGCTCACCCGCTGGCACTGGCCACCCGACATCTCGATGGGCCGGCGACCGCCGGAGTCGTCGGGGTCGATCCCGACCGACTCGAGGGTGGCGCGAGCCTTGGCCCTGCGCTCCTCTTTGGAGCCGATGCCCCAGACCGACAGGGGCTCGACCACGGCGTCGAGGACCCGGCGGCGGGGGTTGAGCGACGAGATGGGGTCCTGGAACACCATCTGGATCTTGGTGCGCGCCTGGCGCAGCTCGCCGCGCGACAGCGACGTGAGCTCGGTGCCGTCGAACTGCACCGAGCCCGAGTCGGGTTGGTGGATGAGCGCGACGGCGCGGCCCGTCGTCGACTTCCCACAACCCGACTCACCGACGAGCCCGAGGGTCTCGCCCGCGGCGACGTCGAAGCTCACGTCGGACACGGCCCGCACCCGGTGCCGGCCCGAGCCGAATTCGACCACGAGATGCTCCACGCGCAGCGAGCATGTCGTCGCTGCGCAGATGGGCGGTGCCGCTGCCGGCCATCAGGCGCTCCCGCTGCCGTTGGGCGCCACCAGCGCCGCGTCGCGCACCGGGGTGCCGGTGAAGGCCAGTGCGGCGGGGACCCGGGCCGCCACGTTGTGGGCCAGGGCGGCGTCGCCTTCGGCCGAGCCCACCGGGTACCAGCACCGGAAGAGGTGTCCCTGGCCCGCGGCGCGCAGGGGAGGCTCCTCCTTGCGGCAGTGGTCCTGGGCATAGGGACAGCGGGGCGCGAAGCGGCACCCCTGCGATGTCGGTGGCGAGGTCGGGCGGCCGGCCCGGGATGGCCCGCAGGCGGGTGTGGGAGGGCTCGGCCAGACGCGGGATCGAGCGCAACAGCGCCTCGGTGTAGGGCATGCGGGTGTGGGCGAAGAGCTCGGCGGTCGGGGCCTGCTCGACGACACGCCCCGCGTACATGACCACGATGTCGTCGGTGCGGTTGGCGACCACGCCGAGGTCGTGGGTGACGAGGATCATGCCCATGTGGCGCTCGCGCTGTTGGGCGGCGAGGAGGTCGAGGATCTGGGCCTGCACGGTGACGTCGAGGCCGGTGGTGGGCTCGTCGGCCAGGAGGAGCTTGGGGCCGCACGCCAGGGCGATGGCGATCATGACCCGCTGGCGCATGCCGCCCGAGAGCTCGTGGGGGTAGTTCCGCAGGCGCTGCTCGGGAGCGGGGATGCCCACCGACGTGAGCAGCGCCACCGCCGTCTCGTAGGCGGCCTTGCGGTCGAGCCCGGCCCGGAGGCGCAGCGACTCGGTGATCTGGCGCCCGACCCGCACGACCGGGTTGAGCGCGGTCATGGGGTCCTGGAAGACGAGCGCGATCTGCATCCCCCACACCTCGCGCAGCTCGTCGAGCGACATGGCGGTGAGGTCGTGGCCCGAGAAGCGCACCGTGCCCGAGCGCTCCACGTTGGTCCCCGGGACGCAGCCCCATGATGGAACGGCTGAGCACCGTCTTGCCCGAGCCCGACTCGCCCACCACGCCGAGGGTGCGGCCCCGGGCCAAGGTGAGCGAGACGCCGTCGACGGCCCGCACCAGCCCCCGGCCGGTGCGGAACGAGGTGTGCAGGTCGATCGACCTCGAGGAGCGGGCCCTCGATCGACCCCACGTCGGGGAAGCTCAGCTGCGGGCGTCGCCCGCAGCGGCTCACAGGTTCACCTCGCGCAGGTCGAAGTACGAGCGCAGGCGGTCGGCCATCAGGTTGAGGGCGGTGAGGAGCAAGAAGATGTAGAGCGACGGCCACAGCGCGATGTAGGGGTTGATGCTGCAGGTTGTTGCTGTTCACGCCGTCGTTGATGATGTTGCCCGAGCGACGACGTGGGGAGCCCGATCGACAGCCCCAGGATAGGCGAGCGAGCCCTCGAGGACGATGGCGATGGCCACGCCGATGAGGGCGAAGGACACCGCCGCGGGCAACACGTTGGGGAGGAGCTCGCGCAGCAAGATGCCGCGACGTCTTGGCCCCCGTGGCGCGGGCCGCCACCACGAACTCCCGGCTGGCGAAGGACAGCGTCGTGGCCCGGATGACGCGGAACAGCAAGGGGGCCGGCCACGAAGGCGAAGATGATCGTGAGCTTCAACAGCGTCACGGGCTTCCAGAACGTCTCGATCACCATGATGGCCAGCAGCGCGGGGAAGGCGAGGAGCACGAACGAGACGGCGTTGAGGACGGTGTCGGCGGGGCCGCTGCGGTAGCCGGCCAGGAGCCCCGGCCATCCCGCCCACCACCAGACCGATGAGCGATGGGGGCGAAGCCGATCACGAGGGACACGCGTGACCCGAAGATCACCCGGGCCAACAGGTCGCGGCCGAGGTCGTCGGTGCCGAGCAGGTGGTGGGCGCTGGGCCCGATGTTCACCGCCGAGTAGTCCTGGAAGTTCGGGGCCTTGAGGGGCAGCACCGAGGCCAGCACGGCCAGCAGGATCATGAACGCCACCCATGCCGCGCACAGATCCAGAAGGTGACGCCGAGCCCGCCCTTCTTCCCGACACGAGCCCGGTGGCGGGGAGCCGTCCCGCCACGCCCTGGGCGCCGGCCCATCGTCGGGCCCGACGTGCGCGGTGACGTAGGCGTCGGACTCCAGCGCCACTTGGGACGTGGAGCTCAGGCACGGCGCACCCGCGGGTCGAGGACGGTGAGGAGGAAGTCGACCCCGAAGTTCACGACCACGAACGCCACGGCCGCCACCAGGGCCATGCCCTGGACCACCAGGTAGTCGCGGGAGTAGATGGCCTGGACCAGTTGGTAGCCGATGCCCGGGCAGCTGGAAGAGGACCTCGACGACGAAGGCGCCGGTGAACAGCGTGCCGATGCTGATGCCCGCCCCGGCCAGCAGCGAGAACGACGACGGGCGCATGACGTGGCGCATCAGGATGTAGCGCGTGGACAGCCCCTTGGAGCGGGCCATCGTCACGAAGTCCTCCTGCAAGGTGGCGATGAGATCGGCGCGCAGGAGCCGGTAGTAGATGGTGATGGACCCGATGGCGAGCGCCACCGACGGCAGGATGACCGACTTGAGGTTGGGCCCGAGGCCCTGGGAGAGCCGGTCGAACCCGGTGGCCGGGCACCCATTTGAGCGTGACCGCGAACACGAGCACGAGGAGCGGGCCCGCCACGAAGGTGGGGAGCGACAGCATGGCGAAGGTCGACGTGGTGGCGACCCGGTCGAAGATGCCGGTTGGGGCGCAGGGCGGCGATCAGGGCCATGGGGATGGCGACGATGCAGGGCGAGCACCTGGGACACGATCGACGAGCTCGAGGTCGATCGGCACGGCCACGCTCAGGGCGTTGGTGACGGTCTGCTTGGTCAGGAACGACGAGCCCAGGTTGCCGTGGAAGATGTTGGCGATCCAGGTGCCGTACTGCGCCAGCAGGCCCTTGTTGAGCCCCAGCTGGTGCAGCAGCACGGCCCGGGCCGCGGGGGTGTCGTTGGGGCCCGAGGATGGCCAGGGTGGGGTCGCCGGGCAGGAGATGGACGAGGAGGAAGGCGAAGACCGAGATGAAGAAGCAGATGACGACCAGCTGCACGAGCCGGGTTGCGATGAACCGGAGCATGGGCGACGTGGTGCTCAGTCCTTGCGCCACATCGGGCGTCGGGTCGAAGATGCCGCTGGCGAAGCCGAGGGCCTTCGACCCGTCGGGCAGGGTCAGGTTGTTGAAGTTCTGCCACCGCATTGCTCCCCATCAGAGACCACGTCGCCTGCGACGTCCACAGGTAGGGCAGGTCCGCCGAGAGGCGCTTGTCCACCTCCTGGTAGGCCTGGATCCGAACCGCGGGGTCGGACGTGGTGCGGCCCTGTTGCAGGGCCGCCTCCAGCGCATCGTCCTTGTTGCGGGCGAAGTTGAGCGCGATGGGGGGGTTGGCCGTGGTGGGGCTCATCCACACGTAGTTGAGGTCGGGGTCGGTGGCGCCGAACATCTCGTCGGTGTAGGCCTGGAATTGCCCCGTGACCAGGTTGTCGATGAACGTGACCTGCTCGACCTCACTGACCGTGGTCTTGATCCCGGCCAGTTCCCACATGTTGGCGATGGCCTGGATCTCGTTGAGGAGCCGGGGGTCGGTGATGGTGGCCAGGGCGATCTTGATCGATGCCGCCGTGGTTGGGCGCGGCCTGGGCCACGAGCGCCTTGGCCTTGGCCAGGTCGTACTTGGGATAGCCGTTGTCGGCGGCGCGGTAGGGGGATCCCGGCGGGAAGAGGCTGGGGTTGGGCTTGGCGATGCCGGCGCCGAAGAGCTTGACGAGCTCGTCCACGTCGATGGCATGGGCGAGCGCCTGGCGCACGACGAGGTCGTTGGTGGGGTCCACCGAGGTGTTGAGGATGATGAAGTCCATGTCGTTCTGCCCGACCGACGGGTTTCAGCACCAGCTGGTAGCTCGGAATTGTCCTGGAGGTCCCGGATGGCGTTGGGGTCGCGCGTCACCATCAGGTCGATGGTCCCCGACTTGCAGCGAGTTCTCCCGGGACTGGTCCTCGGCGATGGGCCGGTAGGTGACGCCGTCGAGGTAGGGGAGCCCCGCGCGCCAGTAGTGGGGGTTGCGCTGCACGGTCAGGTGGTCGTTGGGGACCCACTCCACCAAGGAGAACGGGCCCGTGCCGATGGGCTTGGTGGAGCTCTGGCTCTCGAGCTGGGCCATGCCCGATCGACGTAGCCGACCTGGGTGGCGAGGTAGTGGGGGAACGCCACGATGGGCTCCGCGCACGTGACCGCCACGGCCAGGTCGCTGACCTTGGCGACGCTGCTGACCACGCCCCTGAGGGCCTGCCCGGTGAGGGCGGAGCGTCTGCAGGGCCTGGATGTTGGCCAGCACGACGTCGGCGTTCAACGGAGAGCCGTCGTGGAACGTGATCCCGGGACGCAGCGTGATCGTCCACACCGTCATGTCGGTGTTGGGTGTCACCGACTGCGGCCAGGTAGGGCTTGGCCGAGCCGTCGGCGGCGACCATGGTCAGGGTGTCGTAGATGGTGTTGGCGTAGGTCAGGCCGGAGTTGTCGAAATGGCTCGTCGAGGGGAGGAAGCCGTCGATCTCGGAGTTGAGGCCCGACGGTGATCGGTCCCGCCCCGCTTGGGCGTCCCGGTGCCGATGCCCGGGGCCGACAGACGCGGTGTCGTCTTGTTGCCGGTGGCTGGCTGCCGCAGGCGGACAGCAAGGTGGGCAGTCCCACCCCCGCCAGCCCCACCGCAGCGGCGGTGGTCGCGCCCCGGGCGAGAAACGCCCGCCGGTCGTATCGGTCCGCGGAGTCAGCCATCGGTCCCCCTCGCCCCTGGTTGGACGCGCAGCCCCCTGGCGCCGCTGGCGCGCCATGGTAGACGGCATGCCGCCGAACGGCCCGGCACTGCTGTCCGGGGCGGGGCCAGGGGGCTGCGGTCAGGGCCACGCCCGGGGTCGGTCGTCCCGGGCCGGACCGGACGCGTCGTTAGCATGCGGTCATGTGGACCGGGATGCGGCGCCGAGCCCGGGCCGCACCGACGTCCGGCTCCCGATGACTTCTGTCACCCCAGGCCCATCAGCCTCGCTCGGGGACTCGGCGCGGCCACCACCTCGGGCCCTACGGGCGTTGCGGGCCGCGTCCGGGCAGGGGGATCTGTCGTGGGGGCTTCGCAGCGCGTTGGTGCCCTGGGTGGTGGCGCGCGCCATCGTGGCGGGCGCGCTCGTGGCCGCGCACGAGATTCGTGAACCAGGCCAAGCCCGCCGCCGCGGTGGCCACGCGTGTCCACGAAGGGCTCTTGGGGTGGGACGCGGGGTGGTACGAGTCCATCGCCCGCCACGGGTACGCCGGGGCCGGGCCATCTGTCGTTGCGGTTCTTCCCGCTCGTGCCGTTGCTCACGCGCGCCCTGTCGTACGTCCCGGGCGTCGGGTTCGGGGCCGCGCTGGTGGTGGTGGCCAACGTGTCGGCCTTCGTGGGCGTGGCGCTGCTGGCCGTGCTGGCGCAGGCGGGAGACCGGCGACGACGCCCTGGCCCGGCGCGCCGCCTGGTTGGTGTGTCTGGCGCCCGCCGCCTTCACTCAGGTGATGGGGTACGCCGAGGGGACGCTGTTGGCCTTGAGCGTCGGGACGTTCCTCGCCCTGCGGGCCCGGGCGTGGTGGTGGGCGGCCGTGCTCGGCTTGGCGGCGGGCGCCACGCGCCCGCTGGGCGTGCTGCTGGTGGTGCCCGCCGCCATCGAGGCGATGCGGGGATGGCGCGAGCTCCCCGCCTGGTCGCCACCTGGCTCGAGCCGCTGCCGTGGCGGGCCCCGTCGCCGGGCTTGCGGCGCTTCCTCGGCTGGGTCCGGTGGCGCTACGGCGACGCCCTGGCCCCGTTCCGGGTCCAGCAACGAGGGCACGCTGCGCGGGGGCTTCGCCGATCCGCTGCGCACCTTGGCCCACGACGCCGTCGCTCCTGGCCCACGGCCGACATCTCGGGTCGGCGCTGCATCTGCCCTGGGCCCTGCTGGCCGTCGCCCTGGTCGTCGTGGCGCTGCGCCGGTGGCCGCTGTCCTACGGCGCCTTCGCCGCGGCCGATCCTGGTCGTGGCGCTCACGGCGTCGAACCTCGACGGGTTCGAGCGCTACGCGTTGTCGGCCTTCCCGTTGGTGCTGGCCGGGGCGCGGCCTGACGTCGGGGCCGCGGCGTGGAGCGGGTGGTCCTCACCCTGGCCGCGGCGGGCCTGGCCGTCTACGCCCTGCTGGCCTTCACCAACCTCTATGTGCCGTGACCTGGTCGTGCGGGTGATCCGAGGCTGGCCTGGTGGGCTGGGGTCAGGGTGTTCCCAGCCGGTAGCCTTGACGCGGGGCCGGAAGCCGAACGGGGGATACGAGGCGAGGTGACGCAGACGGCGACGGCATGGCGGGACGATCGTCCCGTGGTGGTGATCGGGGCCGGGCCGGCGGGGCTCACCGCCGCCTATCAGCTCTCCAAGGCGGGCCGGGACACGATCGTGCTCGAGGCCGACGACGTGGTGGGGGGCATCAGCCGGACCGTGGCGCGCGACGGTTGGCGCTTCGACATCGGCGGCCACCGGTTCTTCACCAAGGTCCAGCCCGTCGAAGACCTGTGGCACGAGATCCTCGCTCCGGGGGACTTCCTCCTGCGTCCCCGGATGAGCCGGATCTACTACGAGGGCAAGTTCTACGACTACCCCATCAACGTCGCTCAACGCCCTGCGCAACCTGGGTCTGGTCGAGGCCGCCCGGTGCGGGTTGTCGTACCTCAAGGTGCGGGTGTCCCCGCCCAAGGACCAGAGCTCGCTCGAGGGATACGTCGTCGCCAACTACGGGTGGCGGCTCTACGAGCACTTCTTCAAGACCTACAGCGAGAAGGTGTGGGGTGTCCCGCCTTCGGAGGTCTCGGCCGACTGGGGCGCCCAGCGCATCAAGGGGATGTCGTTGTTCAAGGCGGTGTGGGAGCCGCTGCGGCTCGCGGCTGGCCGGGGGCCGTCGCAACCGCGCCACAGCAGGTCACGAGCCTCATCGAGGAGTTCCAGTACCCCAAGCTCGGCCCCGGGATGATGTGGGAGACGTGCCGGGACCTCGTCGAGAAGGCCGGCGTCGAGGTCCTCTTGCAGAGCCCGGTGCGTCGGTGTCGAGCGGGGCCCCGGAGGAGCGGCGCGCGGTGGTCTTCGAGCGCGAAGGCCGGCGGTACCGGGTCGAGACCGACCACGTCATCAGCTCCATGCCCTTCTCCGGCCTGGTGCGGGCCATGGACCCGCCTCCGCCGCCCGATGTCGCGGGCGGCCGCCGACGCCCTGCAGTACCGCGACTTCCTCACCGTGGCGCTGGTCGTGCCCGCCGTCGGGCGGGTTCCCCGACAATTGGATCTACATCCACTCCCCCAAGGTGAAGGTGGGGCGGATCCAGAACTTCGGGGCCTGGTCCCCGTTCATGGTGCGCGACGGCACGACCTGTCTCGGGATGGAGTACTTCGTCTTCGAGGGCGACGAGCTGTGGGACACCGGCGACGACGAGCTCGTGGCCCTGGCCACCAGGCGAGCTCGCCGCCATCGGGCTGGTGGAGCCGACCCAGGTGCAGCGGGGCTACGTGGTGCGCATGCCCAAGGCCTATCCCGTCTACGACGACACCTACCGCGCCGCGGTGGACACCATGCGCCACTGGCTCGCCGCCGAGGTGCCCAACGTCCACCCCGTGGGCCGCAACGGGATGCACAAGTACAACAACCAGGACCACTCGATGTACACGGCCATGCTGACGGTCGAGAACATCGTGGCCGGCGCCGGCCACGACATCTGGTCGGTGAACGTCGACGAGGAGTACCACGAGGAGAAGCCCGGGGCCGGTGCGCGAGACGGGCACGGGCCGTGACGCGCCGATCGTCCCCCGGCGGGTGGCGGCCGTCACCGGCAGCGGCGCGCCGTAGTGGACCCGGTCACCGAGGACGGTTCGGCCCGCCGCGACGGGACGCGTCGTCGCCGGCGGAGCCGCGTGCCGGCGGGCGGCCTCGGAGATCCGCCACGCCATCCCCCTGGCCATCGCCGCCGCGCTCGTCGGCGTGGTCAGCCTCCTCACGACGGTGTTCGTGGCCCACGTGCTCACCACCGCGCGGCTACGGCACGCTCATCGTCCTCCTCGGGCTGTTCCTGGTGGTGTCGCATGCCGGGCACGGCGCTGCTCGTGGGCGTGGTGCGGCGGGTGTCGGCGTGGCAGGCGAGCGGGCTCGGGGACCGGGTGCGGCCCTGGGTGGCGCGCGTCCACCGCATCGGCGAGGCCTCGATCGTGGTCGCTCGCCCTCGTCATGTGGCTCATCCGGGTGCCCGTGGCCCACGCCCTGTCGCTCCCGTCGCCGAGCGGCGTGGCCGAGATCCTGACCGCCGGCGGGGTCTGGATCCTCGTCTCCATCGACCGTGGCCTGCTCCAGGTGGGCCGGGACTACAAGGACCTCTCGATCAACCTCGTCATCGAGGCCGTCATGCGCTGTGCGCTCACCGTGGGCATGGCGGCCGAGCTCGGGGTCGAGGGCGCCGCCCTGGGACTCCTGTTCGCCGAGCTGATCACCGCCACCCACGCCCGGTTCACCGCCACCCGCGCCGTGGTCCGCGGCACCGCGCTGGCCCGGCTCGTCGACCCGCCACCGAGCCAGAGGTGGCGGTCGAGGAGACCGGCGGCGCCGTGGCCATGACCGTGCACGGCGGCAAGGTCCTGCTCGCCGACGTCTTCACCGCCCTCGGCAGCCTCCTGCTCCTGGCCATCCTGCAGAACACCGACGTGATCTGCTCGGGCAGCAAGATGCACACGAGCACTCCGGGCGCCTACGCGGCCATCTCGGTCCCGGCCAAGGCCCTCGTGTTCGTGGCCCTGGTGCTCGTGAATTACCTCCTGCCCGAGGCCGCCATCCGCCACCAGGCGCGGCTCGCACGCCCTGCGCCAGCTGGCGCACACCTTCGGCGTGTTGGCCATCCCCTGTGCTCGGTCTTGCTCGGCCATGGCCGTGGTCGCGGCCCACCGGCGTGCTGGGCCTCGTCTTCGGCGCACCAGCTCACCGACGGCGCCCCGGCCTTCTCCACCCTGGTGCTCGCCATGATCTTCATGTCGGTGACCGTCGTCCTGGCCATCTACCTCCTGGGCATCGGGTGGCGCTGGGTGGTGGTGGTCCTGGCGCTCGGGTGCGGGCGCCCTGGCCGGCGCCACGGCCGCGGCCGACGGCCAGTACCTCGCCACGGCCCGGGCCGATCTCGCCGTGCAGGTGGGGTTGTGCGCGGTCATGACGGTGTGCTTCGTGGTCGTGCACCGCAGCAGCGTCGGCGTCGCGCCCTCGCCGACGGCATGCGTCGTCGGAGGCATCGGAGTCTGTAGCGTGACGCAAGTCGTGGTCCAGCGTCCGCGAGCGTCACGACCGGCACCGGGGACGCGAGGCCCGTTCGCCCAGCGCTCGACGAGGTGGCGGAGCGTGCGCTCGAGCGTCGGCTTGCGCCGCGTCGAAATGCTGGCGTGGAGGGACCTCGACGACCCCGAGGCCGGGGGGTCCGAGCGCCACGCCCATCACGTGGCGTCGTTGTGGGCCGGGGCCGGGCTCGACGTCACCTTGCGGACCTCGGTGGCGCGCGGGCATCCAGTCGGAGGTCGAGCGCGACGGCTATCGACGTGGTGCGGAAAGGCGACGCGCCACATGCGTCTTCCCCCGCAGCGCCCTCGGCGGGCTCCTTGGGCCGCGAGGCAGGCCCGACGGGCTGGTCGAGATCTGGAACGGCATGCCCTTCTTCTCGCCGCTGTGGGCCCGGTGCCCCCGCATCGTCTTCCTCCATCACGTGCACGCCGAGATGTGGCAGATGGTCCTGCGCCCGTGGCACGCCCGGCGTCGGGGAGTTCATCGAGCGACGGGTGGCGCCGCCGCTGTATCGCGATACCCGCGTCGTCACGTTGTCGGAGTCGTCGCGCCACGAGATCGTGGCCATGCTCAAGCTTCGCCCATCGCGGGTGAGCGTCGTCAGCCCGGGCATCGACCGCCGCTTCTCCGCCGGGGGGCGTCCGGTCGCCCCACCCGCTGGTGGTCGCGGTCGGGCGTCTGGTCCCGGTCAAGCGCTTCGACCTGCTCATGGACGTGCTGGCCGAGGTGCGCCGCTCCGTGCCCGACCTGCAGGCCGTGATCGTGGGAGAGGGTTACGAGCGAGCCGCGCCTCGAGGCGCACCGGCGCGCCCTCGGCGCCGACGGGTGGATCGAGCTTCCCGGGTCACGTGGACGACGATGAGCTTCGTCGACCTCTACCGCCGTGCCTGGGTGCTGGCGAGCACGTCGCAGCGCGAAGGGTGGGGCATGACCGCCACCGAGGCGGCCGCGTGCGGCACGCCGGCGGTGGTGTCGCGTATCGCCGGGCACGTCGACGCCGTCGAGGACGGCGTGAGTGGCTGGTCGTGGATGTCGGCGCCGATCACGGTCGACCCGGAGGCCGAGGATCGGCGACGCCGTTCGCCGAGGCGCTGCGGAGCGTCCTCACCGACCCCGCCGCTCCGGGCGCGCCTGGGCGAGGCGGCGCTGCGGCGTGCCAGCGAGCTGACCTGGGAGGCGACGGCGGCGGGGACCCTCGACGCCCTCGTGGACGAGGCCGATCGCCAGCGGAAGCGCCCCGGCCGGTAGTCGCGGTGCTGGCCGTCGGGCTGACCGGAGGGATCGGCGTCGGGGAAGTCGACGGTGGGCGAGCTCCTCGTGGAGCGGGGGGCGGTGCTCATCGACGCCGACCGCATCGCCCGGGAGGTGGTCGTGCCCGGGGGCCCCGCCTATCAGCCCCTGGTGGACCGGTTCGGCCCCGGCATCCTCGCTGCCGACCGCACCATCGACCGCGCCGCCCTGGCCGCGGTCGCCTTCGCGGACGCCGAGTCGGTGGCCGCGCTCAACGCCATCACCCACCCCGCCATCAGCGCCGTCATGGCGCAGCGCCGGGCCGCCGAGGAGGACGGCGACGGCGTGGTCGTGCTCGACGTCCCGCTGCTCAAGCCCGCGCACCGCGACATCCTGTCGCTGGACGTCGTCGTCGTGGTCGACTGCCCCGTCGAGATCGCCGTCGAGCCGCCTGGTGGGCCAGCGGGGGTTCACCCGCCACGGACGCCGAGGCCCGGATCGCGGCCCAGGCCACCCGAGAGGAGCGTCGGGAAGGTGCCGACCTCGTCATCGACAACTCGACGGACCGGGCCCACCTCGTGGCCGAGGTCGACCGGGTGTGGGCCGCGCTCGAGGCCTGGCCCCAGCCCGGCCCCGACCGCCGGCCTGACGCCCGCCCGAGCGCCGGGGCCCGACCGGCCCGGTCGGGCTGATACACCCCCCCGGTACCATCGCAAGGTGCCCCGTTTCGAGGTCGTGACCCCGCTGCGCCCTGCGGGCGACCAGCCGCGGGCCATCGAGTTGCTGACCGAGG
This sequence comes from uncultured Acidimicrobiales bacterium, assembly GCA_963796765.1. GTDB lineage: Bacteria > Actinomycetota > Acidimicrobiia > Acidimicrobiales > UBA8190 > Chersky-840. Next base: position 57,530 of record CAWCMY010000003.1, on the reverse strand, counting down.
GGATCGAGCGCGGCGACCGCTACCAGACCCTGCTCGGCATCACCGGGAGCGGGAAGACCGCCACCATCGCCTGGACCATCGAGCAGGCCCAGCGGCCCACCCTCATCATCGAGCCCAACAAGTCCCTGGCCGCCCAGCTGGCGGCCGAGCTCCACGAGCTGTTCCCGAAGAACCGGGTCGAGTACTTCGTGTCGTACTACGACTACTACCAGCCCGAGGCGTACCTGCCGACCTCGGACACCTACATCGAGAAGGACTCGTCGATCAACGACGAGATCGACCGGCTGCGCCACGCCACCACCTCGAGCCTGCTGCTGCGCCGCGACGTCATCGTGGTGGCGTCGGTGTCGTGCATCTACGGGCTGGGTCGCCCGAGGAGTACCGGCAGCGGATCATGGCGGTGCGCCCCGGCGACACCGTGAACCAGCGCGACCTGCTGCGCAAGCTGGTCGACCTGCACTACGACCGCAACGACGCCGTGCTCACCCGGGGCCACTTCCGGGTGCGGGGCGACACCGTCGAGCTGCATCCCGTCTACGAGCAGCAGGCGGTGCGGATCGAGCTCTTCGGAGACCAGGTGGAGCGGATCCGGCGCTTCGACGCCCTGACCGGCGACACCGGCGACGACATCGACGAGCTCGTCGTGTTCTCGGCCACGCACTACGGGGCCGGCGACGAGACCATGCGCCGGGCCATCGCGTCGATCGAGACCGAGCTCGGCCAGCGACTGGCCGAGCTGCAGGCGGCGGGCAAGCTGCTCGAGGCCCAGCGGCTGCGGCTGCGGACCGAGCACGACCTCGAGATGCTGGCCGAGGTCGGGGTGTGCAACGGCATCGAGAACTACAGCCGGCACCTCGACGGCCGCAGCGCCGGGGAGCCGCAGCCACACCCTGCTCGACTTCTTCCCGGCCGACTTCCTCACCGTGATCGACGAGAGCCACGTGGCGGTGCCCCAGATCCACGGCCAGTACGAGGGGGACCGGTCGCGCAAGGAGACGCTCGTCGAGCACGGCTTCCGACTGCCCTCGGCCCTCGACAACCGTCCCCTCACCTTCGACGAGTTCACCGAGCGGGTGGGCCAGGTCGTGTTCTTGTCGGCGACGCCGGGGAGCCTACGAGCTCGGCGTGTCGAGCCAGGTCGTGGACCAGGTCATCCGGCCCACCGGGCCTGGTCGACCCCGAGGTCGTGATCCAGCCCACCACGGGGCAGATCGACGACCTCATGGAGCGCATCCACAAGGCGTCGGAGGCGGGCGGGCGCTCCCTGGTCACCACCCTCACCAAGAAGATGGCCGAGGACCTCACCGACTACCTCGTCGAGCTCGGGGTGCGGGTGCGCTACCTGCATTCCGACATCGACACCATCACCCGGATCGAGCTCCTGCGGGACCTGCGGCTCGGCGAGTACGACGTGCTCGTGGGGATCAACCTCCTGCGCGAGGGCCTCGACCTGCCCGAGGTTCAGCTCGTCGCCATCCTCGACGCCGACAAGACCGGGTTCTTGCGCTCGGCGTCGTCGCTGATCCAGACCATGGGACGCGCCGCGCGCAACGTGGACGGCCTCGTGGTGCTCTACGCCGACACCATCACCGACGCCATGCGGGCCGCCATCTCCGAGACCCAGCGCCGTCGAGCCCTGCAGCAGGCCTACAACACCGAGCACGGCATCGACCCCACCACCATCCGCAAGGCCGTGACCGACATCCTGGCCAGCATCCGGCCCGTCGGGGCCGGCGGACTCGGGGTCGCGTCCGGGGCGGGGGAGCCGGGGGGGGCGGGTCCGGCCCGGGCACGCGCCGGTGCGGGCCCCGCGGGTGCCCCGGCGCGACGGCGTGGGGGGTCGGCGGCTGGCCGGCGCGGGCAGCTCCGGGTACGTCGACGACACCTCGGCGGTCGACGAGATGGCCGAGCTCAGCGCCCTCCCCGTCGACGAGCTGCAGCGGCTGGTGGTGCGGCTCGAACAGGAGATGCGCCTGGCCGCCACCGAGCTGCGCTACGAGGAGGCGGCGTTGTTGCGCGACGACATCGCCGAGCTCCGCCTGGCCCTGGCCGAGGCCGGGGAGGCCCGCCGGCGCACCGGGTGCGATCGGGCTCGGCGGGAATCAACGTCGCCGTGCCCACGGCGTGACCGGCGCGTACCCCGGCCCACCCCGACGAGGGCCCCTCGCCGCGCCGGTAGCCTCGCACCGATGGCCGACCGGCTGGTGATCCGCGGGGCACGAGAGCACAACCTGCGTGACGTCTCGCTCGACCTGCCGCGCGACCGGCTCATCGTGTTCACGGGTCTGTCGGGGTCGGGCAAGTCGTCACTCGCCTTCGACACCATCTACGCCGAGGGCCAGCGCCGCTACGTGGAGTCGCTGTCGTCGTACGCCCGGCAGTTCCTGGGGCAGATGGACAAGCCCGACGTCGACTTCATCGAGGGCCTGTCGCCGGCCATCTCCATCGACCAGAAGTCGGCCAGCCGCAACCCCCGCTCGACGGTGGGCACCGTCACCGAGATCTACGACTACCTGCGGCTGCTCTACGCCCGGGTGGGCCGTCCCCACTGCCCCAACTGCGGCCGGCCCGTGGCCCGCCAGACCCCGCAGCAGATCGTGGACCGGATCCTCGACCTGCCCGAGGGGACCCGCTTCCAGGTGCTCGCCCCGGTGGTGCGGGGGCGCAAGGGGGAGTACGAGGCGTTCCTCGACGACCTGGCCAAGCAGGGATTCGCCCGGGCCCGGGTGGACGGGGAGGTGGTGGAGCTGTCCGAGCGGGCCGCGGCTCAACCTGGCCCGCTACGAGCAGCACACCATCGAGGTCGTGGTGGACCGGCTGGTGCGACGCGACGACATCCGCCAGCGACTGACCGAGTCGATGGAGACGGCGCTGCGGCTCACCGACGGCATCGCCGAGATCGGCGTCATGGCCGAGGACGGGTCCGAGGAGCTCATCACCTTCTCCGAGCACCTGGCCTGCACGTTCTGCGGGCTGTCCTTCGAGGAGCCGCGCCCCGCGGAACTTCTCGTTCAACTCGCCCTACGGGGCGTGCCCGGCGTGCGACGGGCTCGGCACCCAGTTCGAGGTCGATCCCGACCTGGTGGTGCCCGACCCCACCCGGTCGCTCGACGACGGGGCCATCTCGCCGTGGACGGGCGGCCACAGCCGCTGGTTCGACCGCATCGTCGAAGCGGTGGCCGCCGAGTTCGGCTTCTCGCACCGACACCCGGTGGGAGAAGCTGCGGGCCAAGGACCAGCAAGGTGCTCCTGTACGGCTCGGGCACCAGCCAGGTGCACGTGCGCTACCGCAACCGCTACGGCCGCCAGCGCTCGTTCACGTCGCAGTTCGAGGGGATCGTGCCGTGGATCAAGCGCCGGCACCGTGACTCGGACTCCGACTCGGTGCGGCAGTGGACCGAGACCTTCATGCGCGAGGTGCCGTGCCCGACGTGCAAGGGGGCGCGGCTCAAGCCCGAGTCCCTGGCCGTCACCGTGGGGGGCCGCAACATCTTCGAGCTGTGCAGCCTGTCGATCACGCGCGCCGCGGCGGAGGTCGACGCCCTCGAGCTCACCGAGCGCGAGCACCTCATCGCCGACCGGGTGCTGCGCGAGGTGCGGGCCCGGCTGCGGTTCCTGCTCGACGTCGGGCTCGACTACCTGTCCCTGGCCCGGGGCACCTCCACGTTGTCGGGCGGCGAGGCCCAGCGCATCCGGCTGGCCAGCCAGATCGGCTCGGGCCTGGTGGGCGTGCTCTACGTGCTCGACGAGCCGTCGATCGGGCTGCACCAACGCGACAACCGCCGGCTGCTCGACACCCTGGTGCGGCTGCGCGACCTGGGCAACACCGTGATCGTCGTCGAGCACGACGAGGAGACCATCCGCGCCGCCGACCACGTGGTGGACATCGGCCCCGGCGCGGGCGAGCACGGTGGCGAGGTCGTCTACAGCGGCGCCGTGCCGGGCCTGCTCAAGGCCAAGGCGTCGGTGACCGGGCAGCTATCTCACCGGGGAGCGGTCCATTCCCGTCCCCGAGAAGCGCCGCCCGGGGTCGGGCGACCAGCTGGTGGTGCGCGGCGCGCGCGAGCACAACCTCCAGGCGCATCGACGTGGCCTTCCCCCTGGGTTGCCTGGTGGCGGTGACCGGCGTGTCGGGGTCGGGGAAGTCCACGCTCGTCAACGACATCCTGCTGCAGTCGATGCTGGCCCAGGTGCACCGGGCCCGGACCACGCCGGGACAGCACAAGGCCATCGACGGCGTCAAGCACGTCGACAAGGTGGTCGCCATCGACCAGTCGCCCATCGGGCGGACGCCGCGCTCGAACCCCGCCACCTACACCGGGCTGTTCGACCACGTGCGCAAGCTCTTCAGCCAGACCAACGAGGCCAAGGTGCGCGGCTATCTGCCCGGGCGGTTCTCCTTCAACGTGCGCGGCGGGCGGTGCGAGGCCTGCGCGGGCGACGGGACCATCAAGATCGAGATGCACTTCCTCCCCGACGTCTACGTGCCCTGCGAGGTGTGCGGCGGGGCCCGCTACAACCGCGAGACCCTCGAGGTGACGTTCAAGGGCAAGAACATCGGCGACGTCCTCGACATGTCGTGCGAGGAGGCCCTGTCGTTCTTCGCCAACCAGCCCACCATCGCCCGGCACCTCCAGACCCTGGTCGACGTGGGGCTCGGCTACATCCGGCTCGGCCAACCCGCCCCCACGCTTGTCGGGGGGCGAGGCCCAGCGGGTGAAGCTGTCGTCGGAGTTGTCGAGGCGGTCGACGGGCCACACCCTGTACGTCCTCGACGAGCCCACCACGGGACTGCACTTCGACGACGTGCGCAAGCTGCTCGAGGTGCTGTCGCCGGCTCGTGGACCAGGGCAACACCGTCATCGTCATCGAGCACAACCTCGATGTGATCAAGACCGTCGGACTGGATCGTCGACCTCGGGCCCGAGGGGGGCGAGCGGGGGGGCAAGGTGGTCGCCGAGGGCACGCCCGAAGACGTGGCCGCCACGTCGAGGAGCTACACCGGCGAGGTGCTCGCTCCCGTGCTGGCCCGGGGCCGGCGCCACCGCCCCGACCGTCTCGGGCCCGCCCCGTCGAGGCGGTCGCCGGCGAAGCGACCGGTGAAGGTGCCACGAGCGGCGGTGAAGGCCAACGCGGTGGTCAAGCGGCGAAGGCCAACGGGGCGGTCAAGCGGGCCAAGGCCTCGGCCCGCACCGCCGCCAAGCGGCGCCAAGGCGGGCTGATGGCCGTCGTCCGTCGCGACCACGTCGCCCGCTGGCTCGAGGGCTACGAAGAGGCCTGGCGCACCCCGGGCACGGACCGGTTGGCCGAGCTGTTCACCGCCCGACGTCAGCTACGCGTCGTCGCCGTGGGCCGAGCCCGTCGTGGGCCTCGACGAGCTGGCGCTGTTCTGGGACGCCGAGCGCGACGGGCCCGACGAGGCCTTCACATGTCGAGCGAGGTCATCGCCGTCGACGCCGACACCGCCGTGGTCCGGGTGTGGGTGGAGTACGACAACGACCCCGACACCCCGTGGCGCGACCTCTGGGTCCTGCGCTTCGCCTCGGGGGGCCGGTGTGGCGGCCTTCGAGGAGTGGCCCTTCGCACCCGACGGCGACGACGAGCGGGACGCGAGGGGCTGCTCGACTGAGGGTCGTCGTCGATCAGGTGATCTCGAGCATGCGCTCGAGGGCCGGTGCGGGCCCAGGTCGCCGTGTCGGGCTCGACGGTGATGCGGTTCACGACCTCGCCGTCCACGAGGCGCTCGAGCACCCAGCACAGGTGGGCGGCGTCGATGCGGAACATGGTCGAGCACGGGCACACCAGGGGGTCGAGCGACACCACGGTCTTGTCGGGGTGCTCGTCGTCGAGCCGCTTCACGAGATGGATCTCGGTCCCGACCCCGATGACCGAGCCCGGCCGGCGCCTCGTCCACGGCCCGGATGATGAAGTCGGTGGACCCCACCTCGTCGGCCATCTCGACCACGTCGTGGGCGCATTCGGGGTGGATGAACACGAGGCCGCCGGGGTGCTCGGCCCGGAAGGCGTCGACGTGCTCGGGTCGGAAGCGCTGGTGGACCGAGCAGTGGCCCTTCCACAACAACAAGGTGGCGTCTTTGACGTCGGCGTCGTCGAGGCCGCCCATCTCGAGCAGTGGGTTCCACACCCGCATGTCGTCGGCGCCCCAGCCCAGCTCGTACCCGGTGTTGCGGCCCAGGTGCTGGTCGGGGAAGAACAGGACCTTGTCGCCCCGGGCCACGTGCCCGGTCGCCGGCCGGGTCCAGGGCCCAGGTGAGCACGGCCCGGGCGTTCGACGACGTGCACACCGCGCCGCCGTGGCGCCCGACGAAGGCCTTCAGGGCGGCCGAGGAGTTCATGTAGGTCACCGGCACGATGCGCTCGACGTCGGTCACCGTGGCCAGGGACTCCCAGGCCTCCTCGACGGCGTCGATGTCGGCCATGTCGGCCATCGAGCACCCGGCGTTGAGGTCGGGCAGGATCACCTGCTGGTGCGGCGGCGGTGAGGATGTCGGCCGACTCGGCCATGAAGTGGACGCCGCAGAAGACGATGTAGTCGGCGTCGCGGCGGTCCGCCGCGGTGCGCGACAGGCCGAAGGAGTCGCCCCGGGCATCGGCCCAGCGCATCACCTCGTCGCGCTGGTAGTGGTGCCCGACGATCGAGCACCCGGGGACCGAGCTCGGCCTTGGCCTCGGCGATCCACGCGCTGAGCTGGTCGGGTGTCGCGTTGACGTAGCGCTCGGGGAGCGCCCGCTGCAACCGGAACATGGTCGACCCCCTTCGGGGAGCACTCCGATCACGGCCGGCGGGGACAGCCTGGTCGCCCATCCGCGGGGTTGTCGGCCTCGGAGCGTTATGTACGCCGGGATACCAGGCCGGCGCTTGTCCCTCATCCTATGCCCCCGGCGCGGCCGGGCGTGCGGCTCGGACCGCGGTGCACGACCGGCCGCGGCCGTACGGCACAGTGAGGGTGCGGTGATCCGCCCGTCCCCGGGGACCATCCCCGACGCCCCCGGCTCGTACCAGTTCCTCGACGCCGTCGGGCCGGGTCCTGTACGTGGGCAAGGCCAAGTCGCTGCGCAGCCGGCTGAGCAATTACTTCGCCGACCCGGCCACCCTGCCGGCCCGCACCGCCCAGATGGTGGCGCAGGCCGACCACGTCGAGTGGATCCAGGTGGGCAACGAGGTCGAGGCCATCCTCCTCGAGTACACGCTCATCAAGCGGCACCGGCCCCGCTTCAACATCCGGCTGGACGACGACAAGTCCTACCCCTCGATGGCGGTGACCGTGGCCGACGAGTGGCCCCGGGCGGCGGTGGTCCGGGGCCGGCGCCGGCCCGAGGTGCGCTACTTCGGCCCCTACGCGCACGTGGGGGCCATCCGCGACACCCTCGACCTCCTCCTGCGGACGTTCCAGGTCCGGACGTGCTCGGACCGCAAGCTCGACCGCCACACCAAGCTGGGCAAGCCCTGTCTGTTGTTCCACATCGAGCGGTGCTCGGGCCCGTGCATCGGGGCGGTGGACCACGAGCGCTACGACGCCATGGTGGCCGACCTCATGGCGTTTCTGGCCGGGGACACCGACGACGTCGAGCGCCGGCTCGGGGCCGAGATGGAACAGGCCGCCGAGGACCTCGACTTCGAGCGGGCCGCCCGGCTGCGCGACCGGCTGGCGACGTTGCGGATGGCCTGTGAACGCCAGCAGGTGGTGACCGAGCGGCCCGAGGACCTCGACGTGGTGGGCATCGACGAGGACCCCCTCGAGGCGGCGGTGTGCGTGTTCCACGTGCGCCGGGGCCGGATCGTGGGGCGGCGGGCCTTCGTGGTCGACAAGGTCGAGGACCTCACCCGGCCCCAGCTGGTGGGCCGTGTCCTCGAGGAGCTCTACGGCGACGCCGAGCCGCTCGGCACCGGCGCCGCGCCAGGTGGCCCGGGTGCGCGGCGGCGACAGCTCGGGCTGGACCTCGGGGGCGGGCGATCCCCGGTCGTGGGGGACCCGAGGGCACCGCCGCACCCGGGGTGCCCCGGCAGGTGCTCGTGCCCGACCTGCCCGAGACGCCCGAGGTCTACGAGCAGTTCCTGGCCGACCGGCGGGGTGCGCCGGTGGCCCTGCGGGTGCCCGCAGCGAGGCGGCAAGCGCAATCTGTTGCAGACCGTGACGCGCAACGCCGGCGAGGAGCTCGCCCGCCACCGCCTGCGGCGGGCGTCGGACCACGACAGCCGGGCCCGGGCCCTCGAGTCGCTGCGCGAGGTGCTCGGGCCTGGCCCAGGCCCCGCTGCGGATCGAGTGCTACGACATGAGCCACCTCCAGGGCACCGACTACGTGGGATCGATGGTGGTGCTCGAGGACGGGCTGCCCCGGAAGTCCGAGTACCGCCGCTTCCGCATTCGCGACGTGCCGGGCAACGACGACTACGCGGCGATGGAGGAGGTCCTCACCCGGCGGCTCGAGCGCGCTGCTCGAGGCTCGGGCCGAGACCCGGGGCGAGGACGCCACCGCCGGCAGCGCCCGGGCCCGGCGCTTCGCCTATCCGCCCCAGCTCCTCCTCCTCGACGGGGGCAAGGGCCAGTTGGGCGTGGGGGTGCGGGTCCTCGAGCGCCTGGGGCTGACCGACGGAGATCCCCGTGGCCGCCCTGGCCAAGAGCTTCGAGGAGGTGTTCGTCCCGGGACGCTCGGACCCGGTGCCGATCCCGCGGGGGTCCGACGCGCTGTTCCTCTTGCAGCGGGTCCGCGACGAGGCGCACCGCTTCGCCATCTCGTATCACCGCGACCTCCGGGGCAAACGCATGACCACGCAGCGCCCTGGAGGGGGTGCCCGGCCTCGGCCCGGCCCGCCGGGCCCGGCTGCTGCGGCACTTCGGCAGCCTCCGGGCCCTGCGGGGCGCCTCGCTCGAGGATCTCCGGGGCCTGGCGTGGCTTCCCGACGCCGTGGCCGGCGCCGTCTACGCCCACCTCCACTCGCCCGCCGCCCCGGGCACCGAATACCCGTTGCCGGTCACGCCGTTGGCCCCGGCCCTGGGCCAGGATGGAAGGGGACCGCCCCGACCCCGATGCGGGGGAGGGCGCGACGGGGCCCCGGCGCTGAGGACGGGCGAGACGTGAGCGACTACCTGGTGATCACCGGCATGTCGGGTGCGGGACGTTCCACGGCCGCGGCCGCCCTCGAGGACTCGGGCTGGTACGTGATCGACAACATGCCCCCCTCGCTGCTGAGCGAGGTGGCCGAGGTCGTGGGCCGGCCCGGGTCCACCCAGGACCGCGTGGCGCTCGTGCTCGGCCGGGGCGGGGGGGCGCGGGTGGAAGAGGCCCTCCCCGCCATCGACGCGCTGCGGGCCCAGGGACATCGGGTCCAGCTCGTCTACCTCGACGCCCCCCAGGACGTCCTGGTGCGGCGCTTCGAGGGGACCCGGCGCCGCCACCCCATCCTGGAGCGCCAGGTGGCCGAGGCCATCACCGACGAGCGCCGCCTCCTCGAGCCGGTGCGGGCCCGCGCCGATGTCGTGGTCGACACGGCCGAGCTCAACGTCAACCAACTGCGCCAGCGGGTCACCGACCTCTTCGGCGACGACTCGGACTCGGGCATGCGCATGTCGGTGGTGTCCTTCGGGTACAAGCACGGCCTGCCCCTCGACGCCGACCTCGTCTTCGACTGCCGGTTCCTGCCCAATCCCCACTGGGTCGAGGACCTGCGGCCGCTGTCGGGCCTCGACGACCCGGTGCGGGACTTCGTCCTGGGCCAGGAGGCGACGGGCCCGTTCCTGGCCCGGGTGGACGACCTCGTCGGCGCCCTGCTGCCCGCCTTCGAGGAGGAGGGGAAGTCGTATCTCACCATCGCCCTGGGCTGCACCGGGGGGCGGCACCGCTCGGTGGCCCTGGCCGAGGAGCTCGGCGCCCGGCTGCGGGCGCGCGGGGCGGCGCCCATCGTGATCCACCGGGACATCGACCGGTGAGAAGCCGATGAGGAAGGGGCCCGGGCCCCGGGTGGTGGCCGTCGGGGGCGGCCACGGCCTGGCCGCCACCCTGCGGGCGGTGCGGCTCTACGCGGGCGAGATCACCGCCGTGGTGTCGGTGGCCGACGACGGCGGGCTCGTCGGGGCGGCTGCGACGCCAGCTCGACATCATGCCCCCCGGGGACCTGCGCAAGTGCCTGGTGGCGCTGGCCGAGGAGGACTCGGCCCTGGCCGCCGCCTTCGAGCAGCGCTTCGAGGCCGAGGAGCTCGTCGGCCACGCCCTGGGCAACCTGGTCATCGCCGGGCTGATGGGGGCGTGTGGGCGACCCCCAGAAGGGCCTCGACGAGGCCGCCCGGCTGCTCGGGGCGGTGGGGCGGGTGGTGCCGGCGGCCCTGGAGCCGGTGGTGCTCAAGGCCGAGGCCGGTGCGGGGGAGATCGAGGGCCAGACCGAGGTCATGCGGGCGGCTCGCACATCCGCCGGGTGTCCCTGGTGCCCGCCGACCCCCCGGCGTCCCCGGTGGCGCTGCACGCGCTGGCCCACGCCGCCCAGGTCGTGATCGGCCCGGGCTCGCTGTTCACGAGCGTGCTGGCCGCCGTGGCGGTTCCGGGGCTGGCCGAGGGCATCCGGAGCTCTCCGGGACGACGGGTCTACGTGGCCAACCTGCGGCCCCGAGGGCAACGAGACGGCCGGGCTTCGACGTGGCCGACCACGTGGCCGCCCTGGCCGCGCACGGGGTCGAGGTCGACGTGGTGCTCGCCGACCCGGCCTCCATCGCCCTCGGGGCGCTCGACGTGGAGGTGGTGGAGGTGCCGCTGGCCAAGGCCAACGGGCGGGCGCACGATCCGACGAGACTGGCGGTCGCCCTCGGCCGTCTGGTCGGATAGGGCCTGATGACGGTACGGGTGGGGATCAACGGCTTCGGGCGCATCGGCAGGAATTTCCTGCGCGCCGTGCGGGCCCAGGGCGCCGATGTCGAGGTGGTGGCGCTCAACGACCTCACCGACGCCGCCACCAACGCCCATCTCCTGCGCTACGACACCACCCACGGGCGCTTCGGAGCCGAGGTGGGCGCCGAGGGCGACGCCATCGTGGTGGCGGGCCAGCGCGATCCGGGTCCTGGCCGAGCGCGACCCCAAGGCGCTGCCCTGGGGCGAGCTCGGCGTCGAGGTGGTGGTGGAGTCGACGGGTCGCTTCACGTCCCGCAGCGGCGCCGCCGCCCACCTCGAGGGCGGCGCGCAGCGGGTGGTCATCTCCGGGCCGTCGAAGGACGCCGACGCCACCTTCGTGATCGGCGTCAACGACGACGCCTTCGACCCCGCGCGCCATGTGGTGGTGTCGAACGCGTCGTGCACGACCAACTGCTTCGTGCCGATGGTCAAGGTCCTCGACGACGCCTTCGGGGTCCGCAACGGGCTCATGACCACGGTGCACGCCTACACCAACGACCAGAACCTCCTCGACCTGCCCCACGCCGATCTGCGCCGGGCCCGGGCCGCGGCGCAGAACATCGTGCCGGCGTCGTCGGGCGCGGCGACGCGCCACCGGGCTCGTGCTCCCCGCCATGCAGGGCCGCCTCGACGGGGCCGCCCTGCGGGTGCCGGTGGTGGACGGGTCCATCACCGACTTCACCGCGCTGGTGGCGCGCGCCGTCACCGTCGACGAAGTGAACGGGGCCTTCCGGGCCGCGGCGTCGAGCGGGCCGCTGGCCGGCGGTGCTCGAGTACACCGAGGACCCCATCGTGTCGTCGGACATCGTGGGCAGCCCCGCCTCGTGCACGTTCGACGCCGGGCTCACCATGGTCATGCCGGTGGACGCCGACACCACGCTCGTCAAGGTGCAGGGCTGGTACGACAACGAGTGGGGCTACGCCAACCGGCTCGTCGACCTGGTGGTGCTGCTGGGCTCGGCCGGCGCCCCGCCGTCCTGAGCGCGGACCCGGCGGGCGAGCCACGCGATGTCGAAGGAACGGTGTCTGATCGTGGCGCGGCCCGATCGCGGCCCGCTGGCGGGGCTGCCCGCTGCTCGAGGACCTCCCCGACGTGCGGCGGGCGGCGTGTCCTCGTGCGGGTCGACTTCAACGTGCCGCTTGGGCCACGGTCCCGACGGGGAGGTCGTGGTCGACGACGACTTCCGCATCCGGGCCGCGCTGCCCACGCTTGTCGTGGCTGACCGGACCGGGGGGCCGAGGTGACGGCCTGCACCCATCTGGGCCGGCCCAAGGGACCGCCGACCCCCGGTTCGACGTGGCCCCGGTGCGGGCCCGGCTGGCCGAGCTCGCCCCCGGGGTGGCGCTGCTCGAGAACCTGCGCTTCGACCCGGGCGAGGAGGCCAACGACCCGCGCCTTCGTCGACCGGCTGGTGGACGGCTTCGACGCCTACGTGAACGACGCCTTCGGGGCCTCGCACCGCGCCCACGCCTCGATCGTGGGGCCGCCCACCCGTCTGCCCTCGGCCGCGGGGCGCCTCCTGGCCCGCGAGGTGGGGACCCTCGGCGGGCTGCTCGTGGACCCGGACCGCCCCTTCGTGGCCGTGGTGGGAGGGGCCAAGGTGGGGGAGAAGCTCGGGGTGCTGCGGGCCCTGCTGGAGCGGGTCGACCGGCTGGTCGTGGGCGGGGGCATGGCCTTCACCTTCCTCGCCGCCCAGGGCCACCACGTCGGCGCCTCGCTGCTCGACGCCGGGCGCATCGACAGCTGCGCCAAGCTCCTGGAGGAAGCCGGGGACCGCATCGTGCTGCCCACCGACTTCGTGGCCCTCGGGCCCGGCGGCACGGTCGGCGAAGGCCGAGCGGCGCGGCAGCGGCGACACCCGGATGGTCGGGGCCGACATCCCCCGGGGTTGGCGGGGCCTCGACATCGGGCCCGAGAGCGCCGGCGCCTTCGCCGACGTGGTCGTGGCGGCCGGGACGGTGTTCTGGAACGGGCCCATGGGGGTGTTCGAGGACGAGCGCTTCGCGGCCGGGACCGCGCACCGTGGCCAGGGCGGTGGCCGAGTCCAAGGGCTTCAGCATCGTGGGAGGAGGCGATTCGGTGTCCGCCCTCGACCACCTGGGCCTGGCCGAACGGGTGAGCTTCGTGTCGACCGGGGGCGGGGCGTCGCTCGAGCTGCTCGAGCACGGTGACCTGCCCGGGCTCGAGGCGCTGCGCCACGCCTCCAACGCCCCGACGACAGGAGGCCTGACATGGCCAAGACGCACCGGGACGGGGCGCGCACGCCGCGGCGGCCGCTCGTGAGCGGCAACTGGAAGATGCACCACGACCACCTCCAGTCGATCCGCACCGTGCAGGACCTCGGGTCTGCGGCTCGGCGCTGCCGACGTGGCATCGCTCGACGTGTCGGTGCACCCCGCCTTCACGAGCCTGCGGTCGGTGCAGACCGTGATCGAGGACCGCGCCATCCCCGTGGCGCTGGGCGCGCAGCACTGCTACCACGAGGACCAGGGCGCCTTCACCGGCGAGGTGGCTCCACCCATGCTGGCCCGACTGGGCGTGTCGTTCGTGATCGTGGGCCACTCCGAGCGCCGGCAGTTCTTCGCGCAGACCGACGAGGTGGTGGCGGCCACGCTGCGGGCCGTCATCCGCCACGCCATGACCCCCATCGTGTGCGTGGGGGAGACCGAGGAGGAGCGCGAGGACGGGGAGACCGAGGCGCGCCTCACCGCGCAGACCACCGCCGCGCTCAAGGGCCTCCCGGCCGAGCAGGTGGCGGGCCTCGTGATCGCCTACGAGCCCATCTGGGCCATCGGCACGGGCCGAACCGCCACCGCCGAGGACGCCCAGTCGGCGTGTGCCCACATCCGGGGCGTGGTGGACGAGATGGCCGGCGCCGAGGCGGCCGGCGCCGTCCGGATCCAGTACGGGGGCTCGGTGCGCCCCGAGAACGCCGCTGAGCTGCTCGGACAGCCCGACGTCGACGGGGCCCTGGTGGGAGGGGCCAGCCTCGACGCCGCCACCTTCGCCGCCATCGTGCCAGGCGGCGCCGCCTCGGTCGTGCCCGCCGCGCCGCTGAGGGCCCGACGGCCGGCGCCGGAGGACCCTTTGGTAGCGTTGCCGGGTCCGGACCGCCCGAGGAGGACGTCGTGCTGACCATCGTCATCGTGGTGCTGCACCTCATGGTGTCGCTGGCGCTCATCTTCCTGATCCTCATGCACTCGGGCAAGGGCGGCGGCCTGTCGGACATGTTCGGTGGCTCGGTGGGGCAGGCCGCGGCCGGCTCGACCGTGGTCGAGAAGAACCTCGACCGCATCACGATCACCGTGGCGGTCATCTTCACCTTCACCACTGTGACCCTGGCCCTGCGCCTGCAGTGACCGCCGGCGCACGCCGGTGCGAAGCAGCGGCGTGCCCCGGCGCCGGTGACGGGACGCTCGCCGTCGACCGCTCGGCCCTGCGGCGCCCGTGTGCGACCGGCCTCGTCGCGTCGGTCGGGCTCGTGTCGTGCTGGCCGCGGCCTGCGGGACCGCCGCCACGGCGTCCCCGGCGACGCCGGCCCAACGGCCAAGCGCCATACGCCACAGGCGCCCGCTGCTGGTCCCGGCCAAGGGGGGCACGGTCACCGTCGCGCTCGACCAGGTGCCCACGACGCTGAACGACCACACCGTGGCCGGGCGACACCGCGGCGGGGCGCATGCTCGGCAGCGCCATCTGGGCCCAGGTCTTCCGGGTGGGGCCCGGGCTCACGCCCGCAGCTCGACACCAACGTGGTCGACAGCGCCGAGGTCATCAGCCTCTCGCCGCAGACCGTCGTGTACCAGATCGACCCCCGGGCGGTGTGGTCCGACGGGGTGCCCATCAGCGCCGATGACTTCACCTACGCGTGGCAGTCCCAGCGAGGGCGGTGGCACTCGACGTCGACGGGACGCCGGATTCGGTGGCGTCGACCCTCGGCTACCGCGACATCGCTTCGCTCACGGGCTCGAACAACGGGCGCACCGTCACCGTCGTGTTCCGCACCCCGTTCGCCGACTGGCCGTCGCTCTTCGACGACCTGCTGCCCGCCCACATCGCCGCAGCAGGTGGGGTGGAACCACGGGTTCGACCACTTCGCCGCCGGGGTGTTCGTCTCCGGCGGGCCCTGGCGAGGTGCTGTCGTGGCAGCCCGGCTCCGAGATCGTCCTCGGGCGCAACCCGCGGTGGTGGGGGAGCCCCCCGAGCCTCGACCGGATCGTCGTGCGGGCGATCAGCGGCGGATGCGGCGCTCGACATCGGCGTTGGGTCAGGGGCAGGTGCAAGTCGCCTACCCGAGCGGGTTCGACCAGTCGTTCATGGCCCAGGCCTCGTCGTCGCCGGTGCTCCAGACCCAGGCCGACTTGGGCACCCGCATGCTCCAGCTCGAGTTCAACGTCCGACACGCCCCGCTGAACGTGGCCACGGTCCGGCAGGGCATCGCCCACGCCATCGACCGGGCCGGGATCGTCCAGAGCGTGGGTCAACCCGAGGACCATTCGGTGTGGGAGGACAACAACCACCTCGTTCCCAACGGTGAGCCCGGCTACGCCGACGACGCCACCGGCTACGAGAAGGCCGACCCGGTGACTTCGGCGCACCTGCTCGAGCAGAGTGGTCTGCGCGCTCGACGCGCACGGGACGTGGACGTCGCACGGCAAGCCGGTGAGCCTCGACCATCGTGTGGGCAGCCGACGACCCGTGGTCGGCCGCAGTGGGGCCCATCGTGGCCGCGCAGCTCGTAGCGGCGGGTTTCGACGTCGTCGCCACACCGATGTCGACCGTCCAGCTCTACGGCACGGCCCTTCCCGTCGGGGGCCTTCGACCTCGCGCTCGTCCCCGTGGACGCCAGCGCCTATCCGAGCGCGCTCGGGAACGTCTTCTCGACGTCGCCCGTCGATCACCGGCGGGGCGCCGTCGCAGGACTGGTCGGGCTTCGACGACCCCAAGATCGACGCGCTCTTCACCCAGGCCGTGCAGGAGCTGGCACCGCCTCGGGCCCATGCCATCTACCAGCAGATCGACCAGGCCCTGTGGACGGCCATGCCGACGCTGCCGCTGTTCGCCGAGCCGACGATGCTCGTGTGGTCGTCGTCGCTGTCGGGGGTCACCGACGACCCCGGGGGGACTCGGACCGCTGTGGAACGTGCGGGAGTGGGCCCTTCGTCGGCGGCGCCGACGCACGCGTGCCAAGCGCAACGCGTCGGCGATCAGGGCGTCTGCGACGCTCGCGCTAGAGTGCTCGATGCGCTCGAGACAGGCGCACACTCGTCGGAGTGGCGGAATAGGCAGACGCGCTAGCTTGAGGGGCTAGTGCCCGAAAGGGCGTAGGGGTTCAAGTCCCCTCTCCGACACCACCGTTCTCCGACACCTTGAGTCCTACCTCGTCCAACCTGACATTGATACGGGGTGCACCGGCCACTTTCACTTCCAGATGGTCGGGGAATACTGCAACCTCCTCGACCAACTCATCAACCAGGACTCGACGCTCGCGTCTCAGTGGCCTCTTGCCACATGCGATCGATGTCCAAGTCCCTGAGCGCCGCCGCGACCGCCTCGAAACGCACCGAGACGTCATCAGCGGTTGCCTGCTTGTCCCGATCATCCGTCGCTTCGATTCGAATGGCTTCGATCTGATCCGCCAACCGGCCCTCCTCCTCGGCGAAGAGCTCCCCGCTGATCTGATCCTTGTAGTGGAGCTCGAGCAGCTTCCTTCGCCGGTCGCTGAGTGCTGCCAGAGCCTCCCCGGGGCGCTGTCGGGCCCGCCGGCGAGCCGCTGGCTCTCGCCGGGCGGTCCCCGCCAGCTGCCTGCGGATGGCCTCCTGCAGCCGCTCATCCCGCCCGAGAAGGCGCATGGCGAGCACTGCTGCCCGGTGCAGCCCCGTGTTGGTGCGCCTCGGTTGCTTGCACCCATGCGCCTCGGTGCCAACACCGGTACAAGCACCGCCCGTCCCTCAGGATCTCGACCGACATCCTCTTCCCGCATAGGCCGCACTGCACCTTGCCCCGACAGAAGGTCTCGACCTCTGCGCCGACCCGGCACACGTCCCCGATGCGCCGCATCGAACTCCGCCTGCGTGATGATCGGCTCATGCGATTCCCGGATACCACGTCGCCGTTGTGGAGCACCTCACCGAGGTAGATCCGGGACTTCAAGATCGAGATGGCCGTCGAGTATTTGATCCCCGTGCGCTCCTCGATCTGTCGGTGGCTCTTGCCCTGGCCCCGGAGCACGAAAGACCTGACGCACCCGGTCGGCGTCGGCGTTCGGAATGAGCCTGCCCTCGATCAAGTCGTATCCCGTCTTCGGACGGTTCACCCACTTCCCCTGTCTCGCCCCTTGCTGTGTTCCCATGCGCACGTTCTCCGAGAGCTGCTCCCGGTAGAACTGAGCGAAGGACCCGAGGATGTTGTAGAACATCCGCCCCGTCGCCGACGACAGGTCGAGCTTCTCCGTGAAGGAGTGCAGCGGAACGTCCGCCTGGCCGAACTTGTCAGCCAGGAGAATCAGGTCTCCGAGATTCCGAGACAGTCGGTCGAGCCGCCACACGAGCACGTGAGACACGTGTCCGGCCTCCACCATGCCGAGAAGCTGCTGCAGTCCGGGCCGGAGCAGATCCTTCCCGGAGCGACCCGGGTCCTCGATGACCGTGACGGTCCCAGCTCATGTAGCTCCGCATAGGCCCGCAATCGGTCCGCCTGGCCACTTGATCGAGAATCCCTCGTCGGCTTGCTCCTCGGTCGACACTCGGCAGTACGCCACTGTCAGCACCGAGCCCCCCTCCCTGGTCGTCGTCCTTCCCGAGCAACCGCAGCACCACTCGGATCAAGACGTCAGCCACACGCTCGTAGTCCGGTTCGGGCGACATCACACTGCCCATTTCCTACGCTTGGTCGCAATCCGATCGCTGAAATCGATTCCGCTCCACTGCTCGTAGTGTCTCAGCAACGACGGGAGTGCCCGACAGGTGTCTAGGATTCCTGTCGTTCCGCTCAGCGCCCCGAAGCTCGCCAAGTACCCGACCAAGCCCGGAGCGAGCGTGCGTAAGTTGGCCCAGGCGCTGCCCCTCACGCATTCTCTCCAGCCCTTGTGCTCCTTCGGCGATTGTGGCTCGCTGCACGCAGCGCCACTCGTCAGCGATGGGCCACCGGGAGCGGGTTTGATCATTCGTCGGCGTGCGATACGTCAGCCAGTCGTGCGTCGCCCCCATCCACATACCCCCCGCACCGTCGATGGCCTCCTCCGGCGTGTTGATCCCGAACTCCCGCATGCCAGTCCGCCCGATCTCGAACTCCACACGAATGACCGGCAACTCCGGTCGGTAGCGCTGTCCCCAGATTTCCAGCCAGTAGTCGTTGCCTTTGTGCTCGATCTCCAGGGTCTTGTCGTAGATCCGGGCGCACAGCGTGTTCGTGTCCCGCCTTCCGAACTCCCAGCCGGTCAGTTCGCCACGATCGCCCCGCATCGCCAGCGCATCGGCTCGGCACACGAAGCGATCCCGGTCCTCCCAGCCCGGCACCCAGCCCTGCCAGTCGGCGTGCAGGTCGACTCGACTCGCCGTGAGCAACACCGCTCCGCATTCCGCTTCCAGGACGCTCCGAAACCACGCCACCGCTGCCTTCGCCCCAACGCCGTGCAAGAACTCGGCCCTGGGTTGCACCCGAATCGGCGGCAGATGCTCGCTCGGCGACACACCCACCACGCCGTAGGGATGCGTCATCCGGTAGCGGTACTTCCCGAACCCGTGAGCCGCCACATCGAATACCTGCCCCCCGAACTCGAAGACGCAGGGCTCTGATCCCGTCTCCGCGGCCATCCTGGCGTCAGCCAAACGAGTCAGCGTCGCCGAGGGCACATTCGTTCGACCGGACAGGTAAAGCCCGTCGATCCCCGAGGCGACCTCTACCGGAAGTGACCTCGAATCACAGGGCTGTAGTTCCATATCCGGGACAATAGCGAAGTCCCACTTCCGGGACAACCCCTAGGGTGTCGGAGCCTTTTCCATGGCCTCTGCCAGGTACTTTTCGACATCGATCCGCACCCCGGGATCTGGTACTCGTCGGGGTGCTGGCCCATGGCCAGCCGGAAGTACTTGATCTTCCGGTAGATCGTCGTCCGGCTCATCCCGAGCCGCTGCAGCCCCTCGAAGCCCCCCTCCAGGTGCCACAGGAGCCAGAACCCGATCAGTCCGGCCTCCAGACGGGCCGCTATCGGCTTCAGATACGGCTCCACGACCGGGCCGGCATGCTTGTCCATGACCGCCAAGTACTTGTTCACCGCCTTCACCCAAGCCCGTCGAGCTTGGCCGTAGCCCTCAGCCGATTCCATGCGAGCCGAGCGGAAGTCCGTTGTCATCAGAATCGGCCTCCTCGTAGTGCCACTTCCGACACTACCGGCCCGGTGCGACAACGCCGGGGATCGGACTTCGAGCGCACCGCCCCGGGGCCAGTGAGATAGATCATGCGCCCGTTATCTCCGATTCTCCGCAACCTGCCTGTGAGAGTCTCTCCCCAGTGACACTCCACAGACCACTGCTCAGCCTTTTGGCGATTGCGTTGATGGGCATGAGCATCTCCGCCTGTGGGGCCGATTCGGGACATCTGCCGGCCGTTTCAGCGACTGGTCCGCCAGTACAGGCTCACACCGACCCCGGTAAGGGTTACTTGTGCACCTGGCCGGGGCGACCCCCGTTCTTCGATGAATTCTTTACCTTCGCCACGCACGGCACGACGTTGTCCGGAGAGGTAACTGAGGCGGACGTGTCAGCGTTGGCGACTGTTCCCATGACGGGAGTCGTGCATGGCCATCACCTGACTTTCTTACCCCTTTCGGGCTTTGGTCGGTTTGCCCGGCTCCATTTCTGGCGCAACTCTGTCGCTTATCGCCGCCAATGGTGACAGCGCTGACGTGTCGATCGATTGCTCGACTTGTGAACGACTCCACCTGGAAAAAGACGATCCCGTCCATCGGTCTCAATGGTCCTCAACGAAATGCAGCTGACACCGTCGCCACCTACGACCTCACGTTGGCGAATCTCGGTGCAAGCGCCGCCGATTGGTCCGGGATTACGGTGGCAGATGGCGCCCAAGCGTGGCCCATCAAGGTGATCACAGGCCCGGTGTCCGCAGCTCACGACGTCTCGGTCACGGTCAGCACCGACGCCAAGGTCCGTGTGGAAGCAACCCGATCAACGGGTGGTCGGTGTTGGTACCTGGTTAACAACGACGAAGCCTCGGCCGAAAACGGCGGCGTACTTGGGCTTCCGAGAATCCCACATGGAGACAAGCTCACTTATGCCAGCCCGCGAGGCGTCACGGAGCCGACTTGCAACTCAGGCCCAGTGGAAACGTCATTGCAGCGCGTAATGGTAGGTCCGACAGATGCCTTGCTAACAAAAACAGGCCAGTGCGGTGACACCATTTCTGGGCGCCCAGACACGGCCAGTCCGATCTCGTTCGCGCGCACCGACAACACACGTTATGTCCGGGCGGGGAGTGGCACCCAGGAGCCCAGGACCCGGCTCCCGATCCAGTGTCCCTACGTCTTGGACTGGCCCGTCAAGGCTTCCCCTCTGGGCGGCCTTTCGGCCCGGCCTTGACCGGCCTTCCTGGAGCCCGGCGGGCGCATCACAACCTGCCATGCAGTTTGCAGGTGCTGTGTTACAGGGTCCGCACCCGCCCGACCGTAGGCTGAGCCTGTGCAGATCGCTGAGAGTGTGTTGGGAGCGGTAGCCGCCATTGTCATCCTCGGACTATTGCCCAGACAGCGCTCGACCACGCTCGTTTCTGAGGCGTCAGGAGACGAGGCACCAACCTTGAGTACGGTCGGTGGCGCACGCTGGACAGAGTTTTGGTGGCCAATCGGTGCCACATGGCCTTTCGCCCGACTCGAAATCTTCTCTTGGGGCATACGCATTGCTTCAAGCACTCGGTTGACGAGGTGGACGCTCCCCTGCACTGAGATGCGGTGGGCAGACATCGAGTCGGCCAAGCTCCTATGGGGAAGTCGTGTCCGGTTTCGCCGGCGAGCGTCAAGCTGGGGTTCAATCATTTTCATGAGCGCGGTTGATTCTCAGCTCCTTGAGATCCTGCAGTTATCGGGCGTGCCAATCGTCGAGTAGGTCACGCTCGTGGCGACGGCGTCACGCATCCCACCCTTCCGCATCCCACGTCTGGAGACGCCAGTCGGAGAATGGGGACGTCGGCTCTCCGACGTGAACCCCAGGTTCCTCTCGTGATCAACCCCCAATGTCGCGAGTCGTGTCCAATCCCTGCGCGTCGCGAGGTAACCTGTAATCGCTATCCATCCAGAGCGGACGAGGGACGTGGCCCGTCGACTCCGCCGCAACCTGCCGAGAGGCAAGGTGCGAACGCCACGGCGATGGGAGGTTCATCATGGACACGTCGAGAGCGCGCGTAGCCCTGGAAGCGTGGCTTGCCCAGGTGGAGGAGATCCTGCGAGAGGAAGAGCGCGACGGTGAGCTGTGGGATGAGGAGTCTGTCGAGCACGGGAATGCGGCATGACCGAAGGACAGCACCGTGAGCCACCACCCGGCACGAAGCGCCACTACTCCCGCCCCGACCCGGACATGACCGACGAGGAGATTGACGTGTGGGCGGAGCAGTTTGTTGAAGCTGTTTTGGGCAATGTCGTCGAACAAGAGTGAGTCGGGGATGACTCTCTCACCCGCATCCAACTCCCAGACTCCTTCTTCCGTCGGAAGGCGTCATCTTAGGCGTTTCGCTGTTTGAGGTTCACTGACTAGTCCCAGGACGACGAGATGGACTCCTCTGCCCAAATGGTTGCGACGTCGTTCCTTATGCCGGGCCCGGTAGTAGTCGCCGGACCAGAGGCCATCTCGGCCCAGGGGAAGCGATCCATGAACTCGGCTAGGTGGTCACCTCGGACCTTGATTTCCTGGCCGATGTGGACCCAGCCTCCAAGTACTTGGCACCGGCCACTATTGCCCGCAGTTGCCAAACCGTGGTGATGGACAATGTCATTGCGGAAGTGTCGAAGGTCTCCGAGTAATGGATACTCCAGGGCCTTTGTTTCGCAACCGTGGGCGTTGGCAAGCCGTGGCCGGAAGCCGTGCTCCCATCCGGTGAAGGTGTACACCACCCACTGTTGCCCAAGCAGGGTGGCGACTGATCCATCGACTGCAACTTGGGCCAAAACCTGTGAACGCCTCAGGCTCCCATAGACACGGGCCTGCGGGAGATTGGGATTGCCCGTCCCGACATGGATCGTCGGATCAGGGTTATCGGCGGAGGGTGTCTGCGCCGTTAGGAGTTGGCGAAGTTGCCCCAACCCCCCAAGGGTCAGACCATGTGCAACGACGGAACGATTCAGGAAGTCAGTCAGGTCCGTCAAGACCTCGTCTGCCGTCTCGGTCAAGTGACTGAGTTTATGACCGCTTGACGAAGGGCACAGCCGCTATCGCCTTGGCTGCTCCAATCTTCGTCTCACTGATCGGACTGGCACTTCGGGCAGATCGGAGAAGCACTTTCCCAACGTAGTGCCCGCCAAGGAGGTCTCGCTTCGGCACTTAGCCTCTGCTGTGACGGCATGGTCCGACCCAAATGGGTTCGGGAGCACGGCCACAGTGGGAGTTCTAGGATGCATCGGTATCCACGTCGTCATCGGACGAAACCGAAGGTGACGCCACGATAGGGGGTTACGGTGAGTCGTTCTCATGCCGTGGGCCGATTAGCGCTCATCGGGACGACATCTCTGACTCTGGGAATCACGCTACTTGTGGGAGTTTACATTGACGGTTCCACGTCTCGTGCCTTCGCCGACACGTCCCCCTACGAGTTGTATTGCCCGGGCACTCCTGTCGGCAACGTAGTGCTCAACGATGTCGTCACCGTTGGGAGCCTTTCGCCGCCCAGCCCAAGTGCCGAGCCCTTCGGGCTGTCCGGATTACCAGATTCATCTCACGCTGCCGACGTCCTTCGTATCCGCATTGCAGGCTCAGGGTGACACTGCGATCGAGGGAACCTTGACAGCGAGCGTTGACCCAAGTGGGAACGTACAACCCTTTCCGGTCACGGTAGGCCCCTTGGCGTTCGACGTGCCCATACCCGAATCTGTTACGTCATCCGGGCTGGGACTCGACGTTCCCCCCTCGCCCATCAACGTAGGTGGCTTTTTCTCGACACCTGAGACCATTCCGCCAGGAAGCACCGCTCCGCCGAGCAATGTCGAACTCTTCGTCGGGTCGACGATGACCATGACCCTGGAGGTCTCTGGCAGTCCTTCTACTGTGACTTGCACGGCATATCCGAACGACACGGTAACGCCTGTCGGGCATCACAACATCAACCCCTGCGGGCTCACCTATCGCCCCTGAGATCGCCGTCACAAATGGGGGTAGCACTACTACGACCACACGGTGCGACGACATCGACGACGAGCGGATCGGGACCCTTTTACTTGGCCCTCGGGGACTCGGTGCCGGTGTGGAACGGCAACAACTCCTACCCGTACCTGATCGCCTCCAACTACTCCTCGACGAATCCAGGTCTTCAGGTCGTGGACATGGCCTGTTCCAGCGAGACGACGGGCACGATGCTCGCCAACTCCCTTTGCGCTCCGGCCCCGCAGCGCTCGCAGCAGCAGGAAGCGGTCGCCTTCCTCCAGGCTCATCAGGGTCAGGTGGCCCTCATTACCCTCGACATCGGCGGCAACGACGTGCTGCCCTGCGTAAACGGCTTGACCGTCAACCTGGCCTGCATCCAGCAAGCGGAGTCGACCATGGTCCAGAACCTCGACACGATCTTGAGCGGGATTCGACAGGCAGCCGGACCAACGGTGCCCATCGTCGGGATGAACTACTTCGACCCCTTCCTCGGGGACTGGCTTGCTGGCGGTTCCACTCAGGTGTTGGCCAACCTGAGCGTGTCGCTCGTCACCAACCTGAACACCCTCCTCGGCGGGCGCTTACCAACAGATCGGAGCCCCCGTAGCGGATGTGGAATCGGCCTTCGAGACGACCGATCTGACCGACATGGTCTCCTCTCCGTGGGGCAGCGTCCCCGTCGCCGTCGACAAAGCCTGCTCCCTCCTCGACATCTCTTGCGCGGCTGGTCAGACGGAGGGATTCGGAGACGACCCGAACGACGACGGGGCCAAAGTGATTGCTCAGGCCTTCGAGCAGGCCATTGGAACAACCATCAGCCCCATCACGACAACCACCACTACAACGACGACGACGACGTCCACGTCCACCACGCTCTACGACTGTGGCGCGACCACGTGTATCACCAATCCCACTATGCCAGCACCGACGACGACCGCTGGTTCAACGACCACGACCTCGGCTACGGGTGCAACCACGTCGACATCTCCGCATTCCACGACGTCATCGACAGCGGTTGCCGTCACTGGGAACGCTGGTACCGCTTCGATGGCAAGGCGCGGGTCACAGCGGCGTCCGGTTCCCTAGCTTTCACCGGGTCGGGACAGGGCCTCAACCTATTGACGCTGCTTGGTTCCGTCCTGGTCCTGGTCGGAGTCGTGCTGCTTGTCCTCGTGGATGTCCCACGCCGAGTACTGAGACAACTCTTGTTCGTCAGCGCAATCCCGATCAAGGTCGAAGATCATGATGACGTTGATTCCGAATCGGTTCCGACGATTCCGGGAACCGATTCCTGATTCCGATTCTGAGACCCCCGTTAAGGGGGTCAGAAGAATCGAATCATCCCCGGAATCATCGCCCACGCTTCCGTCACAGCCTCGTGGGATTCGGGGAGACGGAGGCGAGGATTCTTCGGGGGGTACACGACGGTCCGGGGAAGCCGCGTCGAGGTCGAGACGGACCCTGGCTCAAGAGGTCACCTGCACCGTCCCTAACCACGCAGGCATCATCACCCCGCTGGGCAGACCGGAGGTGGTGGCTTCGAGGTCGCTCCGACCCGGAACCGTTGCTCGCAGGATCGTTTGTCGCCCGTGGTTGCCGAGCAGCACACTGCATTGCTCTTGGAGGGAGTCCGCGCCGCCAATGTGGACGTCAGTGGCTTCACCTCCGCTCCACCGGGGCACGTTCACCACGACCTCCGCACCCACCGGAACGGTGAGCTTCGGACGAGGCGATTGATCGCTGAGGGTGATGGATGCCCAGGCCGGATTCGACGAACAGGCAGAGCCTGTGGCCTGCACCGTGGCATGGATAGTGTGAACGATTTCCTCAGCCCGTCCCGCCGCACCCCCGGGTAGCACCGATGACTCTGCGACCGACACGGATATGGAGAATCCGCTGTCTGGGAGCATCACCCAGAAATGAGTGACCTGCCCTCGTGTTACCCCCAGTCCTTGTTCGACCGCGTGCTCGGTGACGACGATAGCTCTGAGTCCGTTGATGGACTTCGCTCTTCCGGTGCCTTGTGAAAATGGATAGAGAGAGCCGAGTACGACTTCGGAAGCCGGGTAAGACAAGCGAAGACATTTCAGTTCGACGAGGCGCTCAGGCCCGATGAACACAGTCGGTTCGAGGGCTCCGCAGTTCGGGACCCATGGTCTCACCGTCCATGTTCGAGGCACGTCGATCCCGACCCCGTGATAGTTGACCGTCTTCCACCCGGTCGGGCGAGGCACCGCCGATCCCTCGCCCGTCCCAGAGCAGGCCGACAAGCCCACGCTGCACAGGATCGCCGCTCCTACGATTGTCCACCGCATGGACCCACTTTGACGCACGAGCCCCGTGCTTCGTTCCCGGTCGAGCGTGTGCCCGGTTCGGGGTCCGCTCTTCAGCCAGGCGCTCCAGAATCGCCTTCACCGTCGAGGCGAGCCACCTTCCCCTCCGTGAGCCGTGCTGACCCCCTCGTTGTTCAGGCCCTTAGCGATCTCCCGAAGCGACCGACCTCGACGTCGCTCCCCTGTTTACGGCGCTGGGCGATGCGTGATGCTCCGGTTCTCAGCATCCCTCGCCCACCGGAAAGACCCGACGCCCTCGGAATGAGCGAGGTGAAGACCAGAGGTTGTCGCCAGCATGCTGACTTCCAGGAGCGTGGCTTGATGGTCCTCCTGGCTGCCGTCGGAGAAGGTGACAACGAATGACGCCATCCCGTCCCCGGCAGTTGGTAGGCATCCGTCGATCCTCTTGATCTCAGCCGTCACAGACTCACCTCCCGCCAGAGGTGGGGCATCGGCGGGGTCCGGGCCGATCGATACCCCTGTCGGTCACCTTGTGACTGCTGGCGACTCGGAGAAGGTACAAGAGACCACCCGTGGCAGTCTGGGATGCCACGTCGGCAGCCACAAGTGCTCCTGTACCGTGGCAGGCGGGTGACTCCGGGGGGACGGTATACCTCCATGGCACCAGGAGTACCCAAGGGACTGGCGGGACACGGTGGCAACGCCCCAGACGAGTCGGAAGTCACGAACCGATGGCGATGCCCGTGTCCCGGCCTCCCCGACGTAGTCGTTACCGACGGGTCCCTAATCCATTCGATGGCAGTGTGCGAAGAGACTCAGGGATTTGGACCCTGTTGCCGACCGGCGCTGAGGCGGATCATTTGTTGTAGGCGGTGAGGTAGCGGGCGGTCACCCGACACCCTGTCGGAAACCCGCTCCTTACCGCCTCTACGGCTGAGGGCAAATGAACGACACTGAGCGCAGGACAGGTGAACAGGGCGGGGCCTACATCGGCGGGCGTTGGGTGAGTGACGACGAGCTACGGATGCGGGGCCGTCGAGTTACGGATGCATACACCCGTGTGACTGAAGGTCGGGACGACGTAGGGACGTGTCCGAACTGTGGGCAGCGGCGTCCGGGCGCCACGGACGGACCTGGAGGCAGTCGATTCGTATTGGGTTCTGAGTGTCCGGCTTGTGGTCACGTCGGGGTAGTGGACGACTCGGATAGTTAGCTTCGATCATTCACGAAACCTTGTGAGCTGACACTCCAAAGGCGCGAAAACGCCCTCCTCATGCGGGAAACTGGGATCTGCGACAACCACCAGTCCCACCAAGGAGGGCACTTTCAAGATGAAAACTACCAGCACCCTTCGCGTCGTGGTGGAACCCGGTGGCCAGGGGGTTGTGTCCCATATCGGGCTGCACGCCCTGGGATCCTTGGCCGACCAGCTGGGGCTCGGTGAGGCGCTGTCTGCTCGCATCCCGATCACGGGCAGCCGTCTTCCGCTTCACGACCGCGGCAAGGTCCTCGTCCAGGCCATGCTCATGCTGGCCGGCGGCGGCGAGAGCTGCGCGGACATTGAATATCTGCGGGTCGAGCCGACGCTTTTCGGCGAGGTTCCCTCGGACTCGACGCTCTATCGAACGTATCGTGAATGACCTCGGGCCCGAGGTCGTTGCCTCGGTGAAGGAGGGTTTTGCCGAGGCGAGGCAGATTGTGTGGCGGCGGGCCGGACTCGTCAAGGGAACCGACCCTGTGGTGCTCGACCTCGACGCCAGCTTGGTGGAGGTCCACTCCGAACACAAAGAGGGCACCGGGTCCACTTTCAAAGGCGGCTTCGGGTTCCATCCGATGTTCTGTTTCTGCGACGCCACTGGCGAGGCGCTCTCGGCGCTGCTGCGCCCGGGTAATGCGACCGCCAACGACGCCGCTGATCACCTGACGGTCCTCGACGAGGCCATCGCCCAACTTCCCGAGCGCGTCGCCGTCGGCCACCGCGACGGAGATGACCCCTCCCTCGTCCGGCGCCCGCTCATCGCCCGAGCCGACTCGGCGGGGGCGAGTCACGACTTCGTGTGGGGATGCCGGGCTCGCAACGTCGGCTTCAGTGTGGTGGCGAGGAAAAACGCCCAGATCCATGGCGCCATCTCCCAGATCGCCGACGACGAGCGCCGCTGGCAGCCCCGCCCGGCGCCAAGACGGGCGAAGGCGCAAGGGGGCGGCCGTGGCCGAGGTGACCGACCTGGTCGATCTCTCGAAATGGCCGCCGGGGACACGCCTCATCATCCGGCGCGAGCCGCTTCACCCCGGGGCCCAGAGAGCCTCTTCCCCTCGCTCGAGTTCCGCTACTGGGGCCACTACACCGATCAACGCGGTCAGCCCGTCGAGCGGGACGTCTTCATGCGGGCCCATGCGCACGTCGAGGACAACATCGAGCGTCTGAAGGGCTCGGGCTTCTGCGCTTCCCCTTCTGCGACCTCGACGCCAACCGTGCGTGGCTCACCGAAGTGTGCTTCGCCGCTGACCTCGTGCGCTGGTTCCAGGTCCTCTGTCTCGACGGCGAGCTCGCCTCGGCCGAGCCCAAGGCGCTTCGCTGGCGCCTGTGGCACGCCCCGGCGCGCATGGTGCGTTCAGGCCGGCGCACGATCGTGCGAGTCCTCGAGGGCTGGCCCGACGCAGACGCTCTTGTCCGGGCACACCGTCGTATCGTGCTCATCACCTGAGGCCCCCACCTCGTCCGAGATGTTGCTCACTATTGTTCGCGCACGTCCTCTCACAAGCTGGCGTGCGCTGTTGCGGTCGCAACTCGCGAACGAAGTCCCGGACCCGCCTTCAACAGCCGTTGATGCAACGCTGAATCGCTCCAACAACCCCGTCTTCAGCGGTCGCGACCAGGTCCGCCGGTGTTTCGTGAATGATCGAAGTTAGTTGGGGACGCCGTGAAGCTCGTTGCAGCGCTAATCGGTCTGGCCTTCGTCGCTGCCGCCCTCTACGTGGCGGTCCGGATCGGTGGGGCCTTCATGGTCGCCTTCGTGGTCACGGTCGCCGTCGTCGGCCTGTCGGCGGCTGGCAGCCGACGCCGTCGAAGATCAGCCTAAGGACCCTGGTGCCGGGTGCGGGTGTGGTGCATCCTGAGACTCAGGTTGCCCAACCGGAGAGGGGGCACACCATGGGACAGGATGCGTCGCCGACAATCGCCAGAGGCTCCGCCGGAAACTCGGCGAAGAAGAGCCACCTATGGACGATCGGATGGGTGGTGATTGTGCTCGTGGCCCTTTGGGGCATTTTCTCGGGAGTCGATCATGGGCCGCTGCTCGTGGTCGCCTCCGGCGCTATCGGACTCTGTCTCGTTGGGCTCGCTTATGGGGTCTTCCGAAGTGTGGTCCGGCTCCTTCATCTTCTTGGCAAGGCTCACCACAGCGGGGCACACCGCCGGGTGTGACGTCCCGTCATATTCGACCCGACCATTTGCCTACCGACGAGTTAGGAACTCGTCTATCGCCTCTTGAATCACGACCTGACATCGCCGACCAGACATCGTGGGCTCAACAAGAAGCTGTTGAGCAAGACCCTCGACTGCTGCCCACCAGACTGGGTGATGAAGCAGGTTCTGCGTTCGGAGGAAGAGCCACTCGATGTACGCTGCGGCCTCCTCGGGCTCTCCTAGTGTCATGTAGAGCACCAGACTCAAAGCACTCTCGAAGTCCAGCTTTGCATCGCTGATGACCACGTCAGGGAGATCGGCAATCCGACTTTGCGCAGCCCTCCCAGCGGTTAGAACCATGACACGCTTTTCGATGGTCTTTCGAGTGCGTGCGTCAACAACCGAGTCAGGGTGGAACCATCTTCCTGGTCCGAAGCTCCAGGGTGACCCTCTGCTCCAGCGTCGGACTCGATATGACGCCACGAATACCGATCTGAAGATAATGCGAGACGACCGCAAGGCCAGCCTCGTGCATAGCCGTCGACCACCGATTGGCCAACTCCACGGACTGAATGTTGTCTTGTGGCGACGGGTAATCGAGTTGCATCGTTCCGCTCCCCTCGCATGCACTGTATCGAGCAGTCAGCGCCTCGGTTCCCGGCTAACGCGTTGCTACCTACATCCTTTACAAGTTTGTGACGCGGTCCAGTGACACAGTGAAGGTGCGTCCTCACAGCGCGTCGAGTAATCCCAGGACGCCACGATATTGCTGGAGCCAGGAATGGAATATGGCGCTCACGTGACACTCTCTCGCTCACACGCGATCACAATGGACGCGTGCTCGTCCTACGATGACGGTGCAGACCTGACGGACCCAACTGGGACCCGAAGGAAAGCACCAGGCGACGAGGCCCCGGGCATGTCTCGGGGTCTTGTCGCGTGTGCCCCTCGGAAGCCCAAGCTGAAAACCCGAAGGAAAGCACCAGAACGTCAACCCCAAGTCAGCTTCAACAACAGAGTCAAAGGCACGCGCACCCTGACGTCGTCCGCAGGCCGAGGCCGGTGTCGACGCTGTGCCGGGCACACAATCCCGTCGTAAGTCTGGGCTGTTCGATTCATGGGTCTTTGTCTACGATGACTCCACGCCTCCATGCCACGACCTCGCCGGAACCCTCGAATGAAGCACCAATCCTGGCAGGGACCGGTGCCGGGTTCCCTCGGGGGATGGGTCCCTTGGCGGATCGTGCTGGGTCGCAGCTCAGAAGCTCTCGTCGTCCTTCGGGATTTCGAGGCCTACCCCGAAGGTCTTCACTTTTCGATGGTGACCCGGTCACCACCGGGCCATCCCGTAGACCTCATGACCATGGGCCGAACAGACCACTGGCCACATCTTGGCGTCACCTTTGCTGACCAGAGATCGACGACTCTTGGCGATCTACCTGAGGTCTTCCATCGCAAGAAGGCACCGAACGGTCCACTGTTGTGGCCCGGCGGTGGTGGAGGTAGCCCTGATCAGTGGCGTTCCGACTTCTGGCTCTGGCCACTACCACCACCAGGTCCGTTGACGTGGGTGTCCTCATGGGAACAACGCGGTCTACCAGAGACCTCGGTCACGGTCGATGCATCCGTGTTGGTCGATGCTGCACGGGAAGCTGAACAGCTTTGGGAGTTCGACGCGTCACCTGGCTGGAGCAGCATCGGACCGATTGTTCTGCGGAGGACGAGCCCGGACGAGGGCGACGAGGGCGACGAGGGCGACGACTAAATCGTTATCGCTGGCAGACTTGAATCCATGCCTCCTGCGGACCCGATGCACCTGACCGAGGAAGTCATCATCGCAGTCGGTGGATGGAGTCCGACGTACGCGCACGTCGTGATGATCGCAGCTGATGAAGACGTCGCCATTGCTCTGGTAGACGGCAACGGGGATGGTGCGGAACTGGAGATGGAGTACTGGTTCAAGGACGAGGGCAAGTGGAGTGCGGGTTCATCATCAGGTTACGGACGGTTAGACGGTCTCTCGGTATCGAGGTGGGACGCCGGACCGATGGTCTGCGCCGTAGGCCCAGCCACACCTGGAGACGTCTTCCACATTCGATACGAAGGGACTGTCCACGAGTGCCAGACAAATCAGTTTGGTGTGTGGGCGTTCATTCGGAAAGTGGAGGACATGGACTTCAATCATCCATTGCCTGAACTTCTCGACGAGGACGAAGACGTTGCCGAGGCTCGCAGGCAGATGGAGGAGAGAGCGGAAGTTGTCCGTCAGAGGGTAAGGGCGAAGATCACGGAAATGCGTAACCCGCCGCCTACCGATTAGCTGCCACTATCGGGAGGCGGGTGTGGGCGATCCGTCACTGCCCGAGGCCCTCCAACTCGGTAGTTGGTCCGTTTGAAATCAGTAGCGGGTGCGACTGTGCCGAATGGCCGTGACGATCAGGGCAATGCCGCCGCCACTGGAAACCATCAACAGGCCCCAGCCATCCGGCCTTACGTGGCCGGGGGCAGATGCAATGAGAGAGACAAAGAGCACGGAGGGCAGCAGGATCAGGAACCCCACCAGGCCGAGCACCACCGGGAGAACCTCACGCCTATGCACCCAAAGAAGGTTACTCGTCAGGCAAGCAGCCCCGCGATTTGGTAACCGGTCAGTTTGAATCTGGCCCCGGGGATCGGCGGGTGGGCCTACCTCGCCCGAAAGATCGTCGTGCCGCCTCTCCGTAGAGCCGACCGGCATTTTGGAGTTGCCCACGCTTGGTAAGGACGACAAGCGACCCGATCATGAAAACGGCAATGTTCATGAACGCCGCCGCGAAGCCCCATCCGACGCTGTGTTGAGAGAACCCGACCCCCAGGCCGACCCCAGCCGATGCCACCACATACACCACGAACTGGAGAATGGCGATGCCGATGAGCTTCCGTCTGGCCCGCTCCCGAGACTCCACTCTCTCAGTCAAGCAGGCCCGGCGATTTCACACGAGGCATCTACTCGCCCGACGAGGGAGATCGAAGCAAGACCACAGAGCAGCCCGCCCAGACCCCCGTGAGGCCGAGCCACACGACAAACCGGACCCAGGGGTGGAGACCCGAAGGGGGCACACGCGTCAGTGGTGCGTACGCCTGACTGCTCAACGGCGCGTATGCCACCCAACCTGATCGGAGCCCAAGGGCCGTCACGTAAGACCCAACAAAGTAGAGAGCGCCTGCAAGAGCGATGACCAGAACAATCCGCTGACCACGGTTGAAGTGGGTGAACCGACTCACCGTCCAAGCATGCCACCATCCAATGGGAGCGTTCCATGGCGACGATGACGCCAGAGTGAGAACCTATAGCCAGTGTTCGAACGCTTCACCGACCGTGCCCGCCGAGTCCTGGTCCTAGCCCAGGAGGAAGCGCGCCTCCTCAACCACAATCACATCGGGACCGAGCACCTCCTACTGGGCCTCATCCACGAGCACGAAGGGATAGCCGCCCAGGCCATCGCACAGATGGACATTTCGCTTGAGGCTGTGCGTGAGAAGGTAAAGGGGGTCGTCGTCCTGTCTGGCGGACCCCGCATCGTGTCCTCGCAGTTCACACCACGAGCGAAGAAGGCACTCGAACTCTCCCTACGCGAGGCCCTAGAACTCGGTCACAACTACATCGGAACAGAGCACCAGCTCCTGGGTTTGATCCGTGAAGGAGAGGGAGTCGGCGCTCAGGTACTCGTCAACTTGGGTGCAGGACTCGATGAAACACGAGCAGTGGTACTCGCCCTTCTCCGCGACCAACGATTTACTGTGGACTCACCGTCTGTAACAGAACGCCCGCCTGGCCCAAGCGGGTCGTGGGCCGTGGGGACAAGGAAGGGATTGGTAGGCGGCGGCGGCGGCTGCTCGTTCTGTGGACGCCAACCACCTGAGACAGGTCAGCTCTTCACCAGCGACAATGCGTCTATCTGTGAACACTGCGTCCGCCAGTGGTCGGAGCAGCTGGGCGAGGACGAGGGGCCTGACAGTGACTGAGCAGGCAACTGGTGGTCGCCCTCCGAGTTGCGGGACTAAGACGTCTCCCAGTGTTCCTCAACATGAGCGCCCTGACACTAGCTTCGTGCGGAGGTCCGACCCGATCAACCCACACCCTGAGCGATGACTTGAGCTTCAAGACGACAACGGTGCGGGCTGGCCCGTCCCAGCGGCCTCTCTTCCCAGTCGGGCACGCGCGCGACATCGTCATCGCGCCGACTAGCCCCACCTGGAGTTTCGTGAACCTACACCTCGAATCATCCTTGCCTTCAAGGAAGGCTCCTCCCAAGTCGATGACTAGGTCGTGAACACCTCGTTGCACCCGGGAGCAACAACCGGTTTCAGTGCTGGGTTCGGAACCGTGCGGCTCTGGGGGATGAGTCGCATCCTCTGGTTCTATCTATGCCTGAATGGGCTGTACGTGGCGGGGGGAATCGGGCTCGTCATTGGAGGGCTTGTTGAATCCAACGGCACTGCTCCCCTTATCACCGGGATCATCATCAGCGTCTTCGCGATCCCGATAACAGCACTGATGCTCGGTCTCGGTGCGCGTCCTCTGGTGATTACGAACGGTGTGCTGAGGGTCCCCAAGGCGTTTGGCTCGACGGATATCCCCCTTTCCACACTCTCCGGCGTGGGTCTCATCTACCAGTACACCCCAGGATCGCGGAACCCTTCTGGTTGGACACTCCGCGTCTGGGACGACAAAAAGGAGATTCCGGTCCGTAGATGGATAGTCGTAGCATGGACAAACACGAGTGCGCCCGGCATGAGGAAACGCCTGTTCTCAAAACGCGACTGGAGCCTTCCGCTGGCTCATGAGGACAGCGCCTATCTGGCATCGACCAAGGCGGGACAGGTGGCTCGTCGCATTTATGACGCCGCTCTTGGTTGGCAAGGACAATACGGCCCCCTGACCACCAAGGCGATGCAAAGAGGGGTTGTCTACAACCCGAATGCCATGACTCACCTCGCCGCTTGGTGGTCGCCCGATGGGACGATGGGCCGAGCCTCGGACTTGCCCCCCTTTGATCCGGCAAATACCGATCTGGCCGCGTCCTCGCCCTCACGACGTGGTCGGGCGGTTCTCCTTGCACTGGCGGGCACCGTCGCCTCGTTACTGGTCGGCGTGGGCGTCGGAAACATCGACGGGGCCGCGTACGCCATGCACCCCGACGGGGCGCAGGACGGCGTCACGGTTATCGCAACAATCATCTTGGTCGCCGGGATCGTCTTCTCCCTCGTGATCGCTGTGCGGATGTGGCGACGCCCACGAAAGGCGGCGGCAGCGTTCGCACAGTCGGCAGGACCAAGTCCAGCTTTTGGCTGGGGGGGTCCTTCCGCTGTTCAGAGCCCTGAACACCGACTCCCAGAACCATCGGCCAACCCAATCGCCGTACCTCAGGCGAGTCCCGAGGTGCGTCGAGCCCGCCGCCGAATCGCCGGGCTCACCCTCGCCAGTCTCCCGCTCTTCATTGTTGGTGGCGTAGTCACGTCGTTGATGCTTGGCCACGTTGGTCACGTCGCTAATGGCGAAGTCTGTTCATCGGTTCTAGGACCGCCGTCCCTTCATCCTTCCGCTGCATGCAATACATGGCGACACCATCAGTTGATGATTTTCATCTGGCCAGCGACCATCCTCGTTATTGGTGTCGTCACATTCTTGGTTCTGGAAGTACGAGCGATGCAGGTCTTGCAGCGTATTTCCCGAGCCGCACCAGGGTTGCCCTGACCGACCAGTCCGACGTCGCCCAACTCGCTTTCGGGGCCATCATGCCACCGGGTTCGGTGATCCTTCTATTGACGAGGCTTGTAATGGGACAGCTGGGCCCCGCCCTACCGGCGATCCTCCCCGTGTTCCATCGCGGGAGTCTGGCAACGACCGGCCAGCTGCCACCAACTCACTCCGACTCCTGGGCCGATCGTCTAGCCAGGGTCTCAGCGCAGCATCGGCGGTACAAACGGGCGAGCTTGATGGAAGAATGAGGGAATGAGTGAGGGTGGGTCCTTCCATCGTGGTTGGGGTCCTTCCGATTCGTACCCCGCCCTGCACAGCCCCGACGGCCACTGGTGGTGGAACGGATGGAACTGGTACCCCGCCTACTCCGTAGACCGCAACCTGTGGTGGAACGGCGTGTCGTGGGAGCAAGTCCCTCGAAAACCGTCGGTGCGTCGTGACCTGTCACCTCGACTCATTCGGTATGGGATCATCTGGCTCGTTTTGGTCGGTGCTTGGATACCAGTGCTCTCCTCGATGGCGGAGAAGCATGCATCCTCTTCCTCACTGCTTACGGTTGGAGCGGCACTCGGGTCTGTCGCAGTCCTTACGACTCTGGTGGTGGGGGGTCGTCTCGCCTATCTGCGACTGTGGAGAGAGGCTTGTTGGGCGACACTGGCAGGGGCGGGCGTTCTGCTCTTCTGGTACGTCGCGATCACTCTCAATGGACCTGACCCGGGCAATCAGAATGACCACGTTGTGGGCATTGGCACCATCATCCTCGCTGTCCCCGTAATCGTGGCTGTGGCTCTGGTGCTCGGCATAGGCGCAGGGGTCGGGCTCGCTCTTCGAGGACTGTTCAAGCCTGTCGATGGACATCCGTCGTCCGCACTCCAATGAGCGTCGGCCAATGAGCACGCGCGTCGACGAGGGACGATGTCCGGGCAAACATTTCTCGGGGGCATTGGTACCGTTAGTGACGGCACTCCTCGTTCTCATCGCTGCAAACTGTGGTGGAACGCAGGCACCTCGCACGGCTATCCAACTCCCGCGTGAAGCGACTGGGCCGGCAAACTCTCCAGCGATTCAGGCTGCCTTCGCAATCCAAGATCAGCTTGACATGCCCGCATCACAGTCGACGATGCGGACGTATCTGGGCACTCGCTACGCGGGTGACTGGGTCGTGAACAACGGCAGAACCGGCGTCCTCTATGTCGGTGTCGTTCATCCGGTCAATGCGGACCGAGGATACGCAAGGAGTCATATCCACATGGGTCCTGACGCCAGCATCAAGCTCGTCAACGAGAAGTACACCATGAACCAACTCAATGCATTCGACGCCACCGTGAGCAAGTACATGGAGAGTCACGCCAAGGGCAAGGTGCTCTCCGAACACCCCTTTGTTGGGTTCGGGGTCAGCCAGCCCGACAATGCGGTGAGATTCGTCGTGTCGAGGAGAGACAGCGCATTTTGGCTCCCTCAGATTCAACCTCTTCTGCCATATGACGCGCTCGTGGTCGAATACTCACGATTCAGGTCTGCCACCGCGGGCTAGAGCGGTATGACCGCGACATCCTCTGGCGTGACTGAAGTGAAGTTTCGGGCGCATGACGGTCCTGGCGATTTAGACGCGTCACGTGATTGAGCTTCTCCGAGAAGCAAACTGCGTCAAGGTCTAGGTGGTGTTCTCAGTGGGCAAGCCTGGGGTGGGTGCATCAGACGATCCAGATGACCTCGTGTCCCGGGAACGCTGCCGTTGAACCATGCCAGTGGATAGAACACCAGTGGCACCCTGAGGACGCGGACGTACCAGAGCTTTCGCCAACCCCGGAGCGAGTAGTTCCCGATTCCGCCACCATCTAACTGACCGTGCCAGGTGCCATTCCACTCGCGGCCATCCCAATACCTGAATCGGTCGGGCACGGTGGGGTCAGGGTGCCATCCGACCTGGATTCGCTCAGAGTTCACTACCGACCATCATTGTCCATCAGTCGGGGCCGGGCGTCTGGACTTATCCCCCGACGAGCGCAATGACATCTGAGGTCAGATACATCTCCACTGTCTCGCGCAGGCTCTGTTCGTCATCAGGTCCCAGATAGTGGCTACGGCTGCCGTGAACGCCGTTGTCGCCTTTGGAGGTGGTGGCCAGGAGTCCCCGCCGCCTTCGACCAGGCTTCTTGAGCACCGCATTCACCGTCCCCCGAGACGTGGTGATGAACGTCCCGCCGATTGCCCAGAGTTCGTTCACTGCCACCTGCACCAGGTGGTCCACCCAGGGCTCTACGCGGGTGAGGTGATCACTGGCGTCGGCGGCAACGGCCTCGATCCCCAGGTCAGTAAGGAGACGGTCGATCATGGCAACCGGTCCACCTACGTAGGTCCACGCCAAGTCGATCTCAGAAGCGACGCACCAGGCCCTGTCCGACGGCCACCAGAGGTTCGCGACCTGCTCCGAGTTGGCGAGAGGGACGGTTGCCGTCACCGCCTCGACCGGACCGGTGTAGAGCAAGTAGTCGCGCGCCGGGAGATGCACCTGGAGCCCTTCACGAGCAGACTCGGGAATCGGGTCCGGCATGAGCGACCCGGGATCGTCAGTCGAAGTCGCCAATCTCGCGTGACTCCACCCGTAGCCCGCCCACAAGCAGAACCAACAATGGTCCGGGGTCGTCGCCCACCCTTGGAGGATCGCAGCAAGAGCCTCAGCGTCGGCTGGGAACAGGCTCCCGGTACGTGGCCCTTGTCCACTCCATGGCGCGTCGGCGGTGGGACGAGTCGGCGGCAGGGCGATGGAGTGGAACTGGGAATCGGGACCCAGAGGTATCCCGCTCCAGTTGGCGACCTCCCGCCACCGGACGAGACGACCAGGGCCACTGTGCGGAGCCTCGGCGGGATGAAGCACCCGGGCGTAGGCCTCGAAACCTCCTGGGACCACAGAGGTCAAAACGTGTTCACCAAAGGAGGTGAGGCGCTCGGCGATCCAGTCGGCTTCACCGACTTCACTGCTCCAGTGCGGCCCTGTGAGATCGTTCATGTCGCGAGCATGACACCCTGTCGCTTTGGTCAGCCACCCACCACCTTCAAGAAGGAGTGTTGGCGCTTCGCGCGCATTTGTCATTTCACATTCGATACCCATGAACGGGGACCTGATGGGACAATGGCGTCATGGCTCCCTCCCCACCACCGCCCACCCTCCGCACCGGGAAGATCTGCTACCTGGAGATCCCCGCCCTCGACGTCCAAGTCTCAGCCTCCTTCTACGAGCGAGCATTCGGCTGGAACATCCGATTCCGCGACACCGACCGTCCATCGTTTGACGACACCACAGGCGAGGTCAGTGGCGCATGGGTGTTGGACAGGACTCCTGACCCCGAGCCCGGCATCCTCCCTTACATCATGGTCGCCGACGCCGTCCGAGCCATGGAGGGTGTGTTCGCCGCCGGTGGTCACATCGTGCTTCCGGCGGGGAAGTACGGAGGCGAGGTGCTCGGGACCTTCCTCGACCCGGCGGGCAATCTCCTCGGCATCTACCAGCAGCCTGGCCTGGCAGAGGCTGAGACGGCCAAGGATGTGTTCTGACGATGAGCGAGCAGTGCCACGCATTCATCTACGTGCCGTTCACCGAGATACGGAGTGGGCGGCGTCGCTGTCGGAACTGGACGACGCACCGCTCGGGGTTGTGCTGGCTTCACCGTCACCCGTCAATCCCCGACGACGACCGGAATCGCCCGTAGACGAGACCGCTATTCGCTCGTTGTGTCGACGTTTGCCTCGCGCTTTGGCCGCAGGGGACCTCAGATCGAGTGGGTCGTCGGAGGTGTTACGCCCTTGAGCTGGTGGAACACGGCAGGCCACGGATACAGAGCGAGGTGTATGAGCAGGATCACTAGGCCAATGACCGGCACGAAGGCAATCGGTCTGAAACGAGCCTCTAGGTTGGCAATCGTTCTGAACAAGGTCGGGAACGGGACATCCTTGGCATCAAAAAAACCCAATGCACTGGGCACGGCCAAGAAGAAGAATCCGATTGTCCCGTACATAACGTAGGCAAGGACAAAGGGGTCATTTGGCTCGATACCAGCGGTGATGACGCTGGCGATGAGCACCCCTGCTCCCAGTCCCGCCAGGAGCCACGGCGTCAACTGTTTCTCTTTGGGAAGAGCACGGGTCACGCGCCCGAGAGTCGTCCTTCCAACCGTGGGCACCTCGTGTGGACCGAGCCTGGTCGCCGGATACCGGATCACGCCGAAGAGGACGCCGACAATGAGCGCTACGACGACGAGACCAACCCAATCATGCTCATACTCAAGGTGGCCCACCGTCCCGGAGATCGTGGGCCAGATCACCTGCTTCGTAAATACTGCCGAAAGCTCTGGGATCACGATGACAGCGGTCGTAACGCCCCAGACGAGGTAGCCCCATCCCTCACGAGCCTTGTTCATGCATCAAGCCTACGCACTTGCATGGCTCCAGCAGTGCATGGAACTACTACACGCCGCCGTACTTCTGACTGGTGAATACTTGACAGATGCGATTCGGTCGACGCCATGCGATCCACGGCTTCGTCTGGGTTGCCGTTCTCATTCAACTCGGCTTTGCCATTGCCTTCCTGGTTGACGCCGCCGAGACCAACAGCACATACGATGCTCTGGCCAGCCACCGGATCGCGGTGCGCGGTCACTCCGTAGGTTGCGTGACCGTCGTGACCGGCAGAAACCTGATTGGTCGAAGACTCTGTCGGGTCGACTACCGCTAGTCCGGGGAGACCTTCACAGCGGTTATCCCGTATGGGGAGACCGCCACTTTCTTCGTCGACCCCCAGAACACTTCTTATCGAATGAACGAGGTGAACTTCGAGAAGGGTCCGCAGGCAATCACCGGCGACCTGGTCTTCGTGTTCGTGTTGGTATTTGGCGCGCTCGCGGTGACAATCGTCCATCTTGAGCACATACGCGAGCGGCGCTCGTCGAGAAAGGTACACGCAACGCACAAGTGATAGATACCGGCGCGCCAAGGGGTCCCTAGCCGTTAACCGGGCTTGCCCTCTTCCAACTGGCGTCACCCACTAGCAAGCCGGCCTATTGGGGGCAACGGAACTCCCGTGCTCCCCAAGACCTGGATTGAACGGTCCGATGACACCTGCCAGAACCGCGAAGTTTGAACCTTGAGGACCAGCGACCCGATAGAGGCGGAGCCAGAAGTGAGTGCCATTGTTGGGCAAACTCACACCGATTGGTCCTAAGACAAGAGTGCCTCCATCCAGAGGTTGAACCGCGCTCACCGTAAAGCTGTTTGGGTTCAGCGTTTCTGGGCAAGGCCCCGACGCAAGCGCATAGGTGGCTCCCTGATTCGCTCCAAAAAGTACCGCCGAGACGGACACCAACGATCGAACGTGCTGGTCATAGAAGAAAAGGGTGCCACCCGTGCCTTGCACAGCGGGAATCCTGACGGTGGTTGCCCCCGCGACGTTCGCAAGCAGATTTTCAAACGACCCAAGTTGAATGGACGCTTCGTGAATGAGCGATTCATCGTCACTGAGCTGCGACTGGACAGTCTTGAGTTGGTGTTGGCTCGTCGAAAGCTCGTTTCGTGATGACGCCAACTCCTCTTGCGTCGTGTGTAGTTGGTTTCGGACACCACTTTGTAGGGCTACGCCAGCAACCACGAGGGCCACGACCACCAACACGATGGAGAAAGTGACGGTCCTCGTTCGTGTCAGCTTCGGGCGCGCCTGGGGCAAGTTCGGTCCCGGCTCCGATAAGCGGTCACTCTCATCGTTCGCCGGTGCTACGGCTTCCGCCGACCGATTGACGAGGTGCGTAGAGCAGCGCGGACAGAACTCCCAGCTTGGTGCAGTTGGTGTTCCACATCCTGGACAGCTATGCATGGTCGGCTCCTTACGCCGCCTGGCGCTGAATCTTGGTCGCCAGGATTCCACATAGCGGTCCATCTCAGCGGCCTCAGGACACCGGAGTGGCGTGTCGTGCCTCCCACGGCTCGGGTCCGGTTCACTGGTAGGGAGGCGTTTGGTTCCAAACGTCGGGCGTAACGGTCACACGCCTGGCTCGGCCACCTCGAAGTCGACCACGTACCCGATGAACTCCAAACCGTCGATTTTCTCCTCCCACCTGACGGCCTCTTGGACAGAGAGGAAACGACCTGAGCCCTGTATCGGCCTTCCACCGATCTGACTCCCCGGCCTCAGTCCTTGTTCGCCGTAGAGCTTCTTGATGGCCAAGACAGTTCCCGTTACCCGCTGAAGCCCGCCGTAGCTGTCGATGGCGCGAGTGATCTTGGACACCTCTTCCTCGCCAATGAAAGGCGTTAGGTAACCCGCGTAGCCCTGGGGGGAGACCAGAGGCCATGTCGCCGGAGAGCCGACCGCGAAGGGTTCAATATCGCTCCCTTCCACTTCGCTCGACATCACCCAGACGACATAGATCACACGATGATCCTCGCAGTTCTAATGCCAGAACGCTCCGGCCAGAATGGCGAGGACTACTACGGCGGCAAAGAGACATGTCATAACCACGACCCGCTTCCGAGACAGGCTGGGAAAGTCGGATCGACGCATCCAGTCCTTTGGAGGTAGGCCAAACCCCATGACCAAATGATGACCTAGTGGGGAGCATCCTGAAAGCGCTGTTCCACACCTGGTCTTCCTCATCTCCCATGCCATTGACCCCCTGGCCCACGGCAGGCGAAGGGCTACAACAGGGCGGTTGTCCTTGACCTCGGGACCAAGCCGGGAGCACGGGTCCTCATCAACCTCGATGCCAGCCCAGTCTCCGTGATGGGGGTGCCGCGTACCCGGCAGTTGCGGACGGTCGGCTATGTCGAGAGTTCGTACAGACTCGCAGCCCGACCGACCTGGGTCAGATGTCGAGGTCGAGCCGCATGGCCACCTGCCCCTTAGGCGATAGTCCTCCGGCCACGTCATGCTCCCCTCTGGCCAGCATCTCGGGACCCAGTTCCGACTCATCCAGCACTCGGAAGCCGAGGTGCTCGTAGAGCGGACCGTTCCATGGCACCTCATAGAAGGTCGCCAGGGTTATTGCCGGTCGTCCCGCCGAACGCGCCCAGCTCTTGACCTGCTCGATAAGTGCTTTCCCGACCCCGTGTCCCTGGTGGCCAGGATGGACGCAGACGTGGAAGATGTGGGCGGCGTTGTCAAGCACACCTACGAGTATGTAGCCCACTAACTCGTCGTCAACCACAGCTACCCAGGAGCGTTCTGACCGCGCATACTCGGCCAGCAACTCGATGGAGTCCGGGGGGTTGGCAGCAACCTGGTCATACCCGATGGCGACGAACTGGCCTTGGGTGGCCAACTCGATGTGTTGGAGACGTGGGGCGTCCTCGGGGCGAGCCGGACGGATGGTGAACCGGCTGTCGGGCACGGGTTCATGGTGGCAGGTCAGAACGACCGGGATGTGCCTGAATCGAATCGGGGTGCAGGTTGGTCGGGCGGGGTCGTTCGGGTGACCGGTAATCGTTCCCGGTCGCATCATGTTCCGCTGTCGCGGTCGAACCTGCCGATCTGCTCGGGCCGGGGAAGGTTGGCGACCCGTACGGTAACGGCCCAGGGAACCTAGGCTTCCGTCGTGGCCGTAGGTCTTGAAGTTGTTCTGGATGATGATACCGACCGGGACCGAATCGAGCGGGATCGCATGAGTCCAGTCAAGGTTTTCCCTTCGTGGCGACGGGACCTTGATTCGCTGGTTGAGAACGGAGAGA
Organism: uncultured Acidimicrobiales bacterium; assembly: GCA_963796765.1. Lineage (GTDB taxonomy): Bacteria > Actinomycetota > Acidimicrobiia > Acidimicrobiales > UBA8190 > Chersky-840. The sequence goes on along the minus strand of CAWCMY010000003.1, from coordinate 15,115 downwards.
CGGTACCCATCATGGTTGTGGGTATTCCCCGTGGGGCGGACCGCCGAGCGTTGCGAATCGTCCTTCATCCGGTCCCACAGGCGTCGCATGTGTTCAGTGGACTTGTTGCCGGAGACCGCCTCGTTATGGAGCTGGACGGTCGACCTCGGGGACATGCAATCGTCGCTTGGGTCATCGAGTGGGTGACGGGCTTGCCAGAAGTGACGTTGACGCCTTCGTGTTGTGGCAGGCCGGGGGACCCAACCCTCTGACCTGAGCGGGTAGGAATGGTCCCGACAGTGGATACGGACGGCCTGGCTGGCTCGGTACCCGGTTTTTGCTCGACACGTGGAACCGCGAGTGTTGGGCGCTGTCGCACCCCACGATGGAAAGCGGAACTTCCCCCGCCAGCCCGTGGATCGGACAGCAGGATAGGTCCGGGACTAGAAGACAATGTTCGGTCTAGCAGCGCCAACCAGAACGCGACATGATGGAGAAGGCGGACACGTCGGGAGGTGGCGTGAGAATCCCAGGCCGAGCAGCAGTATGTGCCTCGATAGCCGGGCTCCTCGTCCTGTCGACAGCCGCAGCAACCGCCTCCACAATCGACACTTCGGCCCACAGTTCACGGAGCTTGGCCGCAGCCCCACCCATTACGAACGGGACGGGATCAGCGACGCCGTTGGCCACAGGCAACGGTGGGACAAGGTCGATGGCAGTCCTACCCAGCGGGGCTGCCGATCCGAGCCCGTGCCCTGTTCCGACTCCAACGGTTCCAATCTGGAATAGCACCTACTGCGGACCGCCGCCGCCGGCGGGCAACGGTTACGGCCCCGAGGGCCAATGCACCGGACAGGAGCTGACACCACCGTGTGGACCAGGGGCGGTCCCGGGGCAGTACTACCCCTACTCCTTGCCCATCCGCTGCGGAGGCCAGATCATCTTCGACGGGAAACTCTGGGACTCCGAACTCCCTCCACCAATGAACGGTCCACCCATGGACGTGTGGATGACGATCAACGCAAGCGCCACGGAGGTGTCATTCATCGCCCCGACGGGCGCGGTGGCTTTCGATCCTGACCACGGCCAGCCCCTCCCTCCGTGCCGGACCCCGCCGACCCCGGCCCCCCCCGCTTTCAGTCCAACCGTCCCAACACCTCCAGCAACCACGCCCAGCACGACGACTACCACATCGGTTACTTCAAACGCCCCCACGCCAGCGCCAGACCCCGAGGGACAAGCTGAGCAGATGCTCGACGCCGCCATTGTCCCGTCCGGTGCCCAGCAGGTCGCGTCGTTGCCCGGAACTGCCTTCGCCCAACCCGGCCAGCACCCGGCCTGCAACCCCCTGGTCGGCGAGACACGTTACTGGCAGGTGTCGGGCGCACCACAGGACGTTGCCGCGTTCCTCGCTGCCCATGCACCGTCGTGGATCACGAACTCCGGCACCGGCCAGAGCGGCAACAACGGGGAGAACACGTCCTACATCGTGTTCGACACACCGGCGGGTGACACCGGATGGAACTCCTCGAACACGCTGGTCTTCACGATTGCGGCCCTTCCCGAGGGAACGGGCATTCGAGCCGACGCCGAAGTCATCCCCCCCGGCTCATCGTGCGTTTCTTCTCATCCGCCCGGCAACTGAGTGGCCGCCGAGGACCGCCCTCTTAGCCCTGTCTGGGAACCCGCGCGGGCAACGCTTACACGTCCGACACGGTCGCGTTCATGATGATCCCCGTATCGGCTCGTCGTCATCGGGAGCGGGAAACTCCACCGCCAGCGACCACATCGACTTGGTGAGGGCGCGCGGCACATGACCATTAGTTAGTGGATGGCTGAACTCGCTCGGTCATCCCCGGCGGCAGGACTGGCGATGTGTGCCAGCCGTTTTCGTCCCTCGTGTGGGACTTGGCCATCCAGATATTCAATCTCGCCAGGAACAGAGCTATGTCTTCGCTCGGCTTGCCCGCGTCCACATTCTGGGCCAACGGCTCCGTTCGCTTCGGCACGTCAAGGGCTAGGAGTTCCCTCTTCGCCTTGAGGAACCTCCACCACTGTCCCCACAGGTCTTTCGTCAGTGGCGGAGGGTCTTCCCCGGGCACAGCCTCGCCAAAAATCCAGGGCCGAAGGATGTCGAGGCTGTCGTCGATGTCATTCAAGGCGTCGCGATAATGCTGGTCGAGGTCGCGATCACCTCGTCGACGTTCCCGGGCAGCCTCAAAGACTCTCTGACACTGACTGATTGAGAGACCGACCTGTGATGAGATTTCCCGATAAGGACGACCGGCCAAGCGAAGTCGGACAATGTCTCCGTCACGATTCTCCCGGTCGATCTCGTTCTGTGGCACAACAAGTGTCATAACACCATTGTGGTGTCCATCGAGACCTTGGTGAGGGAATGCTTTTCCCGCGTGGTGAGCACGGTTTCCCGCGAGGTGATGGAGTTGGGGGTGTCACCGAGGGCTGCGACGGGATAACGGGATAAGTACGGGTTCCTGTCCGCCGTAGTTCACTCGTCAGTCGATTGAGGGTGGGTGGTGCTTCGGCGAAGCCGGGGCATAGCCAAGGCAGGTGGGCCAAGATCAAGGTAGACCTTGTCGACGGGGTGATGCATAGGTTCCACTGTCACGACTTTCCAGTGGGAATCAGTGTCACGACTTTCCAATGGGGACACCCACTGTCACGAGTACCCAATGCGTGGGCGTGTGTCACGACTTCCCAATAGTTCTGTATATGGAACCTCGTGACATTCCATTCTGAGGCGAGCCCCGATCCCATTGGGAAGTCGTGACACTCAGATAGCGAAGTCGTGACAATGGCGAAGGTCCGATCTAAGACTAAGTCACTGGCCCGTTGCTGCCCGCCGCCGTAGCTCGACGATCTTCGTGGCTCTGTCGATGACCTCAGCCCACTCCCCCACGGGAGCGACGTCGGCGGGGAAGAAGTCAGTGGAGACCCGGATGTCCCACTTTGCCTTGGCGATGGCTGTGGCCACCTCCATGATCTCGTCCTTCTTGTGAGGCATGACTGAGGGAAGCCGAATCCACTTCTCAGGGCGAGCTACCTCCTCACCCTCCGCCTCGGCTGGCTCATCCACGCCAGGGTCCTTAATCCACTCGGGCGAGACGGCCAGCACCCCTGGAAGCCTGAGGGCCTCTGCCAAGCGCTCGATGGCCTCCTCGGGGAGGAGAGGCTCCCAGCTCGTGGGAGGCTTACGTGTCCGGGGACCGGCCAAGTCCGCCGTCGAGAAGAGGTGAACGACCGTCTTCTCACTCCAGCCTTGCCAGTCCTTGCGAGTCACGTTCCACGTCTTCGCCGCCTTTCGGCTGGAACGACGCGTGCTGCGTACGCGGTTGATGAGCCCCGAGTCGTATGGCACAGCTGCGTAGAAGATGACGTCGAGATCGAGCCAGTCGCGACATGCCCCCAGCAGCACCCCATCGGCCTTCCGGTGAGCGTGGTCCGGGCAGCGGAGTGAGTTGGCGCAGGGGCCGAAGCGATAGCCCTGCCTCCCGGTGACTTCACCCATACCCCAGTGGGGAACAGGGCAGCAGGCCGTCTCCCGATCCTCAACCATCTGCTCCCAAGCGCCTGCACTCTCGATGTAGGTGACGTGCTGAACGGTAGCCTCGCCACGACGTTCATCGGCGAGGGCGGTGAGGACGGGCATGGGCTCGATATCCCGGTCGCTGCACCATCTGATGACCGAAGGGTTGGTGAACTCCCCCATGAGCTCGACTTCAGCACTACCGAGCCAGTTGCCGATCAGACCGGGACTCGCCTGGCGAGTCGGCGGGGGCCTGTCCCAAGCGTTGTCGACGACATGTTGCCATGTCACCTCGGGCTGGTAACTCGCACCCGTTGCCTGTGACATGATGTGATCATCTCCTTGGCGTTGGCCCGCTGGGGTGATTGCGAGACGGTCAGTTGGCCATAAGCCAAGCCGCTTCTAATGTTGAAAGGGTTCGCCTTCAGAGTGCGCTGTTCCGCTTCCGGGATAGAGCCCCTTGTCGCCATGTCGTGACAACCCGGACAGAGCACCATCATGTCCTCGGGACGGAAGTGCTGATCCTTGGCGTACTTGATGATGTGTTGATATTGAATGACCGGGAACCCGCATCGGCAACAGCCGAACCCTGACTCTTGCCGTAGCTGGCGCTTGACCGGTTCCGGCACCGGAGGCCTGGAGTCCGCCACACCCCAGGCTACGCGTGCCGTCGGCAGGACGTCGTCTGGGCATTGACACCGTCGCCCATCTGGTCCTAGGCCACTAGCGCAAACGCCAAACGTACCACTCCAAGTTTCTCACACCGAGAGGGAGAACAGCATTGACTCCAAACGTCCGATCACCCGAGTGTCGAGGAGGTTGTTGTCGCCGCCGAAGTCGAGGTAGTGGTTGCGGGAGCGTTCCGTGGCGGAGTGACAACCTCGACGCTGAAGGGAGCATCAGCGAGGATGTGGTTTGGAGTGAGCAGCCACTCGACGTGCCCGTCCCACTGCTCGATGCCATCGTGGGAGTCTTCACAGTCGAGGTTCCCCGAGCCGCAAACAAACGGGGCGGCAACCTCGACTGCGGCTCCTGTTCCCGGTTCGACATGAACGGGGTACGACGAGCAAGGCAGGGTAAAGGGGCCACCCAGGCCTGTTCCATAGGAAAGCGTGGGATCGTAGAAGTGAACGGTTACCTGTAACGCTCCGGCGCAGAGATCCGTGGGAATGTGACAAGCCGGAGCACCGGTTAGCAACGAGAGGTGGACGATCACGGTCATCGTGTCACCCCATGAATAGCTCGGTCGTTCGGATCGGGCCGACATCGTCAGGTTGTTGCTCGTGCAGTTTGACGGCGGTGCCGTTGTGGTTGGCGATGACGGAGCAGCAACACTGGTCGAAATCGGGGATGTGAGTTGTGACGTCGTGCTCGAAGTCGTCGTGCTCGTTGAGGCTGCGATCACTGTCCTCCCCTGCGGCGACTTCGGCGCGGTAGAAGAGGACCAGGCGGCTGCCGCCAGCGTGACCGCGCCCAGGACCAAGACGGAGGTCCAGGAACTCCACCGGCGTGTCGGCATTGATTCCAGGCTAACTCCCTCTTGGCACTACGGAACTCGACTCACACGGAAAAGGCGGGCCATCTTCCGAGTCCCCCCACGGGCGCAGCCACCGGTCGGAGGTTGAGGTCGTCGGCCCACGACTTGAACACTCGCGCCAGCCGCCCCGCTCCCACTCTCAGCTCCTGGGCTCTCATCTCGCGTTCCTCAGGCTCGCAGGTAGCCTGCACAGGTGACGGCGGAGAGATTCAACCGACGACAACTCTTGCGATGGTCCGCTTTCGGAGGAGCCGCGATCCTGGCGGGCGGAGCCACAGTCTTCGAGTTAGTAGACCACTCAGTCCTTCCGGGTCACCAAGCGTTGATCACCTTCCTCGGCGACTGTGAGGTGTCGGTCCCCCCTCTGACCTTTTCCTCTCTTGGACCGATGGTGTCGGGCACGTTCTTCTCCCACGCTCGTAACCAGACCGTGGGGTACACCATCGCCTATCCCCCGAACCACCCCGTCGGGACTCCACTGCCGCTGATCGTGATGCTGCATGGGTTCGGGGCAAATCACGCCACTGCCTTGTCGAGGATGTCCCCTGTTCAAGCCGTGGCCCTGCGCGTCAACGGTGCGCTGCTCGCACCTATGGCAATGGTTACGGTCGACGGCGGACGCGGATACTGGAATCCGCATCCTGGGGACAACCCCATGGCCATGGTGATCGAAGAGGTGATCCCCATGTGTCAACGATTGGGGCTCGGGTTACCGCCGCATCGGATCGGCACCATGGGCGTCTCCATGGGTGGGTACGGTGCGCTCTTGCTGGCCGAAAAGTACCCCCATCTCATCTCTGCCGTGGCTGCAATCAGTCCGGCCATCTGGACGACTTATGCCCAAGCACAAAACGCCAATCCCGGCGTGTACGCGTCGGAGAAGGACTTCGCCGCCGATGATGCGGTCACTCACGCCTCTGCGCTGGCGGGAGTGCCGGTCCGGGTGGCTTCGGGAGACGGCGACCCCTTCCATCCCGGTGTCGTGGCGCTGGCTCAATCACTTCCGCCAGGCGCAGTCGTTCATTTCCCCAAGGGTTGTCACACCGGTTCCTTCTTCACTTCACAGGAGCCACCTTCGCTCGCGTTTCTGGCTCAACATCTCTCGACCTAGTGCGGGTCCGGCACCAGCAGCGCACGAGTGTCGGCTCTGAGGGGTTGCCGGTGCTGTGTTTCAGGGCACGAGCCTCCTCCGCCATGTCCCACTACCACATCTTGCGGGCCTTGAGATACGCGACAAGATCATCGTAAGTGCCGTCTTGATTGGCGAAGTTGGCAGCGTGTTTGGCTGTCGCAAACCACTCAGCCGTGGATGGCTTGAGTTGACCGAGCGCCGTCTCCAGGTCGCCCATCCCGATTGGGCGGATGTGTTCAGAGCGGGCAGCATCGACAAGAGCTTCGCGGGTAGCCATGTTGCATAGGCGCGCGAGGTCAGCGCCAGAGAACCCCTCCGTTTGGAGGCTCAGCCGAGCGAAGTCGATGGTCGCGAGAGGTCGCTCCTTCAAGTGAAAGCGAAGGACCGCTCCTCGCGCAGCTTCATCAGGAGGAGACACAAAGAGAGTTCGGTCGAACCGACCGGGTCGGCGCAGGGCCGGATCGACATCCCAGGGCTGGTTCGTCGCACCGATCACATACACGCCTTCGTTCATGCCCGTAGCCCCGTCCATCTCCGAGAGGAGCTGATTGACGGTTCCTCGCATGGCCGGGTTGGAGCGGAGATTTGCTCGCTTCTGACCGATGGCGTCGACCTCGTCCAGAAAGATGACCCCGGGACGGTTCGCTCTAGCCTGGTCGAATAGCGCTCGGATATTCCGCTCGCTCTGACCAAGCCACAAGTCGAGCACGTCTGCAAGCGAGACCGCAGTAAAACTCGCTCCTAGCTCCCCTGCGAGGGCGCGAGCGATGAACGTCTTTCCACATCCGGGGGGGCCATAAAGCAGCAGCCCACCGCCCACCGAAGCCCCGTATGTGGCGCGCAGCTCCGGTCGGGTCATGGGCACGAGAAATGAGACCTCGATTTCCCGCTTGACCTGGTCCATTCCGGCCACATCCGACAGGCGGATGCTGGGGCGTTCCACAACACCGAGCGGCGAATCCGTTGGAAGGGTATTGGCTTCAGCGGTCCGCTCATGGGCCAACTGTCGCTCCGCCTCATCCCAGTCAAACGCATCATCGACACTCGGATTGTCACCCGTGGCGGATACGGGTGGCACCTTCGTAGGCGCATCAGGTGTCGGTGTTTCGGGTGTGGGTTGCTGAGAGGCCAACGATTCAGTGATCTTCTGGAGCAGGGTCATGGCTGCGGGATCAGTGGGGGAAAGCTGCAGGGCTGCCGCACAGTGCTCTAGCGCCTCGACGGCACGTCCGGCGTCAAGGAGAAGTCCGGCCACGTGGAGGCGCAGCGGCCGATCGTCGGGCGCGTTGGAGAGTGCCGAAAGCAGGGTTTGGAGGAGCGCATCCTGGCTATCGGTCATCGTGCGACCGTCGGTCGGGGCCGCAGCCTCTTGACCACGAACCAGGCAAAGGCTGCTGTGGGAACGTCGATCAGGAGGGTAAGTGGCAGGAGTGCTGGCGCTGACTGTGCCGCCGCACCGGTCACAGTGACTGCGATGAGGAGCAGCACGAGCAGAAACAAGATGGAGATTGACAATCGGCTCCGATAAGACTGGATGGGAGTTCGCGCTGGAACCAGCGCCTCCTTGCGCCTGGACCTGCGTCCTGGTCGGCGGCTGCGCCACAGCGAGATAGCCAACGCCCGCCGCTCAAGAATGTGCTTGGTCGGTTCAACCCGCCACATCACAGCGTTGATGCCAACCGACCCCCACAGCCATACGGCGGTTGCCCCGTGGAGCACGAGCAGGATCGGAGAGGTCACCAAGAGGGTAAGTAGCAGGAAGGGGAGTGCCCCATAGCGGACAAGGTGCGCCCTCGCTGGTCGGGCGAGCGGGTCGATTGAGGCGCTGGACACCAACTGCTGGAGGGCTTCAGAAGTGCGCCCTCGCAATCGGAGGATGATTCCGAGTTCGGTGTTGGCGAGGTAGTGATCGGGCTCCAGCCGGAGTGCCTCGCGGATACAAGCCTCGGCAACTGGGAAGTCATATGCAGCCCGAGCTGCTCTTGCCCGAATCAGCCACGTCTGAGCCGAGTTGGGTGCAAGGTTCAGCGCTGTTTCAGACGCCGCCACGGCTCCACGTGGCTTGTGGGCTGCTACATATGCATCTGCCATCGTCCAGTAGGCAGCCACGTCGGTCGGAGCCAAACGAACGAACTCCTTTGCTGCCTCTACGGCTTGACGTCCAGCCCGTCCCGTGGCGAAATGGCCTGTTGCGTACGCGCGATTCGTCAACACAGCTACAAGTACCCGGTGGGCATCCGGCAATATCGGTGCGAAGCCGACGGCGTCGCGAGCGGCCTTCTCGGCGACATCGAAATGGCGCAAACCCATTTCGGCCCAGGCAACCACGATCAGGGGTAGTGGATCGCCAGGTGTCGTAGCCGCGCATTGATGAGCAAGGGTGGCCGCTTCCTGGTACCGCCTAGCACCTAGCAGCAGCCACGCTCGCTGGAGCGCGTCAGGCCCCGCCGTAACCTCCATTGAGCACATATCGTCACATAGCGGAAGCCCCTGAAGCGAGGTTCCCGGACCCACACGGATCGCCACCGGGATAGGCGGGACCAGCTGGGACAAGCTGACGGCGCCGCTCGGAAAATGCCGCTTCTAGGCGGCTGGGTAAACAAGGGCTGGACGTTCGCCGTAGTGGTGATCGGTAATACGCTGATTTGCCCATGGGCTGCCCCCGGGGCTTCCCCAAGCGGTCAGCCGCCAGTCGGAAGAACAAGGACGCCGGCTCACCGACTGCCCCGCCCCGTCCAGATAAGCACCACTGACGCAACACCGGCTAGAGCGATGAAAATGCTTCCCTCGATCGTGTTGCCAGATCCCCCGTGAACGAAGTCGATCACCCCCAGCGCCACGAAAATGGCAACACCAAGTATCGGACTACGTCGACGGCGACGGGGCTGTTCATCCAACGAGCCGTCCGTCCAGATTGGATCGTTCAGACCTCCGGCCCGATCCTCTCTGTGATCCATTGCTCTGCCCTTCCCATCCGAGTCTTGCGACGAGATTCAAATCCTGGCCGGTCGGCTAAATGCAAGCTCGGGGAAGTATGGCGCGGGTAGTGCCACCACCAGCCACGGTTACCAAGCGAGCGACATCGGTACTCCAGTTGTACAACACGTACCGACCGGAGTGCAGGACGAAACGGTAAGTATCTCCCGACCTGGCCACCTTCTGTGACGCCACAAGATGTTCACCGGAATCTACGCCCAGGCTTTCAACGCGCTGCAATGCCGCGTTGTCCTCACCCGCATAGATACTCGCGTAGACCTGGACTGTCGGCGGGATTACCGACATGCAACCCCACGCTCGTCCTGTCAGTACTCCGGTAGAAGGCGGAACTGGACCACACCCTGAGAGGCCCAGGGCGATAGACACGACCCCCACGACCACCACGGCTCGGGCCATCAACTTCACGGCTATTTGACGCCCCCGGTCACTCTCAGGTTCCCAGTCCGACTGGATTCGATTTCTCCTCCATTGTCCCCCTCCGCCACCCTGCGGTCTAGGCACTTCTCGATGACCGGCTCCCTCTGGGTGGTCGCCAAGCAGAGAGCCGCCCGCCGGAGGTTGGGGGCGTCGGCTCTCCGACACCATTCCCGGCATCCCCGACTATGCGGTGTGTCCTGAAAGGGGAGTGATGGCGATGTAGAAGGTCGTTGTCATGAACCGTGCTGTGCCGGTGATGGAGGGAGGCCCTCCGGGATCGCCGATCAGGCGGAGATCCCAAACCACCGCAAGCTGCTGCGGTTAAGAGCCGTGGTGGTGAGCGTTGCGGAAAAGGCCGCCGTGAGCGGTCAGGTGTGCGACGAGAAGACGAACGTGAGTGAACCACTGCTGACGCATCGAAACGGGGAACGATGACATCGAAACCGGGGAATCGCATAGTTCCCGGGATGAAGGTTTGTCCGTCCTTCGGGCGGCCGTGGGCCAGGAGGCAGCCTGGTAGCTGTCCTGGCGGTGTCCGGTGTAGAGGTGGCGTGAGCTCGTCGCAGGCGCTGGCATGGAACAGGAGAACCTGTCGCCCCGATAGTGACGGCCAGTCGAAATGGGCGTTGTCGGCCCCCTGGTCGTCGAGAGGGAGGACGCCAAGGGGGGGACACCCCGAGGCGCAGAGTACCAATACGGGGCACAGGGGCGGACCGACTCGTAGTAGCGATGAAGGCTCTGTAATGGAGCTGGAGTGAAGGGGTCGGACAGGTCAGGTCGACCAGAGGCCAACCCGGATGGGGAGGAGCCGAAGGAGAGACTGAAGCCGAAGAACGTGAAGTCGTTTGACATCGACAAGCGCCTCCTGGTGGGGGCGTGGGAGAAGGTCCGGGCCAACAACGGGGCGCCGGGCGTGGACGCCGTCGGCATCAACGTGTTCCAAGAGCAGTGGAGGGACAACCTCTACAAGCTGTGGAACCGGATGAGCTCGGGGAGCTACTTCCCGGGCCCGGTGCGGGCGGTGGAGATACCGAAAGATCACGGGGCAGGAATCCGTCTGCTTGGTGTGCCGAACACGGTGGACCGAGTGGCGCAGACTGCAGCAGCGATGCTGTTGGAAGAGAAGCTGGAGCCGATCTTCCATCCCGACAGCTACGGCTACCGTCCCGGGCGCTCTGCCCAGCAAGCGGTGGCCGCATGTCGGCGACGGTGCTGGGAGAAGGACTGGGTGGTCGACTGCGACATCCGGGCCTTCTTCGACTCCGTCCCCCACGATCTGTTGTTGAAGGCGGTCGCTCACCACACCGACGAACGATGGATCCTGCTGTATGTCGAACGGTGGCTGAAAGCCCCCGTGCAGATGACCGACGGGACCATCGTGGCGCGGGAGAAGGGAACCCCACAGGGCTCTCCGATCTCGCCTCTCTTGGCCAACCTGTTCATGCACTATGCGTTCGACCAGTGGATGGACCGGGAACACCCGATCTGTCCCTTCGAGCGCTACGCGGATGACATCGTGATCCACTGCGACGGCGAGGACCAGGCCCGAACCCTTCGGGCTGCGATCGCCGACCGGCTCGAGTCCGTGGGGCTCGAGCTGCACCCCGAGAAGTCCAGGATCGTGTTCTGCAAGGACTCGAACCGACCCGGAGAGGCCGAGCATGTGAGCTTCGACTTCCTTGGGTTTGGCTTCCGGGGACGCCTGGTCAAGGGCAAGCACGGCCACTTCATCGGGTTCGTGCCGGCCATCAGCACCAAGGCGAGGAAGGCGATCGGCCAGAAGATAAGGACATGGCACCTCAACCGTCGCAGCTGGGCGGACCTGTCCAGCCTCGCCGAGGACATCAACCCCAAGGTGAGAGGCTGGATCAACTACTACGGAGTTTTCTACCGCTCCGAGTTGCGCTTCCTCGCATGGCGCATCAACGACCACCTGGTGCGGTGGGCCATGCAGAAGTTCAAGCGACTCCGAGGGCGCTACGCCAGAGCGTTCGACTGGCTGGTCCGTGTACATCACTACCGGCCAGACCTATTCGCTCACTGGCAACTCGCCCCACCGCTTCGAGGCCGACCTGTGGGAGCCGGATGACGGGAGACTGTCACGTCCGGTTCTGAGAGAGCCGGGGGGTGCAATTCCCCCCGGCCACTCGCCCTATCTGAGCCGGCCCTCTTCCAGCAGCCCCACCCGGTTGGGACCGGCTTTCCGGCCAGTCTTGTAGTGTTCGGGCGGGGTAGAGCATGAGCGATCAATCGCACCGGGTGTCGAGGAGGAACCTTCTCTTTTTAGGAGGAGGGACGGTTGCGTCGGTGCTTGCTGGCTGCAGCACCGGTGCCGGGCCAACCGACACCGCTGGCGCTGATACAGACACCAATGCATCTGGTATCAACCTGGCGTTTCGGAACAATGGCAACCTTACGGGCAGTGCGCTGGGCAAGGTCGCTGGCGTCACGATGGATGTACCCCAAAGCTCTGGCCACGCCAGCGGCAACTACGCAAGCGATCTGGTGGACATTCATTGGGCCATCTCGTACAACGGTTCATCTGACCAAACGGTGATACCGGCAAGCATCCATGGCGTTGTGGCTGGGAAGGACGTCTCGCTCGCTGGTCAGTTTCAGCACGCGTCTAACTTCCTCTTTCAATCCGGTTCGGTCTCCGGGTCATACGGAGGCTCCGCGGTCGAGGCACAAGTGACCAGCGCACCAGGTGAAAGCAGTTCTTCAGTCAACGTGCAGGGGTCATTCGCGGGGACTCCCTTCTCTCTCTACGCCACCCTTGCCGGAGACCTCACGAGCGGATACGTGCAGGGCAAGGTCGGAGGTAAGGCGTTCAAGGTGAACGCTGATGTGAGAGCCAAAGTCGTCGAGGTCACTGGGACGTTTGCTGGCCCGCCAGCACTTCTAGGCATCATCCTTGGGTCACTGCTTTACTTCTTGCCCGGAGGCATATTTTCGTAGAGCAGTTGGAGATCCTTTTCCAAAGGGGTTAGGTCGAACCACCTCGCGTGTGGTATCGCCGATGATGAGCTACCTGTCGGCGGTCAGTTGGTGACAAGGACCGCCCAGTATTGCTCGGCGGTGGCGATCCCGAGCGAGTCGCTCGTTGGCCGGGCCACCCTTACTCAAGTCGAAACTGACCGAGTAAGAGACAGACATTAGGAGTACATATCCCCGAGTTCCGGGTGCTCCACGACCCGGTCGGCTCAGGGTCGAGAGCCCGATCAGAACGCACATCCCGGATGGTGGTTTACGGAATGGGCGCCGGTCCCGGAGCCGGGGTGATCGTGAAAGAGGTGCCTCCAAGGCCCTCGATTCGCAGAGGTTTGTACCCAGTGGCGACGGCGTACAGCACGTAGTTTCCGGGACTGCCCGTCCAGCACCACCCGATCACCTGCTTTGAGTGCTCCTTTGCGAAAGCGTGTGGGTGCTGGGGCGGTCCCACGGAGACGCTCAGCCTTCGCACATCCTCAACGGTCCCTGGCGCCGAGTTGAGGGCGCGATTCCCAAAGGCACCCCGGCAGAGGGCAGTCACCTGTGCTGCCGGGGTCGCAGGACCCCCGCAGGCGGCCACACCGAGAACAAAGAGAACGGCCATGGCGAAGGGGGTCCATCGGAAGCTGCGGATCATCTTCATCACCCCTCGCACGTCAGTCTGTGGCCGTGAGAGAGGGCGATCAACCCCTCGGAGTTGCTAGCCGTCCGTGCGCTGGTGGGGACCATCTCGACGCTCTGGTGCCCGCCCGGAGTCGGGCGGGTGACGCCCCGTCTAACCAATGCCCATTCAGTCCGAAGGTGACGGACTCGCCTCCGACCCGACCCACGCGCAATCGCCCAGCGGCGGTGACCCGAGCGGGTCGCCATCCGGCCCGGTTACCCCGACCCCGACGCAGTGCTCGTGCCAGAGATGGCTGCAAGGTGTTACCGGGATGCGCTCCCTGACCTACTGGCTGGGTTGAGCTTCCAAGGGCACAAGCAGGGATGTCAGCCGCGCAATGGCGCCCGCGTGATCAGTGAAGAAGGACACCCTGTCCTCCTGCCTAAGCCGATCCCGCACCGCCTCGGCTGGCGCCAGGCACGTGACATAGATTCTCGCAAGGTGAACCGAGTCCTGAGCGCTCCCCCCGTGCGTCGCTTGGGAGTCCGCATAGTCGAAGAAAGCTGAGAGCGTTGTCACGTCCACTCCTGCCCGCTGGGTGCACGCCTGCCAGCCGACGAGAGCCTCTTGGAACTGCGGCCCGGCGTCGATCGCTGTGACGACATTCATCCATTGTTCCTGAAGCGGTGCGCTGGTCCGGATCAGCGAGTTGACACGCGCTGCCGCTGACGCTCGACAGGTGCGGTCCGCCGATCGGTACGCAGAAGCGCGGGACGTCGACATCCCTTGGGTCGGAATGGTCCCGGGGGGTGCGGGGGCCTCGGTCACAAGGAAGCCATGCTGACTCAGGTAGCCGAGGTCGGGGAACTCGGTGTTGTCGCCGCTATAGACAAGTGGCGCCGCCGAGGTAGAGGTGCCCGGGAAGCCAGCGGCCGTCAGGCATCGGTCCGTCGTCTTCGCCACGACGGCTCCCTCCCAGTTGCTGAACCGAAACCCGGCGGCGAAGTCTGCGCCGTCGGTTGGGAAGAAGTAATCGAGCATCCCGGCGCGCACCGCGCCTGGAGTACCCGGAAGCTTGACCCCACTCCCGCCGGGAGTTCCTGTCGTGCCGGCCCCAATCACTCCGCCCCGGCCCGCCCCAGAGTCACCAAGGTGGACGATCAATGCGCCAACAACCAGGGCGAAGGCAAGAATCCCGACCACCCACCGACGACGGCGCCGGTGACGCGCCTCCTTGAACAGAGCCTCGGCGGCATGGGCGTGGGCACGGGTCTCGGTGGGTGGAGCGGGAGCGATCGTCACGTTGGACCCAGCCTTATGCCGAACATGGTACTACTATGCATAGGACCATGATCTCTGTCAACATTGACCGGTCCGACCCCCTTGCCCTTCACGACCAGGTGGCGGCTGAGATCCGTCGCGCTATTTCGCACGGCGAAGCCGAGCCGGGAGATCGCCTCCCTCTGGCCCGAGACATGGCCGCGGTCCTTGGGGTGAACAAGAACACCGTGCTGCGGGCCTTGCACATCTTGCGAGAAGAGGGCTTACTCGACTTCACCAGAGGTCGTGGGATCAAAGTAGCGGGAACCCCGGAAAAGAGCGCCGTCCTCGAGCGTGTGCGCGACCTCGTGGAGTTCGCCAGGAAGCAGGGTTACCGGCGCGACGACGTGATCTCGATGATCCAACGCCTCCCCTGAGTGACCCCGGCCAAATGTCCGTTCCAGGGTGACCTCTCTGCCAGTCCTTGGCCTGCCACCCAGGCGGGATCACACCCGGTCCCGGTCGGCCTTGTCGGGGGCGCAGACCGCTCGAGCATGTCGGGTACCGGAGGGGATCGGCTGCTGATCCTCGGCCTCGCATCCGCCTGGTAACGCTCCGCAGAGTCCGATCCTGACGTATCGCGTGGCTCGA
>CAWCMY010000002.1:0-938900 GCA_963796765.1 uncultured Acidimicrobiales bacterium | reverse complement strand
ACACCTCAGCGCCCACTCGTTGCAAAAAGGACAACGTGTCCCCTGGTCAATGGCCACTTTTCGTGTCCCGTCGCTCAGGTAGGTTCGTTTCGCCATCCAAACCCTCCAGCGTGCGTCGAGTCACGTCGATTCCGGCATCGACGACACCAGTCCTCCGGCAGCCGGTCGGCGCCCTCGCGAATATCGTGCGGTTTCGATTGCAAAGTCGTCCTGCACACCCTCACGCGCAATCGAGGCACTTTCCGGTTGGGTTGAGTTGGTCTGATGGGAACCGCCAATTCGAGCAATCACTATCTCGCTTGCCGACATCCGAAGTCATTTGATTCGTGTGAAGGCGTCGTCTGGAACCGAGAACGGAGTGGGAGGGAGTCCGGGTAGTGGGTTGTCCCACCAGATCGTCTCCTCAACCCGGTGACAGATCCTCCAGCCCTTGTCGGTGTGAACTATCCGGTCGTGATAGGCGCCGCCAACCACGAACAACCACGGCTTCCCATCGACCTCGGCACCGTTAGGGTTGTGGAATGCAGACCGAGCGGTCGCCGTATTTGCTCCTGGGACTAGGTCAACGACTCGATTGACGATGAGATGCTGGGTCCAGGCGAAGATGGGCAAGACGGACGAGAGCCAGTCCCTGACCTCATCGAGGGATCCACGGATCCCCCCGGCCGAGCGGTAGTCGAGCACGGCGTAGTCCGTGAAGACGCTGTCGAGGTCGTCCCATCGGCGTTCGTCGATGACGGTCGCATAGCGGACCAAAAGGTCGTCGATACCGAGCCGGTCTAGGAGTAGGCGTTGGGAATCGGTCACGGTCCGACCGTAGCCCTCCGGTCGGCGGCGATGCATCACTGGCACCTACAGTGGGGCCGCCAGTAGCCACGCCCGAGTCGCAACGACCGTCGAGTCTGTGACAATCTTCGCCATCGTCGAAGACCTCGGACCTCTTACGATGGCGGTAGCGGAGCGTCAGCCGGTGACGCCACCGTATCGAGCCGACGGGAGAAATGTCCTAGTCATCGTGATGGACGATCTCGGATTCGCCCACCTGGGCAGCTACGGATCCGACCTGCAAACCCCAACCTTCGACGCGATCGCCAAGCAGGGACTGCGGTTTACCAACTTCCACACCACAGCCATCTGCTCGCCTACGCGGGCATGCCTGTTGACGGGACGCAACCACCACCGCGTCGGTATGGGGATGTTGCCGGATCTCCCAGCCAACTTCCCCGGGTACACCGGCGAGTTCCCGAAGACCGCAGGCACACTGCCGCAGATCCTCCAGGCCCACGGCTACGCCACCTTCTGCGTCGGCAAGTGGCACCTCGTGCCACGCGATCAACGGGTCATCGGCCCCTTCGACATGTGGCCCAGCGGCCTCGGCTTTGAGCGCTACTACGGCTTCCTCAACGGCGAGACGAACCAGTGGACGCCGAATCTCGTCCGCGACAACAGCCACATCGAGCCTCCAGCGGCTCCCGAGGCCGGCTACCACCTCGACGCCGATCTGGCCGATCAGGGCATCGCCTACTTGCGAGAACTCCGTGCCGCCTCGCCAGATCGGCCCTTCTTCATGTGGTACGCCAGCGCCGCCCCCCATGCCCCCCACCAGGTGCCACCGGAGTGGATAGAGCGCTATGCGGGTCAGTTCGACGTAGGTTGGGACGCCTGGCGTGAGGCAACGCTCGCCCGGCAGAAGGCGTTGGGCATCGTGCCGGCCACCACCGTGTTGTCGGAGCGACCGTCATGGGTAGAGCCCTGGAACGAAATCGACGAAGAGCGTCGGCGACTTTACGCACGGATGATGGAGGTTTGTGCCGGGTTCATCAGCCATGCCGACCATCAGGTTGGTCGGGTCCTCGCCCACCTCGAAGAGACGGGCCAGCTGGAGGACACGGTCGTGGTGATGGTCTCTGACAACGGGGCTTCCGCTGAAGGGGGTCCGCACGGCACCTACAACCAGCTGGGGCACTACATCTCTGACGAAGCAGACGACATCGAAGATGAGCTTTCGCACTACGGTGATCTCGGTGGCTTCCGCTCGAGCGGTCACTACCCCTGGGGTTGGGCCCTGGCCGGCAACACACCCTTGCGGCGGTGGAAGCGCTACACCTTCGAAGGCGGCGTCCGCGACCCACTCATTATGGCGGGAGCTGGGATTGAACCTGGAGGACTGCGCCATCAATACCTCCATGCGATCGATCTGCTTCCCACCCTGCTCGATCTGCTCGAAATCACACTGCCAACGGAACTCAACGGTCAGGTCCAGATGCCTCTGGATGGAGTGAGCTTCGTGCCGGTAATCAAGGACTCTGCCGCTGGCGAAGTGCGTCTCACTCAATACTACGAATGCTGGGGCAGCAGGGCTATCTACCACGACGGCTGGAAGGCGGTGACGAACCATGTCAACCAGCTGACGTTCAACGAGCGCAACGCGATCGTCGGCTCCCACGACTTTGCCGAGGACCGGTGGGCGCTCTTTGACACTCGCAGCGACTTCAACGAACGTATCAACCTGGCCGCAGACGAGCCCGACCGATTGCGGGACCTCATACGCCGCTGGACCGCGCTGGCCGAGGCCAACTACGTCTTCCCCTTAGACGACAGCGCCGACAAGCGCATCGCGCACCTGCGGATGCCATGGCTCATGAGCCGGCCCGCCTACTCGTACCGCCCAGGCGACAAGATCCACGAGGTGACCGCGCCGCTCCTTGCCGGCGGGTTCCGGGTCACCGCCTCGTTCTCCGAGGCAGTGGGGGACAATGCCTCGGGCGTGCTGTGCGAACAAGGTGACTGGAACGCCGGGTGGGCTTTGTACATGGTGGAGGGAACGCTGTGCTGGGCTTTGGCCGGCAAGGGCCGCGCCCATGTCGTGCGCTCTGCCGTGCCGCCTGGGGCACGGGTGCTGAGTGCCACCTGCGAGCTCGACTCCGGCAAACTCGCCGTTCACCTTGGTGCCGATGGAGCGATGATCACTACCGAGCCAGTAGGCGCAACCCTTCCGCTGGCCTGGGCGCCCGACGGGGCGTTCCTGACGATCGGGTACGGTCGGCCCTTCCCGGTGGTCGAGGAGTATCAACCGCCAGCACGCGCCCCTGGTTCGCTGGTCCAGGTTTCATTCGCCACGGGTAAGTTGCCACCGGTCGACCCGGACGCCGAGCTTGACCAGCTCCTACGCCACCAATGAGCGCGGTCTTCCCAACTGATGAGCGGGGGGTCAGTGCCAACCTCCTCACAGACATCCTCGCAGTCCGCTATCCGGGGACGAGGGTCGATCGGTGCGAGGTGGTGTCGATTAAGAGGTGCGGTGAAGGCATCGCATCGACCGCCGACCGGATCACGATCGACCTCGACTACGCCGAGAACCCCGCCGAGCTGGCCACCCGGATGGTCCTGAAGACGAGGCTGGCTACGCCGCGGGCCCCAGCGGTGATGTTCGAGACCGAAGTGCGCTTCTACGATGAGATCCGTCCCGCTCTCGACATCGAGACACCTGCCTGTTTCGGGACCGGGTTCGACAGGACAACTGGCCAGTTCGGTCTCCTTCTCGAAGACCTCTCGCAGCGTCACGCTCGCTTTCCAGACGCGACACAACCCGTCGCCGCTGAGGAGGTGAGATCGATCCTGAGCCAGCTCGCCCAGCTCCATGCCGCATTCTGGTTGTCGCCGCGATTCCGGGGTGACCTTTCCTGGATCGCCACTCCGCACGAAGGTGGGATGTCAGCATTGCTCGGGGAGTTCGGTCACGATCTCATCGCCGACCAGCTCTCCCGTCATCCATTCAAGGCGAAGCTCATCGAGCCCCTCGGTGTCGACTTCGATGCGCTGTGGTCGGCGCTACTCAGATCGCAGTCGGTGCTCGATCACGCTCCAGTCACCCTGCTCCACGGCGACACCCATCTAGGCAACACCTACCTGCTGCCGGAGCGCGGTGGGCTCCTCGATTGGCAACTGCAAGTGCGCGGCTGCTGGGCGCACGATGTCATCTACCTGATTGCAACCTCGCTCCCCTCTGAAGCGCGTCGCGAACACCAACGCTCACTCTTGAACTCATACCTCGATGATCTGCGAGCCTTCGGGGTCGCCGATGCTCCTGACTTGGACCAAGCATCGGAGTGGTGCCGTCGTGCGGTCCTCTGGGGTCTAGTGATCGGATGGCTGATTTGCCCGCCGGCGAACTACGGCGTGGAGATCACCGTGGCGAACATCGAGCGGCTTGTGACCGCGGTGGGCGAGATGGACGCGCTTGGCGCCATCGCTGATGGAGCACCCGCCGACTGACTGAGGGGTAGGCGTTCACGGAGACCCACCGGCAGGCCACTTCAGCAACGTCTCGGGCTGGGACGAAGAACCGCCCTAGGCGTCGGCGGTCAAGAAGCCGACTGAGCCCGACCAACAGCGCCCGGTCGCTTGGCCGCAGCGCCGGGCGGGCTACCTGACGGCACAGCACCGCCACCTCGTGACGGAGCAGTACCAGTTCGATCGCCAGATCTTCGTTGTCACGCCTGAAGAGCTGGAGCAATTGGAGCATTCGAACGAACGCCAGGTAGAGAAAGAACAGCGCCATGGCCCAGCTTCGTCGACCAACCTCTCTGGACGAAAGTCCAGCTGAACGGCACCGGATGACATTCTCGGCAGTACAGGTCAAGGTTCAGACGGTGTTGACACCGCGCGCATCCCCGCACCTTGGGCCGGAAGTACGAGGCATAGAGTTCGAGGATCGGCGGACGCTGCGAAGAAACGCCGGGTTATGGCTAATCAGCCCCGGGCATCAGAGCGTTGTCGTCTTCCATTACTGATGCTCTATGCACGTGTCGCCTCGAGTCGATGTCGTGGCCGCGCCAGGCTCGGGTTTTGGCAATAGGGAGCACGGGATGAGACCCCAGATAAGCCGCTCTGCACCCATGGCATCGCCGGCACCGCGGTGAGTGTCCGACGTCAGACCTCCGTAGGCCGGAAAGCCTAGGCTTTCCGGCCTAGGCAAGCTCGACCACGTCGACCGGAGCTTCCCGCCGTGCAGACTCGAGGGCGGCCATGAGGGCGGCGAGAACAGCTCGACCCTGCACGCCGCTCAGGACGGGATCTGGCCGCTCGCCCCGGAAGAACGACGCGGTCTGTGCAGCCATCGCGGCGAACGCGTCGGGTGGTGTGTCGTCGAGGTCGTGGAACGCACGCGTTTCGCCGTCCCGGTAGACGACGACCGAGGGCTCTTGGATCCCACAGGCGCTTATGCGATTGCACCGGACAAAGCCTCGGCTACCAGTGACCTCGACCCGTTCGTCTCCTGTGTAGTGCGTTGAGCGGAAGTATGTGTCCAGGGCGAAGGTGATGTCGAGCACGGCCCGCACTCCTCCGATGTGCTCCCAGACGAGGGTGGAGGGTGCGTCCATGACGATCCCAGGAACCACTTCGGTTCGACCGATCCAACCGAAGATTCGGCGGACGGGCCCGAAGAGCGAGATGGCCACAGCCAGTTCGTGCCACCCATGATCGAAAACCAGCATCCCCCGACCGTCTTGGGCCTGGCTGAACTGCCACTCGTAGCTCGACGGTGCAACAGCCCAGCCTCCCCGCCCGGTGGCCACGATCTTCATGTGGAGCCCGACCGGCTCGCCGATCTCACCCGATGCAACGACCTCGGCGAGCCGTCGCAACGGCGGATAGCACAGGTAGTCCTCCAGGACGCTCAGGGAAGCACCCGTACGATCAGCCGCGCTCAGCATCCGGTCTGCGTCCTCAAGGCCACGTGCAAGGGGCTTCTGTACCTGGACGTGGAAGCCAGCATCGAGCACGGTCGTCACGACGTCCGCGTGATTCGGAGTGGGCACCAGCCGTCGACAACGTCTGGGTCGGCAGTGAGGACCTTCGCGAGTTCGGCTGTCATCAGTGCGCCGGGCATGGCGCTGGCCCAGCGGGCCAGCCGCTCAGGGTCTTTGTCGCAGACCCCCACGATCTTGATGTCCGAGCGACCCATGTAGGCAGGGAGCACCAGCTCGCTGATCTGTCCCGCACCCACGACGGCGACCCGTAGCGGTCCGTTGATTGGCAGTGGAACCGGCATGAGGTCTGGGTATGGCAGGCCGTCTTCGTTGGTGTCCGGGGTCCGGGCCTCAGCCGGCGGCGATGAGGGCCAGTCCCACGAGGGCAACCACGAGCCCCACGACCTGGACCCGTGACGCACGCTCGCGCAGCAGCCACCACGCCTCCATCACCGTGAAACCGGGAGCGAGGGAGGCGATGGGAGCGACCACGGCGGTGAGCCCGTGGCGCAGCGCCACGAGCAACAGCGTCGTTGCAGCCACGTCGAGCCCGCCGGCGGTCACTGCCTGTCGTCTGGGGCCGACGGGAACTGTCAGGGACACCCTCGACGCGAGGAGCACGACGCCAACGCCCACCGTGGCTGCGATCCGGGCACTGAGGACGGGCCAGAAGCCCGAGGTATGGGGGGTGGAGGAGAACAGGATGAACGAGGTCCCGAACCCTACGCCTGCCGCTATGGCCAAGGGCAGGGCCCGACCGAAAAGGGGCCCTCGACGCTCCTGGCGCTCGCCGGAAACGAGCGCGCCGGCAACTACGGCTAGGGCGACGCCGACCAGCGTGATCGTCGAGGGGCGCTCTCCGCTCGCCAATCCCCAGGTGATGGGCACGACTGCACCGACCACCGCTGCTACCGGAGCTACCTGGCCGATCTGCCCGATGGCGAGCCCCCGGTACAGGCAGCCCAGAGCGGTCACGTTGAGTAGTCCAGCGGTGGCACCGAGTACGAGGGCGCACCAGTCAATTGGCCGCCGCCAGCCAAAGCGACGACCAGCGCGCCTAGTAGTGCGACCACCTGCGCGATAGCGAGGATCGGGAGAGTCCGCGAGCGACGCGAGGCAAAGCCACCGAGGAAATCGCCCGAGCCGAACGAGGCGGCCACCAGCACGCCGATCAGGACAGCCACGGAGGGAGGCTACTGGTTTGTCCTCGCAGCCGGACTAGAAGATGCGAGGCTCAGGACCAGGAACTGCACCGTGCGGGTCACCGGCCGTTTCACCTCGCTCAGTGACAGAGGGATCACGGACTGGTGATATGCGGGTGGCCGCGGCACGGAGCGGGCGACAGCGTCCGTACGATTGCAGAGTCGGATTGTGGGGCGGTGCATGGCTGAGATGTCCGAGTTCCAGAGGTTCCATCGGAAGGTTCTCCCAGGGCTGATCGAACGTCATGGCGCGCTTGCCCTGGTCGATGTTCAGCGGGTCGGGCCATTGGGGATGCGCACCCCGTCGGGTGCGTTCACCTATGTGCCGGATCCGCAAACGATCGAGATCGTGGAAGGCGACGTTGACGCCAGGACCGTAGTGTCGATGGACGACGACGCCTTCGCCGGGCTCGTCGCGGATCTCGAGACAACCCCGGGCCTCCTCTACAGCGGGCGCGTCGAGGTGGTCCGTGGAAATCCCATGCGGTTCGTTCGGTGGGAGCCGGCGCTACG
Source organism: uncultured Acidimicrobiales bacterium (assembly GCA_963796765.1). GTDB lineage: Bacteria > Actinomycetota > Acidimicrobiia > Acidimicrobiales > UBA8190 > Chersky-840. The sequence goes on along the minus strand of CAWCMY010000002.1, from coordinate 931,432 downwards.
GGCGATCTTCCACGGGAGACCGATTTACGATCCGGCCAATATGGTCCTCCAGGATCGTTTTGGGGCGCCGCTTGACCCGGAGCAGTCGTTCACGCTGGAGGACCTTGACCAGTGCCACGACGATGTTCGGCACTTCTTCGAGACGGTTGGGTACCTGCATCTTCGTGAGGTGTTCAGCGCCGACGAGGTCACCGAGTTCCTAGGGCAGGCCGCCCTCCTCCACGATCAAGCGGCACCGGGTGACCAGGAGTCGTGGTGGGGTAAGACCACCGACGGAGTATCGGTCCTGACGCGCGTGCTGAACGGGGCGACCCGCCCGCGTCTGCGGGCGCTCTATGACGACGACCGGGTGCTAAGCATCGCCGCGGTTCCCGCGGTGCCGCTCGTCGCCAAGGATACCGAGGGGCGCGACGCGGTGACGATCCTGTGGAAGCTCCCCAACATGGCCGAAGGCTTGGCCGATCTGCCGTGGCATCGCGACTGTGGCATGGGCGGCCACGCGTCGATGTGCCCGTCGATCGTGATGACGATCTGCCTCAACGACGGCTCTGCCGAAGCAGGTGAGCTGCGCGTGCTCCCCGGTTCTCACCCCATGAGCTTCCCGTTCATCGACGGCTCTGACCAGACCGCGCCCCATGGCGTCCCCCTTAGTGTCTCTGCTGGGGACGTGACGATCCATTACACCGACGTCATGCACGCGTCGATGCCCCCGACGAGCGACACCGGCCCTCACCGGATCAGCATCCTGTTGGGCTTCTCGTCCCCCGCCGCCAGCCACCACCGCGGTGAGCGCCACTACAACGACGTTCTCCTCGGTGCCGACGATGGGCAGGTCGCGCACCTTGGCCACGAGGTGAGTCAGCGATAGGCACCCGGCGCAGCTCGTCGGCGGCTTGGGGGTTCAAGCGCTGCATCAGCTTTGTGTGCGAAGTTTTTGGTGTGATGTGCGACCGCTTTGTGGAGCCCACCATGTCGGTAAAGAGGGAGCATGAATGCCGAGGGCAGTGTGCCGCTCGGCAGGCCTTAGGAGTCTGAGAGGTTCGCGAGGTGCCTCGTCCGACGCACTCGACTCATTGTCGCCCCATCTCATGGCCGCGACGGGGCAATCAATCGACGAAGGAAGTCGAACGTGCCATCCTCACCTGCATCGAAGGAGGAAATGAAACCCACGTGGATTCCTCGGGGCCGCTGGCGAAGGAGGATGTCAGAACCATGCGACAGGCAACGGCCCGGCGGGCCGGGATGGTGTGGCGGGCAGCTTTCGCCGGCGCCGCCCTAGCTCACTACCTGCCATCCACGGCCATCCTGGCCACCTGGATGGCCCAGCCGCCTGAAGCCCTGCCCCTGGGTTGGTGCCGGTGGCGAGGGCCCGCCGGCGAGCGCCGGGTAGCGCTCACCTTCGACGACGGCCCCTCGCCCACCACCACCGAGCGCACCCTCGACCTGCTCGACCAGTACGGGCTGCGGGCCACCTTCTTCGTCATCGGCGAGCTGGCCGAGGCTCACCCTGACTTGGTGCGGGAGATGCGTCACCGGGGACACGCCGTCGGATCGCACGGCCAGCGCCATGAGCACCATCTCCTGCGACGGCCTAGCTGGATCCGTGCGGATACCGCCCACTCAGTGGCGGTGCTGGGCGACGTGCTGGACGAACCCACCCGCTGGTACCGCCCACCCTTCGGTCAGCTCACTGCCCGAACCATCCTCGAGGCTCGTCGTCAATCCATGGAGGTTGTGCTGTGGACCCGTTGGGGTAAGGAGTTCGCCGAGCGCGACGTGCAGCCCGTCGTCGACCGGCTCACCACGGGCACGACGCCGGGCGCGATCCTCCTCCTCCACGACACCGACGTGAGTTGCCCAACGGGCACAGCGGCCCGCACCCACGCAGTTCTCGGTCCGTTGGCCGAGCTGCTTGCAGCTCGGGACTTGGCGTCGGTCACCCTCGACGAGCTCGTTCAATGATCGCTCTTGACAATGCTCGGCCTATTCACACTCAGGGCTAGGGCCGGTGGCAGAGCATCTGAGTAGGATTGTCGGGGTCGTCGTGTCCGGGCGGTGTGATCCCTGAACCAGGTAGCGCATGACGGCATCACGTGGCGCGTACCCCGACAGGAGCCTTTGCCCGTCAGTGCGCAGTGCTCGAAGCCAGGGTCGAAGCAAAGATCTGCCAAGCCAGCAAGCTCTTGGCGATAAGGGACAACGTGACATATGCCCGCTCGCCGACGAGATAGTCCTTCCACCTCCCCACCTGCTTGTACTGCAACCACTGGTTGACGGCGAAGCAATTGAAGAAAGCAAAGAGCGAGAAGAAGATCCCGTAGACGAACCCTGGGGGGTGCGCGTCGGCACCCGGTCCGAACAGATAGATGGCTATGGCGACCCAAGGGACGATGCCAGCAATGCAGCCAATCCAAAAAGGTCCAAGCCCCGCCCCCGGGGTCTCGTAGCGCTCCTGCATCCAGCCAAACCCGATCATCGAGGCGTTTACTCCCACCAGGGCAACCAGGGCGGCGATGTCGTTGATGCCGACGAGCATGGCGATTAGCACGATCATGATCGATGCGCTCAGCGAGTACTCCAACCAGCGGTAGGGGTTACGGTTCTTGCCGAGCTGGACCTGATAGGAAGCCCAACCAGGGCCCGCCACCGTGAAGTGCGCCAGAGCCGAGAGTGCGAAGAAGGCAGCGATGGCCCAGGCAAAGCTGAGGTTGAACAAGGTGACCGTCTGGCTTCCCACCGTCGGCCCAGGAGGACCCGTCATGTAGGTGGCACGTACGGGCAGAGCGAAGGCGTGGGCCAACACCACAATGGCCACCGCTTGTGCCAAGTGGAGACACCCCGCAACGAGGTTGTAGGGACGGAGTCGAGCCAGTGATGAAGCGCTGTTACCCACATCGTCAGCATAGGCTTCCTGGTCCAAGGCTTCGGCCGCACGGTCAATCCGTTTCCGGTTCTTCAGGCGTGTCCCTTCCGTGCAGGTGCAGCTTCTCGGGGTGTCGGATGAGGCCAGCGGTCGGTGCGAGTGGTATTCCTTTCAAGACATGTCTTGCGGACGGGTCGTCGCCAAACCGGGGGCACTACTCGGCTGCACATGTCGTGGGGTTGCCCGACCCCGGCCAAGCCCCGTTTAGGCTGACCGAATGCAGGCCTACATCGCCTTCCCGAGCGTCTTGGCCCGCGACCTTCAGGGTCTTGATGTCAGGCTCCCTGGCGGCTTTCGGGGTGAGCGCAACATCGTGCTCATCGCGTTCTACCGCCGTCATCAGGCACTCGTCGATTCGTGGATGCTGTGGCTTGAGGAGCATGCTGCTGCCGATCCCGAACTCCGGTTCTACGAGTTGCCCACCATCGGCCGGATCTGGGCACCGATGCGTAACTTCATCGACGGAGGGATGGCCGCGGCGATCCGGGAACCAAGGATCCTCGAGCGCACATTCACCATCTACGGCGATGTGCGTCACGTGACGCGACCTCTCGGCATCGAGGATCGCTCTACGATTGCCCTCGTCCTCGTAGACGGATCAGGCACTGTGCGATGGTCCGGCGCAGGCGGGTTTGATCCGGATGTCGCTGAAGATCTCCTGCGGGCGATGAGCGATTCGTAGGCAGCATCGCTGCGGGGGGATGCCGAGATGGTGCTTGTCACCAACTTGGTGGACAGAGCGGCAGAATCAATGTTGGGGGCATAGACATGACCGCACTTCCGCGGGCATTAGGGTGACTGTCACGGTGAGATCGCGGCCATGAAGACCATGGTGATCACGGGTGGTGGGCGTGGTTTGGGGCGGATGACTGCCGAGAAGCTCGCCCGAGCTGGCCATCAAGTCGTACTCGTCGCCCGAACCCGCTCCGCTGCCGACGCTGCCTCACGCGAGATCCGTGCGGTTTGTCCGACCGCGAATGTCGAGCCGCGGGCGGTCGACTTGGCTTCAATGGATTCGATCAGGGCGTTCGCTCCAGCCCTGGCCGATGACCTGGGCCAGATCGACATGCTGTTCAACATCGCCGGCGTGATGCAAACCAGCCCCACACGACGGACCACCGCCGACGGCTTCGAGGAGACCTTCGCCGTCAATGCGTTGGCGCCATTCCTGCTCACCGGGCTGCTGCTCCCGGCCCTTGAGCGTGCCGATGCCGCCCGGGTGGTCAATGTGAGTTCACGACTCCACCTGCCCGGATCGCGGGGCAAACCCGTCGACTTCGACTTCGACGACCCGCAACTCGAACACGGCTACAACCCGGACCGGGCGTACAAGAACTCGAAGCTTGCCGTCTTGTGGTTCACCTACGAACTGCAGCGCCGGCTGGAGCCGTGCGCCGTCACGGTCAATGCCGTCTGCCCCGGATTCGTCCCCACCACTGCCGCGGCGAGCACCTCTGGCGCCATGCACTGGTTGATGGTCCACCTCATGCCGCATATGCCCTTCGCGACCAGCGTCAATGCCGCCACGGACTCCTTCGTGTTCATGGTTGTGGATCCCTCGCTCGGTGGAGTGGGGGGCAAGTTCTTCGGTGAGAAACACGAACTCCGTTCGAGCCCCGAGTCGTACGACCTGGACAAGGCCAGACGCTTCTGGGAACTGGCGACAGAGCTCACCGGCCTATAGGTGATCGAGCAAGGTGCCATGACCTCAGCGCGATATGCCTGGAGGACTACAAGCAGGGGAGGCTTCCAGGACTCCACAGCCGTCCGAAGCGCACCCATCGAGGTCGTTCAAGATTCCATGGCTCGTGGTCACCCGGGCCTGCGCATGGCCACGCCGGCCTTCAACAAGGCCTGGCGGATCGTCTCGGGATTGACTTGGAGCTCCTTGCCGATCGAGGCACACGAGCGTCCCGACGCGTACAGGGAGACGGCTCGTTCAACGTGATCAGGGGTCAGCACCCGCCCTCGTCTTGACACCCGGTGGCGCTCAAGAAGGGCCAAGACGGTGGTCCGGTGAATCGAGTGCTTGCCGGCCAATGCGATCGCCGTCGCTCCGGCGACGTAGCCAGCGATGAGCTCCTCGATTTCCGCGGGCGGGAGTCGGCGCTGGACTCGCCTTGAGCCGTCAAGCTGAACACGACGGCACGTGTTAGTTGCGCCGACCCGGGACTCACCGAAGACACGGTCGTAGAGCTCGCGGATGGCTGTTTCGACCCGCGGATCGATCAAATCAGGCCATGTGACACCGCGCTGATTCGCCATTTCCCCTGGTGAAGGGGGGTTTGAATAGTGTCCTCTAGGGTCCACCTCGGTGTCCACCAATGTGGTCATCACTGACCAGTTCCATCTTAACCGGATGGTGTCGAGGCTGGCATCGCTGCAATTGATGGAACCACGCGTGCAACGACCAACTCGAATGAGAAGCGTCAGGCAGGTGAGACAACCGCGATGCCTGATTCGGTTGCAGCTGAGCAGAGGCGACTGTCATATGCGACCAGGGCAGTTAGATCCGCCTTCACCGATAAAGCACTTGCCAAGTGGATCGCATCAAGGCCACGGAGCGCGGTCGGGACGAGCAAAGCAGCCTGCTCGACAATGGCGCGATCCATGGGAAGAAGGTCGATACCTCCGAGCAACACGTTGGCATTCCTAACGGCACCCGCGTCGACGCGTCGACACGTACGGAGAAGTTCAACGGTGGACAGATCGCTACTGATCTTGGGGACGTCTGGCCTCTGGGTCACCCACTCGGCGAGGGCATCGCTTTCGGCTTCGTCGAAAATCAGCTTCACCAAGGCGGACGTGTCGAAGTAGATCACGCAAGTCGTTCCCGGCGTAGGTCGGTAAGGGCGTCACTACCGGTTGTCTCTTCCGGCGCGACCTGTCGACGCTCCGGCAGTTGGAATGCAGTCTTTGCCGGCTCAAGGCGACCAGAGGCGATGAGTTGATCCCGAACCGCAACAGCAGGAGTAGGGGAAACCAAGAGAGCGACGAGCTTCCCTCGTTCCGTTACCTCGACAATTTCGCCCGCCTTCACCTGTGCCAAGTATCGGCTGGCGTGCTGGCGAAGCTCTCGTACTCCGATCCGGGTCATTCCCAAATGTAGCACAGTACGTGCTACATTTGGGACTCCCGATCTCATCCCAACACGCGTCCCAACATTGTGGATCAGCGCGTCGCCCGCAGTCGCAGCAGTGTCTGAGGGACCTGTCCAACTGGCACTTTGATCCGGGACAAGCCAGCATCCTGGCGACGACGTCTGGTCTTCACCCTCGCTCACTTCGAGGACGTCGGGTCTTTCCGGCGGGCGAGGGATTCTGAGCCCAAACATCACGCATCGCCCAGCGCCATAAACACGGGAACGAAAATCGTGGACGGTCGCTGCGGGGGATCGCCGACGGCCTGAACAACGAGGGGGTCAGCACCGCTCACGGAGAGGGAAGTGGCACGCCTCGACGGTGGATTCCGTCCTGGAGCGGATTAGCTGGACTACTACCTGGTGCCCGGCGGACGGGGAACGAACGAAGGGTCCCATGCGTCGAAGTGGGTTGATGCGGTTGATATTCGTGGGAGCGATAACTCTGTGCAGCGTGAGCGTGGCTGCATGCTCTGGGACGAGAATTCCGACCGCCGCCCCGACCTCCGCCACCTCGACTTCCTCGCCACTTCCGATCGGGTGGAAGACGATCACTTATCACGGCGTCGGTATCGACGTTCCGAGAGACTGGCTGGTGGAGCCGTGGCGTCTCACCTGCGGGGTGGCGACACCGACGGTCTTCATCGGCCCTGCCCAGCCGTTGGAAATGAGCTGTGTGGCCGACCTGCCCCAAGCAGCCTTGGTTGTCCTGGGATCACTTCCCATGAGCGGGTTGAAGTCGGTGTCGACCGAGCTGAATGGGATCATGGCCGACGTTGCCACCCAATACGAGGTGTACCACGGCAACCTTGGTGCGACGATTACAGATATCTGGGTCTCGCTGCCCACGAAGAACGTGAACATCTCCGTGTCTGTCGGGGACTCCGCTGCCATTCCGGGTGGAGCCCCCGGTCGTGCGGACCACATCGTGGATACGATCCATCAAATCACTGACCATGGCTGACTCGGGCGACGTTCGCCTCGAACCATTGACCTTCGAGGTCGGCGGTCAACCGGTGTTCACCATGCCGGGTCGGAGGTGACTTATTGAGGGCTGAAACCGAGAACGTGGCGTTGGCTTGCCCTCCTACCGATGCTTGCCCTGGTGGCGGGCTTCTTCGTCTATCTGGCTGCCAGCACGACGCCTCTTTGCCACAGGGGATGTCTCGAAAAGACCGTTGCGGTCCTGCCGACGGTGGCCACACACCTGACACCACCGGGCTGGATCGCGCTTCCGTATGGGAACATCCAGATATCGGTTCCAGCCTCATGGGCAATCGGCGTGCTGGACTGCCCGGGACTCACGCAAGCCGATGGCTGGGTGAGTCTTGAAGGGATCACGGCGACAAATCCCCCGACGGCCTGTCCCTCGGGAAACGAGCATCCCCCCGAATCAGGTCGTCATCGGTCCGAACTCAGCGGCAGTGCTCAGTACAACCGCCGTCTTCACCGTGAATGGTTTTGACGCCTACATGATCGCCAACTCCGACTCCGGTGTCAGTCCAGCATACGAGGTCCCCTTTCCATCCCTTGATACAGCGATCATGGTCGAAGGCCCTTTGGCTTCCTCTGTATTGCACACGTTGACATACTCGCCGCGTTCCGTTGCCTTGGCAGCAGGTTCCGCTCCGCCGATCCCCCCATCGTGGCACCGCGTGTCCTTCGGCCGTATCAGTGCAGCCGTCCCCGAGAGTTGGCCGGTCCTGAGCGAACAAGGGTGGGGAGGATGCCTACCGACGAATCTGAGCCTTCGCCGACCCGCTGTCGTCTTCAATAGCGGCACCATGGAGGACGCGCCGAGCTGCCCGCTATTTCCCAACATCGCAGTCGAGAAACCGACTGATGGACTCCTTATCGACCCGGGGCGCTACGGTCCTACTGAGTCCGAAACCAAGACAGTCGAGTCTTGCATCTCGGTGAATCACCTTTCTGTTTGTCCGACCAGTGCCGACCGCTACGGCGTTTTCGTCGCGTCCGTTCACATCCCCGGAAGTGGTAAGGCTGGCGCCATCGAGGTTGGGCTGTCGGGCAATGGGATGACGGCGCGAACGATCCTGCACTCGTTGTGGTTCGTCGGTTCTGATTTCGATTATTCCTGCGACTACTAAGGGGGTCGGAATCGGAATCTGGAATCGGATCTGGAGAATCAGAGAATCGACTCCGAATCATGAATCGTCACCCAATGTCTCTTCACGTCGCTGCGTGAGGGAGGGTCATCGGCGTTGCATCGGCACCGCTTATGAGTGTCGCCCTCGTCGAGCTGGACTGACGCGAGATAGTTGCCTCAGCGCGCGGCGTGGAGCATCGACCAGGACAAGCAACACGAGCCCCACAACGATGAGGACGGAACCGACGAGTGTCACCATATCGAGGCCACGCCCGGTCCCTGTGAACGCCAAGGAGCCAGACGCCGCAGTGACAACTCGATTTGACGCGGAAGACGAAGAGGACCCTGCGTTCGCTGTCTGGGCGGCGTTCGTTGATGTGGTCGTGGCATGGGGTGCCGTCGACGTGGGATTTGGAGCGGTCGTAGTGGTCGCCGTGCTCGGAGCAGTGGTTGTGGTCGCAGCCTGCGTCGTGCTCGAAGTGGTCGTGGTGGGGACCAACGTCGTGGACGTCGTGGACGTGGTGATGGGTCCAATCGTGGAACCGATCGCCTGCTCGAAGGCATGGGCGATGACGGTCGCCCCCGCAGGCACCGGGTCGTCACCGAACCCCTCGACCTGACCGACGGTGCAAGTGATATCCAGAAGCGTGCAGGCCTTGTCCACAGCGACCGGGACCGTGCCCCACTGAGAAGCGACCATGTCGGTCAAGTCGGTCGTCTTGAAGGCCGATTCCACATCCGCCACGGGGGCTCCCACCCGTTGGTAAGCGCCCGCCAGGAGGGTGTTCAGGTTGGTGACGAGCGACACGCTCAGGTTGGCCTCGACCTGAGTGGAACCGCCGGCAAGCCAGTCCCCGAGGAAGGGGTCGTAGTAGTTCATCCCGACGATGGGCACCGTTGGTCCGACTGTCTGTCGTAGCCCGTTCAAGATCGTGTCGAGGTTCTGGACCATGGTCGATTCGGCTTGCTGGATGCAGCCCAGGTTGACGGTCAAGCCGTTTACGCAGGGCAGCAGGTCGTTGCCGCCGATGTCGATGGTGATTAGGGCCACCTGACCCTGATGAGCTTGGAGGAAGGCGACCGCCTCCTGCTGCTGCGAGCGCTGAGGGGCCGGAGCGCAAAGGGAGTTGGCGAGCATCGTGCCCGTCGTCTCGCTGGAACAGGCCATATCCACGACCTGAAGACCTGGATTCGTCGAGGAGTAGTTGGAGGCGATTTGATAGGGGTAGGAGTCCGAGCCGTTCCATACCGGGACCGAGTCCCCGAGGGCCAGGTAATACGGTCCCGATCCACTCGTCGTCGAAGTGGTTGCACTCGTCGTCGTTGTAGTCGTGCCACCTCCGGTGGTGATGGCGATCTCCGGGGTGATCGGTGAGCCCGCAGGGGGTGACGTCGTGATCCCTGACGGCGTCACCGAATCGTTCGGATATACCGTGCAAGTCACAGTAGAAGGACTTCCTGAGGCCTCCAGCGTCAAAGTCAACGTCGACCCTACGAAGAGTTCGACGTTGCTCGGTGGAGCGGTGTTCCCCGGCGCAATGGTGAAAGGTGTCGAGAAGAAGCCTCCCACGTTGATGGGCGAGAGAGGAACGTCGAGTCCTACTCCAGACGACGGAACAGATCCGGGTATGGGCACGTCGAACGCCAAGGGGCCTACCGTGACCGGACCGGGTTGCACATTCCCACTTGGGTCCACACTCGCCGTCAAGGTTCCGCTGATCGAAGTGTCGCCCTGCGCCTGGAAGGCGGACACGACGGACGTCGGCAGGGTGAGCTGGATCTGGTAATCGGACAGCCCGAACGGCTCCGCACTTGGGCTCGGGGGGGACAGGCTCCCAACGGTGACGACATCGTTGAGCACCAAGTTGCCCACAGGAGTGCCCGGGCAGTACAGCTCGTACGGGGACGTGTTGGCGAAGGCACGAGACGTGGAACCGTCAATGAAGACTCCGACAAGCATGGCGATTCCCAGAGTCAGAGACGTCGTCCCGACTAGTGCTAATCGAGCAACGGCATGAGAACGTCTCACAGTAACCCCTATCGTGGCTACACCTTCGGTCCAAGTCCGATGGGGAAGTGGGTGCCGATGCATCCTAGAACTCCATCTGTGACCTTGCTCGTGGGTGTCGGACCATGCGCCACACCAGGGGCCAAGTGCCAAAGCGAGACTCCCGGGCGGGAACTACCTTTGGAACGTGCCGTCCCCGAGCTGCCCGAAGTGCCAGTCCGATCAGTTAGACGAGGAGTGGGGCAGCCACGGCGAGGACTGCCCGCTCGGTGATCACCGGCACCTGATTTGCACGAATCCCCAGTGTCTGTGGGTCTTCACTGTGTCCACAGGCTCTGGGACGACGAAATGAAGCTCAAGCTGGACCTCCACGACGTGTACAACCGAGGCGAGGACATCGACCGCGCCCTCCGCTCCATCATCGACGAGGCCGTGGAGAAGAGGGCTCCGCTGGTCGAGATCATCCCCGGGAAGGGCAGCGGCCAGCTCAAGAAGCGAGTGTTGCGTTTCCTGGACCAGAAGGAAATCAAAGCGCTATACGACCGCGTCGAGAAAGACTCACGCAACTTCGGGAGAGTGTTTGTTCATTTCCGATGGAAGTGACCGGTGTGTGTCAGCGAGGGCCACGGGGTCACCGGCTAGTAGATCGTGATCGACGGCCCCTTCGTCGCTGTGTTCCGAATGTGCGGCGCGTTCCTCGTTCTCTTGTTAGTACTTCGACTGTGATGTTGGACGTACCACGATCTCCGTGAATGGGCCTACCCCAGATGACCCCGGTCCGCCTGTTGACTCTCAGCCCCCTCGGTAGTTCTGGTGACCCCGCAGCTCGCTTCCAGACATACGGGGGATTACCGCCCGCAGCGGCGATGGTCCTGACATATGACTGGCCAATCCCGGCGTCGCGAAGTGAGACGGTGGTAACGCTCAATGGCTTCGTCACGGCAGCTCCGGCTCGCAGCCAGCTACGACGGGAGCCCTGACGGGACGATTTGCTACTTGGACGCTGCTCGACGCCCGACCACCATGACTGTTTACGCACGTGAGCGTCTTGTGGCGACGCACCGGGAACGCCTGTCACCCTTCGTCCAACTGCTTCCGTCGCTCGTGTCGCAACATCCAGAGTCTTCGTTGTACGTCCTGAAGTTCCTGGAGGAGTGCCATGGCGTCTTCCCGGTCGAGAACCCTCGCCGTGCGGGGATTGAGCGTGGCTATCGACCGCCGCATGGATTCCAGTTCGGACAGCCGGTCCATGACTGGGAACATACGTTCGATCTTGGTGGATTGCAAGGGGCCTCTCAGTACGTTCTCCGAGCAGTGCCATGGCCCGTCGGTAGCCTTTGAGGATCGCTGAATTCCATGGTTGGACAAGGACGTCGAGATTCAGGGTCATTGCCGCCATCGTCGCCGCTGCACTCGTCGGAGGCGGCATCCTGTTGGGGCTGAATCTTCAAGGCACGAATCACCAAGCCAAGCATCCGGCCACCTCTGCCACCGCGGGTACAAGTACCTCCTCTGTTTCGGACACTTCCTCTGCTAGCAGCAAGGGGCGTTCGGACGGCACTGGTGGCGTTGCTCCCACCAGCGGTTCCAGTTCGAGTTCAACGTCGAGCATTTCATCGAGTTCTACGAGTCTCGTGCCGCCGAAGGTGCCCGTGATCTGCACAACCGTCAGTGGCAACCTCTCGGGGGTGATCACGATTAGCTCCTGTTCTCACCTCCAATCCACAGGCGGCTCGGGGACCTTCTCGGGGACTCTATTGAACAAGTCGGGGTCGGGCACGGTCCTCTGGAACGGCACCGGCACGACCACCTTTGTGTACGTGTCTTCGCACCCGCCTACCCAGCACCGCAAATGCCCCGCCGGGGATACTGAGACGACGCTGCGCGGATCGGTTACCGCCAACAACCCGCCGCGGACCCGGCAATCGTGGGATCAGGGGAGCGGTTCACGCCAAGCTCTGCATCGACTCCAGATCCAATGTGAGCTTGCTGGCCGGGCGAGCTTTCCAGCTATGAGGCTCAGGACCTCTCGAAGGGTGATGACCGGCCTGAAAGCGTCATCCTCGTTGTTCAAACAACCGGGTGCGAGACCGCCCTATTTGTGATCGAGAGGTGTGCGATCCCTACTCTTTGGATCATCGCGTTCGCGAGGTTATTGCGTGGCGGGAATCGACTTCCTTGCCCGCAGGGGGACGGGGTCTAGAACGATGAAGAGGTCACGTCGATAGAACGATGCCACTCCATACGGAATCCAGATCATCGGATGAGGTCGGGGGCGACACACAAACTCCACCGTCTTCGTATCAGTCACTGTGAATGTCCGAACTGGGCTTGCCCACCACCGGTGACCGACGCTCACTGTGTGGGTGCCACATTCCACCAACAGGTCCGAGGTCCGGCCATTGGAGACGGACCCCCTCACCTGGCCGTCGAGCACGATGTCCCACTTCCGATAGCGATCCAGCAAACCACTCAGTCGGGACACTCGGAGCCTTCCAGCCATCGTCACCCCCTCGCCACGGGCGTTGTCCCGGCGACCTGATGGGGGGCAACAGGTCGCTCAGGGCCAACACCCTCACGCGGCAAGCCTCTCAGGTGGGTGTTGCAGCAGCTGCTCCACCCACTCCCTCGCCCGCTCCAACACCGCATGACGGCGTTGGTAGAACTCCTCCCTTGTCCTTCTCCGCGAAAGGTGGTCGAAGCTTGGCACTCGGACTTCCCGCCGTTGGCCATGGAGAAGCCTTCCATGTCCAACACCGTCACTTTCGTGCCTCGGGGCTGGGGATAACAAGAGGACGACGTTGGGGATTCTGCCCGCGTTCGAGCGCGGATGGACAACGCGGGTTCGCCACCTTGGCTGGTTCCTCGCGCAAGCACGGGTTTGCGCCGAACCCTCGACCTCAACAACACGTTGATCCACCACGTATACGGGTGTGGGTCGGGTACTCCTCGTTCTCGGTGGACGGAGCGTCTCCCGTGAGCTATCACGACGAGAAGCAGTACCGGCGGGGAGTAACCACGAGGGTTGTAGTCCAACTCGATTGTCGCGTTTGTCCGCTCTTGTCAGGGGGCCTCGATGACGTATTCACCGGGCGAATCAACATCTCAGCGGGTCAAGTACATGTTGGATGGGCTTCGGAGTACCCCCACCGCGTTGCGCCTGTCCGAGACGGGGTTCGACATCGACATGGGTGACACCGAGCAGGCCAATGTCGTGGCTATGCACGTCCTTCATCAACTGCAAGTTCTAGACGCCACGACGCGGATGCTGGCGAGCACGGTTCAGGTTCTCCAATCCCAGTTCGAACGCTCAGAACAACTGTTCGTGTAAGGGCGGGAGTCCGAACGTTGACGCACCGGTGGCCCAGCGTTGGTTACTCCCCGGTACTGGACGTGGGATCTCGATGTGCCCATGGTTTCGGTAGAGCATGGGGGGCATGCCGTACCGGCGAAACGGGAGGGCCTCGGCCCTCCTGCTTCGCATCTCAGCCGATGTCTTGGGTCTGCTCCAAAGCCTCACCGACTGCAACGTCGAGCACTCCGAGGCACCCACCTCTCACGACATTCCCGGCGGGACCCACGGGGCGGTGGGGGGGCACACCCCGTCGGGGAGCAGGCAGTCGCTCGTAAGCGTTGAACCACTTTGGGACTTTGGACCCTGACTTCGACGTGAGGTGCGTGTCACAGTGGACACCAGGCGACCCGACCAAGCGGAAGACATCCTCATTCCCTTGGGAGCGGCTCTCGGTGGGACGTGGGCATGTCCGGCCATCGAGAGCGGGGTCGCCCCTTTTTGTGTCCTGTTGTCCTTGAGGCACTTGGGGTGCTCGGTGTCTGTGGATAGGACAGAGGTCCAAGGACTCTGGCCGACGCCACAGACCGGCGTACCGTAGATTCTGGCGCTCCAGGGAAAGACCCCTGCCCCCGCTCGCAAGCGCCGCATTGGGGGGCAGAGGGGCAGCGCAGGGAACCCCTCCGCAAAGGGTCCCTGCGCCCACGTCGTCGTTGTTGAAAGCCTCTCGCACAGCACGCATCCCCTCGCTACCGAAGGAGGCGTAGCGTCTTCCCGGAGGGCCTCATGGCCGGGTATGAACTCGTCAGCATCGTGTGGCACCGACGTGGTCACCAGATCGACCTCATCTACGTCCACGGCGAGCCCGATCACATGATCGGATCTGAGGCGATCACGGCCATGCTCGCCAAGGAGGCTGGACTCGACGCTGTGCCGACGCCCGATGACACCCGTCGCTGGGTCCAGAGACACCGCTGGGCACCATGACCGTGCGAGGCCCACCTCGACTGGTCAGTTCCCCTTCATCTCCCCTCGGACCGTGCCGTTTGTTGTCGGTGCTAGCGCCATCCCTGCAGCCTTCGCCAGGGCGGCGGCGTCTGCCTGGTTGCCATGGGCGAGGGGTTCGACCGCCTCTCCGTTGCCCCCTTCAGCGACCTGGATGCGCCGTAAGGCATCCTCGACCCGGATAGACCGAAGAACGCAGCTCGGGACCGGGTAGCGCGGCCACCTCCACTGGCGTATCCGACGTGGCGACAGGGCCACAGTGGAGACACTGCGATCCCTCGGCGAACTGAGACTGCCCGGTCCATCGGTGGCGCCGAGGCGTGATGCTCCGCAAGCCGGACAGACCCCGACGTCGCCTCGGCCGAGCCCGTCGGTGACACGACGCCCGGCGCCACGCAGCTTTTGAGCACTGAACCCTTCGCCCCCACAAAGCACCGCCCTGAAGGCCGGTTCTCCGTTCCGTCCCGTTCATGGCCAGCTACAGAGTTAGAAGCCTCTCCGAGACTGGCTCACTCGTCGAACGATCCATCGCTCCCGGTGGGGCGGATGCCGGGGCCGTCGGCCGGGAGTGGCGTGACCAATAGTTCGTGAACCAGGTTGACCTGTCCCGGTGACAGGCCAGGAGAAGCTTCAAGGATGGGCGGCATGCCTGCACATACAGCATGGGGTCACCCGGATGCAGCGAGGTTGCCTACGCTTTCTGAGGAGATCCGTCGCGTACTGTTGGTGGTCGGGCTTCCGGGGACCGTCGGGATGTCGATCGAGTGGGGAGATGGCAAATGGCAGAACGCATCGGTGAACGATTCGCGAAAGCGTTAGCTGACAAGGATGCCGTCGGACTCAAGGCACTCCTTCGGTCCGATGTGGACTTCCGGGCGATGACGCCGGGGAAGTTCTGGGAAGCGACAGATACAGATGTCATCGTCGATGAGACCATGCTCGGTACCTGGTTTAACCCCGAGAGACGAATTGTTGAACTACTTGCGGTTGAGACCGACAGCGTCGGGTCGCTTGGCCGTGTCGGCTACCGATTCAAAGTGGAACGCCCCGAGGGAAATTCGGTCATCGAACAGCAGGCGTATTTCGAGACCGACGGTGAGAAGATCTCGTGGCTGCGCATCATGTGTACAGGGTTCCTGCCCTTGAGTTAGCTGCGTGCTCCGCGACGGTCGGGTTATCGGCACAGGACCGACGGGGCCGGCGACGGTGATGTTGCCCGCCCAGCAAGGTTTCGAGGTTGTGACCAGCCGGATCTGTGCGCTCGGAACGTCGATCCGGGCGCTCGTCTGAGCATGCAAGTGATCGGCGGACATGCCCTGCTTGGGCCACGACCGTGACCTCGAAGCGTGACGCTCGTCGAAGGAGAGGCTGCCGTCGAACGCAGCCAGAAACTGGGGGACGCCAAGGTGCGATAAGCCCTCGGACCCTTGGTCTTGGGATATCGACCCAACGGCAATCCACGCATGCTGCACAGATCCCTCGGTGCGAGCGCGTACATGAACTCCTCGCTGAGCACCCCGTCCGTCGGGTCGGCCTCAATGTCATACCGACCGGACGGTGGTGCTCGCCGCCGCTGGGTCGTACTCGGCCTCGACGCCGAGCCGTCGGCGGACCGCCCTCCCGGCCATGTCCAACATCGTCGGGTCGGTGCTCATCACGAAGCTGGCGTTGGCCGCCAGGATGATCCCGTTCAGCTCGAAGACGAGGAGCGTGAGGTCCTCTCCGGGAGGAAGTTGTCCCAGTTCCTGCGCCTTCTGAGCGGATCCGAAGATCAGGCCGATGAACGACAGCTGGAACGCGCCGATCCGCTCTTTCACCGGACCAGGACGCGTCCCCATCTCGAGGATTGCCCCCGCGAAAAAGCAGCCACCGGGGAACGTCCGACGCCGAAGGTGGTCGAAGAAGAAGTCGCACAGGGCGACCAACTGGGGGAGACCCTGCGCGGCCGCCATCGCCGGCTCGATCACCTCGAGGTGGAAGATGCGGTCAGCCTCCTCGATGGTGGCCAGCTGCAGCTCCTGTTTCGACCCGAAGTGCGCGTAGAGCCCGCTCTTGGAGATTCCGAGCGCCTTGGCCAACCCACCGATGCTCAGACCCTCGAGGCCCTCGACGGTAGCCAGCGACACGGCTTCGAGGAGGATCGCCTTGCGGGTCCGCAACCCGTCCTCGCGCGGCTTCCGGACTGGATGTTGATCAGATTTCACTCGAGCTCCCTTGACATCTAGCACGATCGTTCGTACTCTAACCCCGTACTTAGGACGACCGTTCGTACTCTATCACGGACCGGACGGTCGGGTGTCAGGACAGGATCGCACGGACGTAGAGGGAGACCAGCAGATGAATCCGAACAAGGAACTGTGGGAGAAGGGCGACTTCACGAGGATCGCCCAGGGCATGCGGGACAGCGGTGAGGCGCTCGTCAAGGAATTGGGCATCACCAATGGGCTCGAGGTCTTGGACCTCGGGTGCGGCGATGGGACGACGGCCCTGCCGGCGGCCCGGCTCGGAGCCAACGTGCTCGGGGTGGACATCGCCACCAATCTGGTCGAGGCCGGCACCGCCCGGGCCCGAAGCCTCGGCGTCGACAACTGCTGTTTCCAAGAAGGCGACGCGTCAGATCTGCACGAGATCGACGACGAGCGCTTCGACCTCGTCGTCAGCATCTTCGGCGCCATGTTCGCTCCGAAACCGGATGACGTGGCCAAGGAGATGGTCCGGGTGACGCGCCCGGGCGGCCGGATCGTCATGGGGAACTGGATCCCCAACGACCCCACCCTGGTGGCGCAGCTCCTGCGAATTTGCGCCGCCTACTCGCCTCCTGCGCCTGAGGGATTCGTCAGCCCCATGACGTGGGGGGTGGAGGACAACGTGCTGGCGCGATTCGCGGCGGCGGGTGTGGCGGAAAGCAGGATCTCGTTCCAGAGCAACACCTACAGGTTCACGTTCCCGGGGCCGGCGTCTGAGCTGCTGAACGAGTTCAGGGCGTACTACGGGCCGACGATGAATGCGTTCGAAGCAGCCGCCGCCGTCGGGCGGCAGGACGATCTGTGGGCCGAACTGCGGGACTTGTTCAATTCCCAGAACGCGAGCTCGAGTCCCGATGCCACCTCCATTCCTGCCTCATTTCTCCAAGTCACAGTGGCGCGCTGATGAGAGTCCCTTCTTCTCTCGCTTGCTACGCGGGGTTGGTCGACCTCGAGCCCGCAACGGCTCTCGTCCAGCTGCCAGCTCTGACACGGCAACCCGACGAGATTCCTCCCATCCAATCTGTCCATGGGGTGGTCGCTACCACCGCCGCCCCATCGGGGCCGAGGAGCGTTCGATGACCTACTTCAATCTGTCCGGTTTGCTCGTCGAAGCGCACCAAGCCGAGCTACGAGATGCGGAGCGTCACCGGCGGACTCGGGGTGCGAAGGCCCAAGCGCGTGCTCTTCTGCCGTCTCCATTCCCGCCACCTTCCGGCGCGTCACAGTGGCGCGCCGTGGCGGCACGAACGGCAATAGAGAGCGCGAATGACAACGACCGACACAACGAAAAGGAGACAAGCATGAGCTCGACGCGACTGACTATTGCAACGGGGGTCAATGCAGCTCCCGAAGAGGTCTATGCCGTGCTGGCAGACGTGCACGGCCACCACCTATGGGCCGGCGAGAACCAGCTTCGACCTTTCCGGCTGGTTGCTTTGTTCGACGAGCCGAGTGGGCCGGCCAGCGTCCACGCGACGTGGTCGAGCACCGGGAGGATCCCTCTTCACCGCCATCGCTTCGAGGACCGCTCGTGTGTGACCGTCGCTGAGGCGCCTCGGTGCTTCGAGTACACCACCGATGCTCGCATCGCCCGGTCACGGGGACGCTCCGACCGTCAGGGGACCTATCGACACCGCTACGAGATCGAGCCCGATGGCCAAGGTGGAAGCCGGCTCTCCTACACGTTCACCGAGGAGGGATTTCTGCACCCGCTGCTGAGGCTCGCCATACCGGGTGTACGTGTCGTCATGTGGGCGACCGGTGTGCGGCTGATGGCCAGGCGGGGAGTGCGCAACATTGCCACGATGGCCGAAGCGCGACGCGCGCAGCTTTCGATTGCCGCTTGAACCCAACCGCAGCGACGTGGCCGAGCGTCTGGCCAGGGCTGTGGAGGGCATCATCCTCGTCGTCATCCGGAAACCCGAGTATTTGCGGGCGGCCTGGCAGAAATGGGCTGCCGCTCCGACCAACGGGAGCCCATCTCATGACACTGACTCCAAGTATCGATCTCGTCCGGGCCACGCTGCCCGGCCCCGAGCGGGTCACAGGCCGGCCGGGGTCCTCCCCGGATGAAGGTTCACCAGACTTCGCCTCGACTGGTCATGGCAGTCCGTTCGCCCGTCTGGGCGCCTGGACGGCCACCCACCTCCGGCGGGTGTTGGTTGCCTGGCTTCTCATTCTGGTGGTCTTCGGTGTCTTCGCCGTGCGGGTCGAGGGCGCCCTCGCCGGCGCCGGCTGGCAAGCCTCGAACAGCCAGTCGGTCCAGGCGCGCACGATCATTGAACGTGACTTCGCCGGTCTCGGCGCCACCGGCCTGCAAGTCGTGGTCGTCGACCGCAACGCCCCGATCGCCTCTGATCCTCACGGACGAGCCATCCTGGCCCGGGCGACGCACCTGCTGGCGAGCGACCACCGGATCTCCACCGTGGTGCCGCCGCAAGCCGGGACGTCCCTTTCCGGTGATGGGCGTGTGGCGGTCATCACCGCCGGAGCTGGCGCCGATGCCAACGCCATGGTCAAAGCGGCCGACGCCCTCGCGACACCCCTCGCGGCACTTGCTCGACCGAGCATTTCGGTCGCCTTGACCGGCGACAGCGCACTGTGGGCCGACTTCAACAATGTGAACCGCTCGGCCATGCTGCGTTCGGAGATGCTGTCGTGGCCGGTGACCATCATGATCCTCATCGTCGCCTTCGGCAGCCTCGTTGCTGCGGGCCTCCCGCTGCTGCTCACCGTGACCGGTCTCCTGGTCGCCGCCGGAGCGCTGGTGATCACCACCAGGTTCACGCCGGTCTCCATCTGGGCCCTCAACTTCGCCCTCATGTTCGCGCTGGCCCTGGGCATCGACTACGCCCTCTTCCTGGTCATGCGGTTCCGAGCCGCCCTCGAACGGCGGGGGGCCACCCCGGGCAACCAGGCTGCCGTCGTGGCGTCGGTAGCCGAGACCATCGACACCGCCGGCAAAGCGGTCGCCTTCAGTGCGCTTACCGTGCTCGGGTCCCTCGCCGCCATCCTCTTGGTGCCGAGCCCGGCCTTCCGGGGTACGGCCCTCGGCATCATGCTGTCGGTTGTCGCCGTGCTCGCCGCCACGCTCACGCTGCTGCCCGCCGTCCTCGGACGGCTCGGCACAAGGATCAACGCCGGGACGATCCGGTTGAGGCGTAAGGACCGACTCGAGGGCGAGGGTCCCCTGGACACGTTGTTGCACGCCTGGGGCCGATTCCTCTGGCGCCTTCCCATTCCCGCGGGCGCCGCCGCCTTGGTGCTGCTCCTGGTGGCCGCGGCCCCGATCATCGGCATGCGAACGAACATGCCGTCGATCACCATCGTCCCCGCCGACACCAGCGCCCGCATCGGCTACGACCAAGTGACCAGAGCTTTCGGACCCGGCGCACCGGGGGCGCTGCAGGTCCTTGTGGCCGCAGCGGAGAATCCCGTTGCCATGAATGTCCTGAGACACACCCGCGGGGTCGCCGTCGCCGTGCCTGGACCGGCCCGCGCCGGCTGGGTCTTGGACCAGGTCGTCTTGACCACAGCCCCGTCGACGACGACCGGGGCCACCATCGATCGCATCCGCCAGGTCCTGCCGGCGGGAAGCCTCATCGGGGGTGCGGCCGCGGAGAACCACGACCTGGATGGAGCCCTGGCGTCGCACACAGTCCTTGTTTTCGGGCTGCTCGGAATCATGGGGTTCCTCCTTCTCCTTGTCGCCCTCCAAGCCCCGCTGATCGCCGCCCTCGGGGCGGCCATCACCGCCCTGTCGGTGGCCGGCGCGTTCGGGATCGCCCGGCTCATCTTCCAAGACGGCCACCTCTCGGGATTCCTGGGCTTCCAACCCCAAGGCTTCATCGACGCGTGGGCCCCTCTGTTCTTCGGGGCCATGATCTTCGGTGTGGCCATGGACTACACGTTGTTCATGCTCTCCGCCGCCAAGGAACGCTACGAGGCCCACCGAGACCCTGAGTACGCCATGATCGGATCCATGCGCAGCTCCGGCCGGGTCGTCTTGTCCGCGGCTGCGGTGATGATCGCCGTCTTCTTCACCTTCGCCCTGTCGGGACCCCTGGCCCCCAAAGAGATGGGGGTCGTGCTCGGGGTTGCCGTCGCTCTCGATGCTTTCTTCGTGCGCCTGGTGCTGTTGCCGGTCGTTCTCCGCCTAGCCGGGCACCGCAGCTGGCACCAACCCATATGGCTACGACGCATACTTCCCAGCGTCAGCTTCTCCCACTGATGAGCGCGACACACGCGGTTCGGGCCCTCGCGGCGTGGGGAGCCTACGATCGGGACGACCCGTTCCCGCTGTTTGCCGCGGTCCGCAAGCTGGGCTCGGTGCACAAGGTCACGCTGGTCGACGGGCACGATGCCTGGCTGGTGGTTGGCTACAACGAGGCGCTCGCCGCGCTCAAGGATTCGCGACTGTCCAAGGACATGCACGCGGCGTTGGCCACGGGCGCTGGCGTGGTGGCCGAGGGTCTCCCCGGTCCGGCCTTGAGCCGGCACATGCTCAGCGTCGACCCGCCCGACCACACCCGGCTGCGCCGTCTGGTCTCGGGTGCCTTCTCCCCTCACCGGATCGAGGGGCTTCGGCCGCGGGTGCAGACCATCGTCGATGACCTCCTCGACGACCTCGCCGCCCATGGCCCGGACACCCCCGTCGACCTGGTCGGTGCTTTTGCGTTCCCGTTGCCGTTCACCGTCATCTGCGAACTGCTCGGCGTGCCCGAACCCGACCGGGCCTCGCTGGGTCGGGGCCTGATCGAGTTACTGGTCCCGACCACGACATCGGCCGAGTATGCCCGGGCCAAAGAGGCGTCCGATGCGGTGGTAGCGATGCTGGGCGCGCTGGTCGAGGCCAAACAGGAATCACCCGGCGACGACCTCGTGAGCGCTTTGATCAGCGCCCGCGACGGCGACGAGCGCCTCGACGACCAAGAGCTGCTCTCGACCATCTTCCAGTTGATCGTGGCCGGACACGACACGACTACCAGCCTCATCGGAAACAGCGTCGTCGCCCTGCTCACCAACCCCACAGATCTCGCCCGGCTACGGGCAGAGCCCAGCACGCTGCCCGCCGCGGTCGAGGAGTTCCTTCGCTACGACGCCCCCGCCCCACACTCCACCTTTCGCTACGCGATCGAGCCGGTTGAGCTCGGCAGCAAAACCATCCCGGCCGGGGCGCAGGTGATCATCTCCTTGGCTGCTGCCAACCGCGATCCGGACCGCTATGCACGCGCCGAGCAGCTCCACATCGACCGGGCCCAGGCCCGTCACCTGGCCTTCGGGCACGGTATCCACCACTGCCTCGGCGCCGTGCTGGCCCGCATGGAGGGCCACCTGGCTATCGGCTCGCTGCTGCGCCGGTTTCCCCAGCTCGTCCTGGCCGTTCCCAGAACCGACCTGCACTGGGGTCATGGTGACGGACTCGTGTTGCGCGGCCTCTCCGAGCTGCCCGTCATCCCCGGTCCCGCCCTCCCGAGATAGCCCGGGGCGGCCGTCCGCAGAACCCGTTGCGAGAGGCGCGCAAATGCCCGAGTAAGGCCCGTCGGAGCGTCCTTGCAGTGCCTCGAATCTGTCCGGTGTGGCCAATCGAGGTGGCTCAAGGCCCCTTTTGGCTCATGGGCGCCAGGGCCCGCGCATGGCCACGCGGCGTTTAACAGCGCCTGACGAACCGTCCCGGGATTGCCCTCGAGCTCCGTGCTGATCGAGACACAGGATGACCTCGAATATCCATGGCGCAGACGCTTGTGCGCAGAGGGCTCGTGCCACCGACAGCGGTTGCAGGTAATGCGAGTTTAGGATCGGTTCTGTGGTGATCTGGACGCAACGAAATGGCGCGGACCGGGTGCAGGTACCCTCGTGACGGACAGGATCGCCACGCTTGGCACCGCTGGCTCGCTCAGGGCCTGGCTCTTCGACCTCGACGGGGTGCTGACCGACACCGCCTCTGTTCACGCTGCAGCCTGGAAGCAGACGTTCGACGAGCTACTCGCTCGACGGGCCGGTGTGGGGATGCCGTCCACGCCCTTCGACCCGGTTGCAGACTATGAGCAGTTCGTGGACGGCAAACCCCGCCTGGACGGTGTCCGATCCTTCCTCGCTTCCCGGGACATCCATCTCCCCGAAGGCAGGCCGGACGATGCGACCGGCCGCCAGACGGTGAGGGGTGTCGGGCGACAGAAGAACGAGCTGGTGCTGCGGATGCTCCAAGAAGGCGGCGTCGTCGCATTTCCTGGGTCGGTCGCACTCGTCCGTGCACTGCGGGCGGCCGGGCGGCGGTTGGCTGTCGTCTCGGCCAGCGAGAACTGCGCGGCCGTGCTCGACGCGGCTGGCATCGCCCATCTCTTCGACGTGCGGGTCGACGGTCAGATCACCTCCGAGCATCGGCTGGCGGGCAAACCCGCCCCTGACACGTACCTCTTCGCGGCCCGGCAGCTGGGCACCGAGCCCCGCCACGCTGGAGTGGTTGAGGACGCGCTGGCCGGGGTCGCCGCGGGCCGCGCCGGGCACTTCGGGCTTGTGATCGGTGTTAGTCGAGGTGCCTCGGCGGATGAACTGCTCCGGTCGGGGGCCGACGTCGTCGTGTCCGATCTGGCCGAGTTGTTGGGCGCGGCGACGCCTGGGAATACCGGTCGCATCGGGACGAACGGCTCTAGGCGGCCTCTCCTCGACCCGCCATAGTTGAACCATGTGGATTGACCAGCGCGGGTCTGAGATCCTCCCGTTACCCGAGTGCTTGCGGTTGCTGGCGGTGGCCTCCAAGGAGGATTACATCGGCCGGTTGGCAGTGATCGATGGGGATTCACCCGTGGTGATACCGCTGAACTTCACCTTCTACCACCGCGAAGTCTTGATCCGGATCGGTCCAGGCCGGTTGTCCGAGTTGGCACCCGGGGCGCTGGTCGCCTTCGAGGTCGACCGACTGGAGTCCGGCAGCGGCGTGGCCTGGAGCGTGTTAGTCCGAGGGTTGGCATCTGCCGTCGCCCCCGGAGATATCCCGTCGGAGCCAGACGCCGTACCTCAGCCTTGGGTACCCGAACCCGGTGGGCAATTGATCTTCATCCGCCCGGACGTCGTGACCGGGCGCCGCTTCCACCTCGTCGCCCGCGACGTGCCCTACGCTGTCCCGGGTTCGTCCGATGTCCCTCTGATGTGACGGGCGCAGGCCGAGTCGCCGAGCACACCTCGGACCGCCCGGCACAGCTGCCACGACCGGGAACGAGGCTCTGGACTTGAGACCCGATCTCGACCGCCGTTTCGAGGCTGCGGTCCTGTGGAGCGCCGACCCGACGAGTGTGGCGCCAGCCGCGACCGCCCTGAGAGCGCTGGGTGAGCATGGGGCGCTCGTGGGGGTGATCGCGCCGCTCACCGTCGACGAGCTGGCCGCACGATTGGCATGGCCCACGACCGGTGCCGCTGACCTCCTCCTCGCGGACAGCCGCGGCTCTGGGGGCGTCGTCATCGACGAGGACGGGGTCCACCCCATGGCCACCCCGACAGGCACTGTCGCGGTCACGCTCTCGGACCACGAGGATGTCGTCATCGGCATGCTCGAGGAGCTGTGGCGGCGAGGAGTCGATCCCCGAGAGACCCTGCTCCTGATCATCGGGTTGCCGGCGGTCGCAGAGCACCGGGCGTCCGTGCCGTTCCCCGGCAGCGACGAGACGCCCCGCCCTTTCGGCGCCAGCCGGGGATCACCGCGTGCCGCTGTCGTCTCTGTTGCCGCAGAGTCGGCCGACCTGGATCAGCTGCTGGCCGACCAACTGCGATGCCGACGTCAACGCGCTCTTCCCGAGGCCCTGACCCGAGCCGGGTGGTCTCTCGTCGTCAGCGGCTTCGACCCCAAACACGAGCGCGTCCATGAGGCACTGCTGACATTGGCGGACGGCCACACCGGCACCAGCGGTGCGCCCCTCGGACCCAATCCGGGTCGGTATCCGTGGGTGGTGGCCGCGGGCGTCTACGACGGAAACGGCCCGGACACCCATCTGCTCACTGGTCCCAGGATCTTCGAGCTAGCCGGCGCCGCAGCCAGCTATTGGACCGTTGGAGCGCGTCCTCGATCTCCGTACCGGGGTCCTCCGCGAGCGGGCGGGCATCGAGGGGGTATCGCCGAGAGTGCTGCGCTTCGCGTCGCTGGCCGACCCGGGCACCTCTGTCCTGCGGGTCCGGTGTCCGAAGGGCCTTCGAACGGGGCCACCCCTCCTGGCGCCGGCGGACGACTCCTTCCACGACCAGGGCCGCTCGGGAGACGCCCGCTGGATTCGGGTTGCCGCCTCGAACGGCGGGATCGCGGCCGCCGCCACACAAGTCCGCACGCCCGGTCGAGAGCAGCAGCACCCTCGACCGTTTCGCCGTCTACCGGTCCGATGCCGATGTCCTTCCCCGACCCGACTCCTGTCGTCGATGCCCTCGATCGAGTCCGCGCCACCGGCTTCGATCGCCTGCTCGCGCGAGCATCGTCGGGCATGGGCCCGGCGATGGGAGGACGCCGACGTCGTCGTGGAAGGCGATGACGAGTTGCAGCTCGCCATCCGTGTCGCGCTCTTCCACCTGATGGCGTCAGTCGCCGACAACGGAGAGGCGGCCGTCGGCGCCCGGGGCCTGACGGGGACCGGCTACCGCGGCCACGTGTTCTGGGACGCCGACACGTTCGTCCTTCCTTTCCTGGCCGCCACTCATCCGGCGTCGGCTCGGGCCATGCTCGAGTACCGCCTGCGGAGGCTTCCGGCCGCGATGGATGCGGCTCGCGCCGCGGGCCGAGCCGGGGCGCGATTCCCGTGGGAATCGGCCCGCACCGGACGCGATGTCACGCCGACGAGCGCCCGGGATCGCGCCGGGCGGGTCGTGCCCATTCGCACCGGCCAACTCGAGGAGCACATCGTCGCCGACATCGCCTGGGCGGCGTGCTGTTACGTGGACTGGTCCGGCGACGAGGAATTCGCCCGTGGGCCGGGCCGCCGGATCCTGGTCGAGACGGCTCGGTACTGGGAGTCGCGGATCCGACTCGAGCCCGACGGCACATGCCCATCATCTACGGCGTCATCGGACCCGACGAGTATCACGAGTCGGTCGACGACAACGCCTACACCAACGTCATGGCCCGGTGGAACCTACGACCGCGCCGCCGAGCCGACGGTACCGGCATCGCGATCGACGCCGGTGAGCGGCGGCGCTGGCTCGAGCTCGCCGATGCCTTGGTCGACGGCTATGACCCCGACACCGGCATCTACGAGCAATTCGCCGGGTTCGGTCGGCTCGAACCGCTGATCATCGGGGAGGTCGCGCCGCGCCGCCCGATCGCCGCCGACCTGCTGCTCGGAGCCGAACGCGTGGCAGGGGCGCAGGTCATCAAGCAGGCCGACGTTCTGATGCTCCACCACCTCGTCCCCGACGAGGTCGTGCCCGGAAGCCTTGAGCCCAATCTCCGTTACTACGAGCCCCGGACCGCCCACGGCAGCTCGTTGTCCCCGGCGACGCACGCATCGCTGCAGGCCCGGGCGCGTGACTTCGACCGTGCACTGGAGTCGCTGCGTCTCGCCGCTCGCATGGACCTCGACGACCTGACCGGCTCCACCGCGCGGCGGACTGCACCTCGCCACCATGGGCGGCCTCTGGCAGGCCCTTGCCTTCGGTTTCGCCGGGCTCCGCCCCCGGGCCGGCATGCTCCACATCGATCCGGTTCTGCCTCCCTCGTGGTCGGCCCTCGAGCTGCGCGTGCGGTTCCGCGGCAGCAGGGTCCACCTCCGCAAGGAACGAGCTCACCTGTCGATTCGACCTTGACCGGAGCACAGCGGTCGTGGTCGGTGGGACGCCGTTTACCGCCGGTCCCGGAACGCTCGAGTTTCGTCGCCGTGACTCAAGTTGGGAGCAGATCACATGAGTAAAGTCATCGCCGCCATCGACAATTCACCCGCCTCTCGACCGGTGCTGGCCATGGCTCGGGCCGTCGCCGCGGCCCTCGGTGCCTCGCTGGATGTTCTGCACGTCCTCGAGGACGACGACGACGATGATACGGCGCGGAGCCCTGGTTCAGGCGGCCGGGAGGGCGGTTCGCACCCTCTCCGGAGATCCGGTCGAGCTGCTCCCGTCAGCCGCGGCCGAAGATGACGTTGTTGCTGTTGTCCTCGGGTCACGTGGCCGTCGAGACGGTCCCCGGCCCGCCGGGCACCTCGCCATGACCCTGGCCGGTCTGACCGACAAGCCGGTGGTGGTGGTCCCGCCCGATGCTCATCCTCCTGAGCAGTTGCACACGGCTGTGGTTGCCATGAAGGGCACCCCCGCCAAGGCTCGTGCCCTCCAACGGTGCATCGAGCTTCCCGCCAGTGCCGGCCTCCAGATAGTGGTAGTGCACGTTTACGACGAGGATGCCATTCCCAGCTTCTCGGACCAGGTACAGCACGAAACCGAGGCCTACGCGAGCGAATTCTTCGCTCGACACCTCATCGGCGCGCCGCAGATGCGTCTAGAGCTCCGCCTCGGTGTTCCGGCTGTCGAGGTGCTCAACGCCATCGAGTCGACGCACGCCGAACTGGTAGCAGTCGGCTGGCCTTGCACAGGCGATCCCCGTCGGGGTGCCGTCGCACGCGAAATCGTCGAGCGGAGTCCAGTCCCTGTTCTGCTCGTGGCCGTGGTCTAGGTCCTCCGATGCGCTTTCGATTCGGGGTGCCTCTCGAACCTTGTGCCGGACAACCTCTTGGGCCTGATCCCAACACGCGTCCAACAATTTTGAAACCGGTGCGTCGCATCCCATCGCAAATGTCACGGTGTCGACGATCCCGACGACTCGATTGACCGTCAGGTCGGGGCGTTCGAGTGCCTCAGCGCCCACTCGTGTGGCGTGTCGGGACGTCAGGGCGGACTCTGTGAATCGGCTGAGAGCGGGCGAAGGCCGACGACCGTTAGGGCTCAAGTCCAGCGCGGAGGCCGTCGAAATTTCATCATGGTCAAGCGTCGAAATTTGTCGTTCGCGAATCGCACACGATCAGGTCCGGAGTCGTCTCGGACAGAGTCGGGCTTCGCACTGATCGAACTGGCCGTGGTACTGCTCGTCATTGCCATCCTGCTCGCGATCGCCATTCCTACGTTCCTCAACGCGTCTGGCACGGCTAACGATCGGGCCGCGCAGTCGAACCTTTCGACCGCCGTTTCCGAAATCAAGAACATGTTCGAGCCCAACCAGTCGTATGCCAAAGTCTATTTGGCGGCGGCAACGTTGACCGCCACGGCCCCTGAGTACTCGTGGGAGCAGAACAAGGCCTGTACTGCGAAATCAGCCGCCAACTGCGTCAGCGAATACCCGGTCGACGTGGTCGGTCCCGCGGGAGGTCGCGGGGTGATTCTGGCCACCCTCAGCCCAACTGGGGTGTGCTGGTATGCCGTCGACTTGGAGGCCGTCCCGACCACCACCAAGTTCACCGACAAAGGCGGAACAAAACAGTTCCTCGCGGGGACGACCAACAACAAGTCTCCGAACAACCAGGAGATCGGCACCCTTCCTCTTACGAAGGCCGGAGTCTTTTACTCGCAGCAGGTGTCTACGTCCTGTAAGGCCAGCACGCCCACGGCCAAAGGCAATGCGTGGAACTGGAACAGTTCCTACGCCACGGCTCCCCTGAATTAGGAGCGAGCTGAGACACCTCGAGAGCATCATGTCCCCCGAGTGGCACGCAACAGGCCGGTGTCTTCGCCGACGTCTCGCAAAGGATTCATAGCCTCGGACGGATGAACGAGGTGAACCGACGGTCTTCACGACGGCGAACTCGGTGTTGGCGAATCGTCCGGGGGCACGTGACGAATCCCAAGAATGTCCGTGGACCCGGCGACGACCGCGCCTGCGCGCTAGTGGATGAGCACCTTGAGCGCGTCGTGCTCCGCTGCGTGCCCGAAGACGTCGTAGGCCTCAAGCATCTGGTCGAATGAGAACTCGTGCGTGACGAACTTCTCGGCAGGAAGCTTGTGCTCGGCAACGAGCTTCAGCAGCATCCCGAGGGTGTTCGTGTTGACCAGGCCCATGGAGATGTCGATGTTCTTGATCCAGAGCTCGTTGAGGGCGAGGTCGACCGACTTGCCGTGCACTCCGATGTTGGCGACGTTGCCGCCCGGGCGAACGATGACCGTTGCCATAGTGAACGTCTCGGGAACCCCGACTGCCTCGATGGCGACATCGACGCCCAAGCCGTCCGTGAGCGCGAGGACCTGGTCCTTCCAGTCCGGATCGCCCGAGTTGACCGTGTCGGTGGCACCGAAGTCGGCGGCCCGGGCGAGCCGAGCGTTGTCCAGATCGATGGCGATGACCTTCGACGGCCCGTAGAGCCGTGCTGTCATGACGGCGGAGAGCCCGACGGGCCCGGAACCGATGACCGCGACCACATCGCCCGGGGCCACCCGTCCGTACTGCACGCCGATCTCGAAGCCGGTCGGCAGGATGTCCGAGAGCAGGATGCCCTCGGCATCGGTCATGCCTTCGGGGACCTTGTATACCGAGTTCTCGGCGAACGGGACCCGAACGTATTCGGCCTGCGTCCCGTCGATCATGTAGCCGAAGATCCACCCGATCCCGGCCATGCCCTCAGGGTCGAGACAATGGCTGTAGAGGCCCTTGCGACAGTTCGAGCATTTCCCACATGAACTGACGCACGCGACGATTACTCGGTCGCCGACGGCCAGTTGGGTGACTCCTTCGCCCACCTCGGTGATCACACCGATCCCCTCGTGCCCGAGGATGCGGCCGACTTCCACCTCGGGGACGTCACCCTTGAGGATGTGGAGGTCGGTGCCGCAGATTGTCGTGGCGACCATCTTCACGATCACGTCGGTCGGCTGTTCGATCTTCGGATCGGGCACCTCCTGCCATGCCTTCTTGCCAGGACCCTTGTAGATCAATGCCTTCATGACGGACCTCCTGCCAGTGGGTAGACCGTGCGGCGCTCTGCGATCCGTGAGAAGGGTTTCCACATACCGCGAACGAAGAGGCCTCCCCGTGCGAGGCTACGCACCGCCGGATTCGCCGACTAGGGCCGAATGACCCATCGGCCGTTCAGCCGAGATGGCCCTCATCGTGAGCGGAGCTGGTGGTTGCCGGCCGGGGGGGCCTGGGAGCCCGGTCAGAGTGCTTCCGCAGCACTGCGAGGGCTTGGCGCAGGATCGAACCAAGCGCCAACACCGCCCCGCCTCTGATGTCAGCCCCCATCGAATCGCACATCCCTCTTTCTGCGCGGCTAGGCGGAAGCTGTTTGGCCCGACAACACATTGCCGGATTCTGGGCCGTGTCTCGGACACGCAACTAGGGTTCGCTTGGTGTCGAGCGCTTCACCAAGGGATACTTCCTCGACGGCCGAGCAGCATGGGCCACGCCGGTCACTCGGACTGGCGAGCACGGTGGCGATCGGCATCGGCGGAATGGTCGGTGGCGGAATCTTCGCCGTTCTCGGTTTGTCCATTGAACTTGCACGTGGCGCGGCCCCGATCGCGTTTCTGATCGCCGGCGGCGTGGCCTTGCTCACCGCTACTTCCTATGCTCGGCTTTCTGTCGCTTACCCGAGCCGGGGTGGGACCGTCGCGTTCCTCAACGAGACCTTCGGGTCGGGCGTATTCGTTGGTGGTCTCAACGTCCTGTTGTGGCTCAGCTACGTCGTCATGATCTCGCTGTACGCCGCGGCCTTTGCCGGTTACGCGGACAGCCTCCTCCCGGGGCGCCCATCAGGAGCGGTCGACCACCTCCTCCTGAGCGGCATCATCATCGTCATCGCCATCCTCAACATCGCCCGTGCCTCGATCGTCGGTCGAGCCGAGGAGTGGATCGTGGCCGCCAAGCTGGCCATCCTGGTCTTGGTTGTGGCCACGGGCTTCTTCGGTGCTCACTGGTCCCACCTCTCGGCGAGCAAGTGGGCAGATCCGCTCGCCATCGTTGGTGGCGGCATGGTGATCTTCGTCGCCTACGAGGGGTTCGAACTCATCTCCAACGCCGCTGAGGACGTACGCAATCCCCGGCGCACGCTCCCGCGTGCGCTCTATCTCTCGGTTGGGATCGTGATCGCGTTGTACGTGCTGGTCGCAATAGTGACCGTTGGGTCTCTGACCATCGATCAGGTCCGCAGCGCGAGCTCGTACGTCCTCGCCGAGGCCGCACGTCCGGGCCTTGGGCGGGTCGGCTTCGTGCTGGTGGCCGTGGCCGCACTGCTCTCCACAACCTCCGCCATCAATGCCACGCTGTATGGCACTGCTCGGCTCTCGTGGACAATCGCACGATCGGGTGAGCTTCCCGAGACCTTTGACAAGAAGGTATGGGACCGGCCCATTGAAGGCCTGCTGGTCACCACGGGACTCACCCTTGTTGTCGCCAATGCCTTTGACCTCAGCAGCATCGCTCTTACCGGAAGCGCGGCGTTCCTAATCATTTTCGCCGCGGTCAACGCTGCGGCAGCTCGCCTGGCCAAACGGACGACCCCGCGCGTCCTCGCCGTAACCGCGTCCGTGGCATGTATGGCCTCGCTCCTCGCCCTGATCCTGGAAGAGCGGAGCCGCAACCCCCGGGGCGTGCTCATCGTGGGCGGGCTCGTCGGCGGCTCATTCGCAATGGAAGCCATATACCGGAAATTCACCAGGCGCGTGATCCCTCCCCACGTGGCTTCCCCTGTCCAGCGCGTTCGATGACCCAACCTCGCCCGGAACGCGGAGGCAGTTGGAATGCCACGTTGTCAGACCGGGAGCCGCTGTCCACAAGCCCGACGACCCCTCGATGAACAGGAACGTCCCGGTTCCCGATGGCGCCGTTTGTACCCATCGAGTCATCCCGCCACAGAGACGTACCGGCGCCCAGGTCAGGCCCGAGCCACGGCCGGTGCTCCTCCTTACCCGGTGATGAGGTTCATCCGAGATGGGCAAGGCCAGCCAACGCCGGGGTTGGTTGCACTCACTAGAACCATGTCAGCGCCTTGGCCGTGAACTGCTTGATCTCTTCCAGGGTGGCTGGACGCGACCGGCCCATGACCCAGGAGCCGGCGTCCCGACGACAGACCGTCAGTTCTGTTTCGTCCTTGAACGTCATTCGGATGACGGTCACCGTTCCGGGGAGTTGCCTACTGTCGTGCAGTTCGTGTGCGACTTGGCCGTAGTGTCCGCCCTCCGTATATGTCGTCGCCTTCCCAGACAATCTGACGGTGCCGGCAGTTCTGCAGGCATCCTCGTTGGTGGGCAAGTACCTGATCCGGTTGTACTGGGTGCCCGCCGGGTCCTCGGTGTACCGAGTGTTGACCATCTCGCCTGCGATGATCCGGGAGACAAAGTCGAACGGGTGATCGTGAATCGGAGGCTCGCCCACCCACAAGCTCGGGTCCCAAATGTGAAGGCGGTACTCCCGACGATCATCCAAGCGAAGTCCGAGCAGCCCGATGTCCTGCATCGTCCAGGGGTATGCCTCGGCATGGGCAAGGATCTGATAGACGAGCGCCTTGTCCAGGCCGTTGTCCATGACATCCTCCGGGGGCTCGACACTGTGAGCTTGCGCCACAGGCCTGGGAATCACATCACTGTCATTCTGCCGAGTCAAGGGCCGCTACGCGATGGATCGAGGCCAAGGTCAGCCCGGTCGCCCCGTCGCCTACCTCATGAGGACACCTCGGAATCGCTCTCGGGCCGTCGTGTCGATCGGTCCGCCATTTCTTCGAGGGGGTACTGACGCTGAAGGGAAATCCGGTCGTGACACCAGAGCCCGCCTCTGTCGGCTGTGCTAGCAAAGGGCGGCGCATCTCGCGCAGCCACCCCGAAAGAAGGGACGGTACGCCCGTGTTTGTGACAGTCATCCACCGAATTCACGACCCCGAAGGCTTTCAGGCCGCCGAGGCCAAGGCACTCGAATCTGGGCTTCCTTCCCACGTTGCGTTGCCGATCCATGCCGCCACCAACGATCACGGCCTCGGCATTTGCATCTGGGAAGGCGAATCGGTCGACGCTGTCCGTGAGGTCGTTGAAGGCGCGGTCGGACCATGGGCGAACAACGAGTACTACGAGATGCACGTGGACGGACTTACGCCGCAGCTCGGAAAGTAACCGGCTGATTGCGGTGCCCGAGATCCGCCCATTGGCGTGGATCGCCGGTCGGGAGGAACGGCGTCCACGGGCGGACTGAGCCCCCGTTCCATCAACGGACGATGTAGTTGCCGCGGTCTTCGTGCGGTCGCCGCCCGGGTAGCTGGATCCGGTGATGCTCCGGATCAACCGCGCCGTGACCCAGTGAACGCGCGCCGACGCCGGCCTGTTGCCAGGGCCGGCGTCGGACGTGCGCCAGTGTCGGGTGTCGGAGCAGCCCAACGGATGAGGATCAGGCCTGTCCAACCTCGCACTCCTTCGGGTCGATGTGACCCAGGTTCTTCACCACCTTGAACGTGCCGCCCTCCGACCGGGCGATGTACATGTTCATCCGCACGTGGTGTTGGCCCGGTACCATTTCGGCCGGGCCTCCCGGACCGTGCGCGATTCGGGCGTGGTCCAAGGCGTTGACGACATCTTCCTGGTTCAGCGACCTGGCTTCGTTGACGGCAGCTTCCCAGAGCTTGAGTGCACGGTAGGTTCCCGTGCACGCACTGCCCGCGGTGAACATCGCGCTACCGGGGTAGAGCTGTTCGTACCGGTTGAGGAGGTCGATGCTGAACGGGTCGTGCACGTCCCGGTAGTAATCCAGGCAGCCGTAGAGGCCCTCGACGTGGTCGGCCGGGACGAGGTTCAAGAAGTTCTCGTCGAAGTAGGTGCAGACGATTTGCCCACCCCGACGTGTGAAGCCGGCCCGGTGCAGCCGCTCGAGGAACGGCGTGAGCCCCGGTGGGACGATCGTGTTGAACACGACCTCAGCGCCAGTCGACATGATGTCTTCGACGATGTGCTCGTAGTCGGTGTGATCGAGCGGAAAGTACTCCTCTCCCACGATCTCGCCGCCTTCGGCAGTGACGACCTCACGCACCTTCTTGTTCATCGTGCGCGGCCAGATGTAGTCGGCCGAGGGCATGTAGAACCGCTTCGCCCCGGTCTGTTGCATCAGCCAGGGGAAGAAAGGCTCGACCTGCTGCGCCGGCACCGGACCAGTGCAGAAGATCAGGGAGTGACACTCCTGACCCTCGTATTGCTCCGGGTAGATGTACAAGGTCTCGGCTTGGTCGACCACGGGTCGCTTGATCGCCTGTCGCGTCGAGCTGTAGATGCCGCCCACGACGACGTCGACGGCCCGTTCGACGAGCCTCGCCGCGGCGGTTTCCGCCACGGTGTCGTCGGTCGCGCTGTCCTCGACGAACAGCTCGACGGGGCGACCGAGAAGACCGCCGCGGTCGTTGATGTCATCGATCACCATCTTGGCAGTGTTGACGTTGGCAATTCCCATGAAGGACAGGGCGCCGGTCTGATCGGTGATAAGGCCGACTCGTGCTGAACGGTTGATTGTGGTCATCGTCACACCACCTCACGCCTGGTAGGAGCCGAGCAGCAGCGCCGCTTCGGGCTTGCTCAAGTGTCCGGCTTCCTTGAGGATCGGCGGGACAGCGGGGTCGGAGACGAACTTCGCCCACCCCGCCTCGTCCCAGTCGAAGAGGGCCCAGATTCGGTTCTCCTCGGTGGGATCGCGGAACACAGTCGAACCCTTGGAGCCGTGAAGAGCACGCTTGTCAGCGCCCTTCGTGCCGAACACATCCAGGAATCGGTCGACGTTCTCGACGGTCGTTGTTGCCAGAATCATGACGGTTCACCCTTCAGAGAGGATCGCTTCGGATCGCTTCCCGCCGACCGGTCGGCCGGCGCAAGGGACATTCTCTGCTCGGGCCCCCGGTGCCGCATCGGTAGACCTACCCATTTTCGGGCCTCCCGGAGGTCCGTGGGTGGCGGAGTAGCCCTTTCGCGGCCAGGCACTGCTTCCTGCGTCTTCGAGCGGTTCGACGCCCCAGGTGCGGCAAGGGGATCCCGCTTCAGCGGGGTTCCTGCGTGTCGGCCCCGGGCCGAGCCGGGCGAGGACCGCTCGTCAGCTTGCGACGACGTCGCCGACGACCTTGTGCGTGACAGCCCAGCGAGTGGCGGCGGCGCGGTTGGAGACACCGATCTTCGTATAGACGTTCTGGATGTGGTGCTCGGCTGTCCTCGACGAGATGAACAGCTGGGTCGCGATCTCGCCGGAAGTTCGGCCGTCGGCCACGAGGCGTAGAACTTCGACTTCCCGTCGGCTCAGCCCTCCGGGCCGCGTCGGTCGCGCCCGCGGGCTGGGCTGGCGGAGCGCGGCGTCGATCTGCTGGCGAGCGTAGAGAGCGGCATCGCTGAGGTCGAGCTCAGCCCCCGACGCCATCAGATCCGCGACACGGGCCTTGCCGAGTGTGCGACTGACCCGGTCGCTGAGATCACCAAGGTCGGGAACATGGTGCGAGCTCGAAGGCTCACGAGACAGCGAGCCGACGAGCATGGCGGCGGGCGCAGGACGGTCGAGGCGCTCGAACAACGCAGGCACGCTCGCGAGGGTAATGATCAGCTGGGGCACGTTGCCCGACCGATGGAAGGCGGCGATGGCCTCGGAGAACAAGACCAGCGCCGTTTCGGGCTCGCCGTCGGAGGTGTGGAGGCGAGCAGCGTCGCGTGCGAGGAAGCCTTCGAAGAACTGGACGCGATGCTCCCTTACGAAGGCGACGCCTTCGTCCCACGCCGCAAACGCACGACGAACATCGGCCTTGGAGAATGCCATCCCCGCGATCCAGAGTGCGTAGGAGATCCAGTAGGGGTTTCCGAGCGCTCTGGCGGCCGCGACGGATTCCTCGGTGAGCCCCAGTGCTTCCTCGATCCGGCCAGCCGATTGGAGGCCGTCGACGTAGGCGGCCAAGCCGTAGCCCCGTTCGCTTCCGTAGGTGCGGGCCACGGTTCCGGTGAGTTCGACATAGCGATCGAGGTCGCCGCAGTACACATGGCCCAAGGCCTCGACGAACGAGGCGTACCCGGGCTCACACGCGTCATAGCGGGAGTCGAGCTCTAGTTCGGTGGCTCGGTGAGCGTTCGCCCGCGCCGCCCCCGCCCTGCCCGCGAAGCACGCGTAACCAGCTGCGGTATACAGGCGGGGAAGGTGGCGGACCTCGGCGACAGTTGCCGCCTCGAGTAGCTCCTCTGCCCAAGCGAGCGTTTCGAACAACTGCACGGAGAAGCCCATGAGCGCGGCATGCGCTGCAATGTCCGTCGCAGTCTCCAGCTCGCCTCGGCCCATGCTCCACTGAAATCCGGAACGCAAGTTGCCGAGCTCCACCTCCACCCAGTCGACCGCTTCGCGCCACCCGGGCCCGTTCCAGTGCTCCCATCGAGCCACGGATTCGCGGGCGTAGTACTCGGCGTGCCGGTCCCGAGTTTGCTCGAGCGCGCCCGCTTCCGCCAGCCGGTCCTCGGCGAACTGGCGGATGGTTTCGAAGAGGCCGTAGCGAGTGCCGGCGGCGGCGTGGTCGGCGACGAGGAGCGACTTTCGGACCAGCGAGTCGAGATGCCTGAGCACGTCCACGTCGTCGGCGCTGTCTACCACGGCGCAGACGCCCGTCAGGTCGAAGCCACCGGCGAAGACCGACGTCAGGTCCAGCAGCTCCCGCTCGTCGTCGGTCAAGAGATCGTAGGACCATTCCACAGCATGACGGAGCGTGAGCTGTCGTTCCGGCCCCGGGTTCGACCCCTGGAGCAGCCGGAATCGATCGGTCAGTCGATCCCTGACCTCGACCGCGCTCATGGCTGCCATTCGGGCGGCGGCCAGCTCAATACCCAGCGGGAGCCCATCCAGGGTCGCGCAGATCTCGGTCACCGCAGCGGCGGCATCAGGGTCCGAGAACCCGAAATTGGGCCGAACGGCTCGGGCGCGATCGACGAAGAGCGTCACGGCATCGGAGGTCACGCCCCCCGTCAAAGCTAGCGGTGGCACGGTGAGCGCCTTCTCCCCGTCGACCGCGAGGATCTCGCGCGATGTCGCGATGATCTTCACGTCCCCAGACCGAGCGAGGATCGTTTCGATCGCCGATCCCGCTGCGGCCAGGACATGCTCGCAGTTGTCCACCACCAGAAGGAGCCGCCGACCCCCCAGCGCATCGGCCACAGTGTCGATGAGTTCCCCTTCACTCTGAGGCGTGATGCCGAAAACTGTCGCCACGGCCGCGGGGACCGAGGTGGCGTCGCCGACCGACGCCAGCTCGACCATCCATACGCCGTCGGGGAACTCGCCGGCCAGCTCGGCCCCGACTTCGATGGCCAGCCGGGTCTTGCCCACCCCGCCGACGCCGCTCAACGTCACCAGCCGGTTCGCGCGTGCGAGCTCGGCCACCTCGGTAACCACGTTCTCGCGACCCACCAATGAACTCAGCTGCTCGGGAAGGTTCCCCATGAAATAGTCGACACTCCGCAGCACGGGAAACTCCGTCGGGAGCCCGTCGGCAACGATCTGGTACACCGACATCCGTCCGCGCAGGCCCCGGAGCCGATGTTCACCGAGGGGTCGCAGAGCCACGCGGTGGCGAAGAAGCACCTCGGTCGCGTCCGAGACGAGTACCTGACCTCCGTGCGCGAGCGACATCAGCCGTGCGGCGCGGTTCACCTCGCTGCCGTAGTAGCTCCTGTCGCGTTCGATCGCCTCACCGGTGTGTAGACCCATGCGAACCTTGACGTGCTCGAGACCGGCCACCGCGGCCTGCGCCTCCTCAGCCGCCGCCACCGCATCGGCGGCCCTCCCGAAGGCAGCGGCGAAACCGTCGCCACCGGTGGCAAAGACATATCCGTGGTGGGCTTCGATCGCCGTCCGCAGGCCCTCGTCGTGAGCTGCGACGAGGGCCTGCATCTCATCAGGGCGCTCCTCCCACAGTCGCGTGGAACCCTCCATGTCCGTGAACAGGAAAGTCACGGTTCCAGAGGGTGGCTGCGGCACAGACGCGAGGCTACAGTCACGTGCCGAGGCACCGCCTGTACCTCGTCCGAGAGCCACAGATTGAGGCTGCCGGTCGGAGCGAATGTGCATGTCCGTGTTGCATCAGCGGGCCTGTCGCCACTGCCAAGCATGGTGTCTCGCATGGTGTTCCCAACCAAGCAGTCGGGGCGTCGCGATCCGGCATCTGTGGCATCCCTTGCGGTGAATCCAGTGTCGCGTGGGAGCAGCCCTGAATATGATGTCCACATGTGCGGCGCAAGCGCAGGGAACTCAGTCTTGGCGGCCGGATCAAGATGAGAGGTGTTCTCAACCCTTTGGCCCGGCGGGTGGCGCTCTGTCTAGTCCTCCTCACTGCTTTCACGGGATTGCTGATGGGGAGGTCCAATGTTGCCCAGGCGGCACCGCTACCCCAAACGCTAGAAGGCTGGATCTACCCTGCGTCCCTCGGGCAACCCGCCTGTGATGTCCCCGCGGAGCTGTCCAGCCTGGCCTCGGCCCCCCTCGCAGTCCTGAAGCCGGAGTACCTGTCGGTCACGAACTCAGGCCGGGTGACGACGGAGACGGCGGCACGCCTTCCATGCAATGGCTACAGCCACGCGAATGTGACGGCAGTGCGGTCGGCGGCTCAGCGGGTCTACGTGACAGTCTCAGCCGGCACGTGCCCAACGAAGGCTCTCCTCAACAAGGCCGCTCATCGGGCGACCGCGCTGGCGGCCATCACCAGCTTTGTCGCCTCGAATTCCTTGAACGGGGTGGACCTCGATTTCGAGCCAAACCGATGGTCGACGACGATGTGGGGAGAATTCACCTCATTCGTCTCGTCTCTCGCTCGCAACATGCAAAGGACTGGCCGTGGGGTGGAGGTGGATCTCGGGCCCTTCACCACCACACCTTGGGATGCCCAACGATATGGGGCTGTTGCAGCAGCCGGAGCGCACGTCGTCGTCATGGCCTACGACCACGAGTTCGATGCACCGTGCGCGCCCATCAGCCCGTATTCGTGGTTGGAGCAGGTGGTGAGCTACGCCCAGAGCCAAGTGCCTGCGACTCAGCTCACCATTGGAATTCCCTCGTACGGATACACAACCACGAATTGCAAGAGGGTGGTCCACGTGACGTCGAACGTCGCCTACCTCACGATGAGGAACCTGCCGGGATTCCCGAGGACTCCAGCTGCCGTACAGAGCCTCCGCGATCCCAGATCGGGTGAAATCCGATGGAGCTCTGGCGGTGTCTTCCACGACTTTGTCGACGCCAGTTCCCTCAATGCGAAGCTTGGCGTGGTCGAAGCGATGGGCATTACTGACGTTTCGGTTTGGAGTCTCGGTGGTGAGCCCTGGTTCGACAGAAACCCGAGTTGACGAGTCTTCACAACTGCCCCTTGCCTGTCTCGGCTCATGAGTGGTCGAGGAGCGACGAGGCGCACGGTGTCTCTGTGGGTTACTCGGCGGCCTCGACCATCCGGGCCCGTTCGGCGGGAGTCGCTCGCGACGCGAGCTCGTCGAGCCTGGCCAGTGCGGGAAACAGCGCCGTCAAGAATCTGCTCTGGAGATCTGTCACCGCGGCCTTGTCGGAGTGTTGATCGAGGCCTTTCACGAGGTTGAGTCGCGAGGCGTCCACCCATTCCAGGACATCGGGAGCCCCCTGCCACTCCATTTCGGTCCGGAAACCCGCCAAGATGTGCCGGATCCAATCGAACGGGGTGTCGGGCCAGGCGTTTGATCGGCAAAGCCGATTCTTCTCCTCGATTGATCGCTCTGACGCTTCGACGACAGCGATCAATCCCGCCGAGAGGCTGAGGCTCACGCGGGTGACCGGCTGAAGCAGGATGGTGCCCTCGGCGAAGATCGGCTGAGGTGGTCTATCGCTCAGTCCGGCCGACGCACAGTGGACGTGCACGTGGTCGGGACTGGTCGGAATCGACCCTTGTTCGAGTCTTATCAAATCGAGCTGGAGGTGCTCGACATGTCCGAGCCTTACCACGTTCTCAATTCGCCGCAGTTCGTCGAGTTCTCCAAGACTCACCGTGGCGCCTTTGAGCATGGACGGCCAAACGGACCGGTCGAGACGCAACATCACCTCGCGATCCTCCAGGCGTTCGTAGACATCCTCGATCGAGTTGCACCCGGCGACCGCTTCCAGCTCTTCAACGACTCCTTCGAACGTCGAAACGACGCCCTCGCCGGGCTGGAAAAAGGCACGGTTCAATAGCCACGAGTCTCGGGGCCGGACCCAAGTGATGCTCTGGGGTGGAGTTCCCTGATCGAGGAGCCAACCTCCGGCGTCCATAGCCGTCTTACCGGCTCCGATGATCACATAGCCGGCGGCGGGAGAGGAGAGATCCGTGAGCTCACCGACTGGGATGCACGTGGCCCCGTCAGATACTTCGAAGGGAGGTGGGTCGGTAGCGGGAACGCGGGACGCCATATAGGTCGCGTCGACGACACTTCGCCGGACTGACACGTCGGACTCAACTCCGGTCACTCGCGATCGGAATCGCCGATGGCCGAGGTAGTCGCACATCGAGAAGAAGCGCACCCGACCTGACGCCAATAATCGCTGATGCATGACTTGGTCGTAATAGTGGAGGATCTCCGTTCCACTGGCCCGCTCATAGAAGCCAATATCGCGTCCGGCGGATTCGACCCGGTCCTGACCGAGAGGAGTCGAGTTCACGCCGTAGGTCATTGACGGCTGGTGCAGCTGCACAAACGGGTAGGAGTCAAGCCAGTGACCGCCGGGTCGGTGCCGCCGGTCGATCATCACGACATCCGCGTCGGAGTTGTCAATCAGGGCGTCCACGAAACCCATCCCAAGAGCACCGGCCCCGACGACGAGGTAGTCGGTCTCCAACTCCGAGCGTCCCCTCATGGCCCGGCACTCTAACTGGCCAATCCAGCTACACGGCGTGCTGGACCGAGATCCCGCCCCACTCTTCTGGAGCCACGTCGGCGATCGTCTCGGAAAATGTCCACTGATGGCCCGCGGGGTCCTCGGCGCTGTATTGCCTCTCGCCGTACTCGAAATCTGTCGGCTCCATGAGAATACGGGCGCCACGTGCTCGGGCGTGTTCGCAGTGGGCAGTCGCGTCTTCCACTCGCACCATGACCGAGTGCGTCGACTCTCCCGGTCGGGGAGGGCGGCGATCGTGACGGACGTCGCCGACGATGACCGCTCCATCGCCGTAGCTCAGTTGTGATCGGTGGTCTTCGCCGATCTGCACACGCTCAATGAATCCGAACACCGTGCAGAGCCAAGCGACTGCCTCCCGCACATCTGGGTAGATGAGCACCGGGATGACCGTCGCCTTCGGGATGGAGCGATTGGGCTTCATGGTGCCAAGCCTAAGTCTTGATCGTGCCGCAACTGGTCTCGCCCCCGGGCCAGCACCAGGACGCGACGGGCACGGCCGGTGAAACGATCGAACACGGGACGGAGATCGCCACTCCTGGATTGGGTCGCCTCACGTCTCTGCATGGCCTCGAACCGAGGTGGACGTCTACGGTGGTGGTTGGTGTGGCGTTCTTCGGTCATCGACACCTGGGGGTCATCGCCCGACGAGCGCCGAGCTCCGTATCCATGCGATGGACTGATCGACGACGCTGACGTTGT
Source organism: uncultured Acidimicrobiales bacterium (assembly GCA_963796765.1). GTDB lineage: Bacteria > Actinomycetota > Acidimicrobiia > Acidimicrobiales > UBA8190 > Chersky-840. The sequence goes on along the minus strand of CAWCMY010000002.1, from coordinate 890,198 downwards.
ATTCCGAGCCGTCGACGTCGACGCCCCGACGCCGTTGCTCTTCCGTTGGATGTGCCAGCTCCGCCAAGCGCCCTACAGCTACGACTGGATCGACAACCTGGGCCGTCGGAGTCCTCAGCATCTCGTCGAAGGGATCGACCGCCTCGAGGTCGGACAGCGCTTCATGACCATCTTCCGATTGGTCTCGTTCGTTCCCGGTCGTTCGATCACTCTCAGCTCGACCACGCGGCTCTTCGGCCGTGTCGTATGTACCTACAGAGCCGTGCCGATCGATGATCAGAGCCGGCTGGTCGTGAAGTTGATGTTCTCGACACCCCCGGGGCCACCCGGTTGGATCACACGACAGGTCCTCCCGGCCGGAGACTTGCTCATGATGCGCAAGCAGCTGCTGACGTTGAAGCGACTTGCTGAACGCGATGCACGCTCGTTGGACGGTTGAGCTCACCACGCGCAGTGCACCGGAGCGGATCAACCACGGCGAGATCTGCTGCGACGCTCCCGTCGGAGTCTCATGATTGCCTTGAACTTGCGGAAGATGAAGCCCACAAGACCAGCCTAGTGCGGGTACAGGCGCCGACGCCGGGAATCGTCGAGACGGCCGTGCACCATGGCCGGTATCACACGGGCTGTGCCCGGGGGTCAGTTGTCGTTGTGCATCATCTGGCTCGATGACCGGTCACGGATGGAAACGAGCGCCCTTCTGATCACCCCCGGTCGTTCCAACCACGGGAAATGGCCGCAACCTTCGAGGATGTCGGTCTCGGCACCGGGAATGAGGGCGGCAGAGGCCACGCCGTGTCGAGGTGGGATGGGGCTCCCTGCGCCCAACACGAAGACCGTCGGCGCTCGGAAACGTCCCAGGCCGGTGGCAATCGTCTGTGCGGCCAGTTCACCGTGGATCGATTCCCAGGTCTCCGAGTAGCACGCCAGGGCAAGGCTCATCACCGGCATGGGCGGCGCCTGAGCGGGGGTGGCGAAATAGGCCGGCCAGACGATCGACAATGCTTCCATGGCGTCGCCGGCGGACCCTTCGCCCCGCATTGCTCGCTCGTCCAGCTCGGCCGCTCGCGCCGCGGCTTCGACCGGGATTCGCTCGTCCATGATTCTTCCCATGTCGGACTCGCCCCCGTCGCCTACTGCGCCCAGAGGGTCGACGACGACGAGTCCAAGGAGGCGTTCGGGATGTGCAGCGGCGACATGCATGGCGAGGTATCCACCCCACGAATGGCCGACCAGAAATACCGGCCCATCGCCCATTGCACCGATCACAGCGAGCACATCCGACGCGTGGGTCTCGACGGTGAAAGGTCCATCCGTCGTGGAAGGCAACAAGCCTCGCTGTTGATACCGATAGACAGTGAATTCCTCGACGAGCTCGTCGGCCATAGACGAGGTGTAATCCGACAACCCGGGTCCACCGTGCAGGATCAGCACGGGCGGTCCCGAGCCCGACCGCCAGGCCTGGAGAAGACCACCAGGCACAGTGACTGCAAGCTCAGTTGGTGGCTTTGCCATCGGAAAATGGTAGTTCAGGCTGTTGTTTCTCTCTTGGGGCGATGACCGAAGTGGTGGCGTGATTCAGACAGGGCCAAGTTTTGCCGCTCGTCCACGTGCAATTGAACCAGGCGGATTGACCGGGATCTATCCAGGGCAAGGGCGAGCTCGTCGCCGACGGTGACGACATCACGACCGCGACCGCTCGCCCATAATGGTCTGACCGGAAAACCGACGTAGAGGGTAGGTTCGACATGACCACCGTTGCGCAGCTCGCGGCCGAAGTCGCCTCACTTCGACTGCGAGTCGAGTCGAGCGAGAGCGTGCTCGCCATCCAGGCCCTCAAGGCCCGGTACGGCGAGCTTGTCGACCGGCGCTTTTCTGCTGGGGCCGTCGTGGACGCTCCCTCTCTGACCCGGGTTGCCGACGCCGCCGCCGCCTTGTTCACCCTTGACGGGGTCTGGGACGGAGGACCGGGTCTCGGGCGTGTCGCCGGTCGTCAGGCCATCGCCGCACGCCTGGCTGAGACGACGCTGACGTTTTCGCGCCATTTCTTCATGAACCCGCGCATCGAGGTCGACGGGGAAACAGCAAGGGCCAGGTGGGACGTGCTGAGCCCCTGTCGCCGACCGGATGGGTCCTCGTATTGGATGTCGGGATACGAAGACGACGAGTATGCCCGTACCGACGGGGTCTGGCTGCATCGCTCAATGAGGCTCACGACCGTGTTCATGGCTCGCGTCGGGGAGGGATGGACGAGGGTACTGGTCTGAGGGTGACGAACCCCCGGCTTCCATGACGTGTCGATTCGTGACCGGCGACCCCGCACCTCGCCCGCTCTTCGCACCTCAACCACAGCAGACCACTTCTGCATCGTTGATGGCACGCCAACATGAGCCCGACGTCGTCAAAAGTGATGATGTACCTGGACTGACGCTCAAATATCCTGGCCAATAGGAATTGAGGGGCCAGGTCCCCTCCGTGGGGGTGACACTTGTCTGAGCATGGTCTGAGCATTGGCAAGACGCACGCCCTTCGCGGTGAACGCCGCGGAGTCTCCCGGCTCCTTGCCATCGGGTCCGCCGCGTTCTTGGTTGCGGGAGTCACCATCGTGGCATCCCAGGTGTCGGCCTCCGCGACGGGCGTCACGGGGACGATGACTGTCACCCCGAGCAGCGGCCTGACCAATGGAGCGATGGTCACCATCGGCGGGTCAGGATTCACGAAGAGCTCGATCGGCAACGTGTTGGAATGCAACAACGCTCCGAACGAACCCACGGCGGCTCTCGGTGCACCCATTAATAATCCCGTCGCTGTGGGGTGTACGGCTCCATCGCTCACGCAGTTGGTCCAGACCGACGCCTCTGGAAACTTGGCGAGCACCCAATACAAGATTGCTCAGGGAACGATCGGACCTCCTTGTGGACCATCTCCAGCGGCGGTGACTTGTCCCGCGACCGATTCCGCTGGTCAGAGCCCAGCCGCGGATGCCGCCAACTATCCGTGCCCACCGACAGCAGCGCAGCAGGCCGCCGGCGTCGTCTGTCAGCTCAACTACGGTGACGCCGCGGGGGATAGCGCCATGGTGACCATCACGTTCGCAGGTACGTCTTCGCCGACGACTGCGCCACCTACGACGGCTCCACCGACCACGCCAACCACGAGGCCCGCCACAACGGCGACCACGACCGCCCCGGCCACCGGTGCCGGGTCGGGAACGACCGCCCCTTCTGTCTCTGGTACCCCTGCCGCCACGGGGAGCCTGGCAGCGACCGGGCCCGGGCGCGGTGTCGGATGGCTCGGTGCCGTGGGAGGTGTGCTGCTTGTCTTCGGACTGCTTCTCTTCTTGGTTCTCTTCAACGTCCCCCAGCGTGCCTTCGCCGGCGTCTTCGACCGGGATGCGATGCGAAGGGTCAGCGTCACCGCGAAACGTGGCTCGGGCGGAACCCTCGTCACGGCGCGGGCGCTGACTCGTCGGGTGGTGTCCACATCCGTTCGGACCGCCACCTGGTTCTTGGGTCGTTAGGTCAAAGAGGCGGACGACAACGATTGGCGTGTCGTTGTTGCTGCTGCGCGGCGTCGCGATCCTGACGCTCGCCGATCGTTGACCGCCTCAAGCGACACTTCCACCACCCGGGCCTTGGCCTTCCTGACCTTGCGCCTGGACGGAAGACGGGTCCAGGTCCATCCGGACTGCGGGGAGGCTCCGGCGATCAGTGTGCACGTCTAGGCTTCCCCGTTGAATTCGATGACGTCTACCAGATGACCGCCGGCGGGCTCGATTGCGGAGCGACCCAGCAGTACCGGGTCGGCCCGGTCGTCGCGTGAGTATCTCCGTCGACGACCTCGTTGAGCGGGCCCGGAGGCGCATCCATCGCGTCGGCCCGCACGAGCTCGAGGGCCTCGTCGCCGAGGGTGGGCTCGTCATCGACATCCGGCCCGCGGCCCAGAGATCAGAAGAGGGTGCACTCCCCGGTGCTCTGGTCGTGGAGCGCAACGTGCTCGAGTGGCGCATGGACCCGACGTCGGACCATCGGCTGCCCGACGTCAGGGATCTCCATCAGCCCGTCATCGTGGTGTGCTCGGCCGGATATGCGTCCAGCCTGGCGGCAGCATCGCTTTCGGACCTTGGCTTCGAGCGCCCGGCCGACCTCGTTGGTGGCTATCAAGCGTGGCGCAACTGGTTCGCGCTTCGCCACGGGTCCGAGCACGACCCGGGGCGGATCGACGCCGAGGGTGCGGACGTCGGCTCGTCGGGAGAACGGCGAGAGATCGCGCCAACAGCACCCGCCTAGACTTCCCTGGGCGCCGCCATGGGGCGCCATGCGGATGAGGAGATCACCATGTCGCAATGGGGCTTTGAGACTCGACAGATCCACGCAGGCGCCGTCCCGGATCCGACCACCGGAGCGCGGGCCGTCCCGATCTATCAGACCACCAGCTACACGTTCCGCGATACGGCCCATGCCGCCGCCCTCTTCGGGCTCGAGGAGCTCGGGAACATCTACACGCGCATCATGAACCCCACCCAGGCCGTGTTCGAAGAGCGCGTCGCCGCCCTCGAAGGGGGAGTGGCCGCATTGGCCGTGGCGAGCGGCCAGGCGGCCGAGACCGTCAGCCTGCTGAACCTGGCCGAGAACGGGGGCCACATCGTCTCCTCTGCCTCGCTGTATGGAGGGACCTACAACCTGCTTCACTACACGCTGCCGAAGCTCGGTATCGAAGTGACCTTCGTCGATGATCCCGATGACCTCGACGCGTGGCAGCGCGCCGTGCGGGACAACACCAAGGCGTTCTTCGCCGAGACCATTGGCAACCCCAAGGGAGACGTGCTCGATTTCGACGGTGTGTCGAATGTCGCCCACGGCCATGGCATCCCGCTCGTGGTGGACAACACCGTGGCCACCCCGTATCTGGCCCAGCCGCTGCGCCACGGGGCGGACATCGTGGTCCACTCGGCCACGAAGTTCATCGGAGGCCATGGGACGTCCATCGGCGGAATCATCGTCGACGGAGGGACGTTCGATTACGAAGGCAGTGGCAGGTTCCCAGGTTTCACCGAGCCCGACCCGAGTTATCACGGGCTCGTGTTCGCACAGCTCCCCGAGGCGCTGTTCCCGGCTCGGTACGTCCTGAAGGCCCGCCTCCAGTACCTGCGTGACATGGGGCCCTCCATCGCTCCGTTGAACTCGTTCCTCTTCCTGCAGGGCGTCGAGACCCTGAGTCTGCGCATGGAACGTCACGTGGCCAATGCCCAACAGGTGGCGGAGTGGCTCGAGAACCGAGACGAGGTTTCCTGGGTGTCGTACCCAGGCCTCGCATCAAGCCCTTGGCACGAGCGGCAGAAGCGCTACATGCCCAACGGGGCGGGAGCGATCTTGGGGTTCGGTATCGCCGGAGGCGCCGATGCCGGCCGCCGGTTCATCGAGGGTTTGGAGTTGTTCAGCCACCTTGCCAACGTCGGGGACGTGCGCAGTTTGGCCATCCATCCGGCATCGACCACCCATTCGCAGCTCACCGAGGCAGAGCAGGTCTCCACTGGCGTCACCCCCGATCTCGTGCGCCTGTGTGTCGGGCTGGAGACGATCGACGACATCTTGGCCGACCTCGACGCCGGTTTCCGTGCCGCCAAGGTTGGTTGATCAGATCAGCTCGACCGGAGCCTGGAGTCTCGGCGACGACATCGGGGATCGGCGCTTCGCGCGGGTGGCGGGGACCGACGAGCTCGACCTCGAGGCGGGGGGTCACCTGGGCCCCGTCGACGTCGCCTATGAGACGTGGGGAGAGCTCGACGCGACCAGCAGCAACGCCGTCCTCGTCCTCCACGCCCTCACCGGTGACTCGCACGTAACGGGGCCCGCCGGCCCCGGACACCCGGCCGCGGGGTGGTGGCCGGGCATCGTCGGCCCGGGTGCGCCCATCGACACGGACCGGTTCTTCGTCGTGTGTCCAAATGTGCTCGGAGGGTGCCAGGGGACGACCGGGCCCGCGTCGGTCGCTCCTGACGGAAAGCGCTACGGGTCTCGGTTCCCCATCATCACCATCAGGGACCAGGTCGGAGTCGAGGCGTTGTTGGCCGATCACCTCGGTATCGGTCGGTGGGCCGCCGTGGTGGGAGGTTCGATGGGTGGCATGCGGGTGCTCGAGTGGTGCGTGGGATCACCGGGGCGCGTCGAACGAGCGGTCGTCATCGCGGTCGGACCGTCTGCAACGGCCGAGCAGATCGGATTGTGTTCGCTGCAGGTCCGGACCATTCGGGCCGACCCGGCCTTCGCCGGGGGTGACTACTACGACAACGACGTAGGGCCGGTGCACGGGATGGCCATCGCTCGTGGGATCGGGCAGGTCAGCTACCGGACCGCGTCGGAGCTCGACCAACGGTTTGGCCGCGAAGCCCAAGGCGAGGAACAACCTCTGAAGGGGGGGCGCTACCGCATCGAGTCGTACTTGGAGCATCACGGCGACAGTTTGTTGCGACGCTTCGACGCCAATTCGTACATCGTGCTCAGCGAGGCCATGAACCATCACGACGTCGGCCGTGACCGCGGGGGGATCGCGGCGGCGTTGTCGGCCGTGCAGGCCCCGGTGTCGGTTGTCGGGATCTCCTCGGACAGGCTCTATCCGGTGGAGCTCCAACACGACCTGGCCCGCCTTCTCCCGAGCCGGCCCGATGTCCGGGTCGTGGAGTCCAACGTCGGGCACGATGGATTCCTGGTCGAGACGGCGTCGATCGGAGCCTGGATCGCCGAAGCCCTGGCTTGATCCACCTCGGACACCGGCACAGGGCGGCGGGCCCCGGGAGGGACTAAACCCCGAGGCGCCCCGATGCCGATGACTGCAAGGTGGATGGCACCGGTCGGACTCCTCTGTCGTCGAAGGGTGAGGCAGGCTTTGGCCTCATCGGCATCGTCGTCTCGCTCCTGATACTCGCCATGCTGAGCATCGGTGCCCTCAAGGCCTTCGCCGGCGGGGCCGCCACCGGGACCGGGTCCCAGGCCCTGCGTCCGACCGTGGACGAGGCCTCCGACGTCCAGGCCCAGTCGACGTTGGCGGGCGCGATGCAGAACGTGCGCGACCAGGCCATCAGCAACGGAGGGTTGTCGACCTCGGACCTGGCCCAATACGGCGTGACGCCGGGTCCGTCGGGCTCATCGTCGGCCGTCAGCGGCGCAGTGACCGACTCGTCGGCTCCAGCGGGCGGGGGGGCCGACGGTCCCCTCGGATTCGGGAGCGTCATGCTGGCGGTGGATTCGCAATCCGGCACGTGCTGGTTCGTGTGGTTCTCGGTGTCGGCCACCTGGTACGGGTTCGAACCCGATGCGACGTCATGTGTGGCGTCGCCCATGGCGAACGCACCCGTGGCGGCGGCCGCTTCGCCGGGGACGATCGGGTGGCAGCAGGGATCGTTCCCGATCACCGGGTGACGCAACCATCGCGCCGGCCCATGGTCCGCCCGCGTGTGCCGATCCCGAAGTCCTTTACCATGACGATCGACAAAGCCCTGGACCGGGTCGGCCACGAGCCACCCTCCAGGATCGATCACCTTCGGAAATTGTGGAGCGAGACATGAGCCAGCCGTTGTGCACCCACATCGACGAGATCGCTGACCCCACTCCTTGCTCAGCGGGATGCGAGGACTGCATCGCGGCTGGTCGGAGGGATTGGGTCCATCTCCGCGTCTGCCAGACCTGTGGTCATGTGGGTTGCTGCGACAGCTCACCGGCTCGTCATGCCAGCGCGCATTTTCGGGCCGTGACCCATCCCGTGGTGCGATCCTACGAACCCGGAGAGGATTGGTACTGGTGTTACGTGGACGATCTCGCCTTCGAGCTCGAGGACAAGCCCCCGGCACCTTCGCATCCATGACCCTGCCGGACGTGGATGCCGACCGCGCCACCCGCACCGCGCTGCACACGATCGCTGCCCACATTCTGGCCCGTCGGCGCTTCGACGCGAGCGGTCGTTTCGGTCTGCGCGCCGCGCCAGGTGGAATCGCGACTCCGACGTTCGGTGAAGACCTCGAGACGGTGAGGATCTCGGGAACCACGCTCGTGCGTGAGGTCGGAGGCACCACGACCCGAATACCCATCAGCGGGTCGACGTTGCGTCAGCTGGCGGGTTTCGCCCGGGTCGATCTGGATCGCCCCTTCAGCTGCGGAGACGACACGCCGCCCCTCGGTCCCCTCGACACGCCCCTGGCACTCTCATCGGTGATCGTGACCGAGATCGCGGACTGGTTCGCCCTGGCGTGGCGTGTCCTCGACGACGTGCTCGCGACTCTGCCCAGTCAATCCGAAGTCGCCACCATCCAACTCTGGCCCGAGCACTTCGATGCCGCCACGACCGTGACGCTGCCCTCGAGACGACCCGTGAATCTGGGCTTCTCGCCGGGAGACGGCTTCGAGAGCGAGCCCTACCTCTACGTCGGTCCGTGGGGGCCCGAGCGACCGGGGGACCAGACCTTCTGGAACGTCCCCTTCGGAGCCGTGCGCCGCCGTTCCGAGGTCCTGGCCCTGGTCGATGCCGCCGAATCCTGTCGCCGATTCCTCACCGACGGCCTCCGCTTGGCGACCACTTCCTGACCCGACCCGCGTCAGAGACCCTCGTCTACCAACACCGCGTCATGGTTCTCGTGCTCCGATGAGTGGGGACCGGGCGAGGGCGAAGACGCCCGCGGTCACCAGGGCCAGTCCCAAGAACTCCGCAAGGGGCGCCAGACCCCGCGAGTCCACGTGCTCTCCGAAGAAACCCAGGCCGATGGCCACCGCCACCAGGGGCTGCGCCACGGTCAAGGTCGGCAGGGACAGGCGTAGTGCTCCGGCGTGAAAGGCGCTCTGGGTGAGGAGCAATGCTCCGACCCCGCCCACCAACAGGGCATAGGGGGTCCACGTCGTCAGGGTGTGCACGATGCCCGCGTCCAAGAGGTGACCGGTGCGCTCGGTCACTGCCGCCACGAAGCCAAAGGTCGTGCCCGACGCCGCGGCAAGGAGGACCGCGGCGCGTCGCGGGCTCCCGCCCCGCGACCCGACGACCATTACTCCGCACGATGCTGCGATCGCGGCGCTCAAGATCGCCCATGCCATGTTCGACGCATGGGGGTGGCCGATGCCAGGGCGGGCCACGCCCAGGAACAAGGCGAGCCCCGCCGCGATGACGATGGTCGACCAGACGTCGGCGGCCGACGCTCGCCGGTGTTCGAGCCATGTGCCCATCGGGAGTGCGAACACCAGGCTCAAGACGAGCAGGGGCTCGACCAGGGCCAGGGAACCTCTTCGCAGCGCCAGGAATTGGAAGAGGTAGCCGACACCGTCGAGGACGTTTCCGACGAGCCACCTCGGCCGGCGGGCCAGGCTCATGAGGAGCCCGGCCCGCAAGGAGAGCTCGGGCGGCTCTCTGATCGCGGCCTGATGCTGAAGCACGGCTGCCATCCCGTACGACGCGGCACTCGCCAACGACAACAAGACGATGGACACGAGGCCGCGGCCCACGTGATGGTGCAAGACCCCCAAGCCCGAGCGCGCCACGAGTGATGTCACCGCAGCCTCCCGCGCCGGCTCCGAGTCACCAACACTACGGGGCGCGCCAAGAGCAGCGGGTGTTGAGGGTGAGCGGTGGCGGCCCGGAGGCCCCATGGTCGACGGGACCGTCCCTCATGGCGAGGCACCCTCTGAGGTCGGGTCGGCCTCGGGCTCCTGCCCTGGTCGCTTCGCGTCAGCGGCCATGTCGACCAGCGCCTGGCGCTGGGCTCGGAGGCCCGCACCCCGGGGGACCCTGAGCGAGATATAGGCCACGCCGCCGATGGGGATAGGGAGCCAGAAGTTCACGAGTCGCCACCCCAGCACGGCCAGGGTGGCGACGTTACGAGTCACGCCGAATGAGACGAGCAACGTGGCGGCCGAGGCCTCGATGACTCCGAGACCCCCCGGGGTGATGGGGATGGCTCCGAGCACGTTCGCGATGCCGTAGGCGGCGAAGAGCTCGATCGGATCCACGAGATGACCGAAGGCGGTGACGAACGACCACAGCGAGGCTGCGTCGAAGAGCCAGTTGAGCCCGGCCCACACCAGGGCCTGCTTGAGGACGGCCCGGTCTTGGGCGAGGTGTACGACCGAGTCGCCGACCTGACGGACGAGCCGCTCCATGCGGTCTGCGCCCACGCGAGGAATGCGCCGACCGACAGATCGCACGACGCGCACGGCGACCTCTCCGCCTCGGGTGAGCGCATAGGCGAGTGAGGTCGCCCCGAAAAGGGCGAGGAGCCCGACCAGCGCGGCCACGACGTAGATCGGGTGGAGCCCCGCCAGTGGGATGGAGATCAACAGCGCGAGCCAGAGCAAGACGTTGAGCACCACGGCGGAACCGATGGCCTCGGTCGCCATGGCGAATCCCGCGTCGGCTCCCTCGACACCGTTCGAGGTGAGCAGGCGGTAGCCGACGCCGGCACCTCCGGCGGCTCCTCCGGGGATCACGTGTGCCACCGCCGTCGTCGCCAGGACGATCCGGACCAGCTTGAAGAGCCCGGGCCCTCCCTCGGGGAGCAGCGTCCGGGTGAGCATGGCGTAGGACACGATCGCAGCGGCTTCGAGGCCGATCCCGGCGATGAGCCAGCCGATGTTGAGCTGGCTGAGGAGATGGAGGTTCTTGCTCGCGCCCACGAGTTCAGGGATCACGAGGTACTCGATGACGAGCAGAGCCAGGAAGATCGAGCAGGCCGTGGCGGAGCCACCTCGGGACGATCGACCGCCAGGTGCGGGCCGTGGCCGCCTTGGGCCTGTCGTCGGGGTGCACCTCCCCATGCTTTCAGCCCGAGCCGCTCCCGACGACGGCTCGGGGTGATCCGGGTCGCGTCGAGCCCGGCTTGGACCCGGCGCCGATCTCGAGAACCCCAGGGTCGGTCGGGATCTCGACCCCTGACACCACCGGCGTGAGCCGGGCCACTTGACCGCAGGGTTCCCGATCCCTGCCGATCGACGCTCAAGGCGCTGGGGCCGTCGGGCATGATGGATGGGTGCCAGATCCCGGCGAATCCCGCACGGTCACCGACACACTCGTCCGGACAGACCGCACCATCCTCCGGCGGAAGAAGGAGCGCGGATCCTTCGACCGAGACATCGTCAATGCGATTCTCGACGAGGGCCTTGTCTGTCATGTCGGCTTCAGAGTCGAGGACTCGCCCTTCGTGGTCCCCATGGTGTTCGTCCGGATCGGAGACGACCTCTATCTCCATGGCGCTCCCGGCAACCGCATGCTGCGCGCCCTTGCCGACGGGGTCGCGGTCTGTGTCACGGTGACACTGCTCGACGCGCTCGTCCTCGCTCGATCCGCGTTCCACCATTCCATGAACTACCGATCCGTCATGATCTTCGGCACGGCCACCCAGGTCGATGACGATGACGAGAAGCTCCGGGCGACGATGGCGCTGCTCGAGCACATCGCGCCGGGCCGCAGTGCAGACACTCGACCTCCGACTACCGACGAGCTCCGTGCCACACTGCATGGTGCGTGTCCCGATCGTCGAAGGGTCGGCGAAGGTCCGAACGGGCGGACCCGATCGATGAACCGGGCGACATGGATGCGCCGATCTGGGCAGGGCAGATCCCCTTGTCGATCGTGCCTGGACCAGCGGTGGCCGACGACTCCCTGCATCCGGGCACGGAGATGCCCGCCTATGTGCGCTCCTACCCCAACCGAGGCGCGTCGAGCGGCGGGACCACGGAACCGGGCCGATAGGAGTCCCTCGCCACCCTCGGTGGGCGCCGTGTCGGTCCGCAATGACGCCGCCGCCGGTCCCGTGCAATGTGCTGTTGGCTTGTTCGTCCAGGTCATGGAGACGATCTGCTAGTCTGTTGACACGAGGTCGGCTCCTGTCGACCGATCGTCGCCGATGGCGACGGGGCGGATTCGATCCCAGTTCGAGTTGGCCTACCTCACTCGTCTGGAGTCATGTGACCGTTTCCTTTGCTGATCTCGGGGTGCGCCCCGACCTGATTTCCCGTCTCCAGGCACGCGGCCTGACCAGCCCGTTCCCCATCCAAGCAGCGACCCTTCCCGATGCGCTGGCCGGTCGCGACGTCTGCGGTCGGGCCCCGACCGGATCAGGCAAGACGTTGGCCTTCGGGTTGGCCGTGGTCAGCCGGACCACCGGGTCGAAGCCGGGGAGACCAGGAGCGTTGATCCTCGTACCCACCCGCGAACTGGCGGCGCAGGTCCAACGCGAGCTCGCTCTTCTCTCAGGGCAAGGACGCGGCCGTGTCATCGCCGTCTACGGCGGGACCGGATACGGCGCCACCCGTCAGGCCCTTGCTCGGGGCGTCGACACCGTCGTGGCCTGTCCGGGCCGACTCGAGGATCTCGTCGCGCAGGGTGCCATCGACTTGGGCGCCGTGCACACCGTCGTCGTCGACGAGGCGGACCGCATGGCCGATATGGGCTTTCTTCCCTCTGTGCGCCGTCTCCTCGATCGCACTGCCTCGGATCGTCAGGTGATGCTGTTCTCGGCGACCCTGGGACCCGAGATCGAATCCCTGGTCAGTCGCTACCAGACCAATCCGGCTCGCCACGACGTGGCCAACGACGAATCAGGAGACGCGGAGGTCTCGCATCTGTTTTGGAGTGTCCCCCGACAGGAGCGGGTCCCGGTGACCGTCGCGCTGGTCGGTGAGCACGGGCAAGCCCTGGTGTTCTGTCGAACACGACGCGGGGCGGACCGAGTCACGGTGCAGCTGAACACCGGCGGTGTGAAGGCTCTGGCCATCCATGGTGGCAAGACCCAGGCACAGCGCGAACGGGCCTTGTCGGCATTCGCCGGCGGTCGGGCCGGGGCGTTGGTGGCAACCGATGTAGCCGCTCGGGGCATCCACGTCGAGGATCTGCCCTGCGTCGTGCACTTCGACCCACCCGCCGATCACACCGACTACCTCCACCGGTCGGGGCGGACGGGCCGGGCCGGCAAGACAGGCATCGTGGTCTCGCTCGTCGCCGAGGAGCAGCGTTCGGCCAACCGCGTCCTGCAGCGTTCGCTCGGATTCGAGACGGTGGTTCATCCTCGAAAGACTTTCAGTGGTCCGCCCCGCGAGATCACGGCCAAGAAGGCCGGGCCCGCTGACGCCCGATCAGGCGCGGCCGGACAGAGCCGAGGTGGTCCAACGCCGCGTCGCGTCCGAGGGTCAAGCCACGGGCGAATGACGCGCCGGCGCGCCGAGTGTCTCATACCCACGGGCCTCGCCGTTCCTCGTCACGAGACACCGGACGGCGGCCGAGAGTCGCACCCGTCGGCACGGTGAGGTTCTTCGACGCCAAGAAGGGCTACGGGTTCCTTTCCCGGCCCGATGGTGCGGGGGACGTCTTCGTCCATGCCAGCAGCATCCAGGGTCTCGGCCCCGCCATCCTTCGGCCGGGCCAGCACGTCCGCTTCGAGATGACGACCGGCCGCAGGGGCGACGAGGCCTGCAACGTCATGGTCATCTGAGCCGGGCAATCCAGCTCAGACGGCGCTCAGGAAAGCGAGCTGCGAAGCTTCTCGAGCGCTCCAAGGCGACGATCGAGGCGGGTCGGGTCGTCCTTGTCCCGATCGCGGATCCGGACCTCGAGGATGTCCAGACGGCGCCCGTTCCCGGCCGATCAACTCGGCTCTCTCGGCATCGGGCCGCTGATGCAGCGCCCGCAGGAACGCGGCCAGCGCATCGTTGGAGCGTTTCAGGTTCAACGACCGGGCCACAGCGGCGTAGGAGCGACCCTCTTCGCGAAGTCGCAGGGCGTCTTCGTCGCTGCTCCCACGGCGTGGGCCCCGGGAATCCTTGCGCTCGCGGTCGTTGTCGCGATCCTGGTCCCGTGATCGGGGCTCCCGGCCTCTAGGCACAGGCCACCGACCTTGCCCTGTCGCACGCAAGGAAGCTGAGATCGCGGACAGTGTCGTACCTCTGGACCGTACCAGTGCCCATTGTCTTCTCCATTCACGAGCTGAAACGCATCGCTCGGGAACGGCCGTGTGGCTGTTGGGACCGGGTCGACTCAGCTCCATGCTACCGGGTTGAGGGCCCTGGCGTGACCGGCTCAACGACACGGTGCATGACACAGCCATCTGATGTGTGCCCGGCGCCCGCCGATGTCGAGGTGTCGATCGGACCAAGACATCGTGCCCGCACCATGCCAGCGGAAGTCGAAGTGGTACTGTAGAAGTACGGGATTCAGTGACGGCGAATCGTAGTTCGGCACCCCGGCAGAGCCCGTCGCCCATGGCCCAGACTCGCGGCTCTGAAAAGTGGGTTCGAACGCGCCGTGCCGAGGAGGCTGTTGGTGATTGCGGGACACCGTGTCGAGCGCGACGACTCCGACATCGTCAAGCTCTACCTCAGGGGCATCGGTCAGTACGCGTTGCTGACCAAGCTCGAGGAGACGCAGCTGGCAAAGATGATCGATGCCGGCCGCGCTGCGTCTCTTGCTGAGACCTCGGCCGCAGAGCTCACCGCGGCGAAGAGGCGGGAGCTTCGCCGGGTCGTCGCACAAGGTGAGCAGGCTCATCAGACCTTTGTGCAAGCGAACTTGCGTCTCGTCGTCTCGATCGCCAAGAGGTACCAGGCCTCAGGTCTTCCACTGCTGGACTTGGTCCAGGAGGGGAATCTGGGACTGATCCACGCCGTGGGCAAGTTCGACTGGAACAAGGGCTTCAAGTTCTCGACGTACGCCACCTGGTGGATCCGACAAGCGATCAGTCGGGGAATAGCCAACACGGGTCGGACCATCCGCTTGCCGGCCCATGCCGGGGACCTGCTCACTCGGATCCACTGGTCGCGGACTTCGCTCGAGTTGAAGCTCGGGCGCCAACCGACGCTGGACGAATTGGCGGGCGAGACCGACCTGTCCCGAGAGAAGCTCGCCGAGGCATTGCGGTGGCGATCAGAGCCACTGTCTCTCGTCGGAGCCACTCGGTGACGGGCGTGACAGCGATTTCGGCGACCTGGTACCCGATGTCAATGCTGTCTCGCCATTCGACTACGCAGCCGACTCGTTGCTCGCGGATGAGATCACCCGCCTCCTCGCTCCGCTCGATGAGCGCGAGGTGATGATCATTCGGCTCCGCTTCGGGCTCGATCAAAGCACGCCCCGGACACTGGAAGAGATCGGGAAGCACTTCAACCTGACGCGGGAACGGATCCGGCAGATCGAGGCGAAGGCGATGTCGAAGCTGCGCCATCCCTGCGCCAACAACGGCGCTCACGACCTGCTCGACGGGTAGGTCGGCACAGGCCAAAGAACGTTGATGCCCGCGTGGCCGTGATCGATCACCGAATCCGTGCTGTGCGCTGGTTGTGATGACGCTGTGAGAGGCAGCTCTCGTGCGCGGCGCCACTCCTAGGTGGGACACAGGCTGGACTACGACGGCGCGAAGGGCGATGGCGCAAGCTCGACCGTGCCCCCCGAGATCGGGTGGGCTCGGAAAGGAGCGTCAGAGTGCAACCGAATGGAGATCCGGAACATGGTGATCCAGGACTCGGAGTCCCAGAACTCAGAGACCCGGGACTTGGTGATCTGCGACAAGGAGGCCGTCGCCGTTTGAACAAGGCGATGATGAGTGGACTGGCCCTGTTGGGAGTGGGGGCCATCGCCGGTGGCATCGCATCGACGGCGACGAGCGCCGGCGCGGCGACGGCGACGACCGCTGCTGCTGGAGGGAATTCCGGCTCAAGCGGTCCGAGCACGAGCTCGACCGTGCCCGGGAGCGGGCGTCAGAGACCCGGCGCGCCGCCCGGCGCCGCCGCGCTCGCGCGCCACGGGACCCTCACCGCCGTCGGGGCGTCCAGCGTGACCATCAAGACGAGCTCTGACACCACCACCTACGCCGTGACGAGCTCGAGCGACATCGAGAAGAACGGCAAGTCGGCCCTGAGCGCACTGGCCGTGGGTGACACGGTTGCCTTCAGTACCGTCACCACCGACGGGACCACCTCCATCGACAAGTTGTTCGCCGGCCCTCCGCCGACGGGCATGGCCCGAGGTTGTGAGCCCGGTGGCGGAGGCAATCCCGGGACCGGCCACCGAGGGCCCCCGAACGGGTCGAGTGGCACCGGGAGCTCGAGCAGCTCGAGCTCGAGCAGTTCGGAATCGCCTGCCTGATCCCCGGAACTGAGCACCTGGGCTCGGTGCCGCGACCTGACCCCGCCGGTCAGGAGCGGCGAGCCCAGGCGCTCAGCGCGGGCGCCCGCGCCTCGCGTCGTGGATCTCCCTGTCCACCTCGCGACGGACCGCTTCATCTGCGGTCATCGGCGTGCCGTGACGTGGTCGTCGTGGGTCGGCTCAGGCCGGTTCACATTTTGTTTATGCCGGTGGCGCTCTGTTCACGACCTGTTTACGAGGTCTCGGAGCACAGTGGCCCTATGGCAGATTTCCTCGTGGTACTGGGCATCATCGGCTTCGCCTTGGCGATGCTCGGGCTGATCTGGGGGCTCGAGCACGTATGACCGTCGTCCAGGGCATCCTCCTCGCCGTTTCCATCATCGTGTTCATCTACCTGGGCGTGGCGCTGTTCAAGCCTGAGTGGTTCTGATGGGCTTCTTCTGGAGCATCGTCGTCCTCGTCATCGCCTTGGGCATTACCTGGCGGTATCTGGGCTCGTATATGGCGGCGGTCTTCGACGGCCGGGTGCACTACTTGGCCTGGGCCGAGCGGCCGTTCTACCGGCTCCTCGGCACCGGTCCCGACCACGAGCAGACCTGGAAGCGCTACGCGGGCTCGATGGTGATCTTCTCCGCTGTGTTCCTCGGCGTGGGTTATCTCCTGTTGAGGATCCAGGGCTCGCTGCCGCTCAATCCCCAGCACCTCGGCGCCGTTCCGCCGGCGCTCAGTTTCAACACGATCTCGTCGTTCGTGACCAACACGAACTGGCAGAACTACGGCGGCGAGACGACGATGTCGTACTTCTCCCAGATGGGCGTGCTCACAGTGCAGCAGTTCGTGAGCGCGTCGGTCGGGATCGCCGTGGCCATCGCTGTGGTGCGGGGCTTTGCTCGAAAGAACTCTCCCACGATCGGCAACTTCTGGGTCGACATCACCCGTTGCATGCTCTACATCCTCCTCCCGATCGCATTCCTCACCGGGATCCTGATCGTCGGTGCCGGGGCCGTGCAGACCCTGGCAGGGCCAGTGACGATCCATGACACGCTGAACGGTGTCACGCAGACCATCCCCCGTGGACCCGCTGGGTTCATGGGTCCGATCATGCAGATCGGGACCAACGGCGGTGGATTCTTCGACGTCGACTTGGCCCACCCCTTTGAGAATCCAACGGCGTTCACCAACCTGCTCTACATCTGGCTCGCCCTCTCCATCCCCTTCGCCCTGACCTACACCTTCGGCAAGATGGTGCGGAGCATCCGGCACGGGGTAGCCCTGCTGGCGGTCATGGTCCTGATCTTCGGTGTCTGGGTCGGTTTCACCAGCTACTCCGAGCACACCAACAACCCTGCCGTGGTCGCCGCCGGCGTCCATTCCACGGTCGGCAACACCGAGGGTAAGGAGGTGCGCTTCGGCGACACGACCACTGCGTTGTTCAACGTGTCGATGACTCAGACCTCCGATGGCGCCATTGACGGCCAGACCGACTCGTTCAATCCGATGGGCGGCTTCGGCCCGCTGACCGGGATGATGCTCGGCGAGGTCACGCCGGGAGGTACCGGGAGCGGCCTCTACACCCTCCTCATCTACGCCATCATCGCCGTGTTCATCGGCGGCCTCATGATCGGGCGAACGCCTGAATACCTGGGGAAGAAGATCCAGGCCCAGGAGGTGAAGCTGGCCGGCCTCGGGGCCCTGGTGATGCCGATCATCGTGGTCGTCCTCACCGCCATCGCGGTGTCGACCCACGCCGGCCGTGCCGGCCCGTTGAACTCCGGGCCACACGGGTTCACCGAGATCCTGTACGCGCTCACCTCGCAGGGGAACAACAACGGCTCGGCCATGGCGGGCCTCACCGGGAACACCGCTTTCTACAACGTCATCGGCGCCATCGACATGCTGATCGGCCGGTTCGGCATCATGATCCCGGCCCTCGCGCTTGCTGGCTCACTGGCGGCGAAGAACGTCGTTCCGGAATCGCTCGGGACCTTCCGGACCGACAACGGCATGTTCGTGGGCCTCACGATCGGCGTCATCATCATCATCGGTGGCCTCACCTTCTTCCCAGCCATCTCGCTCGGCCCCGTCGTCGAGCAGCTCAGCCACGGAAAGTTCTTCTGATGACCACGGTGACAGCGCAACCGCAACCACAATCGCAGCCCGGCCCAGCACCCCATGGCGTGGCCGAGGCGCGAGGGCTCTTCGACCGTGAGATCCTCGGCCAGGCGGGGTTCGACTCGTTCAAGAAGCTCGATCCCAGGGTGCAGATCAAGAACCCGGTCATGTTCGTGGTGCTCGTCGGGACGGTCGTGACGCTCATCGAGGCGGTCGCCCATCCCGGCATCTTCACCTGGTCCATCACCATCTGGCTCTTTCTGACCGTCATCTTCGCCAACTTCGCCGAGGCCATGGCCGAGGGACGAGGCAAGGCTCAGGCCGACACGCTGCGCAAGATGCGCTCGGAGACCGAGGCCCGTCGCCTCGGTCCCGACGGCACCGAGCAGCGGTTGGCGGCGGCGGAGCTGGCCAAAGGAGACCTCGTCGTGTGCGAGGCCGGGGATCTCATCCCCTCCGACGGTGAGATCGTCGAGGGCATCGCGTCTGTCGACGAATCGGCGATCACCGGGGAGTCGGCCCCCGTCATCCGCGAGTCGGGGGGTGACCGGTCCGCCGTCACGGGCGGGACCAAGGTCCTCTCCGACCGGATCGTGGTGCGGATCACTGCGGAGCGGGGCCACACCTTCCTCGACCGCATGATCACCCTGGTGGAGGGGGCCAACCGGCAGAAGACCCCTAACGAAATCGCCCTCACCATCCTTCTCGCCGTGCTCACCATCGTGTTCCTGCCGGTTGTGGTGGCCCTCCAGCCCTTCGGCCACTTCGCGGGGGCGACGGTGTCGGTGGTCGTCTTGGTGTCGCTCCTGGTGTGCCTGATCCCCACCACGATCGGAGCGCTGCTGTCGGCCATCGGCATCGCCGGGATGGATCGCCTGGTACAGCGCAACGTCCTCGCCATGAGTGGCCGGGCCGTGGAGGCGGCGGGAGACGTGCAGACGCTCCTGCTCGACAAGACGGGCACGATCACTCTCGGGAACCGGATGGCCTCGGCATTCTTCCCCGCCGGCGGTCACAGCGAGGAGGAACTCGCCGACGCTGCCCAGCTGGCGTCACTGGCGGACGAGACTCCCGAAGGACGCTCGATCGTGGTGCTCGCCAAGGAGCGCTTCGCCATCCGCGAGCGCGAACTCGGCACCGACCACACCTTCGTCCCGTTCTCGGCCACCACCCGGATGTCGGGCCTCGACATGGACGGCCGCCACATCCGCAAGGGTGCAGCCGACTCGGTGCGGCGCTGGGTCGAGGAGCAGGGGGGCACGAGCCCCGATGGGTTGAACGAGATCGTCGAGCGTCTCTCTCGGGCCGGGTCGACACCTCTGGTGGTCGCGGACGGGGCCCGCGTCCTCGGTGTCGTCGAGCTCAAGGACGTCGTCAAGCAGGGCATCAAGGACAAGTTCGACGAGATGCGCCAGATGGGCATCCGCACCGTGATGATCACCGGTGACAACCCTCTGACGGCGGCGGCGATCGCCCAGGAGGCCGGCGTCGACGACTATCTGGCCGAGGCCACCCCCGAGGCCAAGATGGCGCTGATCCGGACCGAACAGGAGGGCGGGAAGCTCGTCGCCATGACCGGCGACGGTACGAACGACGCCCCCGCCCTCGCCCAAGCCGATGTCGGGGTGGCCATGAACACCGGGACGACGGCGGCAAAAGAGGCCGGGAACATGGTCGACCTCGACTCCAATCCGACCAAGCTGATCGACGTCGTCGAGATCGGCAAGCAATTGCTCATCACCCGGGGCTCGCTCACCACCTTCTCCATCGCCAACGACATCGCCAAGTACTTCGCCATCATCCCCGCCTTGTTCGTCGCCACCTATCCCCAGCTCGACACGCTGAACATCATGAAGCTCCACAGCCCTCAGAGCGCAGTGCTCTCGGCCGTGATCTTCAACGCCCTGGTGATCGTGGCTCTCATCCCCTTGGCGCTACGCGGGGTGAAGTTCCGTGCCGCGTCGTCCGCGGCCATCCTGCGGCGCAACGTGTTCATCTACGGGGTGGGCGGGATCATCGTGCCCTTCATCTTCATCAAGCTCATCGACCTGATCCTGGTCGCCCTCCACGCCTACTGATCGCGAGCGCCCAACATGATCGCCCATATCCGTCGTTCAATCATCTCGATCGTGGTGTTCACGGCCTTCTTCGGGTTCGTGTACGCCTTCGCCGGCACGGGAATTTCTCAGGTCCTCTTCAAGCACCAGGCCGACGGATCGATCACGGCCAACGGATCGACGCTGATCGGCCAGGACTGGTCGGCCACGAAGTGCCCTGGAAACCCACCGGGCAGTTGTGTCTTTCAAGGCCGGCCCGACGATCTGGGTCCCTACACCGGGGACAACCCGTTGGTGGCCAACGGCAAGAGTGGCGAGTCTGCCGCCACCAATCTGGGCCCGAGGTCCAAGGTCCTGGTGGCGAACACCAGGCAGCTGGCCGCCTACTGGCACAAGCGCGGCGTCGAGCCCACGACCGATCTCGTGACGACTTCGGGTAGTGGCCTGGACCCCGACATTGCTCCACAGGATGCGATCGTCCAGATCCCCATGGTCTCCAAGGCGACGGGCATCGCCCCCTCGGCGCTGCGGGCGCTCATCACCAAGGAGACCAACGGACCACAGCTCGGGTTCATGGGCAGCAGCTACATCGACGTCTTGCAGCTGAACGAGGCCCTCGCCCGACTCCGGTGAACAGCTGCAACCGTTCGACCGAGGACCGACCACTGAGGTCGCGAGTCGTTATCGAGAAGGTGGCGTGTTACCCGGTGCTGTCGCCCGCAGCGCGCTCGGCGCCACCGGCACATGGTGCGCACGTGCCGTAGACCTCGAGCGAATGCGAGACGTCGGAGAAGCCGTGGGCTTCGCCCACCTTCACGGCCCAGCGTTCCAAGGGAGCGGACTCCACTTCGACGGCGGTGCCGCACGAGACGCAGACCAAGTGATGATGGTGTGACGTCCCACAACGGCGGTAGAGCTGTTCCCCCGCGTCGTCGCGCACGACGTCCACCTCGCCGGCGTCACTGAGCATCTTGAGGGCCCGGTACACCGTGGCGAGGCCGATCTTCTCGCCCGTCTGGCGGATCGAGGCATGGATGGCCTGGGCGCTGCGGAAGCTGCCGGTCTGGCCCAGCGCGCCGAGCACGGCCCGCCGTTGGCGGGTGTCACGGGGCGCCGCCCCCGAGCCGACGTGCTCGGGCGTCTCGTCGGTCGCCATCGGATCACTATGCCATCGGGCCATGAAGGGACCTCAGCGCGTCCGGGCGCGGCCAGGCGTCTCGGGGCTCTCCCGTATCCATCCTATCTTGTATTGAGAATCACTATCGTTTAGCCTGGGCCAGGTGTCCGGGGTCAAGCATCGAGCCTCCCTCGTCGCCGTGGGGGTGCTGGTGGCGGGGTTCCTGGGGGGGTGCGCCACGGCCCCGAGGACCGCCCGGGCCGGGCCGGGGGGGACGATCTCGGTGGTCGCGGCGGAGAACTTCTGGGGGAGCATCGCCGCCCAGCTGGGCGGTGACCGGGTCAAGGTGACGAGCATCGTCACCAACCCCGACACCGATCCCCACGCCTACGAGGCGACGGCACGCGACGGTCGGAGCTTCGCGGCGGCGCAGTTCGTCATCGTCAACGGGGTGGGATATGACCCGTGGGCACAAGCGCTGCTCAGCGCCGACCCGACCAGGGGACGGATCGTGCTCGACGTGGGCAAGCTCGTGGGCGTGGCGGCGGGAGGCAACCCGCATCGGTGGTACTCACCTCGGGACGTGGACAAGGTCATCAGGCAGATCACCACCGACTACACGCGGATCGACCCCAAGGACGCGGCGTACTTCGATGGCGAGATGGTCTCGTTCTCGACCCAGGGCCTGGCTCGGTACCGCCAGCTGATCAGCGCCATCAAGGCCGACTACGCCGGCACGCCGATCGGGGCGTCCGAGAGCATCGTGACCCCACTCGCCGCCGCGCTCGACCTCCGGCTGCTGACCCCGCCGTCGTTCCTCGACGCCATCAGCGAGGGCAACGACCCGACGGCGGCGGACAAGGCCACCATCGACGCCCAGATCCAGCACAAGCAGATCAAGATCTACGTCTACAACAGCCAGAACGCCACCCCGGACGTCACCGCACAGGTCCAGGCGGCCCGGGCGCGGGGGATCCCGGTGGCGACGGTCACCGAGACCCTCGCTCCCGCCGGCGACACCTTCGAGGCCTGGCAGGTCCGCGAGCTCCGGGGAATCCAAGCCGCGCTGGCGCGCGCCACCGGTCACTGACATGGGCTCGAATGACGGGGGACCTGCCGACACGGGCGCTCGATCCCACGACGTCCTCAGGCTGAGCGGGGCCGCCGTCCGGGTCGGCGGTCGGACCCTGTGGGCCGGCGTCGATCTCTCGGTCGGCGTCGGGGAATTCGTCGCTGTCCTCGGGCCCAACGGGGTGGGCAAGTCGACGCTCGTGAAGGTCGTCCTCGGCCTGCTGCCGGTGTCGGCGGGCACGGTGACGGTGTTCGACGCTCGGCCCGGTGCAGCACAACGAACGGATCGGCTACCTCCCCCAGCGCCGCAGTTTCGACCCTTCGCTGCGGGTTCGGGGGATCGACATCGTGCGGCTCGGGATCAGCGGCGACCGGTTCGGCATTCCGATCCCGATCTCGCGTCGCTCCCGCCAGCGCCGGCGCGTCGAGGAGGAGCGCATCGGCGAAGTCATCGACCTCGTCGATGCCGCCGGCTTCGTCCGTCGCCCCATCGGGGAGCTGTCGGGGGGAGAACAGCAACGGATACTCATCGCGCAGGCCCTGGTACGGCGACCCGTCGCTGTTGCTCCTCGACGAACCGCTCGACAGCCTCGACCTACCCAACCAGAGCGCGGTGGCGGCACTCGTGAGCACCATTTGCCGTCAAGCCGAGGTGAGCGTGGTGATGGTGGCCCACGACGTCAACCCGATCCTGTCGTATCTCGATCGGGTCGTGTACATCGCCGAAGGCGGGGTGGCGGCGGGGACGCCGCACGAGGTCATCACCAGCGAGACGCTGAGCCGCCTCTACCGAACGCCCATCGAGGTGCTCACCACCACCGACGGGAGGCTCGTCGTCGTGGGCCATCCCGAGGCCCCCGCCCATCACGCCGATCGCCACGGAGGAGCCGTCCATGGTCCTCACTGATGTCGGCGGCCAGGCTGACCTGGAACATCGTCGACGACGTCCGGCAGCTGTTCCAGTTCGGATTCATGGTCCACGCCCTGCAGGCCGGGACCGTCGTGGCCGTCATGGCCGCGGTCATCGGGTGGTTCATGGTCGTCCGGCGCCAGAGCTTCGCCGGCCACACCATCGCCGTGGTGGGGTTTCCCGGCGCGGCGGGAGCGACGTTGATCGGCGTGAGCGCGCTGTACGGCTACTTCGCCTTCTGTGTGGCCGCCGCGGTGTTGATCTCGACGGTCCCGCAGTCGCGGGGAAGAGCGTTCAGCCAGGAGAACGCCGTGACCGGGACGGTGCAGACGTTTCTCCTCGCCCTGGGGTTCCTCTTCGTGAGCCTCTACCGAGGCAACCTGAACGGGATCAACTCGTTGCTCTTCGGGAACTTCCTGGGGATCACCGACCTCGCAGGTGCTCACCTTGTCCCTGGTGGCGTTGGGTGCCCTTGGGGTGCTCGGCGTCATCGGCCGACCGCTGCTCTTCGCCTCGATCGACCCCGACGTGGCCGCCGCCCGGGGGGTGCCGGTGCGGGGGTTGTCGCTCGTGTTCCTCGTCCTGCTCGGATTGGCGGCCGCCGAGGCCAGCCAGATCACCGGCGCACTGCTCGTCTTCGCCTTGCTTGTGATGCCGGCCGCCACCGCGCAGCGGCTCACCCCCCGCCCGCGTGCTCGGGGGCGCCATCGCCGTCGTGCTGGGCCTGGCCGTGACGTGGATCGGGCTTGGCGGTCGCCTACTACTCCCCGTATCCGATCGGCTTCTGGGTCACCACCTTGGCCTTCGCCGCCTATGTGGCGGCGGCGGTGGTGGCCCGGCGCGGCGCGGGGTCGAGACGAGCGGTGGGACGCTGCCCGCGTGAGCGCCGCTGTCGGACTCGCCGTGTCTCGGCCTCGGGCGCGGGTGGGGGCTTCTCGGCCAGCCCTTCCTGCGCAACGCCTTTCTGGCCGGGACCGCCATCGCCGCGGCGTGTGGCCTCGTCGGCTACTTCCTCGTGCTACGGAGCCAGGTCTTCACCGGCGACGCGCTCAGCCATGTGGCCTTCGCCGGCGCCCTGGCCGCGTTGTCCTTCGGGGTCGACCCCCGTCTGGGGCTCTTCGTGGCCACCGATCGCGGTCGGGATCCTGATGGGGACGCTGGGCCCACGGGGCCAAGCCGACGACGTGGTGGTGGGAAGTGTCTTCGCGTGGATCCTCGGCCTGGGCGTGCTGTTCCTCACCATCTACACGACATCGAAGAGCACCGCCGACGCCACGGCGGGTGTGAGCGTCCTGTTCGGATCGATCTTCGGGCTCTCGCACGAGTCAGGCGGTCGTGGCCACCGTCATCGCGCTCGTCGTGGCGGTGGCCGTGGTGGTCATCGCCCGGCCCCTGTTGTTCGCCAGCCTCGATCCCGCGTGTGGCCTCGGCCCGTCGTGTCCCCGTGGTGTTGCTCGGCCTCGGGTTCCTCGCCCTGGTCGGCGCGTGTGCCGCCGAGGCGACCCAAGCCGTCGGCGCGCTGTTGCTCCTCGGGCTGCTGGCCGCGCCCGGCCGGGACCGCGCAGCAACTCACCGCCCGCCCCTACCGGGCCCTGGCGCTGTCGTGTGGCGTGGCCGTCGGCGACATGTGGGCGGGGCTCACGCTGAGCTACGCGTTCCCGCACCTCCCGCCCAGCTTCTGTGTCATCGCCGTGGCGGCCGGGGTCTACCTCGTGGTCCTGGCCGCCACCCGGGTGCGCCGGCGGGTTCCCGCTCGCGTCTGAGGCGGGGACCGGGTTCGTCAGTCGGCGAGGCCGAGCGCGTTCTCGAGCTCGACGCGGTGGTCGTCGGCGTGGCGCGCGGCGATCTCGGCGAACCTGGTGATGGTGACGCCACCTTCGCCGCTCGACAGCTGCGGGCGCGCTCAGGGGCTCGATCAGCGCCACGAAGGCGTCGCCGCTGCGCTCGAGGTGGGCGAGGGCCGACGCCCGGGTCGGGGCCGACCGCGGCGGCGTGTCGGGCGTTGAGCTCGTCGACGATGTCGGGCGACACCTCGACGGGCTCGCCGCGAGAGATCGGCCGCGACGAAGGTGCCGAGGTACTCATAGGCGTCGGCGACGTGGTCGACGATCACCCCCACCGGGCGCCGGTCACCGGCCCCGAGGGGACACGACACCCATTGGTCCTCGGAGCAGCCGCCGACGAAGTCGATCAGTCGGGCACGAGCAGCCTCGACCGCACGGGCCAGCGCCGCGGCCTCGGTCACGACAACGCCGGGCCCTCGTGCACCACCGAGACGTTACCGGCGTGAACCAACCGGGTTGTGGGGTCCGTGCTCGGCGCGGGCCACGTCGTCGAGGGTCATGACGCCCGCCACGCGGTTGGCGGGATCGAGGACAACCGCCGGGCGTCCTCCCGCCCCGTCCATTCGAGCCAGCACCGTGGCCACCGACTCGTCGGGCCTGGCCAGGGCCAGCCCCTCGATCCGATCGGCGAGGGCGCCGACGAGGGTGGTGGTCTGCTCGTCGACCGGTACGGCCGCGGACCCGGTCGATGGTCAACAACCCCTCGAGCCCACCTGTCGGCCCCACCACCGCCGCCAGGCGGTGGCCCGACCACCACAGCACCGGGCCGGCCGAGCAATTCCGCCACTGTCATGGCCGACGGCACGACCGGAGGTGGTGCGGTCATGACCTCGGCCACCGTCCATGCTCCGATGCCTGGCGCCGCGCCCCTCGGATGCAGCTCGGCGTTGGCTTCGGCCCGGGCCGCGCTGAAGAGGAACCAGCCGAGCACGACGGGCCAGAGGCCCGAACGGGCTCCCGGTGGCGAATTCGACCAGGCCCAAGCCGATCAGGACGATCCCGAAGCCCGAGCCGGCCCGGGCCGCCAGCACCGCGGCGCGGACCCGGTTCCCCGTGACCTTCCAGAGCCCCGCCCGGAGGATCCGGCCGCCGTCGAGGGGGGCGGCGGGGATCAGGTTGAAGCCGGCCAGGAGCAGGTTGATCTGCCACAGCCACGACGACACCCCCACGACGAGCCCGTGGGCTCCGGCCTGCTCGAGGAGGGCTTGGGCCGCGGCGAAGACCCCCGCCAGGGCCACACTCGTGCCGGGTCCGACGGCGGCGATGGCGAAGTCGGCACGGGGGTGGGGCGCTTCGCCTTCGAGTTGGGCCACGCCACCGAAGAGCCACAACGTGATCGAGCGGACCCCGACGCCGTGATGCCGGGCCACGACGGCGTGGGCACCCTCGTGGGCCAGCAGGGACACGAAGAACAACGCGGCCGTGACGGCACCCGCCACCCAGTACACGGGTCGGCCCCCGAGGCCATAGGCGTCAGGGAAGACCGTGGTGGCGAGCTGCCAGGTCACGAGGGCGAAGATGGCTGCCACGCTCCAATGGACCCCGACCGGGACACCACCGATCCGACCGAGTCGGATGCTCTGTTTCATGCCACCATCTTGGAGCCTCCGCCGCGGGGAGGGTCGTCACCCCTCGCGGCCCGGGGCGCTGTGCTAGCCATGGCCCGTGTCGCAAGGGGCCCGGCGGCTGGTCGGACAAGGCAACTGCTCAGAAGCGGTCGTGGCTGACATCCGGAGCGCGATCGAGGCGCACGTGCCCGGGGACGAGCGCGAAACCCGTGCCCGGGCGCGCATCGCGGCCTACCTCGACACCCTGCCCGACCCCTTGGATCGACGTGCCGGGCTCGAGCACGTCACGGGGTCGGCCGTGGTGGTGGGGCGTCGCGGCACCGTGTTGCACATGCACAAGCGCCTGCATCGGTGGTTGCAGCCCGGTGGGCATCTCGACCCTGGAGAGGCGCCGTCGGACGCGGCCCTGCGCGAGTCCCAGGAGGAGACGGGCCTCGAGCTCGCCCATCCGCCCGGAGGGCCGCGTCTCCTCCATGTGGACGTGCACGAAGCCGCCCTCGGGCACACCCACCTCGACCTGCGCTATCTCCTGCTCGCACCCGATGGCGACCCCGCGCCCCCACCCGGCGAGAGCCCTGAGGCGCGTTGGTTCGGGTGGGACGAGGCCGGTGCCGTGGCGGACGAGGCCCTCGTCGGTGCCTTGCGGGCGGCGCGGCTCCAGCCCGAGGCCGGTGGGTCCGGTCGGCAGGGGTCCGCCAGCCCCGGCACAATGGTGGCGGCCGGCACATGGTGGATGAGACCACACGACCCCCACCGCGCCACGGGCGGACGATGACCACCGCCGACGGTGCCCAAGAGCCGGGGGAGGTGCCCGAGACACCGGTTCGGCCCTTGGCTCGGCTGCTCGAAGTCCAGGATCACGACACCGTGATCGACCAGATCCGTCATCGCCGGGCCACGCTGCCCGAACGGGGCGAGTTGGCCGAGGTCGACCGCCAGCTCGCCGTCCTCGATGTCCGGACCAAGGAACTGCGCCGCCAGCGCGACGAGCTCGGTGACCGCCAAGGCGCGCTCGAGCAGCAGATCGACGCGTCACGGACCCGGCGCGAATCACTGGAGAAGCGACTCTTCGGTGGACAGATCGTCGCCTCGCGCGAGCTCCAGGCCATGAACGAGGAGGTGTCGCACCTCGCCCGCCACATCAGCGAGCTCGAGGATCGCGAGATCGAGGTCATGGAAGGGCTCGAGCCGCTCGATCGGGAGCTCGGCGCCGGCGACGTGACGCGCCAGGCCCTCGACAAAGACGCCGAGCGCCTCCGGGAAGCCATCGCCACGACCGAGGTGTCGCTCGATGCAGAGCTCGCCGACGAGAACCGTGCCCGTGGGGCCGCCGCTTCGGGCGTGCGCGAGGACCTGCTGGCACGCTACGAGCAGTTGCGATCGAAGCTGGGGGGGACCGGAGCGGCGCGCCTCGTGGGCGGTTCGTGCAGCGGGTGCCATCTCACGTTGTCTTCGATGGAGCTCGACCGCGTCCGCAAGGCTTCCCCCGATGCCGTGATCACCTGCGAGCAGTGCGGCCGGATCCTGGTTCCCTGACGGCCCGGTGCTCGTCCTCCTTCGGCACGGCGAAACCGAAGGGAACGCGGCGCGGCAGCTTCTGGGCCGGGCCGAGTCGCCGCTCACGGCCCGAGGTCGCTCCGATGCCGCCGCGCTGAGCGCCGCGCTCGGGCCGGTGGCCCGGCTCGTCTCCAGCCCGCTCGGGCGGGCCCGCCAGAGCGCTGAGGCTCTCGGGTTGACGTCGCCCGTCGAGGTCGACGAACGGTGGATCGAGGTCGATTACGGCGAGCTCGAGGGGCGGCCGCTCCGGGACGTGCCCGCTGAAGTGTGGGCCCGGTGGAGGGCCGACCCGGCGTTCACGCCTGGGGGCGGTGAGTCGCTGGCCGCAGTCGGGGACCGGGTCCGGCGTGCCTGCGACGAGCTCTTCGCCGTTCCCGGGGAGGGGGCGCGCGCCGATGCCGACGTCGTGGTGGTGAGCCATGTCTCACCGATCAAAGCCGCCGTGACGTGGGCGCTCGACGGGGGGGACGAGATGGTGTGGCGCCTCTACCTCGCCACGGCGTCGATCACCCGGATCGGGTGGGGGAGCGACGGTCCGGTCTTGCACGGCTACAACGAGACGCTCAGCGCCGAGCCTCCTCGGTGAACCCGCCGTCAGACCGGGGCTTCGACGGCCAGCTTGGTCTCGCGTTCGGGGGGCAGGTTGTCGTAGAGGTCGGTGACGAGCTCGTCACGGCGCGACCGGTAGGCGGGGTCGTCCCACAAGTTGCGCCACTGCAGGGGATCCTCGGCCAGCTCGTAGAGCTCACCCTCGGTTCCCTCGTAGAGGGGTCCCGGCTCGTATGCGGTGCAGAGCCACCCGTCGCGGAAGATCGAGCGGAGATGCATGCCGATGTGGGAGAACTGGCTGTCCCACTCGGTGATGGCCCATTGGCGGTCCGACCCCGGCGCGTGGGGCAGGGCGTGTCCCTGGGCCCAGTCAGGGACCGCCGCCCCGGCGATCTCGCAGAAGGTCGGGACGAGATCGACGTGGCCGACGGGTTCGGTGACCTCGGCCCCAGCCACGCCCGCGCTCGGAGCCGGCCGCCATACCAGGGGCACTCGCATGAGCGCGTCCACGTGATAGGGCCCCTTGAAGAGCAGACCGAAATCACCTTGGAGCTCGCCGTGGTCCGTCGTGAACACGACATCGGTGTCGGCACCCCAGCCGCGCTCGTCGATGCGGGCCATCACCCGGCCGAGGGCCTCGTCGATGAGCTCGTTCTCCACGTGGATGAGTGCGCTCACCTCCCGGACCTGGTCGTGAGACATATTCCCCGGCACGAATTTCATGGGCCCGCCCTCCATGTTCTGGAAACGTCCCTCGTACCAGTCGAGCCAATGGTGCGGCTTCTGGGCCAGGATCTCGACGGCGTTGTCCCTCGACCCCGGATGGCCCGGGGGCAGGTCGAGGTCGTGCCAGTCGACCCGGCGCCGGACTTCGTCGACGGGGGGATCCCAGGGATGATGGGGATCGGGGAAGCTCATCCAGCAGAACCAGTCGTCGGCGGGGTCGAGCGAGTCCAGCCAGGCGATGGTCCGATCGGCGACCCAGTCCGTGTGGTACATCCCGCGGGGCATGGGATTGTGCTTGACCTCGGGGGCGTCGGTGTCCCCGCCGCCCTCGTCGTTGAGGCCCATGCTGGCGAAATTGATGAGGGGGTAGAAGGCATCGAGCCACTGTGGCCCGTTGGCCTCGAGCCATTTGTCGTAGTGCCAGCGTCGGAGATAGCCGTGCATGGCCAGTTCGACGTGGTCGAAGCCGCGGTAGGGCCCCGTCGAGCCCTCCTTGGCCAGGCAGTTCTCCGTCCACTTCCCCTCGGGGTCGAAGCCGGGTTGGAAATGAGCCTTGCCCACCAGGGCAGTGCGATAGCCCACGGTGTCATGGAGGTGCTCGGCGACAGAGGGCGCGTCGACCGGCAGCGGGACACCGTTGGAGGTGACGCCGTGGGTACGGACGTACTGGCCCGTGATCATGGTGGAGCGCGCCGGCGTGCACACCGTGTTCTGGTTGTGGGCGCGGTGGTAGAGGATGCCGTCGGCAGCGAGGGCGTCGACGACCGGGGTCCGGGCGATGGTGTTGCCGGTGCACCCGAGGGCGTCGTAGCGCTGCTGGTCGGTGGTGACGAAGAGGATCTTGCGGCCCATGGTGATCCGATCGGTCGTTGTTGGAGAGTCTGGTCAGGGGGCGGTGTTGAGGTGGACGAAGTCGATCACCTCTGGCGGCGAGTTCCTCGCCCTTGTCCTCTTGGAGGAAGTGCCCCCCGTCGGCGATGGTGGTGTGGTCCTGGCCCCGGGTCCCGGGCACCAGATCACAGAAGATCCGGTCGGCGCCGTGGGTGATGGGATCGCGATCGCTGAACGCGCACAGGAAGGGCTTGTCGAACTCGCCCAGGACCTCCCATGCTCGGCGGTTGGCGTCGGAGGCGGGATCGTCGGGGCGCGACGGCACCAGCATGGGGAATTGGCGGGCCCCTTCTTTGAACGTCTCGTCGGGGAAGGGCGCGTCGTAGGCCGCGATCACCTCGGGTGCCAGGTCCGACACCGTTCCGCCGTCGACGATGCGACCCACGGGCAGGGAGGGGACCTCCTGGGAGAATTTCTGCCAGGCCAAGAAGGCCTCACCCATGTCCAGGTCGCCCGTGGGTAGGCCGGTGTTGGCCGCCACCACCCGACGGAAGCGGTCGGGATGCTCCGCCACGAGGCGCAGTCCGATGAGCCCACCCCAGTCTTGGCCGACGAGGGTGAGCTCCGACAGCTCGAGCTCGTCGAACAGCGCGGCGCGCATCCACTCCACGTGGCGGGCGTAGGTGTAGTCGCCGCGGGCGCCGGGCTTGTCCGAACGACCGAAGCCCACCAGGTCCGGCGCGATGACCCGGAAGCCGGCGCTCGTGAGTGGTCCGATCATCTTGCGGTAGAGGTAGCACCATGACGGCTCGCCGTGCATGAGAAGGATCTTCTCGGCCCCCGAGGCAGGGCCTTCGTCGAGATAGTGGACCCGCAGGGTTTCGGTCCCCTCGCCGCACGGGACATCCACGTAGTGAGGAGTGAAGTCGAACCCGGCCAGTGCGTCGAAGCGCTCGTCGGGTGTTCGAAGGATGTTCATGGTGTTCCTCCGGTTGGCGATTCGGACAGTACGGCACGGGCCAGCGTCTCCATCGTCCGTCGGCAATTCGATGTCGTTCGACCGAGCCGGTCGAGTTGATCCCAGGTCTCCCACGACGTCGCCACCTCCAGCGCGTCGAGAAGGAGCCGGGCATCCGCCGGTCGTCGGGGCCCGAGCTCGGGGGCGAAGGTGGCCCGGAGCTGACTTCGGAGCCAGTCCCGGCTGCGCCCGAGCTCGGCGGCCACGGTGGGGGAGCTGTGCACGATGAGCTCGGCGGAGCGACGCACCGGGGCGGTGGCCTGGAACACCACGGTGCGCTGGCGGACGATCCGGGCCACCCGCTCGTCGACGCGGAGCGTCGACTCGACGGGCCTGATGTGGTGCCAGTGGCGTTGTTCCTGGATCCTCACCGCATCGGAGAGGATGGCTTCGAGGTCGTCGAAGTGATGGAAGACGAGCCGCAGTGACACACCGGCTCGCTCGGCGATGCGTCGGGCCGTGGGCTGGGCGTCGCCCTCCTCGAGGAGAGCGATCAGCGCCTCGGCGAGAGCACGGCGGGTGCGCTCGCCCCGAGCGACGCGCCCGTCGCCGGTCTTGTGCTCGACGATCGACACCACCGCCCAATCCTAAGAAACTTGCACCTCTGATGCAAGAAGTTTCCGAGGTTCGAGCTGCATTCGAGATCGGAGAGGTCCGGCCGGAGGGGGCAGGCACCGTGGTGCCGTAGTGTCCGGATCGGTGCGCGTCATGGTGTGCAAGGAACTGGGCCCGCTCGACAACGTCGTCGTCGAGGAGCGCGCCACCCCTGTCCCCGGACCGGGACAGGTGGTCGTGGACGTGCAGGCCGCGGGGGTGAATTTCGTCGACGGGCTCATCTGCCAGGGCCGGTACCAGATGAAGCCCGCCGTCCCCTACGTGCCGGGCGGGGAGATCGCCGGCGTCGTGAGCGCGGTCGGCGATGGCGTCACCCGCGTCGAGGTCGGGGACCGGGTGATGGCCATGACCGGCTTCGGTGCCTTCGCCGAGCAGGTGGCGGTGGCCGCGTCCTCGCTCGACTCGGTGCCCGACGCGCTCGGATTCAGCCAAGCGGCCGCCTTCATCCAGAGCTACTGCACGGCCTGGTTCGCCTTGGCCCGCCGCATCACCGTGGCCGAGGGCGAGTGGGTGCTCGTCCTCGGAGCCGGGGGCGGCATCGGGTTGGCGGCCGTCGACGTCGCCCTCGAGCTCGGGGCGCGCGTCGTGGCGGCCGCCTCGAGTGCGGAGAAGCTCGACGCGGCGCGCCGCATGGGCGCGCACGCCACGGTCGAGTACGAGAGCGAGGACTTGAAGACGCGGGTGCGCGAGCTCACCGAGGGGGGTGTCGACGTCGTCGTCGATCCGGTCGGCGGGCGCCACAGTGAGCCCGCGCTGCGCGCCACGAAGGCATTCGGGCGGTTCTGTGTCATCGGGTTCGCATCGGGCCCCATCGCCTCGATCCCGCTCAATCACGTGCTGCTCAACAACCGCACCGTGGTCGGGGTCGACTGGGGAGCCTGGGCCATGCGCGACCCCGAGGGACATCGGGCCATGCTCGACGAGCTGATCGAGATGGTCCAGAGCGGACGGCTGCATCCCGTCGAGCCCACCGAGCGCCCCTTCGACCAGGCCGCCGAGGTCATGGGCGGCCTGCTCGACCGGACGGTCACGGGGAAGGTCGTCCTCGTTCCCTGAACGGGCGATCGAGGCGGATCAGAACGTCGTGGTCTGGCCCCCGGCCCGGATCGAGCGAACGGCTCCGCTCGAATAGCGGATGTGTTCCTCGTAGATCCGTTCGTATCCGGTGTGGGCGATCTTCCACGACCCGTCGACCTTGGTGTAGCGGTCCTCGTAGAGCGCCGTGCCGTGGATCTCGAAGTCATGGGCGGGGACGATCACGCGGTCCTCGAGGTACCACCGTCCGGTGGCCGTGTCGTCGTCTCCGAGCTCGATCTCGGGATGGTGGCCGTTGTGCATGGTGATGATGTCGGGGTCGCCGAGCGACTCCTGGAGGAACGCCACGATGGCGGCCCGGCCACTCTGGCGCAGTTCGCCCGACTGGTACGCCGTGGTGGCGTCCTCGGTGAGCAGCTCTCCGAGCTCGGTGAAGCGCTTCAGGTCGAGCAGCCGGAAGTAGGCGTACTTGAGCTGACAGATGGATTCGATATCGGAGGGTTCCACGGGGCTCCTCGCACTGACCGATAGGGCTCGACAGCGGCATGGCGCCGTCGACAGGCGGCAGTGTATCGATGGCTCTTCGCAGGGCCCCGTTACCCGGTGCGGCGCCGGCTCACCAGTGCAGTGAGAGGTGCTTGCTCGCTTCGGTGAGGACGGTGCGCAAGGTCGCCTCGATCTCGTCGAGCTCGTGGTCACCGCACGTCAGGACGGGCGACAGCTGGACGACGGGGTCGACCCGGTCGTCAGCCCTGCAGACGAGGCCCTCCTCGAAGAGCCTCGGCGCCACCAAGGTGCGGATCAAGCTCGATCGCTCCTCCGGGGTGAAGCGGATCTCGGGGTGGTCGGGGTCCTTCACCAACTCGACGGCCCAGAAGAAACCGTCCCCCCGGACGTCGCCGACGATGGGCAGGTCGCGCAGCGATGTCGAGGCGCGCCCCGAGCCCGGGGCCCAGCGTGTCCACGTGGTCGATGATGCCTTCGTCGCTCGAGCACCGCCAGGTTGGCGAGGGCGACGGCGCACGACACGGGGTGGCCACCGAAGGTGATGCCGTGGGAAAAGCTGGCATCGCCCGACAGGAACGGTTCGGCCAAGAAGTCACGGCACAGCACCCCGGCCAGCGGTGCGTAGCCCGACGTCACACCCTTGGCGAAGGTCAGCATGTCGGGTTGGTAGCCGTAGCGTTGCGCCCCGAACCACGCGCCGAGCCGCCCGAAGGCGCAGATCACCTCGTCCGACACGAGGAGGACGCCGTGACGATCACAGATCTCGCGCACCCGGGCGAAGTACCCCGGTGGCGGGACGAAGCACCCGCCGGTGTTCTGCAGGGGCTCGAGGAACACCGCCGCGACGGTCTCGGGCCCCTCGGCCAGGATGGCACTCTCGATGGCATCGGCGCAGGCGTGGGCGAACCGGGCGTCGTCGGCCACGACGTCGGCTCCGAACGCGGCTGCGGAAGCGGTTGGTGTTGGCCACGTGCACGGCGCCGGGCATGATCGGCTCGAATTGGTCGCGCAGCGCGGGGAGCCCGGTGATGGCGAGTGCACCCATCGTTGTGCCGTGGTAGGCGAGGTCGCGGGCGATCACCTTGGTTCGCTGCGGGTTGTCCGATCGCCTTGAAATAGGCGCGTGCCAACTTCCATGCCGACTCGACAGCTTCGGAGCCGCCCGTGGTGAAAAAGACACGGTTGAGGTCGCCGGGAGCGAGCTCGGCCAGTCGTGTCGCCAACTCGATGGCGGCCGGGTGCGCGGCCGACCAGATGGGGTAGTACGCCAGCTCTTGGGCCTGGCGCCGACCCGCCTCGGCGAGGTCGGACCGACCGTGCCCCGCCTGCACCACGAACAGGCTGGCCAGGCCGTCGAGGAACGAGCGGCCGTGGATGTCGTAGAGCCGCGCCCCCGATCCCCGGGTGAAGATCGGGGATCTCGCTGTGCGCGTAGCTCCCGAGGCGCGAGAAGTGCATCCAGAGATGACGTCGGGCATCGGCCTGGAGCCGGTCGGGGTCGCTGCTCACGGTGCTCCCCACGCATAGGTCTCCTTGTGGATGCGGAGGTACATGAAGGTCTCGGTGTCCCGCACGCCCTCGATGGACCGGATCTTGTTGTTGAGCAACTCGAGGAGGTGCTCGTCGTCCTCGACGACGACCTCCACGAGGACGTCGAGCGACCCTGCGGTGAGGACCACGTAGACGACTTCGTCCAGCGCGGCGACGGCGTCGGCGATCTTGCGGGTGTCGCCCTCGACGGTCAGCCCGATCATGGCCTGGCGTCCGAAGCCGACCATCCTGGGGTCGGTGACCCCCACGATCTGGATCACGCCCGAGTCGATGAGCCGTTGGACGCGTTGGCGCACGGCGGCCTCGGACAGTCCCACCACCGGCCCGATCTGGGTGTAGGGCCTTCCTCCCGTCCTGCTGGAGCTGCTCGATGATCCGCTTGTCGAGCTCGTCGAGCGCCACCTTGCCCTCGGGTCTCATCGCCGGCCTCCGGTGTTGTCGAGATCGACCCCCGATGCGAACCTTGCCCCATGGCGCCCGCCGCACCCCTGACCCCGGACTACGTGGCCCGGCCCTATTGGTGGGACGAGGTCGACCTGCCCCAAGCGGCGCCCGTGCGGTTGCCGGCCGACCGTCGACGTGGCCGTGGTGGGAGGCGGGTACACCGGCCTCGCCACCGCCTGGGAGATCTCGCGGGCGGGGCGCGCCGTCATCGTGCTCGATCGTGACGACATCGGGGCCGGGGCGAGCAGTCGCAACGGCGGCATGGTGCACCCGGGAGGGAAACGAGATCTGTCGGAGTTTCTCGCCCAGCCCTCCGGGCGACAGCTCTGGGACGAGACCGTGACCGCCTTCGAGGGCATCGGCGACCTCAGCACCGAGCTCGGCATCGGCTTCGACTGGCAACGACGGGGGCATCGTGGAGCTGGCCCACCATCCCCGCGTGGCGCGCCACCAGCGAGCGCTCGCTGCCACCTACGCCTCGATCGGCGAGGAGGCCCGGTTCCTCGATTCCTCGGACCTGCGAGGTGAGATCGGGTCGAGCCGGTTCTTCGGGGGACTTCTCGTCGAGCGCAGCGCCGGAGTCCACCCTGCCAAATTGGCCGCGGGACTGGTCCGGGCCGCCATGGCGTCGGGTGCGGTGCTGCAGGGAGCGACCACCGTCCTGGACGTGCAGCGGCGAGGGCAGGGATACGAGCTCGAGACGTCGCGCGGCGCGCTGCGCTGCGGAGAAGTGGTCGTGGCCACCAACGGCACGACCGATCGTCGGCTCGTCCCGTGGTTGGGTCGGCGTGTCCTTCCCATCGGGAGCTACATGATCGCCACCGAACCCATCGCCCCCGACCTCGCCGCGTCGGTCAACCCCCACGGGCGGATGTTCTTCGACACGAAGAACCTCCTCCACTACTGGCGCCTGTCGCCCGACGGCCGGCGTGTCCTCTTCGGGGGCCGGACGTCGCTCTCGCCCACATCCGTGGAGAGGTCCCGGGACCTGCTGTACGGCGCCATGGTCAAGGTCCATCCGCAACTCGAGGGCGTGCGTGTCGGCACGGGCCTGGGGAGGCCAGGTGGCGCTCACGGCCGACCGCTTCCCGCACGTGGGCCGTCACCGGGACTCCGGCGTCGTGTACGCCATGGGATATTGCGGCAGCGGTGTGGCCCTGTCGGTGCATTTCGGCCGAGTTGTCGGCCGATGGCTGTGTGGTCTCGGCGACCCGCCTTCGTTCGCGTCGCGATCGTGGCCGCCGGTGCCGTGGCCCGCCCACGTCCCGTGGCTCCTGGCCGGGGCGGGCGTCGGGTTCAAGGTGCGCGACGCCTTGGGACGCTGAGCGGACTGGGCGCCGGGCACGGTCGGCGGAACGTCATCCGGCGACGGCGGTACAGAACTCGTCGAAGGCGTCGACGAACCGGTCGATGTGGACCGCCTCGTGTTGGACCGACAGGGTCCACTGCTCCTCGTTGCCCGGGGTCATGAACACGCCCCGGTTCACGAGCCACGCCCACGAGGCGTCGAAGAGATCGGCGTCGGTCTCGAGGAAGCTCCGGTAGTCCACGAGAGGCTCCCGCCGGTACGACACGCATCCCTTGCAGCCGAGGTCGATCACATGGGCGGGGATCCCGTGGGCGGCTATGGCCTGGTTGCACCCCTCGGCCAGGCGATTGCCCATCTGCTTGAAATGCTCGTAGGCATCGGGGGTGAGGACCTCGGTGAGTGACGCCAAACCGGCGGCTGCAGCCAGGGGGTTCCCGTTGAATGTGCCCTGTTGGGCGATGCCGTGGCCGATCTCGTCCATGAGATCGGCCCGACCGCCGAAGGCGCCGGCCGCGGTCCCGCCCATGGTCGACTTGGCGAAGCAGGCCAGGTCGGGCTGGACCCCGAAGCGCTCGATGGCGCCGCCGGCCGCGATGGTGGCGCCGCATTTGACCTCGTCGAAGATGAGGACCACCCCGTGGCGTGTGCACAGCTCCCGGACCCCTTCGAGATATCCGGGCTGGGGGAGGACGATGCCGATGTTCATCATGACGGGCTCGAGAATGAAACAGGCGATGTCGTCACCGCGCTCGACGAAGAGGCGCTCGAGGGCGCCCAGGTCGTTGTAGGGCACGACCAGGGTCCATTTCTCCATCTCGACGGGGATGCCCTTGGATGCCGGCGGGTGCAGACCCGACTCGTCGGAGGCCTTGATGAGGTTCAGACTGGGCGCCACCGAGAACATCACCGTGTCGTGATGTCCGTGGTACGCGCCTTCGATCTTGCAGATGACGTCGCGGCCCGTCACCCCGCGGGCCAAGCGGATGGCGTCCATGGTCGATTCGGTCCCGGAGTTGGTGAACCGGACCCGCTCGAGCCGGAACCGTCGGCACAGTTCCTCGGCCAGCGCCACGGCCGGCTCTGTCGTCACCGCGAACTGGGTTCCGGACCGGGCTGCGCCTTCGATGGCGGCCACGATCCGGGGATGGGCGTGACCGGCCGCAGTCGACCCGAAGCCGTTGTGGAAGTCGAAGTAGTCGCGGCCGTCGATGTCCCAGACCTCGGCCCCGAGGCCCACGGGCCAGGTAGATGGGATAGGGGTCGGCGGCCTGGAACGACGAGGCCACACCCAGGGGCAGTGACTTCTGGGCGCGCTCGAAGAGCCGGCGCGACTGCGGCGTCGCCTCGATCAGCGCGGCGTGTTCCTTGGCGAAGAGCTCTCGAGCCCTGGCGCCGAGTCGTTCGTCGTCGGCACCGGTCTTGGGCTGGCCTCTGTTCTCTGCGTTGGAGTCGGTCATCGCGCTCAGGTCCTCCCCACGGCCATGAGTTCTCGCTCTCGGGCCGGGTCCATCGAAGCGGCCTTACGAATCTGCGGCCCTCTTCATCATTATGCAACGAGATTGCTTGTCAGCGGGCAATTCTTCTGCGAATATGCTCGCAGCGCGACGGGGGAGGGGTCAATTGACGACGACGACCGCAGACTCCGGGGAACTGGGATCCTCACCCATCGGCGAGCCGTCGGGAGGCAAGGGCCTCAAGTCCGGGGCTCTGGGCATGTTGTCGAGCCTCGTCATCGGGGTCGCCTCGACGGCCCCCGCCTACAGCTTGGCCGCCACACTCGGATTTGTGGCCTTCTACGTCGGCCTCCAGTCGCCGGCAGTCATGCTGCTCGCTTTCGTCCCCATGTTGTTCATCGCTGCCGCGTACTACTACCTGAACCGGGCCGACCCCGACTGTGGCACCACGTTCACCTGGGTGACCCGTGCCATCGGCCCCAAGACGGGGTGGATGGCGGGCTGGGGCATCCTCATGACCGACTTGGTGGTCATGCCCAACCTGAGCCAGATCGCCGGGCAGTACACCTTCTATCTGTTCGGCGCCAACGGGATCGCCAGCAATCCGGGGGGATTCTGGGTCACCTTCGTCGGGGTCGTCTGGATCGTGGTCATGACGGCCGTTTGCTACATCGGCATCGAGCTGTCGGCCCGGACCCAGTATGCGCTGCTCGGCGCCGAGTTCCTCATCTTGGTCATCTTCGCCGTCACCGCCGTGGTGAAGGTCTACACAAAGCACATCGCCCACAGTGTCCGGCCCTCGTTCGAATGGCTCAACCCGTTGAAGATCCATTCCATCGGCGCCTTGTCGGCGGGGATGCTCCTGGCGGTCTTCATCTACTGGGGCTGGGACACCGCCGTCACCGTGAACGAGGAAGCCAAGGACTCGAGGCGGACGCCCGGACGAGCCGCGTTGTGGTCCACCGTCGTGCTGGTAGCGATCTACGTCGTCGTGTCCGTTGCGGCCCAGTCGTTCCATGGGGTCGCGTTCTTGACGAATGACAACAACATCGGTGACGTGCTCAACGCGCTGGGGAACGCCGTGCTCGGCTCGCCATGGAACAAGCTGCTGCTGATCTGCGTGCTCACATCGGCGTCGTCGTCCACCCAGACCACCATCCTGCCCGCGGCCCGCTCGTCGTTGTCGATGGCCGTGCACAAGGCACTGCCCAAGAAGTTCGGCGACATCCACCCCAAGCACCTTTCGCCAGGGTTCTCGACGCTGCTTTTCGGGGCTGTCGCCGTCGTGTGGTACGTGTCGCTCACGCTCATCAGTCCCAACGACGTCCTGGCCAACTCCATCGAGGCGCTCGGTTTCGGGATCGCCTTCTACTACGGCCTGACCGGGTTCGCCTGTGTCATCTACTACCGCCGCCACATCTTCAAGAGCCTCAAGAACTTCATCTTCATCGGCCTCGCCCCGTTCCTCGGGGCTGTGATCCTGACGGTCCTGTTCGTGGTGGCGATCTTCTACTACTCCGACCCGGTCAACTCGTCTTCAGGCAATCAGGCCTGGTTCCCGGGCCTGCACTTCAGCTTCACCTTCCTCCACCAACACTTCTATGTGAAGAAGGGGCTCGGTCCACCGCTCGTGCTCGGTGTGGGCTTGTTGCTCTTGGGGGTCCCGCTCATGTTGATCTGGCGAGTACGCAACGGCGACTTCTTCAAGCGGGACCGGGAGGTGGCGGAGTCGGTCGATGCGCCCGCTCCACCGCTCACCCCCGGGGTGACCGCGGTGACCGACTGATGGCCGGCGACATCATCCTCGGCTACGACGGCTCCTCCGGGTCCAACGCGGCCCTGCGGGTGGCGGTGGCCGTGGCCAAGGCCTTCGACGCGCCGCTGACGGTCGTGTTCGGGTACGAGCCGAACCCGATGGGCGGGGAGACCGCCGACTACAAGCACCAACTCGAGAAGATCGGTGCCGACCATCTCGCCGCCGCTGTCCGAGCCGCCAAAGCCATCGACCCGTCGGTGTCGGTCGAGCCCCTCGTGGCCGCGCTCCGCCCCGTCGAGTCGCTGCTCGAGGCGTCGCTCGAGCGCGACGCCCGGGTCATCGTGGTGGGCGGGAGCAGTGAGCGCCCCATCGTGGGTGCGATCCTGGGCTCGGTGCCCCACAAGCTCCTGCACCGCTCGACGGTTCCCGTTCTCGTGGTGCCGGCTCCCGAGGACTGAGCAAGAGCCGAGTTTTCAGATCCGCAGTACTCTGGATCTGGTGGGGGTAGGGGGGTGACCACGGCCTTGGCGTTCGCGCTGGCCGCAGAGGCACTGCTGCTCGGTTGCGCCGCGGCCGCGGGGATCTTGCACTGGACCCGCCGGCGCCGTCGCCTCGAGGAGCAATTCGCCAGGGCCGAGGCCGACGCCCGTCGGGTGGCGCTCAACACCCGGATCCTCGATGCCAGCGCGGCTGAGTTGTCCGAGCTCGTGCTCGAGCACGCCCTTCGAGACCTCGACTTCGGGGACCCCCCTCTGAGGTGGCGGCCGCCCTGGCCCGACGAGCCGGCCCGGCCCTGACAGCAGGGTTCAGCGCCGACCGGGTGTCCGTTCGTCGAGTGCCCACGGTGCGCCGTGCTCGACCAGCAGCTCGAGGAACGGGTCGGCCGAGAAGGCCTCGGGGCCGAGCACACCTGCGCCCGACCACGCCCCGGTGGCCACGAGCTCGAGTGCCACCACCGGGTTGACCGCGGTCTGCCACACCACGGCCTGGGACCCGTATTCCGCCATGGACCAGGCGTTGTCGACGGCATGGTGGAGATAGACCTCTCGGGGTCGGCCGTCCAGGTCGGCCCCGGTCACCCAGGTGCCGGCGCAGGTGACCCCGTGCATGCGGTCGCCGAGCTCGGCTGGGTCGGGCAGGCAGGCTGCCACGACGTCGCGTGGTGACACCTCGACCGCGCCCACCGCCACGGGCGTGGTGGAGTCCATGCCCAGTTTGTGCAGGGTCTTGAGCACCCAGATGAACTCCTCGCCCAGGCCGTACTTGAACGTCACCCGTTGTGCGTCGACCCAGCGTGGGACGAGAAGGACCTCTTCGTGCTCGACGTTCACGCATTCGACCGGGCCGATCCCGGCCGGGAAGTCGAAGATCTCCAGCTCGCTGAAGGGTTCGGTGGTGAACCAGCCCTGGTCCCGCTCCCAGATCACAGGGGGATTGAGGCATTCCTCGATCGTCGTCCAGATCGAGAAGGTGGGGGCGAAGTCGTAGCCGTCGACCACGAGGTTGGCGCCATCGCGCACGCCGACCTCGTCGATCTCCGAGAAGAGATTGTCCGCCGCGTACCGAGCGAAGACGTCGGACAGGCCGGGTTCGACGCCCATGCCCACCAGGGCGAGTTGGCCCCGTGCCTCCCAGGTGGCGGCCAAGGAGAACTGTTCGTCTCCGAGCTTGACCCCGGTCTCGGCGTAGGGACGTTCGGGATGGGGGTGTGACAGTGACATGGCCATGTCGAGGTAGATGACCCCGGCGTGCAGCGCCCCGTTGAACAAAGGCATCACGAAGCGGGGGTCCACGGCGTTGACGAGGACGTCACAGCGTTTGGCGCGCAGCAGCTCCTCGACGGCGGATTCATCCGATGCGTCGATGGTCACCGCCTCGAACCGGTCGTCTGCAGCCTGTGCCGCCCGTTGGGCGCGTTCGAGCGCGTGGTCGGCCACCACGATGTGCTCGAACACGTCCCGGCGGGCTGCGGTCCTGGCGAATGCCGTCCCGACCCCCCCGGCTCCGACCAGCAGCACCCGCATCGTGGTCTCCTCCCGCTCGGTCTGACCCTACCGGCGCACCCCGCCACCACGAGGCCAAGGACCGTGCCCGCGTCGGGCGTGGCGGCCTTGTCCGCGGCGGCCGCGAGTGCGATTGTGGGCCGTCGGGACCATGCGGCCCGCCGACCGGGGAAAGTGAGCTTCGATGACTGGCGCCAGGCGCGTGCTGAGGAACTTCGTGGGCGGGGAGTACGCCGACACCAAGGACGGGGCCACGACCGATGTCGTGAACCCCTCGACGGGTGAGGTCTTCGCCACCATGCCCGACTCGGGCCCCGCCGACGTCGACGGTGCCTTTGCGTTGGCCGCCAATGCCTTCGAAGGGTGGCGCGACGCGACGCCCTCGGAACGCAGCCTCGCCCTCTTCCGCATCGCCGATGCCATCGAGGCGCGCGCCGAAGAGCTCGTCGAGGCCGAGTGTGAGAACACCGGCAAGCCCAAGGCGTTGACCATGTCCGAGGAGATCCCCCCCATGGTCGACCAGATCCGCTTCTACGCCGGCGCGGCCCGGCTCCTCGAAGGCCGCTCCGCGGGTGAGTACATGACCGGGTTCACGTCGTTCGTCCGGCGCGAGCCGGTCGGGGTGTGCGCCCAGGTCACACCCTGGAACTACCCGATGATGATGGCCGTCTGGAAGTTCGCCCCCGCCATCGCGGCGGGGAACGCCGTCGTGCTGAAGCCCGCCCCGACCACTCCAATCTCCACATTGCTCCTGGCCGAGATCGTCGCCGAAGTGGTGCCACCCGGTGTGTTCAACGTGGTGTGTGGCGGCATCGAGACAGGTCGGGCCTTGGTGTCGCACCCCGTGCCGCAGATGGTGTCGATCACCGGAAGCGTGCGCGCCGGGCGCGAAGTGGCCATCGCCGCGGCCCAGGACATCAAGCGCGTCCACCTCGAGCTCGGGGGCAAGGCGCCGGTCGTGGTCTTCGACGACGCCGATGTCGAGAAGGCGGCCGAGGCCATCGCCATCGCCGGCTACTTCAACGCCGGTCAGGACTGCACGGCGGCGACAAGAGTGCTCGCCGGGCCCGGTATCCACGACGACCTCGCGTCGGCGCTTGTCGAACAGGCCCAGGGCCAGACCGTGGCGGGCCCCGACGTCGAGGGAGCCGACTTCGGCCCGCTCAACAACACCGACCAGCTGGCCCGGGTCCGTGGCTTCATCGATGCATTGCCGACTCACGCTGCGCTTCGCACCGGTGGCCATCAGATCGGGGACCGGGGATATTTCTACGAACCCACCGTCGTGAGCGACGTGCTGCAGTCCGACGACATCGTCCAACAGGAGGTGTTCGGGCCCGTCATCACCGTGCAACGGTTCAGCGACGAGGACCAGGCCGTGGCGT
This sequence comes from uncultured Acidimicrobiales bacterium, assembly GCA_963796765.1. Lineage (GTDB taxonomy): Bacteria > Actinomycetota > Acidimicrobiia > Acidimicrobiales > UBA8190 > Chersky-840. Next base: position 846,672 of record CAWCMY010000002.1, on the reverse strand, counting down.
GGGCCAACGGCGTGGAGTACGGATTGGCGTCCTCGGTGTGGACGCGCGACCACGGCCGTGCCATGCGGATGGCCAAGCGACTCGACTTCGGGTGTGTGTGGATCAACACCCACATCCCTCTCGTGGCCGAGATGCCCCATGGGGGCTTCCGGCATTCGGGCTATGGCAAGGACCTGTCGATGTACGGGTTCGAGGACTACACCCGCATCAAGCACGTCATGTCGTCGCTCGACAGCTGACCGCAGTTCGTGACGGGCGCTCAGGCCTCCGAGAGAGCCGCCTCGAGGACGGCGAGGCCCTCGTCGAGCAGATCCTCGGGAATCACGAGCGGGGGTAACAGGCGCAGCACGTTGCCATAGGTGCCCGCGCTCAGGACGAGCACTCCCTGGGCGTGACATGCCGCCGCCACCCGGGCCGCGGCGGCCTTGTCGGGTGTGATGCCGTCGGGTCCCACCAGCTCGATGGCCACCATCGCCCCGCGCCCCCGGGCGTCGCCGACAGCCGGGTTCGACGCCTCCATGATCCCGAGCCGCTCGAGCATGACTTCTCCGATTCGCCTGGCGCGCTCCAAGAGGCCGTCGCGCTCCATGGTGTCGATGGCGGCCAGCGCGGCGGCGCAGGCAAGAGGGTTGCCTCCGAAGGTGCCGCCGAGACCTCCGGGATGGACCGAGTCCATGAGGTCGGCGCGCCCGGTGACCGCCGAGATCGGGAGCCCGCCTCCGAGGCTCTTGGCCGTGGTCACGATGTCGGGCACGACCCCTTCGTGTTGGCACGCGAACCAGGCACCGGTACGGCCGAACCCCGACTGGATCTCATCGGCCACGAACACCACGCCGTTGGCCTGACACCACTGCGGCCAATCCGGCGAGCCACCCGGGCTCGGGAACCACGAACCCGCCCTCGCCGGCGATGGGCTCGACCACCACGCACGCGATCGACGATGCTCCCACCATGGTCTCGAGGACGTCGATGGTCTCGGCCAGAGAGCCCGTGCCCCGGAAAGGATCGGAGTACGGAGCCCGGTAGATCTCGGGTGCGAAGGGCCCGAACCCCTGCTTGTAGGGCATGGCCTTGCCGGTCATGCTCATCCCCAGCAGCGTCCTCCCGTGGAACCCGTGGTCGAAGGCGACGACCCCGCTGCGCCCGGTGGCGTAGCGGGCCACCTTCACCGCGTTCTCGACGGCCTCGGCCCCGGAATTCATGAGGAAGGTGCGTTTCTCGTGCACGCCCGGTGTCAGCTCGTTGAGGCGCTCGCACACCTCGACGTAGCCGAGGTACGGCGTCACCTGGAAGCACGTGTGGGTGAAGCGCTCGACCTGTTCCTGCACGGCGGCGACGACGAGTGGTGCGCTGTTTCCGACGTTGGTCACCGAGATTCCCGACGCCAGGTCGATCAGCCGGTTGCCGTCCACGTCCTCGACGATCCCGCCCGCAGCCCGGGCCACGAAGACGCCGAGGGTCGTTCCCACTCCGGCCGGGATGGCGGCCCGGCGCCGGTCCATGAGCCGGCGTGATTCGGGGCCGGGGATCTCCGTCCGCACCAACCGGCTCTGAGGGACGTGATCGGTCGTCGTCTCCATGCGGGCCCCTCGCACTCGGGTCGTGGCGACCGAGCTTACGAGGCGTGGACCTCGTAGGCGCACACATGGGCACCGTCCATCAGGTGGGCGACGCGTTCCACCCGGGCACCGGGCAGGGCATCACGGATGAAGGCGATCTCACTGGAACACGCCTGGCGAAAGCCCGTTGCCACCGACAAGATCGCGCAGTTGTGCTCGGTGATGCGCCAGCCGCCGTCATCGAGGTGCTCGACATCGGCCAGATAGCCGTCCTCGTCGAGGATGCGGGTGAGCTCGGCCACCTGCTCGTCGAGGGCCATGGTCTCGAGGCGGGTCTGGGCATCGGCGAGCCGGCGCTTGCGCCGTTGCTCGAAGAGCCCGGTCACCTCGTCGCTGTCGGGCCCGCCCAGATAGCCGAGCAACTCGGTGGTGAGATCGCCGTAGCGCTTGGGGAACAGCATCTCGGCGCCGAGTGTGAGCTCGTAGGAGTGCGACGGCCGGCCCCTGCCTTCGGGGTCGGGCCGGTGTGTCACGAGCTCGTCCTCGCTCAACCGGACCAGTTGTTGGCGAACCGCCGCCACTGTGATCCCCAATTGCTCGGCCAGGTCTTGGGTGTGCATCGACCCGTTGCGCTTCAGGGCCATCAGGATGGCGCGGCGTGTGGTCGGCATCGAGGCCAGGGGTGGCTCGAGGGGAGGCGTGTCGACGGTCACGGCAGGATCAGATGGACGTCGCCGAATTCGTGCCACAGATATCCTTCGGAGATCGCGGCGGCATAGGAGCGGTCGAGCACGGGCCGGCCGGCGATCGCCTCCAGCATGGCGAGGTGTGACGCCTCGGGCTCGTGCCAACCGGTGAGCATCCCGTCGACAGACGTTACCGGGTGTTGCGGGGTGACCACCGTGTCGGTCCACCCGCGGCCGGCGTGCACCTCGCCCCTCGGGTCCACCACCGTCTGGAGGGCGCGCACGACCGTGGTGCCGACGGCGATCACCCGCCCACCCTGGCGCCGTGTGTCATTGACTCGGTGGGCCGTGGGACGCGGCACCCGGTAGTACTCCGGGTAGGGCGGTTCGGACGCTTCGAGTGAGGCCACGCCGGTGTGGAGCACGAGGGGCGCCACCCCCACGCCGCGCGCCACCAGACGGGTGAGGATCTCGGGGGTGAAAGGCCGACCGGCACTGGGCATCTCGGCGGAGCCGGGCTCGGTGGCGTAGACGTTCTGGTAGGTCGAGATGGGCCAGCTGCCGCGCACGTACCCGTAGCGAATGGGATGCCCGTGCACGGCCAGGTAGGTGTGCAAGGCCTCGGGGGTGGTCACCGACGTGACCCACAGGCGGACCCCACGGGTGTGTGTTGCGTACGGGGTGAGCAGCTCGACGCGCCCACCCCCGTCGAGCTCGACCACTTCTCCGGGCTCGGCCCCGAACCACGGCTCGTCGCCGCGACGCAACTCGACGGTCCACAGATCGGCAGGGAGACACGTGGAGAAGTGGACCTCGATGTTCCGCCCGGCGCGGTCGACACCGGGGACCGCGGCGGCCAGTGTCCCCGAGGTGTTGATGACGATGAGATCGCCCTCGTCGAGAAAGCGGGGGAGCTCGGAGAAGTGTGAGTGGACGAGCGTGTCGTCGCTTCGGTGGGCGACGAGCATCCTGACCGCGTCCCTCGTCATCCCCCGGGCTTCGGGTGGTGCGCCCGCCTCGAGCTCGGGTGGCAACACGAAGGTGCGAGCAAGCCTCGAGGTGGGGGCGAGGGTGCTCACGAGTTCGCCGTCCCGAGCGCGAGGTCGGGTGCCGATCGCAGGTCCGCCACGCGGTACCGGCCACTGGGCACTGCGGCGTCGATGAGCCCGAGGAGAACGGGCACGACCTCCTCGGGCCGCGGTCGGTCCGAGATGTCCTCGCCGGGGAAGGCGTCTTGGTGCATCTGGGTTCGCATGTCGCCGGGATCGACGGCCCACACGAGCAGGGCCGGCTCCTCCACGGCGAGCACGGCGCTCAGGTGATCGAGTGCGGCCTTGGAGAGCCCGTAGCCTCCCCACCCCTCGTACGCCTCGACCGACGCGTCCGACGTGATGTTGAGGACGGCGGGTCGTGTCGAGCGCCGCAAGAGCGCCATGGCTTGTTGGACGAGGGCGAGCGGCGCCATCACGTTGACCCGCAGGGCCTGCTCGAGTTGGTCGAGGGGGTAGGACACGAGAGTCGGCAACGGCGTCGCCCCGAGCGTGCTGGCGTTGTTGACGAGGAGATCGAGACCTCCGAGCGCCTGAGCCGCGCCCACCAGGGCCCGACGATGTTCGACATCGGCCACGTCGCCGGCGAGGGCCACGAGCGACGCGCCCGGCCCCACGCGGGGGAGGATGGCCCGCTTCGCCTCGGCGAGCGCATCGCCGTCCCGAGCGTCGATCACGAGCGCCCATCCCCGCTCGGCCAATTCCTCGGCGATGGCCCGGCCCAATCCCCTCGAGGCTCCAGTCACCAGTGCGATGCCCATGCGTGCAACCTCCTCCGAGCCGGCTCCCAGCCCACCTATATAAAGATAGCTTCACCTATCTTTATTCCTCAGGCAAGGGATTCGTCGTTCAGGGGAAGGGATTCGTTGTTCACGAGACAGAGATGCACCCGGTCGGGGTCCCCGAGGGTGGCAACCGTGGGGACGCTCGCTTGCTCGGCGAGCTCCTCATCAGGACGGGGTGGCGAGGGGGGGGTCCGGCCCCGTCCCACCAGCAAATAGCATGACCGGGGGGGTACGGCACGGGAAGGTCAATGGCACAGGGATCGCGCTCATGGTGAAGGCGGTGATGCTCGCTCTCGCCGCGAGCTTTTGCACGGCCACCTCGTCGGTGTGCCAGCGCCTCGGTGCAGCCACCGCCCCCGGCGGCGAGCGCCTGAGCCCCAAGCTGCTCCTCTACCTCGTCCGCCAGCCCATCTGGGTCGCCGGCATCGCCAGCATGATCCTGGGATTCGTCTTCCAGGTCGCCGCGCTCCATTACGGCGACCTCGCCCTCGTCCAACCCATCCTCGCCACCGAGTTGCTCTTCGTCTTCGCCTACATGGCGATCATCGGGACCCGGCGCGTGGCTCGTCACGACTGGCTGGCCGCCGCGGCCATGGCGGCGGGTCTGGGCGTGTTCCTGTTCACCGCCAGCCCGTCGGGCGGTCATCTCCATGCCCAGGCCGCCTCGTGGTGGTTTGCGGGGATCTCGGCAGTCGGGCTGACCATCGTGGCGACGGTCATCGCCTTCACTCCCATGCGTCGGGGCGTCGCACCTTCACCGGCGCGCAAGGCGGCAACGCTCGGGGTGGCCACGGGGATCTCGTGGGGGTTCGTGGCCGCGGTGATCAAGGAGCTCAGCTCGCACACCAACGCGGGCCTGGGAATCTTCCTCACATGGTCGCCCTACGCATTGGTGGCGGTGGGAGCGGCGTCGATGTTGTTGTCGGCGCACGCCTTCCAGGCCGGGCCCCTGGCCGCTTCGCAACCGGGATTCACGATCGTCGACCCCCTCGTCGCCAGCCTGCTCGGGGTGTTCATCTTCGCGGAACACCTTCAGCTGGCCCCGCTCGCCGTCCTCGTCGAAGCGGCCGCGTTGGGGTCGTTGGTGGCCGGCGTCGTGGCTATCAGCCGCAGCCAACTCGTCCAGGGTCAGACCCACGAGGACGAGGCTGGCTTACGCCCCATATCCGCCGCCCTCGACGTTCGAGACGCCGCGGGCTGACCGCCTCCGTACCGCCTGGTTCAGCTCGCCCCGTAGCGATGGCGCAGGCTCTGGCCCAGATGGGCGAGGTGATGACGCACGGCTTCGGGTCCGGTCACCTCGACGTGGTCGGCGAACCCGGCGAGCTCGGCCGCCACGATCTGCGCCGAGTGGCCCCGCACTTCGACGGCGACCCGACCGTCGTCACAAGTCTCGCCGACGGTGAGACGGGTCCCCAGTGCGCCGCGCAGGACTCCCACGATGCCCGCGTCGGCGAGCGCGCTGACCCGGCACGGGGCACGCCGTTCGTCGAGGGTCGACAACACGGCCTGCCACGCCTCGGCCAGGTCGAATCCGTCAGGCCGTTGCACGGGTCGATCGGTGACCACGACGGCTCGGACCCGGCTCACCCTGAAGGTGCGCAATCCCGCATCGGTGTCGGCGATCAGATACCAGGTCTGGCGCTTGGCCACGAGGCCGAGGGGGTGCACGGTGCGCTCGCCAGGCTCGCGGTCGCGGCCCGCGTAGTGCAGCCTGACCTGGACCCCGTCCACGACCGCCTGTTGCAGGGCACCGAGATGCTCAGGTGGATCGACAGGAAGGCGGTCCCAGTCCGACGCGTCGATGATGACGGCCCCGCCCGCGGACTCGGCGCTGGCCCGGAAGGTCTCAGGGAGGGCCCGCACCAATTTTCGCAGTGCCGCCTTCACGTCGGGGGTCGCCGCGCCGGGACCGGCCACGAGGAACAGGGCCCGAGCCTCGGCGGCGGTCAGCCCGCTGAGGTCGGTGCGGGCCCCTCCCACGAGCGACCAGCCGCCGCCGCGCCCCGACTGCGAGTACACCGGGACCCCGGCGATGGCGAGGGCCTCGAGGTCGCGGCGCGCCGTCCGGGTCGAGATCTCGAGCTCGGCCGCGACCTCGGCCACCGTGGCCCGCCCGCGCGCCTGGAGGAACAGGAGGGTGGCCACGAGACGGTCGGCCCGCACCGCCCCAGCATGGCACCGAACATGGTCACCTTCTGGCCACGTTGCCAGAAGGTGCCGTCAGGGGGCTCCCGGTGCTACGCATGACGGGCCCGCCGATCGAGAGGTGACCCGTGTCCGAAGCGCCCCGTGATGTCGTCACACGATTCTGTGCCGCATGGTCGAAGCTCGACATCGACGAGATGATGGGGTACTTCCATCCCGACGCCACCTACCACAACATTCCCGTCGACCCCCTGGTCGGTCACGACGCCATCCGCGAGCTGATCGTCAGCTTCACCGCCGGGTGGGACCGGGTCGACTTCGAGGTTCGCCACATCGTGGCCGACGGGGACGTGGTGCTCACCGAGAGGGTGGACCACTTCATCTCGCCCGAGCGTACGATCAGCCTTCCCGTCATGGGGACCTTCGAGCTCGAGAACGGGCTCATCAAGGCCTGGCGCGACTACTTCGACCTCAACCAGTTCATGAACCAGATGACGGACTGACCCCGAGGGGGTGGCGTCGCCGGGCCTAGACGAAATCGTGGCCGAAGGCAGCCGCGGAATTGGGGAACTGGGTGATGTCGGAGTTCACAGCTCCGTCGTAGGAGAAGTACGAGCTGTAGCCGACCTCGTTGCTCGGATTGGTGATGAAGCCGTACATGTCGTTGATGAAGGCGGCGTCGTCGGAGCCGTTGAGGCCCCACTCCGGGACACTGGCGAACTTCCCGTGCGCCTTGGCGAAATTGACGGTGTACGCCAGCCCGCCCACGGTGTCGAGGGTGGCGGTCCAGCTCGATCCCGGGTTGTCGAACTGGTCGGTGCCGATGTAGTCGACGAATTGGTCACCCGGGTACGACGCTGCATACGAGCCGTTGGTGGGGGTGATGTCGGCGGCTGCGCACCAGTCGAAGAAGAAGTGCTGGCCGGGCACACTGCGCATGGTCGTCACGATGTCGTCGAAGGCAGTCACGTACTGGGCGGGGGTGGTGTTCTGCACCCCCCACGAGAAGTAGGTCGTGGACCACTCCCATCCGATCCGCAAGATGGCGTAGGGCTGGCCGTGGCTGACGAGGGTCTGCGCCAGTTGCTGATAGACGCCGAGGTTGGCGGGCGTCTGCGCCGGGCTCGAGTTGCTCGGCGACATCGCCACCCCGAGGTAGAGGCGAAGTCCCGTGGCGGGAGGCTGGTACGTGCCGATGGCACCCCACGACGATTGACTGGTGTAGCCCGAGATCCCTTCGACCGGCACCCTGAGCTTGTTGGCGAGGGCGTCGACGTCTCTGGGGCTCTGAGAGGACACGAAGAAGCCCAGGGCGTTGGACGCGTTGACGGGCAAGTTGCACCCTGTGACCGTGGACAGGGCGAGCGCCACCAGCGCCGCCCCGATCGCCCCCCTCCGCATGAACCATCTCCCCGAGAGCCGCCACCTTCCCGGGGTGACGACGAACCCCCAGCCTAACGCCTACCGCCCGTGTCCTCAGGGCCGCGACCGGTGGTAACCAGGTCCTGGGAGGATAAGGGGGTGGTGGAGGTGCGGCTGGCCCGACCCGACGACGCCCCCGAGGTGGCGGGCGTCCATGTCCGCTCCTGGCAGATGGGTTACCGGGGACTCCTCGCCCAGGACTACCTCGACGCCCTCCGCCCCGAGGACCGGATGGATCACTACACCTTCGCCTCGGCCGACCCCGATGCCCCCGCCACGATCGTGGCCGTCGAAGGCGGTGCCGTGTGCGGTTTCGCCACCACGGGCCCGTCGGGCGACGCCGATGGTCACGACAGGGGAGAGGTGCTCGCCCTCTATGTCGATCCCCGGGCTTGGGGGCTCGGCGTGGGGCGCCGCCTGATGGTCGAAGCCCGTCAGCGACTCATCCTCCGGGGCTTCACCGCCGCCGTGCTGTGGGTCCTGGTGGGCAACGACCGCGCCCGGCGCTTCTACCGCGCTGACGGCTGGCGGCCCGACGGAGGGCGCCGGTCCGTGGAGATCTGGGAGGTCGCGGTGGACGAGGTCCGATACGCCCGTCGCCTTTCGTGACTCCGAAGCAGCGACTACCGGCAGGGCTTTCTGACGCCGGTCAGACCCCGATTGAACTTGGCTCCGTTGAACCCCCGTGCGCCATCGTGGGGACAGAACGATGACGGGGCGCCCCGGTACTCGGCGTTGAAGACCGCCTTGTGGCCGATGTAGGCCGACAGTGATCCGCACGTCGAGAATTGGTTGCACTGCTCGGTGAGCACGGCATCGGTCAGCGGGTACATGTCCGTCGCGTAGCTGTCCCCGGTGTCGTCGGGATTCTTGATCCACCATGCCAACCCGAGGCTGTGGATGGCGTGGGCCAGCGTCGTCATGTACGACTCTTCTACAGCCCTCGTCAACGGGAACCCACTGGCGTCGGTGTACTCCTCGTCGATGTCGGTCTCCACGGCATCGAATCCCTTGGCTGCGCACTGCGTGGCGATCATCGATTCGACGATCGAGACCGTGTGCGGCGATCGGATGTTCAGGTAGTACTCGGGATAGCCGGGAACCTTCGTTCCCAACACGCCGGCGGATCGGAGCTGTTGGTAGTACGAGGTGGTGATCCCCTCTTGTTGTGCCGAGTAGTAATTCCCGACCGCTCCCACCTCGACGTAACAGATCACATGCTTGCCCCGTGCGTGCAATGCAACCACCGTCGACCTCGGGTTGATGATCCCGTCGATGTCGAAGATGACGGGGCTCGGGGCATGTCTGGCACCGGGGAGCTTGTCGTTGGTCCCCATGTCCCGTGCATTGGTCAGTCTCAAGGCGTGGCTGAGCTCCCACTGCCAGGGCTGATTCCCGAGTGGGGCTATCCACCACGACGTCGCCCCCGCCCGAGGGATCGCTTGGAAGCCGAGACACGCCGTGACGAGGATCAGGCCGACCACCAGTCTCGATGACAATCGCATTGTCAGGCCCCCGTCGGCGAGTGTACCCCCAGCGCATCTCACACCTCTGCGATCGCACCGGCGACGGCTTCAACGTCGTCGAGGGCTGGGAAGATGAGGTTCGTTTGCCGCCGTCTGGACGTTGAGATCGCAACGGGCCATACAACGCAGAGGTCCGCCCCGATGCTCACGCGTCGTTGCGCCGGCCTCGCCACGCCTCTCGCCCCGCCAGTCCGAGGCACAGGCCCGCACCGACGGAGAGGGTGAAGACCGCCCATGGTGCGGAGACAAAGACGGCCGAGGCGATGAGCCCGGCCGCGACGCCGAGGGCTCCGAGGGCGCGAAGGTACAGGTGCTGGGTCAGTTCGAGAGATCCGGTCCCATCGGCGGTTGGTACTCGGGGTCAGAGGAACGCTCCCCCTTCGCTGGCGCGCGTCGCACCTCGGCCGCGAGCTCCTGATTCCTCGCCCCTTGGAACACCCGGCGGGCGTGGTGCTCTTTGGGTGCTCGGCCCAACGTTTCGGCGTGGTCCACGGAATAAGCCTAGGCCTCGGTGTCCTCGGCCGTCGGAGGGGCCGGCCCCGACCATCGCCTCCTTCCGGTCCTCCCTGTGACGGCCTCGGCGCGTCCTCGTAGACTCGGTCCTTCACTGACCAAGAGATTCGGAGGCCACGATGGCGTTCATCCAGATCATCGAGTTTCAGACCAGTCGCATCGATGAGTTCGACGCCTTCCTCGATCAATGGCTCACAGCGTCCAAGGATTGGCGGACCTCCACTCGGGCCGTGCGTACCAAGGACCGTGACCGGCCCAACACCTACCTCCAAATCGTGGAGTTCCCGAGCTACGAGAAGGCTCAGGAGAATTCGAACCGACCTGAGACAGCGGCGTTTGCCGAGAGCCTCGGCAAGCTCTGTGACGCCCCCCCGACGTTCCGCAACCTGGATGTGACCAGAGAAGAGTTGATGTAACAGCTCCGGCCGTCGGTTGAGATCGTCAGCGAGGCGCCGCAGACTTGTTCTGCCGAGCGTCAGTCGGCCACCGACATCTCGGCAAGTCTTGACCGCTCGGTTCCCGGAATCTCTGCGTTGACGATGTCGGGAATCTTGGCCAGCATGGCGGGCTGTTCCTTCAGCGCGGTCTTGAAATGTTCGGTCTTGACGTGTGCCGCGCCGACCTCACCGTCACGGAATGCCTCGAGCGAGACTTGAGAATATCCTCGGGTCTGGCGCACGATCAGCGTTGGATCGGCCCGCAATTGTCACGTCGCTCCACCGTATCTGTCCAGACGTCAGCCGTCCCGGCCCACTGGGCGTGGCGGTCAGGCAATGTTCGGTCCACCTCATGGCAAGGACCGCCCGCGCTACCCTGGCGAACCGTGGCAGAGCAACTGAGTGTGACCCAGGAGATCAATGCCCCCGCGGACAAGGTGTGGGCGATGGTGTCGGACCTGACGCGCATGGGGGAGTGGTCACCCGAAAACGAAGGGGCGACGTGGTTGCGGGGCGCCACCGGCCCCAAGGTCGGCGCCACCTTCCGGGGCATGAACCGCAACGGGAAGAAGACGTGGAAGACGGCGGGAACGATTGTCGAGCTCGAGCCCGGGCGCCTTCTCGCCTTCCGCACCACGGCGGCGGGATTCAAGGTCGCCGAATGGCGCTATACGTTCGAGGCGACTTCGAGTGGGTGTCGGGTCACCGAGACCTGGATCGACCAGCGCGGCGCAGTCGCCAGGGCTCTGGGCACGCCGGTGAGCGGGGTCGCCGATCGCGCTGCGCACAATCGAGACAGCATGGAGAAGACGCTCGAACGTCTCAAATCTGCGGCGGAGTCCTCTTCGAGCTGAAGCGGGAACGCCCGAGCACCACCTTTGGACAGCGCACCCGAGCCGTGGAGGTCAATCGTGCTTCGCTTCGGTAGCGGTGAAGGCTTGCGCCGAGAGGCGCGGGGAAGCGAGATGTGGTTCAAAGCCACCGCGGCGAGCACGCAGGGCCGCCTCTCGTTGATGGAAAGGACCTTGCCGCCCGGCGGGAGGATGCCCCCGGCCCACAGCCATGTTGGGAACGAAGAGGCGTATTTCGTCTTGGACGGGTCTGTGGAGTTTCGGGTCGCCGACGACGTGTTCCGGGGAACCAGTGGGATGTTCGTCTTGGTGCCGGCCGGTGAACCACACACGTTCGGGAACACCAGCGATGAGCGGGCCCGCTTGCTCGTCATCCACGCCCCCGCCCTGGACGGGTATTTCGCAGACCTGGAGGCGCTGTGGGCCTCTCCGGAGCCGCCGAACCGAGAAGACGAGCTGGCCCTCATGCGCCGACACGGCATGGAGCCTGCCTCGGGTTAGAGATGGACGAGTGGCTCATAGTGCTCGACAGTCGGGAACGGGTCGTAGAAGCGGTGCAGGAGCTGACGCCACTGGTGATACTCGTCCGATCCTCGAAATCCCTCGGTGTGGTCCTCGATGCGGTCCCACTCCACCAGAAGCAGATAGCGCGAGGGGGTCTCGAGGCACCGTTCCAGACGGAGTGACCTGAATCCGGTCATGGCTGAAATGAGGCCCTGGGCTTGTGAGAAGGCAGCTTCGAAATGTTGTTCTTCACCCGGGACGACATCGAGGCAGGCGTGTTCGAGGATCATGCCCGCAACCTACTGCACGTCACCGTGACGGGCGTCTTGACGCCACGCCTTTTGGGAGGCAACGACTTCTCCGTATGCGTCACGATCTGCATTGGCACAGGCGGACACCGAATCGATGACGTTGGCGGTGCCGGCCGGCAGTGCGGTGACGTCACTGGAGCGACCTTGGGTTTCCGGAATCGACCATCGGCGCGATGTCCGTGCCGATGGCGTGTCACGAATCGTGACGGTGACCGGGCTTGTCGATCCAGCGGGCGGGCACCTCCAGGCTTCGTCATTGCCATGGCCAATATCCGGTCGGTCGATCCGATAGACACCGCTCGTCCCTTGGCGTAATTTCCTGTTCTTCCATCGAGCCGATGGGGTCCACGCCATGAGCACGTTCTTGATCGCAATCGCCGGGCTGGTCGTCGCTGCCTTTGTGACGGGCGGCTTCAGCGCCCTCGCCTCGCTCCAACGCAGGCGGCGACGGGGCCAGAGGGCAGGTGGATTCGTGCCCCGGCCTCCGCCGCGCCGACCCGGGGCTGGGCCCCCAGCCCGCCCGCCGTCGGGAGCTCAGTCGAATCGACCTCTGCGGTCGGGGACCTCCGGTGTACAGCGAGTCCCGTCGAGGCCGTCGCCGCGGCTGCAGCCCCAACGATCTCGTCCGCCCGGAACCCGGGGGCCATAATCCTCTCCGACGGCGCCAGCGCACAACAGGATCTATCTGCGTTGCCCGAAGGCAGTCAGATGGCGATGTCCGACGACCAATTGGTCGACGTTGACGGCTTGGACCGCTTCGTTGTCGAATCGCACGACTGAGTTGTCCAGAGGCCTGTCGGCGCGACCGGCGTCTCCGCCACCCCGTATCGACCATCGCCATGACTCGATTCGGCGAAAACGGCGTTCGACCCGGGCGTTTGGACGGTCCCGCCTGACGTGGGAAGGTGAGCGAGATGAGGGGCACGAGGGGCCGGCATGCCCGGCCACGCCACGCCGCTCGCAGGCAGCCTGCCCACCTCGCCCACGGACCACGTCATGCGCGTCGCGTGCCGTGTGGAATTGCGAATATCGGAGTCTTTGCTCTCATCCTCGCAAGCATATCGGGATCGTTCTATCTGGCCACCTCGACCGATTCGAAACCTCCAACCGTTGGCGCCCTTCACTCCAAGTTCTCGTCTTCGGTTCCGGACTCGTCACCGTCCCCTCCGTCCAGCGTGGCCGCTCCCGTAACGATCACGAGCTCTGTGCCGCCGCCAACGTCGACCCAGCCTCTCCCTCCGCAAACGACACGGGTCACCGCCTCACATCGAGTGAGCTCCCCCCGAAGCCTCGTTCCCGTTCCGGCTTCAGCGGTCAGGGCCCATGTCATGGTGATCATGATGGAGAACGAGACGTATAGCAGTGTGATCGGGAATCGTTCACTCCCGTACCTGAATGGCACGCTGGCGAGCCACTACCGCCTTCTCCAACAGGCCTACGCCGTGGGGCACCCCAGTCTCTCCAACTACCTCGAGGTGTTGTCTGGGTCGACGTGGGGCGTGAGCAGTGACTGCGCTCCGGGACCGGGATGCCAAGGTGATGGAAGTCTTCCCAGCCTTCTCGACCAGGCGAAGATCAGTTGGGCGGGCTATATGGAGACCATGCCGGTGGCTGGCTACACAGGGGGCGACGCTGGGGGCGACGACGGTTACGGCAACAACTTCTACGTTCAGCATCACAACCCGTTTGTCTATTTCCCCACTCTGGCGGGGGAGCTCAGCACTCACGTGAAGCCTCTGGCGAGTATGACCGCCGACCTCAACAGCCTGGATCCACCTGCGTTCGTCTGGGTGAGCCCGAACATGGTCGACGACATGCACGATGGACCGATGAGTGTGGGAGACACGTGGTTGTCCCAACAGATTCCGGCGATTCAGGCCTCCCGGTGGTATCGACAGGGCGGCACCATCATCCTGGCGTGGGACGAAGGGCAGGCCTCCGATACCTCGGGCCTTGCCGGTGGGAACGGAGGACACGTCGCAGTGATCGTGATCAGCCAGGCCCTGTATGGAAGCGCACCCGACGCCACGCCCGTCGATGACGCCGGGATCCTGCGGTCGATCGAGAGCCGCTATGGCCTCGCGTATCTCAAAGACTCCGCCGATCCTGCCCATGGGATCATCGCGGGTCTTTAGAGCCGGGGATCCCCGAGCCGGTGACGGGCCGGCCCGAGAGGCTCCGGTTCACGCCCTTCACCCCTTGTCGACCTTCTTCAGGACTCCGTATCCGCCCTCGATGGCCGCAGTGATGATGGCCTCGAAGTCCTTGTCCGTGACCAAGCGAGGAGTGCCCATGGAAGATGCTCGCCAGTACAGCTCGGCCAGCCACTCGAGAAGCTCGAGGCGGTGGATGGCCTGATCCATCGTCGAGCCGTAGGCAACGGAGCCGTGGTTCTGCATCAAGGCCGCGTTGCGGCCCTTCAATGCTTCGATGACGTTGTCGGCCAACTCCTGAGAGCCAAAAGTGGCGTAGGGCGCCGTGCGGGGCGTGCCCCCCAATTCCAAACAGCTGTAGTGCAGTGGCGGCAACTCGTCGTGACAACACGACAGCGCAGTGGACGCCATGGCGTGGGCGTGTGTTATGGCCAGAGCATTCGTGGCGGCGTAGATTCCGGTATGAAGCGGTACCTCTGATGTGGGGGCGAGGTCGCCGTCCACGACCAGCCCGCCCAGGTCGATGACCGTGATCATCTCTGCCGTCACCGTCCCGAGGTCAGCCCCGGTCGGAGTCACCGCGATCAGGTCTCCCTGACGGGCGGAGATGTTTCCCGCCGTGCCGATGACGAGTCCTTTCTCGGCCAGATGGCGGCTTGCGCCCGCTACGGCCTCTCGTTCAGCCGCCAAGAGCAGTTCGCTCATTCCCCGTTCCTTTCGTCTCGCACCGCAACGGTGCAATGACTGCCATGTCCTTTGCTTCGAGCGAGGCTGGGAAGTCGTGGGCGATTGCGGACGACCCAGCGTGGAATTCCGTCATCCGGTCATCTGTCCCTGACCGGTTGGATGCGACCATCCCGATTTACCCTTCATGTGACGGGCAGTGTTCCACGTGGGTTCGGGGCGGTGCCACTGCGGACGGTGTCACGCAGTCGTGCCCTTCGACGTCCAGCCGCACCTCATGGCGGTCGCCAAGTCGGCCGACGTCGAGAAGGTTGTCAGACTCGGAAGCCGCTCGAATCGAGGGATGTCGCTCTGAGTGTCGATGTCAAGGCGTGATTGCAGACGATCGACTCTGGTCGGGAGCCCCCGAAGGTCGTCACCGGATCCGGCCTGGCCGAGTGTCTGTCGATCAATAGATGAGCCGAATCGTTACCGCAGTTCTATGAGGACAACCTCTCGGAAGCTGATGTCACCAAAGGTGACACCTCGCGAGACGGCCTCCCCTCGGCGGGACTGGGCATCGGCAGCGGCCGCCTTCATCGACTCCTGATCTCGCCACACTGCCCCCACGATCCCGTCGCCCGTCTCACGATTCATCATGTTCCGGAGAGCTTGGTAACCGGAGTTCGCCTTGATCCGGGGCAGCACCTCGCTCTTGAAGAACTCCAGGTTTGTGTCGACCTTTGCTGGGTCCATGGTGATCCGGGTGACCATGAGCGCAGAACCCGCCGCCGGAATCTGGCTGACGTCGGCGAGCATCTCTTCGAACGACTCGATGGTCATCTCGCCACCGGTGATCTCGGTTCCTTGCTGGCGTGCCTTGGCAAGGGCACCGAAACTTGCCTCTCGATCGGCTGCCGAGTCCCAGAGCGAGAGTACTCCAAGAACTCCGTTCGATCGGTCGGCGCTTGCCGTCGTCCCCCGGTAGCCCTTTTGCTCGTTGAGGACAGGCACCACTTCGTCGCGGACAAAGGAGATCCCGCCATCGAAGTCCTTGACGCCAGTAAAGGTGACCACTCGGGTATGCATCGCTTCCCCCTCTTGTCTCGTCGGCGACCACCATAGGGGCAATACCGATGCCCGCCCAGTCCGGGAGCGATTGTGGCCGGCTCGTCAAGGCATGAGCCTGCCGGGGGGCGGACTCCTTCGGGTGTGTCTGGGCTCAGGTGAGCGCACGACGCAACTCGGTGGGGAAGCTAGCGACCCAGACGACGACCGAGTACCCAAAAATCGACTCGCCCCCTTCGAGTGAATCCGTGCTTGTCCACGGCAAGCAGGAGGGCATTCTGCAACGAGTTGCGCGAGTGGGAGAGTTTCGAAGCGGGTGGACCGTCGCTGCGTAGGGCCCGCCAGGACCTCCCCCGTGCCCGCCCGTGCTCGGAACCCGTCAGAAACTCGCAAGGTTGAGCTTCTGGGCCAGCACGCCTTCGAGGAACCGCGAATAGTCCAAAGCAACATGGCCGGCGCTGAAATACACGTTGTAGGTTCCGATGATCGGGCTGCAGGACCGGGCACAGAACCACGGCGTCACGCTTACATAGCGAGCCCCTTCGGCCGCGGCAGCTCGTTTCTCGGCTCGGCTGTAGGGCTGATGAGCCGCGACCGAGGTCGAACACGCCTGGACATCATGGACGTGCTGAGCCAGACAGTTTGGGCCCCGGGACGGCGGAATGTCTCCGAGCACGATCGCGTCCGTTGTTGGCGAGGCCGTTCGTCGGATCAGTTCCTCCAGCCCTTGTTGCCACTGCGTCGAGTTGTAGCCGGTCCCGTTTGGCGGCGACGCGGGATTCTGCGTGACGATCAGCAGATCCGGGTTGATGCTCCGGATGCGCCTGACGGCGTAGGCGTGCCAGCTGTCACAGGCGAGCCATCGGACCGTTGTCCCCGGAGCCCTCGTCGACAGGAGAGCCGCCGGGCACGCTGATTTGAAAAGCACGACGAGTCGCCAATGCGCACGTTTGGCGATGTCGTCCAAGGCGGCGAACCACATCCCGGCGTGGGAGTCTCCGTAGAGCACCATGGTATGCGTGCCGTGGAGATCGCCGAAGATGCACGCCGGGGCTGTGCTAGCGGGGATCGTGATCACGCATCCCGACGCCCCCGGGGGCTCTCCGAGATTCCAGTACGGTTCGCTGACGGCTTGGGCGACAGACGGGGCGAGATCCGCTGGCACGCTATGGATCGTGTTGGAAGCCCCGACGAGGCGAAGGACGGTCGCGAGAGAGGCTGTCTTGGCCGGCGCCGAGCTCGGCGCGGCAATGCGAGTCGGATCCCCCTGACCCACCACCACGCCGAGGACGGCGATCACGCAGGCGCCGAGGCACCCAACAAACCAGCGTCGAGTACGGGCGAAACGACCGAGGTGTCTTGGTCGCTCGAGCAAGAGCACGAAGGCCCCGAGCACCAGCGTCGTGGCGAGTAGGACGGCAAGCACCACCGCCCAACCCGTTGCGCTCATGGCTCTATGTCTACCTGGGCGGAGAGGGGCCTGGGTACGTCGCTTACATGCTCGTCTCGTGCCTCGACGGGCCACTGCTCGCCCTTCGGGTTGACGAACGTCCCGCGCCACACCGGCGTCACCGGGTCGTGATCCGACCGATCGTGCCAGCGGAAGAGGCCGTCTACATGGTGAACCGCATGGCGCAATCTGAACCTTGCGTAATGCCGTCGATCTCCCTGAGATCCGGACCGGCATATGTCGACGCCACTCCAGCGGCTGTCAAGCGATCGACTGACCAAGTGATCCCACTACCCCCAGTCGGTGGGCGGTGAAGTGACGCAGCGAATGGAAGTGAACGGGGATCGCTTCTTGCCGAGCGCGGCCAGACAGTGACCTGCGGCATCCCGAGGAATGGCAGTTGACCAGGGAGTTCCACTCTCACCACTCATCACTGCTTCGCACCGCTTTTCGACCTTCTGTGGGGTTGACACGAACGCCGACGCCCCGTGGGGTCCAGATCTCAGGGGCGCGACTCGGTAGCGGGCCAGCACTTTGCGATACGGGGTCGGCGTAGAGGTCGTCGAGGAGTGTCCGGGTCGGGTCCATGTCGGAGTTGAATCCACCTCGTCGCGCCTCCACCCCGGCCTGATGGAGGGCCACCCTGACCGTTCCCACGCTTGCTACCCGGGAATGTCACCACCTTTGGCGCCTCTTCGGGCTTGGTCCGCGAGTTGGGCTCCGTCGAGACATAGCATCTGAGTCAGAGAGCCACCCCGACCCCGGATCCCGGCCGCTGCGGTTTCTCCTCTAGAGGAGAGGAGGCCCCAATGGCGGACCACCCGCTCGACGTCGACGTCGAGCCTGTACTGCCTGAGCATTTCATTGGTACTCGTTGCGAGAGCGCCATCTGCATGCTCACCACTTACCACCGAGGGGACTGCGTCACCCTCGACGACGTCTCGAACTCGGGACGACGCCAATCGACGGCTTGTTGATTCGCTGTCGGACGCACTGACCCGAAGTCGAAGAGGGTCCAGCGTTACCGACGGCGAACCCCGTCCCGACGAGCACTCCCCAAGACCTATGAACGCTGACTTCGGCTGCCCAGGTAGGCGGCAGGGGCGCAGGGTCCCCCATGACGTCCCCGCGCCGGGCGCCACTGCCCCGTTCGGTGCTCCCCGGGGGGACGAGACGACGCCTCTCCTCAACCACCTACGTTCACCGTACGCCTAAGGGTGGTGCGTGTCTACGCCTCGGAAGGTCAGCGGAGCGCGGGAGCCATCGAACAGGATCTACGCTTGACCTCGTGGCAGAGCGCCGTGTCTTCGGCTTGATCCCATCTGAGAACCCTCCCACCGTGCAACACGTCCTGTCCTCAGTCAGTGGTCGCAGCAAGTGCGGACGCCCCATCGACACGGCCCTCCCCATCCCGAAGGAACTCCCGGTCTGTAAGAAATGCACTCAGTTCGATGAGATAACGAGGGCCGTCGGTCGCAGGCCATGGCGGGGACGGCAGCGGCGAGCGCCGACTGGATGAGGCCGTTAGTCCCCTGCACCTTCTCGAACGTCTTTGCCTTCCTTGTACTTGCGGTGCTGCTCGAGGATGTGCTCATGCGAAGCACCCTTGCTCGGAACATTCGGATGATGATGTCGGCACAAAATATACGGAGTGCCGTCTAGTGGGTGATGGCCAATCCTCCAACACCCCTTCGTGTGGCAGTTGACCTTGCGGG
This sequence comes from uncultured Acidimicrobiales bacterium, assembly GCA_963796765.1. Lineage (GTDB taxonomy): Bacteria > Actinomycetota > Acidimicrobiia > Acidimicrobiales > UBA8190 > Chersky-840. The sequence goes on along the minus strand of CAWCMY010000002.1, from coordinate 827,832 downwards.
CACCGGTGTACACGCCGACGCCAACTGCACTGATGAGTGTCGCCTCGCCGAGGTCGGAACCAAAACCGGACCAGAAGTTGTAGTACTGGTCTGGCCCACCATGGAGTGTGCCGGTGTGAAGCGCCAGCCAATGTCGTACGACATCGAAGAAGGCGATGAGGAAAGCCATTCCCACGACAAGAAGAAGAAGGAAAAGGCCAAGTGCCAACGTCCTGCGGCCGCTGCCCCTGGGTTCGGACTCGACTCCCGCCATATCACGGCTGCCACCTTGGGCCAGCGGAGTTGAGGGTGATGCCTTCGCGTCCGTACCAGCGGGGGGATCGGCCATCGTCTTCTCAGTCTGCGGGTATTGGGTTCGGGCAGGGTCCGCGGAATCGTTGACCCAGGACAACGATAATCGTCGACCACGACGGACCTGGGGATCGCGTTTTGGCCGACGAGGCATCCATCACCGCCGATCCCGACGTCAACGGGTCTTCGCCTGATCCAGGCTAGATCTTCGACGCGGGACCGTCCCGGTGACCGCAGGCACGAGACACTGTGGCGGTGAATCGCACGAGACCAACCAGTCCCCCCGGCGGTCAACGGTCACCCGCCGTCGATCTGAAGCCACGTAGACGACACGCTCCCGCCAAGGTGGACGGCCCTAACGGTCGATACTCCTGCCTCGCGAACGTGGTGCGACATCCGTTCTGTGCAAGGAGCAGAACTCCTTTCCGTTTTAAACGGAGAGTTGGGTGCCACAGCAAGGTTCCGCGCACACTCGCCCTGCGGAGAACTTCCGTGGGGGCCGTTCATGATTGTTGAGCGCCCTCAAGTTGGTGATGATGCTGTTCTCGGTCCGTACTTGCATCTACTTCACCTTCTCAACCCCACGAGCGTCCTGCACGCTGAGCGAGGAACTTGGGCGACCGAGTGGTCGGAAGAACCCGACCAGATCGCAACTTGCCACACAGGAACTGCCCGCCCCCGAAAGGGCGTTACCCCCACGCCGCCCCGTCGGGGCCAGGACGCTTCAACTGTGACACGAGTTGATCGCTGCGAATAGAGCAGAACGGCACAACGAAGCTATTGATGTCAAGCAGCGCCATGAACTGATGTTTACAGCACATAGTGGGGAGGACCTCACTGGCTCTTCCGCACGCCGCGTCCGGCAAGAACGTGTTGCACGTGGTAGCAAGCAATTCGCATGCTGAGTGGCGGACTCATCGAGACGGTTGTGTCTTCCGGCCCTATTGCACAACTCGACATCGGTGAGATTCTGGCAAGTGCAGGGGGCATGGGCATTCCGATGACATGGGGAAGCCGTCGTGAATGCCCGGTTGTCCTGGACGGTCTAGGGCTCCACCTTACGCCGTCCGGGACAACCGTCCCCGTGTCGTGAATTTGATGGTCTACGGGGGGAACGATGGGAACTACATCCGTATTGGCGTGTTCAGGGACCGTGGTGGTCCACCGCGATCAGTCCGTCTCCTGCACGGACGATACGTGCCCCCGTGACCTGCCCAGGGAGACATGGTTCAGTCTCCACTCGTCCTTTGTGACCTGCAGCATCGCACTCGGCGGCGAGGGGTGTCTGTATTGCGAGTTCGGTGCTCCCGTCCTGAGGTGGACGAGGCGACTCCAGCCGGGGTCATCATGATCGATGGGGAAGAGTCGGACTAGTCCGAATGCCGGGACTTGCTCGCCCAGGTAACCATCGGGCGGTTGGCTCTCCATTTCCGTGCCATACCCAGGATCATCGCGAGGCACGTGACCTTGTTCGAACAAGTGCATCGTCGTATACACCACCGTTGGAGCCGCCGTCACCCACGCCCTTGGGGACCCGTCGGAGCCTTTCAGGTCGATGAATTCCACCTCAACAACCAGGAGGCGTGGAGCGTTGTAGCGGCAGGGCCATCCTCGCGGGTGACCGATCTGCGGACGCTCCAAGTCGTGGACGATCTCTCCGACTGACCCCGCAACGCGCCGAGCTGACCGTGGTGTTGGAGAGCGACCCGGGCAGGTGCGCCGGTTGGTGATGACCTTCGTCGCGGGTACCTCACCCTCCCGAGCTACACCGACAAGCTCCTGTCCCTGGGCTTCGCAGACGAGGACCTGGCCGGAGGGGAAATGACCGTCTCGTCGACGGCATCGTGTGCTGGTAGGGACCTCGACGCCATGGCCGCACGTCGTTACTGAACCCCGACAGGCCGGGGCTGACCCACGTCTGTGTCCAGATGGTCTCTTCGAGGGACCTGTTTCCGCTGGAGGAGCACCGGGAGTTGTCCCCCGCACTCTCTGGCCGAATGAGCACCACGGGCGAGTTACACAAAGGTCGAAAGTATCCTTGGCGAAGTGCCAATGACCTGGCACGACAGACCGTCGGACCCCCGGACCGTTGGCGCCCAGGTCTTTCGAAAATACTGAACTCGTGTGCGTGGAACTGGGATTCAGCAGCGGCGTCATCGCGGCCGTGAAGTGCCGAGGAGACTGACGCCCTCGGCCCTGTCAGACTCTTCGTGTGGTCCCCATGGCTTCAGACTATGGACGCTGCATCGTCACCACCGCCAAGGGGTGGGACCCAGGATAGAGGTCGAGAGTGCGATCCAAGGCCTATCCTTCGCCATCTCGCCGGAGCAAAGACCGGAAGAAGGTCGCCAGGATGATCGTCGGGGCCGTCGCCACCCTCGTGATCTTATTCGTGGTACTTCCTGGCGAACTCGGTACCGGCAAAAAGCCGAGTCAGGACCAGAACACAACCACGACCACGATGTCACTCTCGGACATCCGAAGTGCATATGAGGTCGTCCTCTCTGAATACAACGTGGCCCTTGCTTCTTCCAACGTGGTGATCGCCACCGCCGGAACCGACATCACAACACAGGAAGAGCGCATACAGAATGACGCCAAGACATACAACTACAATGCGTCTGGCCGCGGATGTTCGGGGAACCTGAGCGACTTCTATGCCTGCTTAGACGACGAGCAACAGACTGCCCAGATTGCTCTCGGTGACGAGAACGCTGCAAAGCGCACGATGAAAGCAGACGTGACCAAGCAAATCAGGAGCGTCGAGCAGATCGAAACTGCACTCACAACATTCGTGCAACAGCTCGACGGAATTACTTGGCCGTCCTCCGTCTCGCCGGTGGAGTCGGACCTGAGGCATGCTCTGGATGTCGAGAAAAGTACGTATGTGCAAGTTGCGGCTGACCTTGCCAGCGGCAAATCCTTCTCCGCAGATAGTCAGACGATAGCCACGGCTACGTCGGCAATGGCCACCCAGCTGATCAGTATGGCTTCAGCCTTGGGTATTCCTCCTCCGTCGTCGACTACACCCAGCTAAGTTGGATTTCGGACGGGGCATCCGGCTCTCGCCGCGAATCCCAATGGAGTCAGGGCCTGATTTTGGATGGCCCTTTCCCAAATCCAAGTACCTTCGCGGAGTGGCCATTTGGACGAACTGATTGAGATCATCGGGAAGTTTGATGTGTTGTTGTGTATGAACGAGCGTGGTGCTGCCTATGGCCCTACTACCCTCATGAATGACAGCTCGTTAGATGGTCCTACCGCCATAAGCTGGTGGTAACGAGGGTCGTAACCATGGAACATGCCTTTCAGATCGTCAGCGTCGACAGGTCCTTGACGAACTGGGGCCACCACCACATCACCGCTATCGACACGGCCCCGAAGCCCGGCTCTCCTGATAGTTGGCCGATCAGCTCGGTACTGGGCGCACTTGCCGCCGGGGATCTCTTCTATGCAATCAATGGCCTAGGCGACCCTGCCTTTGCCAGGCCGTACCGATGCATGTGCGGTTTCGAGACCATCCGGGTGACCCCGGCTGGCGACGTCAAAGACGGCCTTGAGAGGCTATCGATGGACGAGTGGGAGGTGAATCGGTCCACGCCTGCCTCGTTCTGATGGCACGGGACCTGCCGCCCGAGGAAGGCGGTCCACATGCACGTCGGCGATCCGGGCACCTCCGATGTCGACGTCGTCTCAAGGTTCGGAGTCGGGGTACTCCTAGACATGCGACCGCTTGCTGAGTGCGCTTCCATTCATCTGAAGGTGCCCGCTCCTGTTGGGGTTCACGCGCTCAGGCATCCCCGGAGGCAGGGCCGGGTTGTAAACCATCCACCTTGAGGGCGTCGGTCTTGTGCGCCCACGCCGCCAACCTGGCCAACTTCTCGGCAGCCGGGTGATTCGCCTCGGTCACGTTGACGTTGACGAGGTCATCACGTGAGTCCGCTTTGGAGCGTCGAGCCCGAGTAGCTTCGACTCTGCACCCAGAGACTTCAAAGAGACCGTGTGCCTCCTTGGGCTCCAACACGGGCATGTCCGGTGGGCCAGGAATCCCCCGGACATGCGGACCCAACATTTCAAGAACATCTTCGATATCGGCAAATTGCTCGTCGATGTGCCGCTCGATGTCCAGGTCGCCACGCTCGTGCCGCCTGAGAGATGCGATGACACGGGGAGATCGACCGGCCAGTCTGCGGCGCGATCTCCCTGTGGGTGAGACCGTCGAGTCGCAACCTCGGGTCCGGGCTGGCCCGTCCTGCCCGTCGTTCATAACCCAGGAGTCGGATTACACGGCTCCGGCGCTCTCATTGAGACGAGACAGGACGGGGATCCACTCGACGCACCCTATGACCCCAGAATCCTGGAGTTCGGAGTGTTCGTCCTGTTGAGATGCGCTCCTCCAGGACTTGGCTGGGACCTGTCTTGGAATCCTGGTCTCGGCACTCCCGACCGGTGGCATTGGCTCGCTGGTCAAGGGCAAACTGTCATCGCTATGGAGCCTCCCGGGATTAGGTACGTGAGCATCGGAGATGGAGACGTCGCCTACCAGGTTCTTGGCGAGGGCCCCGGCGATCTCCTCTTCTGTAACTCCCTCGGAGGGCATGTCGATCTCATCTGGCAGATTCCTCAGGCAGCGGAATTCTTCCAGAAGGTGGCCACATTCAAACGAGTCCTGCACATGGACCGCAGGGGCTCCGGCGCTTCCGATGCTGTACCTCTGAAAGCCATACCGACGTGGGAAGAGTTGGCCGAAGACATAATTGGAGTGCTCGATGCCGCCGAGTCCACGGTGACGGATCTCATGGCGACAGCCGAAGTGGGCCCGATCGCCGTCCTGTTTGCGGCCATGCACCCCGAGCGAGTGGGGTCGCTCATCCTCATTAACACCGCGGCGCGATACATGGAGGCGCCGGACTACCCGATCGGAGTATCACCGGCTGCCCTTGACACGATCTTCGACATGCTGACGGCTACCTGGGGCAGCGATGCGTTTGCCGCCGCGGCGAATCCGACACGAGTCGATGATCGAGAGTTCATCAAAGCTGTCGCCCGCATGAATCGGGCGTCAGCGACGCCTAGCACGGCTGCCGCTCAGATGAGGTACTTCTTGGGCAGCATGGACGTGCGCCCGTTCCTGCCGTTGGTGCAAAACCCGACCCTGGTGCTCCAAGTCACAGATAGTCCGTTCACCCTCCTCGCCCACGGGCAATACCTGGCCGACCACATTCCAGGTGCAACCTTCGTCCCGATGTCGGGCGGCAACATGACCCCTCCCTTTTCGCCCAATGCAGTTTCGGAGATTGCCGAGTTCCTGACTGGCGAGCGCCAGTCATTCGAGATCGATCGCGTGCTGACCACGATCCTCTTTACTGACATCGTTGGATCAACCGAACGAGCCGCATCCTTGGGAGATGAGAACTGGCGGGTCCTCTTGGATTCTCATGATCGTGTCACCCGGGAACAGCTCCGTCGATTTGGTGGTCGAGAAATCAAAAATACCGGAGACGGTTTTCTCATCTCGTTCGACGGTCCCGCGCGTGCCATCCGCTGTGCCATTGCCATTAATGAGGTCGTGAGAGTTCTCGGGATAGAAGTGAGGACCGGCTTGCATACCGGCGAGTGCGAGCTGAGGGGTGACGACATCGGTGGATTGGCAGTTCACATCGCCGCTCGAGTCAACGCACTCGCAGCGCCCAGCCAGATCCTCGTCTCTTCAACCATCAAGGACCTCGTCGTTGGATCTGGGATCAGCTTCGCAGAACACGGGGAGCACACCCTGCGCGGCGTCCCAGGGAGCTGGAAACTGTTCGCCGTGGCGCGTTGAGTGCCCATCCCGGAAGTGCCGATCCCGACCGGCGTCAGGTCGGACTGGCGACGGAGCTGGGGCACCCGATAGTCGGGGGATCCTCGTCACCTCATCGGTCGCTTTGGAACATTTCAGAGATGCCGTTCTGAGCGACGCCTGGTCCGTCAGAGTCGAGGCCGACATCGTCGACAGTGAGTTCTTCTTGACCGCCCATTCGCCCGGAGAGGCACTCCGCAGGTGTTCGCAGAGACCAGGAGGCGCATCCCACCGGCCTGGTAGGGCGCGTACCGGTCGAGGTGTTGATCCGACTGCGCAGGCGGCTCACGGAGCGCATACTCGGGGATACCGACTGTCTTCGGCCTCTGTGCCAGAAGAGTGGGTGCCATCCCGCTATCGTGCCCACAATCCCTCCACCTCGGCTGGCTGGATGCTGTCATCCGGTAACCGAGATGGGGAGCGGCTCTTCGTCCTCGCCGCCACTATTCGAGCCCCGACAACAATGGCGATGTATCCCGAGCCAATCAGTACCAGACCTACACGGATCAGGCCGAATCCCGTCAGACCGTAAAACCACACTCCTTCGATCGCTCTATCCACGGCGATAACAAGAAAGCCAAGGCCAACGGCCGCAAGTGGACCAGGCGACCCCACCTTCCGCTTTGCCGATGCCTGGAGCGCGACACCGATCACTGCTGCGCTTGCGGTTTGTATCTCAAATAGAGCCACACGAGGAATGCCACCGAAGACGCTGGGAACCATCTCGAACAGATACGGTAAAGCTCCCACGGCAATGCCAACGCCACCGATCACCAGGAGGTGTCTGCCTTGGATGCTTCGATTGCTGCGTCCAATCTGCTCGTCGTGGCTCATTGTCTTGGCAAGAACCAATACAGCTAGAGCCACGAGGGCGTGGCCAACTGCGTAGCACCCGGGTACGACGTAGCGAGCAAACTGAAACGTCAGCAGGGACGTTGAATCGATCGTCGCTCCTAAGGCGATCAATCCCAGGCCAACGGCGGTTGTACTTGTGAGGCGACGATCTCGTCGGTAATCCAGAACGAATCCATTCGCCTCATGAACTCTCAGGCGGCGGCGTGCGATCAGCACGCTGGAGGCAAGCACGATCCAGCCCAGTGCCACACCCAAAGAAGAAACGATCAGGGGTCCCTCGACCGTGATCCCCTGAAGACCGGCAGACAGCTAGTCAATCGCAATCAAGAAGACTGCGATGGACAAAGCAACCATGAACCATCGGCGACGAAGGATTGCGAGCATCTACCAGACCCCACGGGAACACGTTACTGGGTGGACCGGGCCATCTGATTAGGTGCGGGTGGCGGTGAGGGTTGGCTTCTCCCGGTTTCAGACACCGCCCAGTTGCCCACTACGGCTGCGGGTGCCAGACTCGCCGCGTCTGCGACCAAGGAGGCATCTCGATGCCGAAGTATCTCATCCAGGCGTCCTACATCGGCGATGGCGTCCAGGGGCTGCGCCAGGAAGGAGGCTCAGCCCGTCGGGCCGCCGTCGAAAAGGCGTGTGCGAGCGTGGGTGGAAAGCTCGATGCCTTCTACTATGCGTTCGGCGACACGGATGTCGTCACGATCATTGACTTGCCGGACAACACAACTGCTGCGGGCGTGGCCCTGCTCATTGGCGCCAGTGGCAAGGTGGACATCAAGACCACCGTCCTGTTGACGCCTGAAGAGGTCGATTCTGCAGTAAAGGTTGGAGGTGAGTACCGCCCACCCGGCGGGTGAAATCCCCTCGCTCTAGCCATCCGCAACGTGCCGGCATCGGGTGATAGCGCCTGCGGCGGCACCCAAGGGACCGAGCCGCGAGGCGACCCGACCCGGCACTTGCGGTCGGTCACCTCATGGTTTCAGCACCGCTTGTAAGGCAGCACCGAACGTTCATCCGACGGTGGGTGATGACCACGGAACGGGCGTTGGGGACATTCTGGGTGACAGTGACTCTTCTACTCAGGAGATCGTGGAGCCTGGGGGTGGATGGTCTTACCCCGGGCCAACATCTCGACGAACTGGTCGATGCGCCTGGATCGGGTTTCCGGCTTCTTTGCGTTTCCGATCCTGTAGAGAATGGAGTACCGATTCGCACTCGTGAGCATCTCAAACGTTGCCTTCGCACGGGGATTGGCATTCAGGGCAGTCACAAGATCGCTGGGCACCTCGATGCTGGCTTGTCCGGCGTAGGCGGTCTCCCATCGACCATCCTCTTTCGCCTCCCGCACCTCGTCTTCGCCGGATTGATGCATTCGGCCCGAGGCGATCAGCCTTTCAGCGATAGCGGCGTTCCGTCGAGACCATGGGCTGTGAACTTTTCGGGGCGTGAAACGCCGTCGAAACGTTGCGGTGTCACGACGCTCTAGCTGACCATCAATCCAGCCAAAGCAAATCGCCTCGTCTAGCGCCTCGTCGTACGAGAGCGTTGTCGGATCAGCCGTTCCCTTCTTGGCCAGGACCAGCCAGACACCTTGTGCATCGGCGTGATGGGCATTCAACCATCTTCTCCATTCGTCAGCGTCCGCGACCAGTAGCTCTGGAAGATCCACGGCTTTCACGGTATCCCTGAAGTGCCGGTCGGAGAGCTCGCGACCGCAAGCACGACCCGCTATCGAAGAAGCGATGGCCGTAGACGAAGGTACGCGCAACGTGTCGATCCCGACCGGGGCCTGAGAGGCAGCGGCGAGGGCGACCGGTGGTCGGGGCGATGCGTGCCCAGTATCTTCCCCCTGCGCCCGACAGGTTGGGCCGGATTCCGGTGGCCAGGCCACAGGGTGACCCGTCCGGGATCACCACCGCTCGGCGATACGGCGTGGCCTCGCTGATCGACTGACGACGGCAAGCAGCGGATCACCGGCAATCGTGCCCGGTCCAAGATGGGGAATCTGGCGCACGCAACCGGGTGATCCCGATCGGCCTGAGCGTGGTTGGGCTCGCCCGGTTCGGGCGCACAGAACCGCAATGCCGATCGGTCGCGACCCGAATTCTGGGCCGTTTGGAGGTCGTTATCCGCTAGCGCCACCGGCGAGCAAATCGCCACCTATTTGTCCGTGGGTGAGTGATTTGTGACGATCGTTCTGTGTGCCAAGGTCGGGCGACAGTTCGCACTGGAGTGACCGCAAGCGCGGCATCTTCGGGAAGATCCGCGACCGGCGTCAGGGGACGGTCAGTGAACCGGCGAGCTGCTCGGTCAGCAGTTCGAGCGAGCTCTGCAGCTGGGCGTAGCGCCGTGGCCCAAGGATCTCTTCGATCTGCAGCTGGGCCGACGCAGCTTCGGCATAGATCGTCTTCTGGAGTCGCCATCCCTTCGGAGTAAGTCGGATCACACGAGCCCTTCCGTCGACGGAATCGGGCACACGCAACAGGTACCCGTGTTGTTCCAGGTACCCGAGCAAGTCGTTGACTGACTGCTTCGTGATCCCCCTCCGGTCCGCAAGCTGGCTTGGACGTAGTCCCTCGAGGCCCGGGTAGCGCCAGAGCCCGACGTGCGCTGCGTTCAGATCGTCGTATCCCGCCGCAACGACGCCCGCATACAGCTGATCGCGGACCCACTGCCAAACGGCACCCAGCAGGGCGCCGACGTAGGGGCTTGGCTCGCCATCGGGGTGGTCAGGGGAACCGCTTGACATAGTCGTAAGGTTACCGTACCATGTGGCAAATCGTAAGGATACCTGACTATCCCATCCCGGGACAGTTCCCAGCTAGGAGGTGGCCGAAGTGACGACGGCAGTTGTCGACTCCCCCGAGAGCGAACAAAGCCTGGCGTGGTGGTTCCTCGACACATTGGTCGTCGAGCACCGCTGCGCGCCCGGAATGAACACCGTCGTGCTCGAGATGACCTTGCCAGTCGGCGCGGCGCCCCCGATGCACATCCACGACGACCTCGACGACACCTGGTACATCCTCGAGGGCCAGATGGTGGTGCGCTGTGGCGACGAGGAGCTGGTGGTCGGAGCGGGGCACTGGGTGTCCATGCCCCGCGGCGTGCCGCACACGTTCCGGGTCGTCGGCGATTGCGAGGCGCGCATCCTGCTTGTGCACGACAACGCCAGCTTCCGGGACTTTGTCCGCGAGGTCGGAGTGCCAGCCGGCGCTCGGATCGTGCCGGTCGAGCCAGCCTTTCCGTCGGTGGACGAACTCGCACGTGTGGCCGGGGCCCATGATCTGAGGCCCATCGGACCGCCGCTCAGTGCCGAAGACACCGACCAACTGCTGGCGACAGCTCGCTGAGCGGCGAGTTCGCCCAGAGAGGACCGGACCATGCCTGACATCGCGTCAATCCACCACGTTTCATTCACCGTCACCGACCTTGATCGCAGTGTGACGTGGTACCAGGAAGTCCTAGGTCTCGCGGAGCTCATGAGGGAGGACCATCCCGACGGTAACGGCTACGCCATCGTTCTTGGCAAGCCGGACTTGTCAATGTGCGTGGGCCTACACACGCACTCGGCCAACGCATCCGAACCATGCAACGAGACGCGGACGGGGCTCGATCACCTGAGCTTCGGGGTCGCCCAACGTGCCGATCTCGACACCTGGGCAGAACACCTCAAAAGGCACAACGTGCTCCAATCGCCAATTAACGATCAGGAGGGGTATGCGGTGCTCGTGTTCCGCGATCCGGACAACATCCAGCTCGAACTGATTTCGATGGGCTGACAACCCTGAGAACTGCCAACACGTCGGTGACGACAAGGGGTGCACAAATGGGGACATCGAAGGTCAAGGTGACGGGCATCAATCATGTCGTGCTCCACGTCACAGACCTTGATCGTTCCCAGACGTTCTACATGGAGGCACTGGGCTTCGATGACCGGGGGTCCGTTCCGGGTATGAGGGCCTCCTTCTTACGCTGTGGCATGCAGGGCCTCGACCTCTTCGAAATGGTTGACTGCGACGTCCACGGCGGCGAGGAGATGAACCACATGGCCCTGAACGTCGACGTTGCCGATGTCGAGTCGCTCGTGGCTGGTCTTTCTGAGGCTGGTATCGAACCCTTCGAAATCACACCACGTAACTCGGTGTTCATCTCCGACCCGGACGGCCACCGGATTGAAATGCTGCCCGTGAGCGCCAGCGAGCGGGATCACGAGCGCGCAACTGCACGCGCTTTGGGACGGTAGCGAACATACAGATCTCGTCGCCGGCTCAGGAATCGAGTTCCACGATCGCGACGAGCACGAGCTAAGGGGTGTTCCCGGCACCTGGAGGCTCTTCGCCGTAAGGGCTAATCCTCCCGGAAACGTGCAGTGACATCGAAAGGGGCGGACACCCTGAAAGTGCCGCTATCGGTCGACCTCTGGCCGGAAGCCTTCCACCGTCGGAGCCACGGATATTCGGGGCTATGCGTGGCCCGTGTCTTCCTCTGCATTCGACAGGTTCCACCGGATTCGGGTGGCCCGGCTTGAGCGGTACCCGCCCGGGATCACCACCGCTGAACATTCCCGAGCGGCTCCCGTGGGGGCTCCTACCCGGCGACCAGGGCGCTGTCGCCGCGGATCGGGGCCGTGGAGGCCATCCGAATCAGGGGTGATATAGACCCCCCCATACGACGCCGCTTTGGCCGCTCTGCACCCGGTAGGGATGAGCAGGTGGTCACGAGGACGGCGCCTCCGATCCGTTATGTCGAGTCGACAGCCGTGCCGATTTCCAGGGTTGGGACACCACGTTTGCGCCACAGCTGCCATGTAGCCAGCCCAGCGCCAACCGCGAACAACACGGCGATTAGCACCCAACCGAGATCCGTGGTGCCGACTCCCACGTATTTGAGTCCAGAAGCGAAGATCACAAAGGTGATCACTGGTCGGATGATGCGATCGGGAGCGCGTGATGACAACAGGGAGCCGACCAGGACGGCGGGGACGCTCCCTAGAATCATCGATGTCGTCACGGCGAACTCAACATGGCCAAAGGTCACTGCCCCGAGCGCTGCGGCCAACGTCAACGGGACCGCCTGAGTGAGGTCTGTTCCCACGAGTTGGTTAGCGCCGATTGCCGGATAGACAAACAGCAGAAGAACAATCATCAGCGAGCCGGCACCGACGGAGGTCATGCCCACGATGATCCCGCCCACCATGCCGATCGCCACCGTCAGAAGGGGATGTAGGGCGAGGTCGTGAACGACTCCCTGACGGGAGTAGCCGCCCCGACTGTCGAGCAAGTACCGCACCACCATGGCAGCGGCCCCGATCAGGAGTGCTGCTCCGAGCGCGATCTCGATGTTGCTCTGTGCTCCCTTGGAGTGGCCCATCAGGTGTAGGAGATAGGCGCCCACGAAGGCCATCGGGACCGAACCCAAGATCATCCAGCCCACCATGCGCAGGTTGACTGTTCCCTTTCGGAAGTGCACCAAGGCGCCCACGGGTCGCATGACGACGGCAGCGACCAGGTCGCTGGAAATGGCAGTTGACGGCTTGATCGCGAACAACAGGATCAACATCGGCGTCATGAGAGCACCGCCACCGGCACCAGTCATCCCGACGAGCAGTCCAACCACTGCACTCCCTAGGACGATGTACGGATCGATATGCACTTGGCCCCCTCGTCGGTGTAGGGAATCATTGTCGTGTATTCCTATGAGATTAGTAGATTAACCTCCCAGGAACTCGACAGCAAGAGGAGTTGTGAGTCCAAGGTTTGTCCGGTAAGTGCCTGGCCCCGACCGGGGTCGGGATCGGGGGGATGGCGGTGAGGCGCACGATACTCAGGGGATCCCGTGCGTGTTGTAGATCCATCTGGCCCAAGCAGAACGACCCGTCTGTCAGCCCTTCGGCTCGGAGGCGGACCGCTCGGTATCCCCGACCTGGAGGATTGCGGACGATTGGCGATTTCACTTCACCTTGTCCGACGCCTGCACCGGCAGTGTCGGCCGGAAACATACTTGCCAACTAGAACGGCGATCCACTCGCCCTTCTGTATGGTCTGACCGTGTCAGGGTTCGATGAGTTCTCCGATCCACGGCTTGTGGCGATCTACGACTCGGCGAACTCGTATGCACCGAATACTCAACCAACCTTCTACTCTCAACTCGCCGAGGATCTGGGAGCAACGACCATCGTCGACCTTGGATGCGGCACAGGTGTTATTACTTGCGAGCTGGCGAGACTCGGCTACGACGTGATCGGCGTGGATCCGGCACCCGAAATGCTCAAAATTGCACGATTGCGTCCGCACGCCAATGAGGTCACTTGGGTTGAGGGGGATGCGCACCGACTGGGACCGCGAGAGGCGGACCTCGCCATGATGACTGGCCACGTCGCCCAGTTCTTTATCAGCGACGCGTCGTGGTATTCCACCCTTGGGGCCCTGCACGCTGCACTGCGACCCGGCGGTCACCTCACGTTCGAGAGTCGAAATCCCGCAGTACGAGAGTGGGACGGCTGGACTCCCGAGAATCGGCGAATCGTCAGAGATCCTACGGCTGGTGTCATCGAGAGGTGGCCCGAGGTCCACGAGGTTCGCGGGGGAGTCGTCTCTTACACGATCCACAATCGCTTTCTCGCCACTGGTGAAGATGTTCTTGCGCCAACGCGAATCCGGTTTCGCACGCAAGACGAGCTAACGAGGTCATTAGCGGACGCAGGATTCACAGTCGAGCACGTTTATGGTGAATGGGACCGTCGACCGGTGTCAGCATTGACCCGCGAGCAGATTTATGTCGCGAGCCGTTAGTCGATGCAATCCAGGGGCCGCTCAACTCACTTTCGCGGGGTCCCCTGGGGTCTGGGCCAAAGAACTGCCCTGGCTCAAGAGCGCATAATCGGGGCTATGCGCTGCCGTGTATCCATCTGTGGCAACAGGATTGCGTCGGAGTTGGGTAGCCCGGTCGGAACGGCGAGCCGCGCAGTATTCGCGTCGACGAACATTTCCGGGCGGCTCCCGTGGAGGCTCCCTATCCGGCGACGGGGCGACATTGGGGCGGATTCGGGCCTGGGAGGCCATCCGACTCCGGGTGATCCCGATCGGCCTGAAGGTGGTTCGGCTGGACGCTCGTCGCTCCGATAGGAACGGCCGGGGAAGATGGTGGACTGATGGTTATGGTGGCATGATTCGGCCGACGGTGTCGTTGCCTTTGTTGACGAACCACAGCGCATCGTCAGGGCCGCTGGTAATGGAAAACGGGGTCTGAATGCCGGCGGTGTCGGAAAGTCCTTGGTTCGGGTCCGTGAAAATGGTGATAGCACCGTCCGTCGTGATCCGACCTATCGAACCGGTGTAGTTCGTAAACCACAGGGCTCCGTCGGAACCCGAGGTGATGGCCCAGGGGTCGGCCCACGGATCGTCATATTCAGTGACCACTCCGGACGTCGTGATCCGGCCGACGGCGACTCCATCGGCGAACCAAAGAGCACCGTCGGGACCCGCAGTGATGCCTTCCGGGTCATGGATGTCGGTACCGCTGTAGAAGGTGATCTGACCCGCGGTGGTGATCCGCCCGATCGACCCGATGGAGTTGGCGCAACAGTTGGCGAACCACAGGGCCCCGTCGGGGCCCGTCGTGATGCTGGTCGGAAAGGTCTTGTCGGGCAAGGCGTAGCTGGTCACGACACCTGACGGGCTAATCCGCCCGATGGACTCGTGGAGACCTCCGACACCCGCCACGACGTCGCCTTGGTTGACGAACCACACCGCATCGTCAGGCCCGGCGGTGATGCTGATCGGGCCGACGATGCTTGGGTCTGTGTAGTTCGACACCACTCCTGAAGTCGTGATCCGACCGATGGAGTTGTTGTTTTCATTGGCGAACCACAGGGCACCGTCGGGGCCCGTCGTGATGCTGATCGGACCGTTGATGGTCGGGTCGCTGTAGATGGTGACCTCCCCCGATGTCGTCATCTGGCCGATGGAGTCGTGGGGCCCTCCAGTTCGGTGGCCCCCCTCGAGCGTGAACCACAGGGCACCGTCGGGGCCGGTCGTGATGCTGGTCGGCGCCGGGGTCGTGCCACCAAGGACGTCACCGATCTGGTAATAGGTGAAGGGCGTCGGGGGATCCACAGGACCGAACGTCATGGTTCCAGTCACGTTGGTCTTGCTCAGACCTCGTCGGGTCGCACAGGCAGATGCCAAGCTCGACGGAGCTCGAAGAGTCATGTCCGCAAAGCCCGCGAACGACCCGCTCGTCCTCCTGCTGGCCACCTTTGTCGGCATAAATGGGACACCGCGGCCCCTGTACGTGCCGAGTGTCCATTTTGCGGTGCCTATAACCGGCACGCCGGTTACTGACGTCGCTGCGCATGAGAGGGGACTGTGCGCAAAACGCCCTTTGAACGCCGCTCTGGTGATGACCACCGACCGATAGCTGGTCGAACAGGTCAATCGACTGGCCTTGATCGACGATCGCCTTGTTCCGCCACCAGTTGCAGACAGTCGCGGCGAGAAGCTGATTGAGGCCGAGAACGAGCACGTGACCGAGCCCGGCGCATAGAGTCTTGCTGTCCCTGCAGATGCCGCCTCGGCCGTGCAGACAAGCACACTTGCGACCATGATCGACAGGAGGAGCCATCCGGTGGCGCGTTTCCTCGTCAAGAGGGACGCGGCGCTCTGTATCTTCTCCATGACCCCACCCCCGGGATAGGTCCCGATGAGATCCATTTCCTGAAGCGTACGCCCTTGTCCTCATTGGCCCGGGGCCAACACCCGATGCGTCGGGTACGACACAAAGTGTGGCCATCCGACCCAGTCGTACGCAGGCCACGTCCGATCCAATCCTTAAGGGACGGGAGACACAGCCGCATCCGGGAGCGGGACCGAGTGGCCCAAGGGCGGGGCTGGAGGCGAGGGAGTGGTTGTACGGTACTCGGGGATCCCGAGCCGCCCATGCTCCACACGAGCAAGACCCCACGAGCCAGGCGGTGAAAAACAGGCTGGCGGCAACCCGCTCGGGATCACCGCCGCTGAACATTTTCGCGTGGGTCGAAGGGGCGACCGGGCCGCCAACTAGGCAGCGGGGGACGATGCGTCATTCTCTTTCGCCCACCCGGACCGGGTGATCCCGCTCGGCCCGAGGAGGGCTGAGCTGGCCCTGCCAGGCGCTCAAAACCGGCGTTACCGACCGGTCTGGAGGTTCGCGTACTGCCCCCGACGTGTTCGGCGTGATGGGGGAGCCCGCCTTCGGTGATTGCCCCAGTCATGGGCAAGAGCGACGCCCATGGACTCCCACTGCGGCCATCCGGGCGATCCGCGAGGATGATCTGGTGACCAGCCGGGCTCCGGTGTCGGCGGCCCCCGCGGTCCGCGTTGAGCATTTGACGGTCGTGCGCGGCCGGACACGCGCGGTGGACGACGTGAGTTTCGAGCTCGACGCGGGGACGCTGGTCGGCCTGCTGGGGCCGAGCGGGTGCGGCAAGACGACGCTCATGCGATCCCTGGTGGGTACGCAGGTGGTGAGCTCGGGGACCGTCACCCTGCTCGGCGAGCCGGCGGGGTCGCCGACGGCTGCGCGACCGGGTGGGATACGTCACCCAGGTGCCGTCGGTCTACGGGGACCTCACCGTGCGGGAGAACCTGTCGTACTTCGCCGCCATCCTCGGTGCGTCTTCGGAGGCCGTCGAGCGCGTGCTGGCCGATGTCGACCTCGGCGACCATGCCGCTTCCATGGTGGGACGGCTGTCGGGTGGCGAACGGGCGCGCGTGTCGCTGGCCACCGCCCTGTTGGGCTCGCCGAGCCTTCTCGTGCTCGACGAGCCGACGGTCGGCCTCGATCCGCTGCTGCGCCGGAGCCTGTGGTCACTCTTCCGCCGGCTGGCGGCCGCCGGGACGACCCTGCTCGTCTCCAGCCACGTCATGGACGAGGCCGAGCGCTGTGAGCGGTTGCTGCTCATGCGCGACGGGCGGATCCTGGCCGACACCACCCCGGCAGGCCTGCTGTCGAGCACGGCGCAGCGAGGACTTCGAGTCGGCGTTCGTGGCGCTGATCGAGGGCGACGTCCTCGGCGAGCGTCGGCGTCCGCAGCCGCTGAGGAGGAGAGGCCTTGACCTGGCGCCGGATGCGTGCCACGGCCGGGCGGGTGCTCCGGCAGCTGCGCCACGACCCGCGCACGGTGGCGCTGCTGGTGGCCGTCCCGGCGGTGCTCATGGGGCTGCTTGGCCTGGATCCTCCACGGTCGCGACCACGACTTCGACACCTTCGGGCCACAGCTGCTCGGCATCTTCCCGCTGATCGTGATGTTCCTGGTCACTTCGGTGGCCACCTTGCGAGAGCGCACCGGCGGGACGCTCGAGCGCCTGCTCACCATGCCCATGGGGAAGGCCGACTTCGTGCTCGGCTACGCGATCGCCTTCGGGTTGGCCGCCATCGTCCAGGCCCTGGTGGTCTCGGGATTGTGCTTCGGCCCCTACGGCATGACGGTGCGCGGCGAGGCGTGGCTGGTCGTCGTGGTGGCGGTGCTCGACGCGCTGCTCGGCACGGCTCTGGGCCTGTCGTTGAGCGCGCTCGCCACCACCGAGTTCCAGGCCGTGCAGTTCATGCCCGCCTTCATTCTCCCGCAGCTGCTCTTGTGCGGGATCATCGTGCCGCGTTCCGAGCTGCCCACCGTTCTGCATTGGGTCTCGTACCTATTGCCGATGTCCTATGCCGTCGACGCCACACAGCAGCTGAGCACTCACGCTGCCGTCACCACCCAGTTCCTCGTGGACGTGATCGTCGTCGGGGGTTTCCTCGTCGCCGCTTTGGCGCTGGGAGCTACGACGCTGCGCCGACGGACGCCCTAAAGACGCCCGGCGTCCCACGGGCGGCGTGAGTCGGTCCAGCGACGCTCACTGTGTTCTGTCCCAGCGACGCTCACTGTGCGCGCACCCCCACGCCCGCCAATTTGCCTCTCCTTTGGACCAACCGCTAATAGTGGTTGATTGCTCACTGTTAGCGAACCAAGTGAAGACTTTGGTCGCGCCGGCAGATGCTGTCAGTCTGGTCCGAAGTAAAATGGGCCGGCTGTTGCCTGGGGGGGTTGCGATGCACAGAGTGCCGATGAAAGCGCTTCAGGCGGTGGGAGCAGACCGTGGCCCCGTACGGGCGTTCCTCCCCAGGTCCCTCGCCTTGTTCTCTGCGAGCGCACTCGTAGTCGGTGCTCTGGCCGTGTCGGGCGCCCCGTCGATCGCCGCCGCCTCGGGTACGACGAGCGCCCCCCACGTCATGGTCGTCATGATGGAGAACAAGAACTTCTCCGAGGTCATCGGTCAATCCGACCAGCGCTTCACCAACAGCCTGGCGACTCACTACGGGCTCGCCACCCAGAGCTACGGCTTCGGGCACCCCTCGCTTCCGAATTATCTGACAATCGTCTCGGGCTCGAACCAAGGCGTGAAGGACGACAACAACCCTTCGAGCCACAGCTTCGCCGGCGTGAAGACGATCGCCGACCAACTCGCCGCGGGCGGATTCAGCGCACGCGCCTACGCCGAGAACCTCCCGTCGAACCCGGCCACCGATTCAGGTGAGTACGCCGTGCGCCATTTCCCTTGGGAATACTTCCCCGGCACAGCCATCACGATGAGGAACGCCACCAGCTTGGTGGGCGATCTCAACGGAGCCAGCCCGCCCGACTTCGTGTGGTACACGCCCAACCTGATCAACGACGAGCACGACGGATCGGTTCAGCAGGGAGACGCCTTCCTGTCGTCGTTCATCCCCGCGGTCCAATCCACCGCCTGGTATCGACAGGGTGGACAAGTGATCATCGAGTGGGACGAGGCCGACAGCGACAACTCGGGAGTCAACGGTGGCGACGGGGGCCACGTCCCGACGATCGTGGTGAGTGCCGCCAACGCCGGGGCCCCCGTCAAAGATTCGACCCGAGTCGACACGGCCGGGATCCTGCGTTCGATCGAAGACCGCTACGGTCTGCCCCATCTCGCCAATGCCGGCAACTCGGCCAATGGAAACATCGATGCCCTTCTCGCCTCGTCATCGAAGGTGGGGGCGCCACGGTCGATCACAAACGCCTCCCGAGCGACAGCCAAAGCCGGAGGGCAGTTCTCGTTCGTCGTGACGACGACGGGGACACCGACACCGAGTCTCAAGAAGCACGGACGGCTTCCCCATGGCCTGCATTTTCACAACAACCGCAACGGCACCGCGCACATCTTCGGGACGCCCAGTCCACGGGATGCCCGTGGTGCCTACAAGGTGACGATCATCGCCACCTACGGCAAGGGGAAGACGAAGCAGACGATGGCCCAGCTCTTCACCTTGACCCTGTCGGGCTGAACCATTCAAGACCAAGGTGGCGAGTTTGCACCAGAGGCGGTCGCTCACCCCACCTATTCACGAGGGGCCGAACCGGCCTACATTTGCGCCAACAAGGGCCCGTTGGCACGCTTAGAAGGGCTACGAGAGCACCCTCCAAAACGTCGGCAAGTTGACCACCAAGACCTCCGACCGGCTCGAAGGTACCCAGATGACGATCCGGGGATCATTGACCGTGCGGATACGGGCAACTGGATGCGAACGTCCGTCAGATTGGATCGTCGAAATCGTCGTGTAGTTGTTTCTCGAAATCGGCAATGCAAGCTCTGTGGCTTGATCACAGGTCACAGTCATTCGCACTTGTAAGGCTTCGAAGGTGGTTGTGTCGGGCTCCGTGACAGTGCACTTCGCAGCGGAGGGTCCTCGTGCTTTGTGGCGCGTGACAGAGAGAGCCTGCGCCTCTTGGTGATGGAGGAACAGGGAGTTGTAGCGTTTCAGCGTCTCTCGTGACGTCTGCAATCTGACTTGAGGCAGATACTCTCCGATTTGCCCAATCATCAGAGGAAACTGTCCATAGCGAAGGTATTTGGGGGCAACGATCTGCGAGGGCGGCATAAACGGGTAATTGCGGAACGTCGAGAAGACCGGTGACAGCAAGAGAAAGGACATGAACCAAAGAACAGGCAGAGCAGCCAGTGCACTCGACGATCTGATCTTGCGATAGACGCCTTCAATCATCGCAATAACGGCCACGATACCGAGGGACGTCACCAGCGCTACCACTCGGCCCGGGAACTGAATATCCTCAAGCGGTCGAATACTCTCATAGATGGGTTTAGAGACTGAGAACTGCAAGAACATGTATGCGGCCACGCTGACGAGCAGGAACACCATGGCGGGTACATGAAAGTATTTGCCCACCGAAGGGCGTCGTCGCATGAAGACCGTGACTCCAATGAAAAGAACAACGGCGAGGGCGATGGGTACCCAAATGCCGAATTCGATCTTTGGTGATGTCCTTATGTGGGCTGGCGAGTAAGCGTGACGATCGTAGAACAACTGAGAAATGGCTAAGAAGTTCTGCGAAGCCTTCAAGCCGTGTTGGGTAATCTTGGATTCGGGATCAAAGAGTCGACCAAATCTCAACGTAGCGACGAGGAGCGGCAACAGTGGCAGTGCAATGCACAGGGCCGAGATCACTAGGCGGCGGACGATCTTGTTGAATCCGTTGAACCCGCCCTGAGCCACGAAAACGGCTAGAGCAATGAACAGCGTGATGATGGAGAGAAATGCCGAAGCGATATGGGCAAGGATCAGCAGGAGCATGATTGGGATAAGAGCAAACGACCATTGACGGACGGTTATCAGGTTTAGGCACCACCACAAGAGCCATGGAAAGAGCATCATCGCTGAAAACGCTGCAAAGTCTCCCCCCACTAGCCAGATATCAAATGCGTAGTTTGTGAGGATCAGGGCGAGTGAACCGACCATGAGGAGTAACCGTCGTTTGGTTAAGGTGCTCAGAGCCATTCGCATCCCGTACGCGCCAACAATCATGAAGAGTGCCAGACTCAGAACCACCGTGACCTTGATGTTTCCCAACACGAGGTAGATGCCGCCCGATATGAAGGCAAAGAGCTTGTGATAGTAGAGCAAGAGTGGTGTCCCCAGTCCGAATGCATCGCTGCTGGACCAGACTGGGAAGAAATCGAGCTGCCTGAAGTCCGCGGCGTATATCTGTGGCTCGATCAACTGGCTGTTAGCTTCGGAAGTCATCGGCCAACCGGCGCGACTCCCAACGAGTGAGAGGCTGAACACCACAGTCAGCAGCGTCGCAACTGCGAACACAGTCTCAAATGCCCACCGACTGTTTTGACTTGGCTGCGTTGCGTCGAGCGTACGCTCAACACGGTCTGGCACCACGTCGAAAGACCATAGCGGCCGCTCACAGTTCCGGCTCTGATCGGAGCTTTCCAACAGGTGAACCAACGGTTTGTCTGGCATGAGGATTGCGTCGAAGTCGGGTAGCCGGGTCGGAGGCAACCCGCGCAGTATTCGCGCCGCTGAGCGTCTCCCGCCCGACTCCGGGCTTGAGATCGACCGGTCGCCCTGAGGGTGGCCGGGCCGGTCCGGATCAGGGCGCACAGATCCGGCGTTTGCAGGGGGTCTGGCCCTGACGGGAACCAATCGTGGCGCTGCGGACATTATTAGGTGTGAGGCCCACCAAGGCGACCAGCGCCACCTCTGCCGGTGAGTCGTCAGACGCCGTCGCCTTCGGCCGACTCTTCGGTCGTCACGCCCAGGCTGTTTACATATTCTGTCCGCGTCGAACGGCCGACCTGGCGCTGGCAGAAGACCTCACGTCCATCACCTTCCTGGAGGCCTGGCGGCATCGGGACCGGGTCCCAACGGCGCAGGTTGATAGTGCCCTCCCATGGCTCCTTGGTGTCGCGAACAACGTTGTGCGCAACGCGAAGCGAGGGCAACACCGTTACCAGGCGGTCTTGGAGCGGCTTCCCGTCCCTTCGGTTGCCCCTCCGGCAGAGGACCAGGTTGTGGCGCGATCCGCGACCGAAGCCGGGCTGCGGGACGCCCTTGAGGCCATCGCCACTCTCCCTAAGCGGGACCAGGAGGTGGTCATGCTGGTCTTGTGGAGTGGTCTGTCCTATGAGGAGGCGGCCATGGCCCTGGCGACACCTGTCGGCACCGTACGATCACGCCTCTCACGGGCCCGGTCCAAGCTCCAGGTTGCGCTCACGACAAATGCTCACCCCGTCCTGAAGGAGTCCTCATGATCGACTTGCAGCCCGCACCCGTGCCCGAACTCAGCGAGGCGTGGATTATCTCGCACCAGGCGGCGCTCGTTTCTGCCCTTTCCCAGAGGAAGCGCCGGCCGGTGAAGTGGGTGGTCCTTGCCGGTGCGACCGGTGTGGCCACCGCCGTCTCGGCACTCGTCCTCGTTGGAGGGAACCCACAGCCCGCGTTCGCTGGCTGGTCGGCTACCCCGACAGCGCCCGCCATCGGCCAACTCACGAGTGCCGACACCGACTGTCAGGCGAGCGTTACGCAGCTTCCGCCTTCCGTCAACAAAGGTGCCGATGCCGCATCCCTCGTGCCCGAACTGAGCGACGTACGCGGTCCCTACACACTCACGGTGTTCGGTGACGGCTCCCAGAGTGAAGTCCTATGCATTTCGGCTCAGGGCAACACTTCGGTGCGTTGGATTGAGCTATCGGGAGTGCCGGTGGGTCCAGGTGCGGTCGTCGTCGACCGGATCAGCTTCGGGGCCCGTGACGGTGAGCCATACACCATGGTCGTAGGGCGGACCGGAACAGGCGTGACTGGTGTGACGCTCTCGTTGGGGAACGGGACCGTCGTGACGGCGACCAGTGGTAACGGGGTCTTCGTCGGCTGGTGGCCAGGGAGCCAGAGCGTCACTTCTGCCGCCGTCACAACAGTGACCGGTGTCTCGACCCAGACCTTGAACCTGCCCGGAACCGGTATCCCATCCTCCCCAAAGTCTCCACCGCCGTCTCCGCCTGGGACACAGTCGTCCTGCGTTCCGAATGCGAACGTCGCATGTTCGGTCCGGACAGCCGGGCCATCCTGAAAGGCCAGAGTCGGATGGGGTCATGAACACGGGGGCCTGACGGCACCCGATGCTCGGGGTACCGGTGGGGTCGTGTATCCATCTGTGACATGAGGGTTGCGTGAGAGTCGCGTAACCAGGGCCGGGGGCAACCCGCCCGAGATCACCACCGCTGAACACTTGCCGCGTGGGTCAGGTCGAGTGACCGGTCTCGACCTTTGGTCTTGAGGCAGAAGGTCTACTTTGGGGGACCGATACGGCGGACGACCTTCTCACGCATGTGGCGAGACGCTGCAACTTTGGCACTTCAACGTCTCGCTGCTCTTCCACGCTGGCGAGTCAGTAAAGACCGTCCAAGGTCGACTCGGCCATACTTCGGCCAGATTTCCCTCGACGTCTATGCGGACTCGGGCCGTAGGACGGGACAGCTCCGAGCCGCTGAACAAACCCCTGGTCAGAGGCCAAATGACGGTGAGTCGGCCTGTAGGCGGGGTTCTGTTCGCCCTTGCGGACGCGGTGGCCATCCATCTCAGCGGCCTACCTGGGGACTGCCCACGAGGGGCGGGCGGGCCACCCATGTCCCACGTTCGGCCTTGCTCCGGGTGGGGTTTACCGAGCCGGCCGGGTCACCCCGGTCGCTGGTGCGCTCTTACCGCACCGTTTCACCCTTGCCTGTGCGAGCTTGCGCCCACCATCGGCGGTCTGCTTTCTGTTGCACTTTCCTTCGGGTCGCCCCGACTGGCCGTTAGCCAGCACCCTGCCCTTTGGAGCCCCGACCTTCCTCGACACGGTCCCCGTCCGAGGACGAGCCCGTGGCGCGACCACCCGGCCGACTCACCGTCTCCGATCAGCTTGCCATGTCGGCGGCCCCAACGACACGGTCCCGACCCGGCCCCGGGGGAACCGTCGCCGACCACCCCCCTCGCTAGGGTTGCGGTCCCATGGACCCGCAGCCCGAGCGGCTCGCCCTGGTGGAGCAGCCCGAGCCGCTCTCCATCGCCGCCCTCTACCGCCAGGTGCAGGCCGCCGTCACGGCATCGTTCCCCCGCGGCCATCTGCAGTGGGTCCGGGGAGAGATCCAGAGCATCTCGGACCGCACGGGGCACTGCTACATGGACCTCGTCGACCCCGACGCGGCCCGAGGGCGCGACACCCCTGTGCTCAAGGTCAATTGCTGGGGGAGGACTTGGAATCCTCTCAAACTGACGCTCGGACGTGAGGGGATCGTTCTGGAACCCGGCGTGGTGGTGTCGTTGCGGGGCCGGGTGGAGTTCTACCCTCCCAAGGGCCAGATCAACTTCATCGCCACCGAAGTCGATGTCACCGCCCTCCTCGGACGTCTGGCGGCGCGCCGTGCCGCGCTGCTCCACACACTCGAGACCGAAGGACTTCTCCGGCGCAACCGGGCGTTGGCGGTGCCCGACGTCCCGTTGCGCGTCGGCCTGGTCGCCAGCCTCGGCTCTGAGGGATACAACGACTTCGTCGGCCAACTCCGGGCGTCCGAGCTCGCTTTTGATGTGAGCCTGTTCAAAGCCAATGTGCAGGGGGCCGGGGCCCCGGCTTCTGTGGCCAGGGCCCTCAAGGCGGTCTCGGTTTCCGATTGTGACGTCGTGGTCCTGGCGCGCGGCGGTGGGTCCCGAGGGGACCTGGCCGCCTTCGACGCCGAGCCGGTCGCACGCGCCATCGCCGGGTGTCCGATCCCCTTGTGGACGGGCATCGGACACACCGGGGACCAATCCGTCGCCGACATCGTGGCCAACCAGGCGTTTGTGACCCCCACGGCGTGTGCCCAGGAGCTCGTACGTCGAGTAGGGGAGTGGTGGGCGTCGGTGGCACGAGCGGGTGGGCGTATCGCACAGGGCGTGGTCGACGCGCTCGAGGTCGCTTCACGGCGCGACGCTGCGGCTCGCACACGGCTGGGCACCGCGACCCGCAACCAGTTGTCCCGGCACTCCGAACGACTCCAGACCCGCAAGACGCGCATCGCCGTGAACGCGCGACGCCAGCTCGACTTCGCGGGAGAGGCGGTGGCGCGACGAGTGGCGCTCGTCGGCCCTCGTGCCCTGGGTGTCCTCGACCGTCAACAAGACCGGGCCGACTCGTGGAGGCGGCTCCTTGGGGCCTACGACATCGAACGTCAGCTCGAACGGGGCTACACCATCACCCTCTCCCCCGATGGCTCTGTGGTGCGTTCGGTCTCCGAGCTCGCCGCGGGGTCCAGACTGGTCACGAGGTTCGCAGACGGAAAGGCGAGCTCCACCGTGGATGGCACAGAGTCTCGATCGACGACTGAGGGGCACCAATGAACGCGGAGCGGCGCGACGACACGGACCCACCGGCTGAGGACCTGGTGGGAGGGCTCAGCTACATGGACGCGAGTCGGGAGCTCGACGGCATCGTCGAATTCTTCGAGAGAAGCGACGTCGACGTCGACCAGCTCGTGGCCCGGCTCGAACGGGCCACGGCCATCGTCGACGAGCTCGACCGACGGATCCGGCGCACACGCGCCCAGGTCGAGGAGCTCGTGCCGAAGCTCGAAGCGGCGGGAAGGACGGCGGCCTCGGAGCCGGGTACCGACGCAACGGGGGGCGGAGATGCCGATCCCGGCGAGATGTCCGAGATCACCGGTGTCGACGATGGCGGTCCGGACGGAGAGACCCTTCCGTTCTGAAGACCCGGGGGGTTCAGGCCGGTGTCAGCTCCACGGGGAGGCGGGTGAGGCCCCGGAGCGTGATGGTGTCGCGGTGGGTGACGGCGGCTTCGCCGAGTTGGACGTCTTTGAAACGCGTGAGCAGTCGTCCGAAACAGACCTGCCCCTCGAGGCGAGCCAGGGCCGCTCCCAGGCAGTAGTGGATCCCGCTCCCGAAGCTCATGGGAGCCCCCTCGTCGCGTCCCAGATCGAGGGACTCGGGATCACGGAACCGGCGAGGGTCGCGGTTGGCCGCGCCGAGAAGCGTCATGACCTGCTCGCCCGGTGCGAGGCGTTCGCCCGCGACCTCGGTTGCACGGAGCACGACACGGCCGTCGAGCTGGACGGGACTGTCCCATCGCAACAGTTCCTCCACCGCACGGTGCACCGCCTCGGGCTCATCGACCGAGGCGCGTAGACGGGCCAGCTCGTCGCGATGGCTCAACAACGCCGACAGACCGTTGCCGATGAGGTTCGTGGTGGTCTCGAATCCGGCCGCGAAGAGCAAGATCGCCGTGGAGATCACCTCGTCCTGGGTGAGCCGGTCCGATCCGTCGGAGACGGCGATGAGCTCCGAGAGCAGGTCGCCGGCCGGTTGCCGTCGACGCTCGGTGATGAGCGCTTCGAAGTACTGCTCCATCGCGATCCGGGCGGCACGGGCCCCGCGCAAGTCCTCGGCATCCGACGTCGGCTCGAGGATCCGGGTGGCGGCACGAACGAGGTCTTGGAATTGGGCCCGGTCCGCCACCGGGACCCCGAGCAGCTCCCCGATCACGGCGACGGGAAGGGGGAAGGCGAGCTCGCGCATCACGTCGACGCTCTGCCCGTTGCCACCGGCTTCGGCCATGGTGTCGAGAAGCCCGTCGCACAGCGATGCCACGTGGGGTCGCAGCGCCTCGACCGTGGTCGGGGTGAATGCCCGTGCCACGAGGCCGCGCAGGCGCGTGTGGTCGGGAGGATTGAGTGTGAGCATGGACCGCCGACGCTCGAAGAACTCGACGAAGTCGGCCGCCTCCTCGTCGGGGATGCCCGATCGGGCGATCCGCATCCGGGCGGTGGCGTCCTGGTCGGATCCCTTGCCGAAATGCGGCGCTCGCAGCACCCGCTGGCAGTCATCGAAGCGCGTGACGATCCAGCTTCCCATCGAGGATCGGAAAATCCCCGCGCTCTCCCGGATGCGGGCGTAGTGGGGATAGGGGTCGGCACGCCCCTCGGGGGTGGCCAGCAGCGCCACCAACTCGGCGTCGAGGTCGGGTGCCTCTGCGGTCGGCGTCGTCGTTCCGAGCGAGGCGGGGTCGGTCACCGGTCAGTGGATCCGACGCTCGCGGTGTCGCCAATAGGGCTCGCGCAACTCGCGCTTGAGCACCTTTCCAGAGGGGTTCCGGGGAAGACCGGCGACAAAGTCGACCGAGGTCGGACACTTGTAGTGCGCGAGACGCTCCCGGCAGAACCCGATGATCGTGGCCTCGTCCAGCTCGGCGTCGGGAGCCGCCACCACCACGGCCTTCACCGTTTCACCCCACTTGTCATCGGGGACGCCGATCACCGCCGCGTCGGCCACGCCGGGGACGGCCAGCAGCACGTTCTCCACCTCGGCGGGATAGATGTTCTCGCCCCCGGAGACGACCATGTCTTTGATCCGGTCGTGGAGGAAGAGGTACCCGTCTTCGTCGATGAACCCGGCGTCCCCGGTACGGAGCCACCCGTCGTCGACGATGGTGCGGGCCGTCTCATCGGGTTTGTCCCAGTAGCCGAGCATGTTGAATCCCGAGCGTGTGTAGATCTCACCCACGGCTCCCGTTGCGACATCGTCCCCCGTCTCGGGATCGACGATCCGCAGCTCGACTCCGCCGATCGGCTTGCCCGCGGCCCGCAGGAGATGTCGACGAGGGCCCTGAGGGTCGTGGTCCTCATGCGCCAGGCGGACGATGGCCCCGGTGGTCTCTGTCATCCCGTAGACCTGCGCAAACCGGCACCCGAAAACCTCGAGGCACCGGACGAGGACCTCCTCGGCGATAGGAGAGGCCCCGTAGAAGATGGTGTCGAGGCTCGAGAGGTCGCTCTGGGCGATGCCCGGAGTCGCCAGCAGCAGCATCAACACGGCCGGGACGAGAAAGGCGTGGGTGATCCCCTCGGCGGTCACCAACCGGAGGAGCTCGATCGGATCCATGTCGCGCAGGATCACCGAGGTGCCGCCGCGAGACATGCCGCTCAGCGCCCAGCCCGACCCGCCGATGTGGAACAAGGGCATGGCCACCAGGCTCACGGTGTCCTCGCCGATCTCGAAGGCGTTCCCGGCGGCCTGCTCCAACATGAAATCGATATTGCGGTTGGCGAGCATCACGCCCTTGGGCAGTCCGGTCGTGCCCGAGGTGTAGAGCTGCATGGAGACCTCGTCGGGGGCGCCTTCGTGGCCGGGGTCCGTGGCCGGTTGGTCGCCCAGCCAGTCCTCGTACCCGACCCGACGGCCGAGGTCCGACGCGCCGCCGAGGTCCCCGTCGACTTTGGGGTCTCCGATCACCACCACACGCGCCACCGAGGGCAGCCCACTTTCCATGGCGGCGAGACACGGGACGAACTCGGGATGGACGACGAGGATCCGGGCCCGGCGAGTCGTCGATCACCGCCGCCATCTCGGCGGGAGCCAGACGCCAATTGACCGCCACGTTGACCGCACCGCTCAACGCCCCTCCGAACAAGACTTCGAAGTACTCGAGACCGTTGCGATCCAAAAACGCCACTCTGTCGCCGGTCCCGACGCCATCGGCCTCGAGGCGCGTTGGCGACACGACAGGCGCGTCGGTGGTGCTGGGCCCAGGTCACCGTCGTCCCTTGGAACCGGAACATCGGTTTGTCACCGTGGTCGGCGACGTTGCCCCGGAACATGCCGGCCACGCTCGAACGCCGCATCGTCCCCCTCCTGCCGGCCTGCGGGAGCCGCCCCAGGCCCGACCCACTGTAGATCCCCCTCCCGTGGGCGGGGTGTGCCCAAGGGACCGTGCGACCCTTACGATCAGGCCATGGAAGATGACCGCCTGTACTTCCGCCAGCTCCTCTCGGGCCGCGACTTCGCCGTCGGTGACCCCGTGGCGGGCCAGATGGTGAACTTCTGTTACCTCATCGGCGATCGACACACGGCCGAGGCGGTCGTCGTGGACCCCGCCTATGACGTCGGAGGGCTCCTGGGCGTCCTCGCCGCCGACGACATGCGGTGTGTGGGTGTCCTCGCCACCCATTTCCATCCCGACCACGTCGGTGGGGACCTGATGGGGTACCGGATCGAGGGAGTCACGAACCTCCTCGAGGAGCTCCCCGTCCCCGTCCACGTCCAGCGGGCGGAGGCTCCCTGGGTGGTTCGCGCCACGGGCGTCTCGTCGAGCGAGCTCGTCGAGCACACCAGCGGCGACGTCGTCATGGTCGGCGACGTCGCCGTCGAGCTCGTCCATACGCCGGGCCATACCCCGGGGAGCCAGTGTTTCTCTGTCGCCGGCCGCTTGGTGGCGGGGGACACCTTGTTCCTCGACGGCTGCGGGCGCACCGACCTTCCCGGCGGCGACCCCGAGCAGATGTACGAGTCGCTCACGACACGCCTGGCCCGATTCGATGACGACACGATCCTGTATCCCGGCCACCTCTACTCCCCCGAGCCTTCGGCCAGCATGGGAGAGACGCGTCCACGCAACTACGTCTTCCGGCTTCGCACCCCGGACCAATGGATGACGATGTTCGGGTCGTGACCCGGTGACCAGGAGATCTCCGAGCCGCCGCTAGGGTCTCGTCCGCCCATGGCCCTCGAACCGAGCTCCACCATCGCCATCGTCGGCGCGTCCCTGGCCGGGCTGCGCGCCGCCGAGACGGTGCGCGCCGAAGGCCACACCGGGCCCGTCGTCATGATCGGCGCCGAGCCCCACCTGCCCTACGACCGTCCTCCGCTGTCGAAGCAATTCCTGGCCGGCACGTGGGGGCTCGACCGCGTCCTGCTGCGGCCGGCGGAGAAGATCACCGCCTTGGGGCTCGACCTCCGCCTCGGCCACAGCGCCGGTGCGCTCGACGTCGAGGGCCACACGCTCGAGCTCGACGACGGGACCACCGTGCGGTTCGACGGGCTGGTGCTCGCCACAGGAGCCCATCCTCGTCCCCTGCCCCAGACCGACCCGCTCGCCGGCGTCCACATGCTGCGCACCCTCGAGGACTCCATCGCCCTGGGCGAGGCCACCCGTGCGCCGGGTGCCCGGGTCGTCGTGGTGGGAGCGGGGTTCATCGGGTCCGAGGTGGCGGCGACCTGTCGGGGGCTCGGGGCCCGGGTCACGGTGGTCGAGGCTCTGTCCCAACCTCTCGCCCGCGTGCTCGGACCCGAGATGGGAGCGGCCTGCGGCGCGCTCGCACCGCGCCCACGAGGTCGAGCTCCTGACCGACGTCGGGGTGCGCGCCGTGCGGTCGGGCCGAGACGGTGCCACGGTCGACGGCGTCGAGCTCGACGACGGCACCGTGCTCGACGCGGAGGTCGTGGTGATCGGCATCGGTGTCGTCCCCACCACACACTGGCTGGTGGGTTCGGGGCTCGAGATCTCCGATGGCGTGGTCGCCGACGCCACCTTGCACGTCGCCGACGACGTGGTGGTGGCCGGGGACATGGCGCGCTGGTTCGACCGGGGCCTCGGTGACACCGTCCGGATCGAGCACTGGACCAACGCGGCCGAGCAAGGCGTGGCCGCGGCCCGCAATCTGTTGGCCGGTCGAGCCGACGCCACCGCCTATGTCCCGGTGCCGTACTTCTGGTCCGATCAGTACGACATCAAGATCCAGGTGATCGGGCACCCCGGTCCCGACGACGACGTCGTGGTCGTGGACGGGTCGCCGGGCGGAGGGTCGATTCGTGGCGCTCTACGGACGTGCGGGCCGGCTCACGGCGGCCCTCGGCTTCAGCCGTCCCCGTCAGTTGATGGGGTACCGCCCGCTCCTCGAGGCGGGGACGAGCTTCGACGACGCTCTGGCCCATTCCGTCTGAACGACCCGGGCCCGACGAGGACGCCACCGCGCGGCAGCTCGGCCCGCAAGGACCGCATCGACGGCCAGGATCATCCGATCGTCCTCGGGCGTCGGGTGCCGGCCGCCGTAAGCGCTGGCCTCGACGACCGCGGCCAACGCCTGCAAGGTTCCGGACCGGTCGCCCGCCAACCGGTCGATCGCCGCCGCGTATTCGCTGAGGGTCTCGTCGGGCCGCCGCCGTCGACCCGCCCGCCGACCCGCCGCCTCGATGCTCCGAGCCGCCTTCTCGGCCCATGTCCGGGGCCGCCGGCGCCGGAGCATCACGACCGACGTCGCCGCCGTGCTCAGGGTGAGGACGAGCGCGATGGGCACCCAGGGGAGCCGCGCCAGTGCCGCGCCGGCGTCGTGCCACAAGGTCGACCCCGGAGACGGGTTGGCCAGTGGCACCACCGCGGTGGGATCGAAGCTCTGCCATCCGTATCCCGGGAACCACACCTGCACCCAGGCGTGCGCGTCTTTGGACTGGATGTCATAGAGGTCGGTGATGGGGTTGTAGGGCCCCGGGACATATCCGACCGCTTCGCGCGCCGGGATGCCGATGGAGCGGAGCATCACCGCCAAGGAGGTGGAGATCTGCTCGCAGAAGCCGGTGCGGTTGCCGAAGAGGAACTCGTCGACGGTGTTCTGGCCCGGTGCGAGCGGAGGGATGTCGGTCGAGTAGCGCGTGTGCTTGCCGATCCAGGCGATGAGGCTCTGGACCTTGTCGTAGGTGGTGGCCTTGCCTGCGCTCACCGACCGGGCCAGCGCCTTGACGCGTGGATAGGGGTGGGTGACCGTGGCGTCCTCTTCGATGATCGACCGGGGCACCGCACTCGGTCCCGCCGCCGCCCGGAGCTGGTCGATCGAGGGCGTGTTCACGTACGACTCCACCGTGTAGATGGCTCCGGGGCCCAGCCCGATGGGGGACACGATGGAGTCGTGGTCCGAGACGAAGAGGGTGTGGGTCGGGAACCACACCTCATGGGCGGTGTCGGCGTGGAACACCAGGTTCGGCGACGACTGCACGACGTAGAACGTCTGGAGGTCGGTCGACGCCGTCGCCGGTGGGGACGACGGGCCCGGCAGGACGAAGGGTGAGCCCTCGTCCAGTCGCTGTGGGCCGTGCGGGGTCGGGGTGGCGATCCAGTTGGCACCGTCCCAGCCGTCGAAGGTCTCGCCGATCCAGTACGACGGCCGATCGGCACGCACCCGCATGACCACGGTGTCGCCGAGGGCGCCCCGCAGCGCGGTGTCGAGGCGGTTGGAAAACCCGAGGAACCCACCCACCCGTGTCCGCCCCGCCGCGGTCCCCGGCTTGGCCAGTTGCGCCACCTTGGTGTCACCGGCGAGCCCCCCGGGCACGGGCAGGGGCGCACCGGGGCCCGAGGCGGAGGGGAAGTCGATCCGTCCCGCCACGTGCGGCGCGGGCAGGATGGCGAGGACGACGGTCCCGGTGACGGCGACCGATCCCAAGGCGGCGATGATGCCGCCGACGCGCATCCGCCCGCCGCTGCTGGCCGAGCTCCACATGGCGATCAGGCCCGCCAGGCCGCAGGCCAACCACACGAGCACGTAGACCCCGAAGGCGAGATCGATGGCCTGGGCCGCGGCGACGGCCATCAGGCTGGCCGATCCGGCCAGGGAGAAGGCGAGGTCGCGTCGCGCCGGGACGTCGAAGGCGTGCGCCACCTGCACCCACACGAACAGCACGGCGAGGGGGTTCTCCACCGTGCTCACGTCGTAGATGGTCTGGCCGGTCAACTGGCGGAAGAACCACACGAACGCCGCCACCGCGCTGATGGCGAGGATGGGCTTGATCCACGGCAACGGGCGCTGGCGGGTCCGGTAGGCGAGGACCATGCCCACGATGACGAGCGTGATCGAGCCACCGGCCACCGTCCACGACAACTCGCCCTCGGCCCGGCAGGCGGCGATGCCGGTGACCACGGCCCCGGCGCACGCCACGCGCAGCGTGACCGAGTGTTCGGGTGGGCCGGGCCGGTTGGCGCGTTTGACCGCGTCGAAGATGCTCATCGCCGCGTTATCGATCGGTCCGGGTGGCCGATTGGTCGGGCTCGGCCACGGCTCGCGCCAGGCGACGGCCCGCGCTGCGACGGTCACCGACGGGCCCGACCTTCGGTCCCGACGCCTCGGTCGTGGCGAGGAGCACCGACGCCCCCCTGTCGATCAAGGCGACCACCGTCGCCATGGCCCTCTCCGCCATGCGCTCGGCCCCCTCGGGATCGGCGGGGAGGTGGACCTCCAAGGTGACGGGCTCGGCGCTCGGGCCCTCCATCTCGCGCACCATCAGCTCCCCGCTGTGGGCCGTGGCAGGCCAATGCACCCACCGTCGATGGTCCCCGGGACGGTAGGGCCGGACCCCCCGGGGCTCGCCGATCTGGACGGCCGAGTCGAGGACCCCATCTCCGCTCGTGTCCTCGCCGCCGCCGGGCAGGGCCAGGGGTCGACCCAGTCGCGGTCCCACGTGCAACGTGCGGGGGAGCGCCACGACGACGGTCTTGCGCCACCACAACAGCCCGAAGGGAGCGGCCGACGCGACCACGAGCACGACGCCGTCATGCACGCCCCGGCTCTCGGGAAGCAGCGTGACGGGCTGCGCCGGCGTCGGCGCGCCGTGGGGCCCCACGAACGACTCGGGCCCGGGGGGTCCAGAGGCTTGACCCGGATCCGGGTGTTGGCATCCGCCACCAGCTCCACGGGCAATCCCGCCGTACCGTCGCTCGGGACCTCCACGATGCGAAGCCTGGCCCTCGCCGCCACGACGCCGGGGGCGAGGAGACCGACCGCGAGGATGCCCGCCAGCACGTCACCCACCGCCTGCACCCATCCCGCGCCGCTGTTGTGGGCCACCAGGCCCCACGCCACGAGCACCCCGGCACAACTGACGAGGGGGACCACGGGACGGACGGGACGGATGAAACGGCGCCTGCGGGCGCTGGTGCCGACCGGCCTGTCCCGGTCGGCGCGACCGGTCACGGTCGCGGCGCAGGTGTGGTGTCGAGCAGACCCCGGACAGCGGCGACGCCTTGTTCCACGCCTTCGTCGGTGAGGAGCCGGTGCGCCAGACACGCCACCGCCACCGCCTTCACGTCGTCGGGTGTGACGAATGATCGAGTCGAGAGCACCGCGTGCGCCTGCGCGGCCCGGATGAGCCAGATCGCGGCGCGGGGGCTGGCGCCGAGCCGCACACCCGGGGCGTTGCGACTGGCCCGACACAGCGCCACCGCGTACTCGGCGACACTCGGGGCCACGTCGACGGACTCGGTGGCGCGCTGGGCCTCGAGCCATTCCTGGGTGCTGCACACCGCACGGAGCTCCCCGAGGGCGAACTTCCCACCCCCGTGCTGGACGAGTCTTGCCTCGGTGTCGGAATCGGGATAGCCGATGGCGGTGGCCAACGCGAACCGGTCGAGCTGACTTTCGACGAGCGGGTACGTCCCGAGTTGGGAGAAGGGGTTCTGCGTGGCGATGACGAGGTGTGGTCGCGGCAACGGCCACGACTCGCCGTCCACACTGACCTGCTGCTCCTCCATCGTCTCGAGCAGCGCCGCTTGGGTGCGCGGTGGCGTCCGGTTGAGCTCGTCGACGAGCACCACGTGCGCGAACACGGGGCCGGCTCGGAATTCCCAAGTGCCGGTGTCGGGCGCGAACACCGACACACCGGTGACGTCGGAGGGCAGCAGGTCCGGATGTCCTTGGACGCGCGACAGCTCTGCACCCAACGACACGGCCAGGGCCCGGGCCAACATGGTCTTTCCCACGCCCGGCACGTCCTCGATGAGCAGATGGCCGCCCGACAACGCCGCCATGGCGGCCGCCGTGAGCGCTCCGGGGGTGCCGAGCAGGACCTTGCTGAGGTTGTCGACCAGGGCCCGCCCCAAGGCGATGGCGCCGTCGATGTGGGCCGGCCCGTCGAGCCCCGATGGCCCCAGGGGCCCGGCGAGGACCTCGATGTCGGGAACCAATTCCGCGCGTCGGCTCCCGGCCACGCTCATGACGCGGTCGGTGGTGGCCTCGCGCTCCCCGAAGTGGGCGGGCTCCATCAGGTCCACGTTATCGGCACGTTCCGGGCCGAACTGAACGCGTCACCAGGGACGATGCACCCCGATTCAGAACTCCAGGGCGGACAGCTCGGGCACGGTGGCGACGGCCCGCTGGCGCGCCGCCAGCCACCGGGACCGGGCCGAGCTCCGCTTGACCTCGGTGCTCTGGGGCTCGATCACCGCCGAGGGCCGCCATGCCGAGGCCACGTCGTCCTCGTCGGCCCACACCCCGAGCGAGATGCCGGCCAGGTAGGCGGCACCGAGTGTGGTGGCCTCGGTGACCGGGGAGATCTCCACCGGTCTCCCCACGGCGTCGGCGAGGGCGGCCACGAAGGTCGGGTTGGCCGACATCCCCCCGTCCACCCGCAAGGTCTCGATCGTCATGGCGGTGTCGGCCTCGGCCGACTCCAGCAGATCGGCACCGCGATGGGCCACGCCCTCGAGCACGGCCCGGACCATCTCGGGACGCCCCGAACCGCGCGTGATCCCCACGAAGGTGCCCCGCGCCCCGAAGTCCCACACCGGCGCGCCCAGCCCGAGGAGAGCGGGGACGAACCACACGTCGCCGGTGTCGGCGCACGCCGAGGCCACCCGGTGGGAGTCGGCGGCGTCGTCGATGATGCCCAGATCGTCCCGCAGCCATTCCACGCACATGCCGGCCGAGAGCATGACGGCTTCGACACCCCAGGTCTTGTGGCCCGCCCGCTGCCACGCCACGATCGGGAACGTCCCGGCCCCCCCGCGTCGGGCAAAGCCGGGGCGGATGTCCCCGACGCACAGGTCGAGCATCCCGCCGGTCCCGAAGGTGGCCTTGGCCAGGCCCGGTCGCGTGCATCCCTGCCCGACGAGCGACGCCTGCTGGTCGCCGGCCATGCCGCAGATCACCGGCGCGCCGCCCAGGGCGCTCGCCTCACCGACCGCTCCCGAGGAGTCGACGATGGTGGGGAGCACGCGGCGCGGGATCCGCAGCGCCTCGAGCATGGTGTCGTCCCAGTCCGCTCCGGTGGAGGTGAGCAGGCCGGTGATCGCCGCGTTGGTGGCGTCGGTGACGTGGAGCGCGCCCTTCGAAAGAGTCCACGCCACCCAGGTGTCGACGGTGCCGAAACACAGGTCCCGGGCCCTCTCGGGGTCGGCCATGTCGAGGAGCATGGAGACCTTGGTGGCCGACTCGTTGGGGGCCACCCGGATGCCCTGGTCCCGCAACACCAGACAGGTCCCCACGGTGCGCAGGTCCTGCCAGCCGATACCCGGGCCGACGGGCTCACCACTGGCCCGGTCCCACACGATGGTCGAGCCCCGTTGGTTGGCGATCCCCACCCCGCCGACGGGCCCTCCCGCCGCCAGCGCCGCCTCGGCCACCTCGAGCACGGCCGACGCCACGGCGGGCGCGTCGAACTCCACGAAGCCCGGCGCCGGTGACGACGGCAGCACCTCGACGTAGTGGACGTGGTCGATGGCCCCGTCGGGCCCGACCACCGCGGCGCGCACGCCCGAGGTCCCCACGTCGACGACGAGGATCCCCGTCACGGCCACAGGACCTCACCGAAGGGCGACGGCAGCCCGAGCTTCCCCGGGTTGAGGATGCCGCGCGGGTCGAGGGACTCCTTCAGGCCCACGAGCACGTCGAAGGCGCCGCCGAGGGCGTCGGCCAGGAACCGGCCCCGGTTGATGCCCACCCCGTGGTGATGGCTGATGGCACCACCGTGCGCCCGCACCGCGTCCATGACCACCCGCCACGCCGTGGTGTAGTAGCGCTCGGCCCACGCGTCCGACGCCGCGTCGGACAACACCGCGTCGGATTCCATCGTGTCGGATTCCATCGTGTCGGACGGCAGAGGATCGGACCGACCTTCGGGCATCCGTCCGGCGAAGGTGAAGTACAGACAGGCACCGTCGACATAGGCGTGGCTCTGGTGCGCCGACGCGGCCAGGGTGCCCTCCATGGCGAGCAGCGCCCCGACACAGGTGTCGTAGAGACCGGGCAACGTCGACCACCGGGCCGCGATCTCGATGGTGTCGACGACGATCCCGGCCCGATACAGCGGCGCCAGCGCCGAGACGTCGTTTTTGTGGTCGACCCAACGCTGCACCACGGCCTCGTCGACCGGGCGCGCCCCGGCCGCCGCGCACTCGGCGTCGACGACGGCGAGGGTGGCACCGAGCAGGCCCTCGTCGGCTTCGTCGAGGACGATGAGTGCGCTCTGGTCGGCCAACTCGAAGTTCCGGGCCGATTCGGTGTGGTCGTAGAGACGCAGCACCGCCGGAGTGGCCCCCCGTCGCAGGATCCGCCGGCACACTTCGAGCCCTTCGCCGAACCCGGTGAACGAATAGGCGCGCCGGCCCTCGGCCGGGGCCACGGGATGCAGGCGCAGCTGCGCCTCGGTGATCACTCCCAGGGTTCCTTCGGACCCGACGAACAATTGCGACAGGTCAGGGCCGAGCGCGGCGCGGGGGCCCGAACCGCCCGTCCGGATCACCCGCCCGTCGGCCAGGGCCACCTCGAGCCCGGTGACCATGTCCTCGATCTTTCCGTAGCGCGTGGAGTACTGCCCCGCACCTCGACACGCCACCCAGCCGCCCACCGTGGACAGGTCCATCGACTGTGGCCAGTGCCCGAGGGTGACCTCCTGGGCGCGCAACCCGTCCTCGAGGTCGGGGCCGAATGTCCCGGGGAGCACGTTCGCCACCAACGACGTGGTGTCGACGTCGACGATGCCGGCCATACCGCACAGGTCGAGCCACACCCCGCCGAACAGCGGGATACTCGACCCGCACACCCCGGACCGGCCCGCCCCGGCGGTGACCGGGACCCGCCCGTCGTAACACGCCTCCAATACCCCGGCCACCTGTGCCGCGTCGGTGGGCCGCACCACCACCCCGGGACGGGCCGGGACGCTGCCACGGGTGGCCCACCGGATGGCGAGGGGCCACCAGTCTCGTCCCACCTCGGCCCGGACGCCGTCGTCGACGGTCACCTCGGCGCACACGTCGCGCAGGCGCGCCAGCAGGGCGTCGCCCACGGGCACACGCGGCCCCGGCATCCGTTCGGTGATCTCCGCCGCGGGAGCGTCGATGGGTGTGACCGCTGTGGGGGTCGCGCTCACTTCGTGCTCACGGGGTCGAGCCCGGCGCCGCGCCAGGTCGCCGCGGGCCTGATCGGCGAAGGCCGCCGCGTCGCGCCCCGCGTCGGCGGGGTCGCGCCCCCATTCCGCCGCCAGCAGCTCGGCGAGGGCCGGGGCCGCCTCCGCCGCCTCCCGGGCGCGCCGCAGCACCGCCCGGGTCCGACGCGACAACACGTCGTCGACGGTCATGGCCATCTCGTGGCGCACGGCCCACACCGCTTCGACCCGGAGATGAGGAAGACCGGGGACCATGGGCTCGAGGAGCTCGGGCCGGCCTTCGGCCAGTGCCAACACCTCGGGGGTGTCGCCGCCGTGGCGTCCCACCAACGCGGCCAGGGTGTCCTCGTCGACGCCCCACGGCGCCGCTGCGCCGGGCCGGCGCAGCTCCTCCAAGCCTGCCGAGCCGTGCAGGGCCAGTCGCTTGGTCCGGCACCGGCGTGTCCCCGACGGCGATCCCAGGGCCTTCACCACCGCGTCCACGGTGTCCTCGGCCATCCTCCGGTAGGTGGTGAGCTTCCCGCCCGTGACGGTGATCATGCCGTGACCCGACACAGCCACGGTGTGGCGCCGCGACAGGTCCGCGGTGCGATCGCTGACGTGATGCCCCTGGGCCTGCGCGAGCAGCGGCCGCAGCCCCGCCCACACGCCGGTGACGTCGGCCCTCCCGATGGGCTCGGTGATCACGCCGTTGGCCGCGTCGAGCACGTAGTCGACGTCGCCGGGCAGACATGCCGGGTCGTCGAGGGGCCCGTCCCAGTCGGTGTCGGTGGTCCCGAGGTAGACGTCGTCGCCGTCGGGCCACGGCACCACGAAGATCGACCGCCTGTCCTTGGGGACCGGGATGACCGCGGCGATGTCGGCGGGGAGCTTCGATCGCGACACCGTGACGTGGATCCCCTTGGCGGGCCGGATCGAGTGCGGGTGCGAAGACTCCTCCAGGGCCCGCACGTCGTCGGCCCACACACCCGTGGCGTTCACGACGACAGTCGCCCGCACCTCGAACTCACCGTCGAGGGTGGCGCCGTCGGCGCCGGTCACCGGCACCGACGGGCGCACCCGGGCGCCCTTCACCGCACCCGACCCGTCGGTCACGAGGCCCACCACCTCGGCGTAATTGGCGAGCACGGCACCGTGGTCGAGCGCCGCCGTCCGGGCAACGGCCAGGGTCAGCCGGGCATCGTCGGCCCGGGCGTCGTAGTAGATGAAGCCCGCCACCAACCTGTCGGTCCGCAAGGTGGGGAGGTGGCCGAGCGTCTCGGCCTGGGTGATCCGCCGGTGCCGCTTGCCGATCCGCAGCCCCCCGGTGAGGTCATAGAGGGTG
Organism: uncultured Acidimicrobiales bacterium; assembly: GCA_963796765.1. Taxonomy (GTDB): domain Bacteria; phylum Actinomycetota; class Acidimicrobiia; order Acidimicrobiales; family UBA8190; genus Chersky-840. The sequence goes on along the minus strand of CAWCMY010000002.1, from coordinate 788,722 downwards.
AGTGCGGTCGCGTAGGTCCGTGCCACGCCCTTGCTCACGATGCCGTCGCGCCCGAACAACGGGATGAGGAACGGCAGCGGCGCCACCAGATGGGGCGCGTTCTCGAGCAGTCGCTGGCGCTCGTGGAGGCCTTCGTAGACGAGCCGGAAGTCGCGTTGCTGGAGATACCGCAGGCCCCCGTGGACCATCTTCGAGGACTTCGACGACGTCCCCGAGGCGAAGTCGTGTCGTTCGACGAGCGCGGTCCGCAGGCCCCGCGAGGCGGCATCGAGGGCGACACCGGCGCCGGTGATCCCTCCGCCCACCACGAGGACGTCGAAGGTCTCCTCGCCGAGCCGCCGCAGGGCCTCGGACCGGTCGAAACTGCCGCGCGCCGAGGGGTCCGAGCCACGTGACGACGGCATCTGGCCAGCCTGCCACAGCCGAGAACGCTTCCCGGGCGCCTCGTTGCCCACCCTGGGCGCCGCCGCCCCCACGAGATTTCCATGCCATTTCAACAACGGTTGTCAAGAAACAATCGTTGGTGATAGGCTGGGTGGCGTCATGCGAAGCCCCGAAGAGCTCAGCGCGCTGTTTCGCGCCCAGGGACGCAAGATCACCGCCCAACGCCAGTGCATCTTCCGCGTGCTCCATGGCGACGAGAGCCACCCCACGGCCGAGTCCATCCACGCCGCGGCGAAGGCCCACATGGAGACGATCTCGCTCAAGACCGTCTATCAGACACTCCACGAGCTGGCCGCCATGGGAGAGATCGCCGCGCTCGACCTCGGGACGGGCATGACCCGTTTCGACCCCAACACCGAAGGCGTCCATCACCATCTCGTCTGCCGCAGCTGCGGCAAGGTGCGCGACCTCCATGCCGACTTCTCCACCGTCACGGTGCCCACCGGGGCCGACGAGGGTTTCCATGTCGGCGACGCCGAAGTCGTCTTCCGCGGCAGTTGCCGTGATTGCCGCCGCACTCTCCACCGTGCGCAACGATCGAAGAGACAACCGAAGAAGGAGAAAGGGAACACCGTGCCCAAACTGAAGGGATCCCAGACCGAGGCGAATCTGAAGGAGGCGTTCGCGGGCGAGAGCCAGGCCAACCGCCGCTACCTCTACTTCGCCCAGAAAGCCGACGTGGAGGGCTACCCCGACGTCGCCGCGCTCTTTCGCTCTGTCGCCGAAGGGGAGACGGGCCACGCCTTCGGGCACTTCGACTTCCTCCGTGAGGTCGGCGACCCGGTGACGGGCGTGCCCGTGGGCCCCACCGCCGACAACCTCAAGTCCGCCGTCGAGGGCGAGACCTACGAGTACACCGAGATGTACCCGGGATTCGCCCGCACGGCGCGCGACGAAGGCTTCGAGGACATCGCGGACTGGCTCGAGACCCTGGCCCGCGCCGAGAAGAGCCACGCCGGCCGCTTCACCGAGGGCCTCAAGTCCCTGACCTGAGTCATCTCGTCTGCGTCGGTGTACGGGCCGGTCCGGTTCTCCCCGGGCCGGCCCGACCCATGTCCCGCCCGCTCGAACCAGGAGTACGACACCGGTGATCTCCCCCAACGGCACCGACCCCGGCCACCGCAGCCGGATGCTCACCCTCGACGACATCGCGGATCTCCGCGCCTACGAACGCGACCGCGAGACCTATCGCCGACGTGTCATCGAGCTGAAACGGCGCCGGCGCGTGCCGGTCGGATCCATCGTGTCGCTCGTCTTCGAGAACCGCGAGACCATGCGCTCGCAGATCCAGGAGATGGCCCGGGCCGAGAAGATGGTCTCCGACGACCAGATCCAGAAGGAGCTCGACGTCTACAACCCGCTCATCCCCGAGCCCGGCGAGCTCTCGGCCACCCTCTTCATCGAGCTGACCGGTGAGGACGCCCTGCGGGACTGGCTCCCCCGGCTGGTCGGGATCGAGCACTCGGTGGTCCTCGGGCTCCCCGGCGGGGCGGTGGTCCGGTCCGTGCCCGAGGCCGCTCACGCCGATGCCCTCACCCGGCCCGAGATCACCGCCTCGGTCCACTACATCCGCTTCGGTCTCACCCCCGCCCAGGTCGAGGCCTTCGCCGCCGGCCCGGTCACCCTGGCCGTCGACCACCCCGAGTACCGGGCCGAATCGGTTTTGTCCGACGAAGTCCGATCCGAGCTCCTGACCGACCTCCGACCCTGAGCCGGCCCCCCCACCAGCCCCTTTGTGGCCGGGGGGCTTGTGGACAACCGGATCAGGGGGGGTTCTCCGCCGTGGCCCAGGGGCTTCGCGACCAGGGCGTTCTTTACACGGTCCCGACCTTGCGCCATACTTGTTGCTCCGCTGCTTCACCTCTGAGGGGACCATTGTCCCTGGTCACTGGGTTGTTGGCGGAAAACCCCACAATAAGAGAAAATGCAAACACACAGAGTGCTTGAGGAAGTGACTCCAATGACCGCCCCCTCCGTCGCCAGTTGGCGCAAGAGAGCCGCCTGCCAGGGCATCGACCCTGAGACCTTTTACCCGGTGTCCGATGAGGACGCCGAGGAGGCCAAGGCGATCTGCGCCGTATGCCCGGTCCGCCAGGCGTGCCTCGAGCACGCGCTGGCGCATCGCGAGCGCGAGGGCGTCTGGGGTGGAGCCACCGAGCGCGAACGTCGTCGGATCCTGAGGCAGCGTCGCAAGTCGGCCTGAGCACCTCCTCGACGCTCCCGCCGTGTCCGAACGCATCGCGGCGCGACTGGCGTCACTGGGATTGACCCTCCACGGGCCCCATCCCCCCCACGACCCTCTCGACGCCGTGGTCGTCCACGGGGACGTAGCCCGGACCTCGGGTCAGCTGCCCCGCATCGACGGGAACCTCACCTGTGTGGGCACCCTCGGTGACGACGTCACCGTGGAACAAGGCGCGGAGGCGGCCGAGGTGTGTGCGCTCAACGCCCTGGCGGTGCTCGAGCGCGAGCTCGGCAGCCTCGACCGTGTGGCCCGCGTCCTCACCGTCACGGGCTTCGTCGCCTCCACGCCGGACTTCCACGACCAGCCCGCCGTCATCGACGGCGCCAGCCGGCTGCTTCATCGCGTCTTCGGCGAGGGCGGTCGCCACACCCGCTCCGCCATCGGTGTGGCCGCCCTGCCCCGGGGTGGTGCGGTAGAGATCGAGGTGACGGTGGCGCTGCGCGCCGGGGCGTAGCGTCGGGTCGATGGACTTCGATCTCTCTGCCGAATTGTCGGACCTCCAGTCGACGGTCCGTCGTCTGGCGCGCGACAAGGTCAAGCCCCGGGCCCGGGAGATCGACCGCACCGGGGCCTACCCGACCGACATCTTCGAGGCCTTTCGAGCCGCCGGGCTCCTCGGGCTGTGCATTCCCGAGGAGTACGGAGGCGCGGGCGCCGGCATCCTCGGGCTCACCATCGCCATCGAGGAGGTGGCCAAGTACTCCAACGCCGCCGCGCTCATGCTCCTGCTCACCCGTCTCCCCACCGGGCCGGTCATGATCGCGGGGACCGAGGAGCAGAAGCACCGCTACCTGCCCGACATCGCCAGCGGGTCGGCTCGGGCCGCCTTCGGGCTGTCGGAGCCCCAGGCGGGCAGCGACGTCATGGGCATGCGCACGCGCGCCACGCCCGACCCGAAGAGCCCGGAGGGATGGGTCCTCAACGGCACCAAGTGCTGGATGTCGGGTGTCTGTGAAGCCGACTGGTACACGGTCTTCGCCAAGACGGCCGAGCCCACCAGTCGCGCCCATGACTCGGTGACCGCCTTCATCGTGGAACGACGCTGGCCCGGCGTCGACGTCGGCCGCACCGACCACAAGATGGGGGTCCGCGGCGTGGACACGGGGGAGTTGCTGCTCACCGACGTCCGTGTCCCGGCCGCCAACGTCATCGGCGAGGTGGGTGGTTTCCGCCTCGCCATGCTGGGGCTGAATTCGATGCGCCCCGTCGTGGCGGCCCGGGGCATCGGGCTGGCCGAAGGCGCGCTCATGTACGCCACGGAATACGTCCAACAGCGCGCCGCCTTCGGAAAGACGATCGCCGACTTCCAAGGCGTCCAGTGGGAGATCGCCAAGTGCGCCGTGGACCTCGAGGCGGCCCGGCTGCTCACCTACCGAGCCGCGTGGCTGGCCGACCAGGGCAAGTTCACCAAGCAGTGGGTGCCCTATCTCTCCGCCGCCAAGTACCACGCCACCGAGCTCGCCGTCCGGGCCTCGGGCCTGGCCGTCCAGCTGCTCGGGGCGGCGGGGTACATGGAGGACCACCCCACCGAGCAGTGGTACCGCGACGCCAAGCAGCTCACCATCGTGGAGGGCACGAGCCAGGTCCAGCTCGGCCTGGTGGCCAAGGGTGTCCTCGACCACGACCTGTGGTGGGACTGAGCCCCGTGACTGACTTCGACGATGGCTGACGACGACCGGGACGGCGACAGCGAGTCGGCGATGGCCTTGGCGGCGTTGGGCGGCTGGCCCGGTGTGCTGGCCCGGCTCTTTGCCAAAGACGACCTGAGCGCGGACGAGGCCGGGGTCGTCCTGGGTGAGGTGCTCTCGGGCGCGGCCACCTCCGCTCAGATCGCATCGTTCATCACGGCCTTGCGGATCAAGGGAGAGACCGTCGAGGAGATGACCGGTCTGGTCCGGGCCATGTTGACCCACGCCGAGCCGCTTCCCGTGCCCCGACCCCACGACGTCGTCGACACCTGCGGTACGGGCGGGGACCGCAGCCGGTCCATCAATGTCTCGACCATCGCCGCCCTCGTGGTGGCGGGGGCGGGGGCGAGGGTGTGCAAGCACGGGGGCCGGGCCGCCTCGTCGGCGGCGGGCTCGGCCGACGTCCTCGAAGCCCTCGGTGTGGTCATCGACCTCGGGCCCCTCGGTGTGGCCCGGTGCATCGAGGAGGTGGGCATCGGGTTCTGCTTCGCGCCCCGGTTTCATCCCGCCATGCGCTTCGCCATCCCGGTCCGGCGCGAGCTGGGTGTCGCCACCGTCTTCAACTTCCTCGGGCCGCTGGCCAACCCGGCCCGGGCGGGCCTCCAGGTCGTCGGCGTGAGCGACCGCTCCATGGCCGACAAGATGCTCGGCGTCCTCGTGGCCAACGGGTGCCAGCGGGCCATGGTGATCCACGGCGCCGACGGCCTCGACGAGCTCTCGACCACGGGCCCGTCCACCGTCCTCGACTCCGGACCGGACGCCGAGGTGCGCCGCTACACCGTCGACCCGACCGATCTCGGGTTGCCCGTGGCGTCACTCGATGCGCTGCGAGGGGGCGACGCGGCCGAGAACGCGGAGGTGGTCCGCCGGGTCCTGGCCGGGAAGAAGGGCCCCCATCGCGACATCGCCGTGCTCAACGCCGCCGCCGGGCTGGTGGTGGCCGGGATGAGCGTCGATCTCGCCGCCGGCGTCGACCTGGCCGGTGCGGTCATCGACGGCGGCGCTGCCCACGACGTCCTCGAGAACCTGGTCCAGCGAGCGGCCGCGCAGAAGCTGCCGCGGACGCGCCCTGAGACTCAGGCGGGACCGAGGTCCCAGATGGCCTCGAGGTCGTGACGGCTGTAGGCCTTGAAGGCCACGAGCGTCGTCGTCGACTCGATCCCCGCCAGGGTGGCGATGTGCCCCGTGACGACCTCGACGAGGTCGTCGTGATGACGCACCCGCACGATGGCGATGAGATCGGCCACACCTCCGGCCACCGAGAAGACTTCGGTGATGCCGGCGGTGCCCGACAGTTCCTCGCACAACGCCGCGATCCGAGACGGTTCGGCGTCGATGAGCACGAAGGCGTGGAGCACGCCACCGAGACTATCCGGTCAGGCCCGCCGCGCAGAGGCGGGGCGCGTCGGCTGTCAGCCCACTTCCGAAATCGCCGACCGGCGAGGTGCGGGCCTTGCCACCAGGTCGATGAGGTCGCCCAGGACGAAGCAGTCGTATCCACTGGCGTGTTCGATCAGGCGGTGAAGAAGATCCGCCGTGGCCCGGACATCGTCGAGGGCGCGGTGCGACGGCAGGTGGTCGAGGCGCAGCGCAGTGGCGAGGGTACGGAGCTTGCAGTTGGGAACGTCGGGTCGCACCAGCCGGCGCGCCAACGCCAGGGTGTCGAGCGTGATGTTCCCGAGCGGCTCGTAGCCGTCGGCACCCAGGGCGGCGTCGAGGAAGGACAGGTCGAACCCGACGTTGTGGCCGACGATCACCGACCCCTGGACGAATTCGAGCAACGACGGCAGGACGCTCGACACCGACGGCGCGCCCCGCACCATGGCATCGGTGATGCCGGTGAGCAACGAGATGAGAGGAGGGACACCGCATCCCGGGTCCACCAGGGACTGGAACTCGCCCACGCACTCGCCACCTTGGTACTTGGCCGCGGCGATCTCGGTCAGCGCCGACGAGGCGGGGGAGCCGCCCGTCGTCTCGACGTCGACCACTGCGAAGCACACGTCGAACAGCGCCGCCCCCAGGTCGGGCCCGAGCACGACGCCAGGTCCGTCGTCGGGCCCAACCTCGGTCGCAACGCCGTGCCCGCGGTGAGCGACGATCGGGACGGCCGGGCCGGGCTGGGCACGGTCCGGGTCCCGTCCCGCGCGCCGACCGGTGAGGCCAACCCACCGAGCCCAACGCGAGGAGGCGCTGATCGCCACGAGCGCATCGTAAGCACGAGGGTGTTCGCTGACGCGGAGGGTGCAGGCCACGACCGGTGTGGGAGGGGCGAGCCCTCGTGGTGGCACCAGGCGTACACACCGGCTGACCACCTTGGTCGAGGTCCGAAAGCCGACCAGACTGCGTGAGGCCGGTGCCGGTGCCGGTGCCGGGGGTGGGCCCGGGGTGAGCTCCGGGGGGTCGAAGGTGAGAAGGAGGACGGGGTGCTCGTAGGTTCGCCGGGATGAGCGCCGTGGTGTGGCGCGTCACCGGGTACCTCCTGCGGGCCACGTTCCGCCGCCGGCGGGGGGATATCTCACCATCGCCGTCCTCGTGGGGTTGTTGGGCGGCTTGGCCATGGGGTCGATCGCGGCGGCCCGTCGGACCCAGTCGTCGTTTCCGGTCTACCTGGCGAGCACCAACCCGTCGGACCTGAGCCTTCCGACCGCGGCATGGCAGCCCGGGTCCCCCGACAGTGCCGGTGCCGACCTGAGCATCGCCCGGAGCTTGGCCCGGCTGCCCCACGTCAAGAACGTGGACAACGAGTTCAACATCAATGCCCAGCCCCTGGGACAAGACGGCTTTCCCGTGCCCCCTCCCCCCAGCGCGCAGGGGCTCGGCATCAGCATCCTCAACAACGACGGGAGCATCGACGGGGAGCTCTCTGCGCAGGACCGGCTCACCGCCCTCCAGGGACGGCTGGCCGATCCGAAACGCGCCGATGAGATCGTCGTCTCCGCGGTGATTGCCCAGGCGTTGCGGTGGCGCGTCGGCGACCTGGTGCCGTTCGGCTTCTACACCAACGCCCAGACGAATCTGCCCGGCTACGGCACGGGCGGGAACTTCAAGACCAAGGCGCACCTGACGGTGGTCATGAAGATCGTGGGGATCGTGGCGTTCAACAACCAGGTGGTGCTGGACTCACTCGGGGCCGTCGGAACGGCGCAGATCGTCTACACACCGGCGCTCACCCGCCGCATCGTCTCGTGTTGCATCAACAGCACGACAAGCGTTCTCCAGCTCGGCCGCGGCAGCCGGGACGTGAAGGTGGTGGAGAGGGAGATCGCCACGTTCGCCGGACCCAACGGGCCTCCGTACTTCCAGCTCGCGCCCAGCACGGCCGTGGCCGAGCGAGCCATCAAGCCCGAGTCGATCGCTCTCGGGGTCTTCGGGGGTATCGCCGCGCTGGCGGCGCTGTTGATCGCCGGGCTCGCCATCGGGCGCCAGTTGCGCTTCGGTGCGTCCGAGGGACGCACGCTGCGCGCCCTCGGGGGTGGTCCGGCCATGACCATGGGGAACGGCCTGGCCGGTGCGGTCCTCGCTGTCGTCGTCGGGGCCGTGCTGGCCGTGGTGGTCGCCATCGGTCTCTCTCCTGTGGCGCCCATCGGCGTTGTGCGCCCGGTGTACCCCGACGGTGGTGTGGCCTTCGACTGGACGGTGCTCGGCCTCGGTTTCGCGATCCTGGTGGTGGTCCTGACCGGTACCGGGGTGGTCATGGCCTACCGACAAGCCCCGCACCGGATCGGTTCGGAACGCGAGCGCGATCGCGGTCAGCCATCGAGCGTGATCCGCGCCGCGAGTGCCGCCGGACTCCCCGTGCCGGCGATCGAGGGGGTCCGCTTCGCCCTCGACCCGAAGGTCGGCGGAACGACCGTCCCGGTGCGATCGGCCATCGCGGGGACCACCCTCGCTGTCGTGGTCGTGATCGCCACCGTTACCTTCGGCGCCAGCCTCGACACCCTCGTCTCGCACCCTCCGCTCTATGGATGGAATTGGAATTACGAGCTCACCGGGGGCGGAGGCATCGCCCCGGTCCCGGGGCACCAAGGCGCCATGTTGCTCGACCACGACCGGTCGGTCGGGGCCTGGTCGGGAGTGGAATTCGGGGGCTCGATGGCGGTGGAGGGCCAAGAAGTCCCTGTCATCGGGGAGCGGCCCGGGGCGGCCGTGAGCCCGCCCGTCCTTTCGGGCCATGGACTCGAGGCGACCGACCAGCTCGTGGTCGGGGGGGCGACGTTGTCAGCACTGCACGCGCACCTGGGTGAGACCCTCAGCGTGCGGATCGCGGGCTCGAGAGCGACACAGCTGTTGATCGTCGGGACGGCGACCATGCCCACCATCGGGATCCAGATCGGCGCGCGAGCACCCGACCATGGGAACCGGTGCCCTGGTTTCCTCGACGTTGATCCCCGCCTCGGTGTCGAACCATAACCACGTGGAGCCACCGGGCCCTGACGCCGTCTTGGTGCGACTGCGACGAGGCGCGGATCCCGGCGCGGCGTTGCGCTCGTTGCAACGGATCGCGCAGGAGCTGACCCTGCCCACGAACTACGGAGTGACGCTGCTCGCCGTGCAGCGTCCGGCAGAGATCATCAATTACCGCTCCATGGGGACGATCCCTGCCTTCCTGGGCGCCGGCCTCGGTGCGGGGGCGGTGGTCGCCCTCGGCCTGACGCTCGTGGCGTCGGTGCGCCGCCGCCGTCACGACCTGGCGCTGTTGAAGACCTTCGGGTTCACCCGCCGACAGTTGGCCGCCACCGTGGCGTGGCAGGCGAGCGTGGCCGTCGGTCTCGGGGTCGCGGTCGGGGTTCCCCTGGGGATCGTCCTGGGACGCTTCTTGTGGGAGTTGTTCGCCCATGCCATCGACGCCGTGCCGCTCCCGACCGTCCCCGGCGTGACCGTCGCCCTCATCGCCATCGGGGGGCTCGTCCTCGCCAACGTGGTCGCCGTCATTCCCGGACGGATCGCGGCCAACACGGCCACCGTGTCCCTGCTCCGGGCGGAGTGACAACCGGCCATGGTGGAATGTCGTCCATGCGCCTCGACCAGGTGACCGTGGGCTCCACGGATCTCGACCGCTCCGAGGCGTTCTATCGCGCCCTGGGCTTGCGGCTCATCGTCAAGGACGGGCACTACCTGCGCTTCGAGTGTCCCGACGGTGAGAGCACCTTCTCGGTCGAGGTCGTCGACGACGTCCCCCACACCGAACAGGTCACGGTGTACTTCGAGTCCGATCGGATCGACGACGAGTACGAGCGGTTGCGAGCCGGGGGCGTCGAGTTCGACCATCCCCCCACCGACATGCCCTGGCTGTGGCGCGAGGCCCGGCTCCGGGATCCCGACGGGCACCGGCTGTGCATCTTCCGCGCCGGCAAGCATCGTAAGAACCCTCCGTGGCGGCTCGGGCCCGATTGAAGGGGCGGCCGTCGGAGGCCCCGGCGGTAGCGTGGGTCTGTGACCCCGAGCCCGAACCGTTACCGCTGTGCGGCGTGCGGCAACCTCACCCGTTTCGATGTCGTCACCGACCGCCGTGCCAAGGCCTTCCACCACTACAGCGTGGGGGGCGAGCTGACGGTGGAAGAGGTGGAGGTCCTCTCGGAGTCCGTCGTCGAGATCAGCTGCCGTTGGTGCGGCCACGGCCGGTCCATCGAGATCCTCGACGACGAGGATTCCCCGATCACCACCGACCGGTAGTCCGCCCGAGGTGTTACACCCCGGTGCGATGGTCTTCCTGATGACACCGAGGGGCGGGCCGGACCGAAAGGGCCTCACGTGACCGACGCCAGCACCATCAGCATCAGCTGCGACGACTGCGAGCTCCAGAACTCGAGCGCATGCGAAGACTGTCTGGTGACCTTCGTCCTCGGACGTGAGCCCGACGACGCCGTGGTCGTCGACGTCGAGGAGGCACGGGCCATGCGGATGCTGTCGCGCGCCGGCCTCGTGCCCCAGCTGCGCCATTCCGGGGTCGATCGGGACTGGGCCACCGCCTGAGCAGCACCGCCCGGGGCACCGCACCACCGGCCCGTCCCGCTGGGCCCAAGCCCGTGGCATGCCAGCATGGGTCGGTGCCGACGCCCGGGACCCCAGCCAGGAGATGACCCACCTCCTCGTCACCAACGACTTCCCTCCCAAGGTCGGCGGCATCCAGGCCTATCTGTGGGAGCTGTGGCGTCGGATGGACCCCTCGACGTTCGCAGTCCTCACGGCATCCTCACACCCAGGGGCGGCCGGGTTCGACGCCGAGCAGAAGGGTCACGGGTTCCGCATCGAGCGGGTACCCAACCGGGTGTTGCTGCCCACCCCGGCCACGGCCCGCCGCATCCGGAGAATGGCCCTCGACGTAGGCGCCTCGCTCGTGGTGCTCGACCCGGCGCTGCCCTTGGGTCTGGTCGGGCCGTCACTGGGGGAGCTCCCCTATGCGGTGGTCCTCCATGGAGCCGAGGTGACGGTGCCGGGTCGGCTGCCGGGGTCGCGCCAAGCCCTCGGGCACGTGCTGGCCCACTCGGTGCTGGCGGTGTGTGCCGGGGGGTACCCCGCCGCCGAGGCGCGGCGGGTCGCCGGCGACGCCATGCCACCGGTGGTGGAAGTCCCGCCCGGCGTCGACGCCGACAGGTTGCGGCCGCTCAACGCCGCGGCCAAGCGCAAAGGGCGCGCCGCGCTCGGGCTCCCCCTCGACGGCCCCCTCGTGGTGAGCCTGAGCCGGCTCGTGCCGCGCAAGGGGATGGACGTCCTCATCGACGCCGCCGCCGCGTTGGCGCCCTCGTTCCCCGACCTCACCGTGGTGATCGGCGGGTCCGGGCGTGACCGGGCCCGGCTCGACGGCCGGGTGAAAGCCAGCGGCGCACCGGTGCGGATGGTCGGGTCGGTCCCCGACCACGAGCTGCCCCTTCTCTACGGGGTCGCCGATGTCTTCGTGATGGCATGTCGCGACCGATGGCTGGGCCTCGAACAAGAAGGCTTCGGCATCGTCTTCTTGGAGGCCGCCGCGTGCGGTGTGGCCCAGGTGGCCGGGCGGAGCGGCGGTGCCGACGAGGCCGTCGTCCACGGCAAGACGGGGCTGGTGGTCGACGACCCGGGTGACCCCGGACAGGTGGCCGGTGCCCTGCGCCGCCTGCTCACCGACGACGGGCTCCGGCGCAGGATGGGACAGGCCGCCCGCCGCCGGGCCCGGACAGGCTTCGCCTGGGACCTTCTCGCACATAGGCTGGCCGCGGCGTTGCAGGACGTGGAAGGCTGAACGCCCTGCCCGAGACCTGGTCGCCGTACCGGACGTTTCATCGAACAAGACCGCACGTACACAACTAAAGGAGTGTCTGTGGCGGAACTGGCCACCGAGCGCATGGTCGTCACCGCCACGCCGGAGCAGTGCTTCGCCGTGGTGAGCGACATCGAGCGGTACCCGGAGTGGGCGGCCGACATCAAGCAGGTCGTGGTCGAGCGGCGCGACGCCGAGGGTCGGCCCGCCGAGGCCACCTTCCGGGCCGGTGCCTTCGGCCGCTCCACGAGCTACACCCTTTCCTACGACTACTCGGGCGCCCCCCGGAGCCTCGCCTGGAAGCAGACCGCCGGGGACCTCACCTCGAAGCTCGACGGGAGCTACCACTTCGACGGCGCCGGGGACGGCTCCAGCGAGGTCACCTACAGCCTCGAGGTCGAGCTGCGGGTCCCACTCCCGGGGTTCATCAAGCGCCGGGCCCAGAGCCGGATCATGCACACCGCTCTCGAGGAGCTCAAGGCACGCGTCGAGTCCTCGCTCACGACGTGAGCGCGGGACCACCCCTGACCGCAGGGCAACTGCACAGGAGGTCGGCGTGGCGGGGCAGGTGACGATCGGGATCGACATGGGGGGAACCAAGGTCCTCGGCCTCGCCGTCGACGACGAGGGTGTGGTGTTGTCCGAGGTGCGGGTGGCCACGCCGGGACGTCGCAGCGGGGGCGCCCCCGGCGGCGAGCACGAGCCCGACACCGAAGGGTTCGAGCTCGTGATCGAGGCACTGGCGTCGGTGACCGAACAGCTTCGGGCCAACATCGAGGGCGAGGTCGCCTCGGTCGGGGTCGGGGCGCCCGGCCTCGTCGACAACACCGGTGTGCTGCGCTACGCGCCCAACCTGCCGCGCGGCACCGGGCTCGACATCGCGGGTCGCCTCTCGACCCGCCTCGAAGGCATGCGGACCGTCGTCGACAACGACGCCACCTGCGCCACGGTGGCGGAGTGGGCGTTCGGCGCGGCGGCCGGGGTCACCGACGCCGTCATGGTGACCCTCGGCACCGGCATCGGGGGCGGGATCATCGCCGGCGGCCACGTGGTGCGGGGGGCGTCGGGTTTCGGTGGGGAGATCGGTCACATGGTGGTCGACCCCACGGGCCCGGTGTGCCCCTGCGGCAAGCGGGGTTGCTGGGAACGCTTCGCATCGGGGAGCGGGCTCGGGCGACTGGCCCGCGACGCGGCCCATGCCGGGCGGCTCGACGAGGTGGTGAGCCTCGCCGGTGGGGATGCGGAGTGGGTGAGAGGGGAGCACGTGACGATGGCGGCCCAGGCGGGCGACGCCGGTGCCCTGGCGGTGCTGGGCGAGCTCGGGTGGTGGTTGGCGCTCGGGCTCTCGAACCTCGCCCTGGTCCTCGATCCAGCCGTCATGGTCTACGGCGGCGGGCTCGTCGAGACGGTGACGCTGGTGCTCGACGAGGTCCAAGCCGCCTTCGACGAATTGCTCGAGGGCCATGCGTACCGGCCCGAGGTGAAGATCGTGCCGGCCCAGCTCGGCGAGCGGGCCGGGGCCATCGGGGCCGCGCTCGTGGCCCGGGCCGGCGACCGCTACCGGGTCGACGTGGCCTGACTCGACGTGGTCTGACATCGTGCGGGTCGGGGTCACGCTTCCGACATTTCGCGACGACGCGCTCGCCATCACCGCGGCCCGGCGCGCCGAGGAGCTCGGCCTCGACGGCGTGTTCGTCTTCGACCATCTGTGGCCGCTGGGCGCGCCGCAGCGCCCGGCGCTGTCCGCCTTCCCCGTGCTCGGCGCCGTTGGCGGCGTCGACGAGCCGGGTCTGTCTCGGCCCGCTGGTGGCGCGCGATCGGGCTCGTGCCCGACGAGGTCCTGGTGGCCGAGTTCCTGTCGTTGGAGGCGATGGCGCCCGGTCGGCTCATCGCCGGGCTCGGGACCGGCGACTCTTCGAGCGCGGCCGAGAACCTCGCCTTCGGGATCCCTTTCGATCGCCCCGACCGACGGCGCGCCGCGCTGCGCCAGTGCGCTCGACACGTCCTCGATGCCGGTGTCCCGGTGTGGGTGGGGGGTGGATCGACCTCCACGGTCGAGCTGGCTGTGGAGCTCGGTTGCGCGGTCAACCTCTGGGAAGGCCGGCCCGCCGCCGTGGCCGGGTTGGTGCCCCGCTGTGAGGTGACGTGGGCCGGGCCCGTGGTCGGCGAGGTCCCCGAGATCGCGCAGTGGCTGGCAGCGGTGGCCGGCGCCGGGGCGACCTGGGCGGTGTGCGCATGGCCCGAGTCGATCGAGGCCGTGGCCGAAGCGGCCGCCTTCGTGCGCGGCCGCTGAGCAGTCGCATCGACGCGCCTTGGCGGCCCGGCGCGGGGCGAGGCGCGTCCAGGACGGGGACTAACCTCTCGCGATGGAGTTCCGACGGATCAACGGCCTTCCCCCGTATGTCTTCGCGCACATCGAGGCGCTGAAGCTCGAGGCCCGTCGAGCCGGTCGTGACGTCGTCGACCTCGGCTTCGGGAACCCGGACCTGCCTTCACCCGACGCTGCGGTCGAGAAGCTCGCCGAGGCCGTCCACAATCCGAAGAACCACCGGTACTCCTCGAGCAAGGGCATCCCCAAGCTCCGCCAGGCCATCTCGTCGCTCTACCTGCGCCGGTTCGGCGTCGAGCTCGATCCCGAGACCGAGGTGGTGACGACCATCGGGGCCAAAGAAGGGCTGTCGCACCTCATGTGGGTGTTGCTCGGCCCCGGTGACAGCGCGCTGGTGCCGTCACCGTCGTACCCGATCCACATCTACGCGCCGCTCTTCGCCGGTGCCGAGGTGCGCCAGGTGCGCCTGGAGCAGGCCACCGACACCGAGGGCCCGCCCGCCTCCGAGGCGTTCTTCGACAACCTGATGGAATCGTGGGGCTCGGCGTGGCCCAAGCCGCGCGTGATCGTCTTGTCGTTCCCCCACAACCCCACCACGGCGTGTGTCGACCTGGCCTGGATGCAACGCATCGTCGACTTCGCCCGGGAGCACGAGATCGTGCTCGTCCACGACTTCGCCTACGCGGACATCTCCTTCGACGGCTACCGGCCGCCGTCGATCCTCCAGGTGCCCGGCGCCAAGGACGTGGCCGTCGAGCTGTACTCGCTCACCAAGTCGTTCTCGATGGCAGGGTGGCGCGTGGCCTTCCTGGTCGGGAACCCCGAGATCGTCGCCGCCCTGACCAAGCTCAAGAGCTACCTCGACTACGGCACCTTCCAGCCCATCCAGATCGCGGCCATCGTGGCCATGAACGAGGTGCCCGATTACCCGAAATGGGTCAACGAGACCTACCAGGCCCGGCGCGACTCGCTGTGCGAGGGGCTGAACCGGATCGGGTGGAACCTGACACCACCCAAGGGGACCATGTTCGTCTGGGCGCCCATCCCCGAGCCCTATGGCGAGATGGGCTCGCTGGAGTTCTCGTCCTTCTTGGTGTCCGAGGCCGAAGTGGCCACCTCGCCGGGCGTCGGGTTCGGGCCCGGCGGCGACGGGCACGTCCGGTTCGCGCTCATCGAGAACGAGCAGCGCATCGGCCAAGCCGTCCGGAACCTACGCAAGGCCCTCACCAAGCTCCACTGAGTCACCCCCGGGTCCCGTGGCCCGGTCCCACGCCCAGCGCGTGAGAGCATGCGGCGCCACGGGTCGAGGCGGACCGTCGGGCATGATGGCGCCCGTGCGAGATCCCTTCCGGCGGGTCAGGATCGGCCTGGTCGCCCTGGTGACGGTCCTGGTGGCAGGGACCGTGGGGTACATGGTGCTGGGTTTCGACTTTCTCAACGCCCTCTACCAGACCGTGGTCACGATCACCACCGTGGGATACGGCTTCCCGCACCCCCTGCATGCGGCCGGGAAGGTGTTCACCATCTTCCTGATCCTCGGGGGTGTGGGCACCGCGCTCTACTCGTTTTCGGTCGTCCTCGAGTTGCTGATCGAGGGCCACATGCGGGATCTGGTCAGGAGGCGGAGCATGGAGCGCAACATCGCCCGGATGTCGGGGCACGTCGTGGTGTGCGGGTGGGGACGGGTCGGGCGCGAAGTGGCCCGCTTCCTTGCCGCCGCGGGACGCGAGGTCGTGGTCGTCGATCGCGACGCGGCGCGGATGGAGGAGGTCTCCTATCCCTGGATCGTCGGTGACGTGACCGACGACGAGACGCTCCTGCAGGCCGGGGTGGAGCGTGCCGGGACCCTGGTGGCTGCCCTCGACACCGACGCCGACAACCTCTATGTCACCGTCGCGGTCCGGTCCATGCGTCCCGACATCCAGATCATCGCCCGCGCCCGCAACGAGTCGTCGGAGCCCAAGCTCCTGCGCGCCGGGGCCAATCGGGTGGTCAACCCCCAACAGCTCGGTGGGGATCGCATGGCGGCCTTCGTGACGCAGCCGCACGTCGTCGATTTCGTCGACGTCGTCATGCACGACGGCACGCTCGAATTCCGGTTGGAGGAGCTCTCGGTCTCGGCCGGATCACCGCTCACCGGGAACACCTTGCACGCCGTCCAGCTCCATGACCGGACGGGCGCACTGGTCCTCGCCATCCGACGCAGCGACGGGAGCTTCGCCACCAACCCGTCGTCGGAGGTCACCATCGAGGCCGGTGACATCCTCATCGGCGTGGGCACCGCCGCCCAACTCGACGCGCTGGCGCGTTTCGCGGCGCAGTAGGGCCGCCCGAGCAGGCCGTTCAGCCGAGGTCGCGACCGAGCCGGCGACGGGCGGCGACGGGGGAGAGGATGCCCTCGAGACAGAAGGCCACGGCGGCATCGCCGGCCTCATCGGCAGGTCGGCCTTGTTCCAACACGAGCACCCGGGCCAGGCGGTCGGTCACCCCCAAGATGGCGTGCGCCAACACCAAGGGGTCGTCGCGCCTGATCATGGTGGCCGCGATCCCCGCTTTCACATGGGGGAGGGCGTCGGCCACGGCTTGCTCCTCGCCCTGGCGGATGAGGGGTGCGAACCGCTCCTCGGTCCGGGCGAACTCGAGAAGGACGAAGAGGTGGCGGTTGGCGTCGAGCCATGCCACCGACGCCCTGATCCCCGCCTCGATGCGGCGGACCGGGTCGGGCTCATCCGCGATGGCCTGGCGTTGGGTGCGGCGGAGATCCCGCTGGGCGTCGGTGAGGATCTGGCGTAGCAGCTCCTCTTTGGAGGCGAAGTACCAGTAGAAGACGCCCTTGCCCACGCCCAGGCCGTCGACGATGTCGGTGACCGACGTGGGGTGGTACCCCTGAGAGGCGAACTGCCGGGCCGAGTAGTCCAGCAACTCCATTCGGCGCCGCTGTCCCCGTGCGGTCAACCGGCGTGCCATCGGCCAGACGCTAGCTGTGGTGTCGGTGGGAGTACCGGGGACACATCTCGTGCATTTCACGCCACCACGCAGCGCGCTACCGTGGGGGCGTGGCCTATTGGGTGATGAAGGTCCTGCTCAGCCCCTTGTTCTACCTGACGTGGCGGATCAAGGTGGAGGGTCGGGAGCACATCCCCGCCACCGGGCCGGTCATCTTGGCCCCCAACCACGTGACCTTCCTGGACTCGATGTTCCTCCCCCTGGTGTTGCGCCGGCGCGTCACCTTCGTGGCCAAGGCCGAGTACTTCGACTCGTGGAAGACAGCCTGGTTCTTCCGCGCCGCGGGCCAGATCCCGATGCGCCGCGACGGTGGGAGCGCGTCGGAGCGGGCGCTGGCTGCGGCCCGCGACGTGCTCACGTCGGGCAAGGTGCTCGGGATCTACCCCGAGGGCACCCGTTCACCCGACGGTCGGTTGTACCGGGGCCACACCGGCGCGGCCCGCCTGGCCCTCGGTTGCGGTGCTCCCATCATCCCCGTGGGGTTGGTGGGGACGTCCGAAATCCAACCGCCCGGATCGAACCGGCCCCGTCCCTTCAAGAACGTGACGGTGCGCTTCGGTGTCCCGATCGACCTGTCGCGTTTCGGGGGCGAGTCGGTGGGGGACCCCTTGACCCTTCGGGCCGCCACCGACGAGTTGATGTTCGAGATCCGGAACCTGTCGGGCCAGGCCTACGTCGACCGTTACGCCAAGCGGCACAACGTCGTGGGCGGTGCCGATGTGGCCCACGTGCGGACATCGACCAACGGCGACGGCTACGGCGCCGCCCCGGTCCCGCCCCGGACCCCCCAGCACGCCGGAGCGACCTCGGAGCCCGCCGCCTGATCCTCCGTTCCTTGACATATGTCCATATCGGCATATGATGTGGTCAATGGCTCGGGCGGCGACGACGGCGGATGCGTTCAATGCGGTGGCCGAGCCCCGCCGTCGGCAGATCCTCGATGTCCTCTCGGCCGGGGAGCGACCCGTGAACGACCTGGTGGCGCTGCTCGGCGTGGCCCAGCCCGTGGTGTCCAAACACCTCCGGGTGCTGCGGGAAGTGGGACTGGTCGACGTGCGCGGCGAGGGCCGCCAGCGGATGTACGGCGTCAACGGCCGCCCGCTGAAACCCATCCATGACTGGGTGAAGGGCTACGAGCAGTCGTGGTCGGAGCGCTTCGATCGCCTCGACGTCGTGTTGGAGGAGCTCAAGGAAACGGAGGACGGCGATGACCAGTAGCGGCACGGCGACGGTGACGCTCCCGAACGACACCCAGATCCTGATCACCCGGGAATTCGACGCACCCCGCCACCTCGTCTACAGAGCCTGGACCACGCCCGAGCTCATCAAGCGGTGGTGGAGCGGCGACCGGGGTGAGGTCACCCTCGTCGAGGTGGATCTGCGGGTGGGTGGCATGTGGCGCTACGTGATGGTCGCCAACGAGGGGTTCGAGGTCGCCTTCCACGGCGAGTACAGCGAGATCGTCACCAACGAGCGGATCGTCTCGACCGAGGTCTTCGAAGCCATGCCCGAGTCAGCGGCGGTCAACACCTACGACTTCTCCGAGCACGACGGGCGCACGACACTGACCATCCTGGTCCAGCACACCGATCAGGCCATCCGTGACGCGCATATCGCCTCGGGGATGGAGAGCGGCATGCAAGAGGCGATGGACCATCTCGAGGAGGTGGCGGTGTCTCTTGGCGAGCCGTGAGTGCTCCTGACGAGCGACTAGCAGCCGACCGCTCCGTCGACCATCTCCCGGATGAGGTCGGCGTGGCCGTTGTGTCGAGCGTATTCCTCGATCATGTGGAGATAGATCCACCGCAGCGAGCAGGCTTCACCTTGTCTGAGGCCGGTGTCGTCGAGCGAGAACCTCGCCGCGGCGACGCGACTGGCTTCGCACTCCTCGAGCCACGTCGTCAGGTCGCTCTCCCAGTCGGCGTCGTCGAGAGGGACGAGCTCGCTGTCCTCGATGTCGGGGTCGTACCAGATCGGCGGTGCGTCGGGCTCACGCAGCAGGCATCGCCGGAACCAACTCCGTTCGACCTCTCCCATGTGCCGCACCAAGCCGTGGAGCGACAACTTCGATGTCGCCACAGGCCTGGCCTTGCGGCCCGCGTCGGAGACCCCCTCACACTTGAGCATGAGCGTGGCCCGGTGGAACTCGAGCCATCGGTCGAGCATGGCCCGCTCCGGGGCCACGAACTGCGGCTCGGCCCGACGCGGGTCGACCAGGTCCTCAACCATGCGCCCGTCTCCTTCGTCACCGCAGGGCGACCCATCCAATCAGATGGGCCCGGCTGTCGCTGGGGGTCGGCCCCAATCGGGGTCAGCCGAAGGTGAAGTCGTAGGCGTCGACATCGGGCGAGAAGTTGATCACGAGGGTGGCGGACTCGATGTTCGGTGACGACACGAGCGTGTAGAGCCGGGGAATGCCCGACACGGCGATGGTCTCGGAGTGCGAGCCCACCGTGGCCTTGATTGTCCCGTTGCCCCCGAGGACGAGGTAGACGCGACTGGCGGTGAACCCGAGCTCGAGGCGCGCGTCGGGCCCCGACGAGATCTTCTCCGCACCCACGGTCCAGGTTCCGGCGAAGGCCAGGGCGCCGGGGGGCAGTGAGCTCGGGAACTTGTAGACCGCCGGTTGGTCCTCGGAGATGCTGGTGCCGTCGAAGTTGGGCAACCCGTACCGGTAGCCCAGGTAGGACTCCGGAGTCAGCGCCACGGTCGGGGTCTTGTCGGGGACGTCGGTGCTCGGTGGGAGCTTCACCTTGGGGTGGGCGTCGCCGAGGAGCGTGCGGATGAGCGACTCGGTACCGCCGTAGTCGCCCTCGCCGACCCCGGCGTGGCGGACCTGGCCCGAGGCGTCGATCAGGTACTCGGCCGGCCATGAGTTGTTCTGATAGGCGTCCCAGGTCTTGTAGCCGTTGTCCACGGCGATGGGGTAGTCCACACCGAGCTGACCGGCGGCCTCTTTGATGTTCGACACCACGTGCTCGAAGGCGAACTCGGGAGTGTGCACCCCCACCACCACGAACCCGTCGTGGCGGTACCGCGCGTACCAGGACTCGACATGGGGCAGCGACCGCTGGCAGTTGATGCAGGAGTAGGTCCAGAAGTCGACCAGGACGACCTTGCCCTTCAGCGAGGCCAGCGACAAGGGCCGATCGCCGGGGGTATTGAGCCACGACGAAATGCCCGTGAAGTTCGGAGCGGCCCCACACTCCTCGAGTGTCGACAGTCCCGGCGCGCAGCTTCCGAGCTTCCCCGACTTCTTGGCGCCCGTGAGGGCGGCCAGTTGCCGTTTGGCATAGGAACCACCCTCGAGATGGCTCTGCAGAGCGTGGGTGTATCCGGGCACCACCCGCTGGAGGCCATCGGTGACGTTGAAGGCGATGAGCAGCGTCATGGTGAGCAGCACCACCCCGCCGATCTGCCGGGCGACCACGGCCCGCGACCGGAAGGCGGCCACCCGCTCGGCCACACGTTGGCCGGCCAGCGCGAAGACGAGGAGGGGCACCGACGCCCCCAGAGCGAAGTCGACGGTGAGCACCACCGCGCGCAGCCCGACGCGATGATGCGCGCTCACGACGGAGATGGCGGTCAACACCGGGCCCGCACAGGGGACGAACAACACGCCCAGGCCGAGACCGAGGACGAACCCTCCGGCGTTCCCCTTGGGCTGGCGCTGGCCGATCCGGGCGAAGGGCCGCTCCAAGAGGTGCCCGAGGGGCGGAACGATGAGCCCGGCCGCCACCACGCCGAGGACGACGAGCCCGGCGTCGGTCAGGAAGTCCTGGGGAAGGCCGAGGGCACTGAGCAGTGACGACCCGACCAGGGTGACGATGCTGAAGCTGACCACGAGCCCGCCCACCACGGCGTAGGCGCGGTAGCTCCGGGACCGGGTCGGAGTCAGCGGGCGGGCCGGGGCGGGCCCCGAGGTTCCGGTCGTCTCGCCGGGGGTGGGCACGGTGGCGCCGGCCACGAGGACGACGGGGAGGACGGGGAGGATGCACGGTGAGATGCCGGCGATGATCCCCGCCACGAACCCGATGACATACAACAGGAGCACGACCCGGCGAACCTCCCTCCGGGGCCCCTCGGCATCCGGGTGGACCCATGGTACGAAGGCCGACGTCGAAAACGACGTCGCGCCGGCGCGCTCAGGTTCCCGGTCCCGCCCACCCCCGCGAACGTTCGACGGCGTTGCGCCAACCGCGGTAGGCCCGGTCCGCCGCCGTCACCGAACCCCGAGCCTCGAACCGGGCCTCGAGGGACCAGATCGACTCCAGATCACCGACCGACGGCCACACGCCCTCGGCCACCCCCGCCAAGGTGGCGGCTCCGAGCGCAGTGGTCTCGGTGGTGGTGGGCCGCGACACCGGGACCCGCAGTTGGTCGGCTTGGATCTGGAGCAACAGGTCGAGGACTGCCGCGCCACCGTCGACACGCAGCCCGGCGAGCTCGGTGCCGACGTCGTTCATGGCGTCCACCACGTCGCGCACCTGGTACGCCATGGCCTCGATCACGGCCCGGGCGATCTGCGCGGCCCCGACGCCACGGGTGAGGCCGGTGATGGTGCCCCGCGCGTACGGGTCCCACCACGGGCTCCCCAGGCCGGTGAAGGCGGGGACGACATAGACACCCTCGCTGTCGTCGACCTGTTCGGCGAGCGGTCCGATGCCGGCCGCCTCGTCGATGAGCCCGAGCCCGTCGCGCAGCCACTGGATGGCCGCTCCGGTGACGAACACCGCACCCTCGAGCGCGTACGCCACCGGTTGCGAGCCGCCGTGCTCACCGAGATCCCACGCCACGGTGGTAAGGAGCCCCTCCGAAGGCGGCGGGCACACATCACCGACGTTCATCAGCACGAAGCTCCCCGTCCCATAGGTCACCTTCGCCATGCCGGGCGACACGCATGCCTGTCCGAACAGGGCCGCCTGCTGGTCGCCGGCCACCCCGCTCACCGCCACCCCCGCCACCGCCGGCGCGGCGTCGGCGAGCCCCCCCGCACCACGCCGAACCGACCGCACGAGGGCCCGACGTCGGGGAGCGCGGCCCGAGGTACTCCGAAGATGTCGCACAGCTCGTCGGACCACGACCGCGCCCGTATGTCGTAGAGCAACGTCCGAGAGGCGTTGGTGGCATCGGTGGCGAGGATCCCACCATCGGGCCCGCCCGTGAGGTTCCAGATCAACCAGGCGTCCACCGTGCCCAGCACCAGGTCGTCGGTGACCGGGACCCCGCCCGGACCGAGCAGCCATTCCATCTTGGTGCCCGAGAAGTACGGGTCGAGGACGAGGCCCGTCCGCTCCCGCACCACCGCCAGATGGCCCCCGGCGCGCAGCTCCTCGCACCGCTCGGCGGTCCGCCGGTCCTGCCACACGATGGCCCGGTACAGGGGACGGCCGCTGGCACGGTCCCACGCCACGACCGTCTCGCGCTGGTTGGTGATGCCGATCGCGGCGACGGCGCTGCCCGCGGCCTGACGGCGATCGGCCACCTCCGTGACGGTGTCGACGACCCTGGCCCAGATCTCGCCGGGGTCGTGTTCCACCCACCCGGGCCGGGGATAGTGCTGGGTCAGCTCCCGGTACGAGACGTCGACCACGGCCCCGGACCCGTCCACGGCCAGGGCCCGGACACCGCTCGTCCCCGCATCGATGGCGATCACGCAGGCCACGGTCGCCGACCCTATCCGGGCCCCCAGGCACGACCCCTCCGAGCCCGCTCGCCGCCTCCCCGGGCCCGGGGTGCAAACCTTCGCGAACGGGTCGCGACCAGGGCCGACGCCGGAACAAACCCATTGACACTCTCGTAACTACAGTGCTGTAATGGCCACTGCATCTGGGGGCCACTTCAGGGGAGACCACAACATCTTGTGGTCTGAGGGAGGGGTTGGGCCGAGGAGCCCTGCCGCCTCCCGAAGGTGGGCACCTACGCTGGGAACCAAGGAAAGGGTGGAACAACGACCATGGCAATCGCTCCCCAGAGGACCGCTATCGGCATTCGGCGGCACTTCACCACCGAAGGGGTCCACCCCTACGACGAGCTCGCATGGGACCGGCGCGATTCACGCATCACCGACTACCGCGACGGAAGCGTCGCCTTCGAGCAACTCGAGGTCGAAGTTCCTGTCACCTGGAGCCTGAACGCCACCAACATCCTCGCCCAGAAGTACTTCCGCGGCACCCCGGGCACCGCCGAGCGCGAGACCTCTCTCAAGCAGGTGGCCGACCGCGTGGTGGACACCATCACCGCCTGGGGCGTCAAGGACGGTTACTTCGAGGACGACGCCGAGGCCCAGATCTTCAGCGACGAGCTCAAGCACATCATCGTGAACCAGCGCGCCGCCTTCAACTCGCCGGTCTGGTTCAACATCGGGGTCGAGGGCGTGCCGCAGCAAGGCTCAGCTTGTCAGCCGTATCACGCCATGGTGAGCACGCCCGAGGGTTTGGTACCGATCGGCCGTCTTGTCGAGGAGAACGCCGTCGGCGCCAAGGTCTTCGACGCATTCGGACTGACGCGTGTTGTGGCGGTGAAGCACAACGGGAAGAAGAAGGTCCTGCGCATCGTGACCAAGGCCGGACACGAGCTGGAGGTCACCGCCGACCATCTGGTGTGGAGGTCCAGTGACGAGAAGTACGGGAGTTTCGTCCCCGCCGGCGAGCTCCGTCCTGGCGACACCCTCCAGTGGTGCCGAGTGGATTCCTTCGGGACTGGGGAGATCCGATCTCAGGACGTGGCTGAAGCGGCGCTGGCCGGCTGGCTGCAATCGGATGGGTTCGTCGGACAGTACGAAGGGACGAATCGGTCATTGACGATCGAGGCCATGACCGTGACTGAAGCGGAGCGGGCGTGGGTGCTTTCGGCCATCGGCGCCGTATTTCCTGACGTTCACTGCCATGAGCACTTGGTCGCTACCCAGGACACATCGCTCGACTGTCGCCGCAACCGTTTGTACGGTGTCGGGCTCGCGCCTTTCGTCGAGAAGTGGCGGCTACGGACTCGGGGAACGGCCATGACTGTGCCCGAGCAGCTCTACTCGGCGCCCCTCCCCGTTGTCGCCGCCTACCTTCGCAGCCTGTTCCAGGCCGAAGGGTATGTGTCTGTGAGGGAACGGGCCGCAGGCATCGGCATGGACATGATCTCCGAGGGAATCATCAAAGGGCGTTCAGGCTCTTCTCTCCCGTTTCGGGATCTTCTCCCGAGTCCGATTCAAGGCAGACAAGCGCGATGACCGCCACGGTTGCTGGTCACTCTCGATCGAAACACTCGGTGATCGGGCGGCATTCGCAGACGAGATCGGGTTCATCGATCCCGGCAAGGCCGACAAACTCGAAGCAAGCTTGCAGCTCGGGGGACACCGCCACCGACCGACGAAGCGACTCCAGATCGATCACGTCGAAGAGCTCGAGGAGATGGACGTCTACGACATCCAGACTGAGAGCGGCGAATACTTGAGTTCCAGCCTCCGGGTCCATAACTGCTTTATCCTCGCTGTCGAGGACTCGATGGACTCGATCCTCAACTGGTACAGAGAAGAAGGCATCATCTTCAAGGGCGGTTCGGGGGCGGGGGTCAACCTCTCCAACATCCGGGCTTCGGTGGAGCGACTCCAGGGAGGCGGCACCGCCTCGGGCCCGGTCTCGTTCATGCGCGGCGCCGACGCGTCGGCGGGGACGATCAAGTCGGGTGGCAAGACCCGTCGTGCCGCCAAGATGGTCATCCTCAACGACGACCATCCCGACATCGAGGACTTCATCTGGTGCAAGGCCCTCGAGGAGCGCAAGGCCCGTGTCCTACGCGACGGCGGGTTCGACATGGACCTCGACGGATCGGACTCGTTCTCCATCCAGTACCAGAACGCCAACAACTCCGTTCGCGTCACCGACGAGTTCATGCAGGCCGTCCTCGACGACGCCGAGTGGGCCCTGACCGCCCGCAACGACGGCTCGGCCGTCCGCATCATCAAGGCCCGTGACCTCTTCCGGCAGATCGCCCACGCTGCTTGGGAGTGCGCGGACCCCGGGATGCAGTTCGACACGACCATCAACCGCTGGCACACCGCCCCCAACGCCGGTCGGATCAACGGAAGTAACCCTTGCTTCCCTGGTAGCGCTCGCGTTCACACTGACAAGGGTCTCGTGCCTTTCTCGGAGCTCTTCGACAGGGTCAACCGGGGTGAGAGCTTCGGCGTCTACACCCACGACGCCACGAACATCGACGACCCAGGTCAGCGAGTCGAGATCACGACGCCTGAGGCGTTCATGATCACGGGATTCAACGACATCGTGCGGCTGCGGTTCGAAAATGGCATGGAGCTGCGCTGCACTCCGGGCCACAAGGTCTTCACCACGAACCGGGGTTACGTCGAGGCCGCCGATCTGACCAGTGACGACGATGTGAAGGTTCTCGACCTTCCCACGCCAGCTGTCAATGCTGAGACAGTGCTGCCCGTGTCGTCGAACCCAGATGACTATCGCACCAAGGGCGATCACGGAGACGAGCTGCGGTTCCCCGACATGTGGTCCCAGGACTTCGCCCACTACCTCGGTTGGCTCGTTGGAGACGGCAGCACCTCGGGTACAACGACGACAACGATCTACGGGAGCGCCGAGGACAGGGATGAGATCCTCCCGCGGCACACCGAGCTCGTGGAATGGGTCAACGGAGATCGACCCCTGAAGCTCTCTGAGCAGGCAAACGGAACGGCGCAGCTGCGCTTGGCCCGCCGGCCTTTCAAGCGGTTCCTCGAGGCTCTCGGCGTCCAGTCGGTCAAGGGCTCGGCCAAGTCGGTTCCCTGGTCCATTGAGCAGGCCCCACAAGAAACAGCTGGGAGCTTCCTTCAGGGGCTGTTCGATGCTGACGGCTGTGCTGTCGTGAACCGTGAGAAAGGCTCGTACGTCGGCCTCGGGTCGATCTCGATCGATCTCCTCCGAGGCGTGCAACGACTGCTCACCATATTCGGTGTTTCGAGCCGAATCTACAAGACTCGGGATGCCAGCGATTCCGGTGCGTTCAGCTACACCAACAAAGCAGGGAGCACGGTGTCGTACGGCCACGCCGCCGCTTATGATCTGCGCATCGCCTCGGGCTCGATCGTCTCCTTTGCCGAGCACATCGGCTTCTCCTTGTCACGCAAAGCGGCTGTTCTTCGGGAGATCATGGTCGAAGGGGACAAGGGGTTTTACGACGTACGACGTACGACTCGCCTTTCCGAGCGGACCGATGATGGCGTCGAACTCACGTACAACCTCTCCGAACCTCGGAACCATTCATACGTCGTTGACGGAGTGGTGGTCCGGAACTGCTCGGAATACATGCACCTGGACAACAGCGCCTGCAACCTGGCGTCGATCAACCTCCTCAAGTACCTCCGTGAGGACGACAGCTTCGACGCCGAGAGCTTCAATGCCACCATCGACGTGATCTTCACAGCCCAGGAGATCCTGGTCGGTAACGCCGACTACCCGACGGAGAAGATCGCCGAGAACTCGCGTCGGTACCGTGAGCTCGGCCTCGGGTACTGCAATCTGGGTGCCCTGCTCATGGCACAGGGCCTTCCCTATGACTCCGACGAAGGTCGTGCCTGGGCGGGGTCGATCACCGCACTCATGACGGGACACGCCTACGCGGTGTCCGCACGCACCGCATCGCGCATGGGCCCGTTCGCCGGCTTCCATGCCGATCGCGAGGCGATGCTCAACGTCCTCCAGATGCACCGGGCCGAGGTGGCCAAGATCGACGAGGAGCTCGTTCCCGATGGAGCTGCTCTCCGCCGCCCAAGAAGCCTGGGACGACGCCGTCGAGCTCGGCGAGCAGTACGGGGTGCGCAACTCTCAGGCCAGCGTCCTCGCTCCCACGGGAACGATCGCCCTCATGCTCGACTGCGACACCACCGGGGTCGAGCCCGACCTGGGTCTCGTGAAGACGAAGAAGCTCGTCGGGGGCGGGACGATGTCGATCGTCAACCAGACCGTTCCCCGGGCATTGGCGAGACTCGGCTACATGCCCGAGCAGGTCGACGACATCATCTCCTACATCGACGAGCAGAAGTCCATCGTGGGGGCACCCCACATCGCCGCTGAGCACATGGCGGTGTTCGCCTGCTCGATGGGTGACAACACGATCCACTACACCGGGCACGTCCGGATGATGGGGGCGGTTCAGCCGTTCATCTCCGGAGCCCTGAGCAAGACTGTCAATATTCCCGGAGGACGTCACTGTCGAGGACATCGAGCAGCTCCATCTCGACGCCTGGCGGCTGGGGATCAAGGCCATCGCCATCTACCGCGACAACTGCAAGGTGGGTCAGCCCCTGTCCACCACCAAGAAGGCCGGTGTCGGTGAGGGCGGCGACTTCGCCCCGCCGGGGTCCGAGGCCGAGGCCCGCGACCGGGCCGCGGCGGCCAGGATCGCCGAGCTCGAGGCGGCGCTGTCCCAATCCCAGAACCGGTCGCACGACACCGTGGTCGTGGGAGCGGTCCGAGAACGCCTGCCCCGGCGTCGCAAGTCGAGCACCTTCGCCTTCCGGGTGGCCGACTGCGAGGGGTACGTGACGGTCGGCGAGTACGACGACGGACGCCCGGGTGAGGTCTTCATGAAGGTCTCGAAGCAGGGCTCGACCCTGGCGGGGATCATGGACGCCTTCTCGATCTCGGTCAGCTTGGGGCTCCAGCACGGGGTCCCGCTCGCCACCTACGTCCGCAAGTACACGTCCATGCGCTTCGAGCCGGCGGGGATCACCGACGACCCGGATCTCCGCATCGCCACCAGCCTCGTGGACTACATCTTCCGCCGGCTGGCCGTCGACTACCTGCCGGTGAGCGAGCGCGAGGAGCTCGGTGTCCTCTCCACGGCGGAGCGGATGCAGCCGACCCTGCCGGGTGTGGAGGAAGCTGCCACCCCCGAGCAGGACCTCGTCGAAGAGGCCGGGGTCAGCTCCGTGCCACCCTCGGCACACGCCGAGCCGAGCAACGCCCCGCTCTGTTACCAGTGCGGCATGGTCATGCAACGAGCGGGTTCCTGCTACCTCTGCACCAGCTGCGGGACGACGAGCGGCTGTTCATAACGGTCGCCTGGCTCGGTGGCACCGGGGCGCTTGCGACCATGAGCACCCCGGTGCTCAATCTGGCCGCGCTTCCCAGCAGTAGGTGAAGTCGCCCCGGCACGAGGAGTCGTAGCCCGCCAGCCGGCGCACCAGGAAATGGGGATGGCCCTCCCCGACAGGGGGGTAGATGATGCCGAGCGGGCCCGACGGCTCGAAGCCGAACCGCTCGTAGTAGCCGGGGTTGCCCAGCAGAGCGATCAGAGGGAGCCCAGCTGTCTCGGCACGCCCAAGGAGCTCTGTCATGAGAGCGCTACCGATGCCCGCGCCCTGGTGAAAGGGCGCCACCGCCAAAGGGGCGACGGCGACCGCCTCCTGCCCACCGAGATCACCGCGACCAGCCATGACATGGCCGACGACGACGTCGTCGACAACGGCGACCAATTCGAGCTCGGGCACGACTGCTCCCACGCCCAGGTGGAGACCACGATGTCGAGCTCCTCGCTCGCATCGCGATCAGCGCTCGTGAACGCGCCTCGCACCACCTCCAGGATGGAGTCGTGGTCGGCTGACGTGGCGGTGCGAATGGCCATGTTGTAAGCATGCCGGCTGTGGTCGATCGGTTGTTCTCCGAGCCCAGTCTCGCTGCTTTGTACGACGCGTTCTGCGAGGGAAGACCGGATCTCGACTTCTACCTGCCGTTGGTGATGTCGGCGGAGGCCGCGCTCGACGTTGGTTGCGGGACTGGAGAGTTGCTCCGCCGGGCCCGCCGGGCCGGGCACGTCGGACGCCTGTGCGGACTTGATCCGGCTGAAGCCATGCTGGATCAGGCCCGCCTGTGTTCTGAAGTCGAGTGGATCCTCGGAGGACTGTCTTCGGCCTTACCGGGTCGACCGTTCGACCTGGTCGTCATGACCGGGCACGCATTTCAAGTCCTCGTCAACGACGATGAGATCCGAGCCTCGCTGGCGGCGATTCGATCGGCCCTGACCGGCGACGGCTTCTTTGTGTTCGAGACCCGCAACCCGCTGGTCCGGGAGTGGGAGACATGGGTTCCGGAGAATGCGGTAGAGGTCGTCACTGCCGAAGGTGTCGTCCTCCGGATGGCACACGAGGTGGAGACACCCGTTGATGGCGACCTGGTTTCCTTCAGCACGACGTTCACGAGTTCTGGTTGGAATCTGCCCCGGGTCAGTCGGAGCACCTTGAGGTTCCTCGACGAGCGCGCCCTGTCACTGTTCCTTTCCGATGCCCACCTGGTCGTCGAAGATCAGTTCGGGTATTGGGACAGGAGCCCGCTGACCGAGGCGAGCCCCGAGATCATCACCGTGGCCAGGCGGGCCTGACCCTCCCTCGTTTGTTCGTGCCGGAGCGACAGGACGGCCCTCTGGCCGCATCCTCAGCCGTTGCCAACTGGGATCACCGATGCCATGTGTCGTCTGTCGAACATCTGTCCCCTTGCCTGGTGTCGAATTGCCCGGGGCTCTCCGAAGGGTCTCTACTGCGAAACGTGATCCTAAAAACACTGAACGTGATACTTGAGTAATTCTTGCAGGTCAAAGGGCAGGGAATGGGAGACCGGGACCGTGTCCCGGAGGCAGGCCCGGCGCTTCGACCACGCGGGGGGCCCGGGCCGAGCGGGGCACGGTGGAAGATGGAGCCATGACTGACAAGAACGTCTACGACAAAGCCCTCCTCCGGCTCCAAGAGGAGCTGGTGAAGATGCAGCAGTGGGTTCGTGACGAGGGCAAACGGGTGGTCATCGTGGTCGAGGGTCGCGACGCGGCCGGCAAGGGGGGTGTGATCAAGCGGATCACCGAGTACCTCAACCCCCGCTGGTGTCGGATCGCCGCACTCCCGGTTCCGAGCGACCGGGAGAAGACCGAGTGGTACTTCCAGCGCTACATCGCCCATCTCCCCGCCGGCGGGGAGATCGTCCTCTTCGATCGAAGCTGGTACAACCGGGCCGGAGTCGAGCGAGTCATGGGGTTGTGCACCGACGAGGAGTACCACCGTTTTCTCCGCCAGTGCCCGGCGTTCGAACGGATGCTCCTCGACGACGGCATCATCTTGGTCAAGTACTGGTTCTCGGTGAGCGACGAGGAGCAGGAGCGGCGATTCAAAGAACGTCTCGATGTTCCCCTCAAGCGGTGGAAGCTCAGTGCCATGGACATCGAGGGCCGCAACCGTTGGGTCGAATACTCCCGGGCCAAGGACGAGATGTTCGCCCACTGTGACGTGCCGGACTCGCCGTGGTGGGAGGTGGAGGCTGACGACAAGAAGAAGGCCCGCATCAACTGCATCGCCCACCTTCTCTCGGTGGTCCCCTACCGGAGCCGGAAGCAGCCGAAGATCAAGCTCCCGCCGCGAGCGCCGGCAGGCAACTACAAGCGCCCCTCTCGTGACCTCTTCCGCCATGTCCCGGATTACGCCACCACGCTCTCCTGAACGTTCCACGGTACGGTCTGTCGTGGCACCTGCCCCGCTGATCACTCGCCGGAGCCTGCTCGGTGCCGCCGCCGCAGGGGCAGGTGCCGTTTTGGCGTCGTGCGCGGGAGGGAATCGGCCCGATGCCGGGACACCACGGCGTGTGGTGGTCGTCGGTGCGGGGCTCTCCGGATTGACCGCGGCGCTGGACCTCCACGCCGCCGGCTGGGACGTCACGGTCCTCGAGGCGCGTGATCGAGTCGGCGGGCGAGTGCTCACCCTCCACGAGCCCTTCAGCGGTGGCCAGTACGCGGAAGCGGGAGGGGAGTCGATCGACGACAACCACACCGCCATACAGGCCCTCGCCCGCCGTTACGGCTTGCCCCTTGCGCACCGACCCGCCGACAAGCTCTTGCGAGCCGCGGTCTTCGTCAAGGGTCGACGGTCCTCGCTCGGCGCCCTACTCGAGCAGAACGGGAGTGCCACCACCATCGGGTACCTCGGGTTCGACCAGGCGCTCATCGACGTGGCCGGGGACCTCGACCCCGAACACCCCGAGCGTTTCGCCCACGCTGCGGCACTGGATTCGAGGTCCCTGGAGGACTTCCTCGCCGACCAGCATCTCACCGACGCGGCCGCCTTTCTGGTGCGGACCGACTACCGAGGCAACTACAACGCCGAGCTCTCGCAAGTCTCTCTGCTCTTCGCCGCCCAGCAGGCGGTGGTGGACGAGAACCTGTCCGAGTCCGGGGTCGAGACCATGCGCATCGCCGGCGGGAACCAACGCCTTCCCCAGTCCATGGCGAAGGCACTCGGACGGCGCGTCGTCTTGGGTGCGGCGGTCACCCGGATCTCCCAGCTGTCGTGGGGCGTTCGGGTGTCGGCGGGGTCCAGCAGCTACGACGCCGCCCATGTCGTGCTGGCGGTGCCTCCACCCCCGATGCGTCGGATCACGTTCGATCCGGCGCTGCCGGCTGCGGTCGCGGCCATGGTCGACCACCTCCGATTGGGCTCGGCGTTGAAGGTGTCGCGCCAATACACGCGAAGGTTCTGGACACCAGAGGGACTGTCGGGGTTCACGGTGACAGACCTTCCGTTCGGGGTGGCGTGGGAGTCCACCGATTCGCAGCCCGTGACGCCGTCGAGCCCCGGGATCCTCACCCAATTCGTCACCGGTGACGCCGCCGCGGCAGGAGCCAAGCTGACTGACCGAAAGAGGATCTCTTCCTTCGGCGCACAACTGGACCGCGTCTATCCCGAGGGCGTGCCGTCGGGAACCTCACGCCGTTCCACCATGGCCTGGGCCAACGAACCCTTCACGGGCGGGGGATATGCGGTGTTCGCCCCGGGACAATTCGTCCCCTTCTGGCCCGTGCTCCGGGCCCCCCATGGCCGTCTGTGGTTCGCGGGTGAGCACACCGAGACCCTGGCCGGCTACATGGAGAGCGCGGTGCGCTCCGGGCACCGGGTGGCGGGGTCGATCGGTCGACCACCTCCGGCCTAGCGGCGGATCTCAGCGGCGGCGTCAGCCCCGTGCCGCGATGGGTAGATATTCGAAGCGGCGGGTGAAGGCGCCCGGGGCATACCGTCCCGCGCCGCTGTCGACCACGAAATCCGGCATGGCCCGCAGCAGCTCCTCGATCACCACCCGGCCTTCGAGCCGTGCCGCGGCGGCACCCAGACAGTGATGAGGGCCGGAGCTAAATGCAAGGGCGCGCCCCGTGACGCGGGTGACGTCGAGCTGACCAGCTGTGGGGCCGAACTCCCGGTCGTCACGATTGGCGGAGGCGAACAGAAGGTGCACCTTGGTCTGGCCGGGAATGGTCACGGGCCGGTCCGGGGGGCCCACCGTCACCTCGGCCATCGTCGTCCGCGACAGGCCCTGGACGGGGGAGAGGAAGCGCAGGAGCTCCTCGACCGCCCTCGGTATCCGGCTGGGATCGCCGGCCAGGAGCCGGCGTTGGTCGGGATGGTCGCTGAGCAGTGCCGCGGTACCCCCGATGAGGCCCGCTGCGGTGTCGTTGCCGCCGGCGATCATCACGAAGCAGAACCCCAGGATCTCCTCGTTGCTCACGGGACGACCGTCGATCTCGGACTCCAGCAGCACCGAGATCATGTCGGCGCCGGGCTGCTTCTTCTTGGTGGCCGCCAGATCGGTGAAATACCGGTAGAGCTCGCTCACGGCTCGACCGGCCGACAGGACGTTCCCGGCCGCGTTGGCCTGCACGATGGCGCTGCTCCACGTCCCGAAGGCGGACCGGTCCGATTCGGGGACGCCGAGGAAGTCGGCGACGACGAATGACGGCAACGCAGACGCCACCTCGGCCACGAAGTCGGCCTCCCCGGACCTCGCCACATGTTCGATCCGATCCCGGGTGAAGGCTCGCACCGCGTCCTCGCGCGCCGCCACCGCCCGGGGAGTGAACATGGCGTTGACCAACCGTCGGTAGAGGGTATGGCGGGGCCTGTCCATCATGACCAGGGTGGGCATGAGCCCCAGCTTTGCGATCTCGTCTTCCTCGAAGGTCAGGCCATGGGCAGAGGAAAAGGTCTCGGTGTCGCATGTGGCGGCCATGACATCGGCGAATCTCGACAGGACCCAGAAGCCCGCGTTCGGCCACGAAATGGACCGGGTCCTCGTTGCGGAGGCGCTCGTAGGTCGGATAGGGGTCGCGCCAGAGCCCCGGGTCGAGCGGATCGTACGAGATCGTCACGGACCTCTCCTTCGGGTCACCGTCGGCCAGGATCGCATGGCCCGATCGTGGCCTACTTCCGTCGGCGGCGCTAATGGAGGCGTGACCAGAACCTGTCCCTACCGTGTGCGGTGGCCGATGACCGCCACGAGCCCGACCATCGATTCCTCGCGGCCGAACGCGGGTGAGACCTGAGCCTCGACGCCGTGGTCACGCAAGAGCTCGGGCACGAGGGAGGTGTCCACCAGGACATTGTCATGACGTTCGTCGTCGCGACGCCACGAATTGTCGGGGTTCTTGACGAACGTCGTCATGTCGCGGACGTAGCGGTTCGGCGACGGGGCAGAGAACTCGGTCAGGAGCACCCAGTGCTCGTTCCGTCTCACGTGGGGCGGCGCCTGCTCTCGAGCCCGACCCCAGGCAAGGTCGCAGAGGTCGATCGCGAGCAACCCGCCGGGCCGCAGTGAATCGGCGAGCGCCCCGAGGGCACGATCTACCGCTCGTTCGTCTTCGAGATAGTTCAGGCAATGGCCGACCGACACGATCGCATCGGCCGATGGGATCGTCTCGTCGGGCAGCCGCAGTCGCTGGATGTCCTGTGCACCGGGCGCATGGTGCCGTGCGAGGTCGAGCATGGCGTCAGAGGCGTCGGTGGCGATCACCCGATGCCCGGTGTCGACCAGATGGCGCGTCAGCACTCCGCTGCCGCAGCCGATCTCGACCACAAGTCCATCCCGAGCCCGGATCGGAGCCAGGAGGTCGATGATCCCCGGCGCACAGGCATTCGCATGAAGGCTGAACCCGAGGTGATGGATCAGGGCGAGATCATCTCGGTAATACGGCTCGCGGGGCCGGAACGTCTCCACGACACCCAGTATCTCGTACCGGCGATCGCCTAGTTCTCGGGCCGATCTTCGAGTGCGACGATCTCGGCGACGTGGCGTCGCAACCGATCACGACCCATCTCGACCAGGGCGGAGGGACGGCTCCTCCGACCCGACCGAGGCGCGCCGTGGGCGGCATCGCCCAGGGCGTCGGCAAGAGTCTGGATCAGGGCGGGCGCCTGATCGACAGGCAAGCGGAAGGTGGCCCGGCAGATCGAGCCGTGCCACAGGCTCACGATGACGATCCCCTCGTCGGAGTGCCAGGAGACCTCCATCCGCCGTCCGTTGTCGCGGGCGTCGTTGAACCACTGGCGGCGGACCGGGTATGTGCGACGAGCCAGCACGTCTTCATCTTGAACCCCGGATCGACCAGGGACCAGGGCCAGGGCCTTTGCAAACGCGTTACAAGATGGCCCCGCCCCGCCCGGCTCCTCGGTACCCCACCGGGGTTCTCGTACCGATTGCCGGGAGGGCGCGCTCAGGCCAGCCGGACGCCTCGGGGCAGCGTCCGACGCGGCGTCCGCAACCTCCGGGTGGCGACACCGAACATGAAAGCCCCGAGGAGCACGTCGAACCCGAGCCCGTACGGCCACACCAGGTCCTCACCACCCGCGGTCCGGGCGCCAGGCTGAGCCTGGGCGACATTCGATGCCAGGCCCGGGGGAGCGCGCAGTGACCGGACGCTGCGGCTGATGTCACCGAGGGGATCGACCCCGCTCTGGGGCTGGGGCGTGCAGAAGGTACGGACGGACCCACCGGTACGGAAGGTGCGGCAGATGGGGGGCCGCTCGACGACGACGGGTGCGGCGTCGGCCAGGACCACGAACGGGTTCGGAGCCAGGATCCACCAGGTCAGGTCGGTGCGCGCCACGGTCTCGTCGGCGGTGCAGCACCCGGCAGGTTCAGAGGGATCTCCGTTGGAGTAATGCACGGCACGCGTCTGGGTCGTGGCCACCGTGGCCAAGCCGAACACGATGAGCGTGCCCAGGGTGAGGGCAAAGACTGCCAGGTAGGAGAGAACGCTCGATGTCGTGCCTCTCGCCAATAGAGCCGACAACCCCAACGAAATTGCGCAGATCACACCCAGGAGGAGTGCCACGACCAGGGTGACGATGACGACCCGGATCGCCGGCACACCCTTCTCGACCATCGACCACGCCACCAGGGGGGCCGAGGCGAGCAAGAAGATGCACGCCGTGCCCCACGCTGCGACGAGCTTCCCCCCGGCGATGTCGAAGGCCGACAGCCGGGTGACCTGCAAGACCGCCAGCGTTCCGCGCTCGCGGTCTCCGTTCACCGACTGGGCGGTCAATGCGGGCATCACGAGCAGCGCCAAGGCCAGGAGGAACAGCTGGAGCCCTCCGTACATGACGGTCCCGACGTTTCCCTCCAGGTTGTGGGCGCGGAGAGGGCCAGACGGAGCAGTGCAGTGAATCCGACGAGGATCACGAACCATGCGGCCAAGAGCCAACGCCAGCGTCCGGCCCGGACCCGCACCTTCAGCTCGATCCGGGCCACGGTGAGGACGCCGCTCACCCTTGCTCCCCGGTCAGCGCGAGGTAGGTCGCCTCCAATGAGGTGGTGACGGGCGCGCACGAGACGACGTGGACCCCGTCGCCGACCAGACCGGCGATGAGGCCGGCGGCGGCCTCGTCGGAGAGCAGCTCGACGTCGACACCGGCGGGGGTCGGAGCGCCGTGCCCGTAGTGGTTCCGGTCGAGCGCGGTCACCAAATCGGATTCGTTCAACGCTCGCACCCGCCACACCCGTGGACCCGAGGCTCGGGCCAGGTCGTCGATACGACGCTCGCCGACAGTGACACCCCGGTCGACGAAGACGACCCGGTCGGCCATCTGTTCGAGGTCGGCCAACACGTGGCTCGAAACCACGACGGCGGCGCCCACCGACGCCAGCTGGCGCAGGAGGTCGCGCAGCTCCACCCGGCTGTAGGGGTCGAGCCCCGCGGCGGGCTCGTCCAGGAGAAGGACTCTGGGCATATGGACGAGTGACCGGACGAACCCAAGCCTCTGCTTCTGCCCGCGTGACAACACGTGCACGGGGCGATCGGCGTAGTCCTGGAGTCGACTGAGCACGAGGAGCTCTTCGGCTCTCGCCGCGGACCGCTTGCCCAGGCCGTAGGCGA
This sequence comes from uncultured Acidimicrobiales bacterium, assembly GCA_963796765.1. Taxonomy (GTDB): domain Bacteria; phylum Actinomycetota; class Acidimicrobiia; order Acidimicrobiales; family UBA8190; genus Chersky-840. The sequence goes on along the minus strand of CAWCMY010000002.1, from coordinate 752,591 downwards.
GTCCGGCAAATCGCAGGTATTCACGCGTCGTGAGGTTGTCGTAGACGCCAAAGGCGTCGGGCACCCACCCCATCGTGGCCCGGACCGCGTCCGTCTCGGTCACCGGATCGTGACCAGCGATCCTTACCGTGCCCTCGTCGGGCAACAGCAAGGTGGCGAGGATGAGCAGCAACGTTGTCTTGCCGGCACCATTGGGGCCGACCAGGCCCGTGACCTCTCCGTAGCGGGCGGTGAAGTCGACTCCGCGTAGTGCGAGTACCGATCCAAATTGCCGCTTCACACCTGTTGCGACGACCCCGTCGGATGACCCCGAAGATGCCATGAACAGTTCTTCGGCGACCGGGTTCACGACCACAGGCTCTCCCTCGGCGCTGGCTCGGGGACGGAACTCGCCCAGGGCCCCCGGTCAGCCCCACAACTGTAGGCAGCATCGGCGCGCGCCCGCCGGAATTGGAATTCGTCCCCATGGGGGGCGGACGTCGTATTCTTGCCGGAGCTTCTGCGTCCAATTGGCGTGCTCGATTGCCCTGGGCTCGCTCTTGGTGTCCCCTTGATGTCGGGACTTCTCGGGCTGACGAGTTGCGGGTCGCTTCCGGGATCTTGGAGAAGGTCGGAAAGGAGGTCGCGTGGCGTCAGTGTCCGTTGACCATCTGAGCAAACGCTACGGCGACACCGACGCGGTCAACGAGGTCTCCTTCGAAGTGGAGCAGGGAGAGGTCTTCGCCCTGCTGGGGCCCAACGGTGCCGGCAAGACGACGACCATCGAGATCCTCGAGGGGTTCCGCCGGCGCGACGGCGGCCGGGTGGAGGTCCTCGGGTTCGACCCGGCCGATCCCGCCACCAGCCGGCAACTGCGCGAGCGCCTCGGAGTCGTCCTCCAGGAGCTCGCCGTCGAGCCGTTCTTGTCGGTTCGTCAGGCGCTGACCCGCAATGCGGGCTATTTCCCCGCACCTCGACCGGTGGACGAGGTCCTCGAGCTGGTCGGGCTCGAGACCAAGGCCGACGCCCGCATCAAGAATCTCTCGGGTGGCCAGCAGCGACGCCTCGACTTGGGACTCGGGATCGTCGGGAACCCGGAACTGCTCGTGTTGGACGAGCCCACCACCGGCTTCGACCCGACCGCCCGCCGAGGAGCATGGGATCTCGTGCGGGCCATGACCGGTGGGGGGACCACCGTGATCCTCACCACGCACTACATGGACGAGGCCGAGGCTCTCGCCGATCGGGTGGCGGTGATCAATTCCGGTCGGATCATCGCACAGGGCACTCCGGCGTCGTTGGGCGGACGCGATGTCGGCGAGGCCACCATCCGTTTCCGGCTTCCCCCCGTCACCGCCGTCGCCGATCTCCCCGTCCCCGCCATGGTCACCGAGACCGGGGTCGTGGAGATCAAGACGGACAAGGAGATCGAGGTGCTCGCCACGCTCACGAGCTGGTCGCTGCGCGACGGCGTCGACCTGATCGGCCTCACCGTGGATCGGCTCACCCTCGAGGACGTCTATCTGCGCCTGACGGGGTACGGGCCCGGCGCCGCCAGTGTGGAGGAATCCAGGTCGTGAGCGCCGAGATTGGCAGGGGGACCTTCCGCGGCCGGGCTGATCTGCGCCTGGTGGGGCGCCAGATTGGCTACGAACAGCTGAGCTTCTGGCTGAACCCGGTGGCGGCGGTCTTCACGGTGGGTTTTTCCGTGGTGTTCCTGGTTCTCCTCGGTGCCGCCGCCGGCAATGACCGCATCCCCTCGTTGGGCAACATCCGACAGATCCAGTACTACGTACCGGGATTCGCCGCCTACGGCGTGATGTCGGCCTGCTTCAACATGTTGGCGGTCACCCTGGTCGTCCGGCGCGAGATGGGGTTGTTGAAGCGGATGCGGCTGTCGCCCCTCCCCACCTGGGTGATGTTGGCGGCCATTTTCGGCAACGCCCTCATCATCTCGTTCGTCCAGGTCGTCCTGCTGCTCGTCATCGGGAAGTTCGGGTACCACGTGGTGTTACCGCAGAACTTCGGTGCTCTGGCCGTCGTCTTGTTGGTCGGGGCGATCTGCTTCACCTCCCTCGGTATCGCGGCGAGCACGCTGATCCCCAATCAGGAAGCGGGGGGCCCGGTGATCGGGATCGTGTTCTTCGTCCTGCTGTTCTTGTCGGGGCTCTGGTATCCGCTGAAGAAGGGCTCGGGCCTGGCCCAATTCTCGTCGTACTTCCCCGTCCGCCACATGATCACCGGAGTCGTCACCCCTTTCAACGTCCAACGGGGTGTGTCGTCGTGGCCCTGGGGCGACATCCTCGTCATGGCGATCTGGGCCGTGGCCGGGGTGATGGTGGCGCTGCGTCGTTGGAGCTGGGCACCTCGACGCAGTGACGCCGGTCGGCGGAGCTCACTGCTGACGGCGCGCCAATAGACGGCTCGAGTACTGGTCGGAGGCAAGCCACCTTTCGCGGTCGCCCCCCACCTCACGACAGAGCCTCAGGCCAGGACGCGGCGGCGGAAGTTGCGCAGGCCGATCCCGAGGAACACGGTGCAGAAGCCGATCAGCACCGGGTAGATCACGTAGAGGTGCATGTGTTGCGCGTTCGTGAAGGCGGCGCGCATCCCCTCGTTCACGTAGATCAGCGGATTGACGAGCACGATCGTCTGCAGCCAGTGCCACGCGCCCACCTTCACCGGGACCAGTCGGGTCCACTGGTAGTAGGTGCCGCCCAGGAACGTGATGGGCAGGACCACGAAGCCGAACATCAGGCCGATGTTGCGGGGCTCGAAGCTCGTGCCGAGCACGAGGCCCAGAGAAGCCATGGTCACGCAGGCGATGGGGAGCAGTGTGAGGATGATCCACCAGTGGAGGTTGATATGTGCCTCGACGCCCGCGGCATGCACCACCGAGGCGATGGGCAGCACGATGACTGCCGAGATGACCCCTTGGACAGACCCCGACAGGACCTTGGCCGCCGCCACCAGCCAGATCGGACAGGGTGCCTGGACCCGGTCCTCGATCTCACGGGTGAAGCCGAACTCCTGGGCCATCTGCAATGCCACGGCCTGGACGCCCTGGAACATGATCGAGATGCCGACCACGCCGGGAACGAGCACCGTGGCGAAGGCCGACGAAGCCGCCGCACTGCCGCGTGCCGAACCGCCATTCCCGGCGCCGGCGCTGCCGGCGCCGACCGAACCAGTACCCCCGACGGCCTGGCCGATCTTCGGGAAGACGTAGAGGAAGACGAAGCAGAGCAGGAACGGCTGGACGACGGTCCGGGATGCGAACTCGACGAGGTGCTTGCGGAGCACGACGAGGTCGCGAAGGATCAACGCCCCGAGCGCGATCCGACTCGCCGACGCGGCGGAACGGCGAGGCGTCGTGACGATGGGGGAGTGGCCCGGGGGGCTCGGCACCGTGGTCGTCATCAGTCGCGAAGCTCTCTGCCCGTGAGGTTGATGAACACCGTCTCGAGGCTGGGTTCGGAAACTGACAGGTCGGCGACCTCGAAGCCGTCGGTCTCGGCTGCGGCTACGAGTCGGGGCAGCAGTCTGCTCCTCCCCCGGACGTGGAGCTCGAGCCCGTCGTCTGTCGGTCGGACCCTGCTCACCTCCGCCACCTCGCGCTGGAGCACGGCGGCGAGTCGTTGTTGGTCGCCGGCGGCTTTGACCGTCACGATGGTGTCGGCTCCGACTCCTTGCTTGAGCCGCGCCGGGGTGTCGAGGGCCAGGATCTTGCCGTGGTCCATGATCGCCACCCGGCCGCAGAGCTGGTCCGCTTCCTCCATGTAGTGCGTGGTGAGGAGGATCGTCTGTCCTTCGGCGTTGAGCTCGCGCAGGATGTCCCACAGGACGAGGCGGCTCTGGGGATCGAGGCCCGCAGTGGGCTCGTCCATGAACAAGACGGCGGGCTTGTGGAAGATGGAGCGGGCCACCATGAGTCGCTGGGCCATGCCGCCCGAGAGCGCATAGACCGAAGCCTTCGCCCATTTCGAGAGTTGGAACTTCTCGAGGAGCTCGTCGGCGCTCTGGCGCGATTCGGCGGCGCCGATGCCGAAGAGGCGGCCGTGGAAGTACAGGTTCTCCCACACATTGAGCTGTCGGTCGAGCGTGTTGGTCTGCGAGACGACTCCTACGAGTTGTTTGGCGAGGGCGGGATGCGCGACGACGTCGATGTCGGCGATGAACGCCCGGCCCGCGCTCGGGATGACCCGCGTGGTCAGGATCCCCGCGGTGGTGGTCTTCCCTGCTCCGTTGGGCCCGAGGAGCCCGAAGATCTCTCCCACCCCCACCGACAGTGTGAGCGCGTCCACGGCGCGGAAGTCGGTGCCCGGGTAGATCTTTGTCAGGTCGACGGTTCGGACGATGGCCGTGGTCCCGTCGACATCGGACGCGGTCTCGAGGGTTGTCGAAGTCATGATGGTTCGATTCGCAAGGCTACCGACTGCGAGCCGGAGTGACCGTTCTGAGACGTCACCGGTGTTTCGGTCCCGAGGACGGTCGATCGTGGTCTCGAGCTCTGCCTCACGGGCGCGCCGGTGTTTGGCCTTTGCCACTCGCTCGTCTCGGAAGATCCTGGCTCGGGCCACGGTGTCGTCGAGCGGAGGCGTGTCGGATCGGGCGGTCGCGCCGCCTGACCGGGGGGCGAGCGGGACACGGATCGGGGGATTGCATGCCCGCGCCCGCCGCCCCACGGAGTCACCCACCGGGGTTGGGGTAAGGAAGGCGGGTGCCCAGGTCAACGGTAGGGCCGGCTCCATGAAGGTTTCGTGAAGCGCTCCGGGCCCGTTGGGAACCGGCGTCTGGGCCCCCGGGCAACGACCCGCCTAAGCTGCCAGGACCGTCGCCGGGAAGTTGGGGACCTGGGCGGATCGGTCGAGGTGCGGGGGTGGGTGTTGTGACAAGCCGGGTGAAGTGGTTGGCATCGTTGGGTCTGGTCGCCACATTGGGAGTGGGGTCCGCCACCGTGCTCGCTCCGAGCGCTGTGGCGAAGACGAAGCACCCTGTCCACGTCGCCACCGCGCCTGCCAGCGCCACGGTCCCGGTCACAACCGCCTCGTTCACCTTCAGTGTGTCGGTGAACGGCATCGGCAAGGGCTTGGGAACGATCAACCTCAGCGGCTCCGGTCAGGCGGACCTCGTCAATGACGCCGTCTCGGTGTCGGTGACGCTCCCGCCCGCGGTGGCCAAGCTGATCCCCGGCGGCTCGGGCGGATCCGAGACGGTCAACGCCGTGCTGTCGGGCGGCACGGTCTACGTGCAGATCCCGTCGCTCGCCACCTTGCTCGGTGAGCCGTGGATCTCCGTGGCCCTGCCGTCGAGCGCCACCTCGGCCTTCCCCGGCATCTTCACCACCGTCGGGGGAGTCCTGGGAGACGTCAACGAGATCTTCACCTTCGCGCAGTCGCATCACGCCTCGGTCCACGCATTGGGGACCGCGACCGTCGACGGCACGTCGGTGACGGGGAGTCGGGTCAAAGCACATGTGAAGGGCCTGAGGATCTCGGCCATCTTGTGGGCGAACTCGTCGGGCCAATTGGTCCAGGCCAAGGTGAACGCGGCCGTGGGTGCCGGGCATCACGTCGGCATCTCCGCCGTCGTGGACCTGAGCGGCTACGGCGCCCCGGTCACCATCACGGTCCCGCCCTCGTCGCAGGTGCGGGCCATCCCGCTCTCTGTCGTCACCACCGTCTTGGGCGGGCTCCTGCACAACGTGCACCTCGGCCTCGGCCACGGCGCCAAGAAGCTCTGAGCGAATCCGGTCGCTCCGGAAGCTGCTGAACCCGCCGGCGCCCCGCTCTATGCGCTCGAGGGCGGTGACCTCGCAATCCCTAGGGCAGGATCTCGACGTACCCTTCCGTTCCGTGGACGCGGATCCGCTGCCCATCTTCGAATTAGCCCGGTGGCTTGGTCCACGCCCACGACGGCCGGCAAGCCGTACTCCCGTGCGATCACTGCGCCGTGGGTCATCAGGCCCCCCACCTCGGTCACCAGGCCCGCGATCGCGACGAACACCGGCGTCCAGCTGGGGTCCGTATAGGCGGTGACCAGGATGTCGCCGGCTTCGAGATCGGCCTCCGCAATGTCGTGCATGACCCGAGCCCGCCCCTCGATGGTCCCGGCTGAAACCGGCAAGCCGACCAGAGCGCCGGTGGGCAGACCAGGGCGTCGGTACGTTCCGGTAACGACCTCGCCCTCCGACGTGAGCACCCGGGGCGGGGTCAGCGCTTGATACGACCTGAACGCGTCCTTGCGCTGGCGGATGAGCTGATCATCTGCGTGGTTCGTGCGCACGACGTGGTGGAACTCCTGGAACGTGAGGTAGAAGATGTCCTCCTTGTCACGAAGCACACGGGCCTGCACGAGGCGCCCGGCCTCTTCCAGCAGGGCCTGCTTGTAGACGAAGTAGCGGCTGACCATGCCGTACTTCGGATACTCCCGGTACCCGATGAAGGTCCGGACGCGGTCGATCATCCGCTTGGACTCCTCGGCCTTCTGCTCTCCGTCCGGCAGGGCCCGCACGCGCTCGAGCAGTTCCTGTTCCTTCGCCCACGCCTCTTGCCGCCCTTGCTCGAAGCGCCGCTCGGCGGCGCCGGGCTCGAAGTTCCTGATGTTGCCGAGGATCAGGGGCACGAGTGTGGTGGGGCGCTCGCTCCAACGTGGCCTCGTGATGTCGATCTCACCGACGCAGCGCATGCCGTACACGTCGAGGAAGGCCCGGATGGCTTCTCGCGCATCCCGCCCACCTTCCAGCGAGGCCAGGTCGTCCAGATATCCCTCGTCCTCGACGTGTTGAAGACCAGCCACCACCTCCGGATGCGGACGGATCACGTCGGCGACGTCGAGGAGCGCCAGTCCCATCTCCGACGTGACGTTGTGGGGGACGGACTGCGTGAGCGTGTCGGCCGCGTTCTTCTCGCCCAGCCACGCTTGGAGCTGCTCGTTGAGCCACCACGTGGCCTCCATGGCCGACATGAACACCTGATGGCTCTGGGGATCGAACAGGATCCGCCTCAGCTCCTGGATGTCCACCAGGATGAAGTCGAGCAGCGCGGAGCCGGACTTCCCGCGGATGTCGCGCTTCAACTTGGCAATGGAAGCCTCACCGCGCTCGATGAGCTCGGTGACGATGGCCGGATCGGTCTCGATGGGGGTGGGCATGCCGCCACCGGGCTCGGAGCCTGGATCTTCGTCGCTGAGGGTGGGGATGAAGTCGTCGCGTTCGAGGATGGTCTCGAGCGCGTCCCCGATCAGGGGATCGGATTTCCCCATGACCTCCAAGAGACCGGCCCGGCTCGCCGGCGACGCCAAGTCCGAGGCGACATCGACGAACAGCCTCCCACCGGCCACGTACATCGGCCGAGGTGTGGTCATCTGCCAAAAGGAGAGCCCCAGGGGCTTCATGGCGTCGGTCATCATCTGCGCATGACCGACGGACAGGTACACATGGTTCTCGTGGTCGCGGGCCGCGGGGATGGGGAACAGCGTGGTGATCGGCCGGCTCTGGACGATCTGGAACCCGTCGTCGACCAGGCACCATTCGATGTCCTGGGGATGGCCGAAGTGCCCTTCGATCCGCCGGCCCAGCTGCGCCAGCCGCACGACCTGCGCGTCGGTCAGTGCCGGCTGATCCTGGCGCCCCGGCTCGATCGGCAGTTCCTGCGTACCGCCTCCAGGCACTGCTTGGACGGCGAGCTGCTTGGTGCCGATGGCCTTGGCGACGATCTCGCCTTCGCGCACCTGGTAGAGGTCAGCGTTCACCCGGCCCGAGACCAGGCCTTCGCCGAGTCCGAAGCTGGCCTCCACGGAGACGACCTTCCGGTTTGACGTGACGGGGTCGGCCGTGAAGAGGATGCCGGCCGCCTGCGGGAAGACCATCTGCTGCACGATCACGGCCATTTGGACGTTGTGCTGATCGAATCCATTCCGCACGCGGTATGTCACGGCACGCTCGGTGAAGAGCGAGGCCCAGCACCGGCTGATGTGCTCGAGGATCGCCACTGGACCCACGACGTTCAGATAGGTGTCGTGCTGGCCAGCGAAGGCGGCCGTCGGCAGGTCCTCTGCCGTCGCACTCGATCGGACCGCGTAAGCGGCCTGCTCGCCGAGCCGGGCGAGCGAGCCGGTGATCGCCGCCGAAAGATCGTTCGGGATGGCAATTGCTGCGAGGGTTCGGCGGACCTCAGCGCTGAGCGTGCGGATCGTCACCCGGTCATCGGGATTCAGGCGCGACAGTCGTTCGAGCTGTCCCGTGATCGACGACGCCCCCGTCATGATCTGCCGCAACGCATCCGTAGTGACACAGAAGCCAGGCGGCACGGGGATGCCTTCGACCTGTGAAAGCTCCCCCAGTCGGGCACCTTTGCCGCCCACGACCGCGACGTGCGACTGGTCGATCTCCTCGAAATCCAGCACGTCGCTGCCCATCGGTCCCTCCTTCCCTTTCGGCCCGCGTTCTTGCTGTCGGTCACGCCGATGCCTGTGGTCCGGCGTGTGGCGTGCATTGTCAGCACACCCGGGGTCCTTGCAACAAGCCCCCTACCCAGGTGTACCTTGGTAATGGCGCAAGAGATGAACGGGCTTGCCTGGTAACACACGAGCCTGAGATCTCACCGAATCCGGTCCGGGTCCTTCCCAAGCGCGCCCCTGAGGAGTAGGACTGGGTGAGAGAGATCCCGCTCACCCCCGGGGCGGGAACCCCTGCACGGAAGGAGGGCCCGATGGACCGATCGGTCGATCAGGCCAGTGGAACGGTGGCGACGGACCCCAGTGATCTGCCCGACACGAGCGCGGCCATCGATGACAGCGAGTCGGCCGACATCGAGTCCGAGCTCCTGTCCTCGACGCGCGAAATGGGCATCTCCGCCGTCGGCTTCGGCCCCACCGAGGACTCTTAACCCGAGGATTGCGCCAGTCGGACCACGAGGCCGTCTCGAACGAGCGGCCAGTCTTCGGCAAGGACCGAGAACAGCGCGGTGTCGCGCACGGTGCCGTCGGCGCGACGTTGGTACCGACCCAAGGTGCCTTCGAAGCGGGCACCCAGTCGGGCGATGGCGCGTTGGGACCGAATGTTGCGGACATCGGTCTTGAGCTGCACCCGACCGACGTGAAGCTGGTCGAAGGCGTAGCCGAGGAGCAGCAGTTTGGTTTCGGGGTTGACCGCCGTCGCCCATACCGAGGGCCGGTAGGCGGTTGCGCCGATCTCGAGCCGGGCGTCGTGCGGCGACACGTCGAGGTAACTGGACATCCCCACCACGGCTCCGCCGGGTAGGCCGGCGTAGGCGACGCGCAGTCGGATGACCCAGGGGAACAGGCCCGACGTCAACCGCCCTCGCAGGACGTCGACCAGCGCCTCGGGGTCCGGCGGGCGGAACGGAAGGTGCTCCCAGACGGCCTCGTCATCGAGCGCTCGGAACAGATCGTCCCCGTCCTCGTCGAGGCGCGCCGGGGAGGCCTCCACGACGCGTCCCTGGAGCACGGTGTCGAGGGGTGGTGGCCATGTCATCGGCGGCCACACGACGTCGGTGGGTCGGGCGTCGGCGACAGGAACGAAGTCGTCGGGACGGGCTCCCGAGCCGATCACGGGCATGACACCCATTGTGGTCCACGGTGTCCGGGGCGCGAACAGGTCCTAGCCTCTCGTCGTGAAGACCGATCGCCGGCTGGGCCCGCTGTCGTCGCGCGATTTCCGTCTCTTCCTGGTGGGCCGGCTCACCTCGTTCATCGGGACGGGCATGCTGCCGGTGGCGCTCGCCTTCGCCGTGCTCGCCCGGCACGGGTCGACCTCGGACGTGGGGTACGTGCTCGGAGCCGAGACCCTCCCCCTCGTGTTGTTCCTCCTGGTGGGCGGGGCTACTGCGGACCGGCTCAACCGTCGGGTGGTGATGCTGGGCGCGGACGTGTTGCGGGCCCTCGCCCAGGGAGTCATGGCGGCGTGGATCCTGGTCGGCCATCCCCCCTTGTGGGGGTTCCTCGCCACTCAGGCGTTGGTGGGGATGGGGAACGCCTTCTTCACCCCGGCCATGACGGGGTTGATTCCCGAGGTGGCCCCGGCCGAGTCATTGCAACAGGCCAACGTGCTGAACTCCATGGCGGAGTGGTCGGGTCGTCTCTTCGGCCCCGCCTTGGCCGGAGTCATCGTGGCCACAGCAGGACCGGGGTGGGCCGTGGGTGCGGATGCCTTCACCTATCTCGTGAGCGCGATCTGCCTGGCCGGCCTGCGGGTCGGTTGGTCCGGGACCGCCGCCACCGAGCCGTTCCTGGCCCAGATGCGGACGGGGTGGCGGGCCTTCCGTTCCCGGACGTGGTTGTGGTCGATCGTGACGCAGTTCTCGTCCTACGGGTTCTTCGTGTTCGCGCCCTTCTTCGTGCTCGGCGCCGTCGTCGCCAAACAGCGTCTCGGTGGTGCCGCGGCGTGGGGCACGGTGCTCGCACTCCAGGGTCTCGGCTCCGTGCTCGGGAGCCTGGTGATGCTGCGGGTCCATCCCCGCCGGCCCCTCCTCGTGGCTGAATTGGGGTTGTTCGGATTCGCCCTGCCGTTGGTGGCGTTGGCCGGGCACGGTCCCTTCGCGGTGGTGGCGGCGACGTCGTTCGTCTCGGGTGCGTCGATCGGGGTCTTCGGACCGCTGTGGGACACGACGATGCAGAGCCAGTTGCCCCCCGAGGTCCTGTCGCGTGCGAGTGCCTATGACTGGTTCGGGTCCATGGTGTTGCTCCCCTTGGGGTTCGCCTTCGCCGGCACGCTGGCGCGCCTGTTGGGGATCGACGGGGCGCTCTACCTCGGGGCCGGGTGGCTCGTGATCACCACCGCCGTCGTGGTGGCACTCCCGGGCGTCACGTCGCTCATCGCCGTCGTCCCCTCCCCACCGGGCCCGGTGCGGGGGGAAGCGAGGGCCAGCGAGAGCGCATCAGGGTCATCGCGTGAGCCGGTCGGCCCCGGTGCGGGGGGAGCAGGGGCGGTGGAACCGGGCCAGCGGTCGACCGACGCGCCCGCACGTGGCGAAGGGCCACGAGCCCTTTCACCAGTCCGACCACGAAATTCCCGGCGGTGTCGGCCACGAGCCGGACGATCACGAGCCGGTGGTCCGAGAGCGCCCGGGCCACCCACGCCGACTCCATGTCGACCGCCAAGGCGCCGCTGCGGGCCAGCTCGGCCCGGCGCTCGCCGTGGACCAGGGTCTTCGACGACACGATCGGCCCGAGGTGGACGCTGCGCCCGGCGCCGCCGGAGCTCCGAGGCCACCGCGGCGGCGTCGGGGCCCGACAGGGCCAACGCCTCACCGTCGGGTCCGCGCACCGACGTGGCCACCACGATCTCGCCGGGTGTCAAGGTCGGTGCCAGGCCACCCGAGATGCCGGCCAGGACGACGGCGGCTCCGGGCTCGATCCTCGCTGCCAGCCGCTGGGCGGCGGCGTGGGCGCGCACGTGGCCCATCCCGGTGCGCACCACGTTCCCGCCGATGGCGAGGGCTTCGAGTCGCATGGCGGCCACGAAGGTGGCCGGTCCGGGGGAGTCGACGGGGGGGGGCGCCGGGGATCCTCGCCTCGCGGCGCTCACGCCGGTGTGGAAGTCGACCAGGCCGGGGTTCCCTCGGGCGAACCGGTGACGTCGTCGTCGGAGACGGGCAGGCCGTCGCGATAGGTGATCGAGTTCGTGCGCACCGCCGCGACCCGTGGGCCGGGCAGGATGATCCCGATCAGGTTGAGCGGGTCGGCCGCGTTGAGCCCGACGGTCTGGCCGTTGCGCTCAGAGCGCCGCACCCGTCGGAGCTCCTCGATCGCCTCGGGGAGCGCGTACTGCTCGCCGGCGGGGCCTGTCACGAACCGACCACCGCGCACGATGCCTCGGGCCTCGAGCCTGCGCAGCGCCCACACCACTTCACGCCACGGCAGGGCCAGGTTCTCGCGCGCCATGAGATCCCAGAAGACGACGCCCCAACGGGCCAGGAGTTGTCCGGCCACCTGCTCGGCCAGGGTCTCGTGGTCGATCTCGTCGTCGGGCTCGCTCGTCGGGCAGCAGGGCCCAACGCCCTTCGCCCCCCTCGCGCCAGGTGGCGGACCGGCGGGCTCCGGAGCGAAGCCGCTGTTCGTGGCGCTGGCGCCGCTTCCATGCCTGGCGTGCCGAGAGCAGTGACCGCACCGCCTGGAACCCGTCGGCGGTGACGATGCCACGCGCCACCAGGTCCCACAACCCTTCCTCCACCTCGACCGGGAGGCGTCCGGTGGTGCTGCGGAGCTCGGAATGGAACATCGCGCCCCGGGACCGCAGCGCGTCGAGCACGTCGCGTGCCGCCCCGTGGACGGGCTCGGAAGGCACCGCGTCGCCCCGCGACGGCACGCAGGAGCCAGGGCAGGTCCTCGCGCAGGGCGAAGGTGACCGGAGTGGCCCGCGACGGTGTGGCCGATCCCCGCCGGACGGTGCCCTCGGCGTCGGCGGGCCGGGGGGAGAGCCGACCCCAGACCAGCTCCCCGGAGTGGCAGAGGTCTTCGAGCCAGCGGTGCTGGTACCCCTCGACGCGTGCCGGGAAGATGGCCTCCTCCCACGCGCCGGCGGGGATCTCGAACCCCTGGAGCTGGTCCACCACCGCCAGCACGCCGGCTCGTCCCTGGCGTTGGGTCCCGGGGGCGACGTGCTGCCATTGCAGCAGGAATCGCACGAACTCCTGGGCGGTGACGGGCTCGATCTCACGCCGCAGGCGGTGCTGGGTGTAGGCGTGGATGCGGGCCAGCAGCCGTCGAGCGCACCACTGCTCGTCCTCGACCCCGGTGTCGAAGGCGCCCCGCATGGCGAAGCCCTTCCGCCTCGAGTCGGCCCAGTCCGACCTGCACCCGGGTGGCGGCCAAGCCGGTGCGCTCGGCCAGCGCCGCCACGGTCATCGGTCCGGTCACCTCGAGATGGCCGCGCACCGCTTCGGCGGCCACCACGTCGGCGATCGGGCATCTCCGCGTCGTCCCAGCCCTCGGGGACGTCGCTCGGGGTCGAACACCGCCGCGGGGAAGGCGGCCTCCACCCACCGGCGCCGCTCGGTGGCGCACCACAGCTCGCCCGGGGCTCCTGTCGCCTGGATCGCCGGCACCGCTGCCGAGCCGTCGCGACTGGCCAGGGTCGCAGTGGCGGCCCGTCCGGAGTCCGCCAGAGTGGCGAACCACGGGGCGTAGTCCGGCTGGGGACGCCACACCACGGTCGACAACAAGAGGTCGTGCAGCTCCTCGGGTCCCCGCACGTCGGGCGCGGCCTCGGCGCGGACCCGATCGAGGGCACCGGCGTCGAGACGACCCAGTGCTTCGGCGTGCAGAGGCAGGCCACGGCGCAGCTGCACGGCACGGGTGCGACGTTCCTCGAGGGGGGCGTCGTCGAGGAAGGTGTAGGGCTTGCCGTTGAGGATCTCGTGGGACAACACCGAAGGCTCGGTCGATTCCACGAAGTGGACGCGCACCGAGCCCGCCTCCATGCGCCCCAGCAGGGCGACGAGCCCGTCCACGTCCATGGCCTCGTGCAGGCAGTCGAGGAGCGTTTGGCGCACGAGCACGTGATCGGGGATGACCACCGGCCCGCCCGGGGTGTTCTCCTGGCAGGCCGCCAGCGCCGGGAAGACCGCCGCCATGAGGTCGTCGGCCTCCATCCGCTGGATGGGGAGGGGGTTCTTCTTGCCGCCCCGGAATCGCAGAATGGCCAGGGAGCGGTTGAGGTTCCAGCGCCACCGGGCCGCGAACATGGGTGACGCCAGCACCGCCTGGCGCAGGACCCCCTCGGCCGTCTCCGACCGCAGCAGCCGGGGGGCGCTGTCGAGGGGGAAGCTGTGCTGGGGCCCCAGCGACAACACCACGGAGTCGTCGCTGGCGGCGGCTTGGAGCTCGAAGTCGAATGTGGCACAGAAGCGCTTGCGCAGCGCCAGGCCCAGTCCCCGGTTGATGCGTCCGCCCAGCGGTGCGTGCACGACCATCTGCATGCCCCCGGCTTCGTCGAAGAACCGTTCGAACACGATGTCGTCGCCGGTCGGGAGCGTGCCCAGTTCGCCCAGTGCGGCCGCCAGGTACTGGACCAGCTGCTCGGCCGCGTCGGAATCGAGCCCGCAAGCCTCTTCCACATGGGCCCGGGCCACGTCGGGGCCATGGGGGACTCCGGCGTCGCCGCCGGAGTCGGTGAGGAGCTCACCCACGGCGCGTCGCAGGACCGAGACCTCCTCGGACAGCTCTTCGGTCCGGCTCGGTGCCTCCCCGACCCAGAACGGGATGGTGGGTTGCGCGCCTTCGGCGTCGGTGACCCGGACCTCGCCCTGGGTGACACGCCGGATGCGCCACGAATGGGTCCCGAGGAGAAAGACGTCGCCCACCATCGACTCGATGGCGAAGTCCTCGTTCACGGTGCCCACGGCGTGTCGTCGGGTTCGGCGATGACGCGGTAATCGCCCACCTCGGCGATGGCACCCCCGCTCGTGAGGGCGGCGAGTCGGGCCCCGCGCCGGGGGCGGAGCACGCCGTGGACGCCGTCGCGGTGCACATAGGCCATCCGCTTCCCCCGGCCGGTGGTGATGCCCTCGGACACGAGCTCGACCACGGCGTCGAAGTCGGCCCGGGCGAGGCATTCGGTAGGGAGCCGACCGGCGGACCAACTCGAAGAGCCCGTCTTCGGTCCATTCCTCGGCCGCGGCCACCTCGGCGACGATCTGCTGGGCCAGGATGTCGAGCGGGGCCACGGGTGACACCGTGGCGTCGAGCCGTCCGGCGCGCACCGCCGCCAGCAGGGCTGCGCACTCCACGAGCTCGTCGCGGGTCATGGGATAGAGGATCCCCTCGGGGGTGCCGCCCCGGGAGTGGTTCGAACGCCCCACCCGTTGCAAGAAGGTGGCGATGGCGCGCGGGGAACCGACTTGGCACACGAGCTCCACCGGCCCGATGTCGATGCCGAGCTCGAGTGAGGCCGTGGCCACCAGGGCGCGCAGGTCGCCGGCGCGCAAGCGGTCCTCCACGCGTAGACGCCGGTCCTTGGAGAGGCTGCCGTGGTGGGCGGCGACCTGCTCGGGCCCGAGGCGCTCGCCCAGGAGGTGCGCCAGGCGCTCGGACATCCTGCCGCGTGTTGACGAACACGAGCGTGGTCCTGTGCTCGAGCACGTGAGCGGCGATGCGGTCGATCACCTCGCCGAATTGCTCGGTCGACGACACCGCCGAGAGCTCGGTCTCGGGCAGCTCGATGCGGACCGACAGCTGGCGGGCGTGGCCGCAGTCCACGATGGCGGTCTGCTCGGTATTTCCGGCCCCGCTCAGCAGGCGGGCCGTGTGCTCGATGGGGCGCTGCGTGGCCGACAGGCCGATGCGCTGGGGTCGCCGACCGAGCTGGAGGTGCTCGAGGCGCTCGAGGGTGATGGCCAGGTGTGAGCCCCGCTTGTCGCGCGCCAGGGCATGGATCTCGTCCACGATGAGCGTGGCCACGTTGCCGAGCACGGCCCGGCTGCGCTCGGCGGTGACCATGAGGTACAAGCTCTCGGGGGTCGTCACCAGAAAGGTCGGCGGGGTCTTGACCATGGCGGTCCGGGCCCCGGCCGTGGTGTCGCCGGTGCGCACCGCCACGGTCACGGGGGGAACGGCCATGCCCAGCTCGCGGCGCCACCTCGGCGATCTCGGCCAGTGGGCGTTCCAGGTTCTGGTGGATGTCGACGGCCAGCGCTTTCAGGGGGGAGACGTAGACGACCCGGACCGCGCCTCCGATGTCCTCGCCCCGCTGCGCGGCGCGGTACGACGGCGTCGATGGCCACGAGGAATCCGGCCAGGGTCTTGCCCGACCCGGTCGGCGCCGCGATGAGGGTGTCGGCGCCCTGGGCGATGAGGGGCCAACCCTGCTCCTGGGGCACGGAGGGGCCGGCGGGGAACCGGCGGGCGAACCATGTGGCCACGGCGGGATGGAACCCGTCGAGCACTCCGGGCCCGGCCGTGTCGGTGGGGATCTGCGTCGGGGCCATCACGCCCATTCCATCACCTCCGTGTGACGGCGTCGTCCGCCGAGCCTGACGGTGCCGGCACCGGTGGGCGGGCCACAGGGTAGACAGAGGGCCATGCGAATCGGTGTCGTGTTCCCCCAGACCGAGATCGGAGCCGATGTGGGCGCCGTGCGCGCCTACGCCGAGCAGGTCGAGGCCCTCGGTTTCACCCACGTCCTCGCCTACGACCACGTGCTCGGGGCCGACCCCGAGGCGCATCCCGGGCTGGTCGGGGCCCTACAACCTCGAGTCCACCTTCCACGAGCCGTTTGTGCTCTTCGGCTTCCTCGCCGGGTTCACGTCGCTCGAGCTCGTCACCGGGATCATCATCCTGCCCCAGCGCCAGACCGCGTTGGTGGCCAAGCAGGCGGCCGCGGTCGACGTCCTCTCCGGCGGCCGCCTCCGGCTCGGCATCGGGCTGGGGTGGAACGCGGTCGAGTACGAAGCCCTGGGCAAGACCTTCTCGGACCGGGGCAAGAGGGTCGACGAGCAGGTCGAGCTGCTCCGACGGTTGTGGACCGAGCCCTCGGTCACGTTCCACGGCAGCTACGAGCACGTGACCGGCGCGGGCGTGGCGCCATTGCCGGTGCAGCGGCCCATCCCGGTGTGGTTCGGCGCCCAGTCGCCTCCCGCCTACCGTCGGGCCGGCCGCCTGGGAGACGGCTGGTTGCCCCAGGTGCCGCCGGGACCGAAGCTCGACGCAGCCAGGGCCATCGTCGAGGAGGCTGCCCGCGCCGCGGGTCGCGACCCGAACGCCCTGGGCATGGAGGGACGGGTCAGCTGGGGCGACAAGACCGTCGCCAAACTCGTCGAGCAGGTAGGTCGCTGGCGCGGTGCGGGCGCATCGCATGTGTCGGTGAACACCATGGGGTCGGGGCTCGACACCGTGGACGACCATCTGCGCGTCCTCGGTGACATCGCCCGAGGTCTCGAGCTCGAGTGACGCAGAGGCCTGGCGCGGTTACCATCAGGGCCGAGTCAGCCACGGTCTCACTCAGCGAAGGCTCGGGGGTATCCAGTGGCAGTGGGAGTACAGCTCGACTTCAAGGGCTCGACGCTCGAACAGTACGACCAAGCCATCGAGCGGATGGGCTTGCTGCCGGGAGGGCCGAGTGCCCCCGCGGAGCTCTTTCACTGGGTGACCGAGACCGACGAGGGTTTCCGCGTGATCGACGTCTGGGAGTCGCGCGAAGCGTTCGAGGAATTCCTGGAAACGAGGATCCGGATGGTCTCATCCGAGGTGGGCGTCACCGATCCACCTGAGATCCAGTACTTCGAGGTCCACAACTATTTCTCCGGAGCCCGGTGGAGGGGCTGATTGCTCCTGAGGCCAGGTCGTCTCTAAACGTCCGAAACACAAATCCACACCAGGCCAAACAGGGCCAAGATCATCAGAGCCAGAGACGTCACGTTCGCCGGGCTGTTCGCGTCTGGCGACCCGGGGTGCAGAAGAGGTCACGAGTGGACGAGTCACCGGGACAACCGCCTTCCTCGTCGGCGGGAGAGCAGCAACAGTCCACGCGGAACCGCATCGCGCAGGCGGCTATGGAAGTTGTTGCCCTCCGTGGATTCGACGCCACCGTCGAGGAGATCGCCCAGTTGTCCGGTGTCAGCCCCCGGACCATCTTCCGTCATTACGTCAGCCACGACAGGCTGATCGCCGCCACGGTCAAGGACATGTTCGAAGCCTGTGGCCGGTTTCCGATCGAGGGCCTGCCCCGGCTCGTCGACGACTTCGACGGTTGGCTCGAGGGTCTTCCCACGAGCATCGACGATCTCGACCGTTGGGTCGAGCGCCTGGCGGTGACGATCCACACCAGGACCGCCCGCATCTTCGGGAGGGCGTTCTGGGACATCCACGCCTCGAACGGCAAGGCCACCCCAGCTATGTCCGAGGTGGCCGAGTTGCGCCGCAAGTACCGACTCCAGGGCGTGGGATATCTTGCCGACCTGGTCTGGCGCTCGGCGGGGGGAACCGGTGAGGTCCCCGAGGAAGTGGTCCTGGCGTTCGCTCTCAATCTCTCGGCATTCACCACCCAGGCACTCATGATCGACTTCGACCGAAACCCCGCTGAGGTCGGAGTGCTCACCGCCGACATCTTGAAGGCGTTCGTCCGTCGCGCCGTCGACGCCCAGAGTTCCCCCCCGCCGCCTCTTGGCGGGTGATCGTGGGCGTCCAGCCGCTCTCGCTCGGCATTCCCAATAGTCAGCGGCCTTGCAATCGACCGATGGAGCGGAGGTAGTCGACGGTGTCGGTGAAGGTCTCGAGGAGGGGTCGGTAACGACACCCGAGATCGTCGAGCGTGACGCTGTCGTCGGTAGGGACGCCGCTGGTCATGATGATTGCAGCCTCCTCTGACAGCGGCGTGGAGCCCTTTCCCGCGGCGCGCTGGCGGTCGAAGTGCCGCCCCAGGTCGATCATCTCGGCCGCAGTGATCTCTTGATGCGCCACGTCCACGCCGGCGGCTTCGCCGAGGGCCCGGGTCCACTGTGCCCACGTGACGTACTGGCCACCGGCGAGATAGCGGCGAGGCCCCCGTCCGGGCTCCATGGCGCTCGACAACATCGTGGCCAGGTCCCGCACGTCGACCACCCCGAGCCCACCGGGGGGCACCAGCATGAAGGTCTCGAGCGCGGCGAGGAGGGCCCCGAAGCTGCCGTCGAGGTGAGGAGAGATCGGCCCGTAGACCCCTCCGATGGTGAACGTCGTGACGGGAGCACCTTCGGCCTGCCACTGTCTGACGAGCACTTCGGCGTCACGTTTGGAAGTGCCATAGGCCGAAAGGGGTTGCGCCAACGGGCTGTCCGGGGTGATCACCGAATCGTGTGTCGGGAGGTGCACGGTGATGGTCGAGGTGTAGAGGACCGGGTCCACTCCCGCCTCGAGCGCGGCCGAGACCACCGTGCGCACGCCCTCGACATTGGCGGTCGTCTTGGGGCCTGTTCCGCCTTCGACACCGACCTCACCTGCGGCATGGATGACAGCGTCGCACCCTTTGACCGCAGCGGCGACGGCGACGGAGTCGGTCATGTCTCCTTGGACCGCGGTGGCGCTCACCCCGTGCGGTTCGAGGGCGGCGGCGATGCGACGGGGGTCGCGCACCAGGATCCGCACGTCGTGCCCGTTGCGTCTGAGCGCGGCGACCGCGTGCGACCCGACGAACCCGGTCGCGCCCGTCACCAGAACCAACATGCCTCACCCTAACGTGACGCCCCGCTCAATGACGACGAGCTGGCTCCGAGCATGAAGATCCCGCATGGAAACCGGCGTGCCGAGCGGACAGCCGAGTTCGGCGCCATGATGGTACTGATGCCCGATAACCCTGTCTCGGAGCCAGCCTCGCGTTGGACCCGCTGGATGCGGGACAACCGGCTGGGCGCCTCGATCGTGCTGGGTGTGAGCATCGGCCTCGTGTGGGGGATCACCACGGGTGTGGGCTTCGCCGTGTTGGTCGGCTACGGCCTCATCGGCACCTGGGAGGTGTTCGTCCCCGGGGGCTTCGTCGTCGGTTCGGTGGTGGGAGTCGCCATCTACAGGGGGGCGCGGTCGGTCGCCCGATCGGGGTCGCAGGCGCCCTAGGCGACCCGAGACGTCCATGAGTCGCTCCCATTGCTTCGTGGAACGGCGCGGGTCTGCACACCCGGTGTCCACAGCCAAGACCCGGCGGTTCTGGATCGGGGGCCCACCCGACGGGCCGCGAATGTGGTTCGGCCGGGTCAGTCGGTGCCGTAGGCCGCCTTGGCGGGGGAGAGGTCGAAGTACTCCCGCCATGCCCTGATCCGTCCACTCTCGATCTCGAACACGCCACAGATGGGGAGGACGACCGGGGACCCGTTGAGGGTGATGTAGTCGGTCCGTTCGTTCATGACCACGTCGGCGGAGGCCACCTGGTGGCGGATCTCGAGACGCCCAGGTGGCACGTCGGCGAACTTCGTCACGAACGCCCGAATCGCTTCTTTGCCGACGATGGGTGCGAGGGGAACGCTGTGATACACCGCATCGTCGGTGAAGCAGTCGAGGATGTGCGGCGTGTCGCGTCGCTCCCAGGCGGCGAGGAACGCCCTGACCATGGCGTCATTGGACGCCTCGGGTGTGTTCTCGGCCATGACCGCCTCCTCTGCCCCGCGCGCCGTCGTTTGCGACAGCCTTGAGCCCAGCCGTTCCCAGGGAACCTAGCGTCGCCGACGCCATCGCCCGGGTACGCTCACCAGGAGTGCGGCGCTCGGAAACGCCTCGACGAGCCGAAAGATCCTGAAGAGAAGAAGTTCCTGAAGACAAAGAAGTTCCTGAAGACAAAGAAGTTCCTGAAGACAAAGAAGTTCCTGAAGACAAGGAGTCCAAATCCGTGAGCTCCCCCGAGATGCCCAATCTCGAGATCCCCGACGAGGTGCTCGCTGCTGTCCCTGAGTACGGGGGCGATCAGGAGGCCGTGGTCATCGTGGACTTCCAAGGCGTCGTGCTGGGGTTGAACAAGCCGGCCGAGGAGCTCTTCAAGATGGAGAGTGCCGACATCGCCGGCGAGTTCGTCGAGATGCTGGTGCCGACGAAGAAGCGCTGGGGGCATCAGGCGTACCGGCGGGGATATCTGGTCGAGCCCAGGGACCGCGACATGGACCCGGGCCTCTACCCTGAGGCCGAGACCTCCGAGGGCGAGGTGGTCCCCATCACGGGACGGCTCCAGCCCGTGACCGTCAACGGGAAGCTCTTCGTGGCGGCCCACATGGCTCGCGACGACTCGGTCCGCCCCGAGGACTGATCAGCCGCTCCCTGCGCAACGGCTCTGTCGCCGACCAGCGGAGGGGCACCTCAAACGGGCCCGACCTGCGGTTGGGCCGCCCGGGAATCCCGGTACCCTCCCTCTTGTTGTTGCTATGGCAACGATCTCCGGGCGAGCTCGCACCGAGCGGGTCCGGGCGGGAGAGGGACCACGAAGATGACCGAGCTGAACCAGACACTGCCCTTGCTACCCCTGAGCTCCGGGGTTGTGCTCCCGGGCATGGTGTTCACCATGGCCTTGGAGACCGAGGAGGCCAAGACCGCCGTGGACGCGGCCGGATCGGTGGGCGGCGAGCTCGTCCTCGTGCCCCACATCGACGGTCGCTACGCGTCGGTGGGCGTCATCTCCAAGATCCTCGAGACCGGCGAGCTGCCCGGCGGGCCCGTCGCCGTGGTGGTGAGCGGCCTGCGCCGGGCCACCATCGGGACGGCCGTGCCCGGGACCGGCCAGGCCCTGTGGGTCCAGGTCGACCCCGTCACCGAGGACCCCGAGACACCGCGCGCCGTGGAGCTCGGGCGTGAGTACCGCGCCGTGCTCGAGAACATCCTCCTCACCCGAGGGGCACGGCGGATGGCCGAGCGACTGCGCGACATCACCGACGCTTCGCAGATCGCGGACCTGTCGGGATACTCACCCGACCTGAGTTTGGCTCAGAAGGTCGAAGTCCTCGAGACCATCGACCTCGAGGCGCGCCTGCGCCTCGTGCTCGGTTGGGCGCGTGAGACCCTCGCCGACCTGACGCTGCGCGAGCAGATCAAGACCAATGTCGAAGAAGGCATGGAGAAGACCCAACGGGAGTTCCTCCTGCGCCGTCAGCTCGAGGCCATCCGCAAGGAGCTCAACGAGCTCGACGGCAGCGCGGATGAGGGGTCGGTCGACGACTACCGCGCCAAGTTGGAAGCGCGTGACCTGCCCGAGGCCGTGCGCACGGCTGTGCTGCGAGAGGTCGACAAGCTCGAGCGCACCAGTGAGCAGAGCCCGGAGCACGGGTGGATCAGGACGTGGCTCGATACCGTTTTCGAATTGCCGTGGGGCGTGCAGTCCGACGACAACCTCGAAGTGAACGCGGCGGCCGAGATCCTCGACGAGGACCACGACGGGCTCAATGACGTCAAGGAACGCATCCTCGAGCACCTGGCCGTGCGCAAGCTGCGGAGCGACCGTGGACTCGTGGCAACCGGCCGACGGGGCTCGGGCGCCATCCTGGCGCTCGTCGGGCCTCCGGGTGTGGGTAAGACCTCGCTCGGCGAGTCGGTGGCGCGCGCCCTGGGCCGCAAGTTCGTGCGTGTCGCCCTCGGCGGCGTGCGTGACGAAGCCGAGATCCGGGGACACCGCCGCACCTACGTGGGCGCGCAACCCGGGCGGCTGGTGCGGGCCCTGCGGGAGGCCGGGACCATGAATCCCGTGATCGTGCTCGACGAAGTCGACAAGCTGGGTTCGGACTACCGCGGCGACCCGTCGTCGGCGCTGCTCGAAGTCCTCGACCCGGCCCAGAACCACACCTTCCGGGACCATTACCTCGAGGTGGAGCTCGACCTGTCCAAGGTGCTGTTCCTGGCCACCGCAAATGTGGCCGAGACCATCCCGGGACCGCTGCTCGACCGCATGGAGGTCATCAGGCTCGACGGCTACACCGAGGACGAGAAGGTCACCATCGCGCGGCATCACCTGTTGCGCCGTCAATTGGAGCGCACCGGCCTGCGATCCGACGAGGTGCTCGTGTCCGACGACGCGCTGCGTGCCATCTCGGCCGACTACACCCGCGAGGCGGGCGTCAGGAACCTCGAGCGCGAGATCGGCCGGCTGCTGCGAAAGGTCGCCACAAAGCTGGCGTCGGGCGCGGTGAGCGCGCCGGTGGTGGTCGAAGCGCAAGACGTTCGGAGCTGGTTGGGCCGGGCGCGCTTCTTCTTCGAGGCCGCGGATCGCACGAGCGTCCCGGGTGTGGCGACGGGTCTGGCGGTCACCGGCACGGGCGGCGACGTGTTGTTCGTCGAAGCCACCGTGATGGATGGCACCGAAGGCCTTACCCTGACCGGACAGCTCGGAGACGTCATGAAGGAGTCCGCGGAGATCGCGCTCTCCTTCGTCCGGTCGCACGCGGTGGAGCTCGGCATCGAGCCGGGCGCGTTCGTGGGTAAGCGCTTCCATCTCCACGTCCCTGCGGGAGCAGTGCCCAAGGACGGGCCCTCGGCCGGCGTGACCATGACCACCGCGCTCGTGAGCCTGCTCCTCGACCGAGCGGTGCGACCCGTCGTCGGCATGACCGGCGAGGTCACCTTGCAGGGTCGGGTCCTGCCCATCGGAGGTGTGAAGCAGAAAGTGCTCGCCGCCCACCGGGCCGGATTGACCAATGTCGTCCTGCCCGCCCGCAACGGACCAGACCTCGAAGACGTCCCTGAGAGCGTCCGCGAGGAGATGACGTTCCATCTCGCCGAGACCGTGGCCGATGTGCTCGGCGCCGCGTTGGACAGCGCGCCCAGCGAGGCCGTTTCGAGCCCGGTGGCGGCCTAAGCGGCTTCCGCCGGTGTGTGCGCGGCCGCACAAGCGCCGTGGTCGGGGTCTGGCTGTTCGTCACACAAGATTCAGCGTGATTTCACTCCTGGGCACGAGCGGTCCCGAGTTGTTCACGCACCCCATCCACAGACCTGTGGATGGGGTGCGGATATCTCGGCGGGTCGCCGCCCAGCCTGCCGTGTCCTGGCGCCGACGAGTACCAGTTAGCGGAAGTCGAATGCCACCTTGATGGCGCCGCTGCTCTGTTGTTCGGCAAGGACCGTGAAGGCCTCGCGCCATTCCTCGAGTCGGAACGTGTGGGTCAGCATCCCGGCCAAGTCGACCCGTCCCTGATCCGCCAGCTCCAAGAAATGGGCGATGCCATGCTTGCGCACTCCGTCGATCTCTTCGACGCCGAAGGCGTTGGACCCGACCCACGAGATCTCTTTGAAGTAGAGCGGGGAGTACTCCCAGCGTCCGGGGCCGTGCACTCCGCTCTTCACCAAGGTCCCGCGCGCCTTCAGGAGTCGCACCCCGACCTCGAAGGTCTCGGGCTTCCCGATGGTGTCGTAGACGACGTCGATCCCGCCGGGATGGGCCATGGGCAGCGCGTCACCGACGCGTTGTAGGACGCCGCCGGACCAGGCCGCAGCTTGCTCTATCAGTGCGGAGCGAGGTTCGGGCGCCACCACGGTGGCACCCAATCTCCGCGCCAACTCGACCTGGGTCGGAAAGCGCGCCACCACCATGACCTCGACGTCGGGGTACAGGCTGCGCAGGATGGCGGTCGCCGTGGTACCGAGGGCGCCGCCGCCGTAGACCAAGGCTCGGCCCCCGGGGGGCGGTGGGTGGCGCGTCACCGAGTGCAACGACACCGCGAAGGGATCCGCGAACACCGCGATCTCGTCGGGAACGCCGTCGGGAACGGGAAACAGCATGGTGTGGTGCGCCGGGAAGTAGTCGGCGAAACCGCCCGGTGCGTCCTTGCACGTGCCGGTGTGGATTCCCGCGGCCAACGGTCCTTCGGTGAAGTGCCAGCACAGGCTGTAGTCGCCGGCTTCACACGAAGGGCACACCGGGTCGATGCCGCGCGGCGCACACGACAGCCACGGATTGAGGACCACCCGCTGGCCCACCTCGAGCCCGGGGACTCCCGGGCCAACGTCGGCCACGTCGGCCACCACCTCATGGCCGAGGATGGTCGGGAAGGTGAACAGATTCGCCAGCGGGCTGTCTGCGTTTGCCTCGCCGAAGTCCATGAAGACCTGCTTGGCCTCCGACCCGCAGATTCCCGTCATCCGGGTCTTGGCCATGACCCACCCCGGTCGCGTCGGCCGGGGCTCGTCGAGGTCCACGAGCTTCATCGGGGTGCGGGCCAAGCCCACCAGCAGCGGGTTCGACGCATCGGGCGCGTCCCACTGTTCGGGTCGGACCCCGTAGAGAAGTCCCTTCATCGCCAACCCCCTCTCTAGATCGTGTCCGCGAGGATCTCCCACCCCGGGGGGGAGGCTCGAGCCGCCAGTACTGCTCGGGAACGTTGGCGTCCAGGCGTTCGTCGAGCACGTGGTCGCGTTGGAGCGGTGGCAGTTGGCTCTTGTAGAACTCGATGGCAGCCCGCTTGCGGACCATGTCGGGTTCGATGGGCACGACCGCAGGTGTCGGCCACAGTCCACTCTTCAACAATTTCGCGACTCGCCACGCCAGGATGCCGGGAATGTGCTTGTACCCGTGGTCCTCGTAGCAGAACCACGCCGGCGGGCTGTCGGATTCGGCCAGAGCGGTGCGCGCCAGCAATCCGGCCTCATGGGTGAGGACGTGATCGGGATTGGCGAGTCCCATGGGCAAGAACACCGCCGTCGGCGAGGCCGCCGCGATCGCCTCTTCGAGTGCCCGAGCGACCTCGGCTGGACGGGGGCGCTCGGACTTGGCGAGGTACTGGTGGTCCGGGAATTCCAGCCACACCGGCGTGGCGTCGAGAAACGCCATGGCCGATCGGTCCTCTTCGCGCCGTAATGCGACGACGTCGTCACCGGCGGTGAATCCTCCACACGCGTCCCACGACGGTGGGCTCGTCGGGGTACTTCGGAGGTCGTCCCCCCAGCACCGTGATGACGGTCGTGCCGGGGTGGCCGTCTATGAGATGGGCGGCACCGAGCACGGCGTCGTCGAAGTGTGGTGAGACCACCACCACCTGGGCCAGCGTGGCCGGATCGACGAGGCCCCAGGTGACTTCGACCGTGGCCCCCGTGTCTGCCCCCACGAGACCGGACCGTATCGCGTCGAGCCGGGTCTACGCCCGCCCGGAGCGCGCCCGGCGTGGCACCACGACGCGCCGCTCGATGCGCCAACCCTGTGGCGTGTGCACCACGTCGTCGTGGTACTCGCCGGTGCGGGCTCGGCCGTCGTCGGAGACGACGAGATACTTGCAACGGACGCGCGCCCGTTGCACCCCCCCGGGCTCGATCGTCACGTTTGTCGTGTGGTGGGCCAGGGGGTGATCGAGCCCCGCGAAGCAGACCTGCAGCTCCTCGATGCCATGAGCACTGCCTCGGCCGATGGCCTCGAGGTCGAACTCTCCGTCGTCGCAGAACACCTCGGACAGACGTTGCCAGTCGGCGTCGTCGACGACGTGGCCATAGTTCGCCATCAGGGCGTGGATGGCGAGAAGATCAGCGCTGTCCATCAACGGTCAGTCCCTCCATCTGGACAGCACACGCAGAACTCGTTGCCTTCGGGGTCTGCCATCACGATCCAGCAGCAGTCGTGCTCTTCATGGACAGCCTCGATGCGCCTCGCGCCGAGCGACTCGAGCTTCGACGCGGTCGCTTCGATGTCGGCGACGTCGATGTCGAGGTGCATCCGATTCTTGAGGGTCTTTCCTTCGGGCACCTGTTGGATCAGGAGCTTGGGGCCCTCGCGCCCGTCGGGCAACAACAACACGTAGTTCTCGACCGAGCCCACCACGACGTAGTCGAGGGCGACGGCCCAGAACGGAGCCAGCGCCTCGGGGTCGCGGCTGTCGAGCACGAAACCGATCTGCACCGCTCCATCATGCACCTGGCGGTTGGCCCCGGTCAGCCGACCCTGCTCGGGCGTCAGTGGCGCGTCGGGGCCAACTGCTCAGCGGTCGTGCTCGGGCGAGTGGCGACGAGAACGGGGATAGCCAGCAATGCTGGTGGAGGCGGCGGGCCGGTGTGGTCGAAGGCCGAACGCCACAGGTCGAGGAGATCCCACAAGAAGGAGTAGCCACGGTGGTGGAGGCGCAGTGCCATCATGCCCGGCTCTCGAGTGGGGCCCAGCTCTCGACGTAGGTCAGAGCGACGGGGCGATCGAACGAGGGATCGACGAGCAGGGGAGTGGGGATGATCCCACGTTCGGCGCGCAAAGCGCCGTCGAGCACTTCGTCGATCATCCTGATGATCTCGTCACAGCGCTGGGCTGGAGTCATTGTCGCTCATCTGTCGTTCAGCCGGTCTCGTAACGATGCTCCTTTGGAAGAGGCCTGTTCCTAGGGCCGTTGGGGGGCACCCATCAGGGTCTTTTGTCACTCGCCCCCGGGCGTTGGTCCTGTGTGGCACGGTGTGGGCATGTGCAGAAGCATCGTGACCCTGCGGAGCCCCGACGTTGTTCCCGACGAGGACGTCCGGGCTGCCGCCTTGCAGTACGTCAGGAAGGTGAGTGGCTATCGCGCGCCCTCCGAAGCCAATCGGGCCACCTTCGAGCGAGCCGTGGACGACATCGCCCGCTCGACTCGGGCCCTGCTCGACGGGCTCGTCTCAGGACGGCCCGCCAAGATCACCCGGTAGCCGGGGCCAGTCCCCGCACCAGGGCGCGCACCTGCTCCTCGAGGGCGCGCTGCCCGAGCGTTCCCGTGGCGGCGATGATGTCGAACCCGTGGCAGGCGCCGGGAACGGTGTGAAGTTCGGTAGGCACGCCGGCCTCCATGAGCCGGGACGCATACTCGATGCCCTCGTCACGCAAGGGATCGAGCTCGGCGGTGAGCACATAGGCGGGAGGAAGGCCACTCAGGTCGGTGGCTCGCCCCGGCGCGGCGTAGACCGACACCTCGCCGCGGTCCTCGGGGTCACCGAGATAGTGCTGCCACATGTCCGCGTTGGAACCATTCGTCCACATCGGCGTGGCGTCGAAGGCCCGCATCGACGCGCTCTGCATTCGGTCGTCGATCACCGGGTAGTTCAGGATCTGGACGCCCAGGGCAGGCCCGCCGCGGTCGCGCGCCATCAAGGCGACGGCCGCGGCCAGCGCCCCACCGGCACTGCTCCCGCCCACCCCGACGCGGCCCGGGTCGATGCCCAGCTCGACGGCATGCGCCACGGTCCACTCGAGCCCGGCGTAGCAGTCCTCGACCCCGGCGGGGAATCGATGCTCGGGAGCGAGCCGGTAGTCCACCGACACCACCACGCAGCCGGCTTCGGCCGCGTAGCGAAGACAGCGCAGCTCTTCGGTGTACCGGTCGCCCAGCACGAAGGCGCCACCGTGGAAGAACACCAGCGCCGGAGCGGGGCCGCCGCCGCCGATGACCGGTGCGTAGATGCGAAGTGGAATCTCGGTGCCCGGTTCGAGGCCGGGCATGGCCCGGTCCGCCACCACGACACGTTCGTCGGTGGGCAGGCTGGTCCCCATGACGCCGAGCAGATCGAGCGTCGAGCGCAGCATGCGGATGACCTTCATATCTCGGAGATTCCCGCCGGGGTCGACGCCACTGGGGAACCCGGCCAGCACTGTGGCGAGCTCGGGGTCCAGAGGTGGAGTCGTCTGGTTCATCGCCGATCAGGATCAGTGACGGAAGTGGGGGATGACCTCGGTGCCCATGAGCTCGATGGTCTGCATGACGGCTTCGTGTGGGATCTTGTACGGGTTCACCAGGCACAAGAGGAGGTCGATGCCGGCCTCTTCGTAGAGCTCGACCGTCTTGATGCAGTCCTCGGGCGTCCCGAGCACACACGCGTTGGCCTCCATCAGGTATTCGAGCGAGAGCAGGTCCAACGCACCTTCGTCGTCGATCCTCTTCATGTCGGCCGCGTAGGCATACGAGCCCGAGGTCCTGGTTCCGCTCGATCATCCAGTCGGTCATCGACCCGATGTGCCGGGCGCCCGCCTTCGGGTACCACTCGAATGACTCTCGGGCGATGTCCTGGGCGGCGGCACGATCGGGACCACACAAGGCCATCGTGAAGGTGGCGGCCTGGTTGTTCACGAAGGCGCCGATGGGGTTGGTGCAATTCCCCACGGCCTCGCGGTAGACGTCGACCTTGGCCTTCACCTCCTGCGGTGAGACCCCGACGGCGAACGAACACAGCCCCAGTCCGAGCGCACCGACCTGGCGGTGTCCGTCCTCGCTGCTCGTGGCGCCCCAGATTGGCGGGTGCGGGCTCTGGCGGGGCTTGGGATGCACGCGCCGCTTGGGCATCTGCCAGTGCTTGCCGGCGAACTCGTACTCGTCGTTGGTCCAGCACCCCACCACGTGACCGATGGCTTCTTGCCACATGGCCCTGGTCTCGGCCGGGTCGACCCCGAATCCCTCCAGCTCTGCTCTCGTCGAGGATCGACCCGTCCCGAGATCCACTCGACCGTCGGACAACAAGTCGAGCACGGCCACCGACTCGGCAGTGCGCACCGGGTGGTTATAGGGCCCGGGCATGAGCCGCACCCCGTAGCCGATCCGGATGCGCTCGGTGAGCGCGGCGATGGCTCCGTAGAGGACTTCGGGGTTCGAGCAGTGTGAGAACTCTGAGAGGAAGTGGTGTTCGACGGTCCAAAAGGCGTCCCATCCGTAGCGCTCGCCCGCCAGCGCCTGAGCGAGCACGTTCTTGTAGGCGGTGTGCTCGGAGTCGGGGCCCCACGGCTGGGGGACGGGGATCTCGTAGAACAAGGCGAACTGCACGGTGCAGGGTCCTATCATCCTGCCCACCCGCCGACAAGCCGTCGGCAGGGCAACGACGCCGAGGGGGTCCCATGCGCGGGCTGGCCGGTAAGAACGTCATCGTGACCGGGGCGGCCTCGGGCATCGGCCGGGCCTGTGCGGCTCGTCTCCTCGAAGAGGGTGCCAGCGTCATGGGCGCGGACCTTGCTCCGGCAGGAGACCTCCCGGCTGTGCCGACCGGGAAGGGCGTGTGGGCCTTCACCCCGGTCGACGTCACCGATGAGGCATCGGTCATCGCTCTGGTGGACGAGGCCGCACGGGTCTTCGGGCGCGTCGACGGTCTCGTGAACGCGGCGGGGGTGGCAGGGGGAGGCGCAGTCCACATGGTCGACAGCGCCGAGTGGAACCGGGTGGTAGGCGTGAACCTCTTCGGGACGTTTCTCACGGCGAAGTACGCCATCGCCCGAATGTTGGAGCAGCCGCTCGTGGACGCCCGCGGCGCCGTCGTGACGATCGCCAGCATCGAGGGCATCGAGGGCACCGCCGGCGGCAGTGCCTACAGCGCGTCGAAGGGGGGTGTGGTCATCCTCACCAAGAACATGGCCATCGACTACGCCGGGCGCGGGATTCGGGTCAACACGATCTGTCCCGGCTTCATCGACACGCCCATGACCGCGGCCATTTTCGACATGGAGGGCATGGAGCGGGCCAGGCGCGAGATCACCAAGGAGCACAAGCTGGGGCGATATGGCCAACCCGAGGAGATCGCCGCCGCGGCCGCCTTCCTGCTTTCGGCCGATGCGTCGTTCGTGACGGGCCACGCCCTCGTGGTCGATGGTGGCTACACCGCCGGGCGTGATCATGGTGTGACCGAGATGCTGGGGCTGTCGGGTCCGTAGGCGCGTTAGAACGGGCACAAAGACTGGATTTAGCCCGCCCAAAGCGGGCGATTCCGACCGGTTTGGGTAGTTGTCCTGGGCCTGTCGGCGTGGTCCTGGATTGGCAATATCGTGCTGTCTGAGAAACTGTTTGATCGAGGTTGAGGCGACGAGAGAGCGACCAACCGATGACCGGTCCGACCTCCGAGGAAATGGCGATCGTTCTAAGGACCAGTTAGTGCGCGCCGTCATCGGGTTATGCGCTCACGCCTTTGACGGGTCACCGCGGCCATCTTCGGCATGGCGGGCATGGAGCTGGCCCACCGCCCGGTAGCTCGAGTTCAACCTCGGGGCAGCTTCCCTCGTCCGGTCCTTGCCGGCCTTCCCGTTGAGAGGGCAAGAAGCCGCAGGATCGGGCCCCCCTGTGGAAGCCTGGTGACGTGCCCAATGACACGTCGAACGCGGACGCAAAGGCTCAGCCGTCATCACGCAAGGTGACCAAGCGGTCAGGCGACTAGGAGTGGTGAGCGCGCCCGACGTCGGTAGCGCGGGTCCGGCCGAAGTCGGTGGTGCAGATGACGGCCGGGGATCATGGATTCCCAGCCGCGCCCTGATCGCAACCAGATTCATGGAGCTACGCCGGCGTCGAGGACTCATGATCACCCTGATCGCATTGACGATCGGGCTCCCGACACTCTTCCTCGTCATCAAGCTGTTGCTGCACGCCTTCGTGCCGCAGTCGTACGGACCGGCCGGTGGGTTCGAGGTGTTCAGCTCCCTCATCGCCGGCGTGCTCTACATCTTCGGGTTCATCGCCGCCATGACCTTGGGAGCCACCGCAGGGTGCTCCGACCTCGCCGACGGGATGTTCACCCAGCAGGTGGTGACCGGCCGCTCGAGAGTGGCGCTCTACCTGGCCCGCATCCCGGCCGGCTTGGCCATCGTCATCCCCATGGTGGCCGTGGCATTTACCATTATCTGCGCGGTCTGCGTCTTCTCGGCACCGTCCAGGTTCGACTTCCAGGGAACCACCGTGCCTCTCGGCCTGTCCCTCCACGGGTATGAAACCTGGGCCGCCGACCATCCGAATCTGATCATCTGCGACTTCCCCTACAACGGGCCGTGCCCGAAGAACGAACCTGAGCCAAACACCCCGCTGTCCAGGGCGCTGGCCGAGCGACAGGCCGAGCAGAACTATCCGACCTACGCCGTGACCTACAACTCGCCTCCCTTGAGCTTGATGATCAGGGCGGGACTGTGGCTCGAGCTCGAGGTGATCATCGCCTGCGTCTTCGGTCTCGGTTTCGCCTCTCTCATGGGACAGCGAATGGTTCCGATCATCCTCATGATCGTGTATCAGATCATCTTCCGACCGTTGCTGTTGTCGACCAAGGGTCTCCACCTGATCAACCTTCAGCGACCGCTGGTCATCGAACTGGCTGTGGCCCATTTCGAACCGGCCGGGATTGGTATCAACTACGGGATCGTGAACGGACCCGCTGGGCTTCGAGATTCGTCGTACTTGCTGCCGGAGTCGACTGCCATCGCGGTCACAGTGATCGTGGCCTGGTTGGTGGTGTGGACGGTCCTGGGCGCGTGGAGAATGGCGACCAGGGACGCTTGAGAAACGCCCGGCCGACGCCGCGCCGGCTGTGTCGGGTCGGTAGAGGCTTCATCACCGCGGCCGACCCTGCGGCGCCGTTGACCTCGAGGGTCGGTTATCGTAGGATACTGCGTATGGTACGAATCGGGATTCGGAGCGGAGGGCGATGAGCGTCCGCCACGCCCTGCTCGCCTTCTTGAGCGAAGCTCCCAAGTACGGCTTGCAACTGCGCCAGGAATTCGAGGAGAGCACCGGCGAGGTGTGGCCCCTCAACGTCGGACAGGTCTACACGACGCTCCAGCGCCTCGAGCGCGACGAGCTGATCGAATCCGATGACCGCGGGGAGGAAGCAGGGCCTCAAAAGGTGTTCCATATCACCGAGGCCGGTCGGATCGAGCTCGATACGTGGTTGAGCACGCCCCCGGACATGACCGAGCCACCCCGTGACGAGCTCGTGATCAAGGTGCTCGCCGCCCTTCGGGTGCCTGGCATCTCGGTCCACGACGTGATCCAGGTCCATCGCCGGTATCTCGTCGAGCTGATGCAGCAATGGACGCGGCTCAAGGAGGACGAAGCGGAATTCGACCTCAGCTTCGCCCTCGTCGTCGACGCCGAGCTCTTCCGGCTCGACTCCATCGTCCGCTGGCTCGACACCGCCGACGGTCGGTTGAAGCGCGCCGCCCTCGAGGCTCCCTCGGCGAAACCTGGCCCGCTCATCCGGCGGAGGTTGGTCGCCCGGCGATGAGCTATCTCGAGCTGCGTCGGGTCTCGAAGAGTTACGGGGCGGGCGCCACCGAGGTGCACGCGCTCTGCTCCGTCGACCTCGCCGTCGAGCGCGGCTCGCTCATCGCGGTGATGGGGCCGTCGGGTTCGGGAAAGTCGACCCTGCTCACGATCGCCGGCAGTCTCGAAGAACCGACGAGCGGCGAGGTCGTGATCGACGGCAATGCGCTGTCGTCGATGTCGCGAAACGACAAGGCGCGCCTTCGCCGCCGGACCGTCGGCTACGTCTTCCAGGACTTCAATCTCCTGGCCGGGCTCACCGCCGCGGAGAACGCCTCGTTGCCCCTCGAGCTCGACGGTCTCTCGGCCAAGAAAGCGCGCCTCGCCGGCGTCGCTGCGCTCGAAGAGCTCGGAGTCGCGGATCGCGCCACGCACTACCCCGACGAGCTCTCCGGAGGGGAACGCCAACGGGTCGCGATCGCCCGGGCGATCGTCGGCCAGCGGTCGTTGCTGCTCGCCGACGAGCCCTCGGGTGCGCTCGACTCGACGAACAGCGAGGCGGTGATGCGGATGATCCTCACCGCCTGTCACCGCGGCGTCGCGGCGATGGTCGTCACCCACGACGCGCAACTGGCAGCGTGGGCGGATCGAGTCGTCTTTATCCGGGACGGCCGGATCGTGGACCAAACGGTCCCGCCGCCGACCCCGGAGTTGCTCGTCGCCGACCACGCCGCGCCGGCCCCCCGCCGATAGCACCGTCGATCTCGACCGTAACCCGACGACCTCGTCGGCACCTTGACAGTGCAGGGCTATTGTCAATAGGATACTGAGTATGTACTTGGGTGCCCTACCCATCTCGGACGCCGGGTCTCCGGCAAAGGACGGTCGGCGCAGATGAGCCTTCTCGAGCTCCACGACATCTCGAAGTTCTACGGCGAGGGCGAGACGGCCGTGCGTGCGCTGTACGAGATCGATCTTTCGGTCGACGAGGGCCACCTCGTGGCGGTGATGGGTCCCTCCGGCTCGGGAAAGTCGACGCTGCTCACCATCGCCGGAAGCCTCGAGGAGCCGACGAGTGGCGAGGTGCGCATCGGCGGGGCGGCGCTGTCCAGGCTGTCGCGCAACGACAAGGCGCGGCTCAGGCGACGGAGCATCGGCTACGTCTTCCAGGACTTCAACCTCCTCCCCGGGCTCACCGCGGCGGAGAACGTCGCACTGCCCCTCGAGCTCGACGGCGTCTCGGCCCGCAAGGCGCGTCAAGCGGGGCTCGCCGCGCTCGAGCGGCTCGGGCTCGCCGACCGAGCCGGGCACTACCCCGATCAGCTCTCCGGCGGCGAGCGCCAGCGGGTGGCGATCGCTCGGGCCGTGGTCGGCGAGCGCCACCTCCTCCTCGCCGACGAGCCGTCGGGAGCGCTCGACTCGACCAACGGCGAGGCCGTGATGGCGATGATCCGCGACGCGTGCGCGCACGGGGTCGCCGCAGTCGTCGTCACCCACGACGCGCACCTCGCGTCGTGGGCCGACCGGGTCGTCTTCCTCCGCGACGGCCAAATGGTCGACCACGTCGCTTCGGGCCTTGCCGACTCGTCCCTCGCCACGCCGCGCGCCGATGGCGCGACCGACGCACGATTCTGAAGGAGCCACGATGAGCACCGCCGTCCTCGCACCGCCCTCCGCCACCCGCGGCGCCAATGGCGGGGCGCCGGCCCGTCGTGCCGTGGTCCGCTGGGCCTGGCGCCTCTTCCGGCGGGAGTGGCGTCAGCAGTTCCTGATCCTCGCCCTCATCACCGTCGCGGTGGCGGCGACGATCGTCGGCTCGGCCGTCGCGACGAACACGCCGCCGCCGAAGAACTCCGGCTTTGGCACGGCGCAGGACTCCGTGTCCTTCACGACCTACGACGCGCACGCGGCGAGCGTCATCGCCAGCCTGGAGCACCGCTTCGGCCGCGTCGAGGTGATCGAGAACGAGACGCAGTCGATCCCGGGATCGATCAACACCTATCAGCTCCGTGCGCAGGACCCGCACGGACCCTTCAGCGGTCCGATGCTCTCGCTCGTCTCCGGGCACTACCCGTCGGGCGCCGACCAGGTCGCCGTGACGAGCGGCGTCGCGTCGGCGTTCCACCTGAGGGTGGGAGCCAGCTGGCGAGTCGGCGGCGTCGAGCGCCAGGTGGTCGGCATCGTGGAGAACCCCCAGAGCCTCCTCGACGAGTTCGCGCTCGTCGCACCCGGGCAGGTGAAGAATCCCACGGGAGTCACGGCATTGTTCGACGCGCCGGGCGTGCCGCTGAGCTCGATCGGCAACCACGTGCAGACCCCGGCTTCGGTGGCGCAGTCGAACCCGTTCAACCCCGAGACGATCTCGCTCGCCGCGCTCGTCCTCGGCATGCTGCTCATCGCCCTCGTCTCGGTCGGCGGCTTCACGGTGCTCGCCCAGCGGCGCCTCCGCTCGATCGGGATGCTCGAGTCGACCGGCGCGACGGACCGCCACGTCCGTCTCGTCGTCAGCGCCAACGGCACGGTCGTCGGTGTCGTCGGTGCGATCCTCGGCTTCGTCCTCGGGCTCGTCGTCTGGCTCGCCTACCGTCCGAGTCTCGAGCAGAGCTCGCACCACGTCATCGGCGTGCTCGCGCTCTCGTGGACCGTGGTCGTCGCCGCGATGGTGCTCGCGGTCGTCGGCGGCCTACTTCGCGGCGTCCCGGCCGGCGCGGGCGATCACCAAGGTGCCGATCGTCCAGGCGCTGTCGGGCCGACCGGCGCCTCCTCGCCAGATCCACCGCTCCGCGCTCCCCGGCATCGTCTTCCTCGTCCTCGCCTTCTTGCTGCTCGGCTACTCCGGTAGCACGAACCACGGCAACGGGAGCGGTGGCGCACCGGAGCTCCTCTTCGGGATCGTCCTCCTCATCCCCGGACTGATCCTGCTCGCGCCGTTCTTCCTGTCGTTGACGGCGCGGCTCGGTCGCCGTGCGCCGATCGCGACCCGACTGGCGCTGCGCGATCTCGCCCGGTATCGGGCCCGCTCGGGCTCGGCGCTGGCGGCGATCAGCGTCGGTGTGCTCGTCGCGGTGATCGTGATGCTGGCCGCCGCGTCCCGCTATGGGAACGTCCTCGACTACGCGGGTCCGAACCTCGCCTCGAACCAGCTCGCGCTCCACGCCAACCAGCCGCCACCGGCCAGCACGATCGTGCGAGCGCAACGCCAAAGGTCAGCTCGTTCCGGTCAACGAAACATCCGGTGGAGACCGCAGCTCCTGCTCAGCTCGCCGCCAGCGCCGAGCAGATCGCCAAGGGCCTCGGCGCGCAGCTCATCGCCCTCGAGACGCCGAATGCGGACATGGTCGCAGCCGGACCCAGGGGGGTCGCAGCTGGAACGGTCCGATCTACGTCGCGACGCCGCAGTTGCTGCGGACGTTCGGCATCACGACATCCGAGATCGACCCGAACGCGGACATCTTGAGCTCACGTCCTGGTCTCTCGGGCGTCTCGGGTCTCGGCCTCGACTACGCGTCAGTCGGCAACGTCCGGGTCCCGTCGGACCTGTACGGCCGCCAGCGGGCTGTCTCGCGCATCCCGGTGATCCAAGAGGTCGGAGCACTACCAACCGGGACATCGGCGCCGAACACGGTGATCACCGAGCACGCCATGCGCGAGTTCCACATCCAGGCGAGCACGACCGACTGGCTGGTCCAGGGATCGCAGCCCTTCACGCGCCGCCCAGATCAGCAGCGCCGAGCTCACCGCTTCGACGACGCAGCTCTCGGTCGAGGCGAAGAACGACCAGCCGACCTCGTCCGCCGTCATCGGCTGGGCGACGATCTTCGGGATCGTCATCGCCCTCGGTGTGCTCGGGATGTCGGTGGGGCTCGTCCGGAGCGAGACGGCGAGCGACCTCCGCACGCTGGCGGCGACCGGTGCGTCCAGCTACACGCGGCGCACGCTGACCGCCGTGACGGCCGGGGCGCTCGGCTTCCTCGGTGCACTCCTCGGGAACGGTGGGCGGGTACATCGCCATGATCGGTTGGCTGCGGAGCAACTCGCTGAACGGGGGGATCGCCGCGCTCGGGAACGTTCCCGTCGCGGATCTCCTCCTCATCCTCCTCGGCATGCCGGCGTTCGCGGCGATCGTCGGTTGGCTCTTCGCCGGTCGCGAGCCCGCGGCGATGGCGCACCAGGCGATCGAGTGACCCAACAGCAGATGCCGACCGGTAGGACGTCGCTCGGTCAGCCCGCCGACCGTCGGGTCACGTGGAGCGCCCGATCCCGTTTCGCGGTCCACCTCGGTTTGCTGGCCTCGGCCGTGGCCGCCCTCGGCACCCTGCAGCTCCTGCATGTGCGGGTCGCCTTCCATACCGACGTCGGTCTCGTCTTCGTCGGGCTGGTGGTCGTCCACCTGGCCCAGCGCCGCCGGACCCTCGCTTCTATGGCCACCCGGATCGTCCGGGCCCCGACGGTCGTGGCGCGGAGGATCCGCCTTGCTGTCTCGGATCTCGTGCTCCTCTTCCTCACCGCGAACGTCCTCGCGTCGGGGATCGTGGACTGGGGCCGCGGCGCACCAACACGGGTGCCCCTTCCCCAGCCCTTCTACCGGTGGCACCTCGATGCCGGGGTCTTCCTCGTCCTCTACCTGGCGGTGCACGTCTGGCGCCGCCGGAAGCGGCTCCGGCGATCGACGATCCGGTAGCAGGAACCCGGTTCGTGGCCCCGGCCGGGGGGCGACCTGGGCGCCGTCCCCTCGGGTCTGCGACGATGCTGGGGGCGCCGTCGCTCGGCGACAGCCCAGGAGCTGCAACCGAAGGAGGCGACCGTGGACGGCGACATCGTGATCCGGGGAGGCTCGCTGATCGACGGGAGCGGCGCCCCGGCCCGGCCCGCCGACGTGGCGGTGTCCGAGGGGCGCATCGTCGACATCGGAGAGGGCCTCCGAGGCGCACGGGAGCTCGACGCCTCGGGCCAGGTCGTGGCCCCGGGGTTCATCGACATCCACACCCACTACGACGCCCAGGTGTTCTGGGACCCCTGGCTCACGCCGTCGTCGTTCCATGGCGTGACCAGTGTCGTCGCCGGCAACTGCGGTTTTTCCATCGCGCCCATCCGACCCGAGCTCGTGTCTCTGCTCGCCCGCACCCTCCAGCACGTCGAGGACATGAGCTTCGACACGCTTTCGGTGGGCGTCCCCTGGGACGAGTTCGAGACCTTCCCGCAGTATCTCGACGCAGTCGAGCGGCGCGGCACGTCACTCAACTACGGATGTTACGTGGGTCATACCGCGGTGCGGATGTATGTCATGGGGGAGGAGTCCTACGAGCGCGGCGCCACACCGGAAGAGCTGGCGCGCATGCAGGCGGTGGTGGCCGAGTCCATGGCGGCGGGTGCCATGGGATTCGCGTCGAGCGCGTCACCGACGCACAACGGCGACGGTGGGCGCCCCGTCCCGTCGCGCGTGGCGGACCTCGACGAGCTCCGAGCGCTGCTGGTGCCGGTCCACGACGCCCGGAAGGGCGTGGTGGCCCTGCTTCCGGGCGGGGTGATCCCCAACCGCCAGCTCTTCGACCTCCAGCGCGACGTGGGCCGGCCCATCACCTGGACCGCACTGCTCACGGTCAAGGGCTACCCGTACCACGAGAAGGTGGTCGCCGAGAACGACGCGGCACGGACCGAAGGGGTGGAGGTGTGGCCCCAGGTTTCGTGCCGACCCCTCGTGTTCCAGATGAACCTGGCCGAGCCCTTCACCCTGAACATCCGCACCAGCTTCTCCCAGCTCATGGGTCTCGACCTCGAGCAGCGCAAGGCCGCCTACCGGGACCCGGCGTGGCGCGCCGCGACCTGGGAGGACCTCTCGGTCGGTACCGGTGGTGGCGGTGGGCTCCCCTTCAACTGGCCGTCGCTCTCGGTGGCCGAGTCGGCCTCGCATCCCGAGCTCGTGGACCGCGGCATCGTCGAGATCGCCGAGGAGCGGGGATGCACGCCCCTCGACGTCATCCTCGACATCTCGCTCGACGACGACTTGAAGGCCCGGTTCTGGTCGGTGCTCGCCAACAACGACCCTGACGCCATCGCCTGGCTGTTGCCCCGAGACAACGTCCTGCTCGGCCTGGCCGATTCGGGGGCCCACGTCTCACAACTGTGCGACGCCTGCTTCGCCACCGACCTGCTCGGCAACTGGGTGCGCGACCGTGGCGTCATGTCGCTCGAGCGCGCCGTCCACAAGCTCACGGCCGAGCCGGCCGGGGTGTACGGGCTCAGTGACCGGGGAAGCGTCGAGGTCGGCAAGGCCGCCGACCTGTGTGTGTTCGATCCT
Organism: uncultured Acidimicrobiales bacterium; assembly: GCA_963796765.1. Classification (GTDB taxonomy): domain Bacteria; phylum Actinomycetota; class Acidimicrobiia; order Acidimicrobiales; family UBA8190; genus Chersky-840. Next base: position 713,990 of record CAWCMY010000002.1, on the reverse strand, counting down.
GGCACCGTCGCCCCCGGGCCCCTGCGCCGCGTCTACGACTTCCCCGCCGACGGCGAACGGCTCACCGCCGACCAGCCCGTGGGGATGACCCATGTCCTCGTGAACGGCGTGCCGATCCGCGTCGACGGCGAAGCCGCGCCCGACGGGCTCGACTCCCGGCCCGGGAAGCTGCTGCGGAGCTGACGTCAGGTCCGGCGTCGCCGCCGGCCCAGTCGGCCACGTCGGCGACGCGGTCGCCCGTCCTCGAGGTACACGGTGTTGGTGGCGCCGAGGCACGCTCGCACCCGCCGCCGCAACGGGACCGCTCAGGAGCTCGAGCGCCGACGCCATGTCCTCGAGGCGGTACTCGGAGATCTCGTCTGCTTGGACCACGATGCCGGCGAATGCCCCGTCATCGAGGGCGCCGCAGTCGAAGAGAAAGCGCATCCCGCCCGGGCCGCTCGGGTCGCGGGCGGAGGAAATCGACACACACGAGCCGACCGCTCGTCGACGACCAGCCCGCTCTCCTCGTGGCACCTCGCGCCGGCATGCCTCCCACGGCGTCTCCCCGCTGTCCTCCATCTGGCCACCGGGGATCGTCCACCCGCTCTTGTACGTCGGCTTGAGCACGAGGAGCCGCCCGGCACGGTCGAAGACCAGAGCACCCGCCGATGCCGGGATCCTCGGGATCTCGAAGTCGCGTCGGCGTCGAACGCACCGGCGAGGGCTCACCAGGCGAGGTTCCCGTCTCGATCGCTCCGGAGTCAAGGATCTGACCGCCCGAGCGCCGACCGGCCAAGCTGGGCGGTGACAAAGGCGAAGGGATGGCATGGGTCGTGGATGGCGACGGGGAAGTGGAGGGGGATGTGGAGGTGACGTTCTCCCACGTGGGGATCTGCGTGGGAGATCTCGACCGGTCGTTGGCCTTCTATTGCGAGGGTCTGGGCTTCGAGTTGGTGCAGTCCCACACCGTGGGACCGGAGTTCGGGCCGCTCATGGAGATCGACGACGTCGCCTTGCAGTCGCGCTTCGTCCGGCGTGACGGCGTCTCGATCGAGCTGCTGCACTTCGACTCGCCGGGGCACTGTGGCCAGGCGGTGCGGCGCCCCATGAACCAGTTGGGGCTCACCCACCTGTCGCTGCGGGTGGCGGACGTCGACGCCGTGGCGCGGGCGCGTCGAGTCGTTGGGGGGCGCCGTCATCTCGGGCACCCGGACCACGTTCGGTTCCACCGGACAGCCGACGCCCTCGACTTCGTCTACTGCACCGATCCCGACGGGACCAGAGTCGAGCTCATGCACCTCCCGGGATGAGCAGAGGGCTACGGTCACGGCCGTGGCAGCACCGGCACCCCAGCCCGAGCGCAGCGCCCGGTCCATCGAGAACCTGATCGCCAGGTACGCCGAGCTCGTCGACTCCGGAGACTTCCGGGGGCTGGGGGAGCTCTTCGCCGACGGGGTCTTCGGAGGCGAAGGCGATGCGGTCGTGCGGGGTCAGGATGCGGTCGAGAAGGTCTTCCGGCGCCATGGTCCGCGTGTACGAAGACGGGACACCACGCACCAAGCACGTCACGACCAACATCCGCATCGAGGTCGACGACGACGCGGGGACGGCCCAGTCGCACTCGTACGTAACGGTGTTCCAAGCGCTGCCCGACATGGCGATGCAGCCGATCGTCGCGGGTCGTTACCGCGACGTAGTTCGCATGTCGCGACGGTGTGTGGCGATTTGCCGAACGACGCTTCACCACCGACCTCGTCGGTGACGTCAGTCGTCATTTGCTCGTCGGCCCCGACGTCTTGGCGTCCTACGAGCGCTTCCACGCGCAGCATCCCCACCGATCTGCCGGCCTTCTGCTAGAACGCATTCGACGATGCGTGAGGTGTCGATGACGGGTCGTGGTTGGATTTCCGTGATCCGCGTGCAACTCTTAGCATCGGAGACCGTGGAGGGCGAGGGCGCGGTGACCGTACGAGAATTGCACGTAGCGTGAAGCTGACAAACGTTTGGGTGGTCGAAGGCGGATCGGGCACTGCGAGCGCGAGTCTCGCCGCCTTCGACCTCCGAGTCGAACCCACCGGTTGGACCCTCATCGACGCCGAGGAGCCGAGCGTCGAGCGGGTGTGGCCCTGGGCTGTCATCGGCGGTCTCGAGGTCGTCCGCGGCGTGGGCAAGACGCCCGACGGATCCCCAGGGACGGCGCTGGACGTGATCGTCAACGGCTGGCCGGTCCGGGTCCTCGTCCCCAGCCAGGACCTGGCCAACGAGACGATCGCCATGCTGGGCGCGTTTGCTCCCGTGGGCCATCCGCTCCGGGCCACGATGAGGGTGAAGAAGGAGTCCTCGGTCCGACGCCTCTCCGAAGCGGGTCGCCGGTACGCGGGTGAGCGGGTTCGTGCCCGCCCGGTATTCCTCCTGAGTGCCGGCGCCACCAGGTTGCGCTCGGCGCTGGTGGTCGTCGTGGTCCTCGGCGTCACCGTGGCGGTGGCGTCGATCGCCGGCGTGGCCACGAGCGCCCAGACCACGACAACACTCGGAGCCCCCTCCGGGCATGGCACCACGACTCTGGGTGGCACCGGCTCGGTGCCCCCGTCGACGGCGACCACCACCCCTGGCCAGGTGCCGGGCTCGACGTCGGCGCCGGCCTCGACGCCTCCGGCGTTGGCGGCCTCGAGCAGTGGGACCACGACCGGCGTTGCCAAGTCGGTCAAGGCGGGCTCGGCGCCCCGGCGTCCGGCGGCGGGGGGGTCCTCGACCACCGCCACCACCAAGGCTTCGACCACGACCACCAAAGTGACCACGACCACCGCCCAGCCCACGACCACCACGACGGTCACGGCGGCGCCGACGACCACACGGGCGCCCCGCCCGCCGCGGCCGACCACCACGACCACCCGGGCGCCTCGCCCCCCCCGGACCACGACGACCACACGAGCGCCGGTCACGACCACACAGCCACCGGCCACGACCGAACCGCCCACCACGCAGCCACCCGCCACGACCGAACCGCCCACCACACACCACCGGCCACGACGACGTCGCTGTTGAAGGCCATCGCCCCGTTCCTGTAGGGCCGGTCCGGCTACCCCTGCTCTGACACAGGCCCCTGGCCAAGCACGGGGTGTGGTCGAATGTCGGGACGCAGCTCGAAGGGAGCCGGTGCGTGGGTCTCGACGACATCGACCTGACCGACCTGGCGTCTTTCGCCGGCGGCTTCCCCCACGACGTGTTCACCCGGCTGCGCGCCGAGGCGCCGGTGTGGTGGCACGAGCCCACGAGTCACACCCCGGACGGAACGGGATTCTGGGTGGTGAGCCGCCACGCCGAGATGCAGGCCATCGGGGCCGACGCCGAGACGTTCTCCTCGTCGGGCGCGCCCGGGGCATCGGGCGGCGGCACGCTGATCGAGGACCTGCCCTACGGCTTTGCGGCCGGGGTCTTGCTCAACATGATGGACGACCCCCGTCATCACCGGATCCGCCGTCTGGTCACCCCGGCGCTGGCGCCGCGCGCCCTGGCTCGCCTCGAAGCAGAGCTCCGGGCCCGCACCGCCACCATCCTCGACGCGGTGGCGGCACGCGGTCGGTGCGACTTCCTGGTCGACGTGGCGGTCGAGCTCCCGTTGCAGGCCATCGCCATGCTGATGGGCATCCCCGACGAGGACCGGCACGACCTGATGGCCTGGACCAACGCCACGCTCACCTATGACGACCGCGAGCTCGGGGCCCGCAGTGCCGGCTCCGAGCAGGCGGCCGCGGCGATGGCCGCGTACGGCACCGCGCTGATCGATCGCAAGCGCGCCCGAGGGCGGTGACGACATCGTCGCCACCGTGGCTCGTGCCACCGTCGAGGACGACGACGGCGAGCTCGGGCCATTGTCGGACCTCGAGCTGCTCATGTTCTTCAACCTCCTCATCGCGGCGGGCAGCGAGACGACGCGCAACGCCATCGCCCTGGGCATGGCCGCCCTCATCGAGCATCCCGAGCAATGGGACCTGCTGCGTCACGACCCGTCGGTGTGGCCCGGCGCGGTGGAGGAGATCCTGCGGTGGTCGAGCCCGACGCTCTACAACCGCCGCACCGCCACGCGTGACGTGGAGGTGGCGGGGACGAAGATCAACGCGGGGGACAAGGTCACCTTGTGGTGGGCGTCGGCCAACCGCGACGAGGAGGTCTTCGACGACCCCTTCACCTTCGACATCCGCCGGACCCCCAACCCCCACCTGGCCTTCGGCCACCGCAGCCATTTCTGCCTGGGGGCGAACCTGGCCCGCCTCGAGATCCGCATCATGCTCGAGGAGCTCCAGGCCCGCTTCGAGCGGCTGTCGCTCGACGGGCCCATCGAGCGGTTCCGGACCAACAAGCACGCCGGGGTGAAGCACATGTTCGTGACCTTCCATTGACACGATGCCACCCGTGGACACGAGGCACGCATCGACAGGAGGCGACATGGTGAGCGACGCCGATGACACGACCGACACGACCGACACGACCGACGCACGACCGGCGACGCCGGCGACGTGCGGTCGTCGAGCGCTATCTCGACCGGCTGGTGGCCCACGACTGGGAGGCCATGGCGGCGTGCCTGGCCGAAGACGTCGTGCGGGTGGGCCCCTTCGGCGACACCTACACGCCGCGAGACCCCTACGTGGCGTTCCTCGCCGAGCTCATGCCGGCGCTGCCCGGCTACTCGATGCGCATCGACCGGGTACTGACGTGCGGCCGCACCGTGGTCGTGGAGCTCACCGAGATCGTCGACATCGGTGGCTCACCGCTCGAGACCCCCGAGGCCCTTGTCTTCGACCTCGACGCCGAGCACCGGATCGCCCACATCGCCATCTACATCCAGCGTCTGGGCGAGGTCCCCGCCGTGCCGTGGACGCGGCGGCCCCGGCGTGCCGGGCCGCGAGGTCGTGCTCGGACGCACCGGCGGTCTAGTGCTCGACCACCTGGACGGTCTTGCCGTCGAGCCATTGGCGCAGCACCAGGTAGCGGCCCTTCAGGGCACCGTGGTCGTAGTGCCCGAAGCCCATGGTGGTGCCGTCCATGCCGCTCGTGGCCGGGAGCTGCTTGACGCGCTCGAGGCCGTCTCTGATCCCGTCCCGGGTGAGGTGGGCGGCCCGGGCCACGGCCTCGGCCACGAGCCGGCCCATGTCGTAGGCGGCGACGCCGATGGGGCCGGCCGAGCTGCGCGGCGAGCGCTCGCGCAGCGCGGCGCGGCATGGCGTTGTCGTCGGACACGGTGTCGACGTAGACCCAGCCGTCCCACCCCGCCCGCCAGTCGCGCCGGCCGTAGCCGAACATGAGCGCGGAGTTGGCCACCACCGGCACGTCCCACTTCTCGGACTCCACCGCCAGGGCCACGGCGCGCGCCGCCACACCCAGGCCGAGGTAGACGAGGCCCTCGGGGCTCCCCGACCGCAGGCGCGCCACGACGGGCGAGACGTCCTCGGCCAGCGGCGCGATCGGCGGCCACGGCGGTGATGTCGATGCCGAGCGCGCCGCAGGCCTCGGAGAAGAACTCCGGCGTAGCGCCGGCCCACGGGGGAGTGGTCGTGCGCCACGGCCACACTGCCGCGTCCCTGGCGCGACAGGTACTGCGGCCAGCACGGCGGGCTCCTCCTCGAGCGAGCCGACCTGGTAGTGGAACATGAACTCGCCTCGGGTGCGCTCGCCCCCGGTGTAGTTGATGCACGGAACCCCGGCCGCGTCGGCCAGCGGCCCCACGATGAGCCCGTTGTCACTGATGGCGGGGCCGAGGATGACGAGCGCGCCCGCGTCCACGAGCTCGGCGAAGGACTTCTCCACGTCGAAGGCGGTGCCGCCCGGGAGCCCGTGGGCGTGGCGGGCCACCAACTCGAAGGGCCGGTCGAGGCGTCCCGGTGGCCGCCACCTCGTCGATGCCGATGCGGACCGCTTCCTCGAACAGCGCCCCGTCGTCGGCCTGGGGGAAGTCGTAGAGGACACCCACGAGGATCGGTGCCGTCGTGCTGGGCGGAGTTGGACATGGGCCCCCTTCGATCCGATCGTCAGCGGGTGAGGACGACGACACTGGCGTTGGCGCCGCGCCCCACGGTGTGGGCGAGCGCCACGCGTGCCCCCTCGACCTGATTGTGTCCGGCGTCGCCGCGCAGCTGATGGACGAGGGTGACCACCTGCCCGAGCGCGGAGGCGCCGAGCGGCTCGCCCTTGGACAGCAGCCCCCCGCTCGGTGTTGACGGGGATGGCGCCCCCGAGCGTCGGTGGCGCCCTCGTCGGCACAATGCGGCGGCTCCGCCGGGCGCGCACAGCCCGAGCTCCTCGTAGGAGAGGAGCTCGCGCGCCGCATCGGTGTCCTGGCATTCGACCACGTCGAGGTCCTCGGGACCGATCCCGGCCTCCTCGTAGGCGGCGGTGGCGGCCAGGGTGCTCGGGGCCGGAACCGATTCGTCGGCGAGCCCCGACATCGGTGTCGACTCGTTGAGCACCGATCCGGGCAGGTGCGACCGCAACACCGCGGCGCCGAGGCGGATCCGCGCCGGCGAGCCGCGCGTCGGCGGACCGGTCACCGCCGGATCGGGCACGCGTCGAGGACCACGGCGGCGGCGCCTTCGTTGGGCGTGCACAGCATCCAGAGGTGCAGCGGCTCGCACACCAGGCGCGACGCCAGCACGGCGGCGGCGTCGACCTCGGAGCGGAACATGGCGTCGGGGTTGTGCACGCCGTGGCGACGGTTCTTCACCACCACCGCGGCCAGGTGGTCCTTGGTGACCCCCGAGTCCTGCATGAGCCGCTGGGCCCGCAGGGCGAAGTAGGCGGGCGTGGCACCCAGGCCCGACTCCTCCTGCCACGGCTCGAAGAACGACGACCGGATCATGCCCTTGGGCATCTTCTCCACGCCGAACACGAGCACGGTGTCGTAGGCCCCGGCCCGGATGGCACCGGCCCCCAGCATGAGCGCCGCCCCACCGCTGGCGCAGCCCGCCTCGACGTCGACGATGGGCATCCCGGTCATGCCGAGGCGCGACAGCACCTTGTGGCCCGACGCCACGCCGCCGTACGCGGTGGCGCAGAAGGCGGCTTGGAATCCACCTGGGCCGACGCCCGCCTCGGCCAGCGCGGCCCGGACGGCGGTCACCCCCATGTCGGTGATGGTCCGGTCCTCGAAGCGGCCGAAGGGGTGGATCCCCACGCCGGCGATGTCGACGTCGGTCATGTCGCCTTGGGTCCTGCGGGGCGAAGGCGTAGGTGACGACCCGATGGCCGTCGTCGTCACGCACCGGCACCACGGACCATGGCTCCATGGGCTGGCCCGCCGACAGGCGCGTCGGGTCGGCTTCGGTCAGCCGGGCCACCACGCGCAGTCCTTCGGGCAGCTCGACCACGCCGAATCCGTAGGGGACGTCCCCGCGGTACCCGGGCGGTGCGGTGGTGACCGCCGTCCAGCTCCACAGTCGGCCCGTGCCCGACAACTCGACGGGGAGGGCCCCGTCGGCGGCGCAGTAGGGGCAGGTGTCGTGGCGTGGGAAGTGATGGCGCTTCCACAGCCCGCGCACCGGCTCCCGAGGAGCCGCGGTGGGTCGGTGTCGGTGAAGAGCCCCCTCGCACAGGGACCGACGACGCCCGTGGCGCCCCCGTCGGGGGCCGTGTCTCCGGTGGGTCACGGGAGTCGTGTGCTCAGGACGCCTTGGTCGGCATGGTCTGCGCGCACACGATCTGCCGAAGCTCCTCCACGGCTCGGCACAACGCGTCCACCTTGTCGTTGAGCGCGGCCAACGCACTCGTCGAGCCGACGCCGGCACTCGAGGACGCCGCCGTCGACGGCGGGGTCTCGCCCTGGCGCGCCTTGAGCTGCTCGTAGCAGCAGCGCAGGAGCCGGGCCGTGTCGAACTCCTCGGCGACGTAGCGGCCGAGGAGCTCGCCGGTCTGGATGTCGATGGTGTGGTCCGAGAAGATGGTGTCGAACGCACCGAGGACCTCGTCGAGGCGGTCCTGGCCGAAGTACTCCATCTTCTCGAGGTCGCTGCGGTCCGATGCCGGCCACCTCGAGGCGATCGGCGAGGTTGAGGTCGTCTCGGTCGCGCAGCTCGTAGCCGAGCTCGTTGACCCGCTTGGCGAAGCTCATGCCGTGCTCGCCCTCGCGCCACGCCACGGTTTGGAGCACTGCCTTCACGTCGGGGTCGGTCGTCTTGTCGATCCACACCTGGAGGTACTGATGGGCGCGGGCCTCGTTCACCGCGATCGCATTCAGCAGTCCGAGGTAGCTGGGCTTGTCCGACATCGTGTCTCCTCTCGGCTCGGTCCCTGGGCGGCATCGCGCACACCCCGCGTGGCCCTCTCACGACCGAGGGCCCCTCCGGAACGATCCCATGCGACGCACCGGTGGGCAAGCCGCCGCCCGAACTGTGTGCGCCGGGCCGTCAGTCGCCGCCACGGTCGGCGCCGAGAACCGGTGAGAAGAGCGCGATGCCCGCCTCGTCGGACACCGCCTCGAACTGGGCCCGGACCGCCATCCCGATGCGGACGGCGTCGGGCTCGCATCCCACGATGTTGGTCATGACCCGGGGGCCTTCTTCGAGGTCGACGAGCGCCACGACGTAGGGGATCCAGTCCCGGAAGGGACGGGAGTAGTTCTGTCGGATCACGGTGAAGCTGTAGACGGTGCCCCGTCCGCTCGCCTCGACCCACTCGACGGGACCACGGCACACGAGGCACCGGTGGCGCGGATAGAGCTGCGCGGGCCCGCAGGTCGTGCACCGTTGGACCACGAGTCGCCCCTCGTGGGCGGCGGCCCAGTAGGGCGCGGAGTCGGCGTCGGGCGTCGGCGCCGGGCGGGGTTTGGGCGGCCGCTCGTCGCCCGGGGGTCGGGGTCCGATCGGTCATGGGGCCTCCCGTCCGAGCACGAGGGTGGCGCCGGTCGACAACATGCCGCCGGTGCCGTGCGCCACCGCGATGCGCGCTCGGGGGACCTGGGTGGCGCCTCCTTGCCCGCGCAGTTGGCGCACCGCTTCGACGATGAGGAACATGCCCCGCATCCCGGGGTGACAGGCCGAGAGGCCGCCGCCGTCGGTGTTGGTGGGGAGCCGTCCGCCGACTTCGAGCCCGCCGTTCTCGACGAAGGCGCCGCCCTCACCCTTGGCGCAGAACCCGAGGTCTTCGACGGTGAGGACGACCGTGATGGTGAACGAGTCGTAGAGCTGGGCCACGTCGACGTCGGCCGGGGTGATCCCCGCCCGGGCGAAGGCGACGGGCCCGCACTGCGCGGCGGGGGTGACGGTCAGGCTGGGCATGGCGGACAGATTCAGATGATGGGTGGTGGCGTGGGCCGCGCCGAGGATGTAGATGCCGTCGCCCGGCAGATCCGCGGCGCGCTCCTCGGTGGTGACCACGCACGCCCCTCCGCCGTCGGAGATCACGCAGCAGTCGAGCTTGTGCAGGGGGTCGGCCACGAGCCGTGACGACACGACGTCGTCGACGGTGATCGGCTCGCGCTCTTGCGCCTGGGGATTGGTCGCCGCATGGCTGGCGCATCGACACCGCCACCGCGGCGAGCTGTTCGGGGGTGGTGCCGAATTCGTGCATGTGGCGGCGGGCCGCCATGGCGTAGTTGCCCACCAAGGTGTTGCCCCACAGGGCGTCGTAGATGGCCGGCCCCGGGGCGAACCCGCCTCCGCCACCGCCCCCGGTGCCCAGTCGTCGACCCATCTGCGACAGCTGGACGCTGCCGTAGGTGACGAGCACCACGTCGACCGCTCCAGACTTCCACCGCGTAGGCGGCGTGCTCCACGAGCACCTCGAACGACGACCCTCCCGAGTTGGTCTCGTCGAAGTAGATGGGATGGAGCCCCAGGTACTCGGCCACGCCGGTGGCGTACATGGGGAAGAAGCCGGTGGTGGCGAAGCCGTCGACGTCGGCGAAGGTCAGGCCGGCGTCGGCCAGGGCGCGATCGGCGGCCTGGTCGTGCACGGCGTGCTCGGAGAGGTGCGGGAGATGGGGATAGTCCGATGTCGCCACCCCCGCGATCACGGCCCGACGACCGCGCCGGCGGCCGTCACGGGTGTCCCCCTTGACCAGCGGCGGGGCGAAAGCGTGGGACGGCGAGCTCCGGTCCCATGTCCTCCCACACCACCTCGACGGCCATGCCCACGGCGACCTCCTCGGGTTCCACCTCGACCAGGTTCGACACGATGCGAGCCCCCTGCCGCGCCGTCGAGCTCCACCGCGATCACGACATAGGGGAGTTTGTCGGCCAGTGACGGGATGAAGGCCTGGCGTACGACCGTGAAGGTGAACACCGTCCCCGTCCCCGCCAGCTCGGACCATTCCGATGCCGAGCTCCGACAACGCGGGCACACCGGCCCCGGGGGATGGCGCGTGGTGCCACAGGCGGTGCACCGTTGCACCACGAGGCGATGGTCGGCGGCCGCCTCCCACCATCCCACGGTCTCGGCGTTGACGGCGGGCATCGGCATCTCGTCGGGGAACCAGCGCTGGCGGTCATGGCCGTCCCAGCACCAGCGCGCTGGTGGGCACACCCGCCGCGCTCGTGACGAGGCAGGTCTCGGCCCCCTCGACCTGGCAGGTGGACTCGCCCCGGAGCTGGCGGACGCCTTCGACGACGTGGTTGAGACCGTGGATGTAGGCCTCGGACAAGCTGCCGCCGTGGGTGTTGGTGGGCAGGGCCCCATCGGGCCAGGCCAGGGCACCCGACGCCGCGTAGGGACCACCTTCGCCGCGTCCGCAGAACCCGAAGTCCTCCAGGCTGAGCAGCACGAGCCCGGTGAAGTGGTCGTAGATCTGGGCCACGTCGATGTCGCTCGGGCCCGACGCCGGCCCGGGCCCACATCCGTGCCGCCACCCCTCGGGCCCCGGTGCTGGCGTAGTCGTCGTCGGGCATGGCGACGTTGGAGTACTGCCCGTACCCGAAACCCGCCGGCGCGCCCTGGGCCGCACCCAGGACCGAGACGGGTCCCTTGGCGCTGTCGGCGGCTCGTTCCGCGGTGGTGATCACCACGGCGCAGGCACCGTCGTTCTCGAGACAGCAGTCGAAGAGTCGGAAGGGCTCCGACACCATGCGAGACGCCAGGTAGTCGTCCATGGTCATGGGGCGCTCTCCCATCACGGCACGCGGGTTCCTCGCCGCATGGGCCCGTGTCGTCACGGCCACCTGTCCCATCTGTTCGGCGGTGGTGCCGAACCGGTGCATGTGCCGCTGCAGCACCATGGCGTAGGCGATGGGTGGGCTGAACATGCCGAAGGGCATGGTGAAGGCGACATGGGCCTCCAACAGGCTGGTGGCCCGGCGTACGTGGGGCACGGGCCGCGGACCGACGCGGGCGGGCAGGTTGCCCGGTCCCTGGCCGAAGCGGCGGAACTGACCCTGGCACAACGACCGGTACACGACGACGGCTTGCGCGGCGCCGGTCTCCACCGCCATGGCCGCGTTGGCGACGGCGGCGCAGGCCCCGCCCCCGCCGGGAAGCCACGACAGGCTGGCGTAGCGCAGCTCGGGCAACCCCAGATCGGCGGCCATGAACGTCGCTTCGTTGCGGTCCTCGGCGAACGACGCCAGGCCGTCGACGTCGTCGGGGCTCATGCCGGCATCGGCGATGGCGCCGAGCACGGCTTCGACCGCCAACTGGTACTCGCTGGCATCGGTGATCCCGCCCCACTTGGCGTAGCGGGTCTCACCGACCCCGACCACGCAGGCGGCGCGCCCCTTGGTGGTCACCGCGTCGACCACTCGACGCGGACCTCCTCGGTGTGCTCGCCGAGCAACGGGGGGCGCCGCGCCATCACCCAGGGCGACCCATGGGCCAGGAAGGGCGCCCCCGCATAGGTGACGGTCCGGTCGAGCTCGGGGTGGTCGAGCTCGACGAAGTGTCCCCGGGCCCGGAGGTGCCGGTCGGTGAGGACCTCGTCGGGCGAGCGGATCACGCCCCAGGGCAGGCCGGCCTGCTGGCCCAGTCGGTAGAGGGTCTCACCGTCGTTCTCCTCGGCCAGTCGCTTGAGGGCGCGCCACACCTCGCGGTAGTTCCCGGCGCGGTGCACGGGGTCGGCGAAGGCGGGGTCCGACAACGGGCCGGCCACGCCGTGGTCCTCGAGCATCTCGAGCATGCCTGCGAACACGTGGGGGCCGAGGAAGTCGGGGTTGAGGGCGGCCACCTGTCGGCCGTCGGACGCCGTGAGGGTGGGGTGGGGTCCGCGCCGGTGGACGCCTCCCGAACACAGATAGGTCATGAGGTGCCACTCGGTCATCGACGCCGAGCACTCGTGCGCGGAGACGTCGATGAATTGGCCCACCCCCGACTCCGTACGCCACACCAGTGCGCCCAAGACGGCGATCGCCGCATAGGTCGACGCCGTCCGCCACGCCTGGTCACCCAGGCTGGCCAGGGGGGGAGTGTCATAGACACCGTCGGCACTGGGCCCGTACCCGCAGGCCGCCATCGACCCGCCCAGCGCCATGAGCACGAGGTCGTCGGCGAGGAAGTCGGCCCAGGGCCCGTCGGATCCGAACGGAGTGACTGCGCACACCACCAACCCCGGGGACCGTTCGTGGAGCGCGGCGAGGTCGAGACCCCGGGCTTTCGCCTCGGCAGGTCGCAACGTGTGGACGAGGACATCGGCGTTGTCACAGAGCCCGAGGAGCCGGGCGTCGTCGTCGATGACGACCGACCGCTTGCCGACGTTGTCGGCCCAGAAGGCAAGGCTGCGGTCGGCACCGGGCTCGTCGTCGAGGAAGGGCCCGATAGCGCGCGACCTGCGCGCCGGCGCGGGGCTCCACCTTCACGACATCAGCGCCGAGCCCTGCCAGCAACCTCCCGCAGTACTCGGCCGACTCGTCGGTGAGCTCGAGGACGCGCACCGCCTCCAGAGGAGCGCTCACGACACCGCCTCCAGAGGAGCGCTCACGACACCGCCTCCAGAGGAGCGCTCACGACAAGGCCCCGTCAGCCGCCAGGGCGGCGACATCGGACGGGCTCATGCCGAGGACCTCGCTCAGCACGGACTCGTTGTCCTCGCCGAGAAGAGGTGGACCACGGTGGAGCACGCCCCCGGTGTGTGGTGGCGTGGCCGACATGCGGAAGGGGACGCCCTCGAGCGGGAGGGGTTCCACCTCGGCGTTGCCCAACATCGTGTAGTGCCCGCGCGCCGCCAGCTGCGGGTCGCGCTCGAGACGGTCGGCCGCGTCCTGGACCGCACCGGCCGGGACCCCGGCGCGCTGGAGGAGGTCCATGACCTCGTAGCGGTCGCGCTCTGCTGTCCACGCTCCGACGTGCGCGTCGAGGTCGTCGACGTACTCGACGCGCCCCGCCATGGTGGCGAACCGGGGGTCGTGCGCCCACGGCGGGCGACCCATGGCCTCGACCAGTGCCCGCCAGTGCTCGTCGGTGCGGCAAGACACCACCACCCACTTGTCATCACCGGCGGCGCGGTACGCGCCCGAGGGGGCGCTGGGGGGATGGGTCCGACGGTTGCCGGTGGGGAAGCCGGGCCGGCGGCTGGGGCGGTTGTTGAGCGCCGCGTCGAGGAGGAGCGCGCCCGACAGGGCCGTGGCCGGCTCGAGCTGGGAGACGTCGATGTGTTGTCCCTCGCCGGTGCGGCCGCGGTGGATGGCTCCGGCCAGGATGGCGACGGCGCCGAGGTAGCCGCCCACGTGGTCGAGATAGGAGAACGACCACCCCGCCGGGGGCCGGTCGGGGAGGCCCACCATGAAGGTGAGGCCCGTCAGGGCCTGCGCGGTGGGGCCCATGGTCACGTTGGCGGTGTCGGGCCCTTGATGGCCGAACCCGCACATCGACACGTAGACGAGGTCAGGCTTGATCTCGCGCATGACGTCGTAGGAGAGACCCCATCGATCGAGGGTGCCGGCCGCGAAGCTCTCGGTGACGACGTCGGACCGGGCCACGAGGTCCTTGAGCAACGCCAGTCCCTTGGGATGGCGGGCGTTCACGGTGATGCTCTTCTTTCCCCCCGTGTTGTACTTGTAGAAGATCCCGCCCCGGTTGGGGCTCGGGGCCCCGGTGGCGTTGGCGAGGGTGGCGGCGCCGAAGGCCTCGCCGCGTTCGCCGGGCTCGGGGACGAAGGGCGGCATGACCCGGATGGCGTCGGGAAAGCGGGTGCTCTCCACCCGGATGACTTCGGCTCCGAGGCAGCCGCAGATCAAGGTGGCCTGGGCCCCGAAGCCCAGTCGGGTGAAGTCCAGGATGCGCAGTCCCTCGAGGGCCATGGCGGGCGGGCCGGGCGTGCCCCGCGCGCCTGCTCCCCCCCGGACCTGTGGCGTCACGGCGCCGACGATAGTGTGATCTCCGACACGCGTGTCAGGGAACGGCGTGGCCGGAGGCGCCGGGCACGGCGTCACCGGCAGGGACGGGAGGGCCATGCAGCTCGAGGACCTGGTGCTCGTCAGCGTGGACGACCACGTCGTCGAGCCTCCGGATATGTTCGAGGGACGGCTGCCGGCGCGCTTCGCCGATCTGGCCCCGCGCGGTCGACGTGCGCGACGACGGCACCGAGATCTGGCGGTTCGACGGCAAAGAGGCCACCAACATCGGGCTCAACGCCGTCGCCGGCCGCCCTGTCGAGGAATACGGCATCGAGCCGACGTCCTTCGCCGAGATCCGATCGGGTTGCTACGACATCCACGACCGGGTGCGCGACATGGACGCCAACGGCGTCATCGCCTCGATGTGTTTCCCTTCGTTCCCCCAGCTGTGCGGCCAGCTCTTCGCCAAGGCCTCGGACCCCGAGCTCGGCCTGGCCGTCCTCCGGGCCTACAACGACTGGCACATCGACGAGTGGTGCGGCACCTACCCGGGCCGGTTCATCCCCCTGTCATTGCCCCCTCTCTGGGACCCCGCGGCCATGGCCGACGAGGTGCGGCGGGTGGCGGCCAAGGGATGTCACGCCGTGTCGTTCTCGGAGAACCCCTCCAAGCTCAAGCTGCCCAGCTTCCACAGCGACCATTGGGACCCCTTCTGGGCGGCCGCCAGCGACGAAGGCACCATCGTCTGCCTCCACATCGGCTCGTCGTCGTCGCTGGTGGTGACCGCGCCCGACGCTCCCATCGACGTCCTCATCGGGTTGCAGCCCGTCAACATCGTCCAGTGCGCCGCGGACCTGCTGTGGTCGCCGGTGCTGCGCAAATTCCCCGACCTCCGGGTGGCGTTGTCAGAGGGAGGGATCGGGTGGATCCCGTATTTCCTCGACCGGATGGACTGGATCTACACGCGCCACCATGGCTGGACGGGGCAGGACTTCGGCACCAAGCTGCCCAGCCAGGTCTTCGCCGAGCACATCGTCACCTGTTTCATCGACGACCCCGCGGGCATGGAGCTGCGCCATCGGGTCGGAATCGATTCCATGTGCTGGGAGTCGGACTACCCCCACTCCGACTCGACCTGGCCCCAGTCGCCCGAGATGCTCATGAAGTCTCTCGACGGGGTCCCCGACGCCGACATCGAGAAGTTCACCCACACGAACGCCATGCGCCACTACCGGTTCGACCCCTTCGGGCACCAACCCAAGCAACAGTGCACGGTGGGGGCCTTCCGCGCCCGGGCGGTCGACGTGGACGTGACACCTCGACCTGGGAACCGGCCGACGGGACCGCGGATGACCAAGGCCACCGACCTGACTCGGCATCCCGGGACCAACCGGTAGGGCACGCCCGGAGGATCTCCGCCTTCGCACCGGGCCCTACGATCGCGGTCGTGGCCTACGACGAGGACCTCGCCGACCGCATCGGCGAATTGGTGGCGGCTGAGCGCGCCGTCGACCAGAAGAAGATGTTCGGCGGGCTCGCGTTCCTTCTCCACGGCAACCTGGTGATCGCTGCGAGCGGCCAGGGCGGGATCCTCGTCCGCGTCGACCCGGCGGAGTCGGACAAACTGATCAGAGCGCCGGGTGCGAGCATGGCGGTGATGCGGGGCCGGGCCATGTCCGGTTGGCTGCGCGTCACGCCGGAACACCTCCGGACCAAACGCCAACTCGAGAAGTGGGTGAAGCTCGGCCTCGCCCACGCCCGCTCGTTGCCCGCCAAGCGGTAGCCAGGCGCTCAGCGCATCCAGACCTCCCGGATGCTCCCCGCGTCGGGGTCCGAAGGTCCCCGCCGGCGCTGCTCCCACATCTCGGCGCAGGACTCGGCGCAGAAGAGCAGCTCCCGCCCGTTGGTGTCGCGGCGTCGGGTGACCGCGGTGGCGTGGGTGAGGGGGATGCGGCAGACGGGGTCGGGTTGCGTGTCGGGGCCGGATTTGGGCAGGCCGATGCGGACCACGTCGATGGGCTGTTCCAGACCGCGCACCGTGATCTGGTCGGCGGCCTCGACCGTCGCCCAGGGCGGGAGCTCGGACACCACCGAGGACACCGCCAGCACCTCCTGGCCCACGGCGAGGTCACAGAGCCGGGCCGCCACGTTGACGGCGTGGCCGATGTAGTCGTCGCCTTCGAGCAGGATGACGGTTCCCGTCGTGACCCCGCACTTGATCGTGACCGGTTCCGGGGCCACGTCGATGGCGGCTTTCATCTCCAAGGTGGCGGCCACGAGGGGCATGGTGTCGATGCTCACGAGCATCGCCCCGTCACCGAGCCACTTGGCGATGCGGACGGCGCGCCGAGAGCAGATGTCGCGCAACGCGGCACGGAAGACCCCGAGCACCGCGACGGCGCGCTCGTCACCTTCGGACTCGGTGAGGGCGGTGAATCCCGACAGGTCGAGAAAGGCGAATGTCCGTCGGACGCGCACAGGCCGATGATCCCACCGCCACCTTGGTCAGAGCGAGTTGCGGCACCGGCGATCCCGGTCAGGGGCGGTGGTGCTCCTCGGTCTCGATGTCGGCCACTTCGGCCAGGCGGGCCACGTGGCGGCCCCCCTCGAAGTCGGTGGAGAAGAAGACGTCGACGATGGCCAGGGCCAGGTCGGGTCCCAAGATGCGGGCCCCCAGCGAGAGGACGTTGGCGTCGTTGTGGAGCCGGGCCAGCCGTGCCGTCGTCTCGTCGTGACAAAGGGCGGCCCGGACCCCGCGGACCTTGTTGGCGGTGATGTTCTCGCCCTGGCCGCTGCCGCCGAGCACGATGGCCCGATCGGCGACGCCGGTCACCACGGCGCGCGCGGCCGTGGCGCAGAACCAGGGGTAGTCCACGGGATCGTCGGAGAAGGTGCCGATGTCCTCGACCTCGAACCCCTTGGTGCGGAGATGGGCGGCCACCACCTGCTTGAGATGGAAGCCGGCATGGTCACACCCGAGAACGACGCGCATGGCCCGACAGCCAAACACCGACGGCCGACGATGGCAACCGGGTGCCCCCGACCGGTCGTCCACTAGACCTGTCTCGTGACCATCGAGCTCCCCCCACGACGGCGACGGCCGGTGCCCCTGGGCCATGAGCAGCCCCGAGATGGAGGCCTACCACGACCTCGAGTGGGGAGTGCCGGTGCGCGACGACCCGACGTTGTTCGAGCGCCTCACGCTCGAAGGCGCCCAGGCCGGGTTGTCGTGGTCCTTGATCCTCGCCAAGCGCGAGGGGTACCGGCAGGCCTTCGCCGGGTTCGCGCCCGACCTCGTGGCCCGGTTCGACGAGGGCGACATCGAGCGGCTCATGGCCGACGCCTCGATCGTCCGCAACCGGCGCAAGATCGAGTCCACGGTGTCCAATGCCCGGGTCATCGACGGCATGCACCGGGCCGGCGATCCACCTTCGGAGAGCTGGTGTGGTCGTTCGTCTCGGGCGCGACCGTCCACAACGCTTGGGCCGGGCTCGGCCAGCTCCCCTCGTCGACGTCCACGTCGAAGGCCATGAGCAAGGAGCTGCGTCGGCGCGGCTTTCGCTTCGTGGGCCCGGTGACCTGTTACTCCACCATGCAGGCGGCGGGACTCGTGAACGACCACGTGACGTCGTGCCCCCGGTGGAAGGACCTGGGCGGGCGGTAGGGTCGACGACGTGACCGACATCCCGCTCCGACAGACGACGCCGACGAGCCACGATGCCGCACCCCGGCGAGCACGGCAGCGAGGAGGAGATCGACGAGGCCAGTGACGAGTCGTTT
This sequence comes from uncultured Acidimicrobiales bacterium, assembly GCA_963796765.1. Classification (GTDB taxonomy): domain Bacteria; phylum Actinomycetota; class Acidimicrobiia; order Acidimicrobiales; family UBA8190; genus Chersky-840. Next base: position 695,982 of record CAWCMY010000002.1, on the reverse strand, counting down.
CCCGCCAGCGACCCGCCGCAGTGGTGGTCGGGCGAGCCCGACGACGACGACAAGTAACCCGGCGGGCCTCTGTGCGTGTCGGCGTCACCGCATTCCTGACCGACCGGTCCATGCCGGTCGACGACTTCGCCCGTGCCGTCGAAGCCCGGGGATACGACTCGCTGTACCTGCCCGAGCACACCCACCTGCCGGTGGCCCTCGCCTCGCCGCCTGCACTGGTGAAGGGCGTGCACCTCGACGACTACAAGCGCAGCCTCGACCCCTTCGTGTCGTTGGCCGCCGCCGCCGCGGTCACCGACCGGATCCTCCTCGGCACGGGGGTGACCCTCGTCGCCCAGCACGACCCCATCGTCCTGGCCAAGCAGATCGCCACCCTCGACCGGCTGTCGGGCGGGCGGTTCGTGCTGGGGATGGGATACGGATGGAACCGCGACGAGGCGGCCGACCACGGCGTGGAATTCGGGGAGCGGCGAGCGGTGGCCCGGGAGAAGGTCCTGTGCATGCAGGCGCTGTGGTCACAGGACGAGGCCGAGTTCCATGGGGTCCACGTGTCGCTGCCGCCGTCGTTCTCGTGGCCCAAGCCGGTCCAGCAACCGCGCGTCCGGACCCTCGTCGGTGGCGGGGCGGGGCCGGTGCTCTTCGGTGCCATCGCCGAATACGCGGACGGGTGGATGCCCATCGGGGGGGCCGGGATCACCGACGCCCTCGAGGCCTTGCGCGGCGCCTTCGCCGCCGCGGGACGCGACCCCGACACGGTCGAGGTCGTCCCGTTCGGCACCGTCCCCGACGAGGGCAAGCTGGCGCACTACGAGGCCATCGGGTGTTCCGAGGTGGTCCTGCGGGTCCCCTCGGGCCCCGAGCCCGACATGGTGCGGGTGCTCGACGACTACACGCGCTTCGTGTCCCGCTGAGTCATGGGCATCGGGGCGCGACGGTGACCACGACGGGCCCAGGGCCGGGTTGGTTCGCCGATCCGGGCGGTTCGGGCGGGCAGCGGTACTTCGACGGCACGACGTGGACCGACCACGTGGTCCCACCACCACCACTGCTACTTCCGCCGCCACCCATGCCGCCCTATCCGGGATTCGGGGTGTGGAAGCCACCATGGAAGGGCGCCGAGCTGGGTCGGCCCCAATCGGGCCCCGGCGCCCTCGCCGAGCCGGGCCGACGGCTGGTGGCGCGGCTGCTCGACGGCTTGTTGCTTCTCGGGGTCTTGGGTGTCTTGTGCGGAATCACCATTCCCGTCGTGGCCCCGCACGTCGGCCCGCTCTTCCCCAAAGCCCCGGCGTACTCCGCACCCGACGCGCCTCCGCCCGGTGTCTTCTGGATCTTCGTGGCGGTGGTCAGCTGCATCGCCGCCACCCAACTCGTCTCGATCGCCTACGAGAGCTTCGCCACCGCCCGCTACGGCCGGACCCTCGGCAAGGCGTGGCTCCACATCCGACCGTTGCGCACCGACGGCACCGCCGTCTCGGGATGGCGCGCCATCGGAAGGAGCGTGGCGCGGGTGGCGGCGGGACTGATGAGTTGGATCGGACTGCTCGATCCCTTGTGGTGTCTCTGGGACGAACGTCGGCAGTGTCTCCACGACAAGCTGGCCGACACCATCGTCGTCAACGACCCCGGGGGGTCGCCGGGATCATCGTCGGGCCGGCCGTGATCGCAGTCGGCGCGCTGCTCGTCGTCCTGCCTTGGGCTCTGTCGCCGGCCCACGCCTGACGCGCTACCGACCGGCCAGCATGGCTCCGGCGCGGCGCACGGCGTCGACACCCGACGTCGGCATGTTGAAGATGACGTACTGGACTCCCGCCGCGGTGAGCTCGTCCACCCGGGACAGGATCTCGTCCTCCTGTCCCACCGTGAACCCATCGGCGTCTTCACCGGCCGCACCACGGAGCAGCTCCCACGTCTGCTTGGTCTCCTGGGCCGAGTCGGTGACGACGAGCGTGCTGAGGACGCTGACCGTGACCGACGCCGGGTCGCGCCCCACGGCCTCGCAGTGGTCGTGGAGGACCTTCACCTTGTGGGCGATGGCGGCCGGGTTCCCGGTGATGTTGCAGAAGTCCGCGTACCGGGCCACCAGCCCCAGTGTCCGCTTCTCGCCGCCCCCGCCGATCAGAATGGGGGGACCACCGGGCTGGACGGGCCGGGGGAGGTTCCTCGCCTCGTGGACCGAGTAGTACTTGCCCGTGAAGGTGGCGACGTCGTCGCGGAACATCGACCGGCAGATCTGGACCGCTTCTTCGAGCCGGTCCATCCGCTCGCGCACCGGGGGGAACTCCACGCCCGAGGCCCTCGTGCTCCACGTCGTACCAGGCGGCGCCGATCCCGAGCATGGCCCGGCCCGCGCTGATGACGTCGAGGGTGGTGACGATCTTGGCCAGCAGCGCGGGGTTCCGGTAGGTGACGCCGGTGACCATGGTCCCCAGCTTGATCCGGCTGGTGCGGGCCGCCAGGCCACCGAGGAGTGTGTAGGACTCGAGCATGGGCATGGCGGGCCCGCCCAGCGCGGGGAGTTGGTAGAAGTGGTCCATCACCCACAACGACTCGAAGCCGGAGTCCTCGGCGGCTCACCGCCAGTTCGACGACCGCTTCGAAGAGCTGGTCGTCGGGCACGCCGAGGGTGAAGTTGGGGATCTGGAGTCCGATTCGCATGGACCTGATCATTCCAGGCCACGACGGCGCGCCGCGCGGGTGCGCCGTGGCCGGCGGGGACCTGCCTCAGGTCCCCATCGGGTTCATCTTGATGACGGCGAAGGCCGCCCCCTCGGGGTCGGCAAGCACCGCGAAGCGCCCGGGCGGGATGTCGGTCGGGGGCATCAGCGTCGTGCCCCCCGCCTTGGCCGCCGTCGCCACGGTGGCGTCGGTGTCGTCGACCGCGAAGTAGACGAGCCAGTGGTCCGGGACCTCGGCCGGCACCATCTCGGGCATGGGCAGCATGCCCGCCACTGTCGTCTCCCCCCGTCTCCACTCCGTGTAGGTCATGCCGGGCATGTCCATGTCGTTGGCGTTCCACCCGAACACCTCGGGGTAGAAGGCCTTGGCCGCGGCGACGTCACGGGTGTTGAGCTCGTTCCAGGCGAACGAGCCCGGCTCGTTGGCCAGTTCGGCACCTTTGAAGGTCTTGGGTTGCCAGATGCCGATGGCGGCGCCGCTGGGGTCGGCGAAGATGGCCATCCGTCCGATGTCCAACACGTCCATGGGCTCGACGAACACGGCGGCACCGGCTTTCTTGGCCAGGTCGACCGTGGTGTCGGCGTCGTCGACGGAGATGTAGCTCACCCACGCGCTGGGCTGGCCCTCCATCATGACGGTCATGTTGCCGGCGACGGTCTTTCCGCTCTTGCGGAACATGGTGTAATTCCCCGTCTCTTCGCCCTGGTCCTCGGCCGCCCAGCCGAAGAGGGTGCTGTAGAAGGCGTTGGAGGCGGCCACATCCTTGGCGCCGTGATCGACCCAGGACGGGGTTCCGGCGGGATACGAGGTGAACTCGGGCATGTGCGCTCCTCCTGTTCGGCCTGGTCGTCGTAGCGTAGCCACGGCTCCGCCGTCGGGCGAGGGGTCATGTTTGTTCGGGCGGCGCGAAGACCACGAGGGCGGCGAAGTCCTCGGTGACGTCGACGAAGGTGTGGGGCTCGCCGGCGGGGACGAACACGGCCTGTCCGGTCTCGACCGCGATCGAATCCGTCGGTGTGGTCAGTCGGGCCCGTCCCGCCGTGATCACGTAGACCTCGTCCTCGGTGTGCGGTCCTTGGTCGTCTCTCGCACCGGCCGCCACCGAGTAGGTGCCAACACTGAGATGGTCGCTGCGCATGTGCTCCACCCAATGGGTGGTGCCCTGCCCCGGTGCGCTGAAGATCCCCGCGCCCTCGAGGCTCCGGGCCCCGGTGTCGTCTCGAGTCACGCGTCGAGTTCCGGTGAGTTCAGCCGCCGATCACGACGACCGAGCGCAGCACTTCGCCGCGTTCCATCCGGTCGAAGGCGTCCTCCACGCCTTCGAGGGGGATCGTCTCGGACACGAACCCGTCGAGGTCGAGCCGGCCCTGGAGATAGAGGTCGATCAGCACCGGGAAATCGCGCGACGGCAGGCAGTCGCCGTACCAGCTGGGCTTGAGCCGTCCGCCCCGTCCGAAGAACTCGATCATGGGAAGGTCGATCCGCATGTCGGGGGTGGGCACGCCCACCTGGACCAGGGTTCCGGCCAGGTCCCGTGCGAAGAAGGCCTGTTCCATCACCGTGGGGTCTCCCACCGCCTCGATGCAGACGTCGGCCCCGTTGCCGCCCGTGAGCTCGCGCACCTTCTCGACCGGGTCGCCCCCAGACGCATCGACCTCGTGGGTGGCGCCGAACCGTCGGGCCAGCTCGAGCTTCTTGGGGTCGAGGTCCACGGCGATCACCCGCGACGCGCCGGCCAGGACCGAGCCCGCCACCGCCGCGCACCCCACGCCGCCGCAGCCGAAGACCGCCACCGAGTCGCCCGGGCCGACCTCGCCGGTGAACATGGCCGCCCCGAGACCCGCCATCACCCCACAGCCCAGGAGCCCGGCCGCCTCGGGCCGGGCCCGGGCGTCGACCTTGGTGCACTGGCCCGCGGCGACGAGGGTCTTCTCGGCGAAGGCCCCGATGCCGAGGGCGGGGGAGAGGGCGGTGCCGTCGGCCAGGGTCATCTTCTGCCCGGCGTTGTGGGTGGAGAAGCAGTACCAGGGCCGACCCCGTCGACACGACCGGCACTCGCCGCACACCGCCCGCCAGTTGAGGATGACGAAGTCCCCCGGTGCCACCGACGTGACGTCGGAGCCGACCGACTCCACCACGCCGGCGGCCTCGTGGCCGAGGAGGAAGGGGAAGTCGTCGTTGATGCCCCCTTGGCGATAGTGGAGGTCGGTGTGACACACCCCGCACGCCTGGACCGCCACGAGCGCCTCCCCCGGACCGGGGTCGGGGACGAGGACGGTCTCGAGCGAGACGGGTCGGCCCTGGGACCGGGCCACCACGCCGCGCACCTCGTGGGCCATGGGATCCTCCTCGTCCTCGGAGCTCGCGACGCAAGGTATCGGACCGCCCCGCTGCGGGCGAGAGCGTCCATCGACCGAGGCGGGGGTCAGGCGCCGTTCAGGCGCCCGGACGTCGGCCCGCCATCACCGTCGAGCCCCGGTAGCCCCGCGCCACCATGGTCACGAACTGATAGACGCCGTCCTCGTCGGGCCCGAGCTGCCCCGGTACCCAGTGCTCGGAGCCGAGGCCCCGCTGGACCGACTCGCACGCCGAGAAGTCCTGACGGTTGGTGACGTCCCAGAAGTCCGAGGCGTAGTGGGGGTCGAACCCGGGACGCGCGACGTCCTCGGGGGAGAACCACCAGCTGCACCGGACCCGGGTCCGACCGGGCCCGAGCGGTGTGAGGAGGTGCGTCATCACGTAGTCGGGGTGCAGGCTCAGCAGAACGTTCGGGAACACCACGAGATAGATCACCTCGCGCCGACGTCGACCCTCGAGACCCCGCAACACCGTGCCGTCGCTCTTCCCGCTCAGCGACATCGTCTCGGCTCCGTCGCGCAGTGCCATCCACCCGCCGATCCAGGCGCCGGTGGTGGCGCCGGTGGCGGCGGGAACGGGATAGTTCTCCCCGCTGCGCGGCGGGCTCACCGCGCACAGCTCGGGATGGATCATGGGGCAGTGGTAGCACTCCTGGTAGTTCTCGATCACCACCTTCCAGTTGGCCTCGACGACGTAGTCGTGATGGGCCGCCACCCGGAGACGCTCGGGCTCGTAGGGACCGACGAGCCCGTCGAGCCCGGCCAGATGCTCGCCCAGGGGCGGGAGTGCCGGCGTCGGGCCCGACGCCGCCACGAAGACCAACCCGTGCCATTCCTCGGTGGGCAATTCCACGAGGCCGTTCTCCTCGGGGACGAATGAGGTCCACTCGTCGAAGCGCGGGGCGTGACGCAACGAGCCGTCGAGGTGATACGACCACGAGTGATAGGGGCACACGACGACGTGGAGGTTCCGCGACTCCCCGCAACCGAGCAACTCGTGGCCCCGGTGCCGACAGGTGTTGGCGAAGGCTCGCAGCTGTCGGTCCTCGCCCCGCACCAGAAAGACCCCGGCACCTCCCACCGACTCGGCCCGTTGATCGCCCACGCGAGAGACGTCCTCGCTCCGCCCCACCGCCGTCCACCCGCCCCGGAAGAAATGGCGTTGCTCCCACTCGAACAGGGCTCGGTCGACGTACGCACCCCGAGGCAACAGGCGGCTCTCCCCGAAGGGCAAGAGGGCGTCGTCCAATCCCTCGGCCGGGAGCGGAGCGTGGTCCCCCGGATCGGCCATGGGTCGAGACTAGATGGCGGTCTCGGGCGCCGGCATCAGCCTGCCCGGGCGAAGATCGCCGCGTAGTTGAAGATGCCGGTGACGTAGTTGGCGGTCGACGCGAGCATCCCCCTCGCCTGGACCGATTTCAATCCCTGGTAGTAGGCGGCGACCGCGGTTCGGGCGTTGCCACCATCGCGCACGGTCAGGTCGTGGAGGTACGCGGCGGCCATGGCGATGTTGTCGGACGCGACACCGGGATCGAGGCGGGGGTTGTGCAAGAGGACCGTCTGCGCGTAGGTCACGGTGGACGGCTCGAGCTGGCACAGGCCGATGGCGCCGGTCGTCGAGGTGGCATTCGCCTGCCATCCTGATTCCCACCAGCACAGGGCTTCGAGAAGGCTCGGGGTCACGCCCGAGGCGTTGGCGGCGCTCACGAAGGCGGGCCGGAGCGCCAACCGATCGGGATGCGCCAGGAGCACGGCGGGAAGCGGCCCGCCCGGGCCCCAGCCCGGAGGCAGCGTCGGTCCCGGCAACGAGAGACGGGCTCCGGCGAACACGACGTCGGGATCGGAGATCTTGTTGGCCGAGACCAGAGCCGCCACCGTCGTGTGGTAGCGCGCCGCGATGGAGCTCAGCGTGTCGCCTCTGCGCACCACGACCGTCTGGTTGGTGATCGCGGGCGCGGGAGCGGGCGTGGCGGGAGCGCCGGCCGGGGGAGCGGAGGGGCTCGGGATCTGGATGGTGGCGCCGGCGTAGATCTGGTTCGGATTGGTGATCCCGTTGGCCGCCACCAATGCGGAGACGGTGGTGCCGTAGCGCGCCGCGATGGCGGTCAGGGTGTCGCCGGGGCGCACCGTGGTCGAGGCTGCCAAGGCGGCGTCGGCGCTCCCCGCGCCGGTCAACCACACCACGAGCCCGAGGGGTCCGATGACCACGACGGTCAGGACCGAGACGACTCTCCTGATCTGTGACCGGGAACGGGTGTGCCGAGGACGGCACTGACTTCGACGCATCACCTATGCATCGGCGCCCCAGCCGGGCCAGTGAAGTGCTGGTTCGACGACGAGGCACACGACGGTAGGAGAATCGCCCACGCGCCGAGCGCGGTCACGACGTGGTCACAAGATTCACGACCCAATGTCACAACTTGGATCTACAACGCAGATTCACAGAGCGAGCAGCCAGTCCTTGACGGCCGCTGCCACCGCGGAGTCCTTGTTTCGCAGTCCATGATCCCCACCTTCGAGCCAGACATGGGTCACCGGCCCTGGAATCGCGGCCGTGGCCCCCTCGAGCTCTTGTCGGGACCCGAACGCGTCGCGGGTGCCCGACACGAAGAGACAGGGCAGGTCGAGTGCGGGGAAGTGGTCGGTCCGCATCCGGTCGAGCCTCCCCGGTGGGTGCAGGGGATAGCTGACGAGCACGAGGGCCGCGGCGGGGAGGCCGTCGGCGACCGCCATCGAGCACATCCGGCCCCCCATCGACCGTCCCCCGAGCGAGATCCGACGCGGCGCGACGTGCAGTGTCGCCGCCAGGGACTGTGCCGCCTGCACCACGGTGGCGACGAGCACCGGGGCCTTGTCCGGGGCGCGCCGGCCCGCCAAGCGGTACGGGAAGTCGATCCGTTGCACCCCCACCCCCGACACCGACACGGCCTCGTCGATGGCGACGAGGGCAGGTTGGTCGCGCCCGGCGCTGGCACCGGGGGCGAGGACCAGACCGGCCACGCCCCGCCCTCTCGTCTTCGTGCTCGTCTTCGGCCCCGTCTTGGGACCGGTCGTCAACATGCCCGGCACCGGTCCCCGAGGGTCAGCCGGCAGGCCCCGGGGCCAGTTGCACGGTGATGCTCTGCTGTTGGCCCGAGGTGTCGAGCCAACCCAGTTGCACCCGCTGTCCCGGATGATGCCGCTGCATCAGGTTGGTGAGCGACGAAGCGCTCTGGACGGTCTGGCCGGCGAGTGAGTTGATCACGTCACCGGGCACGAGCCCGGCGTTGTCGGCGGGGGTCCCGGTCTCGACGGTCACGACGTGGGCCCCGGCATTGAGTGGCGCGTTGTCGACCAGGACACCGATGAGGGCGGCGGCCCCGATATGGACGGTGTCAGAACCCTGGCCCGCCATGATCTGCCTGGCGATGGCCATGGCGTGGTTGATGGGGATGGCGAATCCCTCCGTCCCCGCATGGAACTGGAACCCGCTCGATGCGGCGGTGTCGATGCCCATCACCTCGCCGTCGGAGTTCACGAGTGGTCCGCCCGAGTCTCCGGGCCGCAACGAGGCATCGGTCTGGATGAGCCCGGTGAGTTGTTCGTTGGAGTTGTCGGACTGGTCGCTGGCGGTGATGGCCTGGTCGAGATCGGTGACGTGCCCGTCGGCGACGCTGGGCGTGCCCCCGACCCCTCCGGCGTTCCCGACGGCGGTCACGGCGTCACCCACGGCCAAGTTCGAGGAGTTCCCGATGGTGACCGTCCGCAACCCCGATGCACCGGAGAGCTTCAAGACGGCGATGTCCTGGGTCTTGTCGGTGCCGACCACCGCACCGGTGTAGGTCTCCCCGTTCCCGACGTCGGTCACGGTGATGCTGGTGGCACCGTCGATGACGTGGTTGTTGGTGAGGACGTCACCCGACGAGTTGAGGACCATGCCGGTGCCGGCCGCCTCTCCGCCGGAGAAGCCGAGCCGCGTCGTGATGTCGACCACTCCGGGATCGACCTTCAGGGCCACGGTGCCGGTCTCGGACGCGCCCGACGAGGGCAAGGTGACGAGGGGCGACCCGCTCCCGAGCTGGTTCTGGATCGTCTTGCGGCCCACCGCCACTCCGAGCAGGGCCACGATGGCGACGAGCGCGGCCACGGCGATGATGTGGAGAGGACGGTTGCGGACGGGCTGATGGGGCGGCAACCAGATCGGGGGCCCACCCCATTGGCCCGGCGTCCAGTTCCCGCTGCCGTCCCAAGGTTGGGACGGGCTCCCGAACCCCTCACCCGGGGACGGGACGGCCCAGACGTCGTGGTGGCCGGGTGCGGGAGGACCGCGGTGAGGAGGAACGGCGTCGCCGGCGTCGGGCCCAGGGCGATGCTCGGGTTGCTCCGGTGTCGCTTCCGGGTCGAAGGTCTCGCTCAACGCCCCTCCTCGCGGGGGCTCGGGGCAGCCTCGGCGTTGCCCTGTCTGCGTCCGAGTAGGTCCGAGGAGACAGCTGCGCCCAGTGACCGTGTGTTGCGCCAGCTCGAGACCCGTGTGTCCTTCTATTGTGCCCGCGCCGGAGCCGTTACCCGAGCGGAGCGCTGGCGAGCCGGGCCCTGAGCAGACTCCGGCCATTGTCGAACCTCCATCCCGTCGTGACCGTGACGTCGACGCCGTCGGGGCACCACCCGACCAGGTACGATCCCCGAATGCTCCGAACAGAGATCGAAGCCGTCCTCGTCGAGGTGCTCCGGGACCGCCGGCTCCTCGCCCATCCCTTCTACCGCCGTTGGGAGGCGGGAACACTCGAACGCGCCGAGTTGGCCGCGTACGCCGCGCAGTACCGGCATTTCGAGACCGTGCTCCCCGAAGTGCTCGAGCGCGTCGTCGTCCGCATCGATGACCCCACGGCGCGTGGGCTCGTCCAGGCCAACCTCGACGACGAGCGGGGTGTCCCGGCACCGCATCTCGAACTCTTCGAGGGTTTCGCCCGCGCGGTGGATGCCCCGGCGGCCGCTGACTGCGACGCCCGCCACCGCCGCCTTGGTGACCTTGTACACGCGCGGTGGCAGATCGAGTCGCCGGTCGCCGCGCTCGCCGCCTTGGCTGCATACGAAGTCCAGGCGGCCGAGATCGCAGGGTCAAAGGCAGAGGGTCTGCGTTTGCGCTACGGCGTGAACGACGACGGGACGCGCTTCTGGGACGTCCACTCCGGGGTCGACGAAGTCCACGGGACGTGGATCGTCGACGCTCTGGCCGCTCTCGCCGTCGACTCCGACGAGGTCCGCGAGGCCGCATCGGCGGCCGCGTCGGCATGGTGGGCGTTCCTCGACGAGCGCGAGGCACGCGGCGCCTGCTCGCTCTCACCTGCTGAAGAGAACCGGCAGCCGCGAGCGTGGTCGGTGACACCGTCCCCGGCCCACCGAGGCCGTCGGGCGCAGCCGAAAGTCGGCCAAGAGAGCCGTCGCCCAGTCGAAGAAGTCGGCCGACAAGCTCGCTGACTACCGGCAGCGACGAGATCCGTCGATCACACCCGAGCCGGTCCCCGCGCCGTCGCCCGAGCCCGCCCGCGCCGCGGCCGCGGCGACGGTGGCGGCCGTGACCAGGCCCCGGCGCCGATCTTCGTCATCCAGGAGCACCACGCCCGGGCCTTGCACTGGGACTTCCGGCTCGAGCGCGACGGCGTCCTCGTGTCCTGGGCCGTCCCCAAGGGCCTCCCCGCTCGACAAGAAGACCAACCATCTGGCGGTGCACACCGAGGACCACCCCATGGAGTACGCCTCGTTCGCGGGGAAGATCCCCCGGGGTGAATACGGCGGGGGCGACGTGATCGTGTGGGACCAGGGCACCTACGACGAATTGAAGTGGTCCGATCGCGAGGTCATGGTCGTGCTCCATGGCGAGCGGATCCGGGGAACGTACGTGCTCGTTCGCCACCGACGGCCCCAGCCGAGGCGCGGCGGCACGAAGGGCCGGTCGTGGATGATCCACCAGATGGACGACGATCCCGACGGGCTACGAGCCGTTGCCCCGGGAGATCCGGCCCATGCTCGCCACCCTGGGCGAGCTGCCCAAGGACGACGACGCCTGGGCGTACGAGTTCAAATGGGACGGCATTCGGGCCATCTCCTACGTCGACGGCGGGCGCATCCGCGTCGAGTCCCGGAACGGCAACGACCTCACCCATTCCTTCCCCGAGCTCCGGGCCCTCGGCGAGCAACTGGGCTCTCGCCGGGTGGTCCTCGACGGCGAGATCGTGGCGTTCGACGAGGCCGGCCATCCCCGCTTCCAGCTGCTCCAGCCCCGGATCCACGCCTCTGACCGCCACAAGGCGACGGTCCTGGCCGCGGAGCAGCCCGTGGTCTACGTCCTCTTCGACCTCCTCTACATCGACGGCGAGTCGCTGCTCGGCTCGCCCTACGTCGAGCGGCGCCGGCACGGCTCGAAGGCCTCGGGCTGCTCGTCACCAAGCCCGAGCACTGGACCCTGAGCCCCCGATTCGCCGGGCCCGGTGCCGACGTGCTCGCGGCCAGCCAGGCCCAGGGCCTCGAGGGGGTCCTCGCCAAGCGCCTCGACTCGCCCTATCTGCCCGGGCAAACGGTCTCCGAGCTGGACGAAGGTGAAGAACCTCCTCACCCAGGAGGTGATCGTGGGCGGTTGGACACCGGGTGAGGGCAATCGGGAAGGCCGGTTGGGATCGCTCCTGCTCGGCATCCCCACGGACCAGGGCCTGCACTACATCGGCCAGGTCGGGACCGGCTTCACCGTCGTCGATCCTCGACGACCTGGCCCGGAGGCTCGAGCCCCTGCGGACCCGACCGCAACCCGTTCGTCACCCCCGTGCCCCGCCGCTACGAGAACGTGGCCCACTGGGTGAAGCCCACGCTGGTGGGCGAGGTGAGCTTCAGCGAGTGGACCAACGACGGCCGTCTCCGCCACCCCTCGTGGCGCGGCCTCCGCAACGACAAGTCCCCCCAGCGAGGTCCGCCGTGAGTCCTGAGACCCCCCGGGTGACCGTCAGCGTCGAGGGACCGCGAGCTCCAGCTCTCCAACCTGGACAAGCCGCTCTTCCCGACGGGGTTCACCAAGGGCGACATGCTCGACTACTACGCGCGGATCGCGCCGGCCATGCTCGGTCATCTCGCCAGCCGGCCGGTGACGGTGAAGCGGTTCCCCCAAGGCGTCGACCACAAGGGCTTCATCGAGAAGAACGTCCCCAAGCATGCCCCGGACTGGATCAAGACCGTGACCCTGCCGCGCAAGGGCACCGATCGTTGGGGAAAGCCGGCCGACCTCGACAGTCGACCGGGACACGACCCGAATTCGTCGTCGTGGACGAGCTGGCCACGCTGATGTGGTTGGTCAACCTGGCCTCGGTGGAGTTCCACACCCCGATGTGGCGGACGAGGCCCGAAGGACCAGCCCCGTCCGCCCGACCTTCTCGTCTTCGACCTCGACCCCGGTCTGCCCGCCACCATCACCGAGTGCTGCCAGGTCGCGCTGGTGCTGCGGGACCGGGCCGCCCGAGACGGCATCGAGCTCATCGCCAAGACCAGTGGGTCCAAGGGCATGCAGCTCTACGGGTCCATCGGGGCCAAGCGATGGCCATGGGACCAGACGAGCACCTACGCGCACGCCCTGGCCGAGGAGCTCGAGGAGTCACGTCCCGACCTGGCCGTGTCCAAGATGGCGAAGGCGCTGCGGGTGGGCCGGGTGTTCATCGACTGGAGCCAGAACAGCGGCGCCAAGACGACCGTCACGCCCTACTCGTTGCGGGCGCTCGACCATCCCTCGGTCTCGACCCCGCTCACGTGGGACGAAGTCGAAGAGGGTGCGAGCGCGAGGTGGCGAGAAGTTCCTCGCGCTTCACCCCTCACGACGTGTTGAGCACGGGTCGAGGCCATGGGTGACCTGTTCGCCTCGCTCGGCACCTGACGCCGTCGCCGGCCGGATCGGGTCCGACCCGTTCGGGACCTGTCGGTGGCGCAGCGGGGCGGGATTAGCCTCGGACGGGTCATGTCCGAGCCACGAAGCGCGCATCCCCGAGGACCAGACCAGCGGCGGGCTCAGCCACCGCCAGGTCCTGATCGTCCTGAGCGGGCTCATGTTGGGCATGCTCCTCGCCGCGCTCGACCAGACCATCGTGGCGACCGCCCTCCCGACGATCGTGGGCGACCTCCACGGGCTCAACCACCTGTCGTGGGTGGTGACGGCCTATCTCCTCACCACCACGCTTGTCGACGCCGCTCTACGGCAAGATCTCCGACCTCCACGGGCGCAAGAAGATCTTCCAGATCGCCATCGTCATCTTCCTCATCGGCTCCGCCCTGTCGGGCCTGAGCCGCAACATGGACGAGCTCATCGCATTCCGGGCCCTGCAGGGCCTCGGCGGGGGCGGTCTCATGGCCCTGGCCATGGCCATCGTGGGCGACATCGTGAGCCCGAGGGAGCGGGGCCGGTACCAGGGCTACTTCGGCGGGGTCTTCGCCCTGGCCAGCATCGGGGGCCCCCTGGCGGGCGGGTTCCTCACCGATCACCTCACCTGGCGCTGGATCTTCTACATCAACATCCCGGTGGGGATCCTGGCCCTGTTCATCACGAGCGCGGTGCTCCGACTGCCGCTGCCCACCCGGTCGGTGCAGTCCGATCGACTACACCGGCGCCGGCCTCATCGTGGCCGCGGTGACCCCGTTGATCCTCGTGACGGTGTGGGGTGGCCGGACGTACCCGTGGGCGTCGCCGATCATCCTCGGGCTCGTCGTCGTGTCGTTGGTGATGATCGGCGCCGTGGTGTGGTGGGAGCGCACGAGCCCGCGAGCCGATCTTCCCGCCCCGGGTGTTCGCCAACTCGATCGTCCGGTCCGGGCTGGGGATGACGTTCTTCGTGACCGCCACGATGTTCGCGGCGATCATCTACATCCCCGTCTACCTGCAACTCGTCGACGGCGAGTCGGCGACGCGCTCGGGCGTGCTCCTGCTGCCGCTCATGGGAGGGATGCTCACGACGTCGATCATCTCGGGACGCCTCGTGACCCGATTCGGCCGCTACAAGATCTATCCCGTGTTCGGGACGGCGCTCATGACCGACGGGGATGTGGCTGTTCACCCATCTCGAGCGCCCACACCTCGTTGGGTCTGGCCAGCTGCTACATGGTGGTCTTCGGCGTCGGGATGGGCATGACCCTGCAGATCGTCGTGGTGGCGGTGCAGAACGCCGTGGAGCGCCGCGACCTCGGGCAGCTCCACCTCGGCGGTGAGCTTCTTCCGCAACATCGGCGCCGCGTGCGGGACGGCGTTGCTCGGGACGGTGCTCGTGAGCCGGCTCGGGTTCTGGCTGCCCCGCCTCGTCCCTGCCCACAGCGGGTTGAACCTGTCGCAGTCCTTCACGATCACCCCCGACGCAGCTGCGGGCCCTGCACCCGGCGGTGCGCGCCGGCGTGGTCGACTCCTTCGTCCGGTCGCTCCACGTCGTGTTCATGGTGGGGATCCCCCTCGCCGCGCTGGCCTTCGTCTGTGCCCTGCTGCTCAAAGACGCCCCCCTCCACGGCACCGTCACCGAGCACAGGAGCAGCCGAGCCCGAGCGCGTCGTCCCCAGCTCCGGCGCTCCGGCGACTCCGACCGCGCGCCGACGCCTCGCGCTCCGGCATCGGTGGCGCCGGGGTGAGCGGAGGCAGTGAACTTCTTCTCGTTCCATCTCATGCCGTGGCCGCACCTGGCGGGGCCCCGGGAGTTCCTGGCCGAGCAACGAGGCGGCCTGGGTGACGCTGTCGAACGCCAACTACGACCCGGCTCGAGGCAAGGAGCTCTACGACCGCTACATCGGCGAGCTGGTGGCGGCCGAGGAGCTCGGCCTCGACGGTGTCGTGGTCAACGAGCACCATCAGAACGCCTACGGGCTGATGCCGTCGCCGAACCTGGTGGCCGCCGCGCTCACCCGTGAGACCTCGCAGGGTCAAGATCTGCGTGCTCGGCAACGCGCTGCCGCTCTACAACCCGCCCACACGGGTGGCCGAGGAGATGGCCATGCTCGACGTGATGAGCGGCGGACGCCTCATCGCCGGCCTCGTGGTGGGGGGAGGGCCCGAGTACTACTCGACCAACGTGAACCCCACCGACGCGCGGCCCCGGTTCCGAGAGGCCGTCGAGCTCGTCATCGAGGCCTGGACGCGCCCCGGCCCCTTCGCCTTCGACGGCGAGTACTACCAACTGCCCTACGTGAATCCCTGGCCCCGTCCCCTCCAGCAGCCCCACCCGCCGGTGTGGATCCCGGGGCTCGGTTCGCCGAGCACCATCACCTACTGCGTCGAGCACGGGTTCGGGTACATGGGGGTGGCCTACTACGCGCCGCCCGAGACCTTCGCCCGCCAGGCCGTGGCCTACCACGACGCCGTCGCGGCGTCGGGACGGACGTTCGATCCCGAGCTGCTCGGGCTGGCTCACCACGGTCTACGTGGCCGAGACCGACGAGCAGGCCGTCGAGGAAGCCGCCACCCACCTCGCCTACTTCCAGGGGACCCTGGCGGCGGGCTTCGTCGGGCCCGGCAAGGTGTGGATGCCGCCGGGCTACATCGACCCGCCCGCCCTCGTGCAGTTCCTGGCCGACCTCCGGGGCATGGTGCAGGGCCCGCGGCCCACCGATGCCGCCGCCGCGGTGTGGAAGCGATCGCCGCTGATCGGCAGCCCGGCCACGGTCCGAGAGCGGCTGCTCGCCTACGTGAACGAGCTCGGGCCTGGGCACGGTCCTGGCGCTGTTGCAATTCGGGTCGCTCCCCGCCGAGCTGACGGCGCGCTCGACGCATCTCTACGCCACCGAGGTCGTGCCCTATGTGCGCGAGCACGCCGACCGACCACTTCGCCACCAAGGGATGGACGTGACCGTCGTCGACGGACGCGCCGGCGCTCCCACCAGGTCGACACTGGCCGTCTCGGGGCGCGACGTCACGCTCCTGCGCGGCGGCGCCCGGAGCGGCAGCGCTCGGGTGCTGTACCTGCACGGGTTGTGCGACATCCACGCCGTGTGGGCCGGCGAGCGGTGGACGCCGTTCCTGGCGCGCCTGGCGACGAGCTTCGACGTCGATGGCGCCCGCCCTGCCCGGGTACAACGCCAGCACCGGGCTCGAGGACTTCGACGACGTCGAGGACTACGTCTGGCACCTCGTCGACCTGTGCCACGCCGCGGGGATCGGCCGAGATCGACGTCGTCGGGCACAGCCTCGGGGGATGGTTCGCGGCCGAGCTCGCCTTGCGGCGACCCGAGCTCGTCGCGACGGCTGGTGCTGCTCGATCCCCTCGGCGTCCACGTGCGCGGCGTCGAGGTCCCCCCGTTCTTCGGGGCCGTGGCGCCCCGGGGCATCGGCGGGGCGGGTGAGGCCAGACGCCTTCTCTTCGCCGAGCCCGAGGGCACCGTGGCGCACCAGGCCCTCCCCGACGTCATGACCACCGAGCAACAGCTGCTGTGGTTCGGGGGTCTGGCCGGGGCGGCGCGGCTGGGGTGGAAGGCCCCGCACTTCCAGAGCCGCAAGCTCACCGAGCGCCTCGGGCGCCTCGAGGTGCCCACCCTCGTCATCCGAGGCGAGCACGACCGACTGGTGCCCGAGGAGGCGGCACGGGTGTGGGCGGCCTCGGTTCCCGGGGCGCGACTGCTCGAGATCCCCGACGCCGGCCACTGCCTACGCCCTCGAGCGATCCCGAGGCCGCCGCCGAGGTGGAAGGCTTCCTCGTCGGACCGGACTGAGGAGAGAGCCAGTGGAGCTTGCGGGCGCGTCGGCCGTCGTCACAGGTGGGGCGAGCGGGATCGGCGCCGCCACCGTGGCAGCTGCTGCGCGCCGCGGGGGCCCGGGTGGCGGTGCTCGACGTCCAGCAGGGATCGGGCCCGGCCGAGCTCTACCTCCGGTGCGACATCGCGGTGGAGGAGGAGGTCGTCGCCGCCGTCGGTCAGGTCCACGACTCCTTGGGCGGTCTCGATGTGGCCGTGCTCAATGCCGGCGTCGGTGGTTTCGGGTCCTTGGTCGACCTGTCGAGCACGGAGTGGGACCGGGTGCTCGGCGTCAACCTGCGGGGGACGTTCCTGTGTCTGCGCGAAGTGGGCAAGACCATGGTGGCCGGGGGCCGCGGCGGGGCCATCGTGGCGGTGAGCTCGATCTCGGGTTTCCTCGCCGATCGGATGATGGGTCACTACAGCGTGTCCAAGGCCGGCGTGGCCGAGCTGGTCCGGGTGGCGGCCCGTGAGCTCGGTCCCTTCGGGATCCGGGTCAACGCCGTGGCCCCGGGAACGACCGACACCCCGATGTTCGCGTCGACCAAGCGTCTCCCCGGGTATCGCGACCGGGTGGCCGAGCGCTCCGCATTGGGCGAGGTCGGGACCCCCGACGGCGTGGCCCGGGCCATCCGGGCCCTGTTGGAATTGGACTGGGTGACCGGCCAGGTCCTCGCCGCCGACGGCGGGGTGTCGTTGTGGAGCCCGATCGATCCGGCCGAGGGCATCGGGCAAGTGATGGCGGGGCGAGTCCATCACAGCGCCATCCATGTCCGCGACATGGAGACGAGCCTCCGCTTCTACCGTGACGGCATCGGTCTCGAGGTCCTCATGGACCACGTCTTCGAGGGGGACTGGCCCACGCTCTTCGACGCCCCGAGCTCCACGCTGCGCTCCATCTTCCTCGGCGACCCGGCCCACCCCGACGCCGGGGTCGTCGAGCTCGTGACCTTCGACGAGCCCGGCCCCGACCGCGCCGGGCACCCCGGAAGCGGCTGCTGACGACGGCGGCTCCCGAGACGGCTCCCGAGACGGCAGGCCGGGGGTTCTTCTTGCTGTCGTTCTACGTCGACGTCGACGCGGTCCTGGCCCGGCTCGGCGCCCTCGGGTTCGGCCCGGGGCGACGGATCGAGCAGCCCGGAGCGACGAGGGCCCGTGTCCATGGCGCTGTGTGGACGACCCCGACGGGATCCGCATCGAGCTCGTCGGCGTCCCCGCGCCGGTAGGCCGACCGTGCTGCGCAGCGAGACCCGGATCCTCACCACCCACGCCGGGAGCCTGCCCCGGCCCCGGTCGCTCGCCGAGCTCCACGGGAAGCGGAGCCGGGGCGAGGAGGTCGACGCCGGCGAGCTGCAACGGGAAGTGTCGGATGCCACCGCCGCCGTCGTCGCCGCCCAGCTCGAGGCCGGGATCGACATCGGCAACGACGGGGAGCAGGCGCGCGAGAGCTTCGTGACCTATGTCCAGCACCGGATGACCGGGTTCGCCGGCACGGGACAGCGACCGCTCATGCAGGACCTGCTCGACCACCCCGACTTCTTGGACCTCGTCGTGCCGCGCCATCTCCGCCGTCAGGTGAACCTCATGGCCGCCCCCGCCGCGGTGGGCGGCGGTCCGCTACCGCGACACGAGCCGAGGTCGATGCCGAGTGCGCGCTCGTGGCCGGGGCCGGGTTCGCCGAGACGTTCATGACCGCGGCGTCGCCGGGGATCGTGGCGTCGGCCATGGAGAACCGGCACTACCCCTCGATGGAGGACTACGTCCAGGCCGTCGCCGATGCGCTTCGATTCGAATACGAGGCCATCGTGGGCCGGGGTCTGGTGCTCCAGATCGACGCCCCCGACCTCGCCCTCGAGCGCCACACGCTGTTCGCGCGAGCGACCCCTGGCCGACTTCCTGGCGTGGGTCGAGCTCGTCGTCGGCGCCATCAACGGCGCGTTGATCGGGATCGATCCGAGCCGGGTGCGGCTGCACGTGTGCTGGGGCAACTACGAGGGACCCCACACCCTCGATGTCGCGCTCGAGGAGATCCTGCCGCTCCTCTACCGAGGCCAACGTGGGCGGGTTGGTGGTGTCGATGGCCAACCCCCGTCATGCCCATGAGTACCGGTGCTTCGAACGGTTTCCCTTGCCCGACGACATGGTCCTCGTGGCGGGGGTGATCGACACCACCAGCAACTACGTGGAGCACCCCGAAGTGGTCGCGGACCGGATCGTCCGGGTGGCGGAGGTGGTCGGGGACCCCCGACGGGTCATCGCCGGCACCGACTGCGGCTTCGACACCTCGGCGGGGATCGGTGACATCGCCCCCTCGGTGGTGTGGGAGAAGCTCCGGGCCCTGCGGCGCGGGCGCGGCGCTGGCCACGACGAGGCTGAGGATGTCCTGACCGGCTCGAAGCCGGGACCACGACCAGCCTAAGGTGTGGCCTCCGACTCGCCACCTCCCGCCGGCGGGCGCACGACGGTGAGGGAACCATGGAGTACGTGAACCTGGGCAGGACCGGCCTGCGGGTGTCTCGGATCTGTCTCGGGATGATGAGCTTCGGCAACGACAGCGAGCGGGAATGGGTCCTCGACGAAGACGGGGCCGAGCCCATCGTCCGGGCCGCGGTCGAAGGTGGCATCACCTTCTTCGACACCGCCGACACCTACTCCGGCGGTGCCAGTGAGGTGGCCACGGGCCGACTCGTGAGCAAGATGCTCACCCGGGACGAGATGGTCATCGCCACCAAGGTGTTCATGCCGGTCACGCCGGGCGAGAACGGGGGAGGGCTGTCGCGCAAGCACATCCTGTCGGGCATCGACGCCTCGCTCCGGCGCCTGGGGATGGACTACGTCGACCTCTACCAGATCCACCGTTGGGACCCCCGGACGCCCATCGAGGAGACCATGGGCGCGCTCCACGACGTCGTCCGGGCCGGCAAGGCCCGGTACATCGGTGCCAGCAGCATGTTCTCGTGGCAGTTCGCCCAGGCCCAGCACGTGGCCGAGCGCAACGGATGGACCAAGTTCGTGTCCATGCAGCCCCACTACAACCTCCTCTATCGCGAGGAGGAGCGGGAGATGATCCCGCTGTGCATCGACCAGGGCATCGGGGTCATCCCCTGGAGCCCGCTGGCGCGTGGCGTGCTCACGGGCAACCGGGGCCGGGGTGACGAGCGTCGGACGACCCGGTCGGGCACCGACCCCTTCACCGACTACCTCTACAGCCAGCCGTCGGACTTCGACGTGGTCGAGCGGGTCGCCGAGGTGGCGGCCAAGCGCGACGTGCCGCCGGCCCAGGTGGCACTGGCGTGGTTGCTGCACCGTCCCGGGGTGACCGCGCCCATCGTCGGTTCCACCAAGCCCGGACATCTCACCGACGCCCTGGCGGCGGAGACAGCTCGATCTCAGTGGCGACGAGATGAAGGCGCTCGAGGAGCTCTACCTGCCCCATCCCGTGCTCGGCCACTTCTGACCCACGCGGCCGCCGGAGCCGCGCCGACCGCCCGGGACCACCCGGACCGCCGGGCTCAGACCAGGATGCGCTCGTCGGGGGCCCGCACCCCGACCACGGCCAGGGTCCGACCCAGGCCGAGCATCATCCCGCAGCACATGGTGAGATCGGCGAGCTCGTCGTCGGAGAAGGCAGCCCGGAGACGGTCCCAGAGGCTCGTCGCCCATGTTGAGGTGGTCGAGGGCGAAGTGCTGGGCGAACTCCGCGGCGAGGCGCTCCCGGTCACTGAGCGCCGTGCGTGGTGCGCCAGTTGGCCACCTCGGCGTAGAACCCCTCGTCGACCCCGGCGGCCAGGCCGTCGCGGGCCCGGGTGTCCTGGCAGACGGCGCAGTCGTTGATGAGCGCGATCGTCCAGCGGGCCGCCTCGCGCTCGCGGACGGGCAGCTTGGTGTTCTTGTAGACGGCTTCGGAGAGCGCTCCCATGCCCGCCGCCATCTCGGGACGCAGCAGCGCCCAGTCCACGTGCTCGCCGTAACCCCGCTCGGGAAATGAGATCCGTGCCATGGCGCAACGCTAGCCCGGGTGGGTCAACAGGACCTCACGAGGCGGTGAGCTCCTCGATGCGGGCCAGGGTCTTCTCCATGTTCTTCCGGGTGGTCTCGGGGAGGGGGCCGATCTTCAAGAACCAGCGCTGCATGTCCTGGGACAGGTCCCAGGACTCCTTCACGAGTGTCCCGCCCTCGACGGGCTCGAGCTCGTAGCGCCAGATCCGTCCGGCCGCGATCCGGCCGAGGATGCCGGGCGGTCTCGTCTGCCACGCGATCCGTCGGTTGTCCTCGAACTCGATGACCGTGCTCACCATCGAGTAGGGGATCCCCACCCGCATCGACATGCCGAACTTCGACCCCAGGGCCAAGCGGCCCGGGGCATCGGCTTTGGCGCCTTGGATGGCCCCCGAGCCGTCGATGTCGCCATGGCGGCCGGGGTCGGCCACGAGAGCGAAGATCGCTTCGGGGGGCGCGTGGATGAGCCGTTGCACCGTGATGACGTCTCCGTGCACGGCGGCTACTTGAGCGCCGGGTGCTGGCGGGCGAGGAATGCGGCCAGGGCCTGCTGCGGCGCGCTGCGGGCGAACCCTGCCCCCACCCGGTTGGCGAAACCCGGGATCACGACACCCTTGCCCTGCTCCATCCCCACCACGGCGATCCGGGCCACCTCGGCGGCCGCGATCCACATGAATTTGGGGAGCGAGTTCTCCGACTCCTCCTCGGTGAAGCCGGCCGACTCGGCGAACTCGGTCTTCACCGGGCCGGGGCACAGTGCGGTGACCGTGACGCCCCGGGCCGCGTACCTCGGCGCGCATCGCCCGGGTGTAGGAGAGGACGAAGGCCTTCGACCCCCCGTAGCCGGCCTGGCCGGGAAGGGGTTGGAAGGCGGCCGTCGACGCCACGTTCAACACCGCCCCCCGGCCGCGCTCGACCATCCCGGGCAGGAAGATGGAGCAGAGATCGACGACCGCTTCGACGTCGGTGCGGATCATCGCCATCTCGCGCTCGGCGATCGCTGCGATGGACGGGGCCCGTGGTGGAGAACCCCGCGTTGTTGACGAGGACTTCGACGGTGAGTCCCCGCTCGGCCAGGGTGGCGGGCAACCCGCCCCGGGCACCAGCGTCGGTGAGGTCGAGGGCAACGACTTCGGTCCGGACCCCGTGGGCCTGGTGGAGCTCGGCCCCGAGCTCGGTGAGGCGCGCCTCGCGTCGGGCCACCAAGGTGACGCCGTGGCCGCGCCGGGCCAACTCCCGGGCCAGATCGGCGCCGATGCCCGACGATGCGCCGGTCACCACAGCGGTGGAGTCGGGTGAGGGGGGAGGCAGGGCCATGGCCTGATCGTAGGAGGCCGCCCCGACCGGCGATACCCCGACACCCACTCGACCGATGGAGGGCTCGGCCGAGGGAGGGGACGTACCCTGGGCCCGTGCCCGACACCGCACCGGTCGTCCCATCGGTCGTCATCGTGGGGTCCGGGGCAGCCGGATTGGCGGCCGCCCTGGCCGCGTCCGGTGCGGGCGCGGCGGTGACCCTCGTCGAGCGGGCTCCCTCGATCGGAGGCACCACGGCCATGTCCGGCGGCGTGGTCTGGATGCCCGGCCACGGCCGCCACGAAGAAGCCAGTAGAGAAGACAGGAAACAAGCCAGTGACAGAGAAGCCGGTAAAGAAGACAGCATCGATGACGTCCTGACCTATGTGGCCGGGGCCGGCGGTGGCGAGGTCGACCTCGAGCTCGTCCGGGCTTTCGCGGCCGACACCGGTCGGGTGGCAGACGCCATCGAAGACCGGACGCCCATCGAGTGGGAGGTTCTCGAGCACTGGCCCGACTACCGCGGTGAGCTCCCCGGCGCGGCGTCGGGCCGGTCGATGTGGCCCCGGGCCCTGCGGCTCCCGCGCCGTCTCGAGAGACAGGTCCAGTCCGCGTTCGACCAGCCGTCCCCGACCGACGGGGCCGGCTCGGCTGAGGCGTCGGGCCCACCGGCCCACGACGGGGTGGTCTTGCGCGGCCATGTCCGGGGCCGGGCCCTCGTGGGGGGTCTCCTCAGCGGGCTCCTCGACATGGGTGTGGAGGTCCGGACCTCGGCCCGGGCCAGCGCACTGGAGATCGTGGACGACGGCGTGGTCGGGGTCGTCGTCGACGGAGAGCTCGTGGCCGGTCGCGTCGTTCTCGCCACGGGGGGCTTCCAACACGACGCCGCCCTGGTGCGCCGGTACCTGCCGGGACCGGCCGTCGCTCCTCTGGGGCCAGGGGGGTGCCGCGGCGACGGGTTGGAGATGGTGATGGCAGTCGACTCGGTGATGGCGAACGCGTCCGGAGGGTTGGTGGATGCCGGCCATGCAGGTGCCCGGTGAAACCGTCGACGGCGTGGCCCACTACCGCCCCCTCCACGGCGAGCGGGCCCAACCGGGGGCGATCATGGTGGACCGGACCGGTCGACGGTTCGTCGACGAGGCCCAGAACTACGGCGACGTGGGCCGGGCCATGCGGGCGCGTCGTCCGGCCGGCGCCTTTCTGGTTGGTGTTCGATTCCGCCTATCGCCGTCGCTACCCGGTCGGCCCCCTCGAGCCCGGCGGCCCGTTGCCCGGCCGGCGCGACCCGGAGTGGTTGGTCGGCGCCGATGACCTCGACGCGCTGGGCACGATGATCGGGATGGAGCCCGGGACGCTGGCGGACTCGGTGAGACGGTTCAACGCCGGCGCCGCCGTCGGCTCGGACCCCGACTTCGGGCGGGGCTCGTTTCCCTACGACCGTTGGATCGGCGACCCGCACGCCCCCCACCCGACGTTGGCACCACTGGGCGAGGCCCCCTTCTACGCCCTCGAAGCCCATCTCGGTTGCATGGGGACCAAAGGTGGGCCCCGCACCGATGGTCGGGGTCGGGTGGTGTCGTCGAAGGGTTTCGCCGTTCCGGGGCTCTACGCGGCGGGCAACGCCGCGGCGAGCCCCTTCGGCACCGCCACCGCCGCGGGCGGGGCCACCCTCGGGCCCGCGCTCGTGTTCGGGTTCCGGGCCGGCGAGGCCGCCGCGGGGGACCGGTGACCCCGCCCGAGCCCCGACAAGGGGCCCGGCGCATGCAGGAGCTCCTCGACCACGACAGTGGCCGACGTCCCTCCCGTGCTGCGGGCCGTCGGCAACGCCAACCCGGCCACGACGTCGGTCCCCCGGGCCCGCTACACCAGTCGGGCCGTCCACGAGCGCGAGCTCGAGAAGGTCTGGGGACGTGTCTGGCAGATGGCCTGTCGTCTGGAGCAGATCCCCGAGGTCGGTGACAGCGTCGTCTACGACGCGCCGGGCCTGTCGCTCGTGATCGTCCGGAGTGCACCGGGCGAGGTCCGCGCCTTTCACAACTCCTGTCTCCACCGGGGGACCCGGTTGCGGAGCCAACCCGGTCACGTCGACGAGCTCCGGTGCCCCTTCCACGGGTTCACCTGGAACCTCGACGGCTCCTTCGCGGGGATGCCCTGTCCGTGGGACTTCCCCCACGTCGAGGTGTCGTCGTTCTGCCTCCCCGAGGCCCGCGTCGGGACCTGGGGCGGGTTCGTCTTCGTGACCGTCGACGAGTGCGGGCCCGAGCCTCGAGGACTACCTCGAGATCCTCCCCGAGCACTTCGCCCCCTGGGACCTCGCCGAGCGCTCCCTCACCGCCCATGTCGTCGCGGGTGGTCCCGTGCAACTGGAAGGTGGCCCTCGAGGCCTTCATCGAGAGCTACCACACCGTCGCCGTCCATCCCCAGCTGCTCAAGACCAGTGGCGACACCCAGACCCAGTACGACGTCTACGAGGGTGTCCGCCACGTCAACCGGATGATCACGCCGGTCGGGATCGCCAGCGAGCACGTCGAGGTGGGGGTGCCCGAGCAGGACATCCTCGACGCCATGTTCCTCACCCAGGACGACGCCGCCGTGGTCCCCGACGGGGGCAGTGCCCGCCAGGTCCTGGCCGACCGCACCCGTCGACGGCTGACCGAGCGCACCGGGGGCGACTACTCGTCGATCTCCGACTGCGAAGCGCTCGACGCCATCGAGTACTTCGTCTTCCCCAACTTCGTGCCCTGGGCGGGCTACACCACGCCGCTCGTCTACCGGTTCCGGCCCCACGACGACGACCACACCGCCGCGGTGATGGACGTCATGTTGCTCGAGCCGATACCCGGTGTCGGGCCCCCGGCCGCCCGCGGCGCCGACCCGTCACCTCGGCCCGGGCCAGCGGTGGGCAGACGCCCCCGAGCTCGGCTACCTCGGCCGGATCCTCGACCAGGACACCGCCACCCTGGCGCGCGTCCAGCGGGGCCTCGAGTCCGCGGCCGGGCCCGACGTGACCCTGGCGCGCTACCAGGAGAGCCGGATCCGCCATTTCCACGCCACCCTGGGCGAGTACCTCGAATGAGGGTTCGACGGTGTCCGGAGACCGGCGATCTGGGAGGTCGACGACACCGAGCCCGTCCTCGACACCACGGTCGCCTCGATCCTGCGCGACGCGGCCCGTCGCAGTCCCGACACCACCGCCCTCGTGGCGGGCGACGCCTGATCCTGGGGCGCGCCGTCGGTGGACCTACGCCGAGCTTCTCGCCGACGCGCTGATTGCCGCCCGTGCGTTGGCGGCGCGCTTCGAGCCCGGCGAGCGGGTGGCGGTCATCGCCACCGCCGTCCCCGAGTCCCTCCTCCTGAGCTACGGGGCGGCGCTGGCCGGTGTGGTCCTCGTTCCCGTGAATCCCGCCCTGCGCGCCGGCGAGCTCCGCCACGTCCTCGGCCAGTCGGGCGCGGCGGGCGCCTTCGTCGTCCCCGACTACCGCGGCCACGACGTCATGGCCACGGTGACCGGGCTCCGGGGCGACGCTGCCGGGGTTGCGCCAGGTCGTCGTCTTGGACGACTGGGAGGAGTTCTGCGCCGGTGCCTCGGCGGGCGATGACCCAGGCTGCGTTGCCGACGGTGGGGCCCGACGATGTGGCCCAGCTCGTCTACACCTCGGGGACGACGGGTGCGCCCAAGGGTGCGCTGCTCACCCACCGGGGCATGACCAACGCGGCGCGTTTCGGGGCCCTGCGTTTCGGGATGCGGCCCGGCGACGTCTATGTCCAGACCATGCCGCTGTTCCATGTCGGCGGCCAGGTGGTCTCGTTCCAGCTCTGCCAGAGCTCGGCCACGGCGGTGCTGGTGCCGGCCTTCGAGCCGGGACTCGTCCTCGAGCTCATCGAGGCCGAGCAGGCCACCCTCACCTGCGGGGTGCCCACCATGCTCCTCGCCCTCGTCGGCCACCGTGACTTCGAACGCCGGGACCTGTCGTCGTTGCGTTCGGTGAGCGGAGGCGGCGCGGTGGTGCCCGCCGCGCTCGTGGCCGAGATCGAAGCCGCCCTGGGGGTGCAGTTCGCGGTGGTCTTCGGCCAGACCGAGGCGTCGGGGTTCATCTCCCAGACCCATCTCGACGACACGCCGCAGGACAAGGGCGCCACCCTCGGGATCCCCCTGCCCGGTGTCGGGGCGCGCGTGGTCGACCCCGACACCGGCGCACCGGTCCGTCGGGGCGAGGTCGGAGAGCTCGAGGTCCGGGGGCCCAACGTCATGGCCGGTTACCACGAGCTCACCGAGGAGACGGCGGCGGCCATCGGGCCCGGAGGTTGGCTGCGGACCGGCGACCTGGTGACGATGGACGACCGCGGCTATCTCCGTATGACGGGGCGTCTCAAGGAGATGATCGTGTCGGGGGGCGAGAACATCTTCCCCGTGGAGATCGAGAACGCGCTCCTCGATCACCGCGATGTGGCCCAGGCGGCGGTCCTGGGGGTGGCCGACGAGCGGTGGGGAGAATCGGCGGTGGCCGTCATCGTCCCCGTCGCGGGTCGCGCCCCGGATCCCGCCGACCTCGAGGCCTTCCTCCGCCATCGCATGGCGGCCTTCAAGGTGCCCCGACGCTTCGTCTTCGCCGACGACCTGCCCCGCACCGCGTCGGGCAAGGTCCAAAAGCACCTTGTCCGCGACCAACTGGTGGAGCGCCGTGCCGGTCGGTGATCCCCGCTACAGCCGGCGCGACCTCCTCCGGGGCGGCGGGCTGGTGGTGGCCGGCGCGGCGTCAGCCGCGCTGGCGGGGTGCGCCGACTCGTCGACGCGGGAGGTGACTCGTCGACGACGTCCCCGGGGAGACCGTCGTCGGGGACGACGTCGACGACCGCCGTATTGGACGCGGCGGCGTGGTCGACGCTGGCCTCGTCGCTGTCGGGACGTCTGGTCCTGCCCTCGAGCCCGAGCTACGCCACGGCCCGGCTCCTCTACGACCCCCGCTTCGACACCCTCGCCCCGGCCGGGGTCGCCTATTGCGCAACCCCCGCCGACGTCCAGCGCTGCATCGGGTTCGCCCGGACCCACGGCATCCGACCCATCGCGCGTTGCGGCGGCCACAGCTTCGCCGGCTATTCGTCGGGACCGGGTCTCGTCGTCGACGTCACGCCCATGAACACCGTGACCGTCCCGAGCGCGCCCGGCGGTGGCGGTGGCGCGGCGAGCGCGGTGGTGGGGGCGGGGACACTGCTCGTCGACCTCTACAACCAATTGGCACCGTCGGGCGTCCTCGTCCCCGGTGGGTCGTGCCCCACGGTCGGGATCTCGGGCCTCGCCCTCGGCGGCGGGGTCGGGGTGGTGGGACGGAAGTACGGCCTCACCTGCGACACCATCGAGTCGGTCCAGATCGTCACCGCCGACAGCCGGATCCTCACCGCCGACGCCTCGACCAACCCGGACCTCTACTGGGCCTGTCGGGGCGGCGGCGGGGGGAACTTCGGCATCGTCACCTCGTTCACCTTCCGGACCTCACCGATCCCGTCCCTGGCCCTGTTCACCCTCGATTGGCCCTCGTCGGCCGGCGCCGAGGTCTTGGGGGCATGGTTCGCCTGGCAACGCGCCGCCCCCGACGAGCTGTGGTCGAATTGCCAACTCCTCTCCGGAGGCAACGGCGCCCTCGGGGTCCGGACGGCGGGCGTGTTCGTCGGCTCGGCCACCGCGCTGGGCTCGTTGGTGAACGCCCTCGTCACCGCGGTGGGCGCCCAACCCTCCTACCGGTTCGTCGGTCCCGAGCCGTACCTCCACGCCATGCTCGTGGAGGCCGGATGCGAGAGCCTCGACGTCGCCCAGTGCCACCTCACCACGCAGCATCCGGCAGGGACCTTGGAGCGGTCCGGCTCGGTGGCGTCGTCGGGGTATGTCTCGGCCCTTCCGTCCGCGACCGGTACCGCCGCCTTCGTGGCCAGCGTCAACGACCTCATCCGGACCCTGCCCCATCTCGGGGGAGGTGTCGTCTTCGACGCCATGGGCGGAGCCATCAACGCCGTGAAGCCCGGCGACACCGCCTTCGTCCATCGCAACGCCCTCGCCGGGATCCAGGCTTCGGTGGCCACCGGCGCCGAGCGCGGCACTGGCCCAGCAGGGCCGGTCCTGGTTGGCGCACTTCGCCTCGTCGGTGGCGAGCTCGGTCGACGGCCAGGCATACCAGAACTACATCGACCCCACCCTGGTCGACTGGCAACAGGCCTACTACGGGGCGAACCTCGGTCGGTTGGTGTCGGTGAAGAAAGCCCATGACCCCGACGACGTCTTTCACTTCGCCCAGTCCATCCCCACCGGCCTCGCCCCGGCCGGGTGAATCCGTGCCACCATGAAGGCCGGAGAAGGGGGTAGCCGGTGCACGACCTCGTCGTTCGAGCCGGATCCGTGGTGGACGGCACGGGAGCGCCGGCCCGGACCGCCGACATCGCCGTCGACGACGGACGGATCACCGCCGTGGGAGCGCTCAACGGGGTCTCGGCCCGGCACACCATCGACGCCGACGGTGCGCTGGTCACCCCCGGTTGGGTCGACATCCACACCCACTACGACGGGCAGGCCACCTGGGACGAGGTCCTGGCCCCGAGCGCCTGGCACGGGGTGACCACCATCGTCACCGGCAACTGCGGGGTCGGCTTCGCGCCGGCCCGACCCGACCGCCACGACTGGCTCATCGGCCTCATGGAAGGCGTGGAGGACATCCCCGGCACCGCCTTGGCCGAAGGCATGGAGTGGGACTGGGAGAGCTTCCCCGAGTATCTCGAGGCGCTCGACCGCCGCCGGTTCACCGTCGACGTGGGCACCCAGATCGCCCATGGCGCGGTCCGGGCCTACGTCATGGGCGAGCGCGGCGCCCGCAACGAGCCCGCCGACGCCGACGACATCGAGGCCATGCGGGTCATCGTGAGAGAAGCCGTGGCGGCCGGGGCGCTCGGGTTCTCGACGTCTCGCACCATCGCCCATCGGGCCATCGACGGCGAGCCCGTCCCCGGGACCTACGCCGCCGAGGACGAATTGTTCGGGATCGGCGCCGCCCTCGGAGACCTGGGTGCGGGGATCTTCGAGCTCGCACCCGCCGGGGTGGCGGGCGAGGACGTGATCGCCCCGGCCAAGGAAGTGGACTGGATGCGCCGCCTCTCGGTCGCCATCGGCCGTCCCGTCACCTTCGCCCTCTTGCAGATCGACGACGCGCCGGAGCTGTGGCGCGAGCTCATGGACGAATCGCTGCGCGCCGCGCAGGAGGGCGCGCAGCTGTGGCCCCAGGTCGCGGCGCGCGCCACGGGGATCTTGACCGGTCTCCACACCTCGTACTGCATGTTCGACTCCATCCCCGCCTATCAACAGCTCAAGGCCCGCAACCTCTCCGACGCCCAGTTGTTCCAGGCCCTGTGCGACCCGTCGGTGCGCGAGTCCATCGTGTCGTTCCAGCCCGAGCCCGATCACCGCGCCGCGCTGGAAAAGGCCTACGCCGTCACCTTCGTCCTCGGCGTGCCGCCGGACTACGAGCCGGGACCCGAGGTCTCCCTGGCGTCGATGGCGGCGGCATCGGGCCGCCATCCCCTCGAGATCGCCTACGAAGTCATGCTCGAGTCCGACGGCCAGGGCCTTCTCTACTTCCCCATCCTCAACTACGCCTCGACGAGCCTGGAGCCGGTCCGGGAGATGCTCCTGCACCCGCGCGCCGTGGCCGGCCTCGGGGACGGTGGCGCCCATTGCGGTGTCATCTGCGACTCGCCCCAGCCCACCTTCATGCTGTCGCACTGGACCCGGGACCGGACCCGGGGCGAGCTGCTGCCCCTCGAGTGGGTGGTGAAGAAGCAGACCCTCGACACCGCCCGCCTCTACGGCCTCGGGGACCGGGGCACCCTCGAGCCCGGCATGCTGGGTGACATCAACGTGATCGACTACGACCACCTCCAACTGGGCACGCCCCAGGTGGTCCATGACCTGCCGGCGGGAGGCCGACGGCTCGTCCAGGACGCGGTGGGCTATCTGGCCACCATCAAGTCGGGGCAGGTCACCTTCGACCACGGAAGTGACACCGGGGCGCGCCCCGGGGCGCTCGTGCGCGGCGCCCGCTGAGCCGCTGCACCGCTGAGCATCGGTCGATCGGTGTCCGAGAAGACCCCAGAGCTCGACGACGCCGCGCTCGTCGAGATGTTCGCGACCATGGCGCTCGTCGTGGCGGTCGACGACGCCCTGCGGGCGGCGATCTCGGCGGGGAGCGCCACCCTCGCCTACTACTCGCCGCGCGGCCAAGAAGCGGTGGCCGCGGGTTGCGCGGCGGCGCTCGGACCCGACGACTATCTCGTCACCACCTATCGGGGACTCCACGACCAGATCGCCAAGGGTGTCCCCCTTCGGCCCTTGCTGGCCGAGATGTTGGGCAAGGAGCAAGGAACGGGCCGGGGCAAGGGCGGCCCCATGCACGTCTCGTGGCCCGACGTCGGGCTCATGCTGACCACCGGTGTCGTCGGCTCGGGACTTCCCATCGCGGCCGGACTGGCCTGGGCCGCGGCCCGCCAGGGTGCCGGGCGGGTCACGGTGGCTTCGTTCGGCGACGGGGCGACGAACATCGGCGCCTTCCACGAAGCCGCCAACCTGGCCGCGGTGTGGGGGCTCCCGGTGATCTTCTTGTGCCAGAACAACGGCTACGGCGAGCACACCGCCTTCGCCGACCACCTCCGCGTCGACCACGTGGCCCAGCGCGCCGCCGCGTACGGCATGCCGGGCGTGACCGTGGACGGCAACGACCCCGTGGCCGTCTTCGGCGCGGTGGCGGAGGCGGCGGCCCGGGCCCGGGCGGGGGAGGGGCCGACGCTGGTCGAGGCGGAGACCTACCGGCTCTTCGGCCATGTCTTCGGCGACCGCATGACCTATGTCGACCCCACCGAGCTCGAAGAGGCGTGGCAGCGCGAGCCCCTGGCCCGTTTTCGCCGCGTACTCCTGGACCGGGGCGTGCTCTCCGACGCCGACGCCGCCGCCGTCGAGGCCCGCTCCACCACGGTGGCCGCCACCACACTGGCCGAGGTGCTCGAGCTGGGCGAGCCCGACGCCGACGAAGTCCTCACCGACGTCGTGGCGCCGACGGGAGGGGCCAGGAAGGAAACGGCTGTAAAGGGAAACGCGAGACCTGCGGTGCAGGCGACGGTGCCCGACGAGCCGGTGGAGATGAGTGTCCGCTCCGCCATCACCTTGGCGCTCGACGAGGCGCTGGCCTCCGACAGCCGGGTGGTCTTGCTCGGCGAGGACATCTCCGACAACGGGGTCTTCGGGGTGACCAAGGGCCTCGCCGCCAAGTACGGCGTCGAGCGGGTCCGCGACACGCCCATCTCGGAGCAGGCCATCGTGGGCGCGGCCGTGGGCGCCGCGCTGGGCGGGCTCCGACCCGTGGCCGAGATCATGTTCATGGATTTTCTCGGGCTCTGTCTGGACCAGCTCGCCAACCATGCGGCCAAGCTCCGCTACATGTCGGGGGGACTGACCCCGGTCCCCATGGTCCTGCGCACGGCGGTGGGAGGAGGACTCCAGGTCGGCGCCCAGCACTCCCAGATGCTCGAGGCGTGGCTGACCCATGTCCCGGGACTCAAGGTGGTGGTGCCGAGCACGCCGTCAGATGCCCGGGGACTGCTGGCATCGTGCATCGCCGACGAGGACCCCTGCATCTTCATCGAGCAGGTCCTCCTCTTGTCGCGCAAGGGCCCGATCGACGACACGCCCATCGAGCTCGGGGTGGCCGACATCAAGCGACCCGGCGTGGACGTCACCGTCGTGACCTACGGCCGACAGGTCCACGACGCCCTCGCCGTGGCCGACGCGCTGGCGCCGAAGGGTGTCGAGGTCGAAGTGCTCGACCTCCGCTCCCTCGTCCCCTTCGACGAAACCGCCGTCCTCGAGTCGGTGGCCCGCACCCGCCGGGCCGTCATCCTCCACGAGGCGGTGGTCACCGGTGGCTTCGGTGCGGAGCTGGCGGCGGGGATCTCCGAGGCCCTCTTCGGTCAGTTGGTGGCGCCTGTCCTGCGCGTGGGCGCGCTCCCGGCCCCGCTGCCCTACGCCAAGGGACTGGAACGCCTGGCCCTGCCGGGCCCCGAGCGACTCCTCGAAGCCCTCGAGTGGGTCCTGGGGTACCAGGGCTGAGAGCCGTCCGTCCCGTGCTGTTGCGACTCCCGAAGATCGGCATGGAGATGACCGAGGCTGTTCTGGCGTCCTGGCTGGTCGACGACGGGGCTCTGGTCGAAAAGGGCCAACCTCTCTACGAGATGGAGACCGACAAGGTCACCAACGAGATCGACTCCCCGGCCGCGGGTCGGCTCCGTCGCATCGCGCTCCAAGGTGAGACCTATCAGGTCGGTGACCCTGTGGCCGAGATCGAGGGAGACTGACGCCGCGCCCCCACGACGTGGTTTCGACGCGCCCGATACCGCATCGGAATCTCAGCCCGTATCTCGGAAGGGCGTCCCGGTCTCGAACTTCGCTCCCCCGGGCGGTTCTCGCCATTCCCAGGATCCCCCTCGGTCGGTCAGCTCCCAGTTCTCGTAGGTGATGAGTTTGTGGTGCCACGAACACACCCTGGCCAACCCGGCCAGGCTGCTCGTCTTGCAGTCGACGTAGTCCACGTCCCAGTGATGGTTCTCGAGCCCGTGCGCCACGTCGCATGTGGGGACCACACACACCGGGTCGCGTTCTTCGAGGGCGCTCTGGAGGTGCCGGGAGATGCTTCTCCCCACGT
Source organism: uncultured Acidimicrobiales bacterium (assembly GCA_963796765.1). Taxonomy (GTDB): domain Bacteria; phylum Actinomycetota; class Acidimicrobiia; order Acidimicrobiales; family UBA8190; genus Chersky-840. The sequence continues at coordinate 663,209 of CAWCMY010000002.1, read as the reverse complement.
GACAGACGGTGGTCACGTCCTTGCCGTCGAGCACGAGGATCTTGATGAAGCCGTCCGAGAGCTGACGCCGCACCGCCGCCACGGGCACCGGGCCCACCCCGGGGATGCAACACATCTCGCCGGCTTTCACATACCCACGGCGTAAGGCCTTGGCGTCGACCCGGATGACGACGGTGGCTCGAGCGGTCGTGGCTCGACAAGAACCGCTGCGACTTCGGTCTTTGGAAGCCGGACCGGCGGGCTCACCGCTGACCAGCGCCACCAGGGCGTCGGCGCTGTAGGCGGAGGGGCTCTCGTGGTCCTCGGACTTCCGGGCCTCGTTGAACCGGACGTCGGCTTCTGCTTTGAGCGCGCCGAGCAGCTTCGCTCCGTCGTCAGGGGTGAGCTTGGCGTCGAGCCGGAAGGCCCCGTCGGGATCGACCCAGTGCCGGACATATCGCGCCGCATGGATGGCCCGGTACCGCGCCTTCTCCTGTTCGGCCGAGCCCGCTATAGCCCGGACGGCAGCGGCCTGTTCCTTGAGACCCTTGAGACTCTGCTTCCCGGCGGCCTCGAGGAGACGGCGTTCGGTCCCGGGGTTCATCCCGGCGGCTCCGGCGATGATCTTGAGCTGCGAAGGAGAGAGCTCCCCTCGGCGCAACGCCTCGGTGGTCCCGGGCAGTGACCCCAACGCCACGGATGTCTCGATGGCGTTGAGGGCTTCACCGACACACGTCCCGGTGGTCTGCGCCATCCACGACGCCGCGGACCGATGTCCTTCGTCCCTCCACGTCGTGCCCTGCGAAGCCCGGTTGCTGAACAGCACCTTGCCGGCCGCACAGAACCGTTCGAGCTCGGCGAACATGGTCACGATCTCGGCCGCCTTCGCCGTGGTGACCCGGTCGGGATCGGCACCCGCCAGCTCGGCTGCGATGTCCCTGCGGGCGGACTCCAGGGTTGCGAGCACACTGGAAGTGTCGCATGAGGGTGTATCGGTACCGACGAGAAGATATGAGTCGACTCGTTGACATCGGCGTGTCGTCCATCGGGCCGCCCGCGTATGCCACCTACGTCGGTTGCACACTTTCAGCGCTGGTTCGGGGGCGCGGAGATAGCGCTACCCATTGCGTGGGAGCGGTCGTGGTGATTAGTCAATCTTGATGACGTATCTCCTCCGGGACGGGGGCCATGCTTTTCGAGGGCAGGCCCCTGGCTGCTCTCAGATGCAGGGTCTCTCCGACGACTGGATACATCGTGAGCGTTCGGAACCGCCGACCTCGACGCTCCAACAGCCGCCACTGGATCCGGTTCGGATTCGGGATGGTGGTGTGCGGGGCGTTCCTCCTCGTGGGCAGCGTGTCCGTGGCTGTGACCACCTCATCTTCCTCCGTAGTCGTGGGTCTGACCACGATCGCATGTCCCTCGACCCTTATGTGTGTGGCTGGAGGGCTCGAGAAGAATGACGGCAAGCTCGTGGCTCCAATCCTTTTAGACACGACGGACGGGGGTGCAACCTGGTCGCCTCAGTCGATTCCCCCGGGCGTGGGCGAAGTAAACGGCCTAGCGTGCCCGTCGGCCACCACATGTTTTGCGGTCGGGGAAAACCTGAGCCTCACTGCTGGGGTTGTCTTGGCCACCACTGACGGGGGCACCACGTGGTCTTCACAGGTCCTTCCTCCCGGTGTGGCGGTTCTGAACGGCGTCGCATGTTCGTCAACCAACAACTGCTACGCCGTTGGCCAAGGTGGAACGTCTCTTATTTCCGGATTGGTCATTTCGACCACTGACGGCGGAGCGACCTGGTCTACTTTCTCCCTTCCTCCGCAAGTGACCCTGCTTGTCGGCGTGGCCTGCGCTTCGGCCACCACGTGCCTTGCGGCTGGGGTGGGCTTCAACACCGTCGGCGACACAGGCGTAGTTGTCTCGACCAGAAACGGGGGCACCACCTGGGGGTCATCTGATGCCGTCCCGGGTACGTTCCTGACCGGCGTCTCGTGTCCGGCACCCAGCACCTGTTACGTAATCGGGGAAAATCAGTCCGACACGGCCGGCGTGGCGCTCGCCACGACGGACGGGGGAGTGACATGGAGGTCCCAAAGCCCTCCTCCTGCGATCGGAGGTTTGTTCACTCCGTCATGCCCGTCGGTCACCACGTGCATTTCGGTCGGGACGAGCCTGGACGGAACCAGGGGGGTAGCCATGGCCACCACAGACGGGGGAACGACGTGGTCCCTCCAGGGCATACCCGCGGACGTCGCCGGCTTGCAGGGTGTGGCCTGCGCCTCGATCTCAACGTGCTACGCAGTGGGGACCAACACGACCTTCAGCGCGGGGGTCGTGGTCTCGACGACGGACGGGGGTACCACCTGGAATTCGGTGACGACTCCACCTCCTCCGATAACAACGACCACGACCACGACCACGACGACCATCCCGCCGAGTTCGACGACGACATCGCCGGTGACCACAACCACAGCAACGACGCCCGCGATCAGTGCCAACGCCGGTCCTTCGCCGTCTCCCAATGCACCCACCGTCGTCGGAGCTTCCTCTCGTTCCTTGGCCTTCACCGGTCCGGGGCGAGGGCTCATGGCGACTGCCCTGGTGGGATGCGCTTTTGTCGTGTTCGGGCTGGGGTCACTCCTCCTCCCCATTGTCCGGCGGAGGGTTGCAAAGTGAGCGGAGGGTTACAAAGTGAACAGCAGGAGCGGGTGCCCCCGGCGATATCAGCCTGCAGCCGTGACTCCCGCCTCAGTCGATGGATGGCAGCCCTGATCTCGAAGTGAGACGCTAGGGCGATGTTCGGGTGCTCGACCGACCGAGTACGCAGGGTGTTGGTATCGGCGAAGAAAGAGGAGGGCTCGCTCCTTCACGGCTTCGTGAGCAGTCTCCACCGAGCACCCCGCCGTGATGCGTCAGTGGTCACCGCCGCTTGGGTTGTAGCGATGCTGCTCGCCGCATGCGGGCCCGCGGGGTCGTCGTCACCCGCACACCACACCGGGCCGCTGACCAATTCGCCCATGCCCTGGTCAGCCTTCCCGGTCGACGCCAGAATCCGACCGCTGGTCTTCGTAGGACCGCGGGTCGTCGATCCATCGAGCGGATTCCGTAACGGCGCCGACAAGCTCGCCTACGTCGACCGAGCCATCGTCGCCCCGGGCACGTTTCCCTCAGGCCCGATAGAGTCCGCCGGGTACCCGATCATCAGCGCCAAGGTGGCTTTCGCGATCTTCAAGCCCAGGACGGTGAAAGGTCCAGCTGCGAGCCACCACCTCAACGTGATCGCCATGCGGTTCGGCAGTGGCGTCTTCCAGACCGACCGGGGGTCTCGTCGGCTACCGGCCTGGCTGGTCGAATTTCAGAACGTGCGGGACTCGGCAAGGGTCTTGGCCGTCTCGTCGACAAGGATCTTCACACCATCGATGGCCCGCACCGGTCGCCCACCGTTCGTGGGCGATGCTCGGATCGGTCCAGATGATCGCACCCTCACGGTGCGATTCGGTGGCGCACCTTCCGGCCCAGGGCCCTGTAGTGCCGACTACGAACTGACCGTGGTGGAGTCCAGGACCACAGTCGCGGTGACGGTGCACGAGCACGATCATGACAGCGGAATTTCCTGCGCCCAGCCCGCGTACCCGCGGCAAGTCACAACCCGCCTCGAAGCCACGCTCGGCGCTCGGGTCGTCCTTGACGCCGCGACCAGTAGAGCCGTGGCGGTAACCGAAACAAGATCGCTCGCCGTGGCTTGAACCGCGTGTCGTGATGGTCCGGTTCTCTCTCTCGGTGTGCGAGCGAACGCTTGAGCGGTCCGCAGGGCAAGACAGGTGCCGAACGGCTCTAGTCGACAATGAACACAGGCGCGACCCTGAAGTGGGTGCGTTGTTTCGGCGCCGCATTGTGGGTGCCGGGGCATCGCGAGTGGGGTGTCTACCCAGCATCAACAAACTAGGGGGGCATTATGCATATGCGTCGCAAGATCCTATTAGGGGTGCTTGCACTCTCGCTTCCGATGACGAGTGTGGTACTCCTCCAAGCCCCGGCTCAAGCCAAGGTCCCGAAGTTCGTCGGCGTGGCAACAGGTACGGTGAGTTGCACGGGAATCGCTGTCAAGATCTCGTTCTTCCCGCCGTTGACGGCCAACACCGGCGGCAGCACGGGCGCCTTCAAGGGCAAGATGACCAGCTGCAAGGTGACCGGTTCTGCAGGTGCGGACACGATCACCCAAGGCAAGATCACGGGGACCTTCAAGGGTGCCGGTACGGGAATCCAAGGGCTCATCCAGGGGATTACAACACCCATCCACCTCAACATCGTGTGGAAGGGAAAGCACGGCGTGGCGAAGGCTTCGTTCACACCAAGCGTTGTCACCCTTGCGGGGGCCGCTGCGAGCTTCGATCCCAATGTCGGGTTCGCGCTTCCCAATCCCCTTGCACCAGGGCCGAACAAGGTCACGGGCTCGTTTGCGGGCGCTGTCACACACAGCAGCACCGCGTATAGCGCGCAATCCGTGGGCGCGGTCGGCGTGCAGTCCGGCAAGAAGCATGGGCTCAAGAAGCTCGTGGCCACCCACGGGAGGATCACACTCCCGTAGTCGGTGTCCCATGGGCATTGGCAGCCGGTCCTGGGGGTGAGGCGCAAGCCCGCCCGGGGCTGTGTAACTTGTCTGTGTCAAGTTACACATTCCCCCGCCCCCAGGACCTTTCATGTCGTTTCTGGGGCGCTGGGAGCGTCATCTCGACGAGCGCAAGGCCACGCACCGATGGGGCACCATCACCGACGCTCTTCGGACTACCCGGGCCCCCCGCCATGGCCCAGCCGGGGAGCTATGGCGCGCCCGGTGAAGGCGCGCCGGGCAACGACGCGGTGTAGAGCACCGGACGCCCCCCGCCCCGTCGCTTCGCCTCGTGCATGGCGACCTCGGCCCGCCACACCAACGCCTCGGCGTCGATCTCGGAGCCGCTCGACCAGGCCACACCGACGCTGGCGCTCGACCCCACTCTGAGGTCCTTCAGCTGGATCTCGTGACTGAGCGTCTCGGCCACTCTGATGGCGGTCCGGACGGCCTCGGCCGATGTGGCGATGCCCGGACACAGGACGAGGAACCGGTCGCCGCCGATCCGCCCCACCACGTCGTCCTCCCGCACCGCGCCCCGCAGCCGTCTCGCCACCACGCCCAGGAACTCGTCCCCGACGTCGTGGCCGTGGCCGTCGTTGAGCTCCTTGAACCGGTGGAGGTCGACGAGGATGGCACCGGGGCTCGACCCGTCCATGGCTCGGGCCAACATCGCCTCGAGCGCCGCCATCGTCGAATCCCGGTTGTGACACCGCGTCAGCACGTCGAAGGTGGCCCGCAGGTGCATCCCGTCGCGCGTCCCTCTGCTCTGGCTGACATCCTCCACGCACACGATGACCCCCGTGACGTCGCCGTCGTCATCGGTGAGCGCCCGCAAGCGCAGCCCGCACTCACGGATCAACGTCTCGTCCCCGCCGAGGTGACCGCTTCCATCGCTCCACGCCGGCCGGATGACCACGGTGATGTCGTCGTCCACGCCGTCCCGTACCACCGCGTCGAAGGCCTTCCGGGCCATCTCTCGGTCGCGCTCCAAGACCGTGGACAGCTGTTCGTCGAGGGTCCCGGCCTGCGGAGCGCCCAGGATGTCGTGGAGACGTTCGTTGGTGTAGACGACCCGGCCCATGCCGTCGATCTGCATCACACCGACCGGCACGGTCTCGGCCAGTCGGGCCAGGACCCGCTCGCGGGCCCGCGACAATTCCGCGCTCGACCTCGACCACGCTCTTGCCGTTGCGGACGAACCGCGGTGCCACCGACGGCGTCCCGGGATCGAACACCGCGGCGTCCTCACCGACGGCGTCGACGACCACGCCCAGATAGACGCCGTGGCTCCGCCGGGCGTCGATCAGGTGCACCACGACCGGCCGCGTCGGATCTGCGGCGAGCCGCACCAGCGCCCGCGACGCTCCAATGGCCCGGGCCCGCTCCCAGGCGCTGATCACCACGCCCCGGTCGCCGGCGGTGACGAGGTTCAGCGTCGACCGGTCCCGGACGACCCGATGGCCGCCCAGGGGCACGCTCCCGGGCATCTCGACCATGAGCCCGTCGGGCCCGATGGCGCACACCGCCGCCCCGGGGTGCCGGTCGAGGAGGGTGAAGAGGGCCGAATCGATGATCTTGGGATCGAGAAGGCCGTCGCTGCGCACACGGTTGGTATCGACGTTTCGCGCCTCCTCGTTGAGGCCGGAACCGGCCCGAACTCGACCGGAAAGCCCTGATCCAGGGCCCTGGTCGAGTTCGAGGTCAAAATTCCCGAAATTCTCCCTGTGACGTCCCCTGCGCCCCGGGCGCGTTCTTTGGCTCGAGAGCGACAAGACCTTCGTCATGGACGTGCTCGCCAACCCGGCCCAGGGCTTCCTCATGGCCCGGCCCGTGCCCGCCGATCAGCTCCGGCGATGGCGGGCGAACGTTCCCGAGCCGGCCTCGACGGTCATCTGACCTCCCGGCCCGTCTCACCGGCGTGCCATCCTGGGCGAAGAGCTCGCCGGAGTGAGCTCGACACCCAACAGGAGGTGCCCGATGCCGCTGCCGTGGAGTGGAGAGCTCGCGGGTCGGATCGACGAGCACGTGATCACCTCGGCCGCTTTGACCGGGAACCATCTCGGGGACCCCCCTGAGCGACCCCTGTGGGTCTACGTCCCGCCCGGCTACGACGAGACCACCGACCGGCTGCCGTCGGTCTATGTCATCCAGGGCTACACCGGGTACCTCACCATGTGGGCCAACCGCGACGCGTATCACCGGCCGTTCCCCGAGACCGCCGACGCGCTCTTCTCCACGGGTCAGGCGCCCCCGTGCATCGTGGTCTGGGTGGACGCCTGGACCGCCTACGGGGGGTCGCAGTTCGTCGACTCGCCGGGCACGGGTCGCTACCACGCCTATCTCTGTGACGACGTCGTCCCTTTCGTCGACGCCCGCTACCGCACCCTCGACGCGCCCCGCCATCGGGGCATCCAGGGGAAGTCGAGCGGCGGCTTCGGGGCCATGATCACCCCCATGCTCCGCCCCGACCTCTTCGGCGGTCTCGCCACCCATGCCGGCGACGCGCTCTACGAATGCTGCTACATCCCCGAGTTCCCCAAGATGGTCCGGGCCCTGCGGCCGTGGGACGCCGACATCGAGGCTTGGTGGGAGGACTTCGGGACGAGGCCCGCCTTCACCCGACCCGAAGACCACCTCTTGCTCATGGCCCTCGGCGTCTCGGCCTGTTTCTCCGCCCAGGACGACGGCACCCCGGTGCTGCCCTTCGATCCCACCACCGGCCGTCTCCGCGACGACGTCTGGGCCCGCTGGCTGGCGTGGGACCCGGTCCGGATGGTGCCGACCTACGCCGACGCGTTGCGTTCGTTGCGGGCGGTCTGGATCGACGGCGGGACGCGCGACGACTGGTTCCTCGACCTCGGGGCCGTCGCCTTTCGCGACGCGTTGGCGGCGATCGGCGTCGACGATGTCGCCTTCGAGCTCTTCGACGCCACCCACGGGGGCATCGGGTGGCGTTACCCGTTGGCCCTCGCCTACCTGGCCCAGCGCCTCTCGGTCACGAGCTGAAGATCTGTTCCACCAGGTTCGCCACGAGCCCACCCACCAGAGCGTCGGACAGGTCGCTGGTGGTGGTCGTCCCCACGTGCTCGGAGACCTCTCCCGCCATCTTCGACGGACCGACGGCCATCTTGACCCGCACGAAGTCGCATCCCTCGGTGGCGGTGATGGTGAGCTTGCCCGGCCCCCGGTCACCGAACCGGTCGATCCACAAGCTGAGGTCGAAGCTCCGGGGCACGCGCGCCGGCTCGTCCCGCAGGGTCTCGGTCACCCGCGCCGACAACCCCCATTGGCCGAGCATCTCGACGCTGCACTCGAGCACGGGCCGCAACTCGATCTGACACAGCTCCCGCACGGCGTCGAACGAAGCCTCGCAGTGAGCCCGTGACGCGTCCTCGTGCGACATCCGCGCCGCGTCTCCCGACAGTCCCGACGACACCACGAGATCGATCCGCGCCCGCCACATCTGGTCACCGCCGCCCCCGGCCGGCGACGACTCGAACACGTCTGTGGTTCTGCCGTTGGACGGATGGGCAGCCCTCGGGGTGCCGTGGCCCGCCGGGCTGGCCCCACCGGGGACGGGGTCCGTCGTCTGCCAGAGCCGCTCGTGGCCCGGCTGGTCTCCTCCGACGTGCATGCGGTCGTCGACGATGGACATGGGCCCCCCGGCAGTGAAGCGGCCCCCCCTTGTCAGGCCGCCTTCGTGGACTCCACCCTCACACGCCCTGCTCACCGGAGGCTCTATCCACCCTCAACAATCGGCCAACCCAGCGCTCCGGCCGTGAGTCACGGGGAGTCCGGTGGAGTCCGGGGAGTCCGGGGCGGGAGTCGGGGGAGTCGGGGGAGTCGGGGGAGTCGGCTCAGGCCTGGCAGGTCAGCGGCCGGCCGCCGTTGAGCGTGACCATGTCGAAGAGCGCGCCGGCGACGTCGATGGGGTCGCCGGGGCGCGCTCCCTCGCACTCGGCGAAGGCCCGGTGCAGGTTGCCGGCGAGGCGCTCGGGATGGGTGAGCGTCGGCGAAGGGCCCGAGGTCGACCTGACGGGCGGCCTCGAGGGGGGTGAGCCCGGCCTCTCGGGCCTCCACGGTGACCTGCTGGAGGAATCGGAGGTACTCGCCGGCCACGTCGATGGCCTCGGGGCCGCACACGTCGCCGTGGCCGGGGACGATCACGCCGGGGTCGAGCTCCATGAGGCAGTCGAGCGCCACCAAGGACCCGGCCACCGATCCCATGAGCGACGAAGGGCGTGCCCCCGTTGAAGACGAGGTCGCCGGTGAACAGCACCCGGTGCTCGGGGATCCATGCCACCACGTCGTTGGTGGTGTGTGCGGCGGTGCCGAAGTGATGGAGCTCGACGAGCAGGTCGTCGACGTAGAGGTCGAGGCGGTGCTCGAAGGTGACGAACGGGGGAGCGGGCTCGAGGTCGCCCCACTCCACGGGCTCCCACAGCCCGTCGGGCCGCAGGATCCCTGTCGCCTGGATCGCCTCCCGACACCGCTTGTGGCCGATGATGGTGGCCTCGGGCAACAGACAGTTCCCGTTGGTGTGATCGCCGTGCTGGTGCGTGTTCACGAGGAGCCGTGCACCACGGCCGCTCTCGCCACCGCCACTCTCGCCACCGCCTCCCCGCGCAACGCCGCCGTGCCCGAGTCGGTGCTGAAGCGTCTCGACGGCCTCGAGGAACCCTCGGGTCCGTCGTTCGGTGGCGCAGCTGTCGATGCACAACACCGTGCGATCCCCGAGGACCAAGCCGGTGTTGTTGATCCACCAGCCGCCGTCGGGCTGGATGTAGGCGTAGACCCGGTCGGCCACCTCCTCGGTCCGCGGCGGAGGAAGCTCCTCGGCGCGGGGATGGTCGTGGTTCGTCGAGGTCATCGCATCGTCATACCACCGGCAGGGGACGACGACCGGTAGGGCTACGAGATGCCGTGGGCTCGCATGACGCCCTCGACCACGGTGGCGAAGTTCTGCATGCCCCTGGCGTTGGGGTGGACAGGTGCCGCCGCGGTGGTGGGCACGATCGGCTCGATCCAGCGCGTCCCCGAGCCCGAGCAGGTGTTGTGGGCCTTGCTGGGCGTGTAGGTGTCCACGTAGATCGCCCCGTTGGCAGCCGCCTGGGTGGCCAACATGGTGTTGAGCTCCACCTCGGTGGTGTTCAGGTACGAGATGTCTTTGGGAGCGAAGGGCATCACGGGCCAGCAACCGCTTCCCGACGAGGGGAGGATGTCGCCGTAGCCGACCACGAACACCGTGGCGTGGGGCGCCAACGCCTCGATCGTCTGGATGCTGGCCGCGATCTTGGGCGCCGTGGCGTTGATGCCGCGCCAGGAGCTGGTCGTTGCCGCCCGGGTCGTACTTGTTCTTGCACGGGCTCCCCAGGGGCAAGATGGCCACGCAATTCTCGATGATGCTCGTGAAGCCGATGTCGTTCCCGCCCATCTGCATCGTCACCACGTTGGTGGCCGAGCTCAAGACGGTGTCCTGGGCCGGATTGGTTCCGATCGTCGTGCTCTGCGGTTGGGTGATGTCGGCGGTGGTGGCGCCCGAGCAGCTCACGTCGGTGAGCGACAGCCCGAGGGCTGTTGCAGAGAGATGGGCATAGTTGTGGTCCGAGCGCAGACATCCCAGAGGAGACAGTGACTGGTTGGGGATGAGCGGTCCGGCCGCATAGGAGTCGCCCGTCGCCACGTACGTGAGGGATTGCGCCGAACCGGCCTCCGCCGGGAGGAGCGTGACGAGTGTGACCGCGGCGACTGCGACCACCACGCTGGTGCCGACTCTCTTGATGCCCATGGATCGCCCCCTTGTTGATCGACCGAGCCAGACGCTATCGATCACGCCGGCTCGGTGCCGAGGTCCTCGAGATGGGCCCGACGCGCCGCGTCGACGGCCTCGTCACCGGGCCCCCCGCTCGACGCCTGTTCGGGACGGAACTCGACGTCGAGCACGGCGGCCAGAGTGGCCCCTACCGACAGCCGCAGGGCGTCGAGGTCATAGCCACCCTCGAGCAGCAGGGCGAGACGGCCGGTCCCCGGGGCGAAGGCCTTCACCCGCTTGGCGATGTCGGCGAAGTCGCCCGAGGTCAGTGACAAGCCGGCCATGGGGTCGGCCCGATGGGCGTCGTACCCCGCCGAGGCCAGCACCCACGTAGGCCCGAAGCGCTCCACGACGGGTGCCACCACCTCGTCGAGCGCTTGGAGCAGCACGTCCCCGGTGGCGCGCGGCGGCACCGGCACGTTCACCGTGAGCCCCGGTGCGCCCGGACCGCCCGTCTCCGACGCGCGCCCGGTGCCGGGATAGAGCGGCCACTGGTGGGTGGAGACATAGAGCACCCTGGGGTCGTCCCAGAAGATGGCCTGGGTCCCGTTGCCGTGATGGACGTCCCAGTCCACGATGAGGACCCGCTCCCCGCGTTCGGCCAGGGCGGCGGCCGCCACCGCCACGTTGTTGAGCAGACAGAAGCCCATGGGCTCGGTGGCCAGGGCGTGGTGGCCGGGAGGGCGGGCCGCCACGAAGGCCACGTCGCCGTCGCCGCGCGCCAGTGCGTCGACGACCTCGAGCGCCGCCCCTGCCGCCAACAGAGCCGTGTCCCACGACCCCGGTCCGGCGATGGTGTCGGGGTCGATGGCGCCCCCTCCCGCTTCGCAGAAGGCGCGCAGCGACTCGAGATACGGACCGCGGGTGGACCAGGGTCAGCTCGTCCTCGGTGGCCCGGCGTGGTTCGAGGTTGATGACCGCGTCGCGCAGTCCGGCTTCGTCGATGCCGGCCAGGGCGGCCGGCACGCGGGCGGGGCGTTCGGGGTGTCGGGGGCCGACGTCGTGGTGGTCGAGCGCAGGAGAGGCCGCCACCAAGAGCATGGCCTCACTGTATGTCTGTGCCCGTCTGCCAGATGTCTGAGCCGGTCTTGCGGATGTCGTGTGCCGGGCGTACGGGCAGCAGCGGCGACAGGCGGTGGGCTCACCGGTTCCCCGTGCCATGCTCCACGTCCGGAGCGCGTCGACGCTCGGGCCCGCACACCCGGAGCGTGCCCGAGGGACGGGCTTCGGATCCCGCTCGAAGCGCCAGAGCGCCACAGACCGCCCGGTGCAGGGTCGGCGCCTTGGCGCGTGCCCGGGATTGGTTCAAGACGAATCCCCGGGGGTGGGTCTCCACCCAGGCGTCGTACCCGCGCGTCGTCGGCGAAGAACTCGTGGCACAACGGCGTGACCTCGGCGGGCCCGTCGGTCGATGTCGGTCGGCGACGGGGAGTCGGCCACCTTCTCGAGCCGCCAGCGTGATCCGTTGGACGGCCAAGGATCGCCCGAGGTGCGGGTCGTGTTCACCGCACCGCCGGGGCGGTTGGGTGCACCGGACATGGCCCGTCGGTTCCTGCGCACGATGACCGGGGGCTTGGGCAAGGGGTCCGCCGAGGGCATCGGCTTCAGGTCCCGCACCGCACCGTTCATGGCAGGGTGATCGGCGGGGTTCCCCGTCCGATGGTCGCCAGGGTCGGCCGAGGCGTGGCTCGAGGAGCGCCTCGTGTTGTAGCGCGACGGGTGTCGGGCCATCGCACTCGCCTCCTCTTCGATCGAGGTGACCAAACGGACGTGGGCCTCGGCGGCGGGTACGGGCACCAGTCGCCCGCCGCGCGCCGGCAGGGGACGCATGATGAGCGGCGGGGACGGCACCGGACGCAACGCCACGGCGCGCGTGGCGACGAGCTTCACGTGCGCCTCGGAGCGACGGCGAGACGGGGGTCGGAAGCTGGTTGCCGGCGACGGGGTCGGTCGTGGCGGGGAAGGGGAGGGCGAGCGCGCCGATGGCGTCGACCATGGCCCACATGTACTCGGCGGAGCGGCCCGTGGGCTCTTCGCCGAAGTGGTGCCACCGCCGCTGCTCGTAGAACAGGCATCCCCGGAGCTCGTCGAGTGTGGCGGGCAGCGACCGACGACGGGTCCACCGTTGCAGCACGCCGCCCGCCAGGGTGGAGAGGTCGTCCCAGTACGCGTAGCCGTCGTAGGAGAGCGGCGAAGTCCGACACCGCCTCCCACGATTCGCCCGCGCCGGGGAACCAGCGGCGATGTCGAGCTCGGCGTTGGGGATGGCCGACGCGGCGTAGTCGCCGGCCGGAGCGTGGTGCGGGTCGGTCCACCGCAGTGTCGGCTCGGGCCGATCGGGCCGGGCGCCGGCGTGCGACGTGACGATCGAGAGGACGGGCTGTGCCGAGGACGGCCCGGGCGCAAAGCAGCCGCTTGCAGAGGTCCAGAGGACGAGGAGGGGGCGGACCGGAGTGCCCATCGCCGGGGGGCGGTCGCTACGCAGCGCACTCGGGAACAACGTCATCCCAATTCATATCGGCACTCTTGGCCTGGGGTTGAGCCGGCTCACGCTCGGTGCCCGAGATTCCCCGTCTCCCGGGCACAAAGACCGCCCATCGACCGCGGGGAGCGGCGGCCCGACTCGGGCTCCGGACGGCCCCGGTCGCCCGGCAACGGTCGGGGCGATCGGTAGCCTGCCCGGGCAATGCCGCGCGTGGTCGTCGCCAGCTTCAACGTGCACGGCGGCGTGGACGGTTGGGGTCGGCCCTTCGACGTGGTCGACGCCTGTCGTCGCATCGACGCCGATGTCTTGATGCTCCAGGAGTGCTGGTTCCCCGACGGCGGGGTCTCCATGTCGGCGCGGGTGGCGGCCGAGTTGGGATACACCGCCGTCGAGCTGCCCTTCGCGCGGGGCCGGATCACCGCCCCCCCGGATCGCCCCCTCGACCGGTGGGGCCCCCGTCTGCTCACCACGAGCATCCACGGCCTCAGGCTCGACCGACGTCGGTCGAGATCGCCCGACCAGCGGGCCGCGGTCGCGGTCCTCGGCCCAAATTCCAGCGGGGCACGTGGGCGATCGCGGTGCTGTCGAGGTTGCCGATCACCGGCTGCCAGACCATCGATCTGGGCCAGCTCCCCACCGACCATGCGCGCCGGGGAGCGATCGTGGCCGACATCGACGTCCATGGCGCTGCCGAGCCCCTGCGCGTGGTCGGCACCCATCTGGCCCATCTCAGCCAGGGGTCACCGCGCCATATCGCCGCCCTACGCCGAACGCTCAACGCCATGACGCCGGTACCATCCGTGCTGGCCGGTGACATGAACCTGTGGGGACCGCCGCTGGTTCTCCTGCTCCCGGGTTGGTCGCGCGCGGTGCGAGGTCGCACCTGGCCGACGTGGTCACGCTGGCCGATGGCGCAGCCCGACCACATCTTGGTGCGGGGCCAGGCTCGAGCCGAGAGCGGAGAGGTCCTGGACATCACCGACTCCGACCATCTCCCCGTTCGGGCCACGCTTGTGATCGACTGAACGAACACGAACCGACGAGACAAAGAAGAAACAAGATCGACGCCCCGTTCCCACATTGCAAGCGCGTGACGAAGTGAGGCGCTAGGTTCGGGCCCGGTGATCAGAGGGGTGCGTCCGAGGGGGAAGGCTTCACGGTCTGATCACTGTCGTCAGCAGGGGGTATCTGTCCCTGTTGCCATGCAGTCGGCGGACACGATGCTGCAGGGCGTAGCATGACACAAGGAGTGCTACGGACAGGTTTCGCCGCCTGCCGTGGAGTGAGAACGGTTTCGACGAGCGTCGTCACGCAGGCTGTCAACTATGGAGGTCACAGAAGATGCACATGATTCGCAACGTCAGTGGCATGAGGCGATTGGGGGTCGGAATCGCCGTCCTTGCCCTTGCGGGGACGATGGCGGCCTGTAGCAGCACCCCCAAGGCGGCGACCACGACGACGACAGGGGCGGGTCGGGCGCCAGCGTGCCGGCCGGCCTGAGCGTGAAGTCGTTCAACGTCAACTTCTCGGAGATGCCGAAGTTCAAGTCGCTGACCGCGGCGGGCACGGGCCTGGTGGGCGTCATCCTTCCCGACACGACGTCGTCGACGCGCTACGTCGACTTCGACGCCCCGTACCTGACCAAGGCGTTCCAGATGGCCGGGTACAGCCGCGTCCGACTTCAAGATCGACAACGCCCAGGGCGTGGACGCCACGGAGCTGGCCGACGCCCAGGCCGACGTGTCGCTCGGTGCGAAGGTCCTCGTCTTCGACCCGATCGACAGCACCGTCGGGGCCGAGGTCCAGTCCTATGCCGCGTCGCACGGGGTCGCCGTGATCAGCTACGACCGGGCCACGTTCACGGGCACCAAGACCTACTACGTGAGCTTCGACAACAACCAGGTGGGCAAGCTCATCGGCCAGGGCTTCGATGCAGTGCGTCTCGGCCTGGGGCGTCACGAGCCCGAAGGTCTTCGAGCTCGACGGCGGTGAGGACACCGACCCGAACGCGGTCTCGTTCGCCCAGGGCTACAACTCGGTGATCTGGAACTCCACCACGACGCCGCTGAAGGCGGGCCTGACCAACTCCAAGGGCTACACCCTCGTCGGCGACCAGATCACCCCGGGATGGATGAACGCCACCGGTGCCACGATCTTCACGCAGCAGTTCACCGCCCACCCGAAGATCAACGCCACGGTCGAGGCCAATGACGGCCTGGCCAAAGCGGTGATCACGGTCCTGAAGAACAAGGGTGTCGGTGCCAAGAAGATCCCCACCACCGGTCAGGACGCCACGCTGCAGGGCATGGAGAACATCCTCCAGGGCTACCAGTGCGGATCGGTCTACAAGGCCGTCTACCAAGAGGCCCAGGACGCCGTCTCGCTGGCCACGATCCTGCGTGCCGGGAAGACCCCGCCCACAGCCCTGGTGAACTCGACCACCACGCCTCCCAAGGGCGTGACGGGCACCGCGCAGCCGGCGTCGCTGCTCACCCCGGTGTGGGTGAACGCCGCCAACATGGCGTCGACGGTGATCACGGACAAGTTCATCTCGGCTTCGACGCTGTGCACGGCCGTGGGCGCGAGCGTCTGCAGCGCCGCCGGCATCACTCCGTAATCTGCACGGACCAGACGTGAAGTGCGGACCGTCGCCGCCTCGGGCGGCGGCGGTCTCGCGTCTGGTCGGACCATGGCGTACTGTGGGCGACGACGAAAGTGACGAGATGGCCGAAGCGAGGGCGGACGAGCCCCTTCTGAGGGTGCGGGGCCTCTACAAGAGCTTCGGTGCCGTCCAGGCGCTGACCGACGTCACCCTCGACGTGCCCGCCGGAACGGTCACCGCGCTGTCGGGCGACAACGGCGCGGGCAAGTCCGTGCTCATCAAGTGCATCTCGGGGATCCACGAACCCGACCGGGGGCAGATCGTCTGGGAGGGGCGGCCGGTCCGGATCCGCACGCCGCACGACTCCGCCGCGCTCGGGATCGAGACCGTCTACCAGGACCTCGCCCTGGCCGACAATCTCGACATCGTCCAGAACATGTTCCTGGGACGCGAGCGGCTCCGCCACCGCCTGCTCGACGAGGACGCCATGGAGCGGGCCGCGGCCGAGACCCTGGCCAGCCTGCGGGTGACCACGGTGCGGTCGATCCGCCAGCCGGTGGGGTCGCTGTCGGGAGGCCAGCGGCAGTCGGTGGCCGTCGCCAAGGCGGTGATGTGGAACTCCAAGCTGGTCATCATGGACGAGCCGACCGCCGCGCTGGGCGTGACCCAGACCGCACAGGTGCTCGACCTGGTGCGACGCCTGCGGGACCACGGGCTCGCGGTCTTGATGATCTCGCACAACCTCAACGACGTCTTCGCCGTGGCCGACCGCATCGCGGTGCTGTATCTGGGGAAGTTGGTGGTGCAGGACAAGACGTCGACCTTCGACCGACAGAGCGTCGTCGAGTACATGACCACGGGGGGCCTGGGTGTGACAGACCACTCCACACGCCGACGGAGGAAGGGTCGACCATGACGCCCGCTGACCCGGGATCCGGCCCCGTCGGTTCGCCTCTCGCCCCGGATCTCAATGATCCGGTCGAACCGGGTTCCGACCTGACCGCCGCCGACCCCGGAGGCAGCGCCCCCCTCGTCCCGCCCGAGATCGTCGCCCAGTCGATGCGGCGAGTACCTCCACGGCGCCCTGCTCCGCGATCAGAGGCGGAGAGAGCGGGATGCTCCCGGTCATCCTGGGGCTGATCATCATCGCCATCGTCTTCCAGGTCGATCAGCCCGCATCACATCTTCCTCTCCGCCGGCAACATCGTGAACCTCTTCCAGCAGAGTGCGGTGTTCATGGTGCTGGCCATGGCCGAGATCTTCGCCCTGCTGCTGGGCGAGATCGACCTGTCCATCGGCTACGTCGGCGTCGTGGGGGCGGCCATCGCCGTACAGCTCGTGCAGCCGGCGACGACCAACTGGCCGTGGTGGGCGGCGATCGTCGTCTCTCTCCTGGCCTGCGCGCTCATCGGAGCGGCGCAGGGAACGTTGATCACCCGGCTCCGGCTTCCCTCCTTCATCGTGACCCTGGCCGGGCTGCTCATCTTCAACGGAGTCCTGCTCATCGTGCTCGGCTTCGGGCCCTTCTCGGGATACCCGACCCTCACCGGCTCCCAGCCCAACCTCCACGCCCTGTACGACCTCATGTGGGGGCACATCAGCCCGGCAGAAGGCTGGATCGCCGTGGCCGTCATCGTGGGCGCGCTGGGCCTCAGTCTCTGGTTGCGCGACGCCCGTCGACGGCGCAGCGGCCTGGTGGCGCCTCCGGTCGGACTCACCATCGCCAAGATCGTCCTCATGGCCGTCGTGGGCAGCGCCGTCGTGGCGGTGTGCAACGTCAACCGTGCCGCCGTCGGCACCCTCGAGGGGGTCCCGTGGGCGATCTTCATCGTCCTCGGCGTGCTCGGCGCGTGGACGCTCCTGCTCCAGCGCACCCGCTTCGGGCGCTACATCTACGCCATCGGCGGGAACCCCGAGGCGGCCCGTCGAGCCGGGATCAACGTCGCCTCCATCCGCACCTGGGCCTTTGTCCTGTGCGCGTTGACGGGCGGGATCGCCGGGCTGCTCTACGCCTCGTACCTGGGCGGCTTGTCCAACAACGTCAACGGCGGTCAGCTCGTGCTCTATGCGGTGGCGGCCGCGGTCATCGGCGGCACCTCGTTGTTCGGAGGCCGGGGGAAGGCCGTCCACGGCGTCCTGGGCGGCCTGGTGATCGGCGGCATCTACAACGGCATGTACCTCCTGGGCCTGGCCGTGCAGTGGGAGTTCATCGTCACCGGGGGCGTGCTCATCGGGGCGGTGACCATCGACGCCTTGTCGCGGCGGGGCAGCACCATCGGCGGCGCCGCCGGCCGCTAGCCGAGCAGGTGGGCCACAGCTCGACCAGTCCGCGTGTCGGTCGCTCCGGGTCGGCTTGATCGGCTACGGCCTCGCCGGTCGGGTGTTCCACGCCCCGCTCATCACCGCGACGCCGGGGCTCGAGCTCGTGAGCGTCGTCACCGCCGATCCCCACCGGCGCAGCCTTGCCGGTGCCGAGCTCCCCGGCGTAGCGCTGTTGGCGTCACCCGACGCGCTGTGGGCTCGAGCGTCGGACCACGACCTGGTGGTGGTGGCGAGCACGACCGGGACCCACGCGCCGTTGGCCTCGGCCGCGGTCGACGCCGGCCTCGCCGTGGTGGTCGAGAAGCCCCTGGCGCCACGGGTGGCACACGGCCCGTGCCCTGGTCGAGCGGGCCGCCGGCGGCAGGGGTGATGCTGAGCGTGTTCCACAACCGCCGCTGGGATGCGGAGCACCTCACGTTGCGGCGACTCGTCGGCGAAGGAGCGCTCGGTGAGGTGACGCGCTACGAGTCGCGCTTCGAGCGCTGGCGTCCCGAGCGCCAACCGGGGCGCGTGGCGAGAGGAGCTTTCGGCCGACGACGGGGGAGGGGTGCTCCTCGATCTGGGGGTCCACCTCGTCGACCAGGCCCGCCAGTTGCTGGGACCGGTCACCCATGTCTACGGCGAGGTGGCGGCGCGTCGGGGCGGATCCGACGACGACGTCTTCGTGGCCATGCGCCACAGCTCCGGGGCCCAGTCCGCACCTGTGGGCCAGCGCGGTGTCCGCCGCGCCCGGCCCGCGTCTGCGAGTGCTCGGGACCGAGGCGGGGTATGTCGTCGAGCACCTCGATCCGCCAGGAGGACACCCTGCGTGCCGGCGGGCGGCCCGACGACCCGGACTTCGGGGTGGTGCCGCCCGACCGATGGGGGCGGCTCGTGCATGGCGACGCCGGCGAGCCGGTGCCGAGCGAGCGAGGACGGTGGTCGGCGTTCTACGACGGCGTGGGGCGAGCGGTGCGCGACGGCGTACTGCGCCGCCCGTCGACCCCGCCGACGCGCTCGTGACCCTCGAAGTCCTCGAGGCGGCCCGCCGCAGTGCCACCGAGGCGTGCGGTCGTCGCGCTGGTGTCCCCCGGCCCGTACGCCCGGAACGTGAAGTCCGTGCCGAGGTCGGAGGTCCTAGCGCCGTGCTCGGACGCCTGGTCGGGACGGGGGCCGGGCGACCCGTAAGCTCGGTTGGTCACACCCGCACGCAAGCGAGAGCTCTCCCCATGACCACCGCCATCGAGGCCCACGATCTGAGAAAGACATTCGGCGGCGAGGTGCGCGCCCTCGACGGCGTGAGCTTCGCCGTGGAGGAAGGCACCATCTTCGGCCTGTTGGGGCCCAATGGCGCGGGGAAGACGACGGCGGTGCGCATCCTCACCACCATCCTCACCCCCGACGCGCGGCACCGGCCACGTCCTCGGGTACGACGTGGTGGCCCAGGCCGAGCAAGTCCGGACCCTGATCGGACTGGCCGGTCAGTACGCGGCGGTGGACGAGAACCTCACGGGTCGGGAGAACCTCACCATGGTCGGGCGCCTCAACCATCTGGACCGCCCCGTCGTCACCGCACGGGCCGTCGAGCTGCTCGAGCAGTTCGGGCTCACCGACGCCGGTGACCGGCCCCTCAAGACCTACTCCGGCGGCATGCGTCGGCGCCTCGACGTCGCCGCCGCGCTGGTAGCACGACCCAAGGTGTTGTTCCTCGACGAGCCCACCACCGGGCTCGATCCCCAGAGTCGGGTCGACCTGTGGGCGATGATCGAGCACCTCGTCGAGGAGGGCACGAGCGTCCTGCTCACCACGCAGTACCTCGAGGAGGCCGACACCCTCGCCCACCAGATCGCCGTGGTCGACCACGGCCGCGTGATCGCCGAGGGCACTCCCGACCCAGCTCAAGTCGGACCTCGGTGCGACGGTGCTCGACGTCGGTCTGGCCGATGCGCAGCTCGCCAACCGGGCCGCCCAGGCATCCTGGGTTCCGTCGGCGCCAAGAGCCCGACCGTGTCCGGAAACGTCGTCGAGCTCCCCGTCGACGACGGGCCCCGGGTGGCGATGGAGGTGTTGCGCCTGCTCGACCAGCATGCGCTCGTGGCCCACCACGTTCCGAATCCGCGAGCCCAGCCTCGACGACGTGTTCCTGGCGATCACGGGAAAACGGGCCGAAGCCGACGAGGACGGTGCGACGAAGCACACCGACCGACGGGAAACGCCACGGCCGGCGTCGGGTATCGGCCGGTGCCGGCACCACCAGCGAGGGAGGTCAACGATGAGCGCGACGGCCACCGCCGTCACCCCAGGGGCCGGTCTCGCCCACGCCGTCAGCCCGGGCATTCCCCACGGGGCGGCCCGTCTGCGCTGGGTCGTCGCCGACACCGTGACGATCACCAAGCGCAACCTCATCGCCTACACGCGTATCCCCGAGGCCCTGTTCTTCTCGACGCTGCAGCCGATCATGTTCGTGCTGCTGTTCCGCTACGTGTTCGGTGGCGCCATCCATGCCATCCCCGGTCTCAGCTACATCAACTTCCTGATGGCGGGGATCTTCGTCCAGAGCGTGGGCTTCGGTGGGATCGGCACCGCCGTCGGGCTGGCCGACGACCTCCACAAGGGGCTCATCGAGCGCTTCCGGGCCCTGCCCATGGCCCGATCGGCGGTTCTCGCCGGCCGGACCACCGCCGATCTCGTCCGCAACGTCTTCGTGCTCCTGCTCATGACCGGGGTGGGTGCGTTGGTGGGGTTCAGCTTCCCCAACGGCGCCCTCGGCTTCATCGCCGCGTGCCGCGTTGGTGCTGCTCTTCGCCTACGCGTTGCTGTGGGGCTTCGCCGTCATCGGGCTCACGGCGTCCAACAGCGAGACCGCACAGGTCATGGCGTTCCCGATCCTCTTCCCCCTCATCTTCGCGTCGCCGGCGTTCGTGCCCATCTCGCAGATGCCGGGCTGGCTCCAGGGCTTCGCCAGCAACCAGCCCATCGGGGTGGTGATCACCGCGCAGCGCGCCCTCATGCTCGGAGGCAGATACGTGCCCGGGAGCGCCGCCGGCCACGTCCTGGTGGCGCTGGCCTGGTCTGTCGGGTTGCTGGCGGTGTTCGCCCCTCTGGCGGTGTGGCGCTACCGCCGCAGCACCTGAGCGGAGCTGCACTCGGGGACCAGCCGGCGCCTGGTCGCCCGCTGTGTCAGATCAACGGTGCGTGGAGGTCAGCACCGGCGGCCCCGTCGAAGGCGTGGTGCCGTGGCCCACCCCCAGCGAGCGCGTAGCTGACCGCTCCGTGGGGTGCGCGTCACGGTGAGGTGCTCCCCCCATCGGCTGAAAGTCATGACCAGAGTGCTGGCGACCTTGTCGATCTTGCCCTTCTCGGTGTACTCCACGGGGAGATGCGGGCGCGACGTCGTGACGTAGAGATCGGCGGTGCCCTTGGCCCGTTGCAACTGCCCGTTGACGACCTCGTTCTTCATCGGGTCCCGTGATGCCGAGGACGCGGTACCCGGCTCGTCTCGAGGTCCCCGTCTCCTGGCGGGGCGAGAAGGAGATGTTGGCGTCGAGTGCCGAACGGGTCGTCACCGCCACGTAGACGGATTGGTACGGGGCGTCGCCGGGGGAGAGCGAGATCCATTGCCCGGCGTGGCTCGAGGCGATGGCGACGGGAAGGCCCAGCTGCTCCACCATCTGCCTCTCGTTGCCCTCGAAGTAACAGGCCGTTCCGACCACGAGCACCGTGAAGGTGTCGGAGCCGATGGTGATGACCTGGCGTGCCCGAAGAGACCCCGGCATCGCCCACCGTGGTCTGGGTCTGGCCCTGGGCCGTGAACCGCGACACGTAGTGGAACGAGCCGCCGTCGATCGTCGACTTCAACGCGCCGCGTACGAGCCGCTGTGCGGCGGCGGAGGTCGTCGTCGTCGAGGGGGAGCCCGACGTGACGATGAGAGTCACCCCCGCGGCCAGCAATCCGACGACGGCCAGGCCCACCGCCACGGCGATGCGTCGGGTCCGTCGTCGGCGCCGCTCCTCGTCGCTGAGGGCCGGCGGTGACGGCCCCGGCCCCTCCCCGGGCTGTCCCGGGAGTGGGGCGCCCGGTGCGCAGGTGGCCCCCACGACGGAGGCGGAGCGCCGGGGGGAGACCCGTAGCCGGGGATCGGTGGGTACCCCGGGGCCGGCTGGGAGGGCTCCGGAGGCGGATACCCAGGTGGAGGCGGTATCCCCGGGGGTCCGGGCGCCTGGGCATCCGAGGGCGGGGGTGGAGGAAGGGTCGCCTCCGAGGACGTCGACGGGGCCTCTACCGGGGACGGCGAATCATCGCCGGGATCCCCATTGGTGTCTTCCGGCACGCGGTCAGACTACGCCTCGACTGCCCGGTCTCCCGGGCAGGGTGCGGTGTCAACCAGCCGGTGGAGGGGCGGCCGGAGCACGGGCGACCACGAGGCGCGACGAGGCCTGGACCCGCAGCACCCCGTCGTGCTCGAAGGGTCGCAGGAGCTCGGTGGCCCGCGACAAGAATTGGATGCGCGCCTGTTGGCTGCAATCACGCCACGCCCGAGACAGCGGCGGGAGCGACGGGTAGACCCGGACCCACTGGGCCACGCCGGGCAGCGCGGCGAGCATGCGGACGGTCCGATACGACACGTCGGTGAACCCCGCCCCCTGAACGAGGGCGCGGAGATCTTCGATCCGGTGGTAGGCGAAGGCGTCGAGGAGCACCTCGACGACGCCGGACTGATCGAGGCCGGACTTGATGATGGCGTCGAGCTCGGCGGCGAAGGCGGGATTCTCCTCGATCGGGCCCCATGTCATGATGCCCAGACGGCCCCCGGGGGCGAGCACCCGCCGCATATCTGCCAGGACCGCGCCGGGGTCGTTGAAGCGGTGCAGCCCGTGCTGACAGACCACCACGTCGAAGGTCTCGTCGTCGAAGGGGAGTTGCGAGCCTTCCCAGTTGCGCCATTCGACGATGCTCGTGACGTCGATGCGCCGAGCCGCTTCGACCGCGGCACGCGAGGGGTCGATGCCGACGACCTTGCCGACAGGGCCGACTACGTGCGCCGCCATCCGGGCGAAGATGCCGGTGCTGCAGGCCACGTCGAGCACCCGGGCGCCGCGGACGACGACGAGCGAATCGAGGGACCGCTCCGCGAAGCGTCGACCGAAGACGGGATCGAAGTGCTGCGCGTAGATCGAAGTCGAGGCGTCGTCGTCAGACGAACCCGGACGCAAGAACGGACGGGTGGCGAGCACGCCGGATCGCGACGCCGACTGTTGGGGTTCGTTGGGGCGTGGCGACAACGGAGGATACGTCGATGGTCACGTCCCCCTCGGGCCCGCCGGCATGCACATCGCGGCCGGTCACCACGGACCACGACGCTACCGGGCAATTCATGGAAGATTGGTGGACCGCCCGGTCGACGCGTGCCTACGACCTGTGGCTCTCGAGCCCGTTGTCAGCGAGCGGACGACCGTCGTCAGTCCGCACGAAGAGTGGTCGGTGAGCATGTCGAGGCGAGCATGCGCGTTCGCACCGCTCGTCGACGGCATGACGTACACCGGTCGATCGCCGATCCGTTGCGGCTGGAGACCCGCGGTGGCACTGCGATCGACGGCCACCGCGCCAACCCGTCAGTCCGACGAAGCACACCGCGTCCGGGCTCGAGCCATCGCACCAGGCGTTCGACGCGCTGCATGCCGGCCCGGTACTCCTCGGGACGTCAAGCTTGTCGCCTTGGCGGTGGCCCGCTTGACGACGTCGGTCATGCCCACGCCATGGGCCTGTAGCGCATGAGACGGGTCGCGGTCGCGTGTCACCAGGCCTGCGCCCGCATGCCGCGGGCCAGAAGCGGTTGCCGGGTCGGGCATAGCCCACTGCCGACGTCGGCGGAGTAGAGGCTGGGGTTGAGACCGACGACCAGGAGGCGCATCCCGGGCCCGACGATGTCGGGCAGCGTGCGGGCCCGCGCCGCCCGGCACGCGCGTAGTCACCGTCGACAACGATCTCTCCGACGTCGAAGCCGGCCCCGACGAGCACGGCCGGTCAGCCGCTCGGGCGTCCACGCCGCGAAGAACCGGCCGCCGAGCCGATCGGCTGCCAACTCGGTGCCCTCGTAGTCACCGGCCAGGACCTGGATCTCCAAGGGCGCACCAACGACGAGGGTCCGGTGCAGGTCGGCCAAGGCGGCGGGAAGCCGGACACTGGGCACGTGGAGGTAGCTCATGTGCGCCCACCCCCCGTGCAGGGTATTGGCGCGCCGAAAGGAAGCGCCTCGAGGTCCGCCTGGACCAGCAGCGCACGTGGAGCCGCCCCCGCACACCGTCGAGCATGGCCCGGGCGGCGTCGAGGCCGATGACCGGAGTCCCGAGATCCGACGTGTAGCGACCGGCACCGCATCCCAGGTCGATGCGCAGCGCGTCCGCCGGGACCGCCCGAGCGAACGTCCTGGCGCATGGGCGCGCTGGACGGCGGGTGGTGCGCCGCCCACTCGCGCCCCGCTTCTCGTAGATGTCGACCGTGGCCCGGTCCATGGGCCTATTCGGCCAGGCCCACCGGCGACCCGTCGACGATCTGGTCGAGGTACTCCGACAGCCCGTAGCCGACCCGTCCGTCGTCGAGGGTCCACCGCGTGAGCCCTTCGGAGATCCGGGTGACGAGCTCGTTGCCGTCGGGGTCGGTCCGGCGGTTGCGCAGCGGGATGAGCCGGAGCACCGATCCCCGCACGACCCATGTCCGCTCATCGGTGACGAGCTCGGCTTCGATGTGCGGTGGTAATCGGCGTCACCGTCCCATGTCGATGCGGATGCGAAAGTCGCGACACAGGTGCATGGCGTCGCCGTCCCAGACGAATCCGCCGCCGAGTGCCCGGGCCGTCGCGCCGGGCGATGCGCGAGCCCATGAATCCGAAGTCTGCTCCCGACGTTGCCCGTCAGCCACCGGTAGTACCACGGCGCCTGCCAGTAACGCGGGCCCCAGCTGTGGTCGCGCAAGCCGAAGCCGTGCAGCTCCCACCGGTCGTCGCCGACCTGCACCGTGCCGGTCGCTTCCACCAGCTGCTCGTAGTGACCCCGGGCGAATTCCTCGCCGGACCGCTCGACGGGCTCGTCCGGCTCGCCTCCGAACATGGCCGAGCATCCCCGGTAGACGAGGTGCACCGCGCAGCTGGCTGTGGGGATTCGACGTGAAGGCCTGGCGTGGGTCGGCCATCTGCAAGGGATCGTCGAGGAGGACGGCGGTTCCCTCGTAGGAGATCTCGGAGCTCGACGAAGGGCTCGACCACCTCGAATCGCATGCCGGCCGCGTCGAAGGCGTCGTTGGTGGTGACCTTCGGGCGCCGGAACATGAAGGCCACGCGGCCGTCGGGCAGGTAGAGGCACATGGTCATCTCGCCGCTGCCCTCGTTGGCCCGGTTCCCCAGCCGGAAGAACCCGCCCAGGTTGGAGCCGGGGTCGATAGGCGTTGAAGTACATGGACTCGTTGAAGTTGGGCTCGGGGCCCAACTCGTGCATGTACTCGTCTTCGGGATCGAGGCGGACGCCGATGCGACCCCACCCTAGCGGCGCCGTGCCGCGAGCGGTCGTTAGTGTCCGCTCGATGGACGCGACCGATCTCGCCGGGCAGCTCGGCCGCCGTCGTGGGTGGCGCGCTCGGGAAGCCGGTGGTCGTGCGAGGGCGTGACCCGGCTGCCCGGGGGCGCCTCCCGAGAGACGTGGAGCTTCACGGTTCGCGACGCCGGTGAGGCCGACGGCGACGCCGCTGCCACGACGACGAGGCTTGTGTTGCGCCGTGATCCCCCCGGGGCGCCGGTGTCGGGACTGCGGCTCGAAGCCGCGCTCCTGCAGGCCGCGGCGCGTGCCGGCGTGCCCGGTGCCCAGTCGTGGTCGCGGCGGGGGACGAGTCCGCCGGGCTCGGCGCCACCTTCATGATCATGGAGTTCGTCGAGGGGGAGACCATCCCGCGCCGCATCCTGCGCGACGAGCATCTGGCCCAGGCACGTCCCGTCCTGGCCGAGCAGTGCGGTCGGGCCCTGGCCGCCATCCATCGCATCGACTCCGGTGGAGATCCCCGGGCTTGGCCGGCGGTGACCCTGCTGGAGCAGCTGCGGGGCCTGCTCGACCGACTGGGCCAACCGCATCCCGCCTTCGAGCTCGGACTGCGGTGGTTGGCCGAGACCCGTCCGGCGCGTTCGGCCGAGACGGTGGTGCACGGGGACTTCCGCAACGGCAACCTCATCGTCGGCCCCGAGGGCATCCGGGCCGTCCTCGACTGGGAGCTCGCCCACCGGGGCGACCCCCTCGAGGACCTCGGCTGGCTGTGCGTCAAGGCGTGGCGATTCGGCTCGTCGTTGCCGGTCGGTGGATTCGGCACGGTCGAGCAGCTGGTGGGCGCCTACGAAGGTGCCGGAGGCAGGCACCGTCGATGCCGAAGCCTGCGCTGGTGGCAGACACTGGGCACCGCTGCGGTGGGGGATCATCTGCATCGTGCAAGCCCTCACCCACACCACCGGGGCCGTGCGGTCCGTCGAGCTCGCCGCCATCGGCCGACGCGTGTGCGAGGTCGAGTGGGATCTCCTGGAGCTTCTCCCGTGAGCGGCGGCGGTGGGCTTGCCCGAGCCACCCTCGGGCCTCGACGCCATTGCGGACGCCGCCGGTCGACGCCGAGCCGGGGCGATGGCGCCCCGCACGACATCCCGTCGGCGTCGAGCTGCTCGACGCCGTGCGCGAGTTCCTCGAATCCGACGTGCTCCCGGTCACCGAGGGCAGGGTGCGCTTCCACACCCGAGTGGCGGCCAACGTGGTCGGCATGGTGGCGAGGGAGCTGGCGCTGGGGCCCGAGCAAGCCGCCGCCCACGAGGCCCGGCTGCAGCGCCTCGGGGTGCACAACGACGCCGAGCTTGCCGCCGCCATCCGCTCCGGCGCGCTGGACGCCCGGGCCGACGAGGTGCGGGCCGTGGTCCGTCGCCGCGGTGGCGGACAAGTTGGCGGTCGCGAACCCGGCCTACCTCCGAGACGCCAGGGAGGGCGACGCACCGCGACCGCATAGGTGGCGTCCCGGCCTCGGGCGACGCCGGTATGGTCGGGGCCATGCGATTCGGAATCGACGTGGCGCAGCAGCGGATGGAGTTCGGCGAGATCGTCGAACGGGTGCGGTTCGGCGAGGCCCTGGGCTTCGACGGCGCATGGGGATTCGACCACTTCGTCCCGATGTACGGAGAGGGTCCCGGGAACTGCTTCGAGGGGATGACGACGTTGGCGGCGTTGGCGTCGGCCACGACGACCATCCGTCTCGGACTCCTCGTGACCGGTGTCGACCTACCGCCATCCCTCGGTCTTCGCGGCCGAGGCGGTGACGGTGGACCACGCCAGTGGGGGTCGGCTCGAGCTCGCTCTCGGCGCGGCCTGGTACGACCCCGAGCACCGCCAGCTCGGGTTGGAATTCCCCACCATCGGACGCCGCTTCGACCGGTTGGAGGACGAGCTCGAGATCCTCACGAGGCTCTTCACCGGAGAGGTCGTGTCCTACCAAGGCGCCCAGATCAGTCTCGACAGGGCCCAGATGCGCCCGATGCCCGTCCAGCGCCCCCACCCACCCATCTGGATCGGGGGCTCGGGTCGGCGCCGGACGCTTCCCCTCGCGGCCAAGTGGGCCGACGTCTGGCACACCTTCGGGGGCCCCGAGCAACTCGCCACCCTGTCGGCGGAGCTCGACCGACTGGCCGAGGCGGCGGGCCGAGACCCGGCCTCGATCCTGCGGGCCTCGTCGCTTTCGCTCTCCGAGCCCTGGGACGACGTGCGACGCGAGGTGGCCGCCATGCGGGACATCGGGATCGGCTACCTGGTGTGCGGATGGCCGGGCGAGGGAAACGCTCGGGTCGAGGAGTTCGCCACCACCGTGATGCCGGAGTTCGCCGCTGCCTAGTGGGGTGTGATCTCGTCGGCGGGGTTGGTCCAGACGAAGGCCTCGGGGTTGTCGTTCCAATGGGACACCCAGCAGCACTCGACGAGGTTGAGCCATGACGAGCTGGTCGGGTGAAGTGCAGGTGCCAGCGGCGGCGTCTCTTGTGGGCCAGCCCGTCATGGACAGGCCGGCCCTCGTGGCCGGCAGGTGTCCAAGACGACGTGCAGCTCCAAGTCGGCCTCCCCGAGCCCACGTTCAGCGCGGCGAACAGGTCCGGGGTGCACCCCATCGGCGGTACCGTTGCGAAATGCGACCCCTTCGGTACTCCATCAACGTCACATTGGACGGGTGCTGCGATCATCGTGCAATCCCCGCGGACGAAGACTTGCATCGTCACGCGGTCGAGAACCTCGACCAGGCCGATGCCCTTCTCTTTGGACGGGTGACCTACGAAATGATGGAATCAGCGTGGCGGCCGCCGGCCCCGACGGGAGCGAGACCTGATTGGGTGGAACCCTTCGCCCAGACGATCAACGCGGCCAAGAAGTACGTCGTGTCGAGCACCCTGGAGCAGGTCGATTGGAACGCAGAACTCGTGCGCGGGGATCTGGGCAAGGCCGTTGAGCAACTCAAGCGGGAGTCGGGCCGGGGACTGTTCGTGGGAGGTGTGAAGCTCCCCCTGGCGTTGACGGAGCTGGGATTGATCGATCAGTACGAGTTCGTGGTGCATCCCAGGCTCGCGGGCCACGGGCCGACGTTGTTGGCGGGGCTATCGAAGCATGTCGACTTGAAGCTCGTGGGCCGGCTGGAGCTCGGCTCGGGGGCTGTGGCCATGCAGTACGAGCCGAGAAGATAGCCATCGGGCCTGCCCGCCCGCGCCGCTGCGGTGTGGGAGACGAGTCAGACGGAGGGAGTCACGTGTCCGCAGGTCCGACGCCGGCATTGTGAACAGCGACCCCTCGACGCCACATGAGCCGTCCTCGTAGCTCTACCCCAGCTTCGTCAGTACGTTCCGGGTGATCTGTTCAATCTGTGGGTCCCGCTCTGCCAGCCCATGAGCCCAGTCGGTCGACCCCGACGTCACCACCGTTGCTCCCGCTTCGTTCGTGTACGCACCGAGCACAGCGTGGCCGTGGCGGATGCGTTCCATCGCCTCGGGATCGCGCGTCCCGAACACCCGTGAAGCGATGTACTCCAACTCGCTGGGCTCGCCCCGCTTGGGCGGCCGCGGCGCGGACTCACGCGTGAAGTGCTGGGTCGGGCACGTACCAAGGATCTCGAAGGTCGACGGTGTGCCGTCCTCGCCGGTCGGATAGGGCAGCCCGTCACGATAGGTGAACACGCACCCGTCGCACTCGTAGCCGACGACTGTCGCGCCGGCCCCCAGCACGTCGCCATAGCCGAGCCCGGTGCCGTCGAAAATCCAGTGACCGGCTCGATGCACGGTGTAACCACCGAGGCCGGCGGTCACATTTCTTCCTATGCGGTGGTAGCCCCCGCGGGTGAACGTGACGCCGGTCATGGCGTTCTCGGGACGACCAACGACCACATCGGACCAGAACGTCGTTACCTCGGTTTCGCGATCGGTTCGCATCAGCGGATCGTTTTTGAAGAATCCCTTGTACCCGACCATGACGTCGCGATCGTCGCCCTCGATGCGCACCTGCCACAACGATGTATTCCCCGAGAAGAACGCGGCGTTCCCCCCGCTGGCGATGAATGCTTCGACGGTGTCTCGCATGGCTCGAGACCAGTACTCGTCGTGACCTACG
This sequence comes from uncultured Acidimicrobiales bacterium, assembly GCA_963796765.1. Classification (GTDB taxonomy): domain Bacteria; phylum Actinomycetota; class Acidimicrobiia; order Acidimicrobiales; family UBA8190; genus Chersky-840. The sequence goes on along the minus strand of CAWCMY010000002.1, from coordinate 633,763 downwards.
GATAGATAGAGACTGGCGTCGTCCAACACCTCGGGGTGCTCTTCGAGATCAGCATTCGTACACACACCGATCTCGAATCCCTCGCCTTCGGCCCACCGGATGAACGGCAGCTCCCAGTCGGGCCAACCCGCCGACCCGGCATAGCCCGACAGATGGTTGATCTGAACGTATCCGACGTGCGCGGCATTCTGCGGATCGGGCGCTCCCGTCCCGGTCACACGCCGACCCTTGCCCGGTGGCTTGTAGAGGTAGCCCGCCGCCATCGGGCGCTGCATTGATACCTGGGTGCCACCGGTGTACAGGTTCGGTCCGCCGAAATCGTTGTAGGCATGCCACGTATTCGTCGTCAGCGCGACCACCATGCGTGCACCAGAAGACGGACGCAAGACGAAGAATGCGTAGTCGCGCCGCACCTTCTCGCCAACGTCGATCTCCATGACCACCTCGTAGTAGCCCGAGCGCCACGTCTGGTCGACGTCTATCGTCATAGCGACAGGCCAACCGCACCCCTTCGAGGAAGCGTCCTTGGGTGTGTCATGCTCGTCGGCCGCGACGGCGCCAGCACTGAAGACGACCTCCCGCTGCACGCCGACCCGTGCCACCTCGACTCGCACCGGCCGCCCCGACGACGACGACATGTGCAATCCCACCTGCGCACCCGCACACACCGACTGCGGCCAGCAGTACCCCGTAACCACCTCGCGCTCCATCTCCCGACATTAACGACCGCAGATCACTCGATGCGTCCGAAGAGGGTCATGGGCCCATCGTGGCCGAAGTGTGGGTTCCGTAGAGCGATACCGGCGGGTCGCCGCCAACAGTCGCCTGCGGTACTCGTCGCGTGGCCCCTTTCCTGGGGCGCCCGTTATCGCTCGGGCAGTTGCGTCGATCGGTGTATCTCGCGTTGCGACGCATCTACTCCGATTGTCATCGCCCCAGGAGCCAGCTCGTCGTCGCCACGCCGCGCCGCCATGTGGTCAAAGCGAGGCGGTGCGCCTTGCCCATCCAGCGCGAGGAAGCGGCGACAAAACGCTTGTCGGAAGCCACAAGGCCTGAGTACCAGAAGTTTCGTCGGTCGGCGGCCAGCGGAGGGGCGCCTCCGGGATTGATGAACAGAACGAGAACGATCATGCCGAAGATGAGGAAGATCCCGAAGATCGTGGCCGGGAGCGCGATGCTCGAACTTGATGCATTGCTCGCCGACGCAAGCGGGCCGGAGGCGGATTGCGAGATGATGCCCCCCAACCCGTTTCCGGATGGAGTGCTCGGCACCGAGGTGCCCCCCGCACTCGGCACCAGCGGGGTCACGCTGGTCGGAAGGGTGGTGCCGGGTGGCCCGGCGCTCTGTGGCCCGGCGCCCTGCGAAACGGCGCTCTGGGACCCGGCGCTCTGCGACCCGGCGTTCTGCGACCCGGCGTTCTGTGACCTGGCGTTTGCGGCCGGGGCAGTTTCACCCGGGGACTTCGAAGTCGAAGCCCGCTTGGTTACCGCACGCGGCGATGGTGTCGGTGCTGGAATTTGATTGGCGGCCGCCGTCGTTGAAGCCGTGCCTGCTGTTGGCGGAGATGCAAGAGCGCTCGAGCCCTGGTTGGCGGTTCCCGGTGTGACCTGGCCCGATGTTGGTCCAGTCCCCGATGGCCAAGTGACGGGTGTCGACCCCACCGGCGTCGACGGTGGTGTGGTGGTGGATGTCGGGGTCGGTTCCGTCGGAGATGGAACGGGTGCCGAGGTGAGGGTCGTGGTGCCAGGAGTGACCGGGCCCGACGTTGGTGCACTCCCCGATGGAGCCGAGACTGGAGTCGGGGTCACCGGTGGTGCAGGTGGGGGGGACGACTGGGTGGGTTTCATTGGAGAGGCGACCGGGGTCGGAGGTCCGGTGGGCGGCGTTGAAGTGGGCTGGGGCGAGGCGGGCGTCGGTGCAGGAGTCGGTGGTTGAGCGGCCGCAGCAGCGGGGACGACGTCAAAGACGAACGCGTTCCCGTCGCTGTCGACCGCCACACAGGACGAATCGGAGACGCAGGAGACGGCGTTCAGATTGCCGAAGAGGTCGAGCAGTGTTGGTGTCGACCAATCAGTGCCGTTGTACGTCACGTCGTTGCCGAAGTGGTCCACCGCGGCACACGTCGTTCCAACACAGGCAACGGCCGTCAACCCCCCAAGGGGGTCGACCCGGCTCAACATGGACCACGCAGACCCGTCATAGCTGATCTCGTCTCCGTAGGAGTTCACAGCGAGACAAAAGGCTGTTGACGAGCAAGAGACCGAGGAGAAGATGACCCCGAACGGGTCCATGGATTGCGGGGGCGACCAGGTTGTCCCGTTGAACGTGACCGCTTGGCCAGAATAGTCGACGGCTACACAGAACGAACTGGTGGCGCACGAGATCGAACTGAGTAGCCCCGTGGGGTCGACCAGCTTCGGAGCCGACCAGGTGGTCCCGTCAAAGGTGACCGCTTGGCCCGCGTAGTCGACAGCCACACAGAACGAATTGGTGGTGCACGAGATCGAACTGAGCAGACCCGAGAAGTCGACGAGACTCGGAGCCGACCAGGTGGTCCCGTCAAAGGTGACCGCTTGGCCCGCGTAGTCGACGGCCACACAGAACGAACTCGTGGCGCACGAGACCGAGCTCAGGGCTCCTGAGGAGTCGACCGGTGTGGCCGGTGACCAGGCCGAGCCATCGTACGACCAACCCTGTCCACCCACGCCCAGGGCGATGCAGGTGGACATCGAAGTGCAGGAAACTGAGGTCAGGAGGCTTGATCCGGATGATCCGCCGCTGGCGCTCGCCTTGGCGGGCGTTGTCAACGTCCAGGCCGTGATCAGACCGGCGATCAGGAGAAACCCTGCCAGTGTCCGTGAGGTGCGCGCCCGCGCGCCGAAAAGGTGACGGCTCTTCGCTCTCCCCCCGTTCCTCATCTCGGACTCCAGTTGGGCAGCACTGTGACCGTTTCCTGGTGCGGCCGACAGCGTTGCCACCACTGATTCTTCAAGACCTGAAGCTAGTGTCAAGTAGTACCACTCAGGGTCCGATGGCAACCTCTCTCAGCGCGCAGTTCTACGGCTCCCGTTGACCATTCGATCTGTTATCGGTGCTTTCCCTGTTATCGGTGCTTTCCCCACCTCGTCTACGGCCGGAGGGGAGGGGAGTGCCGATGACCGGCTCTTCGGCTCGCAAGGAAGGCGTCTTCATCCACGTCAAGATCATCCTTCGAGAAGGAGCCCGACCGCATGGAACTGCCTGCAGGGGTAAGGCCCTCAAGGGGTCTCTGACCGGCCACGCCATCGGAGATCGCTCCCCGTCTGCGAATACTGCTCGGGTCAGCCCCGGGCCGGGCGCTGAAGTGTGCTTCGTTACGCCAGAGACTCCTGTCGAAGGCGCTTTATACCTTGCGGCCGAGGAAGGCGGCGAGCTGGTCGGCCTTGCTGGCGCTAGCGGGGGCAGACTGCTCGGGACCGAACGGTTCTCCCTCGAGGGAACGGAACTCTGGCTGGATGGCCATCTTGGAGCCGTTCAACAACTGTTCTGCGAGTTCGGCATCGAGATCGGTGCTCTGTCCTGTTGCCTTGGCCAAATCCCACCCGTGTGCGAACGTGTCGGTCGCGGCGAGTCCGGCGAATGCCGAACCTGGCATTTGGCCGAACGGCAAGGTGAGCATCTTTTCCATTACGCCATCTGCCTGGAACGCCTCGACCGAACGTCGCGCCCCCTCGTCGAACGCAGAGACGAAGTCGGTGGCCGAAAAGTCTGTTTCGCCTCCGGCGGGGGACTCACCTTTGGCGAAGGCCTCGAAGAAGTACTGTCCACCAACGATGTGATTGATCAGATCGCTAACCTTCCATTTGGCACAGGGTGTTGCATCGCCGAGCTGATCCGTCGTAACTCTCTTAAGGACACCACGGGTTGACGCAATCGCCCGCTCAAGTGCTTCCGTCGTCATGTCCATCTCCTGGTCATGTGGCTCTGGTTCATCGAACTCTACGACACGCCCTCGCCCACCCGCTTGCGGTCGTGCCACCCGAGAACCTCGCACTCCGGGTAGTGCCGCCTGCCAGCACCTAGATGCCGCCGGGGTCCTGCGCTGGCACGGACTAGGCCCTGTCGAGATACCGCGCGCGAAATCTCCATGGACGGCGATACCGGGCGGGTCAGCCGGAGACCCACCCGCCAACAAGCCGCTCATCCTGCTCGCGACGTATTGAGATACGACCCCAGCGGGCGCCCCGAATACAGGGTGGGCGAAGCGGGGCCGCCACCGTGAAACCAATGCCGCTCCACGCCAAGTTTCGGTGCCAGGTGGAACGTTAGGCCTCGTTACCCCAGTGGCTCCTGCTTTGGACCTCCATCCAAGTAGGCCCGCAAGTGGTCGTGGCCCTGCTCGATCAGAGCGTCGCATGCGGCTGCCAGTCCCGGGTCGGTCTCCCCACCGGCGTCAACGAGCTTCCGGTAGGCGAATGCGGCGTTGCGGTAGACGCGCAGGGTGGCGACAAGTTCAGCGTCGGGTTCGTGATCATGGTCGAGCATCTCGGTCGTGACCGCCACGATCTCGTCGGCCGACGCTCCTCCTCCTGCGAGGTCGCCGCCGACGAGGGCGGAATGCATCCCCACGACCATGACCTCGACCGAGCGGAGACGCCTGGCCGAGTCATCAGCCCAGGCGGTCACGGGACAACAGTCCTGGTCAACGTGCCCGACATTGGTCCCTGTTTACCAAACGTTCACGTTTCGTTCACGTTCCGATTACCCACCGATGGTTTGCCGATTACCTGGCCCTGAGAAGATCCGCGAGGACACCGGTAACAGGGAGCGGGAGGTCAAGTGGCGGAAATCGAGGTCACCGAGTCGGTGGGAGCCCCCGGTGATGGTTCCGGCGTGGTCGATGTGACGGTTCCCGCCACGGGTCTGGCCGCTGGCGCCACCGTGAGCGATCTGCTGAACGAGGCCCCCCGGAGCAAGTTCCACCGGCGGGCCGTCGTGATCTCGGGCATGGGGTTCTTCACCGACGCCTATGACCTCTTCGTGATCAGCACGGTCGTCGTCCTGGTCAAGAGTCAGTGGCATCTGTCCACCACGCAGACGAGTTGGGTCGCAGGCTCGACCATCCTGGCTGCTTTCATCGGCGCCATGGTGTTCGGTCGCATCGCAGATGTCCTCGGGCGCAAGAGCGTCTACGCCGCCGTCGCCGTCATCATGATCATCGGTGCTCTCGCCTCTGCGTTTGCCACCGGCTTCTGGTGGCTCGTCATCGCCCGATTCGTGCTCGGTCTCGGCATCGGTGGCGATTACCCAGTTTCTGCCGTGCTCATGAGCGAGTACGCCAACCGCAACGACAGGGGCCGCATGGTGGGACTGGTGTTCTCGATGCAGGCCCTGGGCCTCATTGTGGGACCACTCGTCGGACTCCTCTTGCTGGCGTCGGGGGTCGATCACGACCTCACCTGGCGACTGATGCTCGGCCTCGGGGCCGTTCCTGCCGCCAGTGTCGTCTATCTGCGGGCAAAGATGCCCGAGTCGCCTCGATTCCAGGCACGCGTACAGGGCGAATCAGCTCGCGCCGCGAGCCAGCTGGCGCTCTTCTCGGAAGGTGTTGTGACAGCACCAAGCAATGCGTCAACGGAGGTGATTCGGCACATCGGGCTCGGCCAGTTCCTGACCAATCGCAAGACGCTGATACTCCTTCTCGGTACGGCGGGGTCGTGGTTCCTCTTCGACTATGCCTACTACGGCAACACCCTGTCCTTGCCAGCCATCTTGAAGGATGTTGCACCGCACGCGACGTTGGTCACCAAGCTGGCATGGACCCTCGGCATCTTCATGGTCTTTGCACTTCCCGGTTATCTGTTGGCCTTCACCAAGATGGACAAGATTGGCCACCGTCGCCTTCAGCTCATCGGTTTCGGCGTCATGGCTGGGGCATTTGTGGCGCTGGGCGCCATCCCCACGCTGACGACGGTCGTGGCGCCCTTCCTCCTCATCTTTGGGCTGAGTTACTTCTTTATCGAGTTCGGGCCCAACACCACTACGTTCGTCCTACCGTCCGAACTCTTCCCCACCAGCATGCGGACGACAGGACATGGCTTCGCCGCCGGGATCGGCAAATTCGGAGCGTTTATCGGCGTGTTCTTGGTTCCTCAACTCACCAAGAGCATTGGGCTCCGAGGAATGTTGCTCGTAGCTGGCGGTTCGGCGGTGGCGGGCTACCTGCTCACCCTGGTGCTCCCTGAACCGGCTCGCCGTAACCTCGAAGAGGTTTCCGGGGAGGATCTCCGGTCCGTCCTCGTCGTCACGCAGACATCTGCTCCTGTCGGCGAGGTGGTGAAGAGCACTGAGGCGCGCACTCGACCGGCGATCCATGAGGCAGCTTTGTAACTCTTCTGACAATCCGATATCGCCCGGTCGCGTGCGTCAGGTTCGCCATCTTGGACCGGGCGCGATTGCCGGCGATGGGCTATTTGCCGTCGTCAGTCAATCAGCGACGCCACGCGGTATAACTCGGTAATCGGGCCACCCGAACCCGGTGCAACTCTTCGGACGCAGAGGAAGACACCGGGAGCGCATAGCCCCGATTACCGTACGCCCTAACCCCGACGCCAGTCGGACCCTCGGGTCAGTGGGTACCGGCACTTCTCGCTCCCGCTCGATATCACCGCGCCAATGGAAGATTCGGTGCTCGCAGGGCGGGCCAAGCGACGTGTCGAGGAACGGCACTTCGGCGACAGGTCGCAACTGCGGGCAGCTCCAAGGCCCTGCACCACTTGCGGCGCCAGCAAATGCGGCCCGGCGGCTGTCGGAGGCAGGTCAGGCCGGCTCGGGACCCTCTAGCACCACGGTCAGGGGTCCCTCACCGACACGCACGATGACCCCGTCGTTAGCCTCCGCGCCCGCATTGCCCTCCCGGTGGACGACACCCTTGGGGATGAGCACAAAGTCGCCCGGCTCGACCTCCACTCGCTCGGACCCGCCGGGACCGAACTCCACGAAGAACCGGCCCCTGATGACGTGCCCGTACGTGTCGTGGCCCGGGTGGATGTGCCAGTCGGACGCCTGGTGGGCCTCATTCTCGATCCGTCCCACCCAGACGGAGTCATCGGCGAACGCCTCGAAGCGCGTCACGCCTGGCGTCGGCGTCGGCTCGCCGCGGAGCTCGCCCTTCCTGACCACCTTTGGTCGTTCCACCGTCAGCCTCCGCGAGGATGCGCCAGCCCGGCCAAGGGCCGAGGCTTGAGGCCGCAGCGTACTCGGGTACCCAATCCTTCCGGGGTGGCGGCTTCGTTCGGTCGAGGCGAGAGGCGGGCATCGCAGCAAGCTATGTGCTCGTCGACGAGGACGGCTCGATCCTGGGCCGTTTCAACTTACCGCCTCCAGGGCGGCGTGGCCGAGGTCGGCTCCCGGGTTCCCCAACGGGCAGCCGGCCGCGGGGTGGCGACCGCGGCGGTGCGGGAACTCTGCCAGCTCGCGGCGTCCCGGTACCGCTGCGCATGCTCAAGGCGGCGACCAGCGACCAGAACGTCGCGTCCCAGCGGGTGCTGATCAAGGTCGGAGTCGTCCCGGCCGGGGCCGCCGATCCCGCCGACATCGCCGGCAAGCAGGGTAGTTGGTATCGCCGCGGCCTTACTGCCGCCGACTCGTGATCGTCCACTCCAGATACCCCACATAACAAGTAAGCGCCAGCACGACCGAGGCACGCGTAATCGGCGTTCTGCTCGCTGGTGAGATAGCCCATAACGACGACCGAAGAGAGCGAGAACTCGGGCCGCGACCATCGGCATTGCCGGGTCCAGGTTGGCCCCGGTGCCCGGTCCCTTGGGCTCCCACCCAGGCGGGATCACACGGTTGCGTGCGCCAGGTTCGCCATCTTGGATCGGGCGCGATTGCCGGCGATGGGCTATTGCCGTCGACAGTCAATCATCGACGCCACGCGGTATGACTCGGCAGTGGTGATCCCGGAGGGGTTACCCCGTGGCCGGGCCACCCGAATCCGGTGCAACCTTTCGGATGCAGAGGCAGACTCTCGGGGCGCATAGCCCCAATTACAGGATGCCCGAGCCCCGGTCGGCTCCGGCCCCGGTGCCCGCTCGGGACCGGCACTTCCAGGATGGGGCCGTAGCGCCACGGTCCATGTGGTGGCGTACCCATAAGATCTTCTTCGTAATGGACAACCGGCGTCCCTTTGCTGACCGAATCGAGGTTGGGGCGCCCAAGTTGGCTGCGCTCGTCGCAAGAACCCTGAGTGTATTTCCCGAGTCGATCCGACGAAAAGCGCTCCGAGCTGCCTTTGACCGAGCCCGCGATGCATTCAATCGTGGAGACATAGAAGTGGTGTTCGCTCTGTTCGCCCCAGACGTTGAGTATCGCCCACCGCCACCGCTATACGACGGAGGTTCGATCCGAGGTCGAGACGCTGTCTTCGCCTTCTGGCGAGGGATACTGGCTCGTTACGAGGAGAACACGATCGAGAACCTCTCCCTAGATGAAGTGTCAAGTGGGTCGTTTGTGCGACAGGCACGCCTGCACCACCGCTCGATTGTGACCGGCGAATCTCTCGACTACTCGATTGTGCAAACGACCGACCTCAGGGGTGGACGTGTCGTGCGACAGGTGAACGTCCTGAGCACTCCGGAGTAGCGGAAGTTCGTTCGCTCGCCGGTGAGCTTCTGATTACAAGCGGCTTCGACGGCAATGTGGACCGACCCCCCCACCTAGCTGCTCACACTGAGTCGGGTGTGCGTCGCCTTCCCACCCGTCAGGTGATCTCAGGATCTTCGCTCAGTGCCAGCACAGCGTGTCGCACCCCACGCGTAATCGCTCAGCGTCGGCGATCCTGGGCGGGTGGCCCTCCGACCTATTGACCCACGGACATGCAGCCAAGCCGCTACGTGTTTACACATCGCCTGATCGGGATCCCCGAGTACCGTGCCCACTCGTCTTGTCCAAGGGCGACCTCCGACCCGTCGGAACCGGCTGTTGGACTAGCCGTCTTGAGCCGAGCCATCCCATCGAGGTCGTCCCATCCGCGGCGGCGATGTACTACCGCACCACCTATCCGGTGTGATGCGACGAAGGCGCAACGGCGATCATCATAGCTCCCCCGTCGATCCGGATCGCCTTACCGGGAGTGCCGCTGGGCAAATCGATGGGGATGACAGCCGGAGGTGGTGGTGGTGATCCCCCGCCAGTAGTTACATAGGCGGTTCGGCCATTGGGGCTGATGGCGATGTCGTACGGTGCATGATCCAACGATATGGGTGTTTCTAGGGTCCCGGTGGCGAGATCAACAGGGGTGACATAACTCACGCAGCACCGATCCTGAGCCACATTCGTGGTGTTGACCACGTAAGCAGTTCGGCCGTCGGGGGTGATATCTATGGCTCCCGTGCCGAGCGGAATGTTGATAGGTGCCCCCACGGCGGCCGTTGCGAGGTTGACGGGAATCATGTCCGTGTAGCCGTCAATGACGTAGGCAGTTCGAGCGTCAGGAGTCAGAGCGATTCCGATGTAGTTACGACGGGGCCCTCCAGGGCTGAAGCGTGGCAGGTCGATGACCTTACCGATCCTGCGTGAGGCGAGGTTGATTGACGTAATCGTGTCCGTCTCGCCGGTTACGTAAGCCGTCCGGCCATCAGGGGTGATGGCAATGGCCCCCCGTCGGGGACCTTGATTGCGTGGCCCAAGAAACCGGTAGCAAGGTTGATCGGGACCACTTGTTGGGAGGCCTCAAGCGCATACAACGTGCGCCCATCGGGAGTGAACTTGATACTGCCGATTTGAGAGAGAAGAGCCCGCGTAGCTACTGGCGCTCCAACAGCGCCAGTAGTCAAGTCAATAGGGAGGAGACTGCCGAGATTGGTCGTGACGAACGAGTAGCCAACGAGATCCCTCTGTGAAGTCTGAGCTCCCACACCGCACCCAGCTAAGCCGAGCGAGAGTGCTGCAAGAGCGAATACCCGTCGCCAAAGAAATCCGCCTAATGTGCCGCCACCCACGGGTAGCACCGTAGTGTGCCCGATTACATGATGTTTGGCCGCTCATATCACCCGGAGTCGGATGGCTCCCAGACCCGAATCCGCCCCAATGTCGCCGCGCCGACGGATAGGGAGCCTCCACGGGAGCCGCCCGGAAATGTTCGTCGACACGAATACTGCGCGGCTCGCCGTCCCGACCGGGCTACCCGACTCCGACGCAATCCTGTTGCCACAGATGAATACACGGCAGCGCATAGCCCCGAATACGCGCTACCTGGCCTGACCCTCGCCGTTGTGCCCGAACCCGGTCAGGAAACGGCACTTACAGGACGGGGAAGTAGCACTACCTGCGATCGGCGTGGTCGGCAGATGCCCGAAGTCCGACGTCGTGCAATGAGGGCGTGAGCGCTCACGAATCCGACCCAGTACAGGGTGCCGAGCGTCGCACCCAGGAGCAGCCCAAGAGTCAACGGGTCGAGCCACCCTCTGGCACCAGAGACGGTCGACACACGCTTCAGCCTCCCTCCGTGTTCTGCATGCTCTTGGCGATGGCAGCCTCGGTTTCCGCGAGTTCCTTGGCCGGACTGAATTGCACGAATTCGGTTCCAGCTTCGGCCTCGGGCGCGTGCCCAGGCGACATGTAGAAGGCGTCCCCGGCCTCGATGACTTCCTCGTGGTCGCCATACCGGACGGTCAACCGGCCCTTGACACATAGCCCCAGTGCGGACATGAGCATTTGCCTCCTGGAAGCGCCTTGAGCATCGGGGCGAGATCGTGAGTCTGTCGGATGGAGACGAAGTTCACGGTGTAGCCGTCGAGATCCTCGTGGCGGTCCTCGGCGACGCCGTAGTCGTCGACCACCGTGGCACTCTGCTTCGATACCTTAGGCATGGCATGGCTCCTTTGGGGCTATTGACCGGCTGCTAACGAACGGTCAGTGTCGAGCTGTGGAACTCGAGCTGTTGTGCCTGCCAGTGAAGTGGCCATCCCCACGATGGCCGGGCGCACGAAGCTTGGCGCCTTCGGCAGGTGGTGTGCTCCAGGGACGTCACGGCGAACCCGGCCTCCCTGATCGTGTCGAGCGTCGGACGGTTGCAGTCGCAGCACACCACGAGCCGGTTGATGCCGTTCATGCGGTCCTGCTTCTTCGCCAGCTTGGGATCGGTCGGAACGCACGTGCTCGAGGAAGAGCAGGCGGCCCTCGGGCGCAGCACCCGGCGGATCTCCCGCAGGGCACGGGGCTGGTCGTCGACGCCGCAGAGCACCAGGTCGAGACGACCATGTCGAACGTGTCGTCCTCGAAGGGAAGGTCCTCGGCGGGGGCCCGCAGCACCATCGTCTCGGGCGCCTCGGTCCGCGACTCGCGCTCGAGGCGCTTCAGCATCGGGAACCTCCGGCTCGGTGATGGTCAGGGACTCCACCGCCGGCCCGTAGTGGGCCAAGTTGGCACCCGTCCCGCCGCCGATCTCGAGCACTCGGCCGGTCGCCTGGGCGAGGAGCCCCGCCCGGAGGGCGGTCAGGCCGGCCTTCTCGGCCTTCGTCATCTGGCGGTCGTATGTGGCGGCGAAGAACCTGCCCCGGAGACTCATGGTGTCCTCGTTTCGTCTGGTGCTCAGCTGGTAATGGCACCGTAACGAGGAGGACGGTCGCCGTTCATGGGGCAATTGCCCCATCTTCGGTGCTTCAGGGAGCGGCGAGGCTCCTCGTCGGGGAGCAGGCCGTGCTGCATGGCGAACAGGCCTGGCGCCCGCCCGGTTCGAGGCGCCGATCTTCGCGTAGATGTGCTCGATGTGGTTCCGGGCCGTCTTCGGCGAGATCACCAGGTCGGGCCGCGATCTCCTTGCTGGACAGACCGCGTGCGACGAGGCGGAGCACGTCGACCTCCCGGGCCGTGAGGCCCGCCGGGCCCTCCCGGCGCCGCGCCACCCGATGGCCGGCGGCGCCCAGCACTGCCTCCACGACATCGCCGTCCATGCGCCCGGCCTTCGCCTCGGCGCGCAGCTCCTTGGCGGCGACTTCGGGCATGAGCGCCTCACGGTAGGGCCGGGGCTCGCACATCGACTGGTAGGCGTCGACCGCGCCCAGGACGCGGGCCGGGACGGAGATCGCTCCTCCCGAGAGCCCGCGGGGATAGCCCGAGCCGTCGAGGCGCTCTCGGTGCTGCACTGCGATCGCCCCGAGCGGGGCCAGCGCGGCCGACTGATGGAGCATCCGCTCGGTGAGATAGGGGTGCATGCGCACCCGTTCCCACTCGCCCGCCCCGAGTGGCCCACGCTTGTCCCAGATGGCGTTGGACACGCCGAGACGCCCGAGGCCGTGGGCCAGGCCGCCCGCCGCAGCGTGGCGACCTCGGCATCCTCCAGCCCGAGCTTCGCCCCCGCCTCGGCGGCCAAGGTCCGACGACGGCACGCGCGTGACCGAGCATGTAGGGCGACTTGAGGTCGACGAAGTCGGCGATCGCCATCAGTGCGGCGTCGAACTCAGCGTCTGACAGTCGGACGCCGAGGGAGGGTTCGGCGTCGATCACCGCATCCCAGGTGTGGCCGGCGTCGAGGCCGCCGAGGATCATCTCAGCGTTGGCGCAGAGCGCGGCCGCCAGTGTGGGGTCGAACTGCGATCCGGCGCGCTTGTCGGCCAGGTCGATGGCGGCACCGATCCCTCCGATGCGGTGGGCCACCTCGATGAATTCCCCGATCTGCGCCAGCCTCGACGCGATCGGGATGGCGTCGCCCTTCGAAGTTCCCGGGCCAGCCCTTGCCGTCCCACTGCTCGTAGGCAGCGCCGACCGCCTCTTGGACTCCGACCGACAGTCCGAGCTGCTCGGCCAGTCGGCGGGCCAGCGCCGAGTGCTGCGCGATCATCCCGTCGAGGTCGCGGTGCCCAGAGACGGCGAACTCCACGCCGACCCGGAAGCGGTGCAGCGGTGGGTTGCCGCTCCCGAACAGCCGCAGGGTCGCCAACGCTCCGCTCAGGGACCCAAGCTCGTGGTCGTACTTGCCGGACTTCAGAGCGATGTCGTCGCCGAACCACTTGGCCTGCTCGTGGGCGTCGGAGTGGCAGCCCACGTTGACGAGCAGGGCCGTGTAGTAGACGACCGATGCGCTCCTCCTCGCCGAGGCCGACGCACTCGGCCAAGCGCAGGGCGATCATGCACTGGCGCAGCACGTGCTCCATCGGCTGGCCGAAACCCAGGTCGACCCCGAGGGACAGGGCGGCCACCAACTCGGCTAGTCGCACCCGGGCGGGATCGCTCTCGCCACCGCCGTTCATGTAGCTGACGCTACCCGCGGTCGACGGCGGAAGCAGTGGCCCCGTTGCGCCCTGGCTGGCGCGAGCGGCAGAGGCTGTGTTGATGTATTCGGCCTGCGCACTAATGCCGGGTTCAGGGTGGCCCCCTTGCCGTGACTTTGGGCTGCCACCCAGGCGGGATCACCCGGACTGGGATGCGGGGTCGAGTGGGTACTCGCCGTCATCTTGGCCGGCTGCAATCTGATCGGCCCGTCCGGGATCACGCAACCACGCGATTATGAGCGACGTTGCCCCTTCCGGCCGCACCTCCGTCAGACCGAAATTCGGGGATGGCAGGGTCGCAATGAGGGTGGGCGGGAACCCCGATTATGATGCGCTATCGGGGTCTAGCTCCGTGTAGGCCGACTCAGATCTGCCCATCAGTCCGGCTCTTCGTGGCCGAGTGTCGTGGCCATCCATCGGAGGTCGGCCCGCTTTCGCACTTCGTCTCCCCAATCAGAATCAAGGCCGATGGTGCCACTGATTCTCCCAGGTAGTTCAGGGCCGCTGAGAGGCTCAGGGTCGCCGAATACGTCGCCGAGCCACAGTGTTCTTTCACTGCTCCAGTACCGCAGCATCGTTACGCCACCATCGACCAAGTCGCTGATGTAACCCTCGGTGGTCAGGAACCCTGCCCAACTCAAGTGCACACCGTCATAGTCGCAGGCAACCGCACCCCAATCCGGCAAGACGTGGTGTGAAGCAGTGGCTCGGGCGGCATGCTGGCCCACTACAGCACATAGGTCCTGCACATCGGCCAGACGTTGGTTGACGCCAGGCAACTCCCATCCGGCGTGGCCACCAGAGGCGACCATCGGATAGGACTCCACCAGACGTACCCAGTCGGACGGATGATCGATGATCCAGACCCGTGCTTCTGGGCGTACAGGCAGGCGCCACCGGGTGATCGGTCCCGGGTACATCTCCCAAGCTGAGATGAGATCGTCGTGAATCTCTGGCAGCGGATCGGTGACTGTCCAGGAGCCATCCCAGGTGAACTCGCCATTGCCATAGACGTGGGAGAAGTCGCGGAAGACAGTGCTCACCTGTCGGCGGCTCGGCTGACCAGCCTCGCCGGATTGGTGGTGGGGTTGGTCGATCCCCATTAGTCCGCAGGTCACAGACTGGGGCCCGACCCTACCCACGCGAAAATGTTCAGCGACGCGAATATCGACCGGGTCGCCACACGGCCCGGTTGCGCGACCCCGACGCAGTCCTCATGCCGGAGGTGGCCACAAAGGTGTCACCGGTACCTCCGAATACCGATCGCCCAAACCCGACGGCCGGTGTGAGCATGGGGCGAGTCGGTACCGGCACTTCCAGGACGGGCCAGATGGATACACAACACGTACGGGATCCGCACTGTGCGCGGCTTGTCCTGAGGGGTCTCAACCGTGTGACCCGATGAGAAGGCGGTGCCACCCGGTCCGTAACAGACATCGGGGCTGCCATACGCTCAACAGGCATTGAGCTGGATGGTCCAGCCCAGGCCTGGCGTGTATTGGGCGGTGAACAGGAGGCCCCCGACGTCGCCGTCCCATGCGTTGCCCCCCGGTGTCAGTGGGGCAACTTGGTGCCAGGTGATCGGCTCCAAGCTGGTAGCCCGGGTGCCGCCGCAGCTATCGCACCCCGAGTTGGCCTCAAGGTTCTGCCGTAGCCAGATGGCGAGATCGGCAGCAGTTTGCGAGCCAGGGTCGACGGTGACGACCGGCGGCGCGTGGGACGCCGCCACTTTCGCGGCGGCCACGTCGGTGGAAAACGAACTGGCCGCCTTGCTCCCGCTGCCGAGGCAGATGAGCAGGTAGTCGGCTGCTGACAGGGAGCCGGGCACGGGATGGGTGCGGGGGATTATGCCGGGCTGGGCCTCGATGTAGCCACGGAAGGCGTAATAGCGCGACTCCAGGTCGCTCTGAACCGTGAGCACCGGCGTCAACACATTCGGAGGGAGTCCGGCGGGGATGTCTTTCGCCGCCTGAGTCGGGTCGGCGGCGGCGATAGCGTCGAGCGTCGGCCTGCTGATCGTGATCTCGGTTGTCCCGATAGCCCCGTTGGCGTCAACGGCGGCGGCCTTCAGTCTTTGGTCCGTGTCGGCCGCAGCCGTGAAGAACGCGGTCAGGTCGTCGAGCGCACTCGACGGACGCGTCGTCGATGAGGTCGTGCTAGTCGAAGTGGAACCAGTGCCCCTCGGGCTCGTGGTGGGCGTAGTCGTGCACGACGCACTCAGGAGGGCCGCCAGTACCATGGCCACGCCTGCTCTGCGCACCGCAAACCTTCTTCCCTTGCACGACTCATTGTCCGCTGGACGCTCTCAGGACGGCAGGGCCGGAAGTCCTGCCAAAGTTCAGGCACTCACGATCGGTGCCCAGTTCCAGCCGGGCCGTGGTCGGAAGGGGGAACATCGTCCGCAGGGGACCAACCGGGATCACCCGGATACCTCGGTGTGAACTCGGACCAGGCGAGAATGCCGTCTGTTCGCCCTGAAACGGCCTACTCCAGGGATCTTCAGGCCGAGCGCTAACACCCGGTTGCGTGCGCCACGTTCGCCATCTTGGACCGGGCGCGATTGCCGGCGATGGGCTACTTGCCGTCGTCACAATCAGCGACGCCACGCGGAATCCCTCGGCGGCGGTGATCCCAAGTGGTTCACCGTCCGACCCCGGCTACCCGGCTCCAAAGCAATCCTCGTGCCAAAGATCGATATACGGGAGCCTGATGCGGACACGTTCGCTCGAAGTCGTGAATGTCGCTGGGGACTCAGTTGTCGGGCGTGACCGCATCCAATCGGCGCCGAACCTCCGACGTGTTCACGCCGAGAGCGCCCAGTAGCACCGCCGCAGGATCTGGCGGTTGGAGAGCGAGGATCTGGGCCAGCACCTCGGGGCCGGTGACCTGGAGCTTCCGATGGCCCTTGGGTTTGTACGCTTCCTCGAGCACTTTCTTTGCCGCCGGCGTCATGCGGAAGCGACCTTTCTTCATGACGTCTCTGAGCCTCGGCTTCTTCGGCACGGCGCGCATCGGCAGCTCGGGGGCGTCGGCGCCGGACCCCAGGCCCACGGCGCCCAGGGCTTCGTGGTCGAGCGACTCGAGAGCCTGGCGAGCTTGGGACAGGCTCGCGCCCAACACGACTTCGATCGAGGGATCCTCCAACAAGGCGAGCAGGATGTGATCGGTGCCCGTTCGGCGATCACCTCGGCGTCGGGCCTCCTCAGCGGCCTGCAGGTAGATGGCCCAGGCGTGAAGCGCCTCTGGCACAACGGATTCGGTGGTCATGGTGACTCCTTGTTGTATTTGGTGTGTACGGATTGGCGGGTGACGCCCAAGGCGTCTCCGATCTGCTGCCACGACCAGCCCTTCTCCCGGGCCGACGCGACCTGGTTCGCTTCGACCCTCTCGGCCAGGCGATGCAGCGCCAACGAGGCGCGAAGCCCAATTGCCGGGTCATCCGACGAGAGACTCAGGCTGAGATTTTCGATGTCCATGCCTGTCAGTATAGACTGACACTTTCCTTTGTCAACCTAAACTGACGCGGCAGATCGCCACATCGGAGTGCCCCAGATGGCCGGGTTACGTCCGCGATCATTCGGGGTCAGACGGCCGGGTGTTGCCCCTGCGAGCGGTTGGACCGTCCTGCGACAGATCGTTCTGTGGAGGGACGGCTCGGTGGCGTTGGTGCCGAAGGGTGCCCCAAAAGGCGCGGGCCAGTCACCCATCAAGAGTGCCCCGTCCGCCGGTTCGGTGTCATGGTGCCGCTGACCGGGGGTCCCGGCTACCCCAGCCGAGTCGTGGTGATCAGGACGGTCTCGAAGTTCATGACGAACGAGCCGCCCTGATCATCGATGGCGGCGCCGATGGCTTCGAACAGGCGGTCTCGGACCTTTGGTTCGAGGGCGGCATGGTCGCTCCGTGAGACAAGTTGGTCCAGCCACTCATCCCGCTGGTAGACGCCGCGTCCATGGGAACCACCTCTGTGTCGGGGCACCGAAGTCGGGCACCGCTGAAACGGCGTCGATCTCGGAGCCGAGGCCGGTCTTCACGTCGGATGACCGATTGGCCGCATACCCCCGGAACAGACGGTGGCCGCCGGGGGGCACGACACTCGCGTACACCTCCTCGAGAGCATCGGCCAGATCATCGGGCTGACAACCCGCGTTCCAGATCAGACCAAGCCTGCCCCCCGGCCGCAGCACAGAGGCCGCCTTCGCGGTGGCGATAGGCAGGTCGAGCCAGTGCCAGGCCTGCGCCGAAGTCACCCGGTCGAAGGTGCGACCAGCAGCGTCCCAGGCTTCGAAGGCCGAAATTTCCACGTCCACCCCGTGGCCGCGGGCGATCTCCGCCATTCGTGGAGCGAGTTCCACTCCCAGCACCTTGGCGCCGCGCTGGGCGATCTGCCTTGAAGCGATCCCGGTGCCACAACCCACATCGAGAACCTCCAGGCCCCAAGGCACCGGACCGAGCAGCTCGTCGATCACCGCATCGGGATAGGTCGGCCGGAACCGGTCGTAGGCCTCGGCTTGCAGGTCGAACAACCTCGAACGTTCCTGGGCTAGAGGTCGCGCTGCCAGACGGTGGCGTTCCTCGCTGGCATCCACAGATGCCAGCCTGCCCCAAAACGCCGGTTCGGTGGTCGTCACCTGCCGTCGGATGAGCGTTCGGTGCTTCCTCAGGCAAGCGGAGCCGAATCCATCGCGTGACCACTTACAACTGCTTGATCTGCGTGCCCTGGCTGGTTGGCTTTCTTGGCCGCGCACCAGGCGGGAACACCGGCGGTCTCAAGCCCGGTCCAGGGTGGGCAACGCACCGGCTGCCAGAGCGGAGTCCGAAGGTGACGGGCGCACCGCCGACCTGACCCATCCGCGATCGCTCGGCGACGCGAAATTCTGCTGCGCGGGTTGCCCCCGGCCCGGTTCGGATCCCGACGGCGATGCTCATGCCCGAGATCGCTACGAGTTGCTACCGATCCCCGAGTACCGGGTGACCTATGACCTACCCCGGGCCGAACTCCGGTCCGACGCCGGATTGCTGCCAAGGCTCCCGGGCGGGCCGACCCCGGTCGCCGAGTCCCTCACGACGTCGCCAGATGTCGCTGTCCCTCGGGACGTGCTCCAGTCGACGGTCGACGGCAGCGTCGACCAGGCTGCCTATCGATAGCGGGCTCAAGCGGTCGGCCTACGCGCGGTCCGGGTACTACCCACCGGATGATTCGACAACTGGGAGCAGTGGCTCTTCCGTTGGCGGTCCTCCTCCCCTCCTCACCTGCGGCGAGGGCAAACGCATGGGGAAACGGCTCGGTGCATTGCTCTTACTCGGCCACTGTCAGTTCTCATCAAAGCTCACGATGGCAGGCGGTGGTACCCATCGATCAGCGCTGGGGACACTTGACGGGCTGCACGACCAACGATCCGTTAATCCGTGGCATGACCGTGGGTCCTGACGGGGCCCTTTGGTTCAGCTCCCAGGCTTCACCCGGCAACACCAACTGGACGGGAGCCATCGTCAGGATCACGACCTCAGGCGTGTTCACGACGTATCACGATCCCAGCATGGACCAACCAGGTGCCATCACCGCCGGCCCCGATGACGTCGATGTGGTTCGTCGACCGGGCTAATGACACCATCGGGCGAATCAGCATGTCGGTTGGGTAACGCCTGTTGTCAGGGCCCGCCGACGCGTGGGAAGCGAGAGACTCTGAAGGAGGTTTGCGAACGACCCTGATTGCTGACTCACTGCATCGAGGATTTGGACGACTTACGCTTCGGTCATGACTGACCAATCCGTTCCCGAAGATCCGCTGGATGACGGTTACCCGTCCGAACCGCCTCTGGCCTGGGAGGTACCCGAGATATTCGGTGCGGCCGTCCTGGCCTGCGTGTCGGTGTTGGCGGTGGGTGGCCTCGCCACCGGAATCGCACGAGCGATCACCGAATCGGCGTCGAACTTCCCGCCCGGCCTGGGTTCTCAAGAGGTCTGGAATGCCATTCAGTTCGGTTCCCAATGGGCGGGACCACTCCTTGCAATCGTCGTGCTGGGAGTGCTTGGTCTGTGTTGGTGGCAGGTTGACGCATGGCTGGAAGTTACCGAGACACCCGGTCATGATGACGACGACGAATCCGAGGCTAGGGGTCACATGCACCGTGCCCACCTGATTGCTCGGTGGGCCATGGTGACGCTTGCCGTGACCGCGGCGGGTTCCATCGCCGGATTTGTCGCTGAGGTTGGCACGAATGCTGGGCAGCGAATCTGGACCATCGATATATACGGCGGTGGCAGCCTGCTCGCCGTCTTGGTGCTGCTTGGTGCCGCCGTCCCGGTGAATCGCAAGATTCAGCACCCCGGTGCCTCTTCAACTGTCGTCCAAAGGTCCGCCTAGAAGCAATCCGTTTGGACTGCGCTGGCGGTGGCGGTCCCCCCGGGGCGTTCGGGCCGTCGTTATGGCTAGTGACGCACTCCGAGCCGAGCAGAACGGCATGTCACGTATGCCGGCAATCATCAGCTGTTCTCCTGAACGAAATGACGTAACTGCCCTTCGAGATCGTGTCGGTCCGGGGCGCTCGGCCGAGGCGCGGTGGCTACCCCGGGGACCGATCGAGATCACCCCTTTTCCCGGTCGCACGCGGTCGCTCGGGGTCCCCGACATGTGCTGGCGGGCCAGCGCCCGCTAGTCCGCCCTTGGGCCAGTCCGCACTTTTCGCGTTGGTCAAATCCTGGTAAGAGCGGCTAACCAAGAGCGGGCGCCCTCAGGAGCGAGGGTGATCTCCAGCACGGTGTCCTCGATGGAGTCGATCCGCCATCCAACCGCGAAGCAGTGCTGAAGCTCGTCTTGGCGGATCCGTCTCGGGCCCCAGTCGCCCGGTTGTTTGTCACTGAAGCAGAGTAGAAAGTAGCGGCCGCCCAGCACCACAACGTCGCTAAGGCTGGCTACGAATCGCGCTCGGTCGTCGTCGTCGAAGACGTGGAAGAGCCCACAGTCGAGCACGGTGTCGAACTGCTCGCCAAAGGCAGGCAGGTCAAGTGCATCCCACACCTCGAAACGCGCATCACGGGAACGTCGTGCCGCCTTCTGCCTGGCCAGACGGATGGCGGTTGGGGCAGCATCGATACCGGTCGCCTCGAGTCCTCTGCCGGCAGCCATGAGGGCGTGCTCGCCAGTTCCGCAGCCGACGTCGAGCACCCGGCCGCGGACCACGCCAGCCTCGATGAGGCGCACGAAGGCGGATTGCGGTCGGCCTATGTCCCACGGCGCCGTACCGCCTTGGTAGGAGGCGTCGAAAGGCGGATGATCCCTCCGTAGTGCTGGTCCGTCCCTCGCATCGCCTCTTTCCGGCACCTGCAGGCCAGGGTCGATGACCGAGTCCTGACGGGCCTCGCGTCCTTCGGCGTCGTGGGCCATGACACTTTGTACACCACCATCGCCGTGGATTTCATGAGCTTCTGCACCCTGGCGGTGACCGGGAGCACCCGGAGTCGGCCTGGTGACGCATCCGTCCACCACTGCCGAGCGAGACCGAAGGTGACCAACGCCCTCGCCCTGATCCACGGGCAATCGCTCAGCGGCGGTGATCCCGAGCGGGTCACCTTCGTGGCTCGGCCTGGGACTCTTACGCAATCCTCGGCGCGCGACACCTGCAGCCATCGCGCACCGACAAGGTCAAAACGCCTCAGATCCTGGCTGTCGAGAGGTGCGAGGGTTTGCGTCTCATCCATGCAGCGGCAGCTCCAGTGCCGTCGGTACCGGTTTGTGGCGCATCAGCGTCCATCTGGGACCCGACGACTCGACCGGTCGACGGCGCTACGCACAGGGCGGTCGTTCCGTCGTCGGCCGCACGCAAGACTACGCAGCCACTCGGACCTGCGAAGCGCTCTGCCGCATGTGGCACAACATGACAACCCCCTCTGTCAACGCGACACGCCAAGATGCCACAACGCGCTCGGCCTGTCGCGACGGATCGCCATTCGAGACGAGGATGCCCGGGTGATACGAGCATGCGCGTCTGCCAACGTGACAGGCGGGGTTGTCATCTCGTCGTGGCTCCGCTCCATGTGGTTCTGCGCGCCCTGGGGCCACAGACGCGCGCAAGGAAGCCCGGTGTGTCGGTATGGCACGCGGGACTGTCGTCGTGACAAACCACCGTGCTCATCAAATTGCGGGATGCGCATAGATCAGTTTCGGGTGATTGTTGTCGAGTGCGCGAGGACTCGGTGAGAGGACTCTGACGCACCGGGACGCGAGCAGGGCCTCTCGGCCCTGTCGTCTGTGTCCAGGCTCAGAAGGCGTTCCAATTGGGACCACACGGCCCCGAAGAAGAAAAGGCGGCGTGATGCGAAAGATCTTGATCGGACTATCTGCAATTTCCATGCTGGCGCTGCTTGCAGTGTCAACAGCACCGGCGGCGCTCGCCAAGACCCATCGTGTCAAAGCGGCGAAGATCGCAGTGCACGACCCTGTGATCTACGACTCCATCATCGATCCCAACCCCGGCAATGTGCCCAGCATGAGCTTCGAAGCTGCTGGAATACAAGAATTCGGGAACCAGATCAACTTCGACACCACGTCTCGAGTGTTGAGCAACGTCGTCGTACAGATGAGCAGCTGGGCTTGTCAATCAGGAAGTTGGACCGGAAATCCTAGCCCTTGCGTGACTGCACCAGGGGCGACGTTCAACGTCCCCATCACCTTCAACATTTTCGGTGTGGGCCCGGCTTCGGCCAACGGGCCATCGACAAAAGGCGCGCTGCTTGCCAGCACCACCCAGACCTTCGCCATCCCGTATCGGCCGTCGGCAGATCCCACCGACTGCCCGTCCACACCCACCACGTGGTACGACGCCGGGTTGGCCAAGTGTTTCAACGGGTACTTCACCGACATCGAGTTCACCTTCGGGCACGTCACCTTGCCCAGCAGTGTGATCTACGGAATCACGTTCAACACCAACACCTCAGGCCTGCACCCGCTCGGGTACACGAGTCCCACTGATTCGTTGAACGTCGCGTTGTCGAACCAGCCCAAGTCTCCCAGTGTGGGGAGCAACTCGTATCCTGGCACGCTGTACATGGCCGTTCATGGCGGTGGCTATGAAGGCAACTACTGCGACGGTGGAGCAGCGGGTATCGGGGTATTCCGCATCGACGAGCCCGCTGGGTATCCCACCAATAACGGAACGAACTCGGGGTGCTGGGGCAGCGGGACCGCAGCTGCACCGTGGTACATTCCAGCAGTCCAGTTCAACGCCGTGAACAACTCGGCGCCATCGATCACAAGCCCCGCCACGGGCCATGTGGTGGCAGGGACGCCTTTCTCCTTCGTCATCTCCACCACGGGAGTTCCGGCGCCGACGATCTTGGTGAAGCATCTTCCCAAGGGGCTCTCCCTGGTCAACAACGGCAATGGGACGGCGACGATCACCGGGACGGCATTGACCACGGACCGAAGCAAGACCTACGTCGTCCTGGTACGCGCCAAGAACTTCCGACGGAACTCCGTGGCCAAGCAGCGCCTCATGCTCAGCCTGACCGGTGGGAGGTAGAGGAGATCGTCCTGGAAACGATCGCAGCCCTCCCGAGCCGATCGGGTGGATGCCCCGCGACCTCTATGCCCCCAGAGGTCGCGGGGCATCGTGTGGCTCTTACGGTGGGCCAAACGACTGGAGGGTAAGGCAACAGAGCGGAAGTGCCCGCGCCGTCAGTCCATCCCGGCCCGGGCTCCGATGTTCGCTTTGGCCGAGGAACAAGGGTCGAGCGCCAGCGATTTGTGCTCGAGCTCTCGGTATCTCGCGCCACTGGTATCGCCCTCTTGCCTACGAGGTGGCCGGGATGCGCCACAAGTCGATGCCGTCGTCGACGGCGTAGCGATCGATGGCGGCGAGTTGATCGGCGGAGAACTCGAGGGGGTCGAGGGCTCTCACGTTTTGCTCGAGTTGGGCCACGCTGCTGGCACCGATCAGCACGGAGGTGACTCGCGTGTCACGCAAGGCCTCAGCCGATGGCCATTTGCGTCGACGGTGGGCCGGTGGTGGTCCGTACCGTCTACACCGTCGCGGCCGATCGTGAGCCGGACTTCATGCGCGCCATGCTGCGTCTTCGTGAGTCGCGGCTGCGGACCGGCGCCACACAGTGGGGGCTGTTCCGTAACGGTGAGCGGTGGGGTGAATTCGAGGAGATCTTTGTGGTGGCGTCGTGGGACGAACATCTCCGCCAGCACAGGGAACGGATGACCGCTACCGACCTCGGATACGAGGACCAAGCGAAGGAACTTTCCGACACGACCCCTCAAACTTGGCACCTCCTCCCCACCGATCTCGACGAGGGGTAGGGCCGTCCCCACCACGTTCAGGCGGCCGGGTTCACCTGCGACCGGATCGCCGGCGCTGCGGGCGGGTACGGCGTTGACCGGTTGGGCACTGACGAGCTCAGTGACGAGCTCAGTGGCCCTCGAAGCGCGGCTCACGGCCGTCGAGCATTGCCTGCACACCCTCGATGGCGTCCGACGTCCCCGCCAAGCCCGCCTGCTCCTCCAACTCGTGGCGCATGGCTTGGCGCGCTGCGTCGGCGAGGCCGTGGCGAAGGGTCGCTCTCGTGGACGCCACCGCCAGGGGCGCCCCGGCCGCGATCAGTGTGGCCATCTCGAGCGCGACGGCGACCTCGTCGCCGGCAGGGACCGCCCGCTGGGCGATGCCGATCCTCCCTGCTTCGGCCGCCACCACCCGGCGCCCCGTGAGGAGGAGCTCCGAAGCGCGTCCAGGACCCACGACGCGAGGCAGGGTGGCGCTCAACGCGAAGCCCGGGATGGATCCCGAGGCGGACGAAATTGGCCTGGAACCAGCCGAGCTCGCCCACGACGCAGAGGTCACAGGCCAGGGCGAGCCCGAACCCGGCTCCGATGGCCGCCCCCTGGACGGCCGCCACCAGCGGCAGGGGAGAGTCGAAGATCCGCACCGCCTGGTTGTAGAACGCGCCCGTCCGTTCCTCGAAGTTGCCCTGGTCGGTGGGGTCAGGGGCATCGCCGGAGCGGAAGTCCGCGCCGGCACAGAACGAGCGACCCTCCGAGCACACCACCGCCGCCCGGGCCGACGCCCTCCAACCCCGCCACGGCGTCTGCCAAGGCGCGCAGGACGGGCTCGGTGAGCAGATTGTGAGGCGGTCGACGCAAGGTGACGATCGCCACGTCCCCGTCCTGGTCCACAGAGACGTCGTTGTCGGTGTCGGCTCCGTCGTCGTCCGCGTCGGACCGGGCCGTGGACTTGTCCCGAGATCGGCGCGCCACCAGAGGTTGTCGGGACTAACCCCGGCCGCGCCGGCGGGCCCGGCGGCCTTTGAGCATGGCGGTCTCGGCCGCGGCGATGAGGTCGTCGAGGGTGTCGTGTTCGTGGAGGTCGGCAAAGCCCACGCTGGCGGTCGAGCCTGGCGCCTCTTCGGCGAGGATCACGGCGAACTCCTTGAAGCGGAGCTCGGCGGTCGCCATGTCCGATCCGGGTAGGGAGAAGAGGAACTCGTCGCCGCCCAGCCGGGCGATGACGTCGTAGGACCGCAAGGTGGCTCGGAGCGCGGCGGTGACCTTGCGCAGGATCTCGTCGCCGGCGCGCGAGCCCCGGGCGTCGTTCACGACTTTCATCCTGTCGACGTTCAGGTAGCCGAGGATGAACTGCTCGCCGCTGCGTCGGCATCGATCGATCTCGCGTCCGAGCGCGGCGAAGCCTGCTTGTCGATTGAGAACACCGGTGAGCTCGTCGCGTGTCAGGCGGTCCGAGTCACGCCCCGGTTCCGTGGAGAGGTGGCGGATCGTCGGCGTCGAGGCAGGGTCGGGGGACTGGAGCGCCGGCTCGGAGGACGGGCGTGGTGGCGAAGCGGCCCGGACCGGCTCGGGAGAGGGCACACGGGCGGGATGGTCACCGGCTCCACGTTGGTGTCGAACGGTGTCGAACGGTGTCGGACCTCGAGAGTCGACCGTGACGACCTCGGCCGGAGCTGCCGGCGATGACGCCGGCGGCGTGGTGGCGTCGCTCGAGACGACGCCGCGCACGAGGTCGGCCCACACGGTGACGATCTCGGTCACCTGCTCGGCCACCAGGTCCAAGATCGCGTCACGCTCGGCGGGCTCGAGATGGCGCAACTGCGCGTGGAGCTTGGTGGCGCCGTCGGAGAGCGCCGCGGCCACCTTCAAGAGCCGTTGCGCCGACACCACCGATTCGTCCTGGGTGGTCACGGTGGGAGTTCCTCGCTCACCCTGGATGGCGGAGAGCCGCCTGCGACCGAGGCGTGGATCGTCATCCAGGTCCTGCATCGCACTTCCCCCGTTTAGTCGTCACCGGCAGTGAACGCAAAACTACATTACTGTCACTTACGAGACCCGGATCCCGGGGCTCGATCGGTCCAGGTGAGCGGGACCGGGAGACCTCAGCACGCCTTGGCCCGCTCGAGGCAGGGGTCGAGGGCCTCGAACGCGGCGGGGACGTCATCGGCGGACATGGCGAACAGCAGCGCCGAGACCGCGTCGGCGCCGGCTTCGGCGTACTGCTCGGTGATCGACGCGTCGAGCGGCTTGAAGTACGGGCACACCGTCACCGTGATCTCGGCGCGCGTCCGGCCCTGCTCGGCGAGCAGTGCCTCGAGGGTGCCGAGCGGCATCGGGGAGGTCGGCCGGAGCGCGGTTGAAGGTGTGCCAACCCTGGCCCGACTCGGGCCGCGCGCCGCATGGCGGCCTGGCTCTCGCCGCCGATGTGGATGGGGGGATGCGGATCCTGGACAGGCTTGGGGTGGAGGTTGCAGGGGGCAAGGGTGTAGTGGGTGCCGGAGAACGACGACGGGTCCTCGCACCACAAGGCGTGGAGCACCTGAGGTACTCGTCGGTGCGGTCCCCGCGTCGTTCCCACGGCACCGCCACCGCCTCGAACTCCTCGCGCAGCCATCCCACGCCGACGCCCAGGTCGACCCGTCCGCCCGACAGCCAGTCGACGGTGGCGACCTCCTTGGCGCTGTAGACGGGATTGCGTTGGGGCAACAGGCACATGGCGGTCCCCAGACCGCACCGATGGTGGTGAGCCGCGGCCAAGAAGGCCAGCGTGGTGAACGGCTCGAGCAGGCCCGAGCCCGGTGGGATGGGGGCCTGGCCGTCCTCGGCGTAGGGGTACTTCGAGGCGTAGTGCTCGAAGGTGACGACGTGCTCGCCGACCCAGATGCCGTGCACGCCGCGCCCCTCGGCCTCACGCGCCACCGCGGCCAGGAACTCCGGCGTGGCGAACGGATTGGCGGTCGGCAACCAGATGTCGAAGTCCATGCGCTCCTACCGCGCCGCCGGCGTGGTGATCCGGAAGACGGGGTGCTCGGGCGCGATGCGCCGCAGCTCGTCGTCGGACGAGTCGGCCGAGACGCCGTCGAAGAATCTGTCCGACTTCGAACTTCCAGCGGCGGAGATAGGCCCGCAAGCACCGCCACCTTGTCGTCGTCGCCGATCTCATCGGCCCTGAACTTCTCCACCCGGCTGACCGACGACGAGCTCGCCTTCGCCCGCGACGCGGAAGTTGCGCACCCACTCGGTCTCGCCCCGCGGGGCCACCAGGTAGCGCCCGTCGTCGAGGGTGAGGACGTTCACGGGATTGCTGCGCCATTGGCCGGACTTCCGGCCTCGGACCCGCAGCACCCGCGAGCCCCACACGCTCACGCCCAGGCGCGTCAGGCGGCCACGGTGGAGTTGAAGGCCTTGTCGATCGACGTCGGCTTCTCATAGTGCGGCACCTGGTCATCATGACAAGGGCGCCGACGTCGGGCCACCCGCGGGGCGCCTGTCGGTGGCTCAACGCAGGTGGAGCCCGCCGTCGACCATGACGATCTCGCCGGTCACGTAGCTGGCGGTCACCAGGCCCGAGGATCACGTGGGCGATGTCCTCGGGCGTCCCCGACCGCTGCATCGGCGCCATGGCCCGGACGAATTCGCGCATCGGACGTCCCAATCCGCCGTCCAGGGCGTGTCGACGAGCCCCGGCGCCACCGCGTTGACCCGGATCTCGGGCCCGAGCACGTTGGCGAGGAGCTCGGTCATGTGGCTCACCGCCGCCTTGGAGGTGGCGTAGGGGATCGAGCTCCCCCGGGTGGTGTGGCCCGCCATCGACGACACGTTCACGACCGCGCCGTCCCCGCCGGCGCGGAGGTGGGGGACCGCCGCCACGGTCACCTGCCAGGTGCCGATCACGTTGACGTCGAAGATGCGCCGCCACACCTCGGGAGAGGCGGCCGTCGAGGTCGGGATGGGCGATGACCTGGGTGGTGCCGGCGTTGTTGACGAGGATGTCGAGTCGGCCGTGGTGCTCGACGGCCCGGGCCACGAGGTCCCGGGCCTGCTCGTGGTCGGCGATGTCGGCCTGGACGTAGCTGGCGCCGGGAAGCTCCGCCGCCAGGGCCTGGCCCGCTTCGACCGACGAGGCCGAGTTGACCACCACGGCGGCTCCCTCCGCGGCGAGGGCCCGGGCCGTGGCCGCCCCGATGCCGCTCGACGATCCGGTCACGAGGGCGACCTTGCCCTGCAGGCTTCCGGGCATCGGCGATCTCCGTCTCTTGGTCGGGCTGTCTCCGACCTGGGCTGGCGTCGTGCTGTTCTCTTATCAGGTTGTCGGTACGGTGGCGGCATGCGGCTCGTGAGCTTCGTAGAACCCGACGCACCCTCGGTGCTCCGGACCGGGGTGGTCGTCGACGAGGACGTGGTGGACCTCACCGACCCGTCGGTGGCGCTCCCCGGCGACATGACCGAGTTCCTGGTGGCCGGACCCGCGGCCATGGAGCGGGCCGACGACGCCACGACGGTCGGGCGCCCGTCGACTGCCGCTCGACGCAGGTCCACCTCCGCCCGCCGGTGCCCCACCCCGCCAAGGTGCTCGGCATCGGGCTCAACTACGCCGCCCACGTGGCCGAGACCGGGGCGACCGCGCCCCGAGTACCAGGTGTGGTTCAACAAGCAGCGCA
This sequence comes from uncultured Acidimicrobiales bacterium, assembly GCA_963796765.1. Lineage (GTDB taxonomy): Bacteria > Actinomycetota > Acidimicrobiia > Acidimicrobiales > UBA8190 > Chersky-840. The sequence goes on along the minus strand of CAWCMY010000002.1, from coordinate 605,565 downwards.
CCTGTGTGATCGGCCCCGGCGACGCCATCGAGATCCCGAGGGTCTCGGCCCAGGTCGACTACGAGGGCGAGCTCGCCATGGTCATCGGCCGCCGCTGTCGCCACGTGCCTGCGGCCGAGGCCGCCGTCGGTCGTGGCCGGCTTCACGATCCTCAACGACGTGACCGTGCGCGACTGGCAGTGGCGCACGCCCGACGTGGACGCTCGGGAAGTCCTTCGACACCCACGGGCCCACGGGGCCGTGGATCGTGACCGGGGACGAGATCGGCGATCCTCACCGCCTGCGTCTGCGGACATGGGTCAACGACGACCTCCGTCAGGACGCGTCCACCGACGACATGATCTTCTCGTGCTGGGAGCAGGTCGAGTACCTGTCCACGGTGTTCACCCTCGAGCCCGGAGACATCATCTCGACGGGGACCCCGGCCGGGGTCGGGATGGGCTTCGACCCCCCTCGCTGGCTCGTCGACGGCGACGTCGTCCGCATCGAGATCGAGCGTGTCGGGACACTCGAGAACCCCGTTGCCGCTCGAGCCCGCCCCCTGAGCGGACCGCCCGCGCACGTCGGCTCGCTGCGCGTCACCGCGGAACCTGGTCATCCCCGCCGACGAGCTCGAGTGGCGCTTCACCACCAGCGGTGGCCCCGGCGGCCAGCACGCCAACAAGGCGAGCACCCGGGCCGAGGTGTCGTTCGACGTGGCGGGGTCGAAGTCGCTCGGGCCCCGCCAGCGGGCCCGGCTCCTCGAGCGGCTCGGGCCCACGGTGCGCGCCGCGGCCGGTGACGAGCGTTCCCAGATGCGCAACCGGGAGCTGGCGCTTGCAGAGGCTGCGGCACGCGCCTGGCCGACGGACTTGCGGGTGGAGCGCCCCCGCGTCGCCACCAAGCCCTCGGTGTCGGCACGGGCCAGACGGCTCACCGACAAGCGCACGTCCAATCGGCAGCGCAGAGCGCGACCGGTCCCGACCGAGCGCCCGACGACGGCTGACCGTGCCGGCTCAGGGGCGTCAGTACAGGCTGTCGGGACGCAGCAGCGCGTCGCTCCCGCCGTCGACGAAGAGCACCGAGCCGTGGATGTAGCTGTTGGCCGGATCGAGGAGGAACCCGATGGCCGCCGCGATCTCGGCCGCGGTGGCCCGGCGTCCCATCGGCACCGGCAGCGCCTCGATGAGCGGCCCGAGCACGGGGTCCTCGAGCCCACCCGCCAGCAGGGGCGTGTCCACGGGCCCGGGGGCCACCGCGTTGAGCCGACCCCGGCCTTGCCCCACGCTCCGGCGCGCCGACGCATGGCCCGGGTCAGGGCGAGCTTGCTCATGCCGTAGACCGTGGCACCGTCGAGCGCCCGCCGCGCAGGCGCACGCCTTCTCCTCGTCGCCGTCGAGCAGCAGGCCGAGCAGCTCCTCGTGCGCGGGCGTCAGGCTGGCGGAGTTCGACGAGACCACCACCGCCGCGGAAGCTTCGCCTTCGACGAGCATGCGGCAGCATGCCGTCGAGCACGTCGACGGCGCCGAAGTAGTTGACATGGGCGATCATCTCGGTCGGGCTGGACCTGGGGCCCGAGCCCGGCGCACACCACGAGCCCGTCGAGTCGCGACCCCGACAGCTCGGCCACCGCGGCCAGCGCCTGAGCCCGGCCTCGGGGGCCGGACAGGTCGGCGGTGACCTGGGCGTCGTGCAGGTCGATGCCGATGACCCGCAGCACCGCTGCGCTCGAATCGCCGGCTGACCGCGGCGCCGATCCCCGATCCCGATCCGGTGACGGCGATGGTGCGCCGGTGGCGTGGAGCGGGGCGCCACCTCGGGCCGCGGCGTGGTGTCCATGGCGGCCCGTTGTAGTCGACGGGAGCCCGGTTCCGCCTCTCTCGGGACTCTGGACCCTGCCCGAGGCACCTCGACCGGGTCCGCGGGGGTCCTGACGATGGATCAGGTCGAGCAGTCGCGGCAGACCATGACGTCGGCCTCGGCCTCGGCGTCGACGAGTTGGCCCCGCGTTCGCACCAAGAAGCACGACCGGCACACGAACTCGTCCGAACGGCACGGGGCCACGTCGACGAGGTCGATGGTGTCGCTGTGCATCTGCAGCAACACGTTGTGGAGGGCCCCATCTTCGTCGTCTTGTCCTCGTCTTGCCCCTCGCCGTCACCGCGCAGCGCCAGACGGTCGAGGAGGACCAGGTCCAGGCTCTCCTCGTGGTCTCGCGTCCTCGTAGTCGGCCTCGAGACTGTCTTCGACCCCCTCGGCGGGCCTCGGGCCGGCCTCGAGCAGGGGGGCGAAGGTGGTGGCCAACGACGAGCGCGCCGTTCGCCTCGGTCTCGTCGTCATCCTCGGCGTCGTCCCCGTGGATGAGGTCCTCCAGGGAGTCTTCGAGCGTGTCTTCGTCGACGTCCTGCTCGAGAAGGTCCTCGTTGTCGAGCTCCAGCTCCAAGATGGCCTCCTCGTCGAGCTCGGCGATGGCGAGTTCCTCGGGTGGCTCGAGGTCGAGCTCCCCCTCGGTGAAGTGGGCCTCGACGGGTTGATGGTGCCTCTCCGCCAGTCTCATGGCCAGGAACCCTCCTTGCCGGTCTGCCGGGGCCCGGAACCGAGGTCGGGACCAGGTCGCGATCGCCTTGGCATCAGCATCGAACCCTGGAGTCGCCTGCGCAAGGACTTTGTCGCCCGACAGGAATAGATGTGGTGGGCGTCGGGCCCCGCGGGCAGGCAGAATCCCGTCCGTGCACATTCCGGCCAAGGTCGACTACGGCATGCGGGCCCTCCTGGCCCTGGCCGCACGCAACGAGCCGGCCACGGCTGAGGCTCTCGCCCAGGCCCAGAGTCTCCCGGCGCGGTTCCTCGGGGCGATCCTCATCGAGCTGCGCCGGGCCGGCATCGTCTCGAGCCAACGGGGTTCCGACGGTGGCTATCGTCTGGCCCGGCCGGCCAAGGAGATCAGCGTCGCCGATGTCATGCGGGCCCTCGACGGTCCTCTGGCCGAGGTCCGGGGACTCCGCCCCGAAGCCACCCACTACGACGGTGCCGCCGCAGCACCTCCAAGACGTGTGGGTGGCGGTCCGGGCCAGCCTGCGCAATGTCCTCGAGCGGGTCAGCCTCGAAGACGTCGTGGCCGGGCGACTTCCTCGTACCGTGGCCAAGCTGACCGAGGACCCTGACGCCTGGGAGCCCCGTCGCTGAGAAGGATCAGGCCGACGCGCCCAGCGCCCTGGGCTCCGAGCCCTCGCTCCAGGTGTCGTCGAGGAACTCGGCGATCTCGGCGGTGAGCCGGTCCGGGGCGAGCGCTGAGCTCGAAGATCGATCGGGCCTCGATGAGCCGAGCGTGTTGGAGCTGGCGCGTGAGGTGATCGGCGTCGGTGAAAGGGTGGATGAAGTCGATCTTGTGCCCGATGACGAGCGTGGGCGCCTCGATGGCTTGGCGCGCTTCGTAGGTCGGGGTGATGGGACCGACGAGCATGCCGTGCAGCACCGCCGCGATCTCCTCGGGCTCGGCGCGAGATCATCGTGACCACGCTGTCGAGGGGGGCCACGGTCGACCGAGGCACCCGGCGCGCCAGGGACGCCACCAGTCGGACCAACGGGCGCTGCGTAGTGGACGCCGAGGAGCATCGGCAAGAACACGATGGCCGCGCCCGGCACGGCCCACTCCAGGACAGGCATCTCGATGAGGAGCCCGCGGACCCGGTCGGGCGCCTGGACCGCGACCTGGAGGCTCACGTTGGCCCCGAGCGACACACCTCCGACGACGGCCTCGTCGATGCCGAGCTCGTCGAGCAGTGCCACCACGTAGCGGGCGTAGGAGTCCATGCGGTGAGCCGACGCGTGGCGGGGCTTGTCGGACAGGCCGTGGCCGGGCAGGTCGAGGAGCACGACCTGGAACCCACGGTCGGCGAGGTCTGCGGCCAGGCGCCGGCTCAGTTGGTTGTCGAGCAACAGGCCGTGGAGGAACACGAGGACCCGGGATCCTTCGCCGTGGCGCTCGTAGTGCAACCGCAGGCCCTCGACCTCGAAGGTGCCCTCCTCGAAGGGACGCCGCTCGAAGAGCCCGCTCACCCACGAGACCGGCGCCATGGCCCACAGGCCCTGGGGCGCCGACGTCGAGTCGACCCCGTCGTCAGGTCCCTCCCCGGCCCCCGCTGGTTCGGGTTCAGGCCGGGCGCGGCCCGTGCTCTGACGCCCCGTGCTCTGACGGCTCGTGCCGGGGCGCCGGCGCGCTGCGAGCGGAAGTCGAAGTCGAAGTGCCGAGCCCGGCCCCCACGGTCGCCACGCCCGCGACGTTACCCGGGGGACATTCGGGCTCGCACCTCTTTCTTGGTGTCCTTCTTGCTTCGCTCGGCTCAGGTGAGCCCGAGGCGCCGGGAGCACGCCGGCCACTGGCCCCAGCCGCTGCGGGCCTGGAGCTGCTTGGCGGCCTGGTCCTGGACGGCCGGCGCGGCGGCCGAGGGCAGACCCGAGTACCCCAGCCCGTGCCAGGTCCCCAGGGCGAATTGGTAGGCGCCGTAGTAGCCGTTGCCGGTGTTGTCGGCGTAGTTGCCGCCTGACTCGCATTTGCGCAGGCCGGCCCACACGTCACCGCCGGCGGCACTCGTCGCGGGTGCGACGGGCGCCTTGGGCGTGGGCGCGGCGCCGTGGTGCACGCCACGGCCACCACCGGGATGGCCCGGGGGCGGGTGGGGGCGGCGGCGGCGGTGCGTGCTCGTGCTCGTATGCCATCCAGGCAAAGAGCATCTTCACGTACCGCGTCCCGGCCGGCCGGAGCAGCCCGATGTGCGTCCCGTCGCCCTCGGCCATCGAGGCCTCGGACTGGGGCGGGGGCACGTCGGTCGATGCCAGCCGGATGGCGCCGAGGGTCTGCTCTGTCCCGCCGGCCGCAGCAGGCCGACAGGTGACGCCTCGCCGAGGGCGAGGGGCGTCGGTGTTCGATCGCGCGGACAATCTCGCCGACGTGAGTTGAATACCGGTCCCACCGACGTGGGTGCCGGTGATCTGCTGATGGTCATGGTGAGGAGAACTCGGCGATTGGTGCAGAAACGCTCTGCCGAGCAGCACGGCGATGACAACGCCAAAGAGTCGGTGATTCCGCATCTTGTGCCTCCTTGAAGTTCACGGGATCCCCGTAGGGCTCCAGGTGGGCTTGGGAATGCGGGCGGCCCGTCGTCTGGTGCATTCGTCTCGCGGAGCCGGCGCCGGGAAGGGCGGGCGGCCCTGGACTGACTGCAGGTCCGAACGAGGTGCTGACGGAGCGACCCGGGGTTCTGGCGTTAGGCACTTCCTCCTCGTGAGCGGTGTCGACGGTCGACGGACAGGGCAGTGGGGTGCCGAGCAGCGCGAAGACCGGGACCCCAGGCGCGCGGCGGCGCAGGGGGACAAAGCGTTCCGGGGCGGTCCACATGAGCAGGGCCTCTGGGGCCCGGGCGACAGCCTCCGCTGCTGTCGCATGGACTCTGCCGATGGCTTGAGTGGGAACGAATGTAAGCGCTTGCGCGTCGGCGCACAAGCTCATCCGGCCTCAGGAGGCCGTGTTCGGACCCCCGTCACCGACCTGGGGTGACCCGCCGATCTCCTCACTGACCTGGGGTTTCTCCGGTCCTCGAGCACCCCGGGTGGGGATTTGGACGCCCGGTCAGATATCGGCTCGAAATCGGGTCCGCGACGCCGCGGGACGCGTCGGTAGCGTTTCGGTCCCATGACGCCAACCACCCCCAGCGTGCCGTCGGGACCCTCGGTGACCGACCGCGAAACACCCCGCCGACCTGTCGACGGCGTGCATGGCCTGCGGTGCGCCGATGCGTCCCGAGCACGCCCACTACCGGTGCCCGAGCTGCGGCTGGCGCGACTCCTGCTGCGACGGTCCCTACTGACTCGACCCGGCGTCGTCCGACGCGATCGACGGCTCAGGCGAAGCCCTCGTCGTCGGGATCCTGCCCGGGCGTGACCCCCGCCACGGCATAGAGCGCCTCGAGCGCGTCGTCGACCACGTCGTCGGACTCGGCGCCCGCCTCGCGCACCCCGACCAGCGCCGTCAACGACGCGTAGTCCCGAGCGAGCAGCCCGGCGTCGGTGTCGGGATGCACCCGGCGTGCTGCTCCCCGGGGCGGTGAGGTCGAGGCGCAGCGTGCCGGTCTGCCCGGGCGGGAGCGCCACGTGGGGGAGCGGCGTGTCGTCGTCGCCGGTGACGTGCACCGCGGAGCGGATGGTGCCGCCCCGTCCCAGCCGCCCGTGGCGCAGGCCCCGGAGCTCGCCCAGGGCGACGTTGGGCACGTTCAGGTTGAGCGTCGTCCCCGCCGGCGCCTGCTCGAGCACCGGCACCAGCGCCCCGGCCATGGTCGCGGGCGTCTCCCAGGGGACCGGGTCGTCGCCCCAACGGATCGACACCGCCAGGCAGCGCAGGCCGAAGTGCGCGGCGGTGAGGGCGGCGCCCACCGTGCCCGAGTGCATGGCGGACCGGCCCACGTTGACGCCGTGGTTGATGCCCGAGAGCACGATGTCGGGGCGGGGCCCGAAGCCCCCCACACAGGCCAGGATCACCGCCAGGGCGGGAGGCCCGTCGATGCCGTAGGTGGGCGATGTCGCCCAGGCCCTCGATGGCGTGGGCCTCGTAGTCCACGCCGGCGCGGGAGTGCACCGGGCCCACCGCCGCGCCGGCGCCGCTGTAGTCGATGAGCGGGGCGACGACGACGACGTCGTGGCCGGTCGACGCCGGCCACGAGCGCCAGCGCGGCGATGCCCGGGGCGCGCACGCCGTCGTCGTTGGTGACCAGGATCCGCACAGAACCTCCGCTGCGGCCCACCACGGTGCGTCGAGGTGGACCTCATGCGCCGAGGTGGGCTCGCCCGTCTACCATACGACTCCGCCACAGACCCGTACTCCTCAGTACGCCGACGACGACCGGACAACGAGCCACCACTTGCCTGTCACCGCAACCGGAACCCAGCACCCTCCGGGGTGCAGTACGACATCGGGCACGGACGGCACCAGGTGGTCGTGACCGAGGTGGGCGCCACCCTCCGCTCCTACACCGTGGGGGGCCGGGCCGGTGCTCGACGGGTTCGGGGTCGACGACCTGTGCGACTCGGGCCGGGGCCAGGTCCTCGCCCCGTGGCCCAACCGGCTCGGCGACGGCAGCTACAGCTACGAGGGCCAAGAGGGGCGCGCCGCGCTCGACGAGCCCGATCGGCACAACGCCATCCACGGCCTGGTCCGGTGGTTGCCCTGGCAGCTCGTGTCGCGCGCCCAGAACGTCTTGAACCTCGGCTGCACCTTGCACCCCCAACCCGGCTACCGATGGCGCCTGTGGTTGTCGATCGAATACCGCCTGGGCCGCGACGGGCTGACGGTGACCACGACGGCCACCAACCTCGACCGGAGCGCCGGCACCCTTCGGCATCGGCTTCCACCCCTACCTGACGCTGTCGACACCGATCGACTCGACGTCGCTCGCCATCCCGGCCCGGCGTCGGCTCGTCACCGACGAACGGGGACTGCCCACCTCGACGAGCCCGGTGAGCGGGTCCGAGCGTCGACTTCAACGCGCCGCGTTGGATCGGCGACACCGTGCTCGACACCGCCTTCACCGACTTCCGCCGTGACACCGACGGGATGGCACGCGTCGAGCTCGACGACACCGCCGGCGGCTCGGGGCGTCACGGTGTGGATGGACGAGCACTTCGGCTACGTCATGGTCTTCACCGGCGACACCCTCGAGCCGACCACTCGGCGGCGCGCCTCGATCGCGGTGGAGCCCATGTCGTGCCCGCCCGACGCATTGCGTTCCGGGGTCGACCTGGTGCGGCTCGAGCCCGGCGCCTCGTGGAGCGGGCGCTGGGGGATCAACCCCCGGTAGCTCAGGAGCCCCCCGACCCCGGTGCGCCCAGACCCGCCGTCGTGGCGGCAGGGACGAAGAGGTGCCCGAGGTCCTCGGGTGCGGCGGGCTTGCCGAACAGATACCCCTGGGCATAGGGACAGCCGATGTCGATGAGCCGGTCGCGCTGCTCCTCGCGCTCGATGCCCTCGGCCACCACCGTCAGGTCGAACGCCTCGGCCACCTCCACCACCGCACCGATGACGGCGTCGTAGCGCGTCCCCAGGGCGTCGATGAAGGACTTGTCGATCTTGACGACGTCGATGGGGAGCCGAGCCAACGAGTTCAACGACGAGAACCCCGTCCCGAAGTCGTCGATGGCGATGCGCAGCCCCAGGCGTCGCAACGCCTGGAGCCGCCGCACCGCGGCCGGGAGGTCGCGGATGAAGAAGCTCTCGGTGATCTCGAGCACGAGGCACTGCGGCGGGAGCCCGCTCTCCTCGAGCGCGGCGGCGACCTCGGCGATCATCCGGTCGTGCTCGAGCTGGCGGCTCGAGACGTTCACGCTGACCGAGAACCCCGACGAGTCGCCGATGGTGTTGACCCACTGGGCGGCCTGGGTACAGGCATGGGCGAGCACCCAGCGACCGATCTGGAGGATCAGCCCCGACTCCTCGGCGATGGGGATGAACTCCAAGGGCGGGACCAGGCCACGCTCGGGGTGGTTCCACCGCACGAGGGCCTCGACCCCGACCGTCTTGCCGGTGTCGATCGCCACCACCGGCTGATAGGCGACCGAGAGCTGGTCGCCGAGCAGGGCCTGGTGCAGTGCCGACTCGATCTCGAGGCGCTCGGCGGCGCGGGCGGTGAGCGTCTCGTCGAAGACCTCCACCCGGGCCCGTCCGCTCTGCTTGGCGTGGTACATCGCGGCGTCGGCCTGTCGAAGGACGTCGTTGGGATCGTCGCCGCGCATCCCGAAGGCCACGCCCACGCTGGCCGAGACGAAGCACTCGACCCCGTCGAGGAGGAAGGGCCGGTCGAAGGCGGTGAGCAGGCGCCAGGCGTAGGCGACCGCACCCTTGCGGTCGGTGACCCCCTCCACGAGCACGGCGAATTCGTCGCCGCCGAAGCGCGCCACCAGGTCATCGCCGCGCGCCGTCGACTCGATCCGCCGGGCCACCTCGACCACCAGCTCGTCGCCGGTGGTGTGGCCGCGGCTGTCGTTCACGTACTTGAAGTGGTCGACGTCGAGGAAGCACACCGCCACGGGTGGCCCCGGGAGCTGGGCGCGCAGCAAGGTCTCGGCCAGCTGCTCCGCGAACAGCGCCCGGTTGGGCAGGCCCGTCAGATGGTCGTGGGTGGCCTGGTGCTCGAGGCGGCGTTCGAACTCGCGGCGCTCGGTGACGTTGCGGGCCGTGGCGGTGATCACGAGGCCCTCGGGTGTCTCGATGGGGCCGAGGACGATCTCCATGGGGAATTCCATGCCGTCCTTGCGCACCCCCGACACGTCGGCCACGTCCCCGATCACGAGCGTCCGGGGGTTGCGGATGAAGTCCTCGTAGTAGTCGCGCAGCACGCTCTGGACCCTCGGGGTCGTGAGGCAGTCCACGCTTCGTCCCGCCAGCTCGTCGGGCTCGTACCCGAAGAGCCGACGAACCTGGTTGTTGGCCTCGAGGATGATCCCGTCGGTGTTCATCACGATCATGGCGTCGGGAGCAGACTCGATGAGCGACCGGAAGTGCGCGGCGTCGCGTCGCTGGTGCTCGAGGCGCCGGGCGCTTTCGAGCCCGTGGCCGGCGTGGGCGGCGAGGAGCTCGAAGGCGGCGACCTCGTAGTCCTCGACGCAGCGCTGGACCCGTGTCCCGCCCACCAGGGTGGCCGCGAGCTCTCCTTCCACCCACACCGGCGTGGCGATCACCGTGCGGAATCCGTCGGCGCGCAGCTCGGGGTGGCCGCCGGTGCGCTCGAGGTAGTCGTCGACGACGACGGTCCGGCGCTGCTCGGAGACGAGCGCCACCATGCCCCGGTCCGAGCTGTGGACGCCCTCGACGTAGGAGTCGGGGAGCCCCCGGGCATGGACGACCCGGTAGGTACGGCGGTCGTCGAGGAACTCGCACACGTTGGCGGCTTCGAACCCGAGCTCGCCGACGGCGTCGACGGCCCAGGCCAAGATGGAGTCCTCGTCGAGCGAGTCGAGCTGCCGGCCCAGTCCCGCCACCCGGCTCCACAGGCTGGCCCGGTGCTGGTGCTCGGCGGTGGCGCGCTCGCGGAACACGAGCTGGCCGGTGAGCTGGACCGAGATGAGGTCAGCGGCCCCGGCGGTGGCCAGGATCATGCCCAGCCGCAGCACCAAGGTGGCCGGCCCGATGTCCCACCCCGCGCCGGCCAGCGTCAGCACGTAGGCGCCCACGGTCACGACCGTCAAGGTGATCCGTCCCCGGCGCGGGTACGAGACGTTCGCCATGAACACGCATTGCAGGAGATAGACGAGATAGAGGTCGGAGTGGCTCCCGCCGGTGAGGTCGATGCCGTAGGAGACCAGTGCGATGTCGAACAGCGACCACGTGTAGAGCACGGGCAGGACGAGCCCGCGCTGGGTCAAGCGTGTGCCAGGGCAGGAGCGCGATGGGAATGGTCCCGGCGATGGCGACCCCGATCAGGATGAAGAACGGGCCACGGGACAGCGGATAGTGCCCGGGAAGAAGGGCGTAGAGAAGGAGGACGAGGAGCACCGCCACGGTCGACGCCACGCCGATACGCGCCGACTGGAGCCGCACCTCATCGAGCGCTCCCAACGGCCGCTCGGCCTCGACGGTCGTGTCGTGCTTGCCGAAGAGCTCACCGAGCGTCCGCACCCGACGCCCCGTCCCCCTTGCCGGGCGTGCCGAGACTCGGTCCTCGAGACCCGAGGCGACCGGCGACGACAACGCGGGCGCGGCGATCTTCGAAGCGACGTTCGGTCTGTCGTCGATCGTAAGGGCCCGCTGTGCAGTGGCCACCGACGACGGCCGCGCGATGCGACCCGGTGTCTCCATCGAGGAAATCGTAACTGTGACCACTCGATTATCCGGGGCTGTTGTGGCGACGTTGTGCGAATATCTCGAACGGTGCGTTGATTGCCGGCGTCGGCGTCGCAGATGTGTGGAAACGTTGTGTTGACAGTTTCGACCCACCCTCTCGGCGACACCCTCCACCGCCCCTGGCGGGGCGACGGCGTCGGACGAAGGCGGGAGCCCGCTCAGGAGAGTCGGGGGACCACGGGGTGTCGAGACGGCCGTCTCACCAGCCAACCGACGTGGTGCTGGGCTCGCTCGTTCTCGCGGTGACGGGCGTGTTGGTCACGTAGCGTGACTCGTGGACACGGGCGGTGGTCAGACCTACGGTAGGCCTCTTCGTGGCAGAAGAAACGGGCAGTGGAGTGCGTCATCGCATGGCGGAGTGGAGCTTCCTCACGAACCACGCGCGTGCGTTGGTCTGCATCGCCTATGACCCCGACGTACGTCTCCGCGACATCGCCACGACGTTGAGCATCACCGAGCGCAGCGCGATTCGGCATTGTCACCGACCTCACTGCGGCGGGCTACATCGTGAAGCAAAAGGACGGTCGTCGGAACCGCTACCGCATCCAGACCCATCTGCCCCTTCCCGAGGAGATCGGTCGGGAACGGACGATCGGTGAGGTGTTGGACCTCTTGGTCGACACCAACGACGTGCCGGTGCGCCGACGCTTTTGACGTGCCCGCCGCGCCGCTGCCCTGACGATGTGGGGTCACATCGGTTCTGCAACCGCGGCTCCTGGAGCTTCCCCGGGCCGGGAACATCAAGCTGAACAGCGCCGCGCCGTTCCGGTCCATCCTCGCCACCGTCGTGGTCGACGCCGCTGCGGAGCGTGGCGGGGCGATCGGCAGGCCGTGAGAGCTTGATCGCCTTGGTCCGGCCGGCCATGGGCACGAGCCCAACGGTCCCTCTGCTTTGCGGTATCTGTCGGGCCGCTGAGGACTCCGTTTAGGTGGGGGGTCACGAGTCCGACGAAACGCGCCCCTCGAGGACTGAGCATGCCCTACTCCGGAAAGAAGGCAGAGAGCGAACGGCTCGTCAACCGTCTGCGGGCGGCGGGCGCGACGTTGGGCGCCTTGGCCCGGAGCTCCGACAGGCTGCTCGACGGGGCGCGGGGCAAGTTCGGCGCCGCAGCCGTGCTGGTCGCCATCGGCGGGGTGGTCACCGCCACGGCGATACCGGGTGCGGGCCACGCCGGCGTCCACGCGAGGGGAGCGCGCGGTGCTCCGACTGGTCCACCGACGGGCACGAGGCTCTGCAACGGCGGGCCCGATGCATCGACGCTGATTGGACCGTCGTCACCGCCCGCGAGGGCGGTGACGATCCCGGCCGGAAACAACTCGGCCTTCTCCGAGTCGTACTCGCTGCGTCCCGATACGACCTACTACTTCGCCAGCGGAGTGCACACTCTGGGAAACTCGATCTACAGCCAACTCACCCCCCACAATGGCGACAGGTTCATCGGAGCCCCGGGCGCGATCATCGACGGGCAGAGCACCAACGAGTCAGCAGTCGTCGGATCGGCAAAGGACGTGACCATCGAGTTCTTGACCTTCGTGAACTTCGCCGCACCCGAAGGTCAAATGGTGGTGAACCACGACGGGGGGGCCAACTGGACCATCGAGCACAACACGATCAAGAACAACCTCGGCGCCGGGGTGGGTCTCGGGACCAAGGACATCGTCAGCGGGAACTGCCTGGCGAACAATGACGAGTACGGCTTCTCGTCGTTCGGCGGGTCGTCGCACATTACGCTCGCCAACAACGAGGTCGCTGACAACGACAACAGGGGTTCCTACGACGAAAGCGCTTTCGTCGTCTCCTACTCGGTCACGAACGACGTCGCCACCATCGTCACCAGATCCGCGCTCAAGACGGCGGTCGGCGCCCAGCTGGTGGTCGGAAACGGCGGAGGCTGCACGGCCTCGTGGTGCACCGACGTGACCGATCCGGCGCTCAACGGCACGTGGACAATCGCGTCCATTCCTAATCCGACGACGTTGACGTTCCATGTGACGACGGCCAACGTGGGCGTGACGTCGGACAGGACCGGTACGGTCTCCGACGCCAATGTCGAATGCGGCTGCTCGGGTGGCGGCAAGTTTTGGAACACGACGCGCGCGTCGGTGACCAGCAACTGGGTCCACGACAACGGCAATGTGGGTATCTGGCCCGACACCGACAACTCGGGTTTCAACTTCTCGCACAACTACATCGCGGGCAACTGGGCGGAGGGGATCGTCTACGAGACCAGCTACAACGCCCAGATCACGAAGAACACCTTCGTCGACAACGGCTGGGGGGGCGGCCCGTCTCCTGCTCTCAGCGGGTTCCCGGATCCCGCGCTCTATCTCTCCGAGTCTGGTAGCGACCACCGGGTGCCGGGTCCCTACCGGAAGGTATTTCACGTCACCAACAACGTCTTCACCGACAATTGGGCCGGGGTCGTCATCTACGAAAATTCCAACCGGGCGTGCGGCATCACCAACGACACCTATTGCACCCTCGTCAAGCCCCGCACCTACACGCTCTCGAGCTGCGCCGCCAAGATTCCCAACGGCAGACCGTCGGCAATTCTCGACTATGTCGACAATTGCCGTTGGCGGTCACAGAACATCCTGGTCAAGGACAACAGCTTCAACTTTGCGCCCGGCCGTATCGGATCCGACTGCACGAGCAGCAACGGCTGTGGGTTCAACGGGCTCTTCAGCGAATACGGCACGACGCCGTCCACGACCCACAACGGGGCATGGCCTGGTGGTGCCTCCTACCCGTATGCCGGCTACACCGTCTCGAACAACATCTCGAACAACCAAGGAGTCCACTTCTCACAGAACCTCTACTGTGCTTCGGGTGGATCGTGGCGCTTCGTCGGTTTCGGTCAGGGCAACATCATGACACCGTCGCAATGGACCTCGGGTGCGAAGAACGCGGGCGGCTCGGCGGGCAAATTCGGCGCACAGGACAGCCGCAGCGAGTTCGTCTCCGGCGGATGTCCTTACTAACCGGCCCTACCCCCACGCCCCGCCCGCGGAGATCGACCCCATGGTGCCGCACCAGGTTCGTGGGAGCCCACGGGACCACGCCGGTGCCCGTCGTCGCTGGGGCCCGGTGGCGGCGGGATGGGCCGGGCGGTGGGTCAAGCGACGTCCTGACCAGGACCCTGGACGTCGATGTATCTGGGGCCGACCGGATCGCTTCTAGATAGGTGTCGGACACGGTTCGTTGGCCCCGCGGCGCGGCGGAGGCCCCGCTTCGATCGAGAGGACCCGAGCCCCGGTGAGCATGCCCGAGACCGAGATCGGCACTTTCTGGGAGAGCCATCCCTGTGGCGACCAGCTCATGGGCGGTCTCACCGAGGCGTTCCGTGAGGACTACCAGGCCTTCTTCGAGGCCTACGACGTGGCCCGTTACCGGTTGGAGTCCCACATTCCCCGCTGTCTCGACGCCCTGGCGGTCCAGGGCAAACGGGTTCTCGAGATCGGCCTCGGCCAAGGCGCGGAATCCGAGGGGCTCATCCGCCGGGGGGCCCGGTGGACGGGGCTCGACCTCACCGCCGAGTCGGTCAGGCGCGTCGCCATCCGCCTCGACCTGCGCGACCTGCCCCACGACGACATCTGGCACGGGTCGGCGACCAACATCCCGGCTGCGGACTCGTCGTTCGACCTCGTCTTCTCTCATGGCGTCCTACACCACGTCCCCGACATCACCGCCGCGCAGGCCGAGATTCACCGCGTGCTGCGTCCAGGGGGTCGCCTCGTCGCCATGGTCTACGCCCGTCGTTCGCTCAACTACGCCGTCGCCATCGGGCTCGTGCGTCGGGCCGCCCTGGTGGCCGCCTGGCCCTTGCGCCGCCGCATCGACGGCGGGTATCTGGGTGACCATCTGCGCAACGCGGAGCGTGAAGGGCTGGGCCCGTATCTGCGCATGAGGCGCTTCGTCCACGCCAGCACCGACGGTCCGGCCAACCCCTTCAGTCGGGTCTACGACCTCGCCGACGTGCGACGGGACTTCCCGTCGTTCCGGGTCGTCCACGCCCATAAGGAATTCATGCACGCTGCCGCCCCTGCCGGTGCACGGGCTGCCCGGCGGACACTTGATGGGCTGGCATCTGTGGGTCGAGCTCGAGCCACGCTGATCGACGGGGCGTGGAGTCCGGGGGTCTTCGGCGCGCGAGATCGCCGCACTCACCAATGACGGCGAATCAACGTTCGCGCTCGGTCCGCTCGGCCAATGACGCCGGTTCCGGTGGGAGTGGGTTGATTGGGGATCGTGCACCGGTGATCGCACCGGAGTACGGCCCCATGCCCCGGACCGAGCCCTCGGACGACGACCGGATCGCACCCGGCCTCGAACACCGTCGCCTCTGGCCCCGGCGGCGTCGACGCACCATGGTCATGTGCGTGGTCGGGCTCGCCTTCGTCGCCTTCGTGACCGCGAGCTCGCTCCTGTTCGTGTGGCCGGCCACGAACCAGCCCCGGCACGTCGACGCCATCGTGAGCCTCAACGGTGAGAACGAGGCGGCGCGCGAGAGCCGTGCGATCTCCCTGGCCAAGAAGGGGTACGCCCATGTCCTGCTCTTCTCCCAGGGAAACTCCCACACCACCCCGTGTCCCGAGGTGCCCCGCATCTCGGTCGTGTGTTTCTCGGCCGACCCCGGCCGGACCGCCGGCGAGGTCGAATTCGCCGCCCGCTACGCCCGCCGGCACGGGTTGCACAGCCTCCTGATCGTGCCGGGTCGAGCCCAGGTGACGCGGGCCCGTCTGCTCATGAAACGGTGCTTCTCGGGCCACATCGCCGTCGTGGCGGCGCCGATCAAGCTCGCGCAGCTCCCCTACGACGTGGTCTATGAGTGGGGTGCCCTCGCCAAGGCGCTGTTCATCTATCGGTCGTGCTGATTCGGGCACGGCCCCGGCGCGCAGCGCCGCCGGTCCCCCGAGGCGACCCTTGTCGGGTATCTCTGCCGCGGTCCGAGGCTCTTATCAAGGGTGACGTCGAGCTACCTCGGCGCGGGAGCCCAGCCGGCCAGCGGCCGGCCGCTCTGACGCGCGTCGCCGCTGATGTGGCGTGCCAAGGTCGGCAGGTCCGCTCGGGACGGTGACCGCGGGCGTCACCCACCGTCCCATGGTCGACCGCGAGCTCGGGAGGACGGAGGGCCGGCCACCACCCTCGTCGACCAGAGCTTCTCGTCGGTGTCGAACTTCGCCGTGGGCTGTGGCGGTGGCGCAGGGTGGCGGGAGCGGCGGGCCTCGGAGGTTCTCGTTGGCCTATGCCGGCTGGCAGGTGCTCGCGGCCATGCACCGCTCGCTCATCACCGATCCCATGGCGATCGAGGGTGACGTCTATCACCCCGACGGCGACGTCGCCAACGCCAAGACGCGCGGCGGGATCGAACGGGGTTTCGCGGCCGAGGTCCTGCTCGGCGTGGTCGGGGCGTGCATCTTCGCCCTCGCCGGTGGGGCGCCTCATGCTCGTCGGAGCAGCGCACCTTCGGGATCGCCATGCTGGCGATGGCCCCGTGGCTGCCGGTGCTGTTGGTCCAGGACTACTGGCGCTGGGTCGGCTTCATGACCCGCCGACCGGGGTGCGCCCTCGCCAACGACACCGTGTTCAACTGCGTCCAGGGAGCCGCCTTCGCGGCGGTGTTCGTCACCCACACGCATTCGATCGTGGCGCTGATCGCGTGTTGGGGTCTCGGCAGCGCGGCGGGGGCGCTCTACGGACTGCGCCAGTACCGGGTCCTGCCCACGTTCACCGGCGGGGCGTCAGATGCTCCGCGACCACTGGTCAGGTGAGCAAGTGGCTGGCGGGCTCGTCACTGTCGGGCTCGGGTGGAACCCAGGCTGACGGTGTTCATCGTGGGCGCCATCCTCGGGCCGGCCGGCCTGGGCGGGCTGAAGGCGGCCCAGACGCTCGTGGTGGGGCCCTCGGGCGTGCTCATCATGGCGGGCGGGAGCATCGGGTTGCCCGAGGCGACCAAGGCCTACAAGGAGAAGGGGTGGTCGGGGCTCACCCGGGTGGCCCGCCTGGTGACCGCTGGCGGGGTTCTTGAGCTTCCTGGCCGGCGCGGTCGGTGATCGCGTTCTTCGGCCGGACCCTGCTGTCGGCGATCTACGGACCGGCATTTGCGCCACCTCGAGCTGGCCGCCGTCCTCATGGCGATCGCCTACGTCGTCATCTCGTTCAACCTCGGTCCGATCCTCGTGCTCAAGGCCACCCGGAACACGCGATGGCTCTTCCACATCCAACTCGTCGAGCCTGGTCGTGTCGCTTGGCAGTGTCGCCGTGCTCTCCGTCGCCTACGGGGTGAACGGGGCCGCGGCCGCCACCATCGTCACCTACGTGGTGAGCTCGGTCGGGACTCGGGTTGGGTCCAGCACCGGGTGCGCGGCTCGGATCGGCGCGTCCCGACGCGGCGCCGCTCGAGCCTCCGGCGGTCGGAGACCGCCTGTGGTGTCCGATCCCGCCCGAGCAACGGTGCCCGGCCTCCGCTCGCGACGGCGGTGGGACAATCCCCGAACGGGGACCGGCAAAGTCCCACCCACGACGTATCTGCCTAGCCGCCCCGACCTCTTTGTAGGTCAGGGGGGTTCCTGCGCCGCACGCGTTCTGCACGCATCGCTCCGGTCTCTTGCGGACTCGACGGAGCGCCCGGGAGACCAATGGCAAGCCAAACCACAATCGCATCACCGACGACCACGACCGATGCGGCTGCCGACCGGCCGGAGAACTGGCCGACGTCCAAGCCTTGGCTGCTCGACCCCAGGCCGCGGATCTCGGTGATGGTCGTGGACGGCCAGGCGGTGTTCCGTTCCGGACTGGCCCGGCTGCTCGGCGAGGACGACCGCCTCGAGGTGGTCGCGGTGTCCGAGGGCGGCCCTGAGGTGCCCGAGCTGTGCGCGGCGATGTCGATCGACGTCGTGGTGACCGACCTCCGACTGCCCGAAGATGGACGGGATCGAGCTGATCCGGATGATCTCCGCCGCCTCGCCGGGCACCAGGACCTTGGTGGTGGCATCGGACGGCGGACTGGGGGGTGGTCCCCGCCATCGGTTCGGGCGCGGCGGGGTTCCTCCTCAAAGACGCCGAGCCCGAAGCGATCATGTCGGCCGTGGTCGCTGTGCACCTCGGCGAGCAGGTGCTGTGTCGGCGAGGCGATCAGCTGGGTCAACGGCAAGGCGTCGGTCCGCCGCCTGACCCGGCGCGAGACCGAGGTCCTGGCCATGATGGCCGAGGGCGTGGGGAACAAGGAGATCGCCGAACGGCTCAACCTCGGGGAGAAGACGGTTCGCAACTACGTGAGCCGCGTCTACCGCAAGCTCGCCGTGCACAGCCGGGCGCAGATCGCCGCCTATGCGTCTCACGTCCGACGTCTCGAGGCGACGTCGGCACCGACGGCTGCGCTGGGCCGCCCGTGGGGCGACTCCCGACCGGGTAGAGGTTCCTTGAGCGAACAGCCCTCGACCTGAAGTCATCGGTCAGGCGATCTGGTGGCGCCGGCGCCTCGTCGGCGCCCTGGCGGGGATCGGGCTGCTCGGAGGGCTCGCCTATCGGCGTCGTCCGTCCCCCCATGCCCAGTGCCGAGGCGTTGGTGCTCCTGCCTCCGACCAGCCTGACCTCGTCGGGCACGCCGGCGCGCGACGTGAACACCGAGATCGTCATCGCCACGAGCACTCCGGTCCTGACCGCGGCGGGCAAGTCCGTGTCGCCGCCGATCGGAGCTGCGACAGCTCGCGCACCAGGTGACGTGCCACGGCCCTGAGCCAGGACGTCCTTCAGATCCAGGTCGCGGCCGCCTCGCCCGGGCGCGACGCAGAACGCCTCGCCAACGCGGTCGCCGACGGAGCTACATCCAATTCGTCGCCACCTCGAGCTCCACCTCGACCTCAGGCCGCACTGGCCGGGCTCCAACACGAGTCGGCCCAGCTGACCCAGCAGATCCAGGGCCTGCAGAGCCAGATCAACACCGTCTCGGCGCGGCTGACCGGCAGAAGGTGCCTCCTCGTCCAGCCGGTCAGCAGGACTCCTCGCTGCTCGGGATCGCTGGGCAACGAGCAGCAGCAGGTGTCGCTCCAGCTCGACAACGTCAACAACCAGGTCGTCACCGACCAGCTGTCGGGCGCCGCCGCCGCGCAGGGCACGCGCATCCTGCAGAGGGCCACCACCGTCACCGACCACCTCGAGCTCTTCGTGGTGGTCGATGTCGGACGTGCTCGGGCATGCTGGTCGGGCTCATGGTCGGCGTTCCGCTCGCCCTGGTGCGCTCCCGCCGTGACCGCCGTCTGCGTCGACGCGACGAGATGGCCGCGTGCCCTCGGCGTTCCGGTGCTCGGTTCGGTCGAAGCCCGCCGGCAAGGACCCCCGCGACTGGACCGGCGCTGCTCGGAGATCTACGACCCCTCCTCGGTCGACGTGTGGAACCTGCGTCGGGTGCTGCACCGACTGGCGCTCGGAGATGCCGCCGAAGGGTTCCGAGATCCTGGTGCGTGTCGTTCGCCGCCGACGCCGCCGCGGTGGCGGCCGGCCCGCAGCTCGCCATGTTCGCCGAGAGCATGGGTCTCCGGTCAGACCCTCGTCCCCGCCGACGACGAGGCATTGGCCCCATTGCGGGCGGCGTGCTGCCCGCCGGTCCCCGATCACCCCGAGCAGCTGCCGTCGAGCCCCCGACGCTTCGGTGCCGATCGATCCGGTGGACAGGTGACGGTGGCGATGGTCGCAGTGGACGCCGCCCAGCCCCAAACTCGACGCGTCGCCGGGCGCGTCGTCCTGGCGGTCTCGTCGGGGTTCGCGCTCGGCCGACGTCCTGGCCCGATTGGCGCTGGCTGCGGCGGATTCCGGGTCACGCCATCGACGGGATCTTCGTCATCAACCCCGACCCGAGCGACGCCACGACCGGTCTCGGGGCCGGACCCGAGCTGTCCCGGCAGGACCAGGCCCGGCCGCCCACCGGCTCTCCGAGCGCTGTCGTCGCGGATCGAGGCGGGGTCACCGTTCATGGCGCAGCGGCAAATGGCAACGGCCACGGGCCCAAGCGCTGGAACCCGACGAGCGAACCGGGCACGTTCGTCAGCCTGCGTGTCGTGGCCGCTGTCGGCCAGGCGCACTGGCGTCCCCTTGTGCGCCGTGGCGCTGATGGGACTGGTTCTGGGAGCGAGCTTCCACCTCGTCGTGCCCCGCAAGTACGCAGCCACCACCTCTCTGTACCTCACCGAGCCGGCCGCCTCCGGACCCGGCCCAGGCGATGGCCAACGACGTGAGCCTCCTGCAGACCCGAGCCGTGGCCGAGCGCGCCATCGCAGCTCTCCATCTTCAGCCACGCCCGGAGAGCTTCCTCGCTTCGTACCAGGGGTTGTCGCGCAGCAACGCCATCCTGCTGATCACCGTGAGCGCTGACTCCTCCGACCGACTGCGGTGTCGAGGGCCAATGCGCTGTCGCCGAGCGTTCCTCGCGCGTCCGGACCGATCTGCTTCGCCTCCAGACCCAGGTTGTGGTGAGCGGGCTCAACAACCAGGTGCGAACGCTCGACGCCCAGATCAACAACCTGACGCAGTCGATCGACGCGCTCTCGGACAACTCCTACCGGCACGTCGTCGGGAATGAGCTCGCCAATCTCGTCGACCAGCGCAGCGAGGACACCTCACAGGTCTCTGCGCTGGAGTCCCAGATCCAGCAGGAGCAACTCAACCAGACCTCGGTCACCCGAGGCAAGCCAGGTGCTCGACCGGGGCGCCGCCGTCAAGGTGTCGCGCGACGAAGGTCACCGTCATCGACGCCCTCTCGGGACTGGTCGGCGGCCTCGGGCTTGGCTCTGGTCGTCCTCATCGTCGGGTGCTCGTGTCGGACCGTGTCCGCAACTCGAGCCCAGGTGGCGGCGGCCCTCGGTGCCCCGGTCGAGCTGAGCCTCTTGCACCGCTCCGCCCCTCGCCGCGACTTGCGAACGCGCCGCCGCCGCCTTCTGCTCCTGAGCACCCCACGCCGGGACTGACCATGATCGAACGGACGGTTCCGGGCCCATCTCGAATCGGCGGGAGGCCCGGCCCTCACGGTGGTGGAGGTCGAGGCGTCGAGAGTCCTGTGCGTTGGCGATCACCCTGCTCGCCTCGTCGTTGGCCGCAGAAGGCCGGAGAGTGGTCATGGTCGACATGGCGAAGGGGCGTCCCGTGGCATCGCTGCTCGGTGTGACGAGTCGAGGGCAGAAGCTGCACGCCGTCACCCTGGGGACCGAGTCCGGCGTTCTTGATCGTCGGCGCCGGACGACCCGGCCGAGATGGGTCCCGACTGGACCCCGAACGGGGCCGACGCCCTGGTGGTCCTGGCCAGTGTCGCCCCGGCGTTCGGTGCGCAAGCACCTGGCGGCGTGGGCGGGACAAGGCAGTCGTCGTCGTGAACATGAAGAGGACCACCGCGGCCCGCGTCACCGCCACCGGCGCACTGCTGCGCCAGGCGGGATCGCGGTCAGGTCCGCCGTCGCTCATCGGGGCTCGACCCGAAAGACGACGACACCCCGGGGGTGGGCGGATGCCGACCACCTCGATGAGGGCGAGCCACGCACCAACGGCGTCTTGCAGGCCGCCGGGCGGTGATCTCCCCCACGTGCCGCCCCACGGCGGGTCGCCACGCTCCACCGAAGACAAGCACCTCCACCGGGTGTGGGTGATCTGGGCGCTGCTGTTCTTCAATGTGCTGTCCTACGCCAAGATGGCCGACGTCGTCCCCATTCCGCACAAGATCGGTCAGGTGCTTGACCCAGGGTGCGCTTGTGGTCGCCTTCGTCCTCGCCCTCACGATCAACCCGAAGGTGAAGATCCGACCCAACCTGTTCCTCGGTCTCTACAGCCTGCTCGCCATCGTGTCGCTGGCCATGAGCATCCGGCTCATCGGCATCGGCACCGACCTACCGGGCCTTCCGCCTGATCGGGTTCGTGGTCGTGCTGTGGCTGCTCACCCCGTGGTGGGGTCGTCGCGATCTTCGTCCTGCTGCGGTAGCCAGATGCGCTTCCTCGTGCTCATCCTGATCACGGTGGTGGTGGGTCTCGTCCTCTCGCCCCACAAGGCCCTGGCGGTGAACTTCGGCAGCGGCGCGGCTGAGCCGGTGCCGCTCTGGCCGATCCCCACCACCCAAGTGGCGCACTACATGGCCGAGCTCGCCGGGCTGACCATCTTGCTGTGGATGTGCCGGTATCATCACCCGCCGGCGGGCCCTGTGCTCATCGTCGTCCCGAGCATCGCCGCGCTGATCGCCACCCACACGCGTACGGCGCTGATCGGCATGGTGGTCGGCCTGGTCGTGGCCGGCCTGAGCCTGTTCACGACGAGCCGCCGGGTCCGTCGGGTGGTGGCCACGGCGGTGATCGTCGGTGTCGTGGTCGCCCTTCCCCTCGCACCGCTCCTCAGCGGCTGGCTGGTCCGGGGGCAGACCACGGCACAGTTCAGCAATCTCTCCGGGCGCACCCTGGTCTGGCCCCTGGTGCTGGCCGAGCCCCGTCCCGAGACCAACAAGATCTTCGGCTCCGGGCTCTCCAACGGCAGCGTCATCGGCCAGACCCGGCCGTCAACGGGCTGCCCGATCGACAGCAGCTGGATCGCCACCTATCAGGACCAGGGCCTGGTGGGTGACGTCGCTCGAAGGTCGTCATTTTCCTCGTGCTGCTGGTCACCGCGCTGCTTCGACCCGCGAGGCCCGGCGCGGGCCATGGCGCTCTTCCTGATCGTCTACTGCCTGTTCGCGTCGTTCACCGAGACCGGGATGGGCGAGGCGTCGCCCTATCTCCTCGATCTCACCGTGGCGCGTCCTCCTCGTGCTCATGCCCTCGCTCCTGGGCGGCACCACGTCTCCGCAGGCGCTGCGGTCTAACGCGGCGCCCCGCCGGCGAGCCGCCTATCGACAGAGCCCGGCCTCAGGAGTCAGAACTGCAGGACGGTGACCAGCTCCTCGAGACCGCTCGGCAGGTGCCTTCTCCCACGATCGTCGTGGCCGGCTGCTTCTCTCCGAAGCGGGCCGAGTACCAGCCCGAGCACCGGGTCGGTGCCGCCCCGCACGAGGCGCCAGCTCGGCCCCGTCGGGCAAGATCAGCTCGGCCGTGCGCCCGCCGTGCCGTCCTCGGTGCGCCACGTGAGGTCGACGACGACCGGTCGTGCAACGCGGCGTCGACGCCGGGACCGAGGTGGAAGGCGAGGCGGAACCGGTGACGGCCCGGCGGTCTCGATCCGGTCGAGCGATCTCGATGCGTCGCTGCGTGGCTCGACAGCGCCACGGTGCGCCGGTGCGGCACGGGGGGCTCCAACGCCGCGTACCCGTCGTGCTCGGCCGACCAGCGGACGACCTCGCCGTCCTCGCCCGTGACCACCTCGACGAGCCGAGGACGTGGCGTGGCGCCGCCACAGCGTCGAGCCCGCCGACTCGGACTGGTTCATGCCCGCGATCTCGACGGTGTTGTGGCCGAGGGTGGAGCGGAAGTAGCTGCGCCAGTCGGCCTCGCCCTGGTAGCAGTAGGTGCCGGGGTCGGCCAGGATCTCGACCCCGTCGTGGCGGACCTCGACGGCCAGGGCGTCGGCGTGCGCGTGGGCGGCGATCGACAGGAACCCGTGGGGGCCGGCGTCGCAGCGGCACCAGATCTCGGGTCCTCGCTCCGGCAGCGCTGCGCATGATGGTCAGACCGGCGTCGTCGAAGTGGGCGGGACGGCGCTCGGGGCGCCCGGCCTGGGGGTGGCGACGGGCCAACGGAACCCAGCAGACGCTCGTTGGCGTCCGTCGTCGGCACAGCCGGCCACCACGCGGGGGCGCCGAAGACCGCGCCGCCCAGGGCGAGGAGGCTGGCCCACCTGTTGCCGTCGGGACGGCCCGAGCACCAAGGCCTCGCCGTCGTCGCCGTCGCCTTGGCGCGGGGCCCGGAGCCGCACGTCGACGGTGGCGGCCACAACGTCGAGCATCCGGCACAGCAGCTGCCACGTGTCCTCGCTCGAGCGGTCGGCCCGGCGCGGTCGGCCTCGGCGGCGGCCACCAACCCGAGCTCGGCCACGAAGCCGTGGTAGTCGCTCGCCATCTCGCGGTTCACGCCGCTCGGGAAGGTGTTCTTGGCGAGCTCCTCCTCGAGCACGGCGCGCGGCCTGGGCCGCCCAGCGCTCGGCTCTCGGCGAACCAATCGAAGGCCAACGACGGCGACGAGCTGGCCGGCCGCCTCGGCGATCACGTGGTTGTTGGCCGAGGACCCCCGGCTCCGGAACCCCGCCAGGTAGCGCTGGTGCCACCAGATCTGGGCGACGGCGTCCTCGTTGTCGCTCGAACAGTGCTGGCGACTCGGCTCCCAGCCCGTCGAGCAGCCGCCGGATCCACACCCAGGCGATGAGGCGCAGCCCGACCTCGATCCCGCTCGTCCAGTGCACCCCCGACAGGAACGGGTTCTGGGCCCACCACGAACGCAGATGACGATGCGACACGCTCGGGCGTAGCGCTCGTCACCGGTGAAGGCGAACGCCGCTGCGAGCACCGTCAGGTGGTGCAGGCGGGACAGCTCCCAGACCTGCTTGACGTTTCCCGTGACCGTCTTCGAGCGGGTGTCGATCCTGAAGCAGTAGTCGCCCTGCGGTGCCCGTCGGCCCGGTGACCGGATCGAAGAACCAGTCCGGGTCCTCCATGTCCTTGCGCACGACGCCCAGCACCTCGAACTGCCCGGCCAGGATCTCGTCGGCGGCCGCGATCAACGCGTCGGCGCGCCTCGGGTCGAGCACGGCGTCCAGCAGCGTCGGCGTCGAGGACGGCGCTGAACCGGCGCTGGCGTCGCCGCGGACCGCAACGGCGTGCGCAGCGCCCGGCTGCGGTGGTCCAGAGCGAGGGGCGTGGCGGGCGGTGAGGTGATGACGGCCCACGCCACCTTCCGTCGCCTGAGTCCGAGACCCGCCACCCGACCTCCGCGACCGACATCTTCTCCAGTCGCCGGAGGTACCACGCCGAGCTTCGAGGAGCTCACCGGTGCGTCGCTCACCCCGGCCGGCGCCTGGTGCGCGGTCCCCGATCTCCGACACCGGTTCGGGCGCCCGGCTCGTGAGGCTGGCGGCGGCGCCGAGCGTGGCGCGGGTGGTGGCCAGCAGCGAGCCCAGGGAGATGGGCATGGGCCCGCCGCCGCGCACCGCGGCGAGGAACGCGTCCACCTCGCTGCGCTGGCCCTTGTCGGGCGAGCCCCACGACCGCCTGGTCGCCCGGCGACGCCCGGCCCACACCGTGGCCCGCCGGAAGTTGTCGAGGCGGGCCGACCGTCCGCCGCGGAAGACCTCGAAGGTCTCCTTCGGAAAGCGGGAGTGGCCGTTGCACCACGTAGGTGATGGTGCCGAGCGAGCCGTCGGCGTAGCGCAGGGTCACCTAGAGGTCGTCGCGCCCGCCTGCGCCCTGCGCGGTCACCTCGACGGGCTCCGCCCCGATCCACCAGCTCAGGGTGTCGATGAAGTGGCCACCCTCGCCGACAAAGCGCGAGCCCTCCGCTCCTGGTTGCCGTACCAGCTCGTCGCGGCGCAGCGGGCCCGGCGTTGACGAGGTAGCGGGCCACGGTGGGCTCGGTGGAACGACCGAAACGCGCCCGCATCTCCACGCAGCATGGGTGCGAAACGTGCGGTTGAAGCCCACCATCAGGCGGTCGTTGCCGGTGGCGTCCACCGTGGCCATCACGCTCGTCGAGCTCGGCGTGGTCGAGGGCCAGGGGCTTCTCCACGAACACCGCTTTCCCGGCCTGGAGGGCCCTGGCGGTGAGCGCGGCGTGGGAGCTGTGGCGGGTGACGATGAACACGGCGTCGATGGACTCGTCGGCGAGCACGGCGTCGGCGTCGGTGCCGATCGTGGTGAAGCCGAACTTCCGCTGGGCGTTGACGGCCGAGAGCGAGCCGAGGGTGGCGACCCGCGACGAGCTCGACGTCGGTCCGGCCCGCCAGATGGGGGAGCAGCATCGAATTGGCGTAGTTCCCGGCGCCGATGAACCCGACCCGCAGCGGCCCCGGGATCACCACCTCGGCGCGCACCGTGGCGCCGCGCCACCGGCGCCGCCTTGACCGGCGTCGGCGCGGTCGGCGATGTCGACGACGCGACACCGATCTCGTCCGCCGCGCCGTCGCGTCGGGCAGTCGGGGTACTCGAAGAGAAAGCCCGACGCCGGGCAGCGCCCCCGGCGCTCAGCCGTTCGTAGACATCGACGGCGTCGGTCACGGGAAAGACGGCCGACACCAGCGGCTCGAGGTCGATCTCGCCCCGGGCGATGAGGTCGACGAAACAGGCCAGGTTGCGGCGCTCGGTCCAGCGGACGTAGCCGGCGGGGTAGTCCACGCCCTGGACCTCGTAGATGCGGGTCGTAGCGACCGGGGCCGTACGAACGCGAGAAGCGGAGGTCGAGCTCCTTCTCGTAGTAGGCGCTCCACGGCAGGTCGAGCTTGCACTTGCCGATGTCCACGACCGTGGCCCGGTCCCGGGCCAGGCGGGCCGCGACCTCGGCCGGCTCGTTGGAGGACCCACCGGCCACGAGGAACACCCGGTCGGCGCCGAGTCCGCCCGACATCCTGGCCAGGAGCGTCTCTCGACGGCGGCGAGGCCCTCGTCGTCGGGGGCCGCGCACAAGCACCGCGCCGGCCTTCTCGGCCAGCCTGCAGCGCTCGGCCACGACGTCGAGGCCGACCACCTGCACGCCCGAGGCCACGAGCAGGCGCACGACGAGCTGGCCCACCAGGCCCAGGCCGATGACACAGGCGGTGTCGCCGATCTGGGCGTCGCCCTGGCGCACGCCCTGCATGGCGATGGCGCCGACGGTGGCGAAGGCGGCGAAGCGCGGGCGTCCACGGCATCGGGCACCGCCACGCAGAGGTTGGTCGGAACCCAATTGCAGCTCGGCGTGAAAGGCGAACTCGTTGCCGGCGCAGGCGACGACCTGGCCCGGGAGAACTCCTCGGCACCCGCGCCCACCTCGACGACCACCCCGGCGAGTGAGTACCCGAGCGGGGTGTAGGAGTCGAGGCGGTTCATCGCCTTCTTGTAGGCGGTGAGCGGCCCCTGCTGGTAGGCGGTGTCGAGCACCTTCTTGAGCTGGTCGGGCCGCGCCCTGGCCTTGCTCGACCAGCGACATCTTCGACTCGCCCACCTTCATCAGCTCGGTGCCGGTGGAGATGAGCGAGTACAGCGACCGGACCAGGACCCCGCCGGGCGCGCAGGTCGGGGCGGGGACGTCGAGCACGGTCAGCTCGCCGGACCGGTAGTTCTGGGCCACTTGCTTCATGTCATCTGCCCATCAGGCATCCGCGGCGGTGACGAGCCCGCGGAGTCGCACCGTCCTCGACGAGGTCGCACGTAGACACTCGAGATAGCGCGCGGGCCTGGTGGCTCCAGGCCAGTTCCTGCTCCACACGGGCGCGACCCGCCGCGCCCATCGCCCGGCGCCGGGGCTCGTCTTCGATCAGCTTGACCAGCAGGCGCTGGTGAGCTCGTGGACGTCGTTGGGTGTGGCGTACACGCGCGGCCTCGGCGGCCGACACCACGGTCTCGCGCAGGTCGAAGGCGACGACCGGCAGCCCGAAGGCCATGTACTCCATGGTCTTGTTCATCGTGCACAAATCGTTGAGTGAGTTCTTCGGGTCCGGGGAGATGCCGACGTCGGCGCTGGACAAGATGGCGGCCACCGTCTCGTCGGGGACCCGCCCGGTGAACTCGACGAACTCGGCCAGGCCCAGCCGGTCGCGCATGGCGACGAGGTCGCTGGTAGCTGTCACCCGACCCGATGAGGACGAAGCCGATGTCACGTCGGCCCGAGCTCGTGCACGATGATGTCGGCCACCTCGAGGACGATGTCGACCCCGTCCTGGGGTCCCATCACCCCGATGTAGGCCACCACGTGGTCCCAGCCCCGGCGCAGGTGCGGATCGGCGGCGACGGCTTCGAGCCGCTCGGGGTCGGGCCCGGTGCGCACCACCGTGACACCGCTCGGGGTCGACCCCGTCGCGTTCGATGGCCACGCTCCGGTACGAGTCGTTGGTGGAGATGACGTGATCGGCGCACCGGGTGGTGCAGCGTTCCAGGAAGAGCAGTGCCTTGGCGATGACGCGGGGGCCCCCGGGAAAGCGGCACTTCGTAGGTCTCGGGGCACAGGTCGTGGTGGTCGAAGACGAAGCGTGACCCGTGCCAGAGTCGGAACAGCACCCCGATGGGCCAGAAGATGTCGGGCGGGTTGCAACTCTGGATGACGGCGAAGCGGCCGCGGCGCGCCGCCTTGATCGTCAGCCACAGGGTGGCGAGCGAACGAGTAGAGGTACTCGACCACGAACGACACCTTGGGACCGCCCGGGGCGTAGGGCCGGTACTTGTAGAGCTCCACCCCGTCGAGCACCGCGTACGACGGGTCGCCCGGCCCCTTGGGGCACACCACAGCCACCTGCGAAGCCGGCGTCGGTCAAGGTCCCGCACTCCAGCCACACACGCCGGTCGAAGGGCACCGGGAGGTTCTGCACGATGATCAGGATTCGCCCTCGCTTCCCTGGGTCATGCCCGCGTCCTCTCGTCGATGGTAGATGCCTGTCCATGGCGGCCGTGCCGTTCGCCGTCGAGACCCGGGACGGTACCCGTCGTCGCTGGGCCACCGGTGCGGATCGCAGCCGGCTTTGCCAGGCGGGGCCGATCGGCGCGGCGCCAGGGACACCGTGGTGCGCAGAAGCCGCACGCTCACGGCATGCAGCGGTGTTGGCGAGGATGGCGAAGTCCAACGACAGCGACCAGTTGTCGACGTAGAAGAGGTCGAGACGGCGATAGACGCTGAACGAGGGGTTGTCGCGGGCCTCGCTCTGCCACAGGCCCGTGATCCCCGGACGCATCTCGGTCCGACGGCGGAGCTCGTCGTCGAATTGCTCCACCTCGTAGGGAAGGGCGAAGCGGGGGCCGACCAGGCTCATGGTGCCGTTGAGCACGTTCCACAGCTGCGGGAGCTCGTCGATGCTGGTGGCCCGCAGGACGCGACCGATCCGGGTCACCCGCGGATCGTTGGTCGCCTTGAACAGCGGCCCGCCCGTCCGTTCGTTGAGCGCGGCGACATGGGCTCGCAACCGCTCCGCGTTGGGGATCATGGTGCGGAGCTTGAGCACGGTGATGGGCACACCGGACCGGCCCACGACCGAATGTCGGTGGAGGACCGGGCCGCGGTCCTCGAGCTTGATCAACAGCGCGGCGACGAACAGGACCGGCGCCACGAAGGGGACAGATCGCGGCCGTGAGGGCGAGGTCCATGGCCCGCTTGACGCCCAGGCGCCACGCGCTCGACCGCCTTGGGTTCGACGTAGAGCATGGGGATGCCCGACACCGGCGCCATGCGCATGCGTCTGCTCGACAGCCCCGGGAAGCCGGGCCATATCTGGACGTGCAGACCGGCGGCCAGGGCCCGGTCCACGGCCTCGGCGCTGGCGCTGGCCTCCCACGCGCTCGCCGACCACGATGACGCCGGTGGCGCCCACGTGCCGGGCCAGCGCCTCCAGCCCGGCCACCTCGGCGCACCCGGGCACGCGCCCCAGGGCTCGTTCGGGCTCCGCTCGCCAAGAACGGCCACGATCCGGTAGCCCAGCTCGGGCTCGTCGCGGACCATGCTTCCACAACGTGACGCGTCCTCGTTGGTGCCGACGAGCACGACCGTGCGCAGGAACCGGCCCTCGGCCCGTCTCGCCTTCAGCCAACGCCCGAAGCGCCACCGAACGACGAGCACCGCAACGGTGCCAGCCACCGCGCCGACGATCGTGCGTCCGCGCCGAGACCGAACCGGCCAGCCATTGGCCTGCGGCGAAGACGCCCGCCCCGACCACGGCGGCGGCGACGGTCCTCGCCGCGGCGGAGGATCGCAAGGCGCACACCCGCGACCGGTAGAGCCCGGCTCGGCTGCATGGTCACCATGGTGACGACCACGGCCGCGGCCGAGCACAGGGCGCGGCGGTCCCAGGCCATGGTGGTGGGGGAGAGCGCTGGAGCCGTCCATGCCGCGGCCAGCGCCACCAGATCACCGACGACCAGAACAGGCACGGGGCCCACTCGAGCGGCCCTGGGCCGAGCTCGGGACCGGCCCGGCCGCCACCGCCACCGCGACTGCTCTGGAGCGCGTCCGGCGGCCCCGGGAGGTGGGGGGCTCGACCGGGTCAGGGGCGGCGACGATGCTACTGACCTGGGGTTGTTCGGGCAGCATGGGTCTTGTCGATGTCACGCCACATTCCTCACCGCACGCGCCCCGCCGCATCCCCCGCTGCGGAGAAAGGGATCGACTATGAGAGGAACCGGCGGTGCCTGTTGATACGCGCCGGGCCGCTGTCGTTGACCGGTTCGGACCATCTCGATCCGGGGGCACGGTCGGAGGTCAGTTCCAGATGTCATTGACCATGTTGAGCAGCACCCGGGAGCCAAAACGGTCGAGCCTCACCGGCAGCTCCGTCATGTCGGCCAGGCGCGCCGGACCGCTCCTTGGCGCTCGATGGGACAGATCACGAACAAGAAGCCACCACCGCCGGCCCCGGTCACCTTGGCCCCCGAAGCTCCGGCGTCCATGGCCCGGTCGATCGACACGTCGATCTGGTCGTTCGACACCCCGGTGGCCAGTTTCCGCTTGATGTACCACCCTTCTCGCAGCGCGTCGCCGAGGGCGTCGAGGTCGCCGCTGTTGAGTCGGTGCACCGCCGTGCCGGCCAGGTCGCGCAACGAGTGGAGCTGATCGAGGGTTCCCCCGATGTTGGCATTCTGCTCACGCAGGATGCCGTCGGCGCTCCTGGTCACTCCGGTGTAGAACAACATGACCTGTTCCTGCAGGGCCCGCCGCTCGAGCGCCGACAGCTGCAGCTCCTCGGCCACCACTTCGTCGCCGGGCCCGAACCTGATGTCACGGATGCCGCCCAGCGCGGCGATGTACTGGTCCTGCTTGCCGATCCGCTTGCCGCATCGGTCGATCTCGATGCTGCAGGCCAGTTCGGCCAGGTTCTCGGCCGAGAGCTGCCGGCCCTGGTAGGCGAACAAGGCGTGGAGCAGCCCGACGGTCACCGACGACGACGAGCCGAGACCCGAACCCGTCGACGGGATGTCTGCCAGGGTGGTGATCTCGACGCCGCCGGTCACGCCGGCCATTTGCATGGCCTCTCGGACGAGCTCGTGCTCGAGGTCCTCGACCCGCGAGACGATCTCCTTCTTGGAGTAGTTCACGTAGATGTCGCCGTCGAATCGCTGCTTCACGATGACGTAGACGTACTTGTCGATGGCGCAGTTGAGGACCCTGCCGCCGTGTTCGAGGTAGTACCCCGGCAGGTCGGTGCCGCCGCCGACAAGCCCGATGCGCAGAGGTGTCTGGGCGACGATCATCGCACCACCCGCGGACGCCACTCCTCTGGTGGCCAGCCGGTAGGCCTCGGCCGTGCCGATGTCGCGGAAGTACCCTCCGATCTCGAGTGCCCGCGCCCGGCCCACCAGGCCGGGCAGCAGGTCGTAGCCGATGTCCAGCGGGGGCTCGCCGACGACGTCGTCGAGAACGCTCGGGTGAAAGGCGTACATGCCGGCATTGGCCAGGTCGCTCACCGGCTTGCTCGGCTTCTCGGCGAAGCCGACCACTCGTCGGTCTCCGTCGAGCTCGACGATGCCGCACGCCGAGGGGACAGCTCGCATGGAAGAGCGTCAGGGTGGCAAAGCCGTCGCCCCGGCGGTGGAACTCGATCGAGCGTGCGGAGGTCGAAGTCGGTCAGGTTGTCGGCGTTGCAGGCCAGGAAGAAGTCCTCGCCCTCGACCCAGGAGCGGTTGGCGACGAGGGTGCCGGCGCTGCCCGAGGAGCTCGGGCTCGAAGAACGTGTGCACCGTCGGGGGGCCGTCGCCGGGCTCGAGGTGAGTCGAGAACCACGTCGGCCAGGCTGTGGGTGTTGACGAGGACCTCGTCGACGCCCGCACGGTCGAACTCGTCGAGCCAGATGTCGAGCAACGGGCGTCCGTCGATCCTCAGCATGCATTTCGGGGTGTGGTCGGTGAGCGGCCTGAGGCGTGTGCCGAGGCCCGCCGCCAACAGGAAGGCCTTCACCCGCCCGCCCTCCGCACGACACCCAGAGCCCGCATCCGCGCGTTCGCCTCGGCCAGGATGCCGTCGAGACCGTTCATGCCTTCGAGCCAGGCGGCATAGGCCGCCACCGAATCGGCCGGGCTCCGGCGCGGCTCCCAGCCGAGCGCCTGGAGGGCGCCGGTGTCGGACACGATGTGGCGGGTGTCGCCGAACCGGTACTCGCCGGTCACCACGCCGGGGCGATCCGATCCGTATTGCCGTCTGACGACCTCGGCGAACTCGCGGGTCGTGACCGGCTATGCCCCCGCCGACGTTGAATACCCGTCCCGAAGCCCGGTCGTCTTCGAGCACCAGGACGTTGGCGTCGACGACGTCGTCGATGTTCACGTAGTCACGGATGGCCTCACCGTCCTCGAAGAGGTCTGGTCCCTGGCCCTGGATGTAGTGCAGGCAGAAGATCCGGCAGGCCCCGGAGTAGGCGTTGTAGACGGACTGGCCCGGGCCCTGGACGATGCTGTAGCGCAACGCCACCGTCGAGACGTCGTAGCGACGCCCTAGGTTGACCGCCACCATCTCCTGGCCCAGCTTCGACATGCCGTAGGCGTTCTGCGGATTCGACACTCGCTCGGGTGTGGTCCGCAGCTCGAGGGGCGAGCCACAATCCGAGCACCGGATGTCCCATTGGCCCGCGGCGAGTTGGCGACTCGGGGCGCATCCCGGGAAGCTGCTCGCCGTGCGACTGACGCACTCGTAGAGCCCCTCGCCCATGGCCGCCTGCGAGGAGGCCACGACGACCCGGGCCAGCTCCAGTCGCTCGGCCACGATGATCTCGTAGAGAAGGGCGGTCGAGACGACGTTCACGTCGGAGAATCGCGCGAAGTCGGTGAGGTAGTCCTGATAGGCGGCCAGGTGGAACACGGCGTCCACGCGGCGCAAGAGGTGTCGGACGAGGTCCCTGTTGCGCACGTCGCCCTCGTAGAATTCGATGTCGGGGCTCGAGGTGGGTGGGCGGGCCCTGGTGAACCGGGGGAGTCAGGGCGTCGAGGACCA
Source organism: uncultured Acidimicrobiales bacterium (assembly GCA_963796765.1). Classification (GTDB taxonomy): domain Bacteria; phylum Actinomycetota; class Acidimicrobiia; order Acidimicrobiales; family UBA8190; genus Chersky-840. Next base: position 572,650 of record CAWCMY010000002.1, on the reverse strand, counting down.
CCACGTCGTGTCCCAGCGCAAGAAGTCGCGTCGCAGTGTGAGAGCCGATGAACCCCGCCCCACCGGTGACGAGGACTCTCATCGCCTTCGATGGTGTCGGCGCTCGGCGACCTCGCGGTAGACATCCAGGGTCGCGGTTGCCGCCGCCTCCCAAGTGAACTGGCCCGCGCGGCGGAGGCCGAGATCAGCGCAGGCGGTCGGCTTGCGGCCCCGCCGCCTCGACGATCGCCCGGGCGATCGACGCCGGATCGTTGGGATCGCACGAGTAACGCCGCCCCTCCGGCCATCTCCGGCATGGCGGTGACGTTGGAGGTCACGACCGGACAAGCCGCACGCCATCGCCTCGAGGATGGGGAGACCAAATGTCTCGTTGAACGACGGGTAGACCGCAACCTCCGCGGCGTGGTAGAAACGGGCCATCTCCTCGAGGGAGACGCCTCCGACGAAGACGACGTCGTCGGAGATACCGAGCTCGGCCACGAGCGCGTGCAGCTCGGCGGTGTACCTCTCGTCCCGACCGGGGCCCACGATCACCAGCTGGTGGTCCTTGAGGTCCTGGCGAGCGGTCACCCACGCCCGGAGCAGTCCGTCACAGTTCTTGTACCGCCACAGTGAGGAGACGAAGAGAGCGAAGGGCTTGGTGACACCGAACCTCGTCACGTGCGCCCGCGCCGCGGCCCTATCGCCCGGGCTTGAAGACGGCGTGGTCCACCGCCTCGTAGATGAGCTTGAGCTTCCGCGGGTCGACGTCGAGGTAGCTTCTCGATCTCCGTACGCAGACTCTCCGAGGTGATGATGATGGCGTCCGCCAGTCGCGCCGAGCGGGGGTAGTTCATCTGTCGGTAAGTCGCGGCCGCTGGTGTCAGCGACTGCGGCTCGGCAAAGGCATGCATCGTCTTCATGTGGATGACCAACGACCACGTCGGATTGACGATCGGCGCCATCAGGGTGCTCAGGACGTCGATGCCGGCAAACGGCAGTCGCGCCGGTGAGTAGAGGTGCTCGGTGAGCGTGCGGAGGGTCCGTCGCTCGTTCGACCACGGATAGGTGATGTAGTGGACGTTGGGGCCGTAGTCCTGGTGCAGCTGCCGCGACGTCGGGCTCACCAGAAGATGGAGCTCCTCGCCCGGTCCCAGACGTCTTGCCATCTCGGGGATGATTCCGGCCCAGAACCAGTGGCATCCCGAGGGATTGCGCGGATCTTCGGTCAGGAGGTTGATCGGCCACACGCATGGCGTGACGGGGTTGTCTCGCCACCACAGTGGGAACGGTGCGGTCTGGCAGCCGGAATCGGCTGAATCCTCGTTCGGCGCACCCATCGGTCAGAAGGTGGTCGTCGCGATGGTGTCCGCAGTCATCCGAGACTGCCGCACGAATTGCGCGATGGCGTGCATGACGGCCTGGTGCTGGTCTTCGACGATCGCCGTAGTTGGTGCAGTCGACGTGGATGGCCACTTCCGCGACCGACTTGGTGTCGCCTCCGCTGAACCCGGTCAGTGCGATGGTGCGGATATCGTGCGCACGAGCGAACTGGCAGCGCCTGGATGACGTTGGTGGACCTTCCTGACGACGAGATGGCGATGAGAACGTCGCCCGGTTGGGCTTGCGATCGCAGTTGATAGACGAAGACCTCGTCGAAGGAGATGTCGTTGGCGATGGCGGTGAGGAGCTCCACATTGCGCGCTGAGGCTGATGACGCGCGGCGACAGATCGGTGTCGGTCTGCACACCCTTGGTGTGATCGCATTGCAGGTGATTGGCCACCGCCGCAGATCCTCCGTTACCACAGGAGAACACGCTGGCCCCGGTGGTGTAAGCCTCGATCAGGACCGCAGCGGCCCGATCCACCTTGGCCAGATCGATCGAGGCGGCCGCCCGCACCGACTCTTCGAGGTATGCACCACAGAACGACGGCGGCGCGGCGGTAGGGCAAGGTCGGGAACTTCGCCGCCTGGCCAGGAGCTTCCGGCGCCAGGATGTCGAGTTCATAGATCGACGTCATGCCGCGATCCGTTCGAGGATGAACGAGGTGGCTGCGGCGAGGTCTCGGAACCGCTCGACACCCGGCGGGGTCCAGCCCTCCTCTCCCAGGTAGACGGCCGACGCGCCGACCGCTTGGGCCAGGAACATGTCCTCGGGGCGATCACCCACCACCCACGAGGCGGACAGGTCCAAATTGAGGGCCTGGGCCGCCGCCTTGGCCATTCCCGGGCTCGGCTTGCGGTCATCGCTGGCGCGGGCAAACGCCTCGACCACTCCGTCGGGGTGATAGGGGCAGTATGCGAAGAGGTCGACGTGGGCCCCATCCTCTGCCAGTTGCGCCGCGATGTGATCATTGCACGCGTGCCACGTCGTCGATCCCGTAGAGCCCCCGAGCCACCCCCGATTGGTTCGATACCACCGCAACGGGGATGCGTGCCTGATTGATCCGTGCGATCGCATCGGCTGCACCGTCGATGAGTTCCACGCGGTCGATCGAGCCGACGTAGCCGTGGTCGACGATGATCGTGCCGTCGCGATCGAGAAGAATTCCCGGTCGCGGGACTCGAAGCTTCGGTAGTGGGTGCCGCCCCACCTCGTCGCGCCACCAGCGTGCTCAAAAGACTCTCCGTTCCGGAGTTCACCATGAAATGCGGCGCAGGAGCGAAGGATTTGCTTTGGCGTTGATCGCAGGGAGCGCCGCCTCTCCCTTCCCAGCTCGTCAGTCTCTCCCGGACCGGCTCTCACCTGTTACTGGCTCCGTCCCTGGCAAGAGCCCCGGGGACGGTGTCCAGATACATCGAGGCGTCGCCGTCATCGTCGAGCCCGGACCGGCGAGATCGAACTCGCCCCGCAGTGACACCACCATTGGTTCGGGCCACAACCGGGTGTGTTGTCCCGCAATTTCCCGGGACATGTCTCACGTTGTCGTGGGCTTGTCACGGAATCCAGCGATTGATGCGCCTACAAGCGCACCCCTGCTCGGCGAGTCTGGCGATACCAGAGCTCGAGGGTGAGCAGCTGCCAGATGTGCTTCGACCGGTCCTCGCGGCCGGCTGCGCTCCTCCTCGATGAGCGTGTCCACCGCCTGGCGGCGGAGGAACCCGGTCTCGACGAGCTCGCCCCGGACGAGCACGTCGTCGATGAGCTCGCGGAGGTCGTGGGCGACCCAGGCCCGGAGAGGAGCCGAGAACGAGGCCTTGGGACGTTCGACGACCTCCTTGGGGAGCCATCGCCGGGCCGCCTCTTTGAGGGCGAACTTCTGCGTCGTGCCGTGGACCTTCTGGTCACCTGGCAACGAGAACGCCGCCGCGAAGACGAGCGGGATCCACGAAGGGCACCCGCACCTCGGTGGAGGCGGCCATGCTGGCCCGGTCGGTGTAGGCCAGGTTGAGGCCGGGCAGGAAGAGCCGGGAGTCGGCCAGACACATCCGGTTGACGTGGTCGGCCAGATTGTTGTCGTTGTAGACCTCGACGTGCTCGTGCATCACCGCGCCCACGCCGGCCGTCGAGCTCCGGGCTCAGCACGCCGCCGAGCTCGGCGGCGTCGTAGAGGGTGTAGCTGCGGCGGAACGCCGCCTCTTCGGGCAGCTGGGAGAAGGTCAGGAAGCGCTTCGCCCAGCGGGCATACCGGAGGCCGCGCCCGCCGGCGGTCACGGGGATGCGGTCGACGACGGCGTTGACACCGTCGCAGGGCGAACTTCGGCATGCGCTGGTACCGGGCCGCCACGATGCAGGCCAGGTGCTTGCGGTACCCGCCGAAGAGCTCGTCGGCGCCCATGCCCGACAACAGCACCTTCACACCGGCGTCCCGGGCCGCCTCGCACATGAGCAGGGTGTTGATCGCGGCGGGGTCCCCGATGGGTTCGTCGAGGATGTCGACCATGCGGGGCAGCAGGTTGACCACGTCGGGGGCGATCTCGATCTCGTGCAGCTTGATGTCGTGGCTGCGCGCCACCAGGCGGGCGTACACGGCGTCGTCGGGCGTCGCCTCGAGACGGTGGTCCTCGGGACGGAACGTGATCGTGTAGGCCTCGAGATCGGGATTGTCGCGCTTGGCCAGGACCGAGATGATGCTCGAGTCGAGGCCACCGGACAGGAAGGTGGCGACGGGCACGTCCGCGACGAGATGGGCGGCCACCGATGCCTCGATGACCTCGCCCAGGTCGACGGCTCGGCCCCGCCGCGGCGGCAGCGGCCGCCTCGGGTGCGCTCCAGTAGGTGCCGACGCTCGAGGTCCCGTCGGGCCGGAACTCCGCCCAGGTGCCGGGCTGGAGTTTCTCCACCTCCTGGATGGAGCACCTCTGGTCGGGCACCCAGAAGTACAGCATCGAGGCGACGAGGGCTCCGGGCTCGATGTGCATCTCCTGGCCGAACGCCGCCACGAGCGCCTTGATCTCGGAGGCGAAGACGACACCGTCCTTGCGCCGCACGTAGTGCAGGGGCTTGATCCCGAGCTGGTCGCGTGCCAGGAACAGCGAACCGCTCGCCTCGTCGAAGAGGGCGAATGCGAACATGCCCCGGAACCGGGACAGACAGTCCGGGCCCCACCGGCGCCACGACTCGAGCACGACCTCGGTGTCCGACGACGTGGCGAAGGACGCTCCCAACCCCGTCAAGGTCGCTCCGGAGCTCCCGGTAGTTGTAGAGCTCGCCGTTGTAACAGAGGGTGAGGCCCTGCTTCGAGAGCGGTTGCTGGCCCGTGGCGAGGTCGATGATCGACAGGCGCCGGTGGGCCAGATGCACCTGGGCCCGGTCATCGGCAAAGGAGAAGAGGCCCTCGTCGTCGGGTCCCCGGTGCGCGAGCGTCTTGCTCATCACCCGGGCGGCGGACTCGCCGTCGTCCTGCTGGTAGGTGCCCGCGATGCCGCACATGTCAGACCCTTGCGCCCGCGACGGGCACGCGCTGGCACCCTGCGAGCCGACGTCCCCGGTCGAGGCTCAACCCCAGGGCAGCCGCCGGTCATCGGAGCCCCCATGAGCGCGATGCGGCCACAGCCCTAGGAGACTGGTCCAGGACCGACAGATACGTCCTGGGGGGCCGGGTACGAAGGGCCGGTCGGACCGGTCCGGTGAGGCGGCCGACGCCGGGTCGTTGTGTTCCCCGTGGTGATCGGGGAGCACGCATCGCAAGTGACCAAGGATGCGCGTGGGCCAGATGATGCGGACGATTCATTGGCGCGTGCTGGCAGCAGCGGAGGGGCTCTTGCTGTCGGAACGCCGCTGCGCGGGGGGTGTCGGGAGCGGTATCAGGAGCTCGGGCGGTCCCTCTACCCAATGCCCAGAAATGGAGCTCGTGGGCCGCGCCGCGAAGAGGGTGGTGTGGGAAGTCGAGTTGGTGTCGGGGGGACAGCCGGTCGCGACAGGCGAAGGGCCGGCCGGGCTCCGGAGTTCGTGGTGGCTCGAGTCCTGTGCCTCATGACCCTGGTCCTCGGGGCCGCGTCGCTTCCCCTGCTGGTCATGGCGCCACAGGCCCAGGCCGCGGGCACCGGCACCGTCACCGACGACTTCAACCGGGCCGACGGGGCCCTCGGCCCCGCCTGGGCCGCCATGGGCGACGGGGGACTGGCCATCTCCTCGCAGGTGGTGACGGGCACCAGCGCGGCCTTCTCGGGGGCCACCAACGTCGGGGTCACCTACGCCAGCGACCAGTCCTCGCAGATCGAGGTCACCGCCACCCAACTCAGCGGCGGCCAGTGGATCGGCGCTGTCGTGCGGGCCCAAAACGGCGGCCAGGACCTCTATCTCGGCCTCTATTGGTGGAACAACGGCAGCCCGGTGCTGATGGTGTTCGAGCGCACCGGGGGCAACTGGACCGAACTCGGCTCGCCGTACGCGTCGGGCCCCCTGGCGGCGGGGACCCAGCTCACCCTGAGCGCCACCGGCTCGGCCCTCAGCTTCGAGGAGAACGGGGTGGTGCGTGTCAGCGTCACCGACACCACCTTGAGCGGGGGTGCCCCGGGGATCATGGCCTACGGCACCGCCCGAGCTGACAACTGGGTCGGCGTGGGCGCCACGGGGACGCGAGCACCTTCACGGTGGGGGGGACGGTCTCGGGTCTCTCGGGCACGGCCGTGCTCGAGGACAACGGCGGCGACGACCTGAGCGTCAACGCCAACGGTTCTTTCACCTTCCCCACCGCTGTGGCCCCAGGCGTCCCCTACGCCGTGAGCGTCAAGACCAACCCGAGCGGCCAACTCTGCACCGTCACCAACGGCTCGGGCACCATGGGCACGGCCAACGTGACCAACGTGGCGGTCACCTGCGCCGACGTCGGCACCGTCACCGACGACTTCAACCGGGCCGACGGGGCCCTCGGCCCCGCCTGGGCCGCCATGGGCGACGGGGGACTGGCCATCTCCTCGCAGGTGGTGACGGGCACCAGCGCGGCCTTCTCGGGGGCCACCAACGTCGGGGTCACCTACGCCAGCGACCAGTCCTCGCAGATCGAGGTCACCGCCACCCAACTCAGCGGCGGCCAGTGGATCGGCGCTGTCGTGCGGGCCCAAAACGGCGGCCAGGACCTCTATCTCGGCCTCTATTGGTGGAACAACGGCAGCCCGGTGCTGATGGTGTTCGAGCGCACCGGGGGCAACTGGACCGAACTCGGCTCGCCGTACGCGTCGGGCCCCCTGGCGGCGGGGACCCAGCTCACCCTGAGCGCCACCGGCTCGGCCCTCAGCTTCGAGGAGAACGGGGTGGTGCGTGTCAGCGTCACCGACACCACCTTGAGCGGGGGTGCCCCGGGGATCATGGCCTACGGCACCGCCCGAGCTGACAACTGGGTCGGCGTGGGCGCCACGGCGACGGCGAGCACCTTCACGGTGGGGGGGACGGTCTCGGGTCTCTCGGGCACGGCCGTGCTCGAGGACAACGGCGGCGACGACCTGAGCGTCAACGCCAACGGTTCTTTCACCTTCCCCACCGCTGTGGCCCCAGGCGTCCCCTACGCCGTGAGCGTCAAGACCAACCCGAGCGGCCAACTCTGCACCGTCACCAACGGCTCGGGCACCATGGGCACGGCCAACGTGACCAACGTGGCGGTCACCTGCGCCGACCAGACCGGGGGCGGCACCGTCACCGACGACTTCAACCGGGCCGACGGGACCCTCGGCCCCGCCTGGACCGCCATGGGCGACGGGGGACTGGCCATCTCCTCGCAGGTGGTGACGGGCACCAGCGCGGCCTTCTCGGGGGCCACCAACGTCGGGGTCACCTACGCCAGCGACCAGTCCTCGCAGATCGAGGTCACCGCCACCCAACTCAGCGGCGGCCAGTGGATCGGCGCTGTCGTGCGGGCCCAAAACGGCGGCCAGGACCTCTATCTCGGCCTCTATTGGTGGAACAACGGCAGCCCGGTGCTGATGGTGTTCGAGCGCACCGGGGGCAACTGGACCGAGCTCGGCTCGCCGTACGCGTCGGGCCCCCTGGCGGCGGGCACCCAGCTCACCCTGAGCGCCACCGGCTCGGCCCTCAGCTTCGAGGAGAACGGGGTGGTGCGTGTCAGCGTCACCGACACCACCTTGAGCGGGGGTGCCCCGGGGATCATGGCCTACGGCACCGCCCGAGCTGACAACTGGGTCGGCGTGGGCGCCACGGCGCAGCGACACCTCACGGTGGGGGGACGGTCTCGGGTCTCTCGGGCACGGCCGTGCTCGAGGACAACGGCGGCGACGACCTGAGCGTCAACGCCAACGGTTCTTTCACCTTCCCCACCGCTGTGGCCCCAGGCGTCCCCTACGCCGTGAGCGTCAAGACCAACCCGAGCGGCCAACTCTGCACCGTCACCAACGGCTCGGGCACCATGGGCACGGCCAACGTGACCAACGTGGCGGTCACCTGCGCCAACCAGACCGGGGGCGGGGGTCTCACCGTCCAGTACGTCGAGCACCGACGCCAACGGGGTGGCGTCGTACTCGGTGACGTCGGCGAACGACGGGCCCGGTCCCCAGATCCTGCGCGTCCTGTCGCCGAGCCACCCCGCGGCCGGGGTGGCGCACAACTTCATCTACGTGCTCCCGGTCGAAGCCGGCCTGGGTACCAACTTCGGCGACGGGCTCGACACGTTGCAGGCCCTCGATGCGCAGGACCAGTACAACCTGACCGTCATCGAGCCCACGTTCGGCGCCGACCCCTGGTACGCGGACAACCCGGACGACGCCAACATGCAGTACGAGACCTTCATGACTGCAGCTGCAGCCCTGGGTCCAGGCGACCTTCGCCACCTCGGGCACCGAGCAGAACTGGTTGATCGGGTTCTCCAAGTCGGGCCTCGGGGCGCAGGACCTGATGTTGAAGCACCCCGACCTGTTCCAACTGGCCGCCTCTTGGGACTTCCCGGCGGACATGACGTCCTACGATCAGTTCGGTCAGAGCTCCATCAACGCCTACGGCACCGATGCCAATTTCCAGGCGAACTACCGCCTCACCCAGGCGTTCGTCGACGCGCACAAGGCGCCGTTCACCACCACGAACAGGATCTGGATCGGCGGGTACAACACCTTCCAGACCGACATCTCCGACTACGACGCCCTGTTGACCTCGGAGGGGATCCTCCACACCGACGGCCCGTCGGTGTCCGTGGTCCACCGCTGGGACAGCGGCTGGGTCCCCGACGCCCTGGCGGCCCTCGCGCAGGACAGCGCGCAGTTGCCCTGAGGCGCTCGACCGAGCCCCCCACGGGCGTCACCGCCGGCGGGCACGGTGACGGTGTGCTGGCCTGACTCTGTGTGACTAGGTGCGTGGCGTCTTGTCACGCGTTCTCTAGGCCGTCACCCCATGCGGGGCCCACCCGATGGGAGCACCGGTCGGTCCTCGGGCCGACCGGTGAGCTCCGCCCGGGCAACTACGTCCTGTGTCTCGGTGCGGGTGGCGAACTCTTCGACGCTGAGCAGCCCGTCGTGGGTCGGGCCGTTGGGTGCGACATTGCTGTGACCGCGAAAGACGTCCGACACGACGCACCATGAACCGGTCGCGTCAGGTGCGGTTCCGGCGGTTGTGCAATCGCGCAATGTGGCGTCACGGGCGACTCGTGACACTGGTTGATTCTCTCGACTGGCAAGCGGAGTCTCGTGGCGTGCAACTGACGTCGCCCATCCGATTCAGGTAATGCATGTCATGTTTCGCACAGCACCTGTCCGAACAGTTGGCCGCGTCGGTTCGCGCAACGTGTTCCACACAGATCGCCGTCACCGCAGGTGGCGGTCGTTTTGACGTCAGCATCATGTGGCGACGGCGCGCAACCGGAATCGCGCCACAACAACAGCCGTAGTATCGACAGATGCCCTCAAAGTTTTTCAGCTTTTGTTTGGAATTTTTCGGATTGCAGCCGAGAAGGATCGGGTAGCGATGAAGCCGAAGCACGCTCGAAAATTCGATTGGAGCAACACGCGCATGTTGATGCCATTCAGGAACCGAAGGCGGTCCGCCGGCGTCATCCTCGTCATCAGCGCCCTCGTCGTCTCCATCGTCGTGGTGCTGCCCCGACCAGACGCGGGCGCCGTCGTGCAGGCACCTTCGGCTCCACCGTCGGGCACCCAGCTTTGCAACGGGGGGCCCGACGCGTCGCTACTTACCGGACCGTCGACCGCGCCGGCGGGGGCAGTGACGATTCCTGCTGGAAATGACGACCCCACCTACGACCAGTCGTACTCGTTCAACCCGAACACGACCTACTACTTCGCGACCGGCCCCCACACGCTGGGAACCTCCCACTTCGGTCAGTTCACACCCAAGAACGGCGACACCTTCATCGGGGCACCGGGCGCCGTCATCAACGGCGAGGGGATCAACCAATCTGCCTTCGTCGGGACGGCCACCGGTGTCACCATCGAGTACCTCACGGTCGAGAACTTCATTCCCGGCACCGACGCCAGCGCCGTCAACCACGACGGGGCATCGAACTGGACCATCCAGTACAACACCATCAAGGACAACACCGGCGCCGGGACGGGCATCGGGAGCAACGACGTCGTCAACGAGAACTGCCTGACCGACAACGACCAGTACGGATTCAGCGCCGTAAGCTCGATGGGACCGTGTCCAACATCATCCTCACCAACAACGAGATCAGCAACCAACGACACCAACGGCACCTACGACCAGAGCTCCTACGTCGTCAGCTACGCCGTCTCGGCAACGTCGCCACGATCGTGACGCGGGGACCGATGAACCTCGTGGCCGGCCACACCATCCATGTGGGTGCAACGTCTTTTGCTTCGACATCGTCGGCCTCACCATGCACGATCTCGTGGTGCACCAACCTGCAGCGACGCCCCCTCAACGGGTCGCAGACCGATCACCTCGTGATCTCCGAAGACCTCCTTCACCTTTGCCGTGACGGCACCCAACGTGGGAACGACGGCCGATCCCACCGGGCACGGTGGCCGATCCTCGAACATCCTCGAGGGCGCAGCCGGGGGTGGGAAGTTCTGGGACATCGTCGGGGGGCGCAACAGTCACGGGCAACTGGGTCCACAGCAACGGCTATGTCGGGCTGTGGCCCGACACCGACAACGCCGGGTTCAACTTCTCGGGCAATTACATCGCCGACAACTGGGCCGAGGGGATCATCTACGAGGCCAGCTACAACGCCTCAATCACCGACAACACGTTTGTCGACAACGCCTGGGGAGGAGGCCCCTCGCCCGCCGTCGGTGGCTTCCCCGCCAGCGCCTCTACATCTCCGAGTCAGGCAGTGACAGCCGGGTGGCGGGCCCGTACGGGACCACCTTCGCCGTCGCCAACAACGTCTTCACCGACAACTGGGGCGGAGTCGTCATCTACGAGAACTCCAATCGGGCCGTGCGGCATCAGCAACGACGTCTACTGCACGCTGGTGGCCCCGAGCACCTACACCCTGTCGAGCTGCGCGGCCAGCATCCCCAACGGCTGCACCAGCAACACCCCTGACTACGTCGACAACTGCCGATGGAAGTCACAGAACATCTCGGTCACGCCAACGCCTTCAACTTTACGCCCAGCAACATCGGGTCCGACTGCACGACGGGCAATACCTGCGGGCTACAACGGACTCTTCAGTGAGGTCGGCACGACGCCCTCGAGCACCTACAACGGAGCGATGGCCATCGGGCGCCCATTATCCCTACGCGGACTACACGGTCCCCAACAACATCTCGCAACCACCAGAACAACAGCTTCGCCAACAACACCTACTGTTCGTCGGGTGGATCGTGGAACTTTGTAGGGTTCGCCCAGGGCATCGCGATGACCCAGGCGCAGTGGACGTCGGGGCAGAGCAACGTCGATGGTTCCGGCGACAGCTTCCAGTCCAGGATGCGGGCAGCACGTTCGCGACCGGACGTGCACCACCACAAGTACCACCACGACGCCTCCACCGCTCACCACGACCACCACGTCCAGCTCTCCCACGACGACCACGTCCAGCTCTCCGCACGACCACCACGTCCACCTCGCCGCCCGCACGACCACCACGACCACTGCTCTCCCACGACCACCACGTCGACGCTCTCCCACGACGACGACCCCTCCTCCACGACCACAAGTTCTTCACCCGTCACGACCACCACGTCGCCCCCACCACCACCGCCACACGACGACGACGACTTCCGCCTCCGCCTCCGCCTCCGCCGCCGCCTCCGCCGCCTCCGGCACCGCCCTCTCCGGGCTATGACCTGGTGGGCCGAGACGGAGGGGTGTTCGTCTTCCCGACGGGGCAGTTCAGCGGCTTCTACGGCTCGCTTCCCGGACTCGGCATCTCGGTGAACGACATCGTGGGCATGGTGCCGTCCCCCGATGACCGGGGGTACTTCCTCGTGGGTCGAGGACGGTGGGGTCTTCGCCTTCGGAGACGCCCCCTTCCTGGGATCGCTTCCCGGACTCGGGCATCTCGGTCAACGACATCACCGGCATCCTGGCCACCAGCGACAACCGGGGTTACTACCTGATCGATGCACACGGTGGCGTCTTCGCATTCGGAGACGCCTCTTACCAGGGATCGCTCCCCGAGAGGGGGGTCCACGTCAACGATATCGTCGGCATCGCGGCGTCACGCTCCGAATGGCGGATATTGGTTGGTGGGGCCGATGGCACCGTCTTCCGTTTCGGAAACGCTGCGCAGTTCGGCTCGGCCACCGGCACGCCCTCGCCGGTCTCGGCCATCGCCTCGACCCGCGACGGCAGCGGGTACTGGGTCGTCACCCAGAACGGCCAGGTCTACACGTTCGGGAACGCCAACTTCTTCTCCTCGCTTCCCGCCATCGGCGTGACTCCATCGCTCCCCGTGGTCGGCCTGGTGCCGACGACCGACAGTCACGGATACTGGCTCGTCGGCGGGGACGGCGGAATCTTTGCCTTCGGTGACGCCAACTTCGTGGGGTCACCCCCGGGCATTGGCGTCCACATCACAAACATCGTGGGGGCCGTTCCGACTCGGTGACGAACGGCGTATCCCGAACGCACTCAGTGGGCGTCATACTTCGGAGACGGGCAGCGGATCGAAACCAACGCACACGCGTCGTCCGGGTCCGGGCCTCTGGCGGGTACGTACGCGGGTATTGGTGACGAGATCACGTCAAGTGCACACTCTCTGCAGCGACGAACCTCGGTGCAAATGACGTTCAATTGGTCCGTGCAACGGCAGCGCGAGCATCGCCAGCATTGTGTTAAAGAGGTGAGGCATTGTGTCAAAGAGATGAGACGGCATACGCCGTAAACCACGACCGGCGACCATAGGAGTTTCTGTATGAAGAGGCGAGGCCCTACCCGCTCGATACCCGGGCCGCGCGTGGAGGAGGTTGGTTGTCACCGTGACATGTCGTTGGTGTGAGTGGCTCGAGACGGCGCGGCCTGTTCTCTACGAGGAGAGATCTTTCGCCGTCCTCGTTCCCGACGCCGATCACTGCGCTGGGAGCCTCACGCTCGTTCCGAAGAACCACGTACCGGTCCTGACGGAGCTGGAGCCCGAAATCATGGCGGACGTGCTGGCCGGCCTCTCGACGCTCATGCTGGCTGTCAGACAGACGTACGGCTTGAACGATGTCGAAATTCGTACCCATCACTCCGAGGTGCCTGGCCGAGGTGGGCATGTGCACTTCCACCCGATCCTGACGAACACTTCCCTAACCGTTGCCGCCAAACATGATGCAGAACGAGAAGTCGCCCGGGTTCTGACCGAGGCGAACACTCATTCTCGAAGGCGCTAGTCCTGGGCAAATGGGCACCCGGGAGGCTCGGGTCAGTGGCTTTAGCCCTCGAACTTTGTAATGCCCTCTTCCGCTATGAGGCGGCGCAGGTGTTCCAAACAACGGGCACGGGTGGGACCGATACTGCCGATTGGCATGCTGAGGAGTTGCGACAACTCCTTGTATCCACCTTCATGGTCGGAGAGCAGCAATTTCAGTAGCTCCTGACAGCGTGGTTTCAGCCGGACCCATGCGCGCAGGAGCTCCTTGTTTTCCCCCTCAGCGGGTAACAAGTCGACAGCGGAAGTGGTCTTTTCATCGGGCAGGTTGGCGAGGATCTGCTCGGCGCCGACCGCGTATCGCGATGCTTGCTTGAGCATTTGCAGACTGTGTCGGGAAGCGGTCGTCGCCAGCCACCCACCCACGCGTTCGGGTTGCTCGATCCGGTGCAGGTTCTCCACGAGCCGTAGCCAGGTCGTCTGCTGCAGTTCGCCGATATCTGTGGGGGACAGTCCGTATCGACGTCCCACCGAGGCGATCATCCCGCCGAAGCGGGTCACGAGCTCCCCCCATGCTTGCTGGTTACCTTCCCCGGCCGCTCCCACCAATGTCGCAACGGACTCCATCTCGATCCGTGACCCCGGCCACGACCCTTTGCGAATGCCCATTCGATCTTGGCGTTCGCGTCGAGCACTATCGACAGTGTCGACCCGCGGGACTTGGACCAGATCATCGGAGAGTGCGCGACCAACCACAGCAGGACAATATGCCCGATGATTCGGGGACAGTCATCATCGATATTGATGATTGTCGGAATACGCGCAAACTACAGAGGTCATTTCCCATGTGACAAATGGGTAAACAGGGTGAGATGAGATAAATGACAAAGGTGCTTTACATCCCGGTACAACGATGACATGTCCCACATCGGCCACAGTTGACGCACTTCTTGGCACCGTCTGCGAATATCAGGAGCCACAGGTCAAACACACGTCACAGTGGTTGCAGGGATGCGCGCGAAAGCAGTGTGGTCTCGTTCGTCACGTGACGTTCAAGTCCTTTTGGCCAATTCCGATGTGTCTGTTTGAAAGCGCCACCATGGTGGGTTCCGGACACGATTCTTTCGATGAGGCCGACAGGATTCCACACCATTGTGGGCCGGCACGGTGCCGACCCGAAGAAGCACTGAATGGCCCGGGCCGTCGACAGGAGCCTCCTGACCTGGCACCGAACTCTTGGGATGACGAGCGGCGAGGCTCTGTGGCTATCAAGCGCCGATCTTCTCGACGTCCACCCATCTTCCTCCAGAAGCCTCGACTTTCGGAAACGCGGCACGGACCTCTGTGAGCAGATCTGGCACAAACAGCAGCACCGCATCGGGTTTGTGTGCGGCCAGCTCTGATGGGCCGACGATGGGGATATCTGTCCCGGGCATCCGAAGCCCGTGTTTGGCGGGCGAAGCATCTACCACGGCAGGCAAGAGCGACTGATCCGCTCCCGCTCGGATCAGCAGGGCAACCGCCCGTGAAGCCGCGCCATATCCGAGAACACTGGTCCCGGTAACCCGTTGGGCCACCAGCCAATCATGGAGTGCCGTGGCACGGATCTGGGCCTGGCGTTGAAGCCCAACGAGCACGGCGGGATCCCGGACACCGACACGGGCCTCTTCGAGCAGAATCGACTGCACCGAGTCGTCCGGCCCGGTCCGCCGCTCGGCGTCCCGGCCGGCGGCCAAGAGTACCGTGCCGCCGTAGAGCTCGAAATGCCAGGCCCTGAGGGGGCGAAAGCCCTTCTCGGCCAGCATGCCGACCAGAGCCGTGGTCGAGTAATACGCATAGTGCCCGTGCCGGAGTGCGTTCCACTGTCCCAGTCGGACGATGGTGTCCAGCGAGTGGTATTGCAACAACAGGACACCACCCGTGGCCACCCGGGTCACCCGCTCGGCCAGGGCTGCAGACTGGTCCGCTGCGTGCATCAAACCGAAACAGTCGAGAATCACGTCGGCCGGCTCGTCGTCGTCCACCGGTGTGACTCCTCGACGGGCCAGCAACCCGAGCCACGAGCCGCCGTGCGGGCTGCCATATTCCCCCACCCGGTTCCCGTCCGACAGCCATCCTGCCGCGGCGACCCGCTCCACGGCATCGGTCGCCTGTGCGACGAGCGCGGCGGGCTCACTACCCCTCGGCTCGTCAGGCAAGGTGGGGTCGGCAACGAGCTGAGCGAGACCGCACGACGAACACAGCCACATCTGTAGCGGGTATACCGGGTCCGGGCCCGGGTCGTCGGACCTCGGGAAGTAGTCGCATGCCGGCTGCTCACCCAGGTCAAGTACCAGATCACCGGACCCGCCACGGCATGCCCGGCACGCGAAATTCTCGCACGTCTACCCGCCTCTCGACCGAATGTGCGAAGGCGGCAGTCGGGTCAACCACCGCGTCTCGGTACCGATGATTATCCCCATTATTCCCCTAGCAGCGACAACGCCGGTGTGAAGCATTTGACGAAGCACACGCACCCGTTCCTGACGTCACCGCGCAGTGGAGGCGGCCAGTCCCGCCGGACGGCGGCGAGGGCCCGCGGCCTGGTCGCCAGGAGACCGGCCTCGCCTTCGGGGCCAGCAGTCGGTCGGCCCTGGGGCCGACCCCGTCAGGCGTGCGGGGTGCCTCGCCTTCACGATGACCACCGCCGACCTTGTGGAGCAGCCGATCTGGGTATCACAGAGCACATCCGGACCTCTTTCATCGTGCGGGAGTGTGTCGAGAGTGGGGAGCCCTATGTCATCGCAGTCGGCGTGCCGCTTGTGCGGGGCGAGCCTCACGAACACGTTCGTCGACCTGGGAATGTCTCCGCTCTGTGAGAGTTACATACGCGCGGAAGGGCTCGACGAACCTGAGGTCTTCTACCCGTTGCACGTCCGCCAGTGTGGCTCCTGCCTCCTCGTCCAGCTTCCTGCCTATGTCCCCGGGGAGGAGATCTTTTCCGATTACGCCTACTTTTCCTCGTACTCCGACTCATGGGTGGCACACGCCAAGCGGTACGCGGACGACATGACCGCCCGACTCGGTCTTACCCCCCGAAGCCTGGTCACCGAGGTGGCGAGCAACGACGGCTACCTTCTCCAGCATTTTCTGGCCCAAGGCATCCCGGTGCTCGGAGTGGAGCCCGCGGCCAACGTGGCGGCCGCCGCCCAAGTCCGGGGCATCCCGACGGTGATCGAGTTCCTTGCGTCAGAGACAGGCCGCGAGATCGCTCAGCGTCACGGTCGCGCCGACTTGGTTGTCGCCAACAACGTGTTCGCGCATGTTCCCGACATCCGCGGCTTCGCCATGGGGCTCCGCGCTCTGGTCAAGGACACGGGTCTGGTGACATTGGAATTCCCCCATCTCCTTCGCCTCATCGAGCGACGGCAATACGACACGATCTATCACGAGCATTACTCGTATCTCTCCTTGTTGACGTCGTCGCGTGCCTTACTGGCAGGAGGATTGCGGGTAGTTGACGTGGACGAGATCGACACCCACGGTGGCTCGCTCCGCGTCTACGCCCGTCCGGAGGAGAGCGCCGGTGAGCCGACCACACGGGTGAAGGAGGTGCTCGACGAGGAAGCATGCGCCGGCCTGCACACGCTGGGCGGACACGCAAGCTTTGCGACCCAGGTTCTGCACATCAAGAGCGACCTCGTTGGATTCCTGCTCCACGCGGCCAAAGAAGGTCGATCCGTCGCCGGCTACGGCGCACCGGGCAAGGGGAACACGCTTCTCAACCACTGCGGCATCCGATCGGATCTTCTTGCCTACACCGTCGACCGCAGTCCGCTCAAACAAGGAAGATTCCTCCCCGGCACCCATATCCCGATCTATGCGCCCGAGCATTTAGCCGAGACCAGGCCCGACTACATCCTCGTCCTGCCATGGAACCTCAAGGACGAGATCAGCAAGCAGCTTGACTACGTCAGGTCGTGGGGCGGCCGGTTGGTCTTTCCAATTCCCGCCCTTGAGATCGTCTAATGGGAGGTCAAGCGTGAAGGTGGTCCTCTTTTGTGGCGGCTTTGGGATGCGGATGCGCGATGGCATCACCACCGGTCCTAAGCCGATGGCAATGGTCGGAGAACGTCCGCTGCTGTGGCACGTCATGCGCTATTACGCGCATTTTGGGCACACCGATTTCATCCTCTGCTTGGGATACGGCGCCTCGTCGGTCAAGGATTTCTTCCTGAATTACGACGAGACGAGGTCCAACGACTTCGTCTTGGAGAAGGACGCTCGCAAGATCACGTTGTTCAAGACCGACATCTCCGAGTGGCGAATCACTTTCGTCGACACAGGTCTTGATTCTCCGATCGGCGAGCGGCTGCGGCGAGTTCGCCGCTTCGTCGCCGACGAGGAGATGTTCCTGGCCAACTACGCTGACGTCCTCACCGAACGCGCCACTACCGGACATGGTCGATCGGTTCAAGGCCAGCACCGCCGTGGCGAGCCTGCTGGCCGTGCCGCTTCAGTCGTCGCACCACGCTCTTGACATCGCCGAAGACGGAACGATCACCCAAGTGAGTCCGATGCGTGATCTGCGCCACTGGGAGAACGGGGGCTATTTCATCTTCCGGCCAGAGATCTTCGATGAACTGCATGAGGGCGATGATCTCGTCGAGGACGCGCTTGTGAAGCTCGTTCTCCGACGACGCGTGCTCGCCTACGCATACGATGGATATTGGTCTCCCGCCGATACGGTGAAAGAGCGTGCCCAGCTCGAGGGGAGGTATGACCGTTCGGAGTGTCCGTGGATGATCTGGGACCCGGAACGTTTAGGCCCGGAGGCACCGGTATACCCCGAGCTCCTTGACTTTCCTGCCGATTCGAGTTCGGCGCCGCTTTCGATCTCGGCCCAGCGGTAGTCGCCCATGCTGCCGTTGTCTCTCGCGCTTCCCGCGGACAGACCGCTATCTCTCCTCGCCATTGGCGCCCACCCCGATGACATCGAGATCGGCGCGGGCGGGACTCTGCTCAGGCTCGCCGAAGATCAGCCGGGCATCCGGGCCCGCTACGTTGTCTTGACCGGAAGCGCCGAGCGTCAACTCGAGGCGCGCGATGCGGCTCTCACCTTCCTACCGGGGGCGGACCTCGCCATCGAGCTGCACGATCTGCCCGAGGGTCGCCTTCCGTCGGTCTGGGATCATGTGAAAGACATCCTCGAGGAAGTAGCACGAGATTGCTCGCCCGATCTCATCATTGCGCCATCGTCCAGTGACGCGCATCAGGATCATCGGACCATCGGTGAAGTCTTGCCCACCGTCTTCCGCAACAGTCTCTCCCTCGCCTACGAAATCCCCAAATGGGACGGGGACCTTGGCCGGCCGTCGATGTACCTCCCGCTCTCTGCCGATCTGGCGCACCGGAAGGTTGAGTTGCTGCACAAGTGCTTCCCGTCCCAGCAAGGTCGCGACTGGTGGGACGACGAGGTCTTCCTGGCACTGGCCCGGCTGCGTGGCGTGGAGTGCCGGGAGCACTACGCCGAAGCCTTCACGTGCACAAAATCCGTGATAGTACCCCTGACCTCTTCGGTTGGGACCTGGGACAGGGCCTCGCCCCGAACGTGAGGAGGTTCGGGTGATGGGGAGAGAGGTTTCCGAGATGGGTCCCTCCGGGGCAGGCGGGACGGCTCTGGGACGGGCTCCTCCGAGGCTTCGGTGGAGACCCGTCCGCCCCGGGCCAGGTGCGCAAGGGACGATCGCCGACGTATCAGGATCGGGGCCGTCGTACTCACATATCGGAGCGTTCGTCCGCGCCGAACCAACCCCCAGAACGAGTCCCAGAGGTCGATGAGAGTCCTTGTCGCAGGTGATCGAGGCTATATCGGCACGGTTCTCGTTCCCCTTCTGCGAGCGGCCGGGCACGAAGCAGACGGGCTCGACAGCGGCCTGTACGAGGGGTGTGACCTCGGTCCCGCCCCCGCCGATAGCGGCGGGCGGCTAACCCTCGACATCAGGGACGTCGAGCCTGGCCGCCTCGTCGGCTACGACGCAGTGGCCTGCCTGGCGGCGCTGTCCAATGATCCACTCGGGTACCTCAACCCGGCGACGACGTACTCTGTGAACCTCGAGGGGACGCTCCGCCTGGCCCGGGCGGCCAAGGAGGCCGGCGTCGAGCGATTCGTGTTCGCGTCGTCGTGCAGCCTCTACGGCGCCGCCGGCTCTCGGGGCGTGGCCGAGGACGCGGACCTCTTCCCGGTGACCCCTTACGGCGAGACAAAGGTCATGGCCGAGCGTGCCCTCTCGCTGCTCGCCGACGACGTCTTCAGCCCGACATACCTCCGCAACGCCACCGCCTATGGCGTCTCGCCGCGACTGCGGCTCGACATCGTCGTGAACAACCTCACCGCCGTAGCGATGACGACCGGGGAAGTGCGTCTCGAGAGCGACGGATCCCCCTGGAGGCCGGTGGTGCACGTCGAGGACATCTGCCTCGCTTTTCTCGCTGCACTCGAGGCTCCTCGTAGCCTCGTGCACGACGAAGCCTTCAATGTTGGTCGTACTGAGGACAATGTCCAGATCGGCGAGATCGCTGAAATGGTCCGCGCCGCCGTGCCAGGGTCGAGAGTGTCGTTCGTCGACGGTGCCGGGCCGGATCTGCGCAACTATCGCGTCGATTTTTCCAAGTTGACCGCTACGTTCCCGGACCTGAAGCTGCGATGGAGTGTGCAGGCAGGTGTCGAGGAGCTCGTTGACGCCTACACGAGACACAACTTCAGCTACGACGACTTTGTGTCGTCCCGCTTTGTCCGACTCCGTAGGATCCGGGAGCTGCTGTCCGCGGGGCTCATCGACGACATGCTGCGCTGGCAGACCGGCGCGCCGCGACCAATGTCCAACGTGGCCAGCGCGCAACAAGCTCGGTGATGTTCGGTGTCCCGGCCCGCGCCGATATCCCACCGCCCTTGGGTCCCGGGACCGAGCCTTCGATGACAGCGCTCGTCGAGCGTGCCGGCGCACGGGTTGCACGGAATCCAACCGAGAAGCGCGGGCCCTGGTCATCTCGGAGTGGACAACGATGAACGCCATTCCCCGCCTGAGCATCGGGCTTCCGGTCTACAACGGTGAGAACTACCTCACCGAATCGCTCGACGCCCTGCTGGGGCAGAGTTACGCCAATTTCGAGCTGATTCTCTCGGACAACGCCTCCACTGACAGCACCGCAGACATCTGCCGGCACTACGAAGCGCAGGATTCCCGAATTCGCTATTTCCGTCAGCCTCGCAACCTCGGCCTCGCCGGGAATCAAAACTTCGTCGTCGAGCAAGCCAGGGGCGAACTCTTCAAGTTGGCGTCCCACGACGATCTCTATGCCCGCGACCTGATCAGGGAATGTATTGCCGCACTGGATAAGCACCGACATGTCGTGCTCGCCCACTCCTGGACGGCGATGATCGACAGCACGGGCTCGGTAACCAAGGCCATCGAATATCCGCTCGTCACGGCATCCCTGCGGGTGCCGGAGCGCTTCAAGAGCATGCTCTTCGGCGACGGGGGAGACGACGACTACGGCGTCATCCGGACAGAAGTCCTGCGCCGGGTCGCCCCCCAGGGTAGTTATCACCACTCCGACAGAACCATCATGGCCGAAATCAGTCTCTACGGCCCCTTCTACCAGATTCCTGAATGGCTCTATTTCCGACGCGATCATCAAGAGCGGGCGGAGCGGGCGTGCCCGACTGTGCGGGCCCGGTGCGCGAACATGGACCCCCGCCGGGCGAACCGGCTACGGCACCCCGCTGTTCGTCTCTACGGCGAATACATCTGGGCGTATTTCGCGGCAATACAACGGGCGCCGGTGTCGCCCGCAGACCGGCGAGAGTGCTATCGCCACCTCGCCCATTGGATTGGCAGCCGGCCCAATCTGCGGCGCTCCTGGCAAAACGTCGAATCGGCGTACGCGGCACCACCGCTCATCTCTGTCGACTCACTGGTGGCGGGCCGGACGCTGAGGTCCTCGTGACCGTTCGGCGCAATGGCCGACACCGGGAGCGGTCCACCCCGGGACCTCGGGTCGGCCTGTTCGGGCTCCTCGGATCTGGCAACTTGGGTAACGACGCGTCATTCGAAGTCGTGCTCAGGTACCTGCGGACACAGCATCCCGACGCGGTCCTCGACGCCATGTGTATGGGGCCGGACACGCTGAATCGCCGATACGGCATCGAGGCACGTCCGCTGCAGTGGTCCAGGAGCTATGCGGAACACGTCTCTGGTGTCATGGCGATCCCTGTCAAGGTGCTCGGCAAGATCATCGACGCCTTTCGGACGGCGTCGTGGGTCCGCCGGCACGACGTGGTGATCGTCCCGGGGATGGGAGTCCTCGAAGCGTCGCTTCCGCTGCGAGCGTCGGGGGTTCCCTATGCTCTCTTCTTGTTGTGCGCTTCAGGGAGGCTCTGCGGGACGAAGGTGGCCCTTGTCAGCGTGGGCGCAACGACCATCAACAAGCGGCTGACTCGATGGCTCTTCAACTCGGCTGCTCGACTGGCCTTCTATCGGTCCTACCGGGACTCTCCGTCGCGTGATGCCATGGCGCAGCGAGGGCTCGACGTTCGCCACGACCACGTCTATCCCGACCTCGTCTTCGGGCTTCCTACGCCTCCAAGCGGCGTCGGTGACGCCAAGACGGTGGGCGTCGGCGTGATGGCGTACTACGGCGGCAACGACGACCGGACACAGGCCGATGACATCCATGTCCAATACATGGAGGCGATCAAGTCCTTCATCGAGTGGCTGCTCGGGACCGGTCACCGAATTCAGCTGTTCTGGGGTGACGACGTTGACGACAGTGTCGTCCAGGAGATCTTGGCCCACATTCGGATCCACCGACCAGATCTCGAGCCAGGCCAGGTGGTCGCCAGACCCTTCTCTTCGCTCAACGAATTGATGGACGAGATGGCCCTGGTCCGCACCGTCGTCGCCACGCGCTATCACAATGTTCTTTGCGGTCTCAAGCTGTGCAAGCCCACCATATCGATCGGGTACACCGCCAAGCACGACGCGCTCATGGCCGATATGGGGCTTTCGGAATTCTGCCAATCGGCGCGTTCGCTGGACGTCGACCGACTGATCGACCTGTTCACAGAACTGGAGCGCCGCTCCTCGGAGCTCCGGCACACGCTGTCGGAGCGCAACGCCACGAGAATCGACGCCCTCGACCAACAGTTCGAAGCGCTGTCCACGTTGCTCTTCCCCGCCCGCGATTCAGCGCAGCTCGTAGCCGGAGTCTCGCCATGAGTGACAACGGCCACGATGTCCGCTACTACAAGAGAGACTTTTGGAGCGAAGAGAATCCGAAGTACCTCCAGCCTCACTTTCGGCTCCAAAAGGCTGCACGAACCGTAAACCGACTGGGAAGGGGAAGACCTTGCGATCTCCTCGACGTCGGTTGCGGGCCGGGAACGTTGATGCGCCTCCTGACCCCGAACATCCACTACCACGGTATCGACATAGCAATAGCTGACCCGGCACCGAATCTGATCGAAGCCGACATCCTCGAAGCTCCAATCACGTTTCTCGACAGACGTTTCGACATCGTTGTCGCCCAAGGTCTCTTCGAGTACCTGGGCGACGCTCAGTCCCGGAAATTCGCCGAGATAGCACGCCTCATGAACCAGGGCGGCTGGTTCATCGCGTCGTATGTCAACTTTGGTCATCGCGATCCGGCGATCTACTGGCCGTACAGCAACGTCCAGCCGATCGAAGACTTCCGAGTCAGCCTCTCGCGCGACTTCGTCATCCGGCGCCAATTCCCGACATCTCACAACTGGAAGCACGGGGAGCCAACGAAGAGGCTCGTCATGGCCGCGAACATGCACCTGAACGTGAACCTCCCGATGGTGAGTCCGTGGTTGGCGGTGGAGTACTTCTTTCTCTGTTCTCCACGAATCTGATCGAAGTGCAGTGTCTCAAGGGAGTGCAGGCGACGGAGAGACGAACGGTGAGAGCAGGTCACGCCAATGTCGGTGGTGGCTTCGGGAGGACGACGTCGTGAACGTGACCCAGATTCCCGGCATTGCCGGTGCACTGTTGTTCAGACCGACCCCGCACGTCGACGAGCGGGGCTTCTTCTGTCGCACCTTCGATGCAGATGTCATGCGCTCAGCCGGAATCGACCCGAATGCGTTTCCGCAGGATAGTATCTCCCGCTCCGTGCGGGGCGTGGTCCGAGGGCTGCACGTTCGGGTCGGGGAAGGGGAGGCGAAGCTCGTGCGATGCTCGCACGGCAAGATCTTTGACGTGATTGTGGACCTGCGGTCCGCTTCGCCGACGTATCGCAACTGGGAGAGTTTTGAATTGCGGGGAGACGAGCAGACCTCCCTGTACGTTCCCGCCGGCTGTGCTCACGGCTTTCAGGCGCTCACGACTACAGCTGATGTGTCGTATCGCATCGACCGTCGCCACGATCCCGACGAAGAGAGATCCGTTGCGTTCGATGACCCCGAACTGGCCATACCCTGGCCGCTTCCCGTGGTTGGCATGTCAGAGAGGGACCGAGATGCTCCCGCTTTGGCAGCCGTGACGTGGTCGCTGAGCTGAGCGAGGACAGCGACGTCGCTCACCACTTGGGTGGCGACACGAACGTGGGATCGAGGGAACCGACCGACGGGGCTCCGACCAGCCGGAGTGTCCGGTCGATGTCTTCGCGAAAGATCGACAGCACTCTCGCCACGCCGGGCTCGCCCGCGGCGGCCAGCCCGAACGCCCACGGCCTTCCGATCATCACCGCCCGGGCGCCGAGCGCCACGGCGCGCACGACGTCGGCGCCCCGGCGAAAGCCGCCGTCGACGAGGACTTCGACCTGGTCGCCCACGGCCTCGAGCACCTCGACGAGAGCCGGCAAGGCGGCGGGGACGCCGTCGAGCTGCCGACCACCGTGGTTCGAGACGATGATGGCCGACACCCCGGCGTCGAGGGCGCGGCGGGCGTCGTCACCGCTGAGGATTCCCTTGCAAATGATCGGTCCACCGAACTGCTCGCGCATCCAGGCAAAGTCTTCCCAGCGTGCCGGCTCTGCCATCCAGCGCAACAGGGCCTCACCCTCGCTGAGGGTTTGGCCGTCCACCACGAGGCCGGTGGCGTTGACAAGCTGGAGATGGAACCGATCTCGAGCGGAGTCCAAAAGCCACCACGGATGGGTCACCGCTTGTGGCGCCATCTTGATGACGGTCCTGCGGTTGAGGGTCAGGGGGGGCGACAACCCTGACCGGTGGTCGCGCTCGCGGTTGCCCAGTGTCGGCGTATCGAGTGTCACGACGAGGGCCCCGTATCCGGCGGCGGCGCGCTCGCGCCACCAGCTGCTCGGCACCGGATCGGCCCCCGAGGCAGTAGAGCTGAAACCACAGAGGGGCACTTGCCGCCTCGGCTACTTCCTCGATCGTGTAGCCCGACATCGAGCTCATGGTGAAGATTGTTCCGGCCGCTCCCGCGGCACGCGCTCCCGCCACATCACCCCCGGGTTCCATCGTCCGGGTGGATCCCACCGGGCTCAAGAGCAGTGGCATGGACACGGGGGTGCCGAGCACGGTCGTCGTGAGGTCGGGGCCCGGAACCCCCGCGGTGACCCCCATCCGCGGCACGAATCCCACCGCCTCGATCGCCAGGCGGTTGGCGACCAGGGTGCGCTCTTCGCCCGCCCCACCCTCGATGTAGTCGAACACCGCGGGCGGCACGCGGCGGCGGGCGAGCCGGCGGGCGTCTTCCACTGTGTGCAACTTGGACAGTATGCGGTCCCGTCGAACGATCGACAACGAGCGCCTGCCGGAATCGTTCATCGAGGTCAGCGTAGGAGAGGGGGGCGGATCAGTGTGTGACTTCAGGGCTGAGGTCCATCACCAAAAGTCAGCGACGTGCTGTTCGGTCACACCGTGGCATGGGCGACCACGGTGGCGGTGGCGCTGCGGTCGGGGTTCCTCGAGCGCCCGGGAATCCTCAAGATCATGCCTGGCTCGGCCCCGCCTGGATCGCCCGTACACCGCATCCTTGGGGAGGGGGATCAGCCCCGTACCTCGCCGTCGCTGTTCGGACCTTTCCAGAACTGCGGGGGCTTCGTGTTCGCGCTCAAGTTGCCAAACGCAGAGGTCGACCCTATTTAGGTTGACCGGCCTCGCCGCCGAGCCATGGTGGGCGCCGGCCTGGGCCGGCCTGGTTCGACCGAATGACGAGACTTGAGGTCAGGCGATGGTCCAGCCCGAAGACAAACACCTGGCGGACAGGTCGACGGGCATCCCGGTCTGGGGCATCGGCCTCGGGATCCCCGCCTGCGCCCTGCTCGCTCTGGCGCGCCACTTCGGCTACGTGGCGCAGGTGCCCTTGCCCCTCATCTTCGGTGAACTCATGTTCATCCTTCTGGCCATGGCCGTGTTCACATCACGGTTCCCACCCGGTAGCGCCAAGGCCCGGCCGCGCCTGCACATGTGCATTCAGATCGTCCTGATCGGAGTGATCGTCTACACACTGGGATGGGGATCGATCTTGGCCGTCGGGTTCATCGTCCCCGCCACCAACATCATGAGTTCGGACGGATCGTCGTACGGGCCCTGGGCCATGGGATGCATCGCCATCACGGTCCTCGTCGGAGAAGTTCTGGTGAGCCTGGGAGTCACCGAAGAGCCTGGTGTCGGGACACACCGGCTACGGCCTGGCTCTGCTCGAGGTGGCGGGCACGTGCGCGGTGGTGTGGATCCTCACCTTCAACCAACGGGAGAAGGAAGCCGTCGAGCGCTCCGTCATCGACAGTGAGCGGCGCTTCCGGGCCCTGGTGCAGCACGCCTCGGACATGATCATCGTGGTCGCCGCGGACGGCACCATCGCCTATGCCAGCCCCGCCTTCGCCACGACACTCGGATATCCCGCTTCGGAGTGGCGTGACATGGAGGCCCGCCGCCTCCTGGTCGACGAAGACCTCGCTCGGCTCATTGACCTCACCGGGGACTCCGCTGCGTCCGCGCCCCAGCGGGCTGAGCTGCGCCTGCGGCATCACGACGGTTCCCGGCGTTGGTGCGAGGTCACCTTTACCAACCTCCTCGACGCCCCCGAGATCAACGGGTGGGTTGCGAACCTCCGTGACATCTCCGAGCGCAAGCAGGCTGAAGCGGCTCAACACGAGACCGACGCGGCCCTCCGAGAAGCCCAGGAGGTGTTCCGCACGGCCTTCGACGAGGCCGGCGTGGCCATGATGCTCGTCGATCCCGACGGTCAGATCCTGCGTGCCAACAACGCCACGGCCCGACTTCTCGCCCACCACCACCACGAGGACCTGGTCGGCCTGAGCATCATCGATGTCACCCACCCCGACGACCGCGCCGCCACGCAGCACAATCTCGGAGAGCTGAAGGCCGGCCACATCGGCGGCTATCAGATCGAGAAGCGCTACTTGAGATCAGACGGCGAGGTGGTGTGGGTGATCTTCACGGTGTCCTTGGTGCGCGACGAAGCCAGCCAAGCCTTGTACTCGATCTGCCAGCTCGAAGACATCACCCAGCGCAAAGCCATCGCCGCCCAGCTGTCTTTCGAGGCGGGCCACGACGTGATGACGGGACTGTCCAACCGCACCATCTTCACTGAGAGGGTGACAGATCTGCTGTCATCGAAGACGGGCCCGGTGGCCGTACTCTTCGTCGACCTTGACCATTTCAAGATCGTCAACGACGGGCTCGGTCACGCGGCAGGGGACGAGCTCCTGGTCGAGGTGGCGCAGCGGTTGAGGAAGGTCATGCGGCCCGGCGACGTTGTGGCGCGCTTCGGAGGGGACGAGTTCGTCGTCCTGTGCACCCAGGTCACGGGCCTCGACACAGCATCGCAGATCGCTCAGCGCCTCTTGGTCACGCTGGCCGAACCCATGATGATCGGCGGCGAGGAGGTCTTCGTGACCGCCAGCATCGGCATTGCGCTTTCTCAGGACGGCGACACCGCCGAAACGCTGTTGCGTCAGGCCGACGCGGCCATGTACCAGGCGAAGCACGATGGGCGGGCCCGGGCCGTTACCTTCCACCCCGAGCGCCACGGCTCGGCTGCGACGCTGCTCAAGACGGGCAACGATCTCCATCGCGCCCTCGAGCGGGATGAACTCGTCGTCTACTACCAACCCATGGTGGACCTCGTTGTGGGTCGGGTGACGGGTTTTGAAGCCCTTGTGCGCTGGAACCACCCTGAACGGGGATTGCTCTTGCCCGGGGACTTCCTCGGCCTGGCCGAAGAAACTGGCCTCATCCTCCCCATCGGGTTGTGGGTCTTGGAGACGGCGTGCCGACAGATCGTCGAGTGGCAACAGACCCGCCCGAGGACGCCGGCGGCGCCCCTCGTGGTCAACGTGAACCTGGCAGCCCGTCAGATCGCTGATCCTTCTCTTGTCAAGAGCGTCGCTCGGGTAATCCACGACACGAAGATCGCGCCGTCAGCGCTATGTCTCGAACTGACCGAGAACACGCTCATGTACGACACGTCATCGACCATTGACGTTCTCCTCGCCCTGCGCGAACAGGGAGTTCACTTGAGCATCGATGACTTCGGGACAGGCTACTCGTCGCTCAGCTATCTGAAGAAGTTTCCCGTGGAGTCACTCAAGATCGATCGCTCTTTCGTTGACGGGCTCGGTCATGACAATGACGACACTGTGATCGTCCAGACCGTTGTCACCCTGGCCCACTCGCTCGACATGGTGGCCGTGGCAGAAGGGCTCGAGACGCCGGTCCAGCTGGAAATCCTGCGCTCCCTCGGCTGCGACTTCGCTCAGGGTTACTTCTTCGGCCCTCCGCTTCCCCCCGAGGCCATCGGCGATCACCCCGCCGACAACCTCACGGCGTGGCAGCAACCTCCACTCGCACCACGAGTCCCATAGGCGGCACCAAGGCACAGGCCCCTCGTCGCCATCGTGTCGGAAGGCTGTCGGTGCGAAAACCCGAGCGGGGCCACGCGGGCAGCATCGCCGTGCGGGTGGGCGACGGCGTCGGTTTAGTTCTGCTCGAGGCCACCGAGGGGCCCGGCCAGCTGCCCGCCTGGGACCTCGGCGCAGACGGTCCACTGCCGCGTGCGCCGTTGAACACGGAGGGAAGTCGAATGACTATGCAGAGTGCACGAATCGTCGTGCTCTCCCGAAACCGAGTTGACAGGATACGCCAGACCAGCGCATTGTGTGGACCTGCCACACAGCGTGAGATCAGCGTACGTGGAGTGGCATGGGCGTACCGCGTCGGGTATGCGAGCGAAGGAGGACCCCCCACGACTCGGCATGTTTGGGTCATCAAATCGACCGGGTTGCCGGAGGCCGCCGTCGGCCAACCAGCAAAGTCTTCCGGAGCGAGGACCGCCGCATTGACTGCTCGACGACGCTTCGGCTTGAGGCCGAAGGAAAAGAATCACGAGCCGCCAGCCCCCGCTCCTTCACCGACGCACTCGTTCCCACTGGGATGGGACGGAACGAGTGCCACGTGCGATGGCCCAGATCCGGAGAACGATTTCGTTCCGCAGGTTTCGAAGGTGCCAGAGATTGAATGGTTGGACGCCGAACCAGCGTGGTTGGACCCGAACGGACCCAGGAGCGCGCAAGGGCCAGACCCGTCCTGGACCATCCACCGGGGGACACTCGTCGGTGGGCCCTTACGGTGGGTTCTGCAGCGAAAGACCGACTCGAAATCGCAATGGGCATTTCTGTCCGTCTCGGGTCAGCCGACCGCTGACGAATTTGCCGACACGATTGCAGCGATCGGTGGTTGGGATGTTGCGAACGGGATCGTGCATGCGATTCGAGCGAGCCTGCCCGACTGCATCTCGGAACCTGACGACACCCGAGACCACGGTCGCAGGGTCAGCGCCGTCGATCTCCCGTGAGACAACCAGGTGAACGAGCGCCGAGATCTCAGTGGCGGGAACCGGTCCTCGAAGACGACGTGTTGTGCACTGTCCAATGCGGAGATGGGTGCGGCTCGCGCCCACCGGCAACCCGCTGCCCCTCGCCGGGCGTGTCGGTCGCGCAAAGTTAACCCCTCGACTGCGAAGTTGACCTGCATGAACGTCTGAAACTTCATCAGTCCATCGATGGCAGGCATCGCCGACCTCGGTGATATGCAGCCGCGCTCGAAAGCGTCCCACCACCCAGCCCCGAGAGCGGGTCCAGACGGGTGGACGCCGCTCGACGGCGCCAGCCCAAGGCAGGAGCTATGGCGGCAGACTGTCACGTACGGTTCTGAGAGGGCGGGGGTCCGCCCGTGGCGAGTGGCAACTCGTCGGGTACTGGCCATAGTCTGTGGGAGTGGAGCAGCTCGGTGGGCTCGACGCGACCTTTCTCTACGCCGAAACGCCCACAATGCATTTGCACGTCTGTGGACTGCTGCTCCTCGATCCGTCCACGATGCCCTCCGGCTACTCCTACGACGCCATTCGCGCCATGGCGCACGAGCGGCTGCCCAAGATCCCCTCCGTTCGCCAGAAGGTCGCCACCGTGCCGCTCAACCTGGCCCGGCCGTTCTGGATCGACGACCCGGACTTGGATGTGGACCGTCATCTCCATCGGGTCGTCCTCGAGCCCCCCGGGGATACGCGGTCACTGGCCAACCTCGTCGGAGACATTGCCAGCTGGCCACTGCGCCGGGACCGTCCCTTGTGGGAACTGTGGGTGATCGAAGGTCTGGCGGATGGACGCGTCGCCATCCTCGTAAAGATGCACCACGCGACGATCGATGGCGTCTCCGGTGCCAACATGATGGGACACCTCTTCGACCTCGAACCCGTGCCGCCCGTGTCATCCCCCCCGCCCGACAACGCGCAAGTCACCTCGCCGCCGAGTCCCCTGGAGCTGCTGGGTCGCGGTCTCGCCACCCGGCTCGTTGAACCGCTGGAGATTGCTCGGCTCGTGCCGACGACCGCCGTCCGGTTGGCGACCACCCTGTGGCGGCTGGGACGACGGGGAGACGGTGGGGCCCCAGCGGCCAAGCCGTTCACGGCGCCGCGCACCCTGTTCAACGCCACCATCACGGCGCGTCGATCGGTCGCCTTCACTGACATCGCCTTGGCCGACATCAAAAAGGTGAAGGACACCTTCGGGGTGACGGTCAACGACGTGGTGACGGCGCTGGTGGGAGGGGCACTTCGCCGTTACCTCGACGATCGGGGCGAGCTGCCGGACTCGTCACTGCTCGCCGCGGCTCCGGTGTCCGTTCACGATCAGACGGTCGAACGCGGAGGGATGACCAAGCTCTCGGTGATGTTCTCCACCCTCGCCACCGACGAGAAGGATCCGGTCGAGCGGCTCCGTGCCATTGCCGCCGCCAACACTCGGGCCAAGGACATCCATCAGATGGTGGGGGCTGACACGCTCATGCGGTGGGCCGAGCACTTCTGGCTGAACGCCTTCGCCCTCGGCGCCCGTCTGTACTCGACGTCGCACGCCGCCGATCACCATCGCGTCGTGCACAATCTCATCCTTTCCAACGTGCCGGGCCCCCCGATTCCGCTGTACATGGCCGGTGCCCGCCTGGTCGGCCTGTATCCGCTCGGGCCCATCACTGACGGAGCGGGGTTGAATGTGACGGTGTTGTCGGAGGAGGACCGGGTCGGCTTCGGGCTCATCACCTGCCCCGATCTCGTGCCCGACGTGTGGGACCTGGCCGATGCCATCCCGGTGGCCCTCGATGAGCTCGTGGAGGCTGCCGCTCACAGTGGCCCCATCCGCTGAGCGATCTACCGCTCCGGGAACGAACTCGTCACGGCCTCGTCCATGAGCTGGCGCACGGCGCCCGACATGAGGAAGCCGACGTGGCCACCGGCGTAGGCGGCCAGCCTGGGCCGGTCCCAATGCAGCCACAGTCGCCGGGCCTGGCCGAAGGTGGACATGCGGTCGGCCAGGCCCGCAAAGACATAGCGACGCTCGAGCGGAACCTTGCAGGCCATGGCCAGTGGGGAAGCGACTCTGTGCACATCGTCAGCAGCTGGCCCGAGGACCCCATACTCGGCGGCCAGGCGTGCCACGTGGGGTCGACTGTGCCTGCGAAAGAGATCGGGCAGATCGACCACGGGGATGCCCGCGATCACACAGGCAAGATCGTCTTCCAACGAGGCGACGAGAGACGCCACCAGGGCTCCGAACGAGTAGCCGATGACACCGATGGTCTCCGCCTCTTGGGTCTCTCGTAACCAACGGACGACTCGGCGCACGTCCCACACGGCCTGCGTCACGCCGTGCATGGAGTCGACCAGGTCGATGGTCATGAGATCCTCGCCCCGGACTCGACCCGACGCCCGCGGTCCATGCAGCGGTAGGACCGGCACGACGACGTTGATTCCCTGACGGTGCATCTGGGGTGTGCGAAATGCGCGGCAGATCCATCCACGCTTTGGCACCCATGCCAAAACCGTGTGCGCACACCAACCACGATCGATGGTCGCGTCCGGGGGCCCGGGACACCCAGGCGTGCACGGTGTGGTTGGCCTCGTGGCTCAGCCACCGGTCCCGGTCAGGCTCGGCGGGATCGGGCTCCCAGCCACTGGTGAAGGTGGTGTGTTCGTAACCGAGGCCGGGCGCGTGTTCATGCCACGCCCGGACGTCCTCGGGCGCCGGGGGGTCCCGGTGATAGCCGACCGGGTGTTCGATCCACCCCCGGGCCGAGAAGAGCTCCCGGGTCTTCGCCAGATCGGCTGCCGCCGGCGCGTAGTCCTCGATGTCCGGCACCAGGTCCGGGTGGTGGAACAGGGCGATCAGCATCTCGTCGAGGTACGCCTGGAGGGCAAGTCCCGGGGTCGGTCGGACGGGAACGATGCTGTCGTCCCGGCCGGCCACCCCTGTCCTGCGATGGCTCCGGGCGAGGAACAGCCCGACGCGCGGCGCCGCTCGCAACGCCCCGGTGAGCCGGGGGTCACTGAGCCCGTGCCGCGCCAGGGAGGAGGCGCTGGTGGCGAGACCCCAGAGGGAGAGCGAGCGTCCCGACGCGCCCAGGAGCCGGTCAGGGGGCCTGAGCGGATTCCCGGGACCTGCAGCCGCCTGGGAACTCGCCTCGGGATCGTCGTCGCGGGGCTGGCGCGATCCGGTTTCCCGAGGCGCGCCGTCGTTCGCAGGGCTGGCATCGGACGGCGTGGCTGTGGACATAGCCCATCCCCGTTTCACCCCGGACACGGCCGGTTCCCTACTGCAATCTGCCGCGTCCTGGATTCTCACTCACAGGGTCCAATGGCCTGTTTTCGACGACCTCCGGCCGGAAATTGTCGGCGGCGAGCCGCCGACGGGCACTGTTTTCACCAGAGTCACCGAAGTTGGGTCCTAGGCCCCTGGTGTCCCTCGGGGACGATGTCGATGATTCTCGGATGGAGGCCTCGATGACTCCTCGTGAAAGCACCGACCGAGTGAAGGTGTGGCCCTGGTATCGCCTGCGGCCGGGCCACGCCATCGTGGTGGCTGTCGGGCTCTTCGCAGTCATTTCCGTCCTCCAATGGTTCAACGATGAATCGGGCCAAGCCATTGCGGTGCTCTATGTCCTGCCCATTGCCCTCCTGGCGGTGACCCTGGGCGAACGAGGCGGCCTGAGAGGCGCCGCCGCTGGTTTCGTGCTGTTCGCCGTGTTTGCAATCGTGCACAGCAGCGGGGACATCGACGCCACCGGCTGGGTCGTGCGGGGTGTGGCCATGTTCCTACTGGGTGGACTATTGGGCCGGGCCACGGACCAGACCACAGCCAGCGAGTGCGCCGCTCTGGCCGAAGCAGAGCGACGGTGCCAAGTGGAGGAGGAGAACCACCGCTACGCCGAGGCTCTTGAGATCAACGACTCGCTGATCCAGCACATCGTTGCCGCCAAGTGGATGGTGGAACAAGGCCAACAGAAGCCCGCCGCCGAACTCCTCAACGAGGCGATTGCCAGGGGTGAGCGCATGGTGGTCGGACTTCTGCCCGCACGCGTCTGCGCCCCGACCGATGCACCGCCGGCCGTACGCTCCAGTGAAAACGTATCGGCTCAACACCCCGGCGCCCGCCCCGCCCCCTCATCGTCCCCAACAGCGCATTCCGGTGTGGGTACTCGAACCGAGGCCCTGTCAGGCCCACCCGACCAGTGATGTCCTGGCCCGCCGATGCCGGGCGGGGTGGTCGAAAGGACCTTGGACCCTAACGAGCGAAGATCCAGCCTTTTACGATTCGATGATGAGCGCAGCTGAGAACTCGTCGGCCATCGCCTATGACGGCCTCCCCGCCGAGTCCCCCATGGGAGCGCCGCTCGATTGGGCGTGGCTCCGCGGGGCGAAGAGCGAGTGGGGGATCCATCCCAAGCCCAGCCCCCGAGGCTTGACCATGCTGGACATCGCCGTGGGCTCGTACGGCGACGTGGCCGACCACCCGGGCCATCGTTCGATGGCGCCGCGCGGCGCGGACGTGGGCGACGACTCGGCGGACATGGGCTACATCCTCAACTGGAAGACCGACATGTGGTCGGACAACGTGACCGAGCTTTATGAAGAGGCGGTCGCCCGGCAATGGTCCGCCACCCGGGACATCCCCTGGGGCGACCTGCGTGAGCTTCCGGCCGATCTCGAGCACGCCATGTGCCAGCTGTGCACGCTGCTCACCGAAGTGGAAATGATCGCCGCCGATCTGCCGGCCAAGTGGATGTGGCGGATGAACCATGACTTCATCGAAGCCAAGATGTTCCTCTGCACCCAGATCATGGACGAGGCCCGTCATGCCGAAGTCTTCCGCAAGCGCGCCCTGGCCAATGGCGGCGGTCTGTTGGTGTCGCGAGCGGGGCCCACGAGCCTGCTGCGGACCATCATCGAGGCGAAGACCTATACCCAGGCGAGTGCCCTCTTGCATCTGCTCGGCGAGGGGTTCGTGCTCGACATATTCCGGATGGGCGAGCTCATCGCCCCGTCCGACGTCGAGAAGCGCATCTTCCGCATGTGCATGCAGGACGAAGCGCGTCACGTCGCCTACGGCACGATGCACCTGCGCTACGCCGTCGACCACGATCCCGACGTGGCCGAAGAGATCCACGAGGCGCTCGACCACGGCGAGCAGGTGCTGATCGACTTCGGCACGGCCCCCGACGTTTCCACCGCCCTGGCGGTGCTGCTGGCGGGTGGGGTCGAGCACGTCGAGGACAAGGGCTTCCCGTTGTCGATGGAGCTCACCAAGAAGCAGCTCACCTCCTATCTGGCCCGCTGCGAGCGTGCCGGGGTGGGCCGGCTGGACCGGACCGCGATCCCGCTCGACATGCTGGGCATCGACACCGCGCCCATCCGGGCAGCCAGTGCGGTGGCTCGATGAGCGCCCCGGTCGACACGATCGTCTTCTTTGACGCGCTGGCCAACGAGATGAATGCCCATGCCGAGCGTTTCATGCCGCTCGGGGAGGCCGATATGACCCTTGTGCTGGTCATGGGTCGCTCAGGCGGGGACTTCCGCGTACGTCTCGAGTTCGAGAGCTTCGGGTGTAGCGGGGTGGCCGAGGTGGACGACGACGCGGGCCGGGGCGCCGACTTCCGCCTCGAGGGGCCGCTCGACGCCTGGCAGGCGATGTTCGACGACATCATCGCCAACGGCCGTGCGACGGGCCTCCACACGATCAACAGTTTGGCCCTGATGGGTGATCGCATCTGCTGTCTGGGCGACGACCCCATGGGTCTCGACAAGTTCTCGCGGTTCAATCAGACGTTGCAGGAGTTTCTCGACGGCGCCCGCCACGTGACGGTCGGCGCCAGCTGAGGGGGACATCCATGGATGCACCGAGCTGCCCACACTGTGGCAAGCCGATCCAGCGGGCACTGGACCTCCCGTACGGGTGGTGGGAGTGGCGCGAGGACGGATACCAGCTGGTCACTGCCTCTCAGCGAGTCGACGTGGCGCCGTGGGTCCACTGGGACTGCATGAACGAACTCCGTGAGTTCCACCCCCACGACTTCGGCCAACCCAGCCCTCGTGTAAGGCACAGCACGTGACGAGCGGCTCATGACACCCGGTGGCTGGCGGTGAGTCTTCAGGTCCTCGAGGACCTCTGCATCGGGTGCGGCGCCTGCGATTTCTCGTGCCCCACTGGCGCGTTGGCCAAGACCGAGTCGTTCCTGGGCCTCTTTGCCATTGACCCCTACACCTGCGACGACTGTGGGCGCTGCGTGGCAAAGTGCCCGGTCGCCGCCATCGTGCCCGACCCGTCATGGCCCGTGTGCGAGGGCAGGGGCTGCCCCCTCACCTCGACGCGGTTATCCGAGTTCACCTGCGCGTACTGGCAGCAACGGTGTGCGCAGTGCGGTTCGACGCTCTGGCAGGCCCCCGACGGCGCGTGGACGTGTTCGCGATGTGGTCTCGGGATGCGTGTGTCGTGCCCCAAGACTCGCCACCTCGAGCGCGACGCGGGGTCGATCACGGGTTCAGTGTCGCAGGGCGTCGCAGGCGCAGACGTCAGGTTGTTCGCGAACGGCCCGTGAGGACGGCACTGGTCTGGCGGGCCGCTCGGAGGCCGCTCAGGTAGGCGGCCTCGACGGTGTCGGCCACGGGACTCCATACGGTTGCCGATCCCGCCCACAACAGGGCGCCGGTGTCCGGCGCAGCGAGCCCGGCCCGCGCTCCCACCGAGCCTGGTGGGAGGAACGTGTAGCCGCCCAGCGCGTACGGGCTCGGTGAGCCAATCGACGAAGCGGGCCTCTCGCACGAGCTGCGTCGGCCGGACGCGGGGGAAGACCCGACCGAGGTCTTGGAGCGCGATCTCAACAGCGGCGTCGGGGCCGGCCTCGGACAGTGCGCGTGCTCGGGGGCCGGTGGCGTAGGCGATGAGCACAGGCGGCCCGTCGGTGCCGAAGGAGGTCGGCCAATAGAGGGTGATGGGCCCCGTGGCGCAGATCAACTGGGACATCTTGCCGTGGCCAGAACCGTTCGTCAAAGGAGAGCAGGACCTTGGCCACCGGTCCCGTCGCGATGCGCTTGATGGCGTCGTTCTTGCTCTCGGGCAGGGATGGTTTGAAGGCCACCGTCCCAGCGGCCAGCACCCCGTGCGGGATGGTGCTGATGGCTGCCCGCCCGCTGAAGGTGCGCCCGTCCTGGAGGGTGATCTCGACGCCGTCGGTCCCCCAGGCGATCATGGCGACCGGGCACCCGAAGCGGATGTCGAGGCCGGTGGCCACGTGCTGGGGCAAGAGGTCGTAGCCGTCGATGACCCGGTGGTTGACGCCCTCCTCGAGATGGAGCACCCCGTCGGCCGCCAGGCCCTTGACACCCACCTCCTCGACGCCTCCCGGCAGGTGGGCGGTGAGCGTGAGCTGGGCGAGCTCACGGGCTCTGCCCCGGTAGCCCTTCTCGGCGATGAACGACGCCGCGCTCATGTCGTCGCCTCGCAGGCGATGCAGCGACCAGAGGATGTCGAAGCTCCGCCACACCCCGGGGTGCAGCAGGTGCAGGGGCAGCCACCGCGTGCCTCCTCCGCCGGTGAACCACGAACGTGAGTACGGGACCGACTGGACCCGGAGGCCCGCGGCGCGCACGTCGCCCCAGGTGGCAGCGCCGACGCCGTGGACGAACTCGGCGCCGGTCTCGATCGGCACGTCGGCGAAGTCCCGAACTGTTTGCACTCGCCCGCCGACCCGGTTGGTTGCCTCCAGCACGATCACGCGGGCGCCGCCGGCTGCGAGCGCCCGAGCGGCGGTCACGCCGGCCATGCCCGCGCCCACGACGACGACGTCAGCGGTGCTGTGCTCTCGGGGCTCGTACATTTCAGGCCTCCGAGACACTGTGTTCGTCGAGCCAGGATCTGATCCTGGGGAAGATCTCCGCCGGCGAGGCCCGACCCGCCACCAGGTCGTCGTGGCCGAAGTCGAGCGAGAACCCTGACGACACGCCGGCCTCGATCCAGGTCTTGTCGGTGCTGCCAATGGCCTCGAAGGTGGCGCGGGTGGCTTCGGGGGGGCGCTGCAGATCGTGGGCGGCGGCCATGATCAACAGGGGCAGGTCGATCTCGCCGAGGCGGTCGCTCCACACCGTGGTGTGGTCGAGGCTGCGCATGACGCCGTGCTCGATCCAGTCACCGAACTGGTCGGCGAGCACGGTCGCCTCGTCGGGGATCCCGTTGTAGAGGTACCGGGCGGGCCCGATCGGGTCGAAGTTCTCGGGCCGGAAGCTCGACTCGAGTTGCTTGGACTTGGTGAGCGCCAGAATCGGCCCGGCAAAGTGCGCCCCGGCACGGAACTTGACTCGCCCGTGGCGTCGCATCTGGGGTTGGGTGGTGACGCCAGGGACCATCGCCGTCGGCGGCGTGAGCACCGGCGAGCCGAAGGTGATGCCACCGCGGACCTGGCTGGCCGTCCCCGAGATGACCGACGCATACAGCGCTTGACCGCTCATCTCGAGGCCGAGCCAGAACGCCTCCTTCGCTCCTGAGCGCTCGCAGGCCGTGGCCACCGCCGCCGGGAGATCCCGTTCGACGAAGTCATCGAAGCTCCACTGTGTGTCTGCTCGCGATCCGATCTGGGGCCAGCTCTCGCCCCGGCCCCGCAGGTCGACGGCGTAGAAGTCGTAGCCGGCATTCGCCAGATACCGGGCCAGGCTGGTCTCGGGAGTCAGATCCCAGATGAGCCTGGTGCCCGCGAATCCGTGCCCGGCCACGATCGGGAACGGCTTTCGGTCCCCCCGTGCCGCATATCGGTAGAGCGCGATGCGCCAACCGTCTGTCGTTTCGGCATAGAGCACCTCGTCGTGGCCGGTGTCGAAGTCCAGCTCCCGGTAAAAGCCCTTGACCTTGCGCCCCGCCAGCGCCCCGGCCACTGCCGCCAACGCACCGGCTGCGACCGCAACAGACTTCCCTCTGCTCATGTCGTGCGCTCCTCCATCCGACGGACCAGCGATGCGCCTTCCTTGGCCGAATCGCGGAACAACCCTCTGCGATACAGATTCGGGGCGATGGCCCGAGCGATGCTTCCGCTGCGCAGCCACCGGGGAATGGTCTGCTCGAACCGGTCGTTCTTCAATCGCTCTGACCACCAGTGAGGCGACACGTTCGGGGCTCACCGGGCGAGGAACCGAACGCTGGAACGGCACTCCCCGGGCGTTGGTGAAATCGGTGTCGACCGGACCGGGATTGACGAGCGACACGGCGACGCCGAAGGGGTGCACTTCGGCCGCCAACGACTCGCTCATCCCCACCACCGCGAACTTGCTGGCCGAATAGGCCGCCTCGAACGGTGCGCCCAGTTTCCCGGCCGACGACGCCACGTTGACGATGTGCCCCTGGCGACGCGCCACCATGCCATCGAGTACGGCCAGGGTGGCATAGACCGTGCCGAGGTAGTTGACGCGCATCAGGCGCTCGAACGTGTCGGGAGCCTCTTCCAGCATCGACGCGTACGCGCCGATGCCGGCGTTATTGACAAGGATGTCGATCGGCCCCAACGTCTCGACCAGGTGTGCGATGGCCGCTTCGACCTGGTCACGCTCGGCGACGTCGGCCGTGGCGCACCCGGCCCGGGGGCCGAGTTGTTGCGCCAACCCCTCCAATTCGCCCCGGGAGCGGGCTACGAGGCCAACGGCGGCGCCTTTGGCGTGGAGGGCGAGCACCGTGGCGCGTCCGATGCCGCGCGACGCACCGGTGACGATGGCGACCGCCCCATCGATCTTCACGGGGCTGCCCCTCCCTCCGTGGCGATTGATGAGGGCCAGGGGAAGGACGGGAGCCGTTGGCAACCTGACACGAGCGTCAGCTTCACTGCGGGTGGCGAGAGGCGCAAGTCGGAGGCCTCGAGTCCTCCAAGACCTTCCTAATTGGGAGACTCACTCGCCTGCTCAACAGCCCGGACCGAAGGCTCAGACATCGAGGGGAGGCAGCACGCACAAGGCCTCATCCCGGTTGATGGCCGAGGTGACGGCTCGTCGGATCACATAGCCCGGAGGTAACGAGCGGACACCGCCGTGGTCGTGAGCCAGCGGGACCGGGGCACCATGACACCTCGTACCCATTTCCTCGAGAAGCCGCCAGGACGCGGTCGCGTTGCGAGCGTCTAAAGTCGCCAGCAATTCTATCGCCCGAAAGGCCATCGACATGCCCGCGCTCACTGTAGGCCAGACCACCACCTCCGGCTCTCCGCTGCCTGTTGTCTCCGTTGCTCAGACGAACCTTCTCACCATCAACGAAAAGAACCTCCCGCTCTTGAAGGACGCGCTCGGGCCGGGGATCAGCGTCAAGCCATTGCGTCTCGACCTCGACGGCAATTGCTGGGTCGTCCTCGCGACCTTTGCCCCGGGCGTCGAGCTGCCGATCCACTATCACACGGGCCCAGCCGAGGTGTACACCCTCCAGGGCTGTTGGCTCTACAAGGAGTACCCGGATGACCCGCAGACGAGTGGTTCCTACCTATACGAACCAGGCGGATCGGTGCACACGTTCTATACGCCGGAGTCGAACACCGAAGACACGACCATCTTCGTGCGTGTCCAGGGTGCGAACGTGAATTTCAACGAAGACGGTACGTTTCACTCGGTCCTCGATGCCGTGTTCATCCAGGCCGCAGCCAAGGATCTGGCCAAGGCACAGGGCGTCGAGTCCAACTACATCCTGGGCAGCGAGCACGCCTTTACGACGGGTGATTAGCAAGGCCCAAGGACGCCGCCAGCGCGTCCCATCCTCGCCATGCAAAGACGGTCGCTCGTCCAGTTCGACCCAGACAGGGATGAGAATCCAGGGGGTGTGGGCCCTCGAAGGCGGGACTGTCACGGCGACAAATCGGGCATCACGTAGCGTCGTTAGAGGGCCAGCCCCACCGAAATTTCGGGTTTGCCCTGTATCGACGCACCGTGTTGGCATCCAGACTCTGTGTGTCTGCGTTTCTGGGTAGCGATCCAGGGACGTGCTGGGACACAGAGGCGCTACCCCGGCACCGGCCCCCCGTGTGCCTGGGGTGCCCCTCTGACTTGCCACTCCTGCCAGGGCGGGAGTGGTCGATGCTGGGAAACCGCGTGTGAGCGGCTGGCGCAACTGGGCTCGATGCCGTTACGGGGCCTTACTGCTCCGCGGACCTTTACGCTCGGGCAGTCGCACGACGGGTGCGCGATCCTCATCCTCGTCCGCGTCCCGCTGATGGGGCACGAAGACGCCTGTTTGTGACCGGAGATAGGTGAGCACCGCAGTGACCCTGCGGTCGATCAGGCCCTGGCCAGCGAGCCCGAGCTTGCGGAAGATGGTTGTGACGTGTTTCTCCACGGACTTCACCGATACGTGCAACTCGGTGGCGATCGCCTTGTTCGACAGCCCGTGGGCTATCTGTTCCAGCACGTCGAGCTCACGCACCGAAAGGTCGTTGATGGCCGCGCCCTGGCGGCGACGCATGAGGGCATCCACGATGCCCGGATCCAGCACGGTCTGGCCGGCACGGACCTCGCGCAGCGCGCCGAGCACCGTGTCCATGTCGGGGAGCTGATCGTCGAGGAGATAGGCGATCCGCGATGCGCCCCCGCGTAGCAGTTCGAGTGCGAAGCCGTTACCCCGGTCGGAGATGACCACGATCCCCATGTGCGGGTACTCCTCGCGCAGATGGCGCGCGGCGATGATGGTGTCCATGGTCGTGATGACCGGGTTGCGGATGCTGACGATCACCACCTCGGGGGCGCGGTGAGCGACCAGTCCCAGAAGCTCATCGAGGTCCCGGGCCCGCCCCACGACCTCGATATCGGGCACGTCTTTGAGCAGGGCGACCAGTCCATCGCCGATAAGAAAGCTGTCGGTGGCCAGAACCACCGTGATCGGACCCTGATCGGGACGCATTTCCGAACTCCTCGCAGGTGGCCGAAAGATCTCGGAAATGGGTGTCACAGTGATCGGCGGGCCACGTCAAAAGTTTTGTCGTCAGCATAACGGGGACATCACCGCCGGGATCACGGGGTTTCATAGGGTGTACCCGCCCACGATTTCGGGTTTTCCCTATATCGGTCCTGCGCGCACTAGTGGTCCACTGATGTGAGGGGGGTCGGAGAAGACGTCGGCCCTAGGTATCCGAAGGGTGAGACCTTGAAACGGGGAAGGGACCGCCGCGCACGGCCATGGGGAACAAGGAACCCGGCATCGATTCCGAGCTGGCAACGCTGAACAAGCACGGGGGTCACGTGCCATATCGGTCCATCGACGATCCCGCCAAGCTCCGACGGATCCTGGAGGCAACCCTCCTGCTCGAGGCGGATCTTGATCTCACGACCCTGCTTCGCCATTTCATCGACGAAGCCCGCACGATGACGGGCGCCCGCTACGGCGCTCTAGGTGTCCTGAACGACGAACGTACCGCCTTGGCCGACTTCCTCACCGTCGGACTTGGTCCAGAGGAGGAGGAGCGGATCGGAGCTCGACCAACTGGACGGGGCGTGCTCGGGTTGCTGATCACCGATCCCCGTCCCCTGCGCTTGGCAAACATTGGATCTCACCCTGACAGCTATGGCTTTCCGCCCCACCATCCGCCGATGACCTCGTTTCTGGGGGTGCCGATCACGGTGCGCGACGAGGTCTACGGCAACCTCTATCTCACCGACAAGATCGGCTGGTCCGAGTTCACCCAGGACGACGAGGCACTGGTCGCAGCCCTCGCCCTCGCGGCCGGCATCGCCATCGAGAACGCCCGTCTCCATCGGCACGTGCAAGAAGTGGCTGTCTATGAGGACCGCGACCGCGTGGCCCGGGATCTCCATGACACGGTGATCCAGCGTCTTTTCGCCGTCACGCTCTCCCTCCAGAGCCTGGCAGGAGCCGCGGCGGCAGCGGGGATCGCGGACCGGCTGACGGCGGCGGTCTCGGATCTCGACGCCACGATGCGCCAAATCCGCTCCACCATTTACGAACTTGGATCGGCCCCGCTCGTCCAAGGTGTCAGGCACAATGTCCTGTCTCTTGTCCGCGACCTCAACCCCTTGCTCGGCTTCGAGGTCAGGACGTTGTTCGACGGCCCGGTGGATTCGGCCATACCCGACGAGCTCATCGAACATCTGTTGACAACGATCCGGGAGGCGGTGACCAACATAGGGCGACATGCGAAAGCCACCGAAGCCAACTTGGTCCTACGGGTGCGCGACGGGGTGTGTGAGCTCCAGATCACCGACAACGGACTTGGGATGCAACAGAGCAAAACGACCGGCGGTGGGCTCGGCCTGGTCAACCTGCGGAGCCGGGCGGAGAAACTCCATGGGCATTTCCTCGTCGAGAACCGCGGCGAAGGCGGAACATCGCTCACCTGGCAAGTGCCGATCACGCCATAGGTCGACCCGGCAGGCCAATAGCACTGCGCCGCTTTTGCAAACTCAAGTCCGTCAGCCAGCGTCTGACGAGATACCTGGCGGTCATGCCGAGTCGAGCATTGCCATAAGACCTCGAATGGTCCGACCTCGGCTCAATGAGCACCTCGCCGGAAAGGCCAAGGTTCCTCCCGAGACGAAGCTGTTCGAGGTGGTCTTGTTCATCACCCGGCTCCCGGCCCTCACATGGATGAAGGGCTGAGCGCCCGCCAGCTTCCGCCGTCGATCCGCAGCGTGGAGCCCGGACATTGGGGGGGCAGGCACACGGCCGCGGATGCGCCCCTGCTCGGTGCACGCACTGCCGGGGTGGGCAGCCTTCGTGGTGGTGAACTCCCGTCGCAACAAACCACGGGCCCCTGAGCACGCCGTCGGGGGTGGTGACAAGATGGGCGGCAGCCCCGAGTCAAGGAGGTGCCCATCATGAGCGCGGTCACCGAGAAGGATGCCCGGCAGGTCGCAGAGGCAGCCCGCGAGCAGGAGTGGACGAGGCCGAGTTTTGGCAAGGAACTCTTCCTGGGGAGGTTCCAGCTCGACCTGATTCACCCCCACCCGCGACCGACCGAAGATGAGCAGCGCAAAGGAGAGGCGTTCCTGACCAAACTGGAGGCGTTTCTCCGAGAGGAGGTCGACCCCCTCGAGATCGAACGCGACGCCAAGATTCCCGACCACGTCGTCAAAGGCCTCTGCGCCCTCGGGGCACTCGGGATGAAGATCGACGAGGAGTACGGGGGTCTCGGACTGTCCTACGTCTACTACAACCGGGCTCTGGCGCTGGCGACCTCCGCGCACTCCGCCCTCAGCACCCTCCTCAGCGCCCACCAATCAATCGGCGTGCCTCAACCCCTGAAGTTGTTCGGAACCGACGAGCAGAAGCGGCGATTCCTGCCACGCGTCGCCAAAGACGAGATCAGCGCCTTCCTCCTCACCGAACCGGATGTCGGGAGCGACCCGGCCCGCATGAGCGCGACGGCAACGCCCACCGATGACGGCTCGGCCTACGTCCTCAACGGCACCAAGCTCTGGACGACCAATGGAGTCATCGCGGACCTGCTCGTGGTGATGGCAATGGTCCCGCCATCCGAGCACCACCGCGGTGGGATCACGGCGTTCGTCGTCGAAGCCCACAGCCCAGGCATCACGGTCCTGCACCGCAATCAATTCATGGGGCTGCGTGGGATCGAGAACGGCGTCACCCTTTTCGAGGATGTCCGTGTGCCCGCGGAAAACGTCATCGCCGGGGAGGGTCGTGGGCTGCGCGTGGCGCTGTCGACGCTCAATACCGGCCGTCTCTCGCTCCCCGCCACCTGCGCGGCGTCGGCCAAGCTGTCACTGAAGATCGCTCGGGAATGGTC
Organism: uncultured Acidimicrobiales bacterium; assembly: GCA_963796765.1. Classification (GTDB taxonomy): domain Bacteria; phylum Actinomycetota; class Acidimicrobiia; order Acidimicrobiales; family UBA8190; genus Chersky-840. Next base: position 528,912 of record CAWCMY010000002.1, on the reverse strand, counting down.
GAATGAGCGCGTCCAATGGGGAATGCCGATCGGCAAGCACGAGGCCGTCGCCCACAAGCTTGCCTTCATCGCCGGCCTTACCTTCGCCATGGAGTCGGTCGTGGAGTTGTCCAGCTCCCTGGCCGACCAAGCGCGTAACGACATTCGTATCGAGGCGGCCCTGGCCAAACTCTACTGCTCGGAGATGGCATGGCTGGTGGCCGACGAAATGGTCCAGATCCGTGGCGGTCGCGGGTTCGAGACAGCCGAGTCCCTCCGGGCGCGCGGTGAACGAGCGATTCCCGCCGAACAGATCCTGCGGGACCTGCGTATCGGTCGGATCTTCGAAGGATCCACGGAGATCATGAAGCTATTGATCGCTCGGGAGGCGGTCGACGAGCACCTGAAGGTGGCCGGTGAGTTGATCGATCCCGATGTGCAGCGCTCACAGAAGGCAAAGAGCGCGGCACGGGCCGCCGGCTTCTACGGCAAGTGGCTCCCCCACCTGGCAGTAGGACCGGGCCAGCGGCCCGGTAGCTACGCAGAGTTCGGGAATGTGCTGGCGCCCCACTTGCGCTTTGTCGAGCGTTCAAGTCGTCGGCTTGCCCGTTCCACCTTTTACGGCATGTCGCGCTGGCAAGGACGCCTGGAGCGTAAGCAAGGGTTCCTCGGCAGGGTGGTCGACATCGGGGCCGAGCTCTACGCTATGAGCGCGGCCTGTGTCAGAGCCAAGATGCTCGTCGACGATGGGGCGGCGGAGGATGAAGGCGCACAGGAGCTGGCAGATCTCTTCTGCCGTTCGGCGCGGCGGAGAGTGGAGCGACACTTCCACGACCTCTGGCACAACGACGACGCCCAGAACTATGAGGCGGCCCTGCGCATCCTCGAAGGTCACTACCTATGGGCAGAGGAAGGGGTGCTCGACCCGTCCCTGCTGGCCCCGCTGGTGGACTCACCCGTCGGGGCAGCGGCCGAGAGTTGACGCCTTCGGTCGACCCCGGTGCCCGGATCCGACCACGTCGGCACGGCGGCGGGTGCCGAAACCCTCGTCCCAGGCCTGACCCGGCTGCGCCGAGGCGCCACGCGCTGACAAAGGGCCGTGCGGGGTGACTCCAACTCACGGTGGTGCGTCTCCATGTGGTGGTGAACGGGGTCGCGAACGCCCCCGACGGGCACGGGAGGAAGCCTGCCGGGACCGTTTCGACGGACGTCAGAGCTTGAAGACGCCTCGGGCGTTATCGCAAAGGAAAAGGCCGCGGACCTCGTCGTCAAGACCGAGATCATCGAGTCGGGCGAGCGCACGAGCGACAGTCATCATCGGGTAGTTGGAGCCAAAGAGGACTTTGCGCTTTCCTCGTCCCTTCATATAGTCGACGATCTCGCTCGGGTAGCGGTGGGTGGCATACGCGCTGGTGTCGATGTAGACGTTGGGGTGCTTGTCTGCAACGGCGATCATCTCTGTGGTCCACGGGTAACCGATGTGACCGCACACAATCACAAGCTCGGGGAAGTCCAGTGCAACCTGGTCGATGTACGGGATAGGGCGGCCCGTCTCCGACGGGCGCAGTGGACCGGTATGGCCGACCTGCGTGCAGAACGGGACCTCGAGGTCCACGCACGCCGCGTAGAGCGGGTAGTACCGCCGATCGGTGGGTGGCAGCTCCCACAACCACGGCAGGATCCGCAGGGCGACGAAGCCCTCCTCCACCCTTCGGCGCAGATCGCGAACAGCCTCCATCGGCTTGCGCAGGTCAGCACCGGCGACCCCACGGAGACGATCCGGATGCTGAGCGACGACAGCGGCGACCTCGTCGTTGTCGATGAGCGAACCCTCAGGTCCGTACCACGCGGCCGTCAGACCCACGTCAACTCCACCCTCGTCCATTGCGGCGATGGTGAACTCCAACGAGAGCGCCTCGGAAAAGCCCCCGGCCATGCCCATCCAGCGACGAAGCGACTCGAACATCTCGTGGTTGGAGTGCCGAAGCGTCGGGTGCTGCATCCAGGCATCGATCACGCCACCAGCCATGCCGCCATCTTGCGGGCTACGCCGGCCCCCGGCAAGACAAGACCACGATTTGATGGCCGTCTCGTCGCAAATCCGGGCCGAGTCCCACCGTACCGGCGTCGAAGTGTCAATACCGTGGGGGTCCGTTCCCAGCGGGCTCGGAAATCCCAGATCTTGGTGGAACCTCCCATCGACCGGGCGCTCCCTTCCGCGCCCTGCTCGTGCCCACCATCGGGACGAATCGGGGCCCCAGCCGATTAGTTCTCAAGGGCGGCGGCGAGGCGCTCGAGAGTGCCGCTCATGGTCCGACGGTTTCGCTCCGTGCGGTCATCCACACCAGAGACCTTCTTGCTGAACTCCATGGCGGACTCGGGCCGCAAATCCTCGTTCCACTCGGTTATTCGGCATCCTGAATCAGTCGGCTCAATGCGGTACCCCCAGGTCGAGTAGTGGAAATCCATCATTGAGCACTCAAAGGCGAACGCCCGCCCGGGGTCGGCTTCGATGACTTTTCCCTGCGTGGTCCACTCGTGCTCGCCATGGCGGTTGCGGCCGTCGAAGGTGGCGCCGACGACCGGGCCGTCGTAGCCCTCGTGCCATTCGCAGGCATGGCATTCCTCGGACCATTCGCCCATGCGTGTCACGTCCGAGATGGCGGCGTACGCCGCCTCCGGCGGGGCGGCGATGTCACGGGTGACCTCGAGCCTTTTGGTCATGGCCGAGTTCACCACACGCACCCGCTGGGCGGCTAGCTCGGGAGACCAGGGTTGCTCCTGGCGGGGGATATGGGCGCATTCGTGGTGGGCCGGGGGCGCAACACGTTGTGGTCGGGCAAGGCCGGGCCCGGGCGTCGTATGGCAGGTAGATCCGCACGCACCGATCGGTTCGGAGTCCTAGGTAATTACCCCTAGCAACGGTTCGGAGGCCCTGAATTGAAGGTCGCCAGGCACGAGGAGGCCGTGATGCGGGTTTGGCGAGCCTCGAAAGAACCCCTCTGGGCTCCTAATAGGAGCCGAACCAAATGCCGAAGACTCAAAGGTGAATCCTGTCGCGCTCCAAGATCAGGAGTGGGTTCGAGCCGATCGGCTCCTGGCCGCAGCTGTGGCGTCGTCTGGTGACGCCATCATCGGGAGGACTCCCGAGGGTCAGGTCCTGTCGTGGAACGAGGGAGCCGAGCGCCTCTACGGCTATTCGGCTGAGGAAATGCTGGGGCAAGACCTTGCCGTCCTCGTCCCCTTGGAACGACGCCGTGAGCTGCCTGAGCTGCTGGCGCGGGTCCGTCGGGGGGAATCAGTCTCTGATCTGCGCACCGAGCGACGGCGCAAGGACGGGACACGGATTTCCGTTGTATTGAATGTAACACCGGTCATGAGCCCTGATGGCGAGAACATTGGGTTCTCGACCGTTGCGCGTGACCTCACCGAGTCGCTGAGGGTGAATGGGGACCTTCAGCGTGCTTCTCAAACTGAGGGACTCCTCGACACACTCCTCGAGACCGCCCCGGTCGGGATTGGGTTCGTGAATCGGGACTTCCGCATCGTTCGCATGAACGATGCGCTCGCCTCGGTAAATGGGTCGTCCGTGCAACAACAGATCGGCCGAACGGTGGCCGAGGTAGTTCCGGATATCTGGCCACAGGTCGAGGCCGTTTGCCACCGAGTCCTTGACAATGAGGAGCCGGTTCTCAATGTCGAGGTATCGGGAACTCTTGCAGCTGATCCTGAGCAGATTCACCATTGGCTGGCGAGCTACTACCCGGTTCGCGCCGAAGGCGAAATCATCGGCGTGGGCATTGTGGCCGTTGATGTCACCGAGCGTATAAACGCCGAGATGGCCCGTGAAGAGCTGACTCGTGGAGCGGTGGCCGCCATATCAGCCATGGCCGAAGCCAGAGACCCCTACACCGCCGGTCACCAAAGAGGAGTAGCTGAAATCGCAAACGCCATTGCCAAGGAACTTGGGCTCGCAGAAGAAGAGGTCGAGGGCATCACACTGGCTGCGCACATTCACGATATCGGCAAGGTGAGTGTTCCCGCCGAGATTCTGGTTCGGCCCGGGAAGCTGAGTCCCATCGAATGGGAGATGGTAAAGGGCCACTCTAAGGTTGGTTTCGACATCGTTGCTGGGATCACCTTTCCGTGGCCCGTGGCCGAGATGATCCTCCAACATCATGAACGTATTGACGGCAGCGGCTACCCCACGGGACTACGTGGCGAGGAGATCCTCCTCGGAGCCAGGATCATTGCGGTAGCAGATACCGTCGATGCCATGGCGTCGCATCGTCCCTACCGGCCCGCCCAGGGGCTTGGAGCCGCCTTGGACGAGATCGAGCAGCACGAAGGAACACTGTTCGACTCCGAGGTGGTCCATGCCTGCTTGCGTCTGTTTCGCGAGGGTGGCTTCGTCATCAAAGAGAATCTGCCCTGGATGCCACAAAACGCTAGCTCCCGAGAGGCCGACGTCCTTTAGAGAAACATGACCGGCACTCGTTGGGTGCCAGTGATCGGTCTCACGCACCTTCAGGTGTGTCATGTCCTGATCCAGCCGGCGCGAGATTGATGCTGTGCGGGCCCTTCGAACCACCCAGCAATGTTCAGTGGCGGTGTTCCCGAGCGGGGGTCACCTCGGCGAGCCCGACCGAGCGCAGAAGGCTTGACCCCTGATCCCTGCGACTCGACGTGCGACTGTCCCGAAGCCTCCGCCCCAGCCAGGCGACTGGCTTCGTCGAGTCGTGGATCACCTCGGTCCACCCATCTGGTTGAGCGTCAGGGCCGAGCAGATCCTGATCCTGGCCAACGGGTCCCGTGTCGTGCCCATCAATCCGACCCCATCGCCGTGGCCGCGGACCCCGGCCCCTGCGGCGACCCGAGCCGAAGACGATCAGTTGCAGGCGGCGCGCTGGACTCCGTCAACCCCGGTGGGGGTGGTGGGGTCGGGATTGGCGCTCCCGGCGAAGCGGTCGGCGATCCAGCGGTCCACGTCGCCCTGCGAGGATCCCACGATGGTGTCGTGGCCCAGCCCGGGGTACTGCCACAGCACGGTGTCCTGTCCCAGGGCGCACAGGTGGAATGCCAGCAGAATGGTGCCCCCGGCCGGGTTGGTGGTGTCGTCGGTGCCCTGGACGAGAAGGACCGGGGTCGTGCTCGCCCCCGAGGCGAACCCGGGGTCGTTGGCCAGCAGGAGCAGGGCCAGGGGAAAGTCGAGTTGGGTGGAGGTGAAGACCTGGTCCACCCTGTACGGACTGATGGCGCTGACGAGGGCGCCGAAGCACTCATGTCCGAGGTCGTCGTACAGGCTCATGCCGACGTCGGTCAACGCGCTCAGGGGCACCAGGTCGCCGTAGGCGGAGTGGTAGCCGGCCACGTACATCAACGTGAAGGGCGAGGCGCTGTCACCGGGCGCGCCCCAGAAGTCTTGGACGAGTCCGGTCGACGGTGCCGTCGCCACGACGCCGTCGAGGTGCAACTCCGGGGCGTACGAGGCGGCCAGGGCTCCCACGAAGGCAGCCGCGGTGGCCCCCTGCGAGTACCCCCACACCACGTAGTTCGTGCTGGCGTGGGCCTCGGGGAGCTGGGTGGCAGCCCGCACGATGTCGATGATGTCGCGGGCGGTGGGGAGGTTGACCCCGTGGGGCTGCAGGCCGCTCGGCGCAGGCGAGAGCGCGCTGTTTGCCTCACCCTCGTAGTCGGTGGCCACGACCTCCCACCCGCGGTCGAGCATGGCGTTGATGTTGGGCACGTCGGTCGAGGGGTCGAGAGACGGTGCACACGAGGGGGCCATGCCGTCGGTGGGATGGCCATAGCTGACCACCGGCCAGCCCCCGGCCGGCGGCGTTCCGGAGGGCACGAACACCAGACCCGTGACGTTCACCGCCGCGTTGCTGGCCGACCTCGACCAGTAGTTGACGAGGTAGGTCGTGGCGTCGACCCCCGATGCCGCCACCCGGACGTCGCCGATGAGGGTGCCGGGATCGCCCGACGCTCCCAATGCCCCCGACGGTGCGGCGGATCTCGTCGCTGCGGACCCCGGTGTGATCCCGATGCCCACGGACGCCAGGGCGGCGAGGGCCACGAGCACGGTGCGGGGGTTCTTGGATGAGGTCGGTGTCGACATAGTGGTGTCCCAACGGCCCTTCCCGAACGTCGGGCCTACCCGCCTCTGCCACCGTACCCCCGAACCCCTCGTGCTCGACCTCGCCAGATGTGAGGAGTTCGCGCTCAGAGTGGCCGATGCGCGGAGATCTCAGCCTCTATCATGCCATTCCGTTCCAAGCTTCTGGGAGCAGGTGGTCTCTCGGTGGGAGGATCCCGGGGACCGGTGTCGATTGCGGGCGACCTCGTTCGACGGTGCAGGAGAGGCGAGCAGGGGGCGGACCCCATCGGCACCCTGGTCGAGCGCTCCACCCGCTACGTCATGCTCGTAGCCCTCCCCGACGGCACCGGGGGCGAAGCCGTACGCAAGGCCCTCGCCAAGACGGTCACAAAGCTCCCGACCGAGCTCCGTCGCTCCATCACCTGGGACCGAGGACACGAGATGAACGAGCACGCCCGCTTCACCGTCGACACCGGTGTCCAGATCTCCTTCTGCGATCCGAGGAGTCCCTGGCAAACAGGAGTCCCTGGCCACGAGGATCAAATGAGAGCACCAATGGTTTGTTGCGCCCGTAGCTCCCCAAGGGTACCGAGCTCTCGGGCTACTCCGAGGCACATCTGAACGCCGTTGCCAGAGAGCTCAACGGACGACTTCGACCGACACTCGGGTGTCTGTCACCATCTGAGGCGTTCGCGGAGGCTGGTGCGTCGACCGGTTGAAATCAAGCCCGGAGTCGGGCGGGTAACGCTCTGTCTCCCGGTGCCGAGTCAGGGCGAAGCTGACCGACCCGCCTCGCCTCCGACCTAATCCATCCGCCGTCGCTCAGCGACGCAGATATCGCGCGGGTTTCCTCCGGCCCGGTTATCAGACCCCGACGCCGTGCTCATGCCCAGATGGCGACAGGGCGTTACCGGGATCCCTCGCCGGACGGGTGTAACCTCACCGAGGAGAAGCCTTCGTCCACGGTATCGAAGTCCAGGCAATCCGGACCAAAGGCGGGGATGTGTCGATCGGGAACCGGCCATCGGGTAGGGGAGTGGCCCGATCTCAGTCGTCGCCTACAGAGTGTCCGAAAGATCCCAACGGAGGGAAAAGCTGAAGAGCCGGTCCCTCCTGGCGCTCAGACGCTCGGCTGTCGCGAAAGGCCGCACCCTCGGCGCGTTGTTCTTCGCGGGTGGGATGCTGGCGCTTGTCGCGCTGGCCGTTCCGCACGGCAACAAGATCAGCGAGCTCCAAATCGCGCTTTTGGCGGTGACCGCGTGCGTGACCGGAGGATCCTTGTGGCTTGTCGGCCCACACGTCTCCGAGAAGATGCTGCACTTTCTCCTGGTCTTCGGCACCGCCGAGATCACCCTGGCCGTCTACTTCTCTCACGGCGGCGGCCCCTCGGTCGCTTTCGCCTTCTTGTACACCTGGATCGGGCTCTACGCCTCTCTCTTCTTCAGTTCCCGCCAGGCCCAGGCTCACCTGTTTGTCTGCGCGATCGCCTTGGCCGCCGCGCTCGCCGCAGATTCCGAGTTGGGCGGGCCCGCCGAATGGGTGCTTGCGATCGGCACGACGACCATGGTCGTGCTCGTGGTCGGTGCCATGTTGGCGGAGCTCTCCGAGGCCCAAGCATCCCTCGTGAAGAAAGAACGCCTCTCTGCTCTGGGCGAGATGGCGACGGTCGTAGGTCATGAGCTCAGGAATCCGCTGAGCGTGGTTGTGGACGTGCTGTTCTTGCTGCGAGAGAAATGGAGCGAGGGCATCGATTCCGAGACCGAGAACTACATCACGCGGGCCGAACGGGCAATAAGCCGCGCCATCGCGCTCTCCGAGAACCTGACCGCCTATGCAAATGAGCCCAGGCCCATCTCGGTCGAGCTCGACGTGCGGGGCGTGCTGGACGAAGTCCTCAAGTCCGCTCCGGCCCCCCCCGGCATAGCGGTTTCGATCCCAGAGCCTGGTATCCGCCTGCGTGCTGACCCCGGTCAGATAACCCAGGTCCTCGTCAACCTATTCACCAACTCCTACCAAGCCATGCCCGAAGGAGGGTCGATCGCGGTGTTGGCCTCCGAGGTCGACGGGTACACCGAGATCACCCTTGAGGACTCCGGTTCGGGGATCGAGCCTGCTCTGGCCGAGCGCCTCTTTGATCCGTTCCGCTCGACGAAGCCCACCGGGCCCGGCCTCGGACTCGCCATCGTGAAGCGGATCATCGATGCACACAACGGCACCGTTGCCCTCGAGAATGCTCCTAGCGGCGGAGTGCGCGCCACCCTTCGCTTACCCCGCGACGAAGGCAGAGTGGCACCCTGGCGTCGATGATCCTAGCGAGCCCCGGTCTCGGCTGGATTGGCCGGAGCTTCCACGGGAGCCCCCCGGAAATGATTCGTCGTCGACGCGGATACGGCGCGGCTCACCCTGTGGCCTGGCCACCGGAATCCGGCGCAACCTGTCGGGCGCAGGGGAAGTTGCTGGGCACGCAGCCCCGAGTACCGGATACCCTGCACCCCGCCGGGTTGAGGTCAGGACGTCGACCATCGGCATTCCCGGATGCAGCGGGGCCGTCCTACGGCCTGCCCTAGTGATGCGATGGAGTAGCAGGATCGACGCCGAGGACCCCACAGCCACTTTTGTACTTACGTAACAGCAACGGGCGAATCCACTGGATTGGCTTTGGGAACGTAGCCAGGAACTCGGTCGCCTGTTCCTTGGTCATTCCATACTCGACCGCACCCATAAGCCAAGATATGCCCTCACGTGGCGACTTCTTGGCGAGTTCGGCACCCAGCCGTTCAGTTTCGGCGTCGGGCATGTACTTGGCGAGCAGCGGGAAGAAGATCGGTTCTTCATGGTCGAGGTGAGTCAGCATGTCGTGCTTGAAGTGGCCCACGAGCACGCTGAGAGATTCGATGGCCTGGGCATCTGAGACCCCGTTCCCAAGGCCTTGGAAGGCACGCTCCGTTTCGTCGAGCAGTGGGTCAAGCAAATGGTGTTCCTTGACCAGTGGCTCCAGAAGGGATTCGTCAGCGCCGTTTCTCACAATTGCCGGCCAGAAATAGTCGTCCTCCGAGCCGTGATGAAAGTGAGTGCCGGCGACGGCGAACAGGCCGAATTCGGAAAGGACCTTCAACTGCTTGGTGTCGCCTGGTCTCGCCTCTGAGACCGCCGACTCCAAGAGTCGCATCATCCCACGAATCATGCTGTGGATTCCGGTGAACTCCCTAACGGCTGCGTTGTCCATGGATGGGGAATGTATGCCATGGGCTCGGACCCTGCTCAGTTGCCACCCCGGGGGCGATGGGAGCAGGCTCGTCGTCACGCCGGCCCACCTCGGTAGTGACGTCGCAAAGACGTGCCAAACTGTGGGGCCGTGACCGCCCTGCCCACGACCCAGTACGCGAAGAACGGTGATGTCCATATCGCCTACCAGATCGTGGGCCAGGGACCTCTCGATCTCGTCCTGATCGAATCCTGGGTGCATCACGTCGAGCTGTTCTGGGATTTCCCGGAACTAGCGCGCCAGTGGCGGCGGCTTGCCACTTTCGGGCGCCTCATCATCTTCGACCGCCGTGGCACGGGAATGTCGGATCCGGTGCCGCTCGATCGGATGCCCGACCTCGAAACCCAAGTGGCTGACATCTGCGCAGTCATGGATGCCGCTGGGTCGGAAGAAGCGGCCATTCTCGGATTCAATGACGGTGGGCCCCTTGCCCTCCTCCTAGCCGCAAGCCATCCACAACGATGTCGTGCACTGGTGCTCTGCAATGCCGCGGCCAGATTGAGTGCCGCCTCCGACTATCCGTGGGGAGCCTCGGAGGACCAGCTTCTCGAGGTCGTCAATCTCCAGGCCCGATCATGGGCTACGGGCGACGCCAACCACGTCGCTCACCTTGCACCCAGCCAGGCAAGCGATCCACGGTTCGCCGAGCGGTTCGTCCGCGGCGGACGGGCCGCGGTCTCGCCAGGTGCCGTGGCTCACTACTACCGACAGACGGTGCTTACCGATGTGCGCGAGGCATTGCCGCTCATCCAGGCTCCGACCTTGGTCCTGCACCGCGCGCATAATCGGATCGCTCCGCCTGAGCTCGGCAAGTATCTGGCCGACAACATCCCGAATGCCAGATATGTGGAGATGGCCGGGGCCGACCACCTGTGGTTCACCGAAAACGCGGACGAGGCAATGGAGGAGATCGAGGAGTTCCTGACCGGTGCCCGATCCTTGGCTGACCCCGATCGCATACTCGCTACAGTGCTATTCACCGACATCGTGGGCTCCACCGCACGGGCATCTGCACTCGGTGATCGACGTTGGCGCGCGCTCCTGGACGAGCATGACGCCATTGTTCGCCGCGAGCTGGCCCGATTCGGCGGCCGGGAGGTCGACACGGCGGGCGACGGCTTCCTCGCAACCTTCGACGGGCCGGGTCGAGCCATCCGCTGCGCCCGTGCCATATGTGATGCCATGGATGGCATCGGCTTGGCGGACCGCGCCGGTGTGCACACAGGTGAGGTGGAGGTGCGAGGAGAGCGGATCGGCGGGCTCGCAGTTCACATCGGCGCCCGAGTGGCGGCTAAGGCCAACGGTGGTGAGATAGTTGTCTCGAGCACGGTCAAGGACCTACTGGCGGGCTCTGGATTGACCTTCACCGATCGCGGCGAACATGAGCTGAAGGGCGTGCCCGGCAGCTGGCGCCTTTTCGCCGTGGATGGTTGAGGACGGACGAGCTTCGCCAGTGTTAGGTCGCACGCAAGCGTAAGCCTGCGCTAGGTCCTAACCGTGCGGTAATGCCGTTCTGCGTGCCCAGGCTGGCCGGGTCTTTGGGCGACCACCCCAAGCGATATCACCCTGATGGCCTCCGAGGCCCGGATCCGCGGTGACATCGCCCTGAGGCTGCATTGGCAGCACTACGGCAGCAGACCGGAAATGTCTGGCGGTGGTGATCCCGGACGGCTCACCCTATGGCTGGACCACCCAACCTGGTGGACGCAAGGGAAGACGTGAGGGAGCGCATAGCCCCGAATGATGCGCTATCTGGACCGCCCCTGGCGTGAAGCCCGACCAGGTCCGGAACGGCACCTACAGGATGGGTTAAATGCAGGTTCATCAAAGCCTCGTCTGCCGAACGGGAGAGCTTGATCCGATCGGCCCCATAGCTACTCCCCATCTCCGGGCGACGCCGTGGCGCTAACGTTGCCACGTGGGCCCACCGGCGGAGATTCATTACGCACGTGCCTCGGGCGATGTCGACATCGCCTACACGGTCTTCGGGGACGGACCATTCGACCTCGTGGTTGCCGCCGGTTTCGTAACCCACCTGGATCTCCAGTGGAAGTTCCCGTGGTTTCAGGGCATCGCGGCACTAGGGCGGGGATGCCGCGTCATCGTATTCGACAAGAGGGGGACGGGGCTCTCCGACCGCTCCTTGGGATTTGGAAGCCTCGAGGAGCGAAGCGACGACATCCGAGCGGTGATGGACGCGGCCAACTCGCGGCGCGCAGTGATTTACGGGGTCTCCGAAGGTGGCCCTATGGCCGTGCTCTTTGCTGCCACGTACCCCGAACGGGTCCAGGCCCTCATTCTTTACGGCACCGGAGCCAGGTTCACCGAAGCGCCGGGTTATTCGATCGGCGTGTCGCAGAAGGACGGCGACGAATTCATCGACTCGTTGGCACAGGACTGGGGAACCGGTCGGTCGTACGGTGCCTTCATCCAGCACGCCCCCGATCCGGCAGAGGCGGCGAGTTTCCTCGCCCAGTTCGAACGCAGTGCCTGTACGCCCCAGATGGCCGAGCAGATAATGCGGCGCAACTTCGAGATCGACATACGTCCCATTCTTCCGACGGTCTCCGTCCCCACGCTAGTCATGCACTGCACAGGTGATCCGGCAGTTCCCGTTGAGTTGGGCCGGTATCTCGGCGAGCACATTGCTCCTGCGCGCTACGTGGAGATCGAGGGCGATTTCCACGCAAGTTGGCGAAGCGAAGACATGGCCAAGTTGAGGCCTCCAATGCTCGAATTCCTTGGCTCAATCGGATTCGAGGAACCCCGACTGCCCTCCTCTCGGGCGCTGGCCACGATTCTGTTCACCGACATCGTGAATTCGACCGAGCGCGCCGTTGAATTGGGCGACCGCGCCTGGAAGGAGCTGCTCGACAAGCACGATGAGGTGGCGGCCGACCGGGTGGCCGCTTTAGGTGGACGACTTATCAAGACCACTGGTGATGGATTGCTCGCGACCTTCGAGGGCCCTTCAGCTGGCATCGAAGCGGCTCGGGCCATCCGAAATGGCGTCGCACCGTTTCAAGTTCAGATCCGCTCCGGTGTGCACACCGGGGAGGTGGAACTCCGAGACGACGATGTGGGGGGCATCGGCGTCCATATCGGTGCCCGAATTGCTGCCCTGGCGGGGCCGGGTGAAATCTTGGTGTCACGGACGGTGAAGGACCTCGTGACTGGTTCTGGGATGACGCTTGAGGACCATGGCACCCACACGCTCAAGGGCATTACGGAAGAGTGGCAGGTCTACGCGGTCGCCGGTTGACTCAGGCTGTTGGTTCCACCCGCTCGATCACGCGTGGGGATCGGTTTTGGAACCCTCAAGAGGGAGACTGGGGCCACAATTAGCGTGGGGACTTGTGCTGCCAGATAGGTTCTACTCCCAGAGAGTTGCCAGCCAAAAGACGCGGCATTCGCTGCATTCACGAGGTGCCGAAAAGAGATGCCAGAGTTCCCTGCGATTACTCACGTGGCGCTAACGGTTACGAGCCTCGAACGGAGTGTGCCTTGGTACAAGGCTCTGTTCGGCTCGGACCCGATCCTTGACGAGGACACAGGTCCTTTCAAGCGTGTCGCTTGGCTTACGGGCGACACAATCGTCGGTCTAACTCAGTTCCCTGATTTGAACAGCACTCAGCCGTTCAACGAGCGCCGGCCGGGTCTCGATCATCTGGCTTTCGGCTGTGCCAACCGCGATGAGTTAAGAGCGTGGGAAATCCGCCTGAACGAGCTCGGCATCCCCAACGGTGGCATCGTGGACGCACCTTCCTACTCGGCATTGTCATTTCGAGACCCCGACAACATCGCACTCGAGTTCTTCGCACCTCGGGGCTAGGACGGGCGGGTATCCCCGACTGCTATCCGACTCTGAACGGCCATCCCCTACCACCGGTTCGGTGGTCGTTACTTCCGTCGGATAAGCGTTCGGTGCTACCTCAGGCAAGCGGTGCCGAACTCATGGCGTGACCACTGCAACTGCCAGATCGGCCTGCCCTAGCTGGTTAGCTTTCTTGGCCGGCGTACCAGGCGGGATCACCCGCGTTCGGGTGGCCTCCACGGCCCCGATCCGCGGTGACGGCCCTGGTCGTCGGGTAGGAGCCCCCACGGGAGCCGCTCGGGAATGTGCAGCGGTGGTGATCGCGGGCCGGTACCGCTCAAGCCGGGCCACCCGAATCCGGTGGAACCTGTCGGATGCAGAGGAAGACACGGGCCACGCATAGCCCCGAATATCGACCCCTTAGCGCGGTCGCCAATAACCTTCTGGCCCGTCGGTTTCGGCGTCACTTCTGCGCTGCGCTGTGGTGGCGCTCTGCGAAAGCTTGCTTACGATCGCGAGCACCAAACGGCGTGATCCCTGCCGATTCTGCGCTCTGCACTTCACGACACGAATTTCAGTATTCGCACACTGAACTACCAATTTGCCGCTCAGTGGGACGGGGAGTGACGTTGCCGCTGCGCTCCAATCAGACCGATCATGTGCACCGGTTGCCGCTTCTTTTACCCACCTGGTGTTCGCCGTGGCCGATATCGAGGAAGCCGGCTTGTACACATCCAGGGTTATCGTTAGGAGATCTTGCGGTGGTAGATGACCATCGCGAAGGCGTACGCGACGACGACGATGCCGACCATCCAGGCGAGGGCCGTCCAGATGCCGAAGCCGACCGGTTGCTGGGCGAACAGGTGGCGGATCGTATTGACGATCGATGTCACCGGCTGGTGCACCGCGAAGGCGCGCACCGGTCCGGGCATTGTGCCCGTAGGCACGAATGCCGAGCTGATGAACGGCAGGAGGATGAGCGGATAGGAGAACGCACCCGCCCCATCTGGAGATTTCGCGGAGAGACCTGGGATGACGGCGAGCCACGTCAACGCCAGGGTGAACAGGACCAGGATGCCGGCGACCGCGAGCCATGCCAGCACTCCTGCCCCTGAGCGAAAGCCCATGAGGAGAGCGACGCCCACGACAACCGCGATTGAGACCAGATTGGCGACGAGCGAGGTCAGCACGTGCGACCACAGCACGGACGAACGAGCGATGGGCATGGACTGGAACCGCTCGACGATGCCGCCCTTCATGTCGAGGAACAGCCGATACGCGGTGTAGGAGATGCCCGAGGCGATTGTGATGAGGAGAATGCCAGGCAGCAGGTAGGTCACGTAGGAGCCTGACCCGTGTCGTATCGCGCCGCCGAACACGTAGACGAACAGCAACATGAACGCGATCGGCATCAGCGCGGTCGTGATAATCGTGTCCAGACTGCGGGTGATGTGCTTGAGGGACCGTCCCAGCAGCACGGTGGTATCGCCGAAGAAGTGCGTGTCCATCGTTGTCCCTACCTCTCGTTCAGCTCTTCGTCTGTCGGGATGTTGTTGTTGCCGACGATGGCGAAGAAGACGTCTTCGAGCGTCGGCTGCTTTTCCACGTATTCGACCTTCGCCGGCGGGAGGAGTTGCTTCAGTTGCGGCAAGGGTGCCGTTCACGATGATCCGACCCTCGTGGAGGATCGCGATCAGGTCGGCGAGCTGCTCGGCCTCGTCCAGGTTCTGCGTCGTGAGCAACACCGTCGTGCCCTGTCCGGCAAGGTCCTTCACGGCGTGCCACACCTCGATCCGCGCCTCCGGGTCCAGACCGGTGGTCGGTTCGTCGAGGAAGATGATGGGCGGATTCCCGATCAAGCTCATCGCGATATCGAGACGGCGGCGCATCCCGCCGGAATAAGTCGATGCCTTTCGTCCGGCGGCGTCGGTCAGTGAGAAGCGGGCGAGCAGGCCATCCGCGATCCTGCCCGGGTCGGGGAGGTGTCGCAGCTTGGCGACCAGCACGAGGTTCTCCCGCCCGCTCAGGATTTCGTCGACGGCGGCGAACTGTCCGGTGAGGCTGATCGATGCGCGCACCTTCGCCGGCTGCACAGCGACGTCGAATCCGTTGACGCTGGCAGTTCCCGCGTCGAACTTGAGCAGCGTGGACAGGATTCGCACGACCGTGGTCTTGCCCGCGCCATTCGAGCCGAGCAGGGCGAAGATGCTGCCCCGCGCGACGTCGAAGTCCACGCCGCGCAGCACATGCAGCTTCTTGAACGACTTCTCCAAACCTTGCACGCGAATGGCTGCGTCGGTGGTCATGACCGTTGCCCTCGATCCGCGTCATCGATCGCCTTGGTCAGCCGAGCGCGTTCCTTGTCAATCCAATGCTTGCCGGTGTAGGCGAGGGCGAACGTCTCAGCGAATTCGACCGGATCGTCGCCCACTATCGCTCGCACCGGCGTGCCGTCGGCTGCGGCGCGCTCCCAGAGATCGGTGAGGTCGTCGAACATCTTGACGGCGGTCTCGCTGTCCGTGACACCCCCGTAGTACATGAAGTACCGCTGCAGAGCCTTCGCGACACTGCTGTACGGCTCGGGGAGGGCCTTGATGCGGGCCCGGTACTGCCGGTACTGCCTCTTCTGCTCGAGCGACCCGATGATGGTCTCAATCCAGTTGGCCATGGTCACTTCACTCCTTCGTCGATCTCGCCGGTTGCTTCTCGGTGGAGCTGTCCGATTCGCACTGTGAGGAAGCTCCAGGTCCTCCAGAACTCTTCGAGATCCGCATGTCCCGCCGCATTGAGGGAGTACACCTTGCGTGGCGGTCCCTTCTCGGAGGGGACCTTCACTACGTCGACGAGCCCGCGCTGTTCGATCCGGATCAGCAGCGCGTAGACGGTGCCTTCCGCGATGTCGGAAAATCCCTGGTCGCGCAGCCGCGCCGTGATCTCGTAGCCGTAGGCCGGGCGGCCGGAGAGGATCGCGAGGACGATGCCCTCGAGCACGCCCTTGAGCACCTCCGTCATCTGCTTGCCCATTGGTCCCCTGTACCTAGTGTTACTGACTACTAGTACATAGTAACACTAAGTAGAGGGAAGGCAAGCCCCATTTCAGCGAGCCAGCGAGGGGCAAGGGCGGTTGCCGAAGGCCGCATAGGGTCCCTTTGGAAGCGCCATACGTGAGCGTGTCGCAAAGGGAACCGACCGCCCGTTAAGGGGTCAGGACGAGAAACTCGCGTCCGGCGCGGTGCCCACTCCGATCGAGACGGATCTGGTGGCACGTTGTCCGAAGAGCAGGAGCAAAGCGTTAGATATGGCGAGCTTTGTAGGTGCGCGGAAGTGGGGGGATTATCCGGGGCACCGCTTGGGCCTCGACGGCCCAGGTACCCGATCAAGAACACGTAGTCCGGTTGGGCGACGCTCCGTGTGCCGGAGCCGTCAGAGCGAATCTAACGGATTCGCCTCCGACCTGACCCATCCGCTATCGCTCAGCGCTTGGGCTCAAGTGGTGATCGCGACATCTCCCGACCTGGAGGTGTCAGATGGAAACCCGAGGACGGAAGCGCCGCTCTAGTCGAGTCGGATCTCGACGTAGCGGTCGCGGCGGTGCTCGCCGGAGCGAGCTATAGAGCGCCGAGGCGTTGACCGGGGTTCCTCAGTCGACGGTGAGGCTTTACGTCTTGCGGTGGGGTTTCGTGCGGCGGCTCGTTCCCCATGGCGGCCCCAAGCGGGTCGTTGACGGGCAGAAGGTATCCACCTTCAGAACGGATCTGGGCGACGAGCGTGGGGTCATGTGCACGCGAACGCAAAAGGCGCCCCGGCTCGCTGAGTGTGGCCGAGCGCGAGGAGATCAGGGTCGGCATCGAGGCCGGCGAGTCCGACGACGCCATCGCCGATCGCATCGGTCGCCATCGCTCGACGGTCTGGCGCGAGATCGAGGTCAACGGCGGGCGGGGGTTCTACCGGCAGCCGCCGCCGAGGTGCGGGCGGCCCGAGTCACCTGTCGGCCGAAGGCCGTGTGGACCGAGGAACGCCCTGGCTGTGGGAAGAGGTCCAGGGACTGCTCCGCACCAAGAAGTGGTCGCCCGAGCAGATCGCCAACCGTCTGCGCAAAGAGCACCCCGACCAGCCAGAGTGGTGGGTGTCCCACGAGGCGATCTACCAGGCCATCTTCGTCCAGGCCAAGGGCGAGCTGCGCAAGGAGCTCGCCGCGTGCCTGCGCTCGGGTCGGGCTCGCCGGCGTCCTCGGACCCGGACCTCCTCGGGCCGTGGCCAGATCGTCGGCATGGTCAACATCTCAGAGCGCCCTCCCGAGGTCGAGGATCGGGCCGTGCCCGGCCACTGGGAGGGGGACCTGATCATCGGGGAGAAGGGCGCCGAGCGCCGTGGCCACGTTGGTGGAGCGCACGACCCGCATGGGCATGCTGATCAAGCTCGAGAACAAGACCGCCGAACACGTAGCTGCGGCGGTGGCGGACAACGTCGTGCGCCTGCCCGACCACCTGGCCAAGTCGATCACCTGGGATCAGGGCAAGGAGATGGCGACGCACGCCGCTTTCAAGGTCGCCACCGGCGTCCAGGTCTTCTTCTGCGACCCACACTCGCCTTGGCAACGCGGCACCAACGAGAACTGGAACGGGCTCGTCCGTCAGTTCCTCCCCAAGGGGACCGACCTGTCGGTCTACTCCCAGGCGGACCTCGACGCGATCGCCGCCTTGCTCAACGAGCGTCCGCGCAAGACCCTCTCATGGGATACTCCTGCGGAACGATTCAACGACTTGTCGCGGCCACCGCTTGAATCTGCCGCGACGCGAATACTGCGCGGGTCGCCGTCGGGCCCGGTTACCCGAATCCGGTGCAACCTTGCGGACGAAGAGCAAGACACCGGGAGCGCATAGCCTTGAATACCGGCTGCCCTACGATTCGGTTGCAGCGAACACGGACCGACTCCCCTCGTGCCCGAGGTTCCCTGCTACCGAAGCCACATGTGACTCAGGATGTGACCCAAGCGACGAGGGCGACCACCAATGACAGAAACGAGACCCCGAGACAGAACTTGGCAACGTAAGGCCATGCGTATGCGTAGTCCTCGATCTCGTCCTCCTGAGACATGAAGAAACCCACACCTCTGACTGGGAAACCGATCTTCTTTTCGTGAGCACCAACAGAAGACGTTAGACCGGTCAAGGACCCTCTTCGGGAATTGACGCTTGCGATGACAAGCGAGACCACGCCGAGGAGGCCAACGGGGAAGGCAATTGCCAACGCAATCCCCGCCACGTTCACAGATTTCGCATCTTAGTTCTCCGATCCCGTCAGTGATCCCGAACTCACACCCGTACCTCAGGTGTCAGGCAAACAACCGCGGCGCCAGGTCCCGGCCAGCCACCCCAGGCGCTATCCGGACTCGGATGGCCTCTGGAGCCCAGATTCGGCCCTGACGACACCCTGTCGGCGGGTCAGCAGCCCCACGGGGCCGCTCGGAAATGTCTGGCGGTGGTGATCCCAGTCGGGTGGCCTTCAGGCGCGGCAGCCGGTTTCAGGGCCACCGGCATGGCTCCCAGTGGCTCGCTGGGGGCGCATACCCGTGCTCATAGCGTCGATTATGCGGCGGGCAGGCTGCCCCAGAGCCGTCGATCCGTACTCGCCGCGTCCGCACTTCGGGGTCCGCACGTCGGCTCAGCGGATCGAACTATGGCACCACCAGGTTGTGAAGTTCGATGACTTCATGCTTCACCTGGGCGTCAGGCGGGAGGGTCGGCCTGACGTTCTCCTCGAACCACCTCGTGTGCTGTTCGGCGGTTACCCATATCTCGCCAATCATCACCCCCTCCGGAACCGGGAAGGCACTGTGCATCACGAAGCCCGGTTGCTTCTTGATCAACTCGATCAGCGGCGGTGAGACCTGGTCGTAGGCGGCCGTATCCATCCCGACTGCGGTGTTTCTCACGAGCACTGCCATCGTTGGTCCTCCTCGCAGGTCGAATCAGCACGAAATGGTAGACGGCATTCCGAAGGCGGTCGAGGTAGGCGCACAAAGACGGCCAAGTCAGGCCGGATCGTCGCCTCTAGACCGAGACTACTGCCGGGTACAGGGCGCCAAATGGGGCCAGGTCAGGCGTCCGGGGGGCGCACGGGATCACCCGGAGTCGGGTGGGTGACGCTCCGTCTACAAGTGGCGAGTTAGTCCGAAGGTGACTGGCTCATCTCCGCCCTGACACATCCGCTATTAGTCAGCGACGCGAATACTCCGCGGGTCACGATTCGACTGGGCCACGCGAATCCGGTGCAACCTGTCGGACGCAGATGAAAGACACCGGGAGCGCATAGCCCCGAGTATCGGGTCGCCCTTCCCACCTCGTTGCTCTCATGGAAGACCCGTCGGCGACGGGTCCCAGGCCCGCGCCTAACTCAAGCGAGTTGCTCCAAGATGTGCGGGACGGCGTCGTCAATCTTTACGACTGGCACGGTGTGGTACTCAATCCACTGGGTGTAGGGGAGAATGCTCTTGTAAGCCACACTCGCGTCATCGGTCTCGGAAATGACCACCCCATGGCTTCCGTCGGCGGCGATGTAATGAGCAATGGTGCCAGGTCCTTCACCGTTGGCGGCGAATACGGCCATGAGTTCCTTTGTTTCTTCCTGGGTGATGTATGGCTTGACCTTGTATGTCGTCACGAAATGCATCGGGTGTCCTCCTTGTCATCGGACCGCCAATCGGACCTGGGGTCGACTGTACGCCGCCGGACGAGCGTCTCGCTCGGGGTCAGAATCTTCCGTCAGACACCCGAGCGGGTTGCGGGACCTGGGTGCTCCGGGCCTGATCGAACGTCACGTCCTGAGGCAGCGCATATCACCGCCATCGGATGTCTTGGCGATGGCCTCGGACCGCTCGAACATGCCGGCCCCTGCGCAGGTGCCGGAGGAGGCCACCGAGGCGATGCCGAGCAGTTTCGGTCGGGCCGCGATTTGAGAGCGGTCGGGCCGGGTCTGGGACGCGAACGAGCGGCCCAAACGCGAGCGGTGGAACGGGTCGCCGCGGGTGTATTGACGAACCTATCATCGATAGGGTAACTTCCTATTACTGATAGGAGGAGATTTCGTGGCGAGCACGGTGAAAGAGCGACGGGAAGCAAGGGTCGAGCAAATCCTCGAGTCGGCTTGGCAGCTCGCCAGCGAACACGGCATCGCCGGCTTGTCCCTCCACGCCCTCGCGGGGAGGTCGGGATTCGCCAGCCGTCGTTGTACGAGTACTTCGAGTCGAAACATGTGCTGTACGACGCCATGTTCGCCGACGGCAACCGTCAGCTCCTGGCACACTTAGAATCCACCCGGTTGCCGCGCGAATTGCGCCTGCCGCGCTCAAGAAGATTCTGGCTGCCTTCGTCGATTTCGCGCTGGAAGACCCCGCTCGATGCGAACTGCTCTTTCAACGTCACATACCCGGCTTCACGCCGTCGGCCGAATCGTACGCCCTCGCGCAGGACGCGCTGGGTCGGGTGACCGCCGTCATGCAGCAGGCGGGGCTGACTGCTCAGGGCGACATTGACTGTCTGGTTGCGATCACGGCCGGACTCATGGAAGCGCAACTGGCTAACGACCCCAGCGGCAGTCGCTGGATTCGGCACCTCGGCCGGTTGATCGACATGTACCTCGATGACATTCAACGAAAGGGAACCCGATGATCCAACAACTCGACCACGACACCGTCAGCCTTCAGATCGCTGCCGATCCCGACACGATCTACGAGCTCGTCGCAGACGTGACCCGCACGCCGAACTTCAGTCCCGAGATCGTCGAGTGCCGCTGGCTCAACGGCGCCACTGGCCCGGCAGTGGGAGCTCGGTTCAAGGCCCGCAACAAGATGCCCAAGCGGCCGACCTTCTCCAACAAGCCAGTCGTTACCATCGTCGAGCCTGGCAAGACGTTCGCCTTCGCACGCACCGAACCCTTCGGAGGCACCGTCGAATGGCGCTATGACTTCACCCCCAACAATGACGGCTCGCTTGTCGTCGAGTCCTATACCGTAACGAAGCCTGTCTCCCGAATCGGCTGGTTCATCATCGGCACCCTCTTCGGGCGCAAAGACCGCCAAGCCGACCTCCACGAGGGCATGACCCAGACCCTCGAACGGCTCCGGCACGCAGTGGAACACCAGCCTGCGGCCACAAGCTGACCGACGCGATAGTGCCGGATCTGCGCGGCCTGACCGGGCCAGACCGACCACTTTCAGGCCGATCGGGACTTTGATGGCCAGGCTCAGCGGACTTAGAATAGCCGCGAGGCTGTCCGGTTATCGAGGGGCTTGTGAAGAGACCAGTAGCTGTCAACCCCCTTTCCTCAAACCCTCCGCTCGGGGACGATAGGCCCTCCGGGGACGGGACTGACCCCCACCTGCACCGAAGGAAGCACCCCCATTCCTGGTTGCACCACCTCGGGTAACGCCGTGATCGACACCGCCTCATACCCGTGCCCACCCACTGCTGCCCAGCAGGCAACTGGTGACACGTGCGTAATCGCCGTCAGTGACACAGCCGGAGATCATGCTGTCGGGATCGTCCTCTTTGGCCAAGAGTAATCCCAGTTGGACGACGGCTGCAGTAACGACCCTTATGCGTCGAGAAACTCGCGAATCGCGCGCTTCGAACGGAGCACATACACCGCTACATGCTTTCCGTGCTGCGACACGATCCTCAGCTCTCTTTCGCGCTCAGAGCAGCGGACTCGCCAGATGTGCCAAACCAGGTACCATTCGTCGCGCAATCGGCGCCAGCGGGACTCATCACAGCCCTTGGGTAGCTCGAAGTCAACCGGGCGCGCCCGGACTCCGCGTACGAGCGCCCGCCATGCACAGATCCACCACGGTGTGTCGAGGAACACGACCGTGTCTGCTCGCTCCAGCCGAAGAGCGAGCGTGGCGTGGTAGTTGCCGTCGGCGATCCAGTCGTCGCTGGCGAGCAGTCCCCGTTGCTTCTCGCGCCACTCGTCCTCAGTCGGCTCTACCCAACCTGGCTTCCAGAAGTGGACGTCGAGAGCAATAGTGGGGAGGCCGGTCTTCGCCGAGAGTGCTCGCGAGAACGTGCTCTTGCCGGCCCCGGCCATGCCGGTCACCACGACGCGGCGTCCGACGGAGATCGCTCGTGGGATTTCGCTCATTCAGAACGAGTGTCCGTTAAGCGGCTATCCGGCACCAGCTCATGATGCCGGGTGAAGGTCGGCAGGGGCGAGAGGCCTGGGGCGAACCTTGGGGGATCGTTCTCACCCGAGGCAACGTTGGCGTTCACAATGGTGCGGTGCCAGTATCGGGCGTGACGCAGGACTCTTGGGTCGAGAAGGCGGCGGCTGGTTACGACGAGGGCTCTGGCTCGATGTTCGACCCCGACGTGCTTGGCCCGACGGTAGAACTGCTCGCCGAGCTTGCAGGTGACGGAGCTGCGCTGGAGTTCGCCGTCGGCGCGGGCCGGGTCGCAATCCCGCTTGCGGCGCGAGGTGTTCAGGTGTCCGGGATTGAACTCTCGATCCCTATGGCCAACCAGCTTTCGAGCCAAGGACGACGCTCAGCGAATCAAGGTAGAGATCGGCGACATGGCGACGACACGGGTCGACGGCACGTTCCGGCTCGTGTACCTCGTGTTCAACGCCATCGGGCTTCGGATCACCCAAGACCAGCAGGTGGCGGGCTTTGCTAACGCCGCCGCTCACCTCGAACCTGGCGGATGCTTCCTGAGAGAGGTTGGAGTACCTGACCTGCGCCGTCTGCCACCCGGCGAAGACGCACACGTGTTTGCCCACGCTCCTGCCGGCATATCGGCACTGACAACGAGCTCGGTCCAATTGCCTTCGTGGCCGAGCACAGAAACACCGAAACCCTTGACGATCTCCGGTGGACAGTTGGGGGCAGCCTCCACGGTCCGTACGTTCCGCCGAGGAAACGCTCGGTGAGGCCAGATGTACCGACAGGACGTGTCCAGTTGCTTGCTTCGGCAGGGGGGTCGTCGATGTGCTCAAATCAACACTCTGCGAGGGAAACGAAGGCGAGTCATCAAGGTGATCGCGTCACTGGTATCGGTGGCGACGCTGGGAGCCGCCTGCACTTCCGGAGGGGCCACCCTGAAGGCCAGCGGCGAGCCGGTGAGCTGGACTCAAGGTAGGGCCGAGGCGGCGAACGGGACGCCGCCGACCTATACCGCTGCCGGCATCTGCGGGTCCGACACCGCCACCTACCTGGCCGAGCTGGGAAATGGCGGAAACCCCCTGCAGGCGAAGGTGCTCCACGAATGGAGCGACATCGTCCCCGGGGGCAAGCAGCTCCTGGTGAGCGGATCGGTAGCCGCCACCCATCTGGGCCCGACCGACAACCCGATCACGCACCCCTACGGCGACGACCTCTCGATGGACGTGAAGCTGGACCGGCCCTTCCTGCCCTTCAGCCGTCAGCTGGGCCACACGCCCGAGGAGGCCCCCGGCCAGATGCACGTCGAGATCTCCTCGGGGTTCATCCCCCACGAGGTGCGGGCCTCACGGGTCTCGGCCACCCAGACCTGGCGCCAGCTGAGCGACTTCAACCTGACCGGGTTCCAACCCGGATTCGACAAGCCCGCCATCGGCGACCGCATCCTGGTCATGGGCCGCTACATCATCGACTGCGGCCACTCCAACTACGGAACCGAACTGCACCCCATGGCCTTCTTGGCCTGGACCCACCACCAGGGCACCACCACCGTGGCCCACGCCTACTTCAACCCCTACAGAGACACCGAGGCCTACACCACCGACTCCTCTGTCATCGGCAAGGTCGATGACACCGCTCGGCTCTCCCAGGCCCGTCCCTTCCCGCAGTTCTTCGTCTCCGAGGTGCTGAGCGCCATCAACGGAACGGTCGACCACCTCAGTTCGAAGGAACTCATCGATGCCACCCACACGTCACCCGCCCCGTGGCAGGTGTGTGCGCCCTCGGGCTCGTCGGGGAGCCATCTGCAGGTCAACTACGACATCGTGACTCGCCCCGGAGTGACGGTGAAGGTGACTCCCGAGCCGTCCTCCTCCTGCGCCCGGATCACGACCGTGCTCGGCCCGAGCTACCGACCCATGGACGCCCGGCTACGGCAGTGCGTCTTGCCATGGACCTACCTGTCGCACATCGTCCAGCAGGCCTACGGCTCAAGCCTCGACATCCAGGGTCTCATCAACAAGTTCGTGTCGTCGCCCGCAGCCCGGGCCATCGTGGACCGGAATCCGGGAACCACGTGTGCCGACGCGCTGGCCGGGCCTCATGTTGATCCGACCCCCAGCGGCCAGCGGATCCAGGTGGACGCAGGCCAGCCCTTCCCGTTCTACGGAGTGATCACCGCCAAGCTCACGTGAGACGTCCTGTCGACCGCCCGCAATCGCTCTGAACCGCGAATACTGCTCGGGTCGCCGCCGGATCGCGGTGCTGACAAGCGGCACTTGTCGCCCGGTCCACTTCGATACACAGCCCGCGCGTTTCCGAGCGGTCAAGGGTCCTCAGGAGGCCAGGGGACGCCCATGTTGTTGTGGGCTGGAACGGCGCCTGCGGTCATCACCGCGTCCGCCAGGGGCCGGAGCAGGGCGACAAGCTCGTCGGCGCCGTCGTCGCCGATGGCCGCCAGGATGGGTGCAGCCAGACGATCGGTGTCGTCCTCGATCGCTTGGCGCAGCTCGGCGCCCGCCGCAGTGATAGCCATGTCGTGGTCGACGAGACCGCGTGCTTCCAGGGCGGCCGCCGCCGCCGACCATTCTTCGGCCGACCAGCCGCGGTTGGAGCGCAGCCCGTCCTCAGGAGACCTTCCAGTCGCCGCCTGAAGGACGAGGGCTTCCGATGGGGGGATGTCAGCATCGACGAGCCGATCGACATGACCGTCGCTGCGGTGCTCGCGTATGGCGGTCAGTGCTTGCCACAGCCGTAGGTGCGGCTCGCCAGGTTCCGGCACTGCTTGGTTGGCTGCACCCATCGGCCGCCCGGCCATGTTGCAACCGGCCACGGCGGCTGCCGCCAGCGCGGCAGCACGTGAGACTGATGAGGACGAGACGACGGCGTCACCGAGGACTCGTCTCATGGCATGGTCCATGGCGGTGAGCCGCGCATCGAGGAGCGCCGACGGGGTCGCGTAACCCCACGCGTCGGGAATGGCGCGTGCAACCATGTTCGGATGGAAGTTGTAAAAGAGCGCGCTGACGACCTGCGCAGTCGTTGCGCCCAGTGGTGCGGCCCGGCAGCCGAAGTAGCTCATCCATCCGCCCTTCAAGCCGAGGGCATCAGTGGCCGCTCGTCTCTCCGGCGAGTAGTAGATGAGGGCGTGGACGGGCTCTCCGTATTGCCAAACGGCCCGCGCCCGGCTCACCACGCCAATGCTGTCATGCCTGGTACCCGTTCTCCACTCTGATCATTCTCGTATCGCAGCTTGGAGCGATCCCGATCAGGAGGCTCCTCCGACCGGTAAGGGCTCCAGTTTCGCAACCAGAGGGGCCTACCGCGGCTGGACGGGCAGCCATCACCGCCGGGGATTTGGGACCTTTGCCACTGTTTGGCCCACCCCGACTGGCGTTGCATGGAAGTTGAGGCCCGCCGGCACAAGAGTCCATCCCGCTTGACCGTGAGGTGGTTCGATGACCAGTTCCTCGATTCCAAGGTTGGCATCCGAGGTTTCCGTTTCCCTGATCGGGGTGGGTTCCTACCTGCCCGAACACCGAGTCTCCAACGAGGAGATCCTCCAGTACCTTCGCCCCGTTCGTCCCGACGGCAGGCCGCTCGAGCCCGAATGGGTCGTGAAGCACCTCGGCATCCATGAGCGGCGGTTGGACTATGAGTTCGGCGGGCGACACAAGCGCAGCCGCGGTGAGGGCGGCCTGTACGACGGTGATTTGGCGCTCCGGGCGGGGCGCGCCGCTCTCGTCGACGCCAACATCGACGCTTCGGAAGTAGATGTCCTGGTCCACGTGTCGACGACGCCCGACCTCATCGCCTGCCAGGACCACTTCCGGTTCCTGGCGCCCGAGCTCGGACTGCGCCGGGATGTGGACCTCGTCCACCACAACCTCGGATGCGCGGGGCTGTCGGCCGGGTTCCGCACGATGGCGTGCTCGCTCGTCTCGATGGCACCCGCCACCGCCCTCGTCGTGGCCAGCAATTGCCCGTCGGGCTACTTCGGGCCCGAGGTGCACGACTACTACTACAAGCACCAGAGCGGCCTGGGATGGTTGGCTCCGCTCATGTTCGCCGATGGTGCGGGTGCTTCTGTCTGGCGTTCGTCGCCCCGTGACCAGGACCACGGTCCCACCGGTCTGCTATCGGTACGCAACGAGACCAGCCCCGACATCGAGCTCGTCACGTACCCCGGGGGAGGCTGTCTGCATCACACCGCGGCCAGCAATCTGGCCGATCACGTCTTCTTGATGGACGGTGTCAAGGTGGCCGAGGTCTTCCCGTCGTTGATGGCGCGGGACTTCCAGATGCTGCAAGAGGACTGGCCCACGAAGGTCAAGTCCTTCACCGGAGCCGACTTCGATGTCGACGCCGTGGCTCGTTGGTACCTGCACCAGGCCAACGGCGTCGTCGTCCGTCAGGCCGTCGAGATGCTCGGTCTGCCTCCCGAGCGCGCACCCATCAGCGTCGATCACTACGGCAACACCTCGGCGGCGAGCACCCTGATCCTCCTGGACGAGGACCGCCGCGCCGGGCTGGTGAACAAGGGCGACCTCGTGGTCTTCTTGTGGATCGGGGCCGGAAACGGTGCCATGAACGGGTACGCGGCAGTCGGGCTGTGACCCACGCCACCGCAGTGCTCAGCACCGGCGCAGAGACGATCCAGGCCAGTCCGTATCGCCTCCGCACCGTCCGCATCCACGGCCACGATGTTGGCTACCGGATGGCCGGCGAGGGGCCGACCGTCCTGTTGATCCACGGGATGGCCGGGAGTTCGACGACGTGGCGGGCTGTCATGCCCGCCCTGGCCGAGCACTACACGGTGATCGCTCCCGACCTGCTCGGCCACGGACATTCAGCCAAGCCCCGGGGCGACTATTCCCTGGGCGCCTACGCCAGTGGCATCCGGGACCTGCTCGCTGTGCTGGGCCAAGAGCGGGGGACCGTGGTCGGCCACTCACTCGGCGGTGGTGTGGCCATGCAGTTCGCCTACCAATTCCCCGAGCGGGTCCAGCGGCTGGTTCTGGTCGCTTCGGGCGGGCTCGGCAAAGAGGTCAGCCCGCTGCTCAAAGCAGTGACTCTGCCCGGCGCCGAATACGTGCTCCCGCTGCTGCTGCACCGGCGGATCCGGGAAACAGGGGAGTGGCCCGGGACTCTGGCCCGACGGGTGGGATGGCGACCGAGCGACACCCTTGCCGAGGTGTGGCGCAGCTACACAACTCTGACCGATCGACACGGCCAACAGGCCTTTATTCACACGGTGCGGTCGGTGATCGACATCGCCGGCCAACGGGTCAGCGCCCACGACCGGCTCTACCTGGCTGAGGCGCTGCCGACCTTGATCGTGTGGGGCGATCACGACCGCATCATCCCTGTGGCCCACGCCTACCGGGCCGCCGAAGCCATGCCCGGTGCCCGTCTCGAGATCCTCGAAGGCGCCGGACACTTCCTACCGTGGCGGGACGCCGATCGGTTCCTGGCTGTCCTCGAGGACTTCCTGAGGACGACGACTCCCGCCCACGTGCCCGAAGAGCGCTGGCGGGAGCTCCTGACGACAGCGCCGCCCGATGACGAGGAGGAGTAGCGGTCACCCCGATCCCCGAAACACGCAAGGAGCCATCGACATCATCAGCACCGTGACACCAGCCTGCGCCATCGCTCGGATCATCGGGGCCCGCAACAGTAGAGTCGATCCATGACTGGTCGCGACGGTCGGACGGTGCTCACCACAGGGGCCAACTCAGGCATCGGCCTGGCGACCGTGATGCACGTAGCCGGGCTCGGATTCCGATCGGTGGGCTCGGTCCGCTCAGAGGAAAAGGCAAGAGAAGTCACCAAGGCCGCCGCCAGCACTGGATGCTCGGTGGATACTGTGCTGCTGGACGTTACCGATGCCGAGCGCTGCGCCGCTGTCATCGAGGAGCTCCATCCTTGGGCCATCGTCAACAATGCCGGGTACTCGGGCCTGGGTGCCATCGAGGACGTCACCGACGAGGAGGCGCGTCAGCAACTTGAGACAATGGTGATCGCACCCATGCGGCTGGCCCGATTGGCCTTGCCACACATGCGAGCAGCGGGCGAGGGGCGAGTTGTGAACGTCTCGTCCATCTACGGGCTCACCACGACACCGTTCAGCGGGTGGTACCAGGCGTCCAAACACGCTCTGGAGGCGGCGTCCGATGCCCTACGCCTCGAGGTCGCACGCGACGGCATCAAGGTGGTGCTCGTTGAGCCAGGCGGCTTCAAGACCGGAATCTGGACGCAACTCGATGACGACGTCGCTCGTCATGCCGGATCGGACTACGAGGTCGGCTACCAACGGACTCGCAGCCTGCTCAAACTCTTCATGGGCCTCATGGGTGAGCCCGAGGGCGTGGCCAAGACGATCGGCAACGCCCTCACCTCGAGCTCGCCGCGAGCCCGCTACCTCGTCGGCCCCGATGCCCAGGCCGTTGCCGCCGCCCAGCCCTTCATCCCGACGAGGCTCAGGGATCGCTTCACACGCCTCGTGGCTGGTCTTTGAACCCCGAGCACCGACCGGGGCTCGGCCCCTGGGCATGTCGGCTCCAGGAGAGGCCGTTGGTCGGCTCCGAGCATCCCGTACGTGGCATGTGAGGCGGTCGAGAATGCCCTGCCGCCCCGTAGTGGCGGCACCCGAGTGACGGCCGATGACCTGCATGCCAGCAAGTGGTCGAAAGACCCTGTTCGTGGTGAGCCGACCTTGCCAGAGTGAAAGACACAGCAACGAGTTGGGACGAAGGAGGAACGATCATGACAGAGGGCGGGACCACGCGTCTGATCGACACGATCGAGCATGCCGAGCATGCATCGCTTGAAGCGGTACGGAACTTCCTCGATACGGTGAACGGCGTGTTCCCCCATCTCGAAGGAGACGAAGGACCGCGGCGCAAGATCATCGACTCAGCCTTCAAGATGACCGAGCAACTGGTCAGTACTTCGACAGGGCTGGCCAAGAACATCCTCGAGGTGACGGAGAAGGCGTTGAGCGAGGCGGACGAGAAGTCGACTTCGTCGACGAAGTAGAAGGGGCCGTGACCCACGGTGATTGAGACCTTGCACTAAAACCGCTGTTGATGTCCTCGGGCACAGCCTTGTGATGCCTACCACCGGAAGAGGGACGAGATGATCGAGACCAGTGAAATTGAGATCACCTTCAGCGAGGACGATCGCCACACGCAGGCGCGCGCTTCGCTCACCATCCGTGGTGCCACCTTCGTCGGCACCGGTCGGGCGAGACGCCATCCGGCTGATCCGAACATGCCGATGGTCGGTGAGGAACTGGCTGCGGCACGCGCCCTGTCCGACCTCTCGCACCAACTGCTCGACGCCGTCACCGAAACGATCTCTGAGCGTGAGGGCCGACCAGCGCACCTCGCCTGAGCCTCACGCCGCCGAGGGCACTGGCTCGCCCCCTGAGTGGTGCCTACTCCTCCTGGTCTTCCCACGCCTCGTTCCGTGCCACGACGCGCTCCCGCCAGTTCACCGCGTCCTCCCGAGTTGGATACGGGCCCATTCGATCCATCTGGTGGCATTCGTCGTGCCTTTCGACCGTCTTGTGCTTGAAGCAGTAGTACCACTGGCCCTGGGCGTCGCCGAGGTCCATCGAGTCGTTGGTCATGCCCGCCCACGTTATGGCGGCCGGTGGACGGTGGCGCTGGGGCTCAGACCGATGTCTGAGGCTGGGGCCAAGGAGCGGTACGGGGCGGGGAGGACGGTCACGCACCGGCACGTTTCCAAGCTGGCGGCCCCGTCCATGTCATCGGACAGAATGGCGGCGTGAGAAACAGGGCGGGGTCATGAGATCGGGCGAGGCGGACGCGTTCGCGGACCTTCTCGGCTGTCCCCTCTGCCACGGACCGCTGGCCCCGGTCGAGGACGCGACGCTCACCTGCTCGGCCTGCGGTGCGCGCTACCCGGTCACCGAAGGCCTCGCCGACCTCGTCCCTCCCGATTCCGGCCAGGCCGAGACGCCCAACGTCCGAGTCATGGAGTCCGGGTTGTTCGCCCGGGTGTACGAGCAGGCCTGGCGCCCGGTCCTGACCCGCCTGCTCACCGGCATGAGCCACGACGCCGAGCGCGCCTGGTCCCTTGACCGGCTCGACCCGGCGCCCAACGCCACGGTCCTCGACCTCGCCTGCGGCCCTGGCAACACCACCAGGACCATCGCCGCCGCCGTCCCCGCCGGCAGGGTGCTCGGGATCGACTTCTCCACGGCGATGCTGCGGGAGGCCCTTGCCTCGGCCGGCGACGCCGGGGCGACGGTCGGCTACGTGCGTGGCGATGCTCACCGTCTGCCGCTGCAACCCGGCAGCGTCGACGCGACAAACTGCGCCGGCGCCTTCTACCTGTTCTCCGATCCGCCCCGCGTCCTCGCCGGCATTGCCACCGCGCTCAGGCCGGGCGGCCGCTTCACACTCGATGGCGTCCCAACAGCCACGCGTCGGCGGAGCCGCCACCGCCGCGCTCATGGCTCCGGCCGGACTGCGCGTCTACGCCCGCGGCGAGATGGAACGACTCCTCGATGAGGCTGGCTTCGACGTGCTCGAGCGCCGGCCCGCCGGGTTCATGTTGCTTCTCGCCGCCCGCCGCCGTTGAGCAAGCGCTCCGGTCACTCCTCGCGCGCGGTCTGCGCGGTTGGTCGGCGGCTCGGGTACTGACGTTCTCCGATGCCGAACCGAGGAGGATACGACCCGAGCCTCGACGATGGCCACGTCCCCCCTCGTCCTCCTTGACATTTCTTTGACGATGTATAAGAGTAGCGAGCGATGGTAAAGATCCACCCCAAATCGACCGCCTCGGACTGGCGCGAGGCCCGGCGCCAGTCCGCCCGCGAGGCGATCGTCGACGCCGCCTGGGACCTGGTGCACGAAGAGGGGCTGGCGGCGCTGTCCCTGCGTGATCTCGCTCATCGGGCAGGGATCACGACGCCGACCGTGTACGCCTACTTCGAGTCGAAGCACGCCATCTACGACGCCATGTTCGGCCGGGGGGCCACGGAATTTGCCGACTGGATGGCCCAGCCCGTCGAGGCCAGTGAGCCGGCGGCGGTGCTGGTGGCGCACGCCCACCGCTTTGTGGAGTTCTGCACCAGTGACGTTGCCCGCTACCAGCTGCTCTTTCAGCGGACCATCCCGAATTTCGAACCTTCCGCCGAGTCTTATGCGCCAGCCGTCCGAGCCCTCGACACAGCACGGGATTGTCTCGCGCGCAATGGCATCACCCAGCCCAGACATCTGGACCTGTGGACGGCGCTGCTCAACGGCCTCGTGGACCAGCAGGTTTCCAACGACCTCGGCGGTGATCGATGGACCCGCCTGATCGAGGAAGCCGCGGCCATGTTCCTGGCCCACAGCCGCTCGACGCCCGTGACGCGCCCCACCACCAGATCCAAAGCGTCGACCAAGAAAGCCCGGCGATGACCACAGACGTCGCCGACGTCTCAAGCGCCTAACTCGCCCAATTCTCTGACCCAATACCCAATCCGACAAGGAGATTGCCATGCCCACCGTCGCCCACCCAAGGCTTCATCACCTGGCCCTCACCGTCACCGACCTGGATGCGAGTGTTTCCTGGTATGAAGCGGTCTTCGGCGTCAAGTTCGCCTTGGATGCGCCCCACCAGGGCGGCATCGGCAAGGTCCTCACCGACGAGGCCCGGGAGCTGATGATCGTGCTGCACCGCCACGACACCAACGACGGTGGCCTCTTCGGCGAGACCGGTACGGGGCTCGACCACGCCGGGTTCTTCGTCCCCACCCGCGCCGACCTCGTGGCCTGGCAGGACCATCTCGAAGCCCAAGGGGTGAGCCGGGTCGACGTGGCCGACAAGCCCCTCACCCAGTCACCCATCGCCGATGAGGCCTACGGGTCGGTCATCGTCTTCCGCGACCCCGACAACATCCAGCTCGAGTTGTTCTGCCCGCCCGGTGCCTGACCCGATCCACGGACCGGACCCGGCGACCGTACGGATCGTCGGGTCCGGTCATGAGCAGAAGCCCACTCATCGACGACACGGGAGGAATCCCATGAGCACCGTGCAACCCGAACTCACCATGGCGCCCTACCACGTGGCCGACGACACCTTCGTCATCCCCTGGGTGCTCGAAGCACCCCCGGTGGGGCTCTTCCCCATGAACTCGATGGTCATCAGGGGGAAGGAGCCGGTGCTGGTGGACACGGGATCTCCGGCCGATCGGGAAGGGTGGCTGAAGAACGTGGCCAGCGTGGTGGATCTCGACGACGTGCGCTGGATCTTTCTCAGCCACGACGACCGGGACCACTCGGGCAACCTCATGGCCGCCCTGGAGGCCTGCCCGAACGCCACCCTCCTCACCAACTGGTTCTCGGTGGGACGGATGGCCGAGGAGTGGGGCACCCCCCTGGATCGATGCCGGTTCATGAACGACGGAGATGTGCTCGACATCGGTGACCGCCGGATCGTGGCGATCCGACCCCCTGTGTTCGACAACCCGACCACCCGGGCGCTGTTCGACGAACGCACCGGTGTGTTGTGGTCGGTCGACACCTTCGCCTCGAACATGGCCGCACCGCTCTCTGACGCCGCCGATCACACCGGAGACGACTTCCGCGAAGGTCAGCTCCTCGGCGGCCGGCTGGTAGCCGCCTGGCACCCCTGGCTGGACGAGGCCAAGTTCTGCGCCCACGTCCAGAAGGTCCAGGAGCTCCCGATCACGGTGGTCGCCGGCTGTCACACTCCGGCCATCCGCGGCGAGCTCATCGAAGAAGCGTTTGGGCTGCTGCGCCAGCTCCCGACGATCGAGCCTTGGCCTGAGTTCACCCAGCAGGACCTGGAAGGGTGGATGGCCGCCATGGCATCAGGGGGATAGCCCTATTCCCGCGCCCCGATGAGAGGAACTTGACACTCACCGGACGCCCGGGACACCGTCTTACATCGGCATGGCGCGCCCCGCCATGACATGTCGGTACAGCGGTGGCGCCAGGATACGGAGCAGCGGACTCAAGGCCGCCGCCTTGGCGGCATTGATCTCGATGCCACGTTTGCCCACGCCGTTGAGCGCGGTGGCAGACACTTGCCCGGTCGTGCGGA
Source organism: uncultured Acidimicrobiales bacterium (assembly GCA_963796765.1). Taxonomy (GTDB): domain Bacteria; phylum Actinomycetota; class Acidimicrobiia; order Acidimicrobiales; family UBA8190; genus Chersky-840. Next base: position 495,518 of record CAWCMY010000002.1, on the reverse strand, counting down.
GAATCGCCTTCGGAGGGGGCGCCATGCCTCGTTCGAGTGACCGGATCGCCAGCGGAGTCTTGACAAAGCCGGGGTAGAGGATGTGAACGTTTACACCGAACGACCGGACCTCGAGCGCGACGCTTTCGGTGAACGCGGAGAGGGCGCCCTTCGAGGCAACGTACGCTGACTCATGGGCGATCGGCGTGCGCACACTGTCGCTGGAACAGTTGAGGACGCTTCCAAACCGGCGCCTTACCATTCCCGGCAAGACGGCAAGCGTCCCTACGACAGCGGCGAAGAAGTTCACCTCCAGGATCCTGCGGTAGAACGCCGCATCGGCGTCGATGGCCACGACCGGTTCGTCGATGCCGGCCACATTGGCGAGGAAGTCCACGCGTCCGCATTCGCGCTCGATGCCAGCAAGCAGGTTGTCGTACGCGTTGACGTCGGAAAGGTCGCAGTGGAGCGCCGTGATGCCCGAGGCCCCTTGCAGGGGTTGCGCCTGGACATCGACACCAAATACCTGCGCTCCCCGATCCACGAGATCCCGTGCGAGTTGGTTTCCGATGCCGGAGGCAGCTCCGGTGACGACGGCAATCTGGCCGTCGAAGCGCCTTACCCCTCGGTTCATGTGCTGATCTCTGCCTGTCCGAGCAGGCGCCGCCCGCAAGGGCCCAGACACGGGATGGGAAGCTTCTGGAGGCGAGCCATGACGCGTCCGACCGAAGTCCTGGACGGACCGCAATGCTGGCCCCGTCGAGGTCGACGCTGGCGTCCATATGTCGTGCAGGTTCCATAAGCCCGGCGACGATGCTGAAATGTCTGCGCAGCGCCCCGGCCACTCGCGTGCCCCGGTTCGGTGCGGCAACCGCTGGCTTGCACTCCCTCCGTCGAGCATCCCACCCATACATCATGCCCGTCGTATGGATGTCGGGCGTGCACGGCGGCCCGGCACCTCACCGACAACGAAACCCTCACGCGCCCCCGACCGCTCATGTCGGGAGCAATGCGCGTCAAGGGTCGACTGCCACCAGTGGGCAAGAGATGGTCGCCGGGCAACCGGGTCAGACGATCGTGTGGTGCCCGGTACACCAGATCCGACTCTGTGCGTGGTCGAGAGAGCGTCACCGGAAGTCGTCGTCGACCACGGCCTCCACGAGCTCGTGCCATCCCGGATCGTCCTCGGGACGGTATGCCGGGACCAGGTTGTGGCGCACGAAGAGCGCGACGACGGCGCTCTTGTGGGGGTCGGCACCGTTGGCCGCCTCGGTGAGCAGGCATGTGGCCTGGATGACGCGGGTGAGGAGGTCGAGGTGACCACGGAAATGGGCGGCAGCGTGCTCGGGGTCGGCAAGGGCGCGTCGTAGGCGGGGCTCGAGATCATCGAGCGTGGCTGCAACTGCGGCGCCGTCATCGATCTCGCCCGCTGTGGCCAGCCCGCCCCGGACCCAACCCAACACGTGGTCGAGAAGACCGAGGCGGGTGCAGTCTCGGTGCACCTGGGCACACAGCACGTTGTGGGTGCCCTCCCAGCTCTCGAACACGACGGCATCGCGATAGAGGCGCGGAAGAGGGGAGAAGTCCTCGATCGTGCCGTTGCCGCCGAGCACCTCGATCCCGCGGTGCACGACATCGGTGGCCGTGATCGAGGTGAGGTACTTATTGGCGTTGACGAGGAATCGGTAAACGGCGATCTCCGGCCTCGGAGGCCTGGCCGTTATCGATGTGGTCGAGGAGCCCGGTGAGGGCCATCGTCGAGGCCAGCGCGGCCTGCTCTTCCACCTTCATCACTGCCAACTGCCCACGCACGGCTGGAAACGACCCGACGGTCTGCCCGAACGCGTGGCGATGGCGCGCGAAGGTCGAGGCTTCTAGATAGGCGCGTCGCATGAGTCCGGTCGAGCCCACGGCGTTCAGCCAACGGGAGGTGTTGAGCAGCTCTTCCACCGCGACATGGAACCCCTCCTCGATCCCGCCGATGGGCCAGCCCAGGGCGCCGTCGAAATCGATCTCTGCCGAAGCGAGACAACGAGTCCCCAGCTTGTTCTTCAACCGCCGGATGCGAAAGCCGTTGGGAGTGGTGGCGTCGAGGCTTCGGGGCACGAGAAAGCACCCCAGACCGCGGGTGCCCGTGTCGGCACCGTCGGGGCGGGCGGTCACGGCGAAGAGGTCGGCGTCGGCCACCGAGCAGAACCACTTCTCGCCCGTGATCCGCCAGGCGCCGGCCTCGGTCGAGTCGGGTACGGCACGCGCCACGTTGGCGCCAACGTCCGAACCCCCTTGTACCTCGGTGAGGAATTGCGATCCCCGCAGGCACCGGTTGTAGTCGACCTCGAAGAGCCCAGAGCGAGTAGCGGGCGTTGAGTTCGGGTGAGCCCCGGCGCTCGACCGCCCGCGCCAGGCCGGCGGTGCACACGACGGGGCAGCTGTGGCCGCCTTCGCCCGCTTGTGCGAGCAGGTAGAACAAGGCGGCTTGCTCGAAGGCGCCCCGGCCGCCCTGGTTCACCGCCAAGATCCCCGACGCCCACACCGCCTCGCCGGCGCGTCGGTAGTCGGGGTGGAACTCGATCTGGTCGACCTGCCGGCCAATGCTGTCGTAGGGGACGTGGGCGGGAAACTCGCGGTGGCGCTCAAGGGTCTCGACGGCGGGATCGATGACCTCGGCGACCACACGGCCGAAGTCCTGAAGCCCGGGTTCCATGGCGGCCGTACGCGGGGTGCCCGCCCGGATTTCGAGCACCGACCGCAGGTTGGGTGTCGCCTCGTAGTAGTTCGTCGGACGCGACTCCATCCAACGAGCGAGATCCTCGCGTCCCGGTTGCTCGGTCACGGGCCCATTCTGCTCCCACGCAACCCACGAAGAGCAATTCACGCGGTCGGCCCTCGGATGCGCCAGCCGCCGAGCGAGGACTATCGGCCCCGTTGTCAGAAATCGATTCGCCATGACGGGAATGCCCCCCGCCGCAGGGCGTCTATCGGACGGAGAGCGATGCGTGCGACAGCCCCCGGGGAGCAACACCGGACGCCCGCATCATATGTTGGCCGTGATCCATCGGAACTCGGAAGAGATGCGGATCCCCCGGCCGTTGAGAATGGTGAACTCCCAGTTGGCACAGACTCCGGACAGCTCGCCTTCGAGCTGGGAGTCATCCTCGCCGGGACGAACCTCGTTAGCGTTCTTCACGATGACCTGGCGGTGGTTGGCCGTGCTCGATCAGCCGTCAGGAGTCGGTTGTCCACCGAGTTGCTGAGGGTGGGTCAGCAACCCCCGAACGGTATTGCTCGACGGCCCCAGATGTAGCTCGGGCCCCACCCGATGGGCCGGCTCCATCGGACCAGCCCATCGGGTGCGCCTGGATCTAGGCGAGCTTCATATGAATAACCTGCTGCGTGACAGCAGCATCCTCGACGAAGGCGCCCTTGGTGCCATCGACGGCGGCAATGAAACCCGGATCAACAGCCAGCTTGTCCTGGGCTGTCTCGAACTCAGCCATGTCTCGGTAGCCCGTCAGCCAACCTACGGCGCCGTAGGTGCCGGTCAAGGCACGCACGAACAGCGTCCGTATCCCGGTGATGGCCTCGCCCTTTTGAGCGAGTTCGATGCCCACCGTCATGGCACGGGCCACATTGCCCGCCGCACAGACGGCCTGGGCGCCAGCGACGTACACGATTTCGTCCGCTGCCGACGCATCGAACTCACCGGACACGATTTGGAGCAGGCTGTCGTCGACCGTGCCGTCGATGTGCGTCAGACCCTCTGCGGCAAGCGCGGTGAACTTCGAGTCGCCTTGGAGTTTGCCCATAGCGGCCTCGAGCGAGGGCAGGTCGGCCCACCACGAAGTCCAACTGATCGTGCCGAGGCCAGGCGAAAAGACATGGGTCCAGAGCCGGACGTCGTTTCCGGTCACCTCTTTGACGCGACCGAGGATGGTGGTCGCCCACCCCACACCTTCGGCACTATTGAGCTGCGCCCGCCGTGAAAGCAGATACATGATGTCGTTCCTCCTGGTTCGTGCGCGCCCAACATCCAGCCGAGAGCACGACCGGAGCGTAGCGTCTGTTGGCGAAAGAATCTCCGGGCTCGCTACCACCCACGGGCAGCACTGTCTGTCGCTGTGTCAGCGCGGATTGCCATACTGACAGACCACTGATATTTGGGGTCTGCCGCCTTCATGCTGACTACAGCAAGCAGACCGGCTCTCAACCGGCGCAATCCACGGCCACTTTGAGGGCAGCGCACACTTCGCTCATGCGGTCGTCGCTGAGCCGCCCGAGGCGTTCGACGAGTGCGGCCACTGGGACGCTCTCATGGGGGAGCCGGGGGTATCGTCGGCCGATGGACAACGACCGCCCCCCCGGCGGCCGGGATGACGGGCTCGAATTCGTGCCCGACCCCGCCGCCAAAGAGCACGCCCTCGAGCAGTTCGCCACCTACGTGAACCCCCAGAAGGTCCGGGTCCTGCGGGCGGCCGGTCTTGACATGATCGAGGCCGAGCGGTCGGGACCGTGGGTCTGGGACCTCGACGGGCGCCGGTTCCTCGACTGCTTCACGTCTGCAGGGTCGTTCAACGTCGGCCGCCGCAACGCACGAGTGGTGGCCGCCGCCTGCGCTGCGCTCGATCGGCTCGACCACGGCAACTTCCTGCTCTGCTCGAGGGAGAAGGCCGAGTTGGCGGCCAAGCTGGCCGAGATCACTCCGGGAGACCTCTCGTGCACGATGTTCGGTACTGGCGGGGGTGAGGCGATCGACTTCGCCATCAAGCTGGCTCGGGGGGCCACGGGACGCCCCCGGATCGTCTCGACCGTCAACGGCTACCACGGCCACACCGGATTCGCGCTCTCCGCCAACGGCCGGGCCGCATTCCGCCAACCCTTCGAGCCGCTCATGCCCGAGTTCGTCCAGGTGCCCTTCGGGGACCCCGACGCCCTGACGGTCGCGGTCGACGAGCACACTGCCGCCGTGCTGCTCGAACCGGTGCAGGGCGAGGGGGGGATCGTGGTGTCGCCGCCCGGATACCTGGCCGCGGCGCGCACCGTCTGTGACCGGGCCGGGGCACTGCTGATCCTGGACGAGATCCAGACCGGGCTCGGCCGGACGGGGCGTTGGTGGGCGAGCGAGCACTTCGGAGTGGTGCCCGACATCATGGCCACCGCCAAGTCCCTCGGCGGGTCCCTGGTGTCGATCTCGGCCACCGTCTTCACTGAAGACCTCCGAGAGTTCCTCATCCCCAACCCCTTCATCCACCTATCGACGTTCGGCGGTTCGGACCTCGCCTGCGCGGTGGCGCTCGAGGTGATCGCCGTCATGGAGGAGACCGACCTGGTCGCCCACGCCGCCGCCATGGGTGAGCGGCTCTTCGCCGGGCTCGGGGCTCTCGCCGCCGCGCATCCCGACGTCATCGCCGACGTGCGGGGGCTCGGGCTGATGAACGGTGTCGAGTACGCCGAGGACTCGATGGGGCCGCGGATGTCGTACCACCTGGCGCGCCACGGTGTCCTCGCCGTCTACAGCGGGAACCAGCCGGCCGTCATGCGCCTGATGCCGTCACTCGTGATCGAGCCGGCTGAGGTGGACTTCCTGCTCGAAGCGCTCGAACGTGCCATCAACGACCTGGTGGCGGGTGCGGGTCCCGAGGAGCCCACCCCGGCCCGGCCCCGGCGTCGACCGGCGCGTCCCGCCCCGGCGCCGGCGGGCTGAGGGGACGACCGTGGCTGAGTGGGGGGAGCTGGCCGAGGCCCTGGACGACTACACGGTCAACTGCAACGGGAACGAGCGGCTGCGCAAGATGCAGCGGGACTGGTCGAGGACACTGCATTTCATCTGTGCGGACAACGGGACGACCTTCTCGATGATGGTCGAGCGCGGCGAGATCCTGTCCACCCCCCAGGGCCACGTCGGCACACCGGACATCGTGGTGACCGCGACGTCCGAGACCTTCTGCGACATGTTCTGGGGAGACCTGAACCCCGTCCAGAAGTACCTGCGCGGTGAGATCACGGTGAAGGGCTCCCAAGAAGACGTCATGCGCCTGGACGCGATCAGCTTTGTGATCTGGCCCGACGCCTGATGGCCGACGCCGACGCGGCGCACCCCGGGGGAATGGCCCTGCGGCGGTCGATTGGCACGGCCACCGCCACGGCCACCTCCGCCGGCCTGGCCTTCGCTGCGATCGACTACCTCGGGGTGGTGTCGGTCCTCGCCTACGCCCCGGGAGCCACCGCCATCCCGGCCATTTTCATCGCCGGGGTGATCGTGCTGCTCGTCTCGGGGATCTTCTCCGAATTGAACGGCCTCTACCCGTCGGCCGCCGGCATCCGCCTCTACCTGGGCCGGACCGTGGGCGACCGCACGGCCCTGGCCGTCACATTCACCTACATGACGACGGTGGTCCTGGTCATCGCGGCCGACGCCTTCCTCATCGGGGCGGCCGTCCGCCACGTGTTGCGGGAGCCCGCCGCGCTCGCTTATCTGTGGATTGCCGTCCTGCTGGGATTGGCGACTGCCGCCAACCTCCGTGGCGTACGCCTGGCCGGCTGGGTGCAAACGGTCGTCACCTACACCGTGCTGACCGGCACCGCCGGGCTGTCGGTCGTCGCCCTGTTCCATGTGGGCGGTGGTTTCCGGCACCCCTTAGACCTGTTCGGCAAGGGCACCTTCTCGGGGGTCCAGGCGGTGGCCTTCGCCCTCTTCCTGTACGCGGCGTTCGAGTGGGTCACCACCACGGCGGAGGAAGCCCGCACCCCGCCGGTCATCACCCGGGCCCTGTTCATTGCCCCCGTGCTCATCTGGCTGGCGGCCAGCCTGTTTGCCCTGGGCCTGGCCCATCTCGTGCCGTTCGGCCACCTCCACGACAGCGCCTACCCGCAGTTGCTGCTGGGCCGGGCGGCGCTCGGAACCGTGGGCGAACTGTGGATGTTGGCGCTGACCGTGCTCACCGCCCTCAACACGTTCAACGGGGGTTTTCTGGTCGCCTCGCGTTTCATCTATGCGGCGGCCCGGGAGGGGAACCTCCCGCGCCCGTTCGCCCGGCTGAATCTCCAGGCCGTGCCGTGGTTGGCCGTGACCTCGTTGGCGCTGCTCTCCGCGGCCGTCGCCGCCGTGGTCTTCGCCACCGGCCAGTGGCTTCTCCTGGTGGCCGTGGGCGCCACCATCGAAGCGGGGATCTACGCTATCGGCTCGCTCTGCGTCGTGGTGTTGCGGCGTCGCGAGACAGGGGCGCGTCCCTTCCGGCTCATCGCCGGGAAGCCTCTGGCCGTGTTCGGGATCGTGCTCTTCAGCGTGCTGTTCGTGGCCACCGGGTTTTCCGACCCTAAGAACGCGCGCCACCTCTCGGTCGCCCCCATCAGTGTGATCGTGGTCCTGGCGTCGTTGTCCACCGCTTACGTGCTGGTCGTCGTGCCGAGACTGCGCGCCGCCGCCGCCGCCCGGGCGGCGACCGCTCGGCCCCGCCGCCGCCCGCCCCGGCCCGCCCCCGAGGCGGAGCCCCCGTCTCGGGTGCCCCCGTCGACTCGCCCACCGTCGGACGTGCCCAGCTGAATCCCCGATGTTGGAGACCTTCTGCCTAGGAGGGCTTTCCGAAACGGTTCTCGAAACTCCTCCGCACGGAGTCGAGGTTCGCCGTGGGCTGTAGCTGGAATGCGTTTGAGCAGGCATTTGGCGACCTCGCGGCGGTGATGCGTGCCGCCCGGGGAATCACCACGCCGGGAGCCGACGAGTGGGCGCGACCGAACCTCGGGAGTCCCGAGGAGTGGAGGCGGAAAACCGCTCAGCGACTATTGGAACTGAGCGCCCATCGGCACGAGCCGACACCAGACACGTCAGTGTCGAGAAGTCAACGTGGGTGCTGACACGGTGCAAACGACGCGTTCGCAGGGGGAGCATCCCCCCAATCGTGGTTGAGCCGGCCGAACTCACGCCCGACGCTGCCACGCTGGCTGTGGAGCTCGCCCCAACGCGCGGTGCTGCGCGCGACGAGGGCATACGCCTGGTGCAGGGCTGATCACGGGGGAAGCTCGGTACCGTGGTGAGGGTGCGACTGAGGAGCCGACGGCTGGTGTGGGACTACCGGGGGGAGGTCGCCGTCGTGACCGGAGCGTCGGCCGGTCTCGGTCGCCGTCTCGCGCTGGACCTGGCCTCAGCCGGAGCCGTGGTGGTCGGGGTGGCACGGCGTGAGGAGCGGCTCCAAGCCCTCGTCGAGGAGATGCGGAAGCACAGTCCGGAGTCGTGCTACCGGGTCTGTGACCTCTCCGACGCCGCCTCCTTCGTCAGCCTGTTGGAACAGGTGGAGGACCAATACAGCCGGATCGACATCCTGGCCAATATCGCCGGCGTCGGCGGCATCATTCGCAGCGAACCGGTCACCGCCGCGTCACTCCGGTCGATCATGGAGGTGAACTTCATCGCTCCCGTCGCCGGCATGGTGAGCGTCCTCCCAGGGATGCGGGAGCGGAGGTTCGGTGCAGTCGCCAACATGAGCTCCGACGACGGGCGAGCTCCAGGTCCCGGAGCAGCCGACTACGCAGCGAGCAAGGCCGCCCTGTCGGCAGCGACGGAGAGTCTGTCCTACGACGCCAGGCCCGACGGCGTGTTCCTCCACACGGTGTACCCGGGATGGGTACCGACTGAAATGGGACTGACGGCGGTGCGCGACGGTGGCCTGTCCAGGCCGCCGCGCACCGTTCGGCGCACCGAGGAGCAGGTGTCGTCGCTCGTACTGCGCCGGATGTTCGACCCCCGGCTGGAGATCAATGTGGCCTTGTTGCCCCTCGTTGCACCCATCTTGCGGACAGTGGCCCCCCGCACCTATCAGCGGATGCGGGCCACCCGGTGAGCAATGGGGTGCTTGCGCCGTGGCGCCGCGAGTGTCTCTCGCCGGAGGAACCTCAGATCGGCGCATGTCGCTCGAGGCGAATCACGGGCAGGCGTCGGCGCATCGTCGTTGCATACGCACGCCATTGCTTGTTGTGGGTCATCGCCCGTGCCACCATCTCCTCACGTTCGGGGCCGGTGAGCTCCCTGGCTCGGACCGCGACTCGGCGCCCAGCAACGTGCACCGAAGCTTCCGGCTGAGCGCGGAGGTTCTGCCACCACATTGGCGCTTGGTCCTGGCCGAAGTTCGATGCCAGGACGACGAAGGCGTCATCGTCGGGCATGTACCCCAACACCACTCGGTGTGGCCGTCCGGAGTTCCGGCCCACTGTTTCGAGTACCAGGCACCGCAAACGCGCGGTGAGATGCTCCGGACGCCCATTCGTTCGCAAGAGCAAACGGGTGTGCAACTTCCCGAAGGCTCGATAGAAGCGCTCCCGACGCGTGGCGAGGTCCACCTGTGCCAGGCTAGCCAGCACGAGGTTGGGAGAGTCCGTGGCTGCCCGTCTGCTTACGGCTAACGACCGAACTCGCAAGGAGGTTGGTCATGATCGACGTAGTTCTGTGCGCTCGCCGACGCGACGACATGAGTCTCGAGGAGTTCCACCGATACTGGCGCGACGAGCATGCTCCGCTCGTGGCCAGCCATGCCGAGACGCTGGGCGTGGTGTCCTACGTCTTGCACCTGACCCTGGACACAGGCCTGGAATCGATCGTGCAGGAAGACCGGGGCTGCCCCGCTGACGTCTATGACGGCGTCGCCGTCGTGAGCTTTGAGAGCATCGACGAGATGGCCGCAAAGGGAGCGGAGCCGGCGGCGCTCGCCGCGGCCGAAGAGTTGGCGGCGGATGAGCGTCGGTTCATCGATCATGCCCAGAGCCGGATCTGGTTTACCGAGCACCACACCATTATCTGAGCGACCCTGCTGGGGCGCTCGAGATGTGCCAGCGAGTACGCCCCGTCACCGGAGCCCAACCGCCCGCTAATGGAACCCCGGAGCAATACCGCGCAGGAACGGGTCCGATCGGCCCCGGCTGAAGGTTTACGCAAGCAGTACCGCTCGGTCTGAGGCCGGTGGATCACCGAATCGCGGTATCGCGACTCGACCTGTCGCGGTCAGCACATTGGGGCCGTTGCGGAACCACTTGATCTGCAGCCCAGAACACCTTGAAGCTGCACGAGTCACCTTCATCCAACGTCTGAAACTCCATCGGCGCTCTTGAAAAGGCAGGGAGTATGTTCACGATTGGTGGGTCTTCGAGACATTTTCCTGGACACGTTCGCGGCCCGCTGACCAATTGCGGCTGACTGCTTCATTTCGTGACCGTGATCGGGCGTTCGCCGCCTACCGAGCCAGTTGGGTGAAGCTCCTCAAGTCCCTACCTGAGCATTGCGACTCTTGCGAGCAGGGCGCGGTGGTCGCTTCCCGGTCCTGGTTCAGTGTGGATCGACGTGACGACGATGCCCGGCCCGGTCACGATGTGATCGATCCGGACCAACGGTGGCAGCACGAACATGAGCTGCGACCACGTCATGTCGAGAGCCTCACCACGTGCTGCACCGGCATCGGTGAGGCCCGTGGAGAGGATCGCTCGGAACCCACGATTGCCCCACGTGGCGTTGAAGTCCCCGACCATGAGCAACGGGTGGGGATGGTTCGATCGTAGGAGTCGGTCGACACCATCGAGCTCGTCGTTCCACTCCCGTACGCCGGGCTCGACTGGTGCTGTGGTATGTACAACCCAGAGAATGAGATGCCCGCGAGGAAGTGTCACGGTCGTGCGGGCAAGATAGGGCTGACCGTCAACGGACGATTCGGCCATCGGACCCAGCGGGTAGCGGCTGGCGATGACGAGGGATCGTGAGCCGTACGCATGATTCCAAAGTCGATAGGGAAGGTGTTTCAGAGCGCCACTCGCAATGAGTGCATGGAGGTCGGCCGGCGAGGCCTCCTCGAGGGTTACGACATCCGGCTGATCTCGCCGGATTTCCTGGGCGTAACCCGTCATACTCGGGTTGTTTTGGTACACATTGGCGTCGAAGACTCGGAGTGTTGATGCTCCTCGGACGCCGCGGGGAAGTGAATTCGTGGCCAGGAGCTCAGGTGCGACTAGGACAACCTGCACCGCTGCCAACAGGATGCTGGCGCCCGCCAGAGCCCAACGCCGGCGCCAGAGGGCGACGAGGGCTATCGGCCACGCCGGGAGAAACAAGATGAGCGTGAACGCGTCCAGGATGGCGAAGATTTCCCACTTGTCCCACGCCACCATCCGGGCGATAGCTACCGCCCAAAGAACGCTCAGGACCGCCCACCCCACCCCGGCGATAGAGCCGCTTAGGATGCGGCACTTGCGAGTCACTCCGGAGCAGCTTAAGGGCGGCAGTTCTGGCAGCCGTGCATGGATTGCCTGCAACGATGACCACTCTGCTGTGCGTCTCTGCGTGCCCAGGTCTTGCGGTTGAGGACGTGCTTCTGCAGCAGCGAGTGGAACGACTCCATGGGGGCGTTGTCGCCGGCAGCGGCCCCTCTGCCATCGACCCGGTGAGCTTCGTCGCCTTGAGCAGTGCCCGGAAGGCCCGAGAGCGGATTGACTGGGTTGTCGCTGTGAACCACTAACGTCCCCGTGCAGCTGGCGTCGGGCGATGGCTGAGCGCAGCGCCGAGGTGGCGAACTCGGCGGTCATGCGCGGCCCGATGCCGTAGCCGACGATGCCGTTGGAGAACAGGTCCTTGAACGAGCAGCAGTAGATCTTGCCCTCGGCCGTGGGGTGCTCGTGATGCGGTCAACCAGACGGCATCGGGATGTGAGGCCCGGAACTGACGCTGCACGAGGTCGTCGTGGACTGCTGGACCGGGGACCTTGCCGGAGCCTCGGCGCCCTTTCTTCGGGGTGGTGGACCAGACCTGCCATTTGCACAGCCCGGCGCACCCGTCTTCACCGACGCCCTCGCCGGCGCGTTCGAGCTCGTCCCCGTCTTTGACGCCGTCGTCGACGTCGGTCTGGTGCATCCAGCGATGCAGGGTCGACACCGAGATGTCGAAGTCGGCAGCCACCTCCTCCAAGGGCACCGTGCGGCGCCGGGTGACGGCGACCACGTCCACCTTGAACTCGGCCGGGAACCTCTTGGACATAGCTCCATCCTTTCCGCGAGGACCATCCTCGCAAAAGATTTCAACTGCACCCGCACCAGACCCTGCTTCTGTCCCGGTCGCAGGGGCGAACGGCGCCTGCTACCTGTTCTCCCACCCACCCCCGCCCTTGCCGGAATCGCCGCTGGGCCCAGGCCGGGCGGCCGGCGTCACGCTGATGGCGTCGCAACAGCCTCGCCTCGGTTGAGCCGCCACCACCTCATGCCGCCGGGCGGGTCCCAGTGCCGGCCGGCGCCGACTACTCAGGGCACCCGCGCACCAACCGAATCACAAAATGCCTTCGCAATAGGATTCCCGACCCGAGTTGTGTTCCAGTCGCTTTCTTAGCGCTTTGCGATCAGTCATCTTGCTACACAACATTCAACGCGTGGCGTTATAGGGGGTCGAATGCCGACAATGTCCTTGGTCATTCCCGCGCTCAACGAACGCGAGAACATTGACCGCCTCTTCGAGGGGATCCCATTCGAAGCGTTGGCTGCTCAAGACTGGCAGATCGAGCTCCTCGTGATTGACAACGGGTCGACCGACGGCACCGCCATGGAGGCCCGGCTTCGGGGAGCGAGAGTCCTCGTCCAACCGGTCCGAGGGTACGGGAACGCCTACAAGCTTGGATTCGCCAACGCATTGGGCGAGGTATTCGTCACCGGGGACGCCGACCTGACCTACCCGTTCGACAAGCTTCCCCAACTGTTGCTCTACTTCGAGGACCAAAGGCTGGATTTTCTCAGTACCAACCGGCTGGTCCGCGCCAACCGCAACGCAATGAAAAGTTCCCACGCGCTCGGCAATCATGTGCTGTCCGCCGCGAGCTCGACGTTGTTCCATACACCATTCAAGGACTCTCAGTCCGGTATGTGGATCTTCCGTCGCTATGTGTGGGCCCACCTGGACGTTCGGTCATCCGGGATGGCGTTCTCCCAGGAACTGAAGCACGAAGCGTTCCTGAAGCAATTCCGTTGTGGCGAGATCGACATTGAGTACCGACCCCGCGGCGGCAAGGAGAAGCTCAACGCCTCGCGAGACGGGTCCGGAACCTCGTCCAGCTGGCCACACACCGGGCTCGTGCGCACCGCCACGCCGGGAGCCCTCTCCTTCAGCCTGAACAGCTGGCGTTCGGCGACTTGGGTTCCGTCGCCGACTGGCGGGACGTAGAACCCGCACAGTGGACGCGATGACCGTGCCGCCGAGCACAGCCACGAGCAGTGGCTCGGCAGTGGTTCGCCCCTGGAAGCGCTGACGTTACCGAGAGTGCGATCGTCCTTGTTGAACACGCGCGTCCCGGAACGTGCAGAGGCGCGTACATCTGCGCTTCGGAGGGCGGTACTCAGCTTCTCCCGCGATGTCCGAGCGAACCCTCTGTACGTCCGGGCGAATGGACACAAGACACACGCTCGAAAGGCGCGCTCTGGGTCGAGTACTCCCTCGTCGCTTCCTCGTCGCCACCTCGTCTCGTGTTCTGCGGCCGCCCATCTGGCCGCAGGTCACAGCCGCGACATGCAACGCCGAGGGACACGCGGAGATCTCGATGAGATTCGAGGCGCTCGACAACCTGCTTGTCGTCTTGCCTCGTGCCCCCACCAGGCGTCCACTGGTCTCGTACCGACAGCGTGGCGGGACATCGCCGCGAACGACCAAGGTGCATGCCCGCCGTCACCGCAGTTCGTGGCGGCGTCGGTTTCTCCTGGTGGTTCTGAGTGTGGTGGTCGTGAGCGTTGCCGGGGTCGCCGACGCCACCTCGGGCGCGGTGCGAAATCAGCTGCTTCTTTCATTCACCAGACGACCGGACAATTTCTCGGAGCTCTACTTTCCCTCGCCGAGCACCGTGCCCTCATCCTTCGTGCCCGGTCGTCCGCTTGCGGTTGAGTTCGGGCTGGCCAACGACAGCGATACCACCCGCAGCTACACCTATGTCGTGACGGCTGGCTCTCGGAACGGTCATGGATCTGTCGTGGGCACCGGTACGTTACGTCTCAAGGCGAATCAGAGAGTGGCCACGCCGTTGCGCGTCTCTCTGCCCGCGGGTACCACGTCGTTGGCGGTCAGCCTGGCTGGCCAGCCCGTCGTGATCAGGCTCCTGCTCCGTCAAGGAGTCTCCCATGCCAGTTGAGTGTCAGGTCGGGGTCGACGGTGATCACCACGCATCGGCTTCGGAGGTGTTGCCTGCCCTTGTGACGACCAGCTGGGACGACGGCCACGTGTATGACTTCGTCATCGCCAATCTGCTCGACGAGTACGAGCTTCCCGGTACGTTCTATATCGCGCCCCGCAATCGCGAGTTGCCGCCGAGCACGCGACTGCGCGACCGGGACATCGTTGAACTGGCCGGACGTTTCGAGATCGGTGGGCACACCCTCACGCACCTGCGACTGACCACCCTGTCCGACACCATGGCGTCCGCTGAGATCTCCACCGGCAAGAAGTACCTCGAGGACTGCACGGGCGGCCCGGTCCGCAGCTTCTGTTACCCAGGCGGCGAGTACGCGCCGCCGCACACGGAGATGGTGCGGGCCGCCGGCTTCGAACTGGCCCGGACGGTCGAGCGGCACCGGATCGATCGGCCGTCCTCGCTCATGGAGGTATCGACCAGCTTTCACGCCTACCAGCACCTCCGCGACGGGCGCGCCGCCCTGCGCATGGCCGGTGGGAGCCCACGACTCGCCACCCGGTACTACTTCCATTGGGACGAATGGGCGATAGCGCTGTTCGAGCGTGTGCTGGCGGTGGGGGGTGTGTTCCACTTCTGGGGCCACTCGTGGGAGGTCGCGCAGCGCAACGACTGGGAGCGCCTCGAGAGGGTGCTCGCCCACATCTCCCGCCGCCCAGACGTCCGGTACATCGCCAACGGTGCCCTGGCGCGCTTGGAGGACCAAGGAGTGGACGATGCGCCGTAAGGTCGTCCAGCTGACTCCCTATTACCCGCCCCACCTCGGTGGGGTCGAAAGGGTGGCCGAGGCCCTGGCCAGGGGTTTGTCCGTTCATCATGACGTCGAAGTGTGGACGACGGCCCTGGGAGCCGACACTGCGGCGTCCCAGTCCGTCGACGTGTTCCCCGTGCACCGACTGCCTGCCATCGAGGTGGCCCACACGCCGCTCGCTCCCGGCCTGCTGCGCCTGCTCTTCGCCCTGCCCTCCGACAGCATCGTGCACGTGCACGTGGCCCAGGCACTGTGGCCAGATCTCGTAGCCCTGGTGGCGGCCCGACGCGGGCTTCAGCGTCGTCGCTCACTTCCATCTCGATGTCGACCCAACGGGCCGGGCTGGCTTCCTGCTTCCATTGTACAAAGGCCACTGTCTCCTCCGCACGCTCCAGCGCGCCGACGCCGTCGTCGCGCTGAGCCAGGGCCAGGCCGACTTCCTTGTCGAGGAGTACGCGATCGCGCCCGAGCGGCTCGTCGTTGTGCCCAATGGGGTGGACGAAGCGTTCCTCGAGCTCCATCGGACCGGTCGGTTGCCCGGCCATCCGATGCGCGTGCTGTTCGTGGGACGTCTGGATCCGCAGAAGAACGTCCCCCGCCTGCTGCGCGCCATCGCGGAGGTGACCGATCCGGTCGAGGTCGTGGTCGTCGGCGATGGACAAGAGCGCGAACGGTGCGAGTCGCTTTGTACCGAGCTCGGTCTGGATCATGTCCGGTTTGTCGGTGCCCAACACGGCCGCGCCCTGGTTGATTGGTATGACTGGGCGGATCTATTCGTGCTTCCCTCGGACCGCGAGGGGATGCCCCTCGCCCTGCTCGAGGCGATGGCGGCAGGGCTCGCCGTGCTGACGACCGACGTGTCCGAGTTGGCTGAGCAGGTGGGTGACGCCGGCCTCGTCGTGGCACCCGGCGTCGAGCATCTTGCGCACGCCATCGCCCTGTTGGCCCGAGACACGGTGCTCCTGACCACCCTGCAGGCGCGCAGCCGGGCCCGAGGGCGCTCGCTCGGGTGGGACACGGCGGTGGCCCAACTCACCAGTCTGTACGAGAGCCTGCCGGCATGATCGACACCGCCCAGTCTCCAGCCGGCGCGACCGTTGACCGGTCGGCGCTGCGCAGAGCGGTGATCTGCATCGCCGCTGCGCTATTCCTCGCCGCCATGGTGGCAGTCGCCCCCTACGTGCCCTGGGTGACCCCGGCGTGCGGTCTCATCCTCACCGTCGGCCTCCCCGCCACCTTGCTCGGCGCCAAGCTCCGGTTGCCGGGGTCGCCGACGGCCCACCGGGTCGTGATTGCCGTCGCCTTGGCCGTGTTCGTGCTTGTGCTCGTCGGGCTCGCTCTCAACACTGCCCTCCCTCTGTTGGGCGACCGCCGGCCGCTTGCCCGCATACCGGTCGTCCTGGCCGTGCTCGTCGAAAACGTGGGCCTCGTGCTGTGGCGGGTGTCAATGACCCCAAGCATGGCGGGCCTTCCCAGGCACGTGCCGGCGAGAAGCCGGTGGGTCTGGGGGCTGTTGGCTCTGAGCCTCTTCGGTTGTGTCGTCGGCACCAACCGACTCAACAACGGTGCCTCGGGTTCGGTCACCCTGGGGGCATTCGTCGTCTTGTTGGCGGCCCTCGCTCTGGCCTGGCACGGCCGGGAACGGTTCAGCGACGGGGAAACCGCAGCGTTCTTCTACGTGGCCGCCCTGGTCCTCCTCCTCGCCACCTCGCTGCGAGGTTGGTACATCACGGGCCACGACATCCAGCGCGAGTATCACGTCTTCCAGGTCACCAACAGCGCCGATCGCTGGGACATCTCGCAGTTCCACGACCCGTACAACGCGTGCATGAGCCTGACCGTGTTGCCGACGATCTGGGCCCGGACGCTGCGCATTGACGACCCGTACGTATTCAAGATCTTCTTCCAGGGATTCTTCGCCCTGAGTGCCGCCACCCTCTATCTCGTGTGCCGCCGTCACTTCTCGCGTACCAGTGCGTTTCTCGCAGCCATCTTCTACATCTCCTTCCCGACGTTCTTGACCGACATGCCGTTCATCACCCGACAGGAGACCGGCTTCACCTTCCTGTCGGTGGCAGCACTCGTGCTCATGAGCGACACCTGGGCGCCGGCCGCTCGCCGCTTCTGGTTCGTGGCCTTCGGCATCGCCATCGTCCTGAGTCACTACTCAACGACCTACCTTCTGCTCATCGCCCTCGTGTTTGCTCAAGTCATCTGGCGTGGATGCCAGATGGGAGAGCGACTTCGGGCCCGCAACCGGCCCCGGGTCTCGGCGACGCCCGTGTGGGGGCGCCCGGTGGCAGGCCTGAGCACGCTTTCGGTCATCGCCGTGGCGGCGTTCTTGTGGACGGTCCCGGCCACCCACACCTCCTCGCAACTGCGGTTGACCGTCACCAACACCGTGAACACCTTGCTTGGTCGCCAGCAAGGTGCGAACTCGACCGATGTCTCTTACAGCTTGCTTCACTCGAAAGTGCTGAGCCCGCGCCAAGAGCTCGCCCAGTACAAGACCGAGACGTTGAAGGTGACCAAGGGCGACGTCGCCAATTATTTGCCACGCGCCACAGTCGATTCCTACCCATTGGCGACGGTCCGGCAGGGAAATCTGCCCCTGACGACCGCCGGGCGCAGGCTGACAAGCCTGGGGGTGGCACCCCTGTCGCTCAACACCTCCATGCGCAATATCTTGGCCAAGTACTACCAAGTCGCCGCCATGGCGGGGTTGTTCCTCCTGGTGTGGGGCAATCGTCGGCGGCGTCAGATACCTTCCTCCCAGCGGGAGTACCTGTGTCTGGCCGCGGCGTCATTCGTCGGACTCATCGCCGTCGTGGTGCTGCCCGACCTCTCGGTTGAGTATGGGCTGCTGCGTGCCTTTCAGCAGGCGCTGATCTTCCTCGCACCGCTCGTCGCCGAGACGACACTCGCCTTGGTGTGGCTGGTAGCGGGGCATCGTTCGGGAGTTGTTGCGGTCGCGCTCGGGCTCGGCGCCCTGGCCAGCCTCAGCGGAGTCATTCCACAGGCCACGGGTGGCTATCCGCCGCAGCTCAACCTCAACAATGCGGGAACGTACTACAACGACTACTACCTCCATCCCCAAGAGCTCGCTGCGCTGTCATGGCTTGACGGTCAGGTCCGTCGCCGCGCTGCGGTTCAAGCCGAAGTTGAAACAGACCGCTACACCTCCTACCTCGTCAATGGGGCGAAGGCCCGTACCACGGCTGACGTCTTCCCGACGCTCATCGAGAAGCATGCGTATGTGTTCTTGGGCTTCGCCACCGTGACGCTCGACAAGGCGTCAGTGAGCATCAACGGAAACACCGTCACCTACCGCTACCCAGTCGGCCTGCTCGACGATACGAAGGACTTGGTCTTCAGCAGCAACGGCGCTCGGATCTACCGATGACAGACCGCGAACCGCAGCGCGAGTCCGCCCGCCGCTCCGTCCTGGTGGTCTCGCACTATTACCCTCCCCATGTCGGGGGCATCGAGGAGGTGGCCCGAGCCGAAGCTATCGGCCTGGCCGCACACGGGCTGTTGGTCACGGTGCTGACGAGCAGTCCTGGCGCCTCGGAGGGCAGAGATCCGGTTGACACCGACGTCAGGGTGGTCCGAGTGTCGGCCCTCAACATTTTCGAGCGATTTGGCGTCCCCTTCCCTTTGTTCTTCTTGCCTAGCCTGATCCTTCGGAGCTGGACAGAGGTGCGGCGGGCGGACGTGGTCCACGTGCACGACACCTTGTACCTATCGTCATGGGCTGTCGCCTTGTGGTGTCGACTACTCCGTAAACCACTGGTCGTGACCAAGCACGTCGCATGCGTGGTCCACCCGTGGCGCGCCGTGGCAGTGGCGCAAAGCGTGGTGCACAGAACGGTCGGTCGGTTCGTGTGCCGTGCAGCCGACGTCGTGTTCTACATGAACACTGGGATCCGAGACATCCTGGTGAGGACCGGGGTGCCCCTCGAGCGACTCGCCCCGCTTCCGAACGGGGTGGATCTCGCCGGCTTTGCGCCCCCGGCGTCGAGCGACGAGCGGATCTCCCTGCGTCGGCGGCTCAATCTCCCGACGCAACGCCCCCTTGTGCTGTTCGTGGGCCGCTTGGTACACAAGAAGGGCTACCACCATCTCATTCAGGCGGCCGAGCAGCAGCAGTCGTGGACCGTCGTGTTGGTGGGCGACGGTGACCACGTTCCCACCACCAGGCACGTGCTTTCATGCGGCGCCCAGGATCGCGACACCGTTCGTCTCCTGTACCGCGCCTGTGACGTCTTCGCCTTGCCATCGCGAAGCGAAGGCTTCCCTCTCACGGTGCAAGAAGCGATGGCCAGTGGAATGCCCGTTGTGACCACCGACGACCCTGGTTACGACATGTACGGGCTAAACCCAAGTCTCGTGAGCCTTGTGGCGGCCGACTCTCCCAGGCTGAGCGAGGTCATCACCGCACTGGTCGACGACCCAGAGCAGCGCGGACGCATGGCGCGGTACTCACGGCGCTTCGCCGAGGACAACTTCAGCTGGACGCGCCACGTCGACGCCCTGATGCAGACATTCGATAGGGTCCTGGCCGGGCCCGATGCCTCATCGGCGGAGCTGGCGCGACCATGAACGCTCAACCCGCCGTGGAGCTGTCCAGCCGGCCTGGGCCGGCGGTCACCACTCGTCTCGGGCACCGCGACGGCGATGCGCCGCCCAGCCGCCTGCTCCGCAATGCCGGATGGCTTCTCGTTTCGACGGCGGCGACGTCGCTGTTCGGTGTCGTCTTCTGGTCGGTCGCGGCGCACCTGTACTCGGTGACTCAGGTCGGCAATGCGACTTCACTGATCTTGGTGGTCTCCCTGTTGGCCTATGTCAGCCTGTTCGGTCTGAACGGCAGCCTCGTAAAGTTTCTTCCCTCCGCCGACCGACCCGATCGTCAAGTCAGCGCCGCGGTCACTATCGCAGGTGGTGTGGGGCTCGTCCTCGGCTTGACCTACATGCTCCTCCTGCCGGTTGTCGCACCGAGGGCGGCCCATGAATTTCATAGTCCCTTGCTGTGGGGAATCTTCACGGTGATCGTGGTGGCGGCAGCCGTCAACTTGGCGACGGACTCTGTCTTCATCGCCTACCGGGTAGCGCATTGGAACCCGATAGCTGACGGAGTCGTCCAAGGCATCGCAAAGTTGCTGCCACTGTTCGCGCTGGCGGCTGCAGGGACCGTCGGCATCGTCACGTCCTACGGCCTGGGTTGTCTCGCCGCGGCTGTCAGCAGTGTGGTGCTGATCTGGTGGCGCCTGCGGTTGCGTCTACGGCCGACTGCGAATGTTCGGGTGCTGCATGGATACCTGTCGTTCTCGGCGGCCAGTTACGGGTCCAGCCTGCTCAACCTGGCCCCGCTGGTCGTGCTTCCCCTGATCACGCTGGACGTGCTCGGCAGCAGGTTTGCCGGTTACTACTACATCGCCTTCCAGGTGGCCAACATGCTCGGCGCCATCCCCTTCGCCGTGTGTGAGTCCCTGTTTGCCGAGCTTGCCCATGCACCGCAAGCCTTCATGCGATTGGCGCGCCGCAGCGCCGCGGTCATCGTGGTGGTCTTGGTGCCCGCCGCAGCGTTCGTCATCATGGCAGCCCCGTTGATCCTCTCGCTCTTCGGTGCCGCCTATGTCGCCCACGCCACCGAGGTGCTGCGCCTCCTGGCCCTTGGCGTGGTGCCGGTGGCCGTCAACACCTGGGCCAGCTTCCTCCTCAAGGCTCGCGCGCAGATGGGTTGGTTGATCTGGTCCAACGTCTTGTACTTCCTGACCGCAGTCGGCCTGGCGTTGACCCTGGCACCATTCGGGCTGGCAGGCATCGCCGTGTCGTGGATCGCCGCCAATGCCGTCTCTGCGGGCGTGGCGCTGACCGGGTTGGGTGGAGCGTTTCTGTCGGGGTCTTCACACTGGAGGACCGTAGGTGCGCATGCGCATCGTTGAGGTCATCGACATCGGTTGGCTGGCCGGCGGCGCCGAGCGCAGCGTGTTGCTCCTGCGCGACAACCTCGTCGATGCCGGTCACGAGGTCCTTGTCTTGGCGACCGACAAGAATGCGACAGGTCGCGACGTCTTCGCGGACGTGCTGGTCCCCGCCATCGTGGGCGGACCCGCGCGCCGGCTGAGTCGCTACGCGTTCTACGGCCGGGCCTACACGGCCCTGCGCCATGCCATACGGGTTTTTCGGCCCGACATCATCCACTTCCACACGGTGGGGGAGCTCAGTCCCTCGGTTCTCATCGCCGCCCACGGTGTGCCCTACATCGTGACGGTGCACGGACCCGAGGATTTCACACTGGGCTTGCTGCCCTGGCACCTGCCCGCCTCGGACTACAAGAACCACACCTACCGTCGATCGGACATCAAGCTGATCGGTCGACTTCGCCTCGGCTACCTCCGTTTCATCCAGAGGCCGCTCTACCTCATGGCGCTGCGGCGATGCGCCCGAGTGGTCGCTCCCAGCCGGTTTATGGCGTCTGTTCTGACCGAGGAGGCCCCCCCGGCCTGATCGAACAGATCTACAACGGCATCGACCTCCCAGAGCCGCGGCCCGTGAACAGCGAACCCCGACTCCTCTTCGTGGGTCGACTCGAGGCCGTCAAGGGAGTCGACGTGCTCATCCGGGCCTTTGCCCAGACTCGCCACACCCACCCCGAGGCGCAGCTCGTGATCATCGGCGATGGTGAGCAGCGCCGTGCCCTCGAGGAGCTCGCTGGGCGAGCTCGGCACCGCCGGCTCCGTGCATTTCGGTGGTTGGTGCTCTGAGGCGGAGGTGCGATCAGCCCTGGCCGCCTGCAGCGGCGCTCGTCATTCCCTCGGTGTGGCCGGAGAATCTTCCCACTGTGGCCCTGGAAGCGATCGGTGTCGGACGTGCCATCGTCGCCAGCCGCGTCGGAGGGATGCCCGAGCTCATCGACGATGGCAGGACGGGCCTTCTGACCGAACCCTATGACGTGGGTGAGCTGGCGCGGCGCCCTGGACACGATTCTTGGCGACCCCGATCGGACCCGGCGCATGGGTGAGGCCGCCAGCTCTCGGAGCGAGCTCTTCTCCGTCGAGACCTTCGTCCCGTCGGTGTTGGCCCTGTACGAACGGGTGGGGGCCGCCTGATGAACGTCGTCATCGTCAATGCTTACAACCGCCACAACGGCGGGGACGCCGCCCTGTTGAGCGGACTCATCGATCAGGTGCGCCAGGCCTTTCCCGACGCCGGCATCTGCTTCTCGGGCCTCGAGAGACCCCGACGTGCACCCCGAGTTCGAAGGTGCTCGCAACGTCGGGTCTCTCCGACGTTGGGCTGGAGACGAACTCGGTGCCGCGCCACCGACGGATCGGGCGAAAGGCGCTGGTATTGGTCCTTTCCGTGATTCCTCGGCCCGCGTTGCGGTGGCTGGTCGGCCGCCTTGGCGTGGGTGGGCGGGTCGAGCCCATCAGTGAGGTCACGGCTATCGCCGAAGCCGATCTGGTCATCGGTCTCGGTGGCGGGTACCTCAACGGATCGACGACGGTGGCGGGCACGCTGAGCGTCTTCTTCCTCCTGCTGCCCCTGATGCTGGCCACGCGACTCCGGCGCCCGACCGTCCTGGCGCCTCAGTCCTACGGGCCCTTCGGTCGGCGGACCCAGGTGCGACTGGTCCGTTCCTGTTTGAACCGGGTCGACCGCATCGTGGTACGCGAAGACGTGAGCCTGGATCTCCTCAGTTCGGCCGGTGTCGACGAGACGTCCTCTTGGAGCGCGGCGTGGACAGTGCCTTCGCACTCGGGATGAAGGCTCGGACCGCACCAGGGGCCTGGCGACAGACCCGAGCACCCGCGGTGGGCATCACGGCGCGAGCCTGGTTGACCGGCCCGGACCAGCAGTCATACGAGCGCTCCCTGGCCACATTCATCGACTGGCTGTCTGAGTCACGAGGAGCGTCGGTGACGCTCGTCCCGCAGGTGACCTCGGATTACCAAGAGGACGATGACCGGCTCGTGTCGCGACGGATCTCGTCGTACTGCTCCTCCTCGCCGGAGGTCATCGACACCCAGCTGGACCACGTCAAGCTCCGTGCCGTCTACGGCGATCTCGACTACGTGGTCGGCACCCGCTTTCACTCCGTGATCTTCGCTCTCACGAGCGGGATCCCTGCTCTGGCCATCGAGTACGAGCACAAGACCTCGGGGATCATGGACGATCTCGGTCTGGCGGACTGGGTGATCCCCATGCGCGAGGTCACCGCGGCGCGCCTGCGCGACCGCTTTGTCGCCTTGGAGCATGCCAGGTCCGACTACGAAAGACATCTCCGGGAACATCTCCCCGACTACGTGCGTCGAGCGCAGGACTTTGCCGACGTGCTGCGCCGGGCGGTTCGGTGACCACGTCCATGCGCACAGTCCTGCTCGTCTCGCCGTACCTGCCGCCGCACATCGGGGGAGTGGAGCGCTACGTCGAGACCGTTGCTCGTGAGCTGTCCCGACTGGAATGGCGGGTGGTGATCGCTACCACCGCGGAGCACCAGGCTCGTCGCGTCGAAAGCCTGCCGGGGTCGACCATCGAGGTCCGCTACCTGAACGCGTGGGGACGGCTGTCCAACACACCAGTCGGGGTCGGTTGGCATTCCCAGTTGTCTCGGATCATTCGCGAGGACGGCGTCGACGTGGTGAACGCCCATGCTCCGGTACCGGGTCTGGCTGACGTGGCCGAGCGGGCGGCGCGACCGGTCCCCTTCGTGCTGACATACCACGCCGGTCCCATGACCAAGCGTCGTGTTGCCGTCAATGCAGGCCTACGGGCCTATGAGCAACTCGTCGTGCGCCGGACTGTCCGGAGGTCGTCGGCGCTCATCTGCTCCTCGAACTACGTGCGCGATTTCCTCCAGCCCTTCTGTCGCTCCACACCGGTCGAGGTCATTCCCCCCGGGGTGGACACCTCCCACTACTCCTACGCCCCGGGGGCTGATCGGCGCAATTTGCTGTTCGTCGGCTCGCTCGAGCGAGCCACACGGTATAAGGCGCTCGATGCCCTACTCGAGGCGCTGGCCCGACTCCGGGCCCGGGGGGAGAACGTCGAGCTCGACGTGGTCGGAGAGGGCAGCGCCCGGCCAGCCTACGAGGCGCAGTGTGGCGCCCTCGAGATCTCCGATCGAGTGACGTTTCACGGCGCGGCGGGCTTGAACGAGCTCCAGGGCCTTTTACCAGAACGCCTCGGCGCTTGTGGTGCCGAGCCGATTCGACAGCTTCCCGACCGTCATCGTCGAGGCGCTGGCGTGCGGCACGCCGGTCATTGCTTCGAGCGTGGGCGGGATCCCGACCGTTGTCCGCCACGAGGGCAACGGCCTGTTGGTCGAGCCGGGGCGGGTCGAGGACATCGTGGCGGCGGTGAGCCGCCTCAGAGCGGACAAGGACTTCGCCGCATCGCTCGGAGCCGAGGGGCGAAGGACCGTGGAGGAATCGCTGACCGCCGAGGTCCAGGGACACCGGACCGCCGCCGTGCTCGAGCGGGCCATCGCACACCGGCGGCCGTCGGCGCGCCGACGGGGTGGGGGTGGCGACACGGCGGATCCGACGACTCGGCGCAAGCTCCTCATCGTGGCCCCCTACTTTCCGCCCCATATCGGGGGGGTCGAGCAGTACACCAGGCACCTCGCCATGGCATTGGTGGCCACGGGACACTGGGAGGTCACGGTGGTGACGACAAAGGGCCGCGGGGTCCGTACGATCCCCAGTCAAGAGGATGGGTTGCGTGTCCTCAGGCTGGGATGGTGGGCGCGCTACTCCTACACGCCGTTCAGTCCCCTGTGGCCCTGGCAGCTGCGCCCGATCATTCGTCAGGTGGATCCGGACATCGTCAACGCACACACGCCGGTGCCGCTCCTGTCCGACGTCGCCGCCTGGGCCAGCGGGAGTCGACCATTTCTGCTCACCTACCACGCGGCCACCTTGGAGAAAGACGCCGGGCCGTTCTTCGCGGTCGATGCAACGCGCGTACAAGCTGCTCGAGTGGTTCACGATCGGCGCGCCGACGCCGTGCTCGCCGTCTCCGACTTTGTCCACGCGCGGGCTCCGAGGGCGGGTACCGGGTCGGCTCGTCACCTTCACGAACGCGGTCCCGCGGTTCGACTCTGAGAAATGTTCCCGCCGAGCCGTCTGCAGGACAGTTCGTGTTCATCGCTCGACTGGACAAAGAACATCGCTGGAAGGGGCTCGAGTTCGTCCTCCAGGCCCTGGCGCTGTGCCCCGAGGCGCGCTTGGTGGTGGCCGGAGACGGCGATCTGCGCTACCTTCTACGAGAAGACGGCCGCCGAATCTGGGCGTTTCGGAACGAGTCGAGTTCTTGGGCACGGTCACCGGGGCGGCCAAGGACCGACTGATCCAGACGTCGGTCGCGTTGATCGCCTATCCGACGACGAGCAACGATGCGTTTCCGACGGTTCTCTTGGAAGCGTGGGCAAGCCGAACTCCGGTCGTCACCGCCGATATCGGGCGCTGCGGACACTCGTGCGCCACGGAGTCGATGGAACTCTGGTGCCCCCGGCGCGGCCCCAAGCGCTGGCCGACGCGCTGCGCGGGCTGATGGACGATCCGTCCTTGGCATGCCGGCTCGGCGAACAAGGGCGAGAGAGGGTGACGGACATGACCTGGGAGCACCAGGCGAACCGATTCGAACAGTTGGTCGACTCGCTTGCTCTTCACCGTCCGGCCGCGACGCAACGTGCGAGGCGGCGCGCATGATCGGCGTGACCGAAGCCGTGCTGATTGCCCGTCGAGGGCTCCGAGATCCCCGCGGTGCCCTCCTCGCCGCGCGCATCCGGAGCACCGGCACTTGACCTATCTCGATCCCTCGGCGCTCCTTCGACCTGCGCGATCGTGCCCGAGAAGCAGACAAGGCGGGCTACCCGGGAGCGTTCATCGAAGCCGGGTGTGCTCTGGGCGGATCGGCCATCGTACTGGCTGCGTCGAAGTGCACCTCGCGCCAGCTCCTCGTCTATGACGTCTTCGACATGATTCCCCCGCCCAGCGAGCGCGACGGCACCGACGTGTTGGAGCGGTATGAGGAGATCAAAGCGGGGTCAGTCCAAAGGCATCCAAGACGACCCCTACTACGGGTACGACCCCGGACTGCTCGGCACGGTGAAGGGCAATTTCCGACGATTCGGCATCGATCTGGCCGCTTCTCATGTGGAGCTGGTCCAAGGACTCTTCGAGGACACGATCCATCCCCGCGGTCCAGTCGCTCTGGCCCACATCGACGGCGACTGGTACGACTCGGTGGCCGTGTGCTTGGCGCGGATCTGGCCGGTGCTGACTCCGGGTGGCGTCATCGTCATCGACGACTACGACGACTGGTCGGGTTGTCGCCGGGCTGTCGATGACTTCCTCTAACCACAGCCGACGCGCACACAGAACGGAGGAGCCGCCTTCATCTGGTCAAAGATCCCGCTGGTCACATGAGACACTCACCATCGTTGGTGGCGGCACCGCCACAGTCCGGGACGCGGCCGGTTGATCGTGCGGTGATCCTTCTGATCGCTTCTACCGGTGCCCTGGTGGGGCGGGCGGTCACGTCCAGGGGGCGCCGGGCCAGTTGCCGGGACCACGACGGCAACTACGGGCGCGCCGGCGAGCTCGCCACCTACCGGCGTGACCCGTAACACGGAGCCGGCGCAGTCGGCGCTGAATCTCAGCGTGCCCCAGTTCGGCATCGCCTATGGGGACGTGCTCCCGTGGATGGCTTCCGGCCGCCTGGCGTCAGCCCTCCACGACGCCGTTGCCGTGGCGCGACGTGGGTGCGACTCGACTTCTCATGGGCTGACGTGCAGCCCACCGGCCCGACCACCTTTCACTGGGCGGCGTTGGATCGCGTGGTGGCGGCGGCGCGAGCACAGGGCCTCAATGTCCTTCCCACGCTGGCGTACACGCCCAAGTGGGCCAGGCCACGCGGGCTGTGCCAGTGACAAGTGCGCACCAGCCAGCGATGCGGCCTTCGCTCGCTTTGCCCGAGCGGCGGCCGGTCATTTCGCACCTGAAGGGGTGCGCGCCTGGGAAATCTGGAACGAGGAGAACACGCCGGGGTTCTGGGCGCCGACACCGAGCGCGGGCCGATACGTCGCGCTCCTGGACGCCACGGCCGCCTGCCATCCGTTCCGTCGACCCCGGCGCCTTCATCATCAGCGGTGGCCTGACAGCGACTCTGACGCTCAAGGGTGCAGTGGACACGAGGACCTTCCTGGAGCAGATGTGCGCACTTGGCGCCAACCGCGTCGTGGATGCGGTTGGCTATCACCCATACACCTATCCGTACCTACCGACCTTTGTGGGGGCGTGGGCGACAGCCTGGAACAAGATCGCCCAGACCCCGGTCAGCATTGTGAGCATCCTGGCCGAGTACGGAACTCCGGGTCTCCCCGTGTGGCTGACCGAATACGGCGCCCCAACGGTCGGTTCGTCGTCGAATGGCGCCGCCGCAGCGGATCAAGTGACCGAAGCCAGGCAGGCGCAAATCGGGACGGCGGCGGTGAGCGCGGTGGTCTCGTCGAATTCAATTGGCGCCTTGTTCTGGTACACCGACCGAGACCTCCCTGGAAACAATCCGGTTGACCACTACGGGTTGCGCCGTGCCAACGGTACGGCCAAACCCGCGCTTGGCTCGCTCAACCTGGCCATGTGCGCCGCGAAATCGCCCCATCCACCGCAACCTCGCATCACCGGAATGACGCCGCGCTCACAGCCGGGCTGCCTTTAGGCATGTGATCTTTCGTCATTCCGTTGCAGGGGGCTCCGACTCAGTCAGCATTCGGTAGGCGAAGTAGGAGACAAGCGACACCACAAAGCTGACCTCTCCGAATGTGTCCGTGTGGGGCTGCTTGGAGAAGTGGGTGAGCTGGAACCCGAGCGTGCGGGGCAGAAACACAGCCACCAGGGCCACGTATGCCCACGCCGCGAAGGCGTATATGGCGACCGTTCGGGTGAGGGCAAGAACAAACCGTCTCACAGAAGCAGCGTAGAGGATGGTCAGCCGATCATTGAGTCTTTGACGGGGGAGTCAAATGTCAGGGCAGCGGTGGCGGCGCAACTCTGGATTGTCAAGAGGAAGGAGCGCAGCACGGCGGCTTCGAGCGCGGCGTGGTGCTCGGGGAGCCGAGCCAGGGTCCCCGATCCCGGCGGCGCCAGGACGTGGCGACCGAGCATCGCCCCGGAGCCGCTGTGGATCTCGAGGGTCTGGGTCGACAGCCGATGTCGCACCTCGAACACCGAGCCCGTCAGTCCCGGTGGCACCGAGTAGCGGTTGCCCCGAAACGCCACGGTGGCGTTGTCCGCCACGGTGCGCTGCACACAGATCGTGGCGGGATAGGGGGTCCACGGCAACGCCATCAGTGGTTCGGCGTCGGCCAGCGCGCCGACCGTGGTGCGCTCCCCGGCGAGACCACGTCGTGGTCGGGCGTCACCGGTGGTTGCCAGGAAGCGGTCCAGCGAGCTCTGAGCCGACTCGGGGTCCTTGTCGCTCATCGTCCGCCACCACCGTCCCGAGCAGAACCGCACCGAGGACTCGACCGCCCCCTTGCGGTTGCCGCGTCGCGGCGGACAGGGTTCGACGACCGCCCCGTAGTGCTTGGCCACCGGCGCGAAGCTCGCCTGGACATCGGCGCTGCCGGGGAGATCACCGTCGCCAGCCGGTCGGTGCGCCACATGGGCGCCGTGCCTCCAGTCGACGCATCACCTTGTCCATGGCTTCGACGAGATGCGCCTGGTCCAGCGCCTCGGCCACCACGCCGCGGATGCGCCCCGAGTGCGGGAGCGTGCCGAGGAGCACGTAGGCCGTCGCTCCCCACGGGGCGTTGCGCCGTTCGAACCAGTCCCACTGGATCTCCTCGCCGGCAGGATGGTCGATCTCGATGGTGTCTCTTCCCTTCACGCCTTGACACGCCTCGCAGTGCGGGCGCAGCCCGGCGACCCGGATCTGGCGGGCGAAGCTCGGGTAGCTGGCGATAGCCGAGAGGGACGACCTCGTCATAGACGGCCCAGACGTGAGAGTCGTCGGCGAAACGGAGCCGACGTAGTCGACGAACGCCGCGAGCGGGTCAGGGCTCGATCTCGCCCGGACGCCCGGCGGGCGAGCGCCGCTCAGATAGGCCCGGACCGTCTTGCGGTCGCGTCCGAGGTGACGGGCGATCGCGGAGATCGTCCAGCCCCGTTGTCGTAGTGCATGTGCTTCCACGTCTTCCCCTTGTGTGAGCATGCGGAGCGGGTCCCTTCGGGCTGGAGCTTGGGCGCCGTCAGCTTCGGAGGGGCCCCGCTTCCGCGGGTGGACGGTTCAGCCCACCGGCGCGGGGTGGGGAATTTCAGTGATCACATGTGGGGAAATTCAAAAATCGTCGGCAAGGGCACACACGGCCCGCCGGCGGCGCTCCGGGTCACTTAGAAATTTCCTTTGGCCAGCTCCCTCAACATGTCGATGTCCAAGGCCTGGTCGGCCACGAGCTTCTTGAGGCGCTTGTTCTCTGACTCGAGCTCTTTCAGGCGCTTCATGTCCTCGCCCTTCATCCCCGCGTACTGGGCCCGCCACCGGTTCCAGGTGGCCTCGGAGATCTCGAGGTGACGCAGGACCTCGGTTAGCTCCGTGCCCTCGCTCAAGAGCCGCTCACCTTCGCGGACCTTGCGCAGGGCCTGTTCGGGACTGTGTCGGTGACGCTTCATGGCTGTGCTCATCCTCCCACTTTGGGATCAGGATGCTCACAACAGGTGGATCAGAATCCGGGGACCTCGTCAGGCTTACTTGTCCGTTGGGTTCGCCCGGGGGACCTCGTTGTCGACGTAGGAGCAAACATTGGGGTCACGCCATTGCGCTCGCCGGGCTTGGTGCGCACGTTGCGGCGGTTGAGCCTTCATTCGCCGCCCAAGAGGTTTTGAAGCGATCGATAAGACGAAACGCCCTCAGTGAGGTCGTGCGCGTATTTCCCTCTGCCCTGTCAAACCATGAAGGTCAGGGTCGATTGACCGTCGGCCGGGATGTGGGTAATCGTCTTATCGAAGACGGCGAGGGACATGGCCAGTCAACGGCTGTGTCGCTCTCAACGCTCGACGTTCTTCGTTCGCGATCCGTTCTTTGATCGGCCGCTGGCCCTCGTAAAGGTCGATGGGGAGGGATCGGATCAAGACGTACTAGAGGGCGGTTTGCAAGTCTTGGCACACGATCGACCACTCGTGATGGTCGAGGCATGGGTCGTAGGTCCGATAGCTCCAAGCTCCTGGAGCGCTTGGGCTATTTGCCATGGCAGGTATCTCTGCGTAGTGGTCACCTCGAGGAGATCCCCGATGGGGGAACGAGGCAAAACCTGATCTTTATCCACTCCGATCGGCTCACTGAGACGCTTTTGCGTCTGGCTGCCGGCCCAGATACGAAGAGGCTTCCATCCCTACGTTTTGCTCGATAGGGAAGTTGCGTCGAGCACCAGCAGGTGACTTGAGATGAGGCAGATTGGTTGAGTGGTCTGCCCCGATCCGATGGGCACCTGATCGTGGGCTTAAACTCGCCGGGGAAGAAGTTCCGCATACGTTCGTC
This sequence comes from uncultured Acidimicrobiales bacterium, assembly GCA_963796765.1. Taxonomy (GTDB): domain Bacteria; phylum Actinomycetota; class Acidimicrobiia; order Acidimicrobiales; family UBA8190; genus Chersky-840. The sequence continues at coordinate 465,059 of CAWCMY010000002.1, read as the reverse complement.
GATGTCCGCTTGGTGCTGAGCACCGACAAGTCGATGTACTCGGTGGCGTGCGACTCGGGGTCAGCGAGTAGACACGTGGCAACTGGGTGCGGGTGGAGATGGCCGGCGCGGCCCCATAGGCCCTGCCTTGGGTCGTCAACAAGAACGAGCCGAGGGTGGTCGGCCGAGGTGTCAAGCAGCTTGACCACTCAACGGGACCTCTCACATTTGCCTTGGATCTGGTCGTGAAACCATCAGCCGAAGCTGTCCCGGAAAAGGTCAGCCCAGCCAAATTCACCAAGTGGTGCGCCAAGTGGTGCGCCCCCCGGGATTCGAACCCGGAACCTGCGGATTAAGAGTCCGTTGCTCTGCCATTGAGCTAGAGGCGCGCACAGGGATTGTAGGTGACGGTGCATGGGCCACCCAACCGCGGATAGATTGGCCGAGAGAGCGGCCCGGGCGGTGCTTGAGACACCCCCGGGCCCGGCCGAGCACAATGGAGGTGCCCGACGTGGCGCACGCTACAACACTGGAGTTGTCTGCTCCCGCCCTGAACGACGTCCTTGTACTGGCACGCAGCTTCAACCTGTCGCTGCGCGCCCGCAATCGCTCTCCCGAGACCATCAAGAGCTACGTAGGCACCGTGGAGATGTTCGGAGAGTTCCTGCTGGCGTCGGGGTTTCCCACCTTGATCGACCGCATCGGGCGCGAGCACGTGGAGTCGTTCATCGCCGACCAGCTCGCCAGGTGGAAGCCCAAGACGGCTCGCATCCGCTACGGGAACCTCCAGCAGTTCTTCAAGTGGTGCGTCGAGGAGGGCGAGATCACCGAAACCCCCATGAAGAACGTGAAGCCGCCCTCGGTCCCCGAGGTGCCCGTACCCATCATCTCCGACGATCACTTGCGGCGTATCTTCAAGACGTGTGGAGGGCACCACATTCGAGCAGCGGCGGGATGCCGCCATCTTGCGGGTGCTGTATGACTGCGGTGTGCGCTTGGCCGAAGTAACCGGGCTCGACGTGGACGACGTCGATTGGGATCGCCAGGTCATCGACGTGGTCGGGAAGGGGAGCCGGCCACGTGCTGTTCCTTTTGGCACCAAGACCAGCCAAGCTCTCGACCGCTACCTCAGCGTGCGTCAGGTTCACCCGCAGAGCTGGTCGCCGGCTCTCTGGCTCGGGGCCAAGGGACAACTGACCGACTCCGGCATCGCTCAGATGATCCGTCGGCGCTGCCGGGATGCCGGTGTACCGCATCTCCACGCCCACCAGTTCAGGCATGGGGCGGCACACCGGTGGCTCGCGAGCGGTGGGAGTGAAGGTGACGCCATGCGGCTTTTCGGCTGGCGCTCACGGGTGATGCTCGAGCGGTATGGCGCCGTCTTGGCCGACCAGCGCGCCTATGACGCCTACCGCCGCCTGTGCCCTGGTGATCGCCTGTAACAGGGCTCGGCCGGGAGCCCGAGTCTCTTCAATTCCACGGTAATCAGCCGCCACAGTTGTGTTCCCGACGTTGCGCGTCACGCGGCGGTCGCACCAGCGGATTGGGCGGCGAACGTGAACGATTCGGGTCTCGGGCTCAACCGCACTGATCGTGGCCGGCTGATCCGCGGTGTCATCGCACTCCGGCGCTCAACTCTTCTTGTCCTCGTCATGACCATCTGATTCGTCAGGAATTTCTGACGACAACATTTCCCGCAACCGGCTGTTGAGCACCTCACCGAATGTGCACTCGCCGAGCTTCTCGGCGAGTCGCAATTTCGATGGTCTGCTCGATGGCATGCCTGTCCGAACCTTTGGGCGATGCCGCTGCCTTCTGAGCGTTAAGGTCCTCCAGATTCATTTCGTGTATCCGCCAATCGACTTTCGCTTCGATGATCGCGTCGCTATCGGTCGGCCCAGTCTTCGATGTGTCGAGAGCTGCAAGTCCTCGGCTCCTGAGCCACAGCTCGGAGGCCCTCTCGTCACCTGCTTCGATGCGGCCCATCAGATTCTCAAGCGCAAGGTTGTCGATGCGGCGGACCCGGTCCATCTGTTGGTCGAGAAGCTGTGCGCGGCGCCGATTGAGCTCCGCTTGGAATTCGGGATGGTGGTTCACCCAGCGATTGACCGTGACGCGGTTCACTCCCGCCGCCGACGCCGCTGTCTCCTGATCTGCCCCCGTCATGAGGGCATCGATCGCAGCGAGCTGGGCATCGGTCAATGTGTGTAGCATTTTGTCAATCTTTGTAACAGCCTCCTCGTCGTACAGGCTGACTTCACTGACTTCGCTGGCTTCGGTGTCTTCGCTCATCGGTGCCCTCGCTGCATTTCTCTGCCTGCAACCCATCCTGGCCCGGTTGGCGCGTGTTCGGGGGGACTTGGTCGGGCCCCGATAATCGACCGAGACCAACGTCGTCAGGGCAGGAGGCAACCCCGAGGGCAGGCGCAGGTTCGAACGGCTGCCGGGCGTCACAGGTCCCCGCCGTCTGACCGGCGCCCCCCGGTTCGCTCAGGGCGATCCGAGGGTGTGAGGGTGACCGAGGGGACTTGAACCCCCGACCTCCAGGGCCACAACCTGGCGCTCTAACCACCTGAGCTACGGCCACCATGCATGGTCCGGCATGACTGCCCGGACTCGCAGATCGCCACGATACACGGGCTACGCTGGTCTCCAGCGGGCGAGCCCCGAACTCAGCTGATCTGAGCCTTCGCCTCCGTAGCTCAACTGGATAGAGCGGGTGGCTTCTACCCACCAGGTTGCGGGTTCGACTCCTGCCGGGGGCACTGAACACCAGGTCAGGCCGACCACGTCCGACGAGAGCGAGTCGCCCTTCCGCACGAGCGGTGTGTTCACGAACCCCTCGAGCCCGTCCACCGGGTGATCGAGCAACGCCGTGACGGGGGTCTTCCCCCACGACGGAGCCCGCCCCAGGCTCCTTAACTGCGGTGGTCGACCAGCCCCGCTGCGAGCGGGCCGTGGCCGATCGGCGCCACCTGTCGGAGCCCGCCCCACGGTCCCGGTGGGTTGGACGAGACCCCCGGCGGCGCCGACCCCAGGCGCAGACGGTCGGCCGGGTGAGTCCGTGCCTCGAGGGGTGCCGGCCACGGTCGTCCCCGAACTCGACGTCGAGAGGCTGCCGCGCTTGCGCCAAGAGTGCGTCCCCCCCCGAGGTGACGGTGCGGGCCAAGCATCGGCTCAATTCCCTTCTCAGAATCTCAACTGTTCATTCGGAGGTCACGGCCGAATACTTGCTACGTAAATCAAATGGTTGCCGTCCACGACGTAGACGTGTCAGGTGAACCCCAAGCGGCTCCTGCATCACTCGAGGCACCGGGGACCCCACGCCGCCTCTGGGTGTAACCCCCCAGTGGAAAACTTCATCAATATTGGGGGTGCGCAATGGAATCTGTGGAATTTACGCTCGTGTGCTGAGGAGGTCCACCGCGGTTCTCCGCGGCGGAATTTGGCGGGAGTTTCGAGAGTGGCGGGGGGACCCAAATTGACACGACGCTCGTTGACCATCTTGGCGGTGCTGGCCATCGCCGGCCTTACATGGGCAGCCACCAGTCCATCTGCTTATGGTCGCTCGCCGAGCACGATCATCAATACAACGGTCGGTCACTCAGTGACGCGGGGGCTGGGAGCCAAAGCGACCTTCGCGCCCGCAAGCTGCACATCGGCGGCACCGGCCAGTGTTCCGTGCGCCATATGGAATGCTCAGCCCCCCAGGGACTCCGTTCGGCTCTGGTGCTTGGCGCCCACAGGACCCAGTGGCGTTGCTGTCACGGTCGTGTACGTAGCCAATTCACCCCGGGCAGCCGTTCCGCCCACGGTCCTCACGGTGCACTGTAAGGCAGCACGGGCTCCGGGTGTCCACACGCCGGGGTACAAGGTGGGCTCACCGCTCAACGCCACCGCCCCCGCCTTCAATATCAAGAGTTGCACCACCGACATCGTGGGAACAGCTTGCACGATTGCCGGTCGGACAATTACCAAAGCCTGTACCTTGACAGCTTCGGTGAACACCCTCCCGGTCATGGTGACCGCGACGGTCACTCTCGGAGGTTCCCCGGCGATCAATGGAAAGACGATCGAAGTCTCTTTCCAGTGTAAATAGGGCCCTCAGTTCCCTCCAGGGCATGCGCTCCCGTTGACAGGGGCACCCACCACGAGGCGTCGACAAGCCCGCGCCCATGAGCACATGGCACGGGCACCGATGAAACGACGACCACAGCCTCTGCTTTCCGAACCAGCGACGCGCTTTGCCGTCTGCACCCCCCGCTTGCGCCGCGGATCGAGGAAGGTCGTCAACTTCGGCTCGCTGGTTCCGCAAGGAGGATCCCTGTGAGGGGTGGACGCTCGCCGTGGATTCGTCGCATTGAAGTCGTCACCACCCTTGCTCTTGCGGGCGTCGTCGTGGGTTTCCTGCTGACGCGGCCTGAGACCACTGCACCACGACACAAAGCCACAGGCTCGGCGGCAAGTGCCACCTCGGTCCCGCCCGGCGGATCGCCAGCGGGGCCAGGCTCGGGATCGCCAACGGCTTCGGGCTCGCCGACGGCCTCGGGCTCGGGCTCTTCCAACTCCCCGGGCTCGCCGAGGGCTTCGGGCTCGCCGACGGCCTCGGGCTCGGGCTCTTCCAACTCCTCGAAACCCTCAGGTTCGGGCACGAAATACCTGGAGCGGATTCTGCAGAAGGAGTCTTCAGCGACGCATATGACCTTCCAGGCGACGTACAAGGTGAAGGGTTCGACGGCCAGCATCGTGTTCGCCCAGCAGGGTGCGAAGACGTCGTTCTCGACGGGCACAACGGCGTACTACAGCGACGGCGCCACAAGCACCGTTTGCGACAGCAGCAACGGGACGCCCTCGTGTTCTACCGGCGCCAAGCCACTGACGGGCCTCCTGAGCCTCATCAACCCCACCCAGATGTCGAATGCGGTCCTCGCCGCCACCACTTCAGCGGTGTCGGTGAACCATTCGACGGAGAACCACAGCGGGCAGTCGTCGTCGTGTGTCGCATACGCCGTGGGGCTTCAACGCGTCAAGTACTGCGTCAATGATCAAGGAGTTGTGACCTTCATCAGGATCCCGACAGGAACCTTCGAGCTCACGGCGTACACGACGAACGTCTCAGACGCCGAAGTGTCCGTGCCGGCCGGAGCGAAGTTCGGGCCGGCGCCGTCCGCGTCATGACCGAGACGTAGCCGCAGTCGTTGCCACGTAGGGTGTGGCCGTTACCGGCGTTACTGAGGCGGACCCGTGTGAGGGCCGTCCGTTCGGCACGAGGGCGGATCCTCCCGCCATGCCCGGTGGCGTGGGGCTATGGGTTGGCGTGAAGGATGTCGAGGTACGTCCCCTCGCCCGAAGGGCTCGCCCACTCCTGGGCGCTCTCGACCGCGGTGCCTTCGCCCCACTCGTTGAAGGTCGTGACGAGCTGCCACGGTGCTCCCGAGGCGACCATCAACTGGGCGTCGGTTGCGAATACCGACGGATCGCGCACCAGCCGAGGTGTGGCCTCGTTGGCCTTGTTGAAACCGGGGCTGATCGAGAAGCTGTAGCCGCGTTGGGAGTCGTCGATCACAGACGGGTCGTACTGGTGCCACCCGTCTGGCTGCGACGGGCATGTCCGGTAACCAGGGAACACCTTCAGGTCGACGTAGAAGCCCTTGTTGTTGGCCTGAGCCCAGCGATCTGCGGTCGTGCAATTGTCGGTTGGGTCGCCGTAGACGAAGATCACCGGCTTGCCGTCGACGTGGAGATAGTTCGGGTCAGATCCATACCGGCTCGAGATGTAGGTCAGGTCGGATTGAATTTGGCTCACCGTGGGGTTGGGTGAACCCGCCTCTCCTGTGACGGCGTTGCCTTCGGCTTCGTAGTAGAGCGTCCACTTGAACCCCGTTCGGGCCGCCTCCTGGAGGAGCAGGGGGATGCGGCCGTCGGTCTTCGAGCCCGGTCCCCACCACGACGCGATGCCCACTTCGATGTTGCCGTACTGCATCGCTTGGATCTGCTGGTCCACCACGCTGGCGCTGCTGGTGCTGTAGAGGCCCAGCGTCGGGTGGTACTTCGTAAAGGGGTTCATGCCTTGTTGATTCCAGCCTTCGGGGAACCACGGGTAATAGAACGCGGCCCGGATCGGAAACGTGGGACCGGGAACCGTCGTCGGCGTCGGCGGGGCCACGATGACCGGTTGTGGCGGTGACGTCGAGGCGGGCGCCTGCGGCGAGGTCGGTGTCCGCTTGGACGATTGCACCTGCGCCGACGTTGGGGCTCCGGTCAACGGCGACGGCTGTATCGAACTGGCCGGCTGCGTGGACGATGGGGTCGGTACCGGCGGCGTTGGCGTCGTCGCGGCACCGGGGGTCGGGACGGACTGACCTGGCGCAGGGGGGGCCCATGGTGCGGCTCGGTCCCATGGGGGCTTCGCCGACCCCACCGTGCCCGCGGAGACCGCCGCCAGAGCCAGGACCAGGCCCCCGACGGTGAGTGCCGTCCGCAGCCTCACGGGCCGCCAGTGACGAAGGGCGCCAGCCGTTTCGATCTCGGTCAACTTCGGATACCGCTTCCCCCCGACGACCACCGGCGCCTCGAAGGGGTACGAGCGCCTGGATCGTGGACCGTTCGTTGCCGGTATCGGCATGGAAGCTCGACCCATTGAGGGGTTGGTTCACAACGGCGTCCTCCGGGGCCGCCCTCGACCCTCGGCGGGGTCGAGCGAGCTCAGGGAGCCGAACCGGGCCGAAAGCCCAGGGGACCGTGCGGCCCAGGATCGGACCAGGTCAGAACAGTGAGACAGGCGGGCCCCCTCCGCTCGGTCGGCAGGCACCGTCGGAGGGGCTTCTCCTGCGAAGCCCGTCCGGCGCCGGACCCCCTACCTGGTGAACTGGATGGAGACGATGTTGGAATAGCCCGTGGGCACCTTCGACGCTGGCAACAGCCAGGCCTGGAAGAAGACCGGGTCCCGCTGGGCTTGGACCCCGTCCACGTCGAACACCACTTTGCCGGACCGGTCGGTGCGCGCGGCGACCGGCGTCTGGCCCTCGGAACGCCCGTCGATCGACGCCTCGCCCGGGAGAAGCCCGTCTTGGGAGTAGACGACCTGGCTCAAGACGACCTGGACACCGGCGGCTGCACGTGGATTGCCGATCTGGTCCACGAGTTGGACGGTCAGGTGCAACATCGTTCCCACGCGCACGGCGTGGTCGACGCTCTGCGGGGTCAGCAGCGCGCTTTGGATCGGAGGGTGCACCGTCGGTGAGCTGGCCAACTGGGACGGTTGATCGGTGAACGCGTCGACGATGAACCCGCCGTTGAGCCCGGGCATCGACTGGGTGTTGGGCGCTTCCAGATCCTCGGTCACCGTGGCATGGGGGGGAATTGTCGCTGGGCCCGACGTCCGGTACCAGAAGCTCGTCTGTTGGCCGCCGGGTGTAATGGTGAAGTGCGGCGTGACCGGTGATCGGGAGTGGTTTGTCACCCGGACCGAGAGGTGGTCGATGCTCTGGAGTTGCCCCGTCGACCGTTCGCCCACCACCTGGAGGCTGAGGGCGGGTCGCAGCGCCAGCGCGGCGAGCAGGCACACCCCTAGTGTGGCCAGCGCCCCTCCGCACACCACCCGCATCGACCGCCAACCGGTGATCGACGTGCTGCCCACCGTCGTCATGGCCACGAAGATCGCGGGCAGCATCATCACCATGTAGCTGGCGAAGCTTCGGTTGGGCCAGAAGAAGGCCAGGGGTATCAGAAGGGGCCAGACCCTCTTCATGGCCTTGTACCACCCGAGGTAAAGAGCAAACGCCACGATCACGACGAGCACGCTGGCGTACGTGTAAAAGCGCAGTTGGCCGCCGAGATGCTCGAAGAGGGTCAGCCCGACCAGGCCCTGGCCGGCCGGAATCAGGTGCGACACGATCGGGGTGGTGACACCTTTCAGCCAGGCTCCCGGATCGATCACCAGGAAGGGCAGGTCCACGGCGGCAAATACCGCCGTGGCGATGGCCGCATACCGGATCATCACCCGACGCCAGTCCTGTCCCCGGTGATGTGCCTCGATGGCCACGCCGGCCACGAGGAAGGGCACCGCGAACCACGGGGTCTGCTTGATCGTGGCGGCCAGGCCGATCATGACGGGGCCGATCCATCGAGCGGCCGACTTCTCGGTTGGGTCCCCGAACCGATCCCAGCGCCAGTAGGCGAGCACCAGAAACGGCAGGTACAGCGCATCGGTCACTCCACCTGCCGCGTATCCGAGATAGATGCTCTCGGTTGCGATCGGGATCACGATCCACTTGACCACGTCCGGCAACAGTCGCCATGCGATGAACATCGTGACGATCCACGCCCCGATGTCCATGACGACGGCGGCTTGCATGCGCAGACCGGCGAGCAGCGCGGGGATGTAGAACAAGAACGAGCCGGCCGGATACGAGACCCTGGTCACCTCTTGACCGGTGAGCGTGTAGGTGTGGTACACGCTCGGCACCTGGAAGAGATTGAGTGCCGGAGCCATCGAGTGTGCATACGGGTTCATCCCGTGAAACAACAGAAGTTGCGCGGCATATTGATCGAAGGCGATCTCGTCGGTGCCGTACGCAGGCTTGCCGAGCACCAGCAAATAGCACCGCGCCAGGACCGTCACGGCCGCCAAGACCAGCAGCGCGATCTGCAGCCACGTGGGCACCCATCGGCGGCTCCAGATCAGCGCCAGAGCGCTCAGGGCACCCAGATTGGCGACCAGGGCGATCGCGAGGATCCAAGGGACGAGGACCGAACCGCTCCATACCTCGATTCCGGCGAAGAGGATCCAGGCCGCGGCCAGGCTCCAACCGACAAGGACCGCAACGTCGTCGCTCGCCGGGCGTTCGCGACGCGGGACGATGCTCGGGAGCCGACGGTATCGGCTCTCCTGGGGGTAGCTCGGTTCGACCTTTACGAGGTCACTTACGACCACCCGACGCTCCTCGAGACTCGCGATTTCGATGGCGCCCTCTGGTCTGAGCGCGGACCCCGGTCAACCCTGGTGCCAACAGGACCACCGCGGTGAGACAGACCGGATCCCTAGATCGCCGGCCTGAAGAGACCGATCCACCAGTGGTGACCGACTCCGCTGTCATGGGGTTGGCTGTTGCCGCGGGAAGCCGACACGATCGCGATCGTCGCGTCGAACTGGATAGGCGCCGCTGCGTAGCCGTCGTTTATGTCGACGCCTTTGAGAGGTGCGCAATCAGTGAGAACCGACGAGTGCGACGAAATGCGGTGGTCAGAGACGATGATCTTCAGGTCGCCACTGAACGCGCTTTGGTTCTTCCCGTCCATCGAGTAGGTCACGACGAAGGCGATGACAACATCGCGGCCCGAGATGCCCTTGCAGTCGGGGACAGACGCCGTGACCTTGACGAGCTCTTCGTTCGGGAACGCACCCGGGGGGATGAAGATGGTGATCTTCGCCGCTCCGTCGGACCCGGAGATCTTGGCGCCGCCCGGTCCGACCGTTTGGGCCACGATGACGTTCCCGAGGGTTCCCCCACCGCCCTCGCTCCACCCCCCGCCGGGCCCGTACCCGCCGTCCACCGCCCACGCCGAGGTCGGGACGGCAAATGCTCCAACGGTGATGATCCCGAGCAGAACGACGAGTCCGAGGACTCGACGCCCGATATTGCACCCCTGCTGATTCCGCTGCACCGCTCGCTTCCCTCTTGCGATCTCTCTTGCCGTCGTTTCCGAAATCCAAGAAGAGTGGTGGCCCCCCCCTCTTCCGAAACCAGATTCACTCGAAGTAGTTAGAAACCTCGCTCAGTAGTAAGCCCTGGTGATCAGGATGCAACCAGCTGATTCTTGCCTGCCACAAAGCAAAAGTCCGTCCCCAGATTTGACGATCTTCAGATTTGGACCCACGTAACATCACTCGCTGAGCTATAGCGGCCACTTTCGGAGTGAATGGAAATGAGGTCCGACAGATCGACCGGACCGGGTACCGACCTCACGGGGCCAGTTGCGCCACGACACCACCACCGTCGTCGGCGAAGATGTTGCCATTGGCAATCGAAGCGGCGCTCCAGCATTTCCCGCCCCCGGGCACGGTGACGGCGAAGAGCTGGCTCCCGGTCGCAGCATTCGCTCCGACGACGGAGTTCCCCACGCAGACCACGACCACGCCGTTGGCCCCCGTGACCGCGCCGATGAGCGGGCCTTGGGCAAAGCAGTCGGCCCACAGCACAGCTCCCGTTGCCGGGTCCAGCGCGTGCAGGCTTGCACCACAGGACTGCCCGTTGATCGTCGTCTGAGCTCCGGCCGCGTACAGGCGCGTGCCGTCATACGCCATCGGTGAGATCGATCCTCCCGTATTGGGATCCGGGCTCCCATCTGCGATCGCGGTCTGCCATATGGGACCGGCGGACAGATTCTGGCGATCAAAGGCGAAGACGAACCCGTCTTTGTTGGCGACGGCGACGACCTGTCCGCTTCCCTTCGCGGCCGCGTCGTCGTAGATCGTCGGCACCGAGCCGAAGTCACTGTCGTTGACCTGTTGGTCCTCGGGAAGATGCCAGTAGCTGACGAGATTCAGGTTGGCGTCGACCTCGTCCACCGATGTCTCGAGCTGCCACCCCGCCACCCCTTCGGCGGTCCCCGTGCAGCCCTGCACCTCGGTGCCCGTGGCGAAGAAGATGTGTCCAGCGGCGTCGACACTCATGGAACCCCACAGTCCGCCTCCGGTGCACCCGTTCGGAGAGATCTGGAAGGTGGCCTCGATGGCACCGGTCAGGGGGTCGACCTTCAAGACCTGGCCCTGGACCAAGGGGCAGTCCCCGTAGGAGGCGATACCGGTGTAGAGCGCACCGTTGTAGAGCAGAGGAGAGACAAAGGAGAAATTGTCGGGAGGAGCTGCCAGCTGCGTCCGCCACAGGATCGCACCGGTGGAGGCGTTGAGGGCATAGAGCGCGGCGTCTCCTCCGCTGACGTAGATCACATTGGTCGACCCGTTGACCGTGGCGGCGGTGGGAGCGCTGATGACGCCGTAGCGGTAGCTGCCGGGGCAGGTCGCCACCGGCCCGTCGGTCCCGAGGAAGGTCGACCACCGCTTGGCGAGCGGGCCGACGTTGAACGACGTCTCATACCCGGTCATCGAGCCGACGAACGCCTGCCCGAAGGCCACGGTGGGGATCGACGACTGGATATAGCCCAGGCCGGTCGCCGACGCCGCCACGTGCATGGTCGACGCCGTCGAGGGCGAGATCGCCGTCTCGGCGTTGTTCCAGTCCGTTGCCGACGGCCTGCCGTTGTACATGGGCCAATCGCCGGGAGCGGAGTCGGCGACGACGGTGGCCCCGAGCGGCAGGGGAGTGGTGGCAGGGACGGCGGGAGCCGATGGTTGGGATTGTGGTCCGGTCCCGATGCTGTTCGTGGCCGCCACGGTCACCGTGTAGCTCACTCCATCGGTCAGGCCCGTGATCAGCAGTGACGTCGACGATGGCCCGACGGTCAGCCCGACGCCACCGGGACTGGTCGTCACGACATACCCCGTGAGGGTCGAACCTCCGTTGTCGACCGGAGGGCTCCAGGTGGCGGTGACCTGCCCTTCCCCGGGAACCGCTTCCAACCCGGTCGGAGCTCCTGGGCTCACGGGAGTGGCGCGCGGCGTCACGGCGTTCGAAGCCGGCCAGCTGGCCGCTCCGACGCCCGACGAGTTCAGCGCCGAGACCTGGAACGTGTAGCTGACGCCGTCGGTGAGCCCGCTGAAGGTGGCGGTGGTCCCCGGTGCGCTCACGTACATCGTCGCTCGACCGGGGCTTGCGACGACGTCGTACCCCCACACCGGGGCGATCACGCTGGGCGACGGCGCGGTCCACGACACCGTCGCGGTCTTGTCCGGCACGAGCCCGTTGCCGGCCACGGCGGTCACCGCCGATGGAGCCACCGGTAGGCCCGGTGTTCCCGTCGAAGATGCCCACAGGGACCCACCCGACACCGATTCGATGGCGAGCTGTCCGAGCACGCCGAGCTTGAGGACCGCGCCGGGGTTGCCGCTGGTGTTGCTGGCCCACACCGGGCTCCCGGCGCTCTTGTAGACGACGAGGTTCCCGTCGCTCTGCATGACAGCGTAGGACCCCGGTGTGGCCGTTCCCGACGCCCACATGACGGTGCCGTCATCGGCGTACTCGACGAGGTTGCCGCCCGCCGACATCGTGAGTTGGAATTGTGCGCCCAGGGGCAATGCCACCGACATGAACGACTGTCCGGCCTTGAGCTGCCCCGAGACCGGCATGGTGCCGGCACTTCCGGGAAACACCAGGCCCGGTCCCCACAACGCCACACCGGAAGCGGAATCGACGGTCAACTGTCCTTGTTGATTCATGGCCAGGGTGGCACCGGGGTTGCCGTTGGTGTTGCTGGCCCACACCGGGCTCCCGGCGCTCTTGTAGACGACGAGGTTCCCGTCGCTCTGCATCACGGCGTAGGACCCGGCCACCTTGGTGCCCGACGCCCACACGGCGGCGCCGGCGGCGGTGTACTCGACCAGGTTCCCATCGCGTTGCATCGTCAGGCGGAATTGCCCGGTCGGAAGGGTCATCGACGTGCCGGAATTGAGGGTCCCGCCCGCTCCCAGCATTCCGACCCCCCAGAGCGCTGTTCCTGTCGTCGACTCGATGGTCAAGCCCCCGAGCTCCCCGATCGTCAGGAAGGCCCCGGGTTTCCCGCCGGTATTGCTGCTCCACAGGGTCTGGTTGGCGGTCCCGTCCACGACGAGGTTCCCGTCGCTCTGCATCACGGCGTAGGACCCGGCCACCTTGGTGCCCGAGGCCCACACGGCGGCGCCGGCGGCGGTGTACTCGACCAGGTTGCCGTCGTGCTGCATCACGAGGCGGAACTGCGCACCGGGAAGCACGACCGTCGTGCCCGAGGGCACCTTGGCACCCGAGGCCACTTCGCCCGGCTCCCACAACGGCACTCCGGCACTGGCATTGACCGACAGCTGCCCGAGGTCGTCGATGAACAGGTAGGCCCCCGGCATGCCCGCGGTCTTGCTCGACCACAGGGGGACGTTGAAGTTGTTGTAGATCACGAGGTTGCCGTCGGTCTGCATCACCACGTGGGTGCTCAGGGGTTGTGTCTTGTTGGTGCCCGACGACCATACGGCTGCTCCGGCGTTGCTGTACTCGACGAGGTTGCCGTCGGCCTGCATCACCAACTGGAAGGCGCCGTTCTGTGACGCCAGCGACATCCCGGCGTCCAACTCCACACCCGGAGCCAACACGCTCGGGCCGGACAGGCTCGGCGCGGCACCACCGCGCTGAGCGGCGAATACGCCCACCGCGCCCAAGCCCATCACCAAAGCCAGCGCCAGGGCGAGGCGGACCGTGCGGTAGTCACCATATGCACGCGGTCGGATCGCGACCGCCCCTTGTTTCGCCATGGTGCGCCCCATCCTAGGTACGGCCCATGTCATTCTCGATAGTCGAATTTGGGGTGATTCTCGAGAGACCACGGCCAGGGACATCGATGACAATTCGTGAGGACATCGATGACAATTCGTAGGACATCGATGACAATTCGTGAGGACATCGATGACAATTTGTGAGGACATTGATGACAATGGGGACCCTGACGTCGCCGGACGCAGATCTCGTGTCCGACGTGGTGTCGTCGACCGAACCGCCCCGGGCCGAGGTCGAGGGCGTGTGGTTGGGTCAGGCGACGGCGGCCTCAGGCTCGGCGCTGGCGCTGACATCGGCCACCGCGGCCGGCATCCGGTTCCCGCCCCTGATCAAGGTCACGGCCAGGACGAAGGCCACGAAGGCGATCACCGACCCGAGACGGAACGCCGCGTCGTAGCCGCTGGTGGTGGCGAGCGCATGCTGGGCATGGGTCACGGCGCGGCCCGCCGAGGCCAGGTGGCTCTTCGTCACGCTCGTGGCCACGGTGACGAGCGCGGCCAGTCCGAGTGAGCCGCCGATCTGCTGTCCGGTGTTGAGCAACGCCGAGGCCAACCCGGCCTCGTTCCGGGGCACCCGGGACATGACCGTCAGGGTCAAGGGCACGAACGTCGATCCCATGCCGATGGCGAGGAGGAGCAACGGCCCCATCACCGACAGGTAGGCGGCGTGGACCCCGACGAACGACAGCCACAAGAGGCCGCCCGTGACCAACAGCGGGCCGACCGTCATGGGCTTGCGCGTCCCGATCCTGCCCACCAGTCGCGAGACGATGTTGGCGGTGCCGCCGATCCCGATGGTCATGGGGAGGAAGGCGAATCCGGCCCGCAGCGGGCTGTAGCCCAGGACGTTCTGCACGAACTGGGTGATGAAGAAGAAGGTGGCGAACATCGCGGCGGCCAGGCACAGCATGATGACGTACGAGCCCGCCCGGTCGCGAGCCGAGAAGATGTGCAGCGGCATCAGGGCGTGGGGGCTCTTGCTCTCGATGACCACGAACGTGACGAGCAGGACCACGGCCGCGACCAAGGCCTCCCGCGGTGTACTCGATCGGCCCAACCCGCTGTCGCCGCGCGCGACAGGCCGTAGACGAGCGACGCCATCCCCAGGGTGACCGACAGGGCCCCGGGGAGGTCGAGGCGACCGTGGCGGGTGGGGGTGGTGCCGAGCACGCGTGGTGCGGCGATGGCGACGGTCAGACCGATGGGCACGTTCACGAACAGCACCCACCGCCACGAGGCGACGTCGGTCAGGATGCCGCCGAGCAGCAGCCCGAGCGAGCCTCCCGCGCCGGACATCGCCGCGTAGACGCCCATGGCGCGCGAGCGTCTGGGCCCTTCGGGGTAGGTGTTCTGGATCAAGGCGAGGGCCGTGGGTGACGCGATGGCGCCTCCCACCCCCTGGGCGACTCGGGCCGCGATCAGCCACAGCTGATCGGTGGCGAATCCTCCCAGCAGCGACGCGGCGGTGAAGATGACCACACCGATGGTGAACATCCGGCGCCGGCCGAAGAGGTCCCCGCTACGCCCGCCGAGGAGGAGGAGGCCCCCGAACGTGAGCGCATAGGCGGTGATGACCCACTCCAGGCCCGGGGCGGAGAAGTGGAGCTCGTGTTGAATCGACGGCAGGGCGATGTTGACGATGGTGCCGTCCAAGATCACCATCATCTGGACCGCACAGATCAACACCAGGGCCAGCCCGGAGTGTCGGTGTTCGGTCAGCCCTTGTTCCGCCCCTTCGTGACCCATCGGTTATAGACTCCCATAAAAGGTTGATAGTTGTGGCCGAGATGCTTAAGGTTACTAAAAGGTCGAAAGATGTCAAGTGATGGGGTACCCGATCAGGGACGAGAGCGTGAGGCCGCCGCCGGGGATGCCTGGCAGGCGCTCTACGGCTTGGTCTTCGAGCGCGAAGGCCAGCAGCGCTTCCACGAGGCCTGCGACGCCACGGGCCTTGCGCCGGGTGGCTTGAAGACCCTGCTCCGCCTCTCTCCCGACCAGCCCATTCCCATGCGGGACCTGGCCGAGTACTTCCGCTGCGACCCCTCCTACGTGACCTCGCTCGTCGACGGCCTGGAGTCCGCCGGCTTGGCCGAGCGGCGGTCGCACCCCACCGATCGCCGGGTCAAGATGGTCGCCCTCTCCCACGGTGGGGTGGATGCGCTGGCGCAGGCGCGCAAGATCCTCGGGCAACCGCCGACGTCGTTCTCGGTCTTGACCACGCCCGAGCTGCTCCGACTCAAGTCACTTCTCGCCAAGCTGGACCGCACCGAGCGACCACCCGCCGACTAGCGGTCAACGCTCTGGGCGTTCTTCCCGGCGTCCGAGGGCGCAGGAGGGGATGACGGAAACAGCCTCTGCCGGGGGCGACGGGGGTGCTTTAGACTCCGCCCGTGGCGCGCATCGTGGCGGTAGCCAACCAGAAGGGGGGCGTCGCCAAGACGACGACTGTCCACGCGCTCGGTTTCGCCTTGGCGCAGATGGGCCGCCGGGTGCTTCTCGTCGACCTCGACCCCCAAGCGTGCTTGACCTACTCGGTCGGGATCGATCCCGAGAACCTCCATCAGTCTCTTCACGACGTCTTCGTGCGCAAGATGAAGGCGGCCGACGCCCGCCGCGTGGTGACGAGCGTCGACGGCCTCGACATCCTGCCCGCCACGATCGACCTGGCGGGCTCCGAGGTCCATCTCCTCACGCGCACCGGACGCGAGCACGTGCTCGCCCTGGCCTTGGCCACCGTGGCCGACGAGTACGACATGATCCTCATCGACTGTCCTCCCTCGCTCGGGGTGCTCACCATCAACGGCCTCACCGCCGCCCACGAGGTGCTCATCCCGCTGCAATGCGAGGCTCTCAGCCACCGCGGTGTCGGACAGCTCCTCGAGACGATCGACGACGTCCGCATGTTCGCCAACGCCGACCTCGAGGTGCGGGGCGTCATCGCCACCATGTACGACGAACGCACCCGCCACGGCAAGGCCGTCCTCGACGACGTCCGCAACCGCTACGGTCTGCCCGTCTTGGAGCCACCCGTGCGCAAGTCGATCCGGTTCGCCGAGGCCCCCGCACAGGGCCGGTGCATCTTGCAACACGCTCCGACGTCACCGGGTGCCGAGGCGTACCGCACCATCGCTCGCGAGCTCGACGCCGATCTGCGTCCGGCCCGCTGAGCGCTCCGGTCGAGCCAGCCGTCTCGAGATGAACGACTCGCCAGACCCTCTGGGCAAGCGGGCCCTGTTCTGGGCACCCGCGGAGCGCAACGAGGGTGGTCCCCGCCGAGCTTCGGAACGCGACGTGCCCGGGAAGCATGCACTGTTCTCAGACGAAGCTCGTGCCTCGGTCCACACCCGGCCCGTCACCGCCATCGATCCATCTGCGACCTACGCATCACGCACCCAAGCACCGCGCGACATGCGACCCGGCGCAGGTCGAGGCATCCTGAGCTCCATCACCGTCGAGTGCTCCACCTGTGGCGGGCGGTCGGAGATCCACCTGACCGAGTTCGTGATGCTTCACCTGCCAGTTTGGCTGTGGAGACCCGGTCGGGGCTACACCCGGTTCATGACGTGCCCGGCGTGTCGGCGTCGAACCTGGGTCAGCGCCTCGTGGGCTCCCTGGGCCCGCTGACAAAAGCACATCTCGGTCCGGGGGTCCGACCCTGATCGCAAGCCTGGGGTCGTGGTTGGAGCATTTCCACGGGCCTGTTGCCTACGTGGTGTGCGGTCTGCTCGTCTTCGGCGAGGCGGCCGTGCTGCTCGGCTTCGTCATCCCCGGCGAGACCGCCGCGCTCATCGGTGGGGTACTCGCCTCGCTGCACCATGTGGACCTCGCGCTCATGCTTGTCGTGATCGTCGTCTGTGCCATCGTCGGCGACTCGGTGGGATACGAGGTCGGGAAATTGCTCGGTCCCTGGCTGGTCGAACATCGGCCCCTCCGGGGTCAGGCCGGGGTGCACCGCGGCCAGGATCTCCTGGCCCGGCGAGGCGGGCCGGCGGTGTTCTTGGGCCGTTGGTTGGCGCTCGCCCGTGCCCTCGTGCCCGGGCTCGCCGGCATGAGCGGCATGAGCTACCGGACCTTCCTCACCTACAACGCCGCAGGCGGGATCGTGTGGGGAACGACCTTCGTGCTGATCGGCTACGGCGCCGGGACGTCGTACGCGGCCGTGGCCAAGACCGTCGGGGTCTACTCACTGGCCATACTGGGCACCATCGTCGTGGCGGTGGTGGTGGCCGTCGTCATCCGGCACCGGCGGGCTCGTCGCAAGTGGGGTGCGACGGGGGAGGGCCACGCACACGACGCATCCTGACCAACCCGGAGCGGGTCGCCTTCAGCGCTGGGCAGGGAGATAGAAGCGCGACGGGAAGCCACCCTCGCGGCGCACCCGTTGGTGGTTCTCGAGCAGGACGATGTGGGCCAGCGTCTCGCCCACCGCGGCCCGCTGCATGAAATCGGCGATCTCGTGCCATGGGCGAGACCACTTGAGGGCCACCGAGATGTCCCAGGCCGTCGACCCCGGGTGCTCGTCGATGAGCTTCTCGATCTCGGCGAGGCGGTCGGCGTGATGGGTGATGATCTCGTCGAGTCGTCCCCGAAGGTCCGCGAACCGGTACTCGTGGGCGGGGAGCACCTCGTCCACGCCCAGGTTCTGGCACTTGAGCAGTGACTCGAGGTACTCACCCAGAGGGTTCGGGAACTGCTGGGTGTGCACGCCGATGTTGGGCGTGATTCGGGGCAGGACGTGGTCGCCCGACAGCAAGAGCCGGTGCTCCTCGCTGTAGAAGCAGACGTGCCCCGGGGAATGCCCCGGCGTCCACACCGTCTTGAGGTCCCAGCCCGGGACATCGACGCGTTTGCCGTCCTCGAACAACACGTCGGGGACCGCCATCGTGACCTGTCCCCGGATCATCATCGAGGCGAAGTTGAGATCGGGAAGCTTGGTGGCGGGCACGCCCGGCGTCGGCCAGGAACTCGCGCATCCGAGCCAGGAGGTCGTCGGTCTCGATGTAGCGCGCCTCGAGCATCTCGGCATCGTCGGGATGCAGGCCGATCCATGCCCCGGACTCCTCGCGCACACGCCCGGCCAAGCCGTAGTGGTCGGGGTGGATGTGGGTGACGAGCACGGCCTGGACGTCCTTGATCGATCCGCCCGCTTCCACCAGGCCGTTGTTCAGGGCCGTCCAGGCGTCCTCGGTGTTCCAGCCGGCGTCGACGATGGCGATCCCGTTGTCGAGCTCGAAGGCATAGACCAGGACGTAGCGCAGCGGATTGTCCGGGATCGGGACCGGGATCGACCACAGCCCCGGCCGCACCCGCTCCACGGGGGGCATGACGTCGCGATCCCACGCCTCTTTCTGGAGGACCCCCGTGACAACGACCATGGCGGCAACCTAGGCGGGAACCTCAGCGGCGACCAAGCCTTCGCCGGTCCCCGGCGCACCCGGAGAGGCGCATCGTGGACGCCCAGGCGGGTGGAGTAGCGACACAGAGTGAAGTCACTGCTGGTATCCGTGAATACCTCCTGGTTCTTCACTATTTTCACACGCGCTCCATTGACCACAAAAATCACAGGTGCCAACATGGCGCGCTCGGCCCCGCCGCCTCCTTCACAAGGCCGGCGAGCGCCACGAACCTTCTCCATCGGGCGCGAGTGCGTACCAGTCCGCACGACACAGGCGACACCACGGGGGGTCTAGGTGAAAGAGCGGATGATGGACTTCTCGACCGGTGTCGGCCCAGGCCGAGACGGCGGGCTGGTCGTGCGTGGGCTGCGGTCCGCGTATCGAAAACGTTCTGGACATGTCGCGCGACGCATTCGTCGAGACCGATGCGCACGGGAATCTCACCGAGTGGAACCGCCAGTCCGAGGTGCTGTTCGGGTGGTCACGCGACGAGGTGCTGGGACGGTGCATCACTGAATTCCTGATCCCGCTCCGGCATCAGGGGCGCTGCGGCGCGAGCTCGAGTCGGTGGGCAGCTCCCTGCATGCCATGAAGCGGACCCGCCCGCGCCAGCTCGATCTCCTGCACCGCGAGGGATATGAGGTCCAGGTCCTCGGCTCGGCGTACATCGTGGGTTCCGGATCCGACCTCCGCATCGGCGGGTTCCTCTACGACCAGGCCGAGGACAAGGCGGCCGAAGAGGCGTTGGCCCATGCCTACCTGCACGACTCGCTGACCGGCCTGCCCAACCGGACACTGTTCACCTACCGCCTCGCCTATGCCCTCGCCAAGGGCAAGAGCGCGCCTGGCTCGATCGCCGTGCTCGTCCTCGACCTCGACCGGTTCAAGGCCATCAACGACGGGCTCGGCCACGAAGTCGGTGACGAGGTCCTCGTGTCGGTGGCAGCTCGTCTCGAAGCGGCCGACGGCTCGGCCGAGGTCATCGCCCGGTTGGGCGGTGACGAATTCCTCGTCCTCTTCGACACCGAAGACGCCGAGGAAGACGCCGTTGCCTACGCGCGAGCGGGTCCTGCACGCGCTGTCCACCCCGATCGTGGCGGGCGACAACGAGGTGTTCATCACCGCCAGCATCGGCGTGGCCTGTACCAGCGCCCGGGTCAACGAGGCCACGCCGTTGCTCTCCAACGCCGACGCGGCGATGTACCAGGCCAAGCGACGGGGGGAGGGACGATCGAGGTCTTCGGCGAGATCATGCGCATGCGGGTGCTCGATCGCATGAACACCGAGCATTCGCTGCACCGCGCCCTCGAACGTCGCGAGCTTCGCCTCTTCTACCAACCGGTGGTGGAGATCCACGGGGCGAGAGCCGTGGGGGTTGAGGCCCTGTTGCGTTGGGAGCACCCCGAGCAGGGCCTCGTCGCCCCGAGCAAGTTCATCCCCGTCGCCGAGGAGAGCGGGCTCATCATCCCGATCGGAGCCTGGGTGTTGCACGAGGCCTGCCGCCAGCTGTGCATGTGGCGGGCGGATCGCTTCGGCGGGCCCCGCGGCGCCGTCGAGGTGAACCTCTCGGCCCGACAGATCGACCATCCCGAGATCGTCTCGACGGTGGAGCGGATCCTCGACGACACGGGGCTGCCGCCGGCCAACCTGACCTTGGAGATCACCGAGAGCGCGCTCATGAACGATGCCGCGTCTGCGCTGCGGGTGCTCCGGGCGCTCAAGGACCTGGGCGTGACCCTCGCCATCGACGACTTCGGGACGGGCTACTCCTCGCTCAGCCACCTCCAGAGGTTCCCGCTCGACATCTTGAAGATCGACAAGAGCTTCGTCGACGAGCTCGGCGTCGACCAGGGTGGGGCCGAGATCGTGGCCGCGGTGGTCAAGCTGGCTCATGCGCTGGGACTCCAGGTGATCGCCGAAGGGGTGGAGACCGAGCGCCAACTCGACGCCCTGCTCCGCCTCGACTGCGACTTCGCCCAGGGGTATCTCTTCTCGCGCCCCGTGCCTGCCCACGAGCTCGTCGAGAAGTTCCCCCTTCCCCTGGGCGCCTGAGCGTCGCCGGGGGAGCCCGGCCTCCCCCGGCCCCCGCCCTGACCTGCACCTTCCTTGCCCGGCCGCGCCCCCGCTGCTCCCCGGGTCCGTCCCGTCCCCAGAGAAAGTGCTTGACACCGCAAGTACCTGGGGTAAGATGATTGTGTACTCAAAAGTATGAGTCGCAAATATCTCAGGAGGCGCACCATGACCACATCCACCACCACCCCGCGGGCTGCTTCGACCCGGCCCTACCAGGGCACCGTCGTCCCCGCCGCCGGCGTCTACGACCTCGACCAGGCCCACACCACGGTGGAGTTCGTAGCCCGCCACCTCATGATCACCAAGGTCCGGGGCCGCTTCGCCACCTTCTCGGGATCGGTGCACGTCGCCGAGGTCCCCGAGGAGTCCTCGGTCGAGGTGACCATCGACGCGGCGAGCATCCAGACCAGCCAGGAGCAGCGCGACGCGCACCTGCGCAGCGCGGACTTCTTCGACGCCGAGAAGTACCCGACCCTGTCGTTCAAGAGCACTGCGGTCGAGCTCGACGGTGACGCCTGGAAGGTGACCGGCGACCTCACGGTACGCGACGTCACGCGCCCGGTGGTGCTCGATGTGGAGTTCGACGGCGCCAACACCACGCCGTGGGGCACCCAAGCCGTGGCGTTCTCGGCTTCGACGGAGATCGACCGCGAAGACTGGGGACTCACCTACAACCAGACCCTCGAGACCGGCGGCGTGGTCGTCGGCAAGAAGGTCCGCATCGAGCTCAACGTGGAAGCGGTCTTGCGCCAGGAGAGCCACGACCAGGAGGTCGGCGCGGCCTGACCGACCGACCACCGGGGGTGTGGAAGCACCTGACCGGTGACCGGTGGCAACCGGATGTGCGTGCCGGGCGCCGTTCCTTTCGGGGGACGGCGCCCGGTATCGTGTCGCGTCGGCACTCGGGTGGAGGAGCGCGGCTCGTATGCCTGAGACGGGGAGAGACCGGGAGCGCCGCATCGGACGCCGGCGCCGAGCGGTCGTGCCGCGCACGAGCCACGGCACGTGGGAGCCACCGGGCGACCGCCCCGATCCCATCGCCCTCCTCGACGCCGAGAACGACGGACGGCTGGCTCACCTCGTGCCCGTGCGATGGGGGCGGATGCTCGAGTCGCCCTTCGCCTTCCTGCGCGGCTCGGCCGGCCTCATGGCGGCCGATCTGGCGCGGACGCCGTCGACCGGCCTGCACGTGCAGTTGTGCGGAGATGCCCATATGGCGAACTTCGGGGTGTTCGCATCGCCCGAGCGACGGTTGTTGTTCGACGTGAACGACTTCGACGAGACCACACCCGGCCCCTGGGAGTGGGACCTCAAGCGGTTGGCGGTGAGCGCGGTCGTGATCGGGCGGACCTCGGGTATCGAGCCCGAGGCCCAGGCCGAGGCGGCCCAGGCTGCGGCCCGTGCCTATCGTCGCCACATGGCGAGGTTCGCCGCCATGGGGACGCTCGATGTCTGGTACGAGCGGGTGGACGCCAAGGCAGCGTTGCGGACGATCGGGCGCCGGGCCCCCGCGCCGGTCCGCTCCGCGGTGGCGGGAGCGCATCACCAGACGTCACGGGCGGAGCTCCCCAAGTTGACGGTGCGTACCGACGAGGGCCGGCGCCGCATCGTCGACCATCCTCCCCTCGTGTCGCACGAAGGTGTCGACGAACACTCCGAAGCCGTCTGGCGCGTGGTGGCGAAGTACCCGGCCACCTTGGGAAGCGACCGTCGTGCCCTCATGGAGCGATTCGAGCTCGTCGACCTGGCCTGGAAGGTGGTCGGTGTGGGCAGCGTGGGGACACGCTGCTTCGTGGCCCTGTTCATGAGCGACCTCGGGGACCCCTTGTTCCTGCAGGTGAAAGAGGCGGGTCCTTCGCTCGTCGCGGCGTCGGTGCCGCGTCGCCCGGCCCGGACTGCGGCGGCGCGCGGGGCGCGTCCACCGACGGCGGAGTCACCCCAAGCCGGCGGTCGGCGGGTCGTGGGCGGACAACGCCTGATGCAGGCGGCCAGCGACATCTTCTTGGGCTGGGCGAACGCGGGGGAGACCGACTTCTACATCCGCCAGCTGCGTGACATGAAAGGCACCGTCGACACCACGTCGCTGCGGGCGCGCGGGCTCGTCAGCTACGCCAAGCTGTGCGGGTGGGCATTGGCCCGTGCCCATGCCCGCTCGGGAATGGCGGCACAGATCGCCGGCTACGCCGGCAACGGGGGGGTGCTCGACGACGCCATCGGTCGATTCGCCCTCGCCTACGCCGATCAGACCGAACGGGACTACGCCCTGCTCGTCGAGGCGGTGCGCACCGGTCGGCGTCATCGCGACGCCGGGGCTCTGATCGACGGGTGCAGCTGGGCGGGTGTCACCTTCGTGGCCGGGAAGAAGGCGGTGAATCCGTCGACAGAGACGGTTCTGTAGGCGCGGTGGTGACGCTGTAACCACGATGTGAGCGAGGTCCACGTCACGCCGGGTGGGTCGACCCGCGCGTTCCCAGCCACTGCCGCGCAGGTCGCGGCGCGGTCGGGTCGGCACAGGATCCAGGCCGGTCGGGGGTCGGCCCGGGCCGCAAAGAAGTACGAGTCGTTGCGGACCGTGTCGAATTCGGTGGGCGTGAACCGCAGCGCACCGCCCGACTCGAAGTCGAGGTTGTAGGCCACCCAGTAGCCGGCGTAGCCGAGCGTGACGTGCCGACGTTCCAGCACCCGTGCCAGGGGGGCCAAGGAGATGCGCTGCACGACGAAGGCGTGGGGGAGCGCGCCGAATCGAGAGCCCTGGCACCGAGGTGTTCAGCTCGGCCGCGGTGACGAGAGCCGCGCCCAGGACGACCACCGCCGTCGCCACGGTCACCACACGGCGCCATGCGCAACAAGCCCAAGGGATAGAACGCCACGATGATGAAGACGTAGGGCAGGTACAAGATGTAGCGCCCGTCCTGCCATGCCCAGGTGGCGGGCAACAGTACGTAGATGATCGGGTAGGCGGCGACGAATGCCACCAGGCCAACCATCGACCGCGGGCCGATGACGTGCCAGTGCCCACGTGATCCCGGCGACCACCGCGACGAGACGCCGACGAAGACGGTGATCCCGACGACGGGCCCGCCGAACCAAGCGCCCGTCCCCGGGACCTGGACGCCGACCGCGAGTGGTGCGGCATGGTTCGCCAACGCGCGTGGCACGCGTCGCGATGGTCCCGGGGTAGGGCGAGAGCGAGACCCCGTGATGGGTCTGGGTGCTCCACCACAGTGGAAGGCCCCCGACGAACACGCCCACCACCGCGCCCAGGAGCTCGGTGGCGGTCTTCTGTCGGTCCGACGACCAGTCCCGGATCACCCCCGGGGTGAGGAGCACCGCGCAGGGTACGAGGAAGTAGATGCAGTCGGGGTTCGCCCACAGACTCAGCCCAAGGACCAAGCCCAACAGCGCGAAGCGACGTCGTGACGCCCCCTGCTCGCGAATCGAAACAGCGCACCAGATCGCGAGCAGCCCCAGGTTCAGACACGCGTAGCGGTAGCCGAGCTCTGCAGCGCCGTTGCGTATCACGATGGCCGGCCATACCCACACCGCCACGGCGGCCAGCCCTGCCAGGGCGCGTGGCAGGAAATGACGCCCGATTCCGTAGACGAGAAGCGCCGCCGTGACCGACAGCACGACCGGAGTGAGATTGAGCGCGGTGTCGCTGTGGCCGAACAATGCGAACAGCACGCTCGTCACATACGGCTCGACGCCGCCGTATTTCTGGCCCCAGGTGATGGACCCGAAGTGGCCGTGGACGATGCCCAGGCTCATGAGCCCGTTCACCGCCTGATCGGAGTTGATGGGAAGGTGATTCACCATCCACACCCGCTCGACGAGGCCGAAGAGAAACAGCGCCCCGCCGAGCACCACCACGCCGACGGTCCCGTAGCCCGATGCGCCGGTGGGGGACCCCGAGGCATCTCGCTCGACGGGCCCTGCTCGGGATGTCGTCAGCACGGCAGATCGTCGTGATGCGCCCACACGTCGCGACGCAGGCGAGTCACCCGGCCCAGGTTTCCACACTTCTCCCGCTCCGAAGCGGACGCTGGCGGCCCGGCCGATCACACCGACACGAGGACGGTGGTGCTCGCAGGCCGACGGAGGCGCCGACCTTGTGTCAGGAGCGAGCCGGTGGCGCTAGCAACTCGTCGATCTGAGCCATCTCGTCGTCGTCGAGCTCCCAGTCCTGGGCCGCGACATTGGCGTGAACCTGCTCGGCCGAGGTGGCTCCCGAGATCACCGACGCCACGGGCTTGTGGGCCGCGAGCCAGGCGATGGCGAGCTCCACCATGGACCGGTTCTGGCCCTGGGCGAACTCGGTGAGCCGATCCACCAGGGCGAGGGTGTCGTCGGCCAAGGGTCCCTCGCTCTGCTTCACCGCCGACAACCGGGTGCCGGCCGGGGGTGGCTGGCCGCGCCGGTACTTCCCGGTGAGGACTCCCGACGCCAGGGGGAAGTAGGGAAGGAACGACAAGCCAGCCCGCTCGCATTCGGGGAGGACGTCACGCTCGGCCCGGCGGCGGACCATGCTGAACTCGTTCTGGACGCTCACGAACCGTGCCGAGCCATCTGCCACCGCTGCTCTCGGCTTCTCGCAGTTGTTCGACGGTGAAATTCGAACATCCGATCTCGCGCACCTTGCCGGCGCGGACACACTCGTCGAGGGCCCCCAGGGTCTCGGCGATAGGCGTCTCGGGATCGGGCGCGTGCAGTTGGTAGAGGTCGACGTGGTCGGTCTCGAGGCGACGGAGGCTCGCCTCGAGGGCGCTGTGCACGTAGTCGGGCTTGGCCCCTTTGTGCTCGGCGTCGACCGGCATGCCGAACTTGGTGGCGAGCACGATGTCACCTCGCCTCGAGCCCAGGGCGCGGCCCAGGAACTCTTCGCTGTGGGTGCCGCCGTAGATGTCCGCGGTGTCGAAGAACGTGATACCCGCGTCGAGCGCACCGTGGACCACCGCCGCCGACGCGTCGTAGTCGATACGTCCGCCGAAGTTGTTGCAGCCGAGGCCGACGATCGAGACCTCGAGTGAGCCGATCTTGCGAGTCCGCATCCTTGTCCTTAGGTGTCGGAAACCGATTTCGAGAGCGCCGCGCCCGCCACCACGGCGTTGTCCCCGGGCCACCGGCGGACGCTGATGGACTGGCTGGCCGTTGCGAGCAGGGTACCGTCTTGTGCCCAGAGATGGGCGAGGCCTTGGGCGAATCCGTGGGCCAGCGCGTGCATCTGGATGTCGCACAACACCCATTCGGTGGGGACGAGTCTGGGCCATGCGCAGGGTGTTGTCGAGGCTCCGGCCCATGGTCCGCACGCCCAGTGGTTGCGACACCCCCCCGGACACGAAGTCACCGATGACCGCCAAGGTTGCCGCCGAGGGCTCGAGATGACCCGGGACGCGAGCCCAGAACGCCGAATGCGCGTCACCCCGGCGCCCGTCGAGCTCCATCATGAGCCGGCCACGGGCCACGCGCTGCTCGACGCGCACGAGCACCGAGTCGGCGAACATGGGCGGGATCTGCTGCACGGGGCAGTCCTCGGGACCCGGGACGTCGGGGAATTGGCACCCACGTCCCCGACAGGTCGAGGTCGTGGCGGCCGAGCGCGGCGTTGACGGTGAGCACCTCTTCGCGGCCCAGTCGGCCGATGGCCCTGCCCTGGGTGGTGTTGCGGCCGATGGCGGGCAGGACGACCTCCCAGTCGAGGACGGTGCCCGTGGGCGCGTAGGTGAGGTACTGGGCGGTGGCCCACACCATGGGGCGCCCCGAGGCTTCTTCGAGGGCCACGATGCCCGCGGCCAGGCCGCACCCTCCGTAGAGGAACTTCCCCGGGGTGCACACCGCCGGGGTGACCGGAAGCCGCCAGCGCAGGGGGTCGTCGGTCGGCTCCAGGCCCAGGAAGTGCCGTGCGTCCATCGAGCCGAAACCTAGTGGGGCCCACTCGGGCCCGGTCCCACCGGATCCACGCCAGCCCAGATCTGTAACTGCTCTGTTACGGTAACCTATGTGTTACCGATATGGTCCGGCCGGCCGTGACCATGCCGGCCGTGCACAGGAGGTCGCCGATGGCCGATGCGCCCGCCACGGGGGACCCGTTCGAGGCGCTGGGTGACCCCAACCGGCGCGAGATCCTCCGTCTGCTGAGCCATGGAGACAAACCGGTACAGGAGATCGCCGCCGCCATGCCCATCAGCCGTCCCGCCGTGTCGCGCCACCTCCGCCTGTTGAAAGACGCCGGCATGGTGGCGGAGCAGGCCGAGGGGACCCGGCGGATCTATCACCTCCGGGACCAAGGACTGCAGGCCGTCCAGTGCTACCTCGAAGGCATCTGGGGGGATGCCGCCGCACGGTTCCGGCTGCTGGCCGAGAACACCGACGACACGTCGCGGCGATGAGCGCTCCACTCACCTTCTGGCCGTCCGATCACACCGTGACCGGGCATGGCGATCTCGTCGTCGTCCGACGGAGCGGCGTGGGAGGCCGGATCTTCGAGCGGACCTCGGCGAGGCGGGCGTCTCGTGGCGTGAACAGAACCTCGCCGGTTGGGAGACCTTGTTTCCCCACTCTCAAGGCGTGATGGCGAAAGGAGACAGGTAGATGCCTGCTGGGACCAAGGAAGACCCGTGGGTGCTCAAGACCCCGCCGGGGAGCTCGGAGTACACCATGTACAGAGACGAGAAGGCCGATCCCCCCACGCTCGTCTGCCAGGTGGGGTCCACGACGTTGCGGTACCACCTCCGGGCCATCGACGACCTCCATGCCTGGCTCGTCGAGCAGGGCGATTGGGTGGTGCTGGGTGCCGCCGACGAGAAGAAAGCAGCCGCACCCGACACCGTCGAGGCGTGGGGACGGTCATCGGAGAACCCCGTCGGGGGTTGGTACGGACAGCGCAACGGCTATCGGGGTCGCTTCGGCATGTACCTCCCCCCGCTCCTGGAAGAACTCGGGCTGGCCGAGGTCACCCACGATCCCCGCAACAACAAGATGCGGGCGATCTGATCGCGATGAGAGAAGGCCGTGTCTGTGACCAAGGTGATCCGGTACAAGACGACGCCCGACGGCGCCGACGAGAACCCGTTGACCGCCTCGGCCGCCTTCGGCGACTTCCAGTCGGGACTCAAGGACCGGGTGGTCGAGGGCCCTGTCCCGGCCGACGCCACGGTGATCGGTTCCTACCGGCTCCTCCCAGAGTGACGCTGCGTCGGGAGGGGATGTCGCGGCGAGGAACTCAATTGACCTGACGGTCGTGGCCTTCCCAGTAGGGCTGGCGCAGCTTGTACTTCTGGAGCTTGCCGGTGGCGGTCCGGGTGAGGCCGTCACGGAGCTCCACCGACCTCGGCGCCTTGAAGTGGGCCAGGCGGGCCCGGCAGAACTCGATGAGCTCCTCCTCGGTGGCGAGGGCGCCGGGACGCAGCACCACGAGGGCTTTCACCGTCTCGCCCCATTTCTCGTCGGGGACCCCGATGACCGCCGCCTCGGCCACCGCGGCGTGCTGGTACAAGCAGTCCTCCACCTCGATCGACGAGACGTTCTCGCCCCCGGTGATGATCACGTCCTTCTTGCGATCGGCGATGACGATGTAGGGCCCGTCGAGATAGCCGCCGTCGCCGGTATGGAACCAGCCGCCCTCGATCGCCTTGGCGGTCTCGGCCGGTTGTCCCCAGTAGCCGTCGAAGACGTGGTTGGTCCGGGCCAGGAGCTCGCCGTCGGCGTCGACACGCATGCGCACCCCCACCGCAGGGACACCCGCACGCGACAACATCGCCGCACGCACCGAGCTGTCGAGGTTGTCCCATTCCGAGGGTGCCCGGTTGATGGTGAGCAGGGGAGTGGTCTCGGTGAGACCGTAGATCTGGATGAATTCCCAACCCAGCTCGGTCTCGACGGCCTCGATGGTCTTGCTCGGGGGTGGGGCCCCGGCCACCACCATCCGAACCGTGGCGCGCCCGGGGACCTCTTGCCCACGCTGGCGGCGGGCCTCAGCGGCGCCGAGGATGGCCGCCACCACGGCGGGGGCCCCGCACAACATCGTCACCCCTTCACGTTCGATCCGGCTCAGGATCTCTTCGCCGTCGATCTTTCGGACCACGACATGGCGCCCGCCCATGGCCGTCACCGCGTAGGGCATGCCCCACCCGTTGCAGTGGAACATGGGCAGCGTGTGCAAGAACGTGTCCCGGTCGTTCACGGCTGTGTGCCAACCGAAGACCGCGGCGTTGAGCCAGCAATTCCGATGGGTGAGCTGGACCCCTTTCGGACGTGCCGTGGTGCCCGAGGTGTAGTTGATCGAGCACGTGGCGGCTTCGTCGCCCTCCCAACGGGCTGGTTGCGCGTCGGGAGGAGCCGGCGCGAAGAGCTCGGCGTCCTCGTCGCCGTCGAGGAGCAACCGCACCTTGGCCGATACGCCGGCCAGTGCCGGCTCGATCTCGGGGTCGACGAGCAGCACCGAGGCGCCCGAATGTTCGACGATGTAGCCGACCTCGTCGGCGTTGAGCCGGAAGTTGACAGGAACGAGGATGCGCCCGAACCCGCTCACGCCGAAGTACGAGATGAGGAACCGGGCCGAGTTCGGGCTCACGATGGCGACCCGCTCCCCGTGTGCCACCCCCATGGCGTCGAGGGCCAGCGCCATCCCCCGGGCCCGGTCGTGCATCTCGGCATAGGTGATGGAGCCGAGCGAGCCCGCCACGGCGGGTTCGTCGACGATCGCCACCCGGTCCGCACCGTGGACGAAGGCAGCCCGCTCCAAGAAGTCACCGATCGTGAGTGGAACGTGCATGGGTGGCTCCTCCGGTCCCCGGGGCCTTCGACCCGGTCCGCGACCGATCATCCCAGATGGGCATCGCCGTCGCCCGAGGAGCGGTCACCGGGTGGCGCTGGTAGCTTCCGGATGTCGTTGTGGTCCGCGTGCCGCGCCAGCGGCGAACCGAGGTGTACATGGCCGAGATCGTGGTCACCGGGGGTGGAGTGGGAGGACTGTCGGCGGCGATGCTGCTGGCCGAGGACGGCCACGACGTCACGTTGCTCGAGCGCGACGGCGCGGAGCCGCCGCCGCCCACCGAGGCGTGGGAGAGCTGGGAGCGCCGCGGCGTGAACCAG
Organism: uncultured Acidimicrobiales bacterium; assembly: GCA_963796765.1. Lineage (GTDB taxonomy): Bacteria > Actinomycetota > Acidimicrobiia > Acidimicrobiales > UBA8190 > Chersky-840. Next base: position 435,104 of record CAWCMY010000002.1, on the reverse strand, counting down.
TTCAGGCTCCTGCATTTCTTCATGCCCCGGTTCCGCCTCGCGCTCGAACAGGAATTGCCCCACGTGGCCAAGGCGCTCGAGGCGGCCGGGGCGCTGCGCCTGAGCCTGATCGGCGCCGTGCCCGAGACCCTCACCGGCGGGACACGGCCCGGAGACGGTGATTTCGAGAGCCTGACGGGGCGCAGGCCCGTGATCGAGGCGGTCATGGGGGCCGCCGCCGCTTCGACTCCTGGAGTCACCGTGCGGCGCGGCGTCGCCGTGGCCGGTCTCGTGGCCGGCGCCCAGGCCATCCGGGGCGTGCCCCACATCACCGGGGTGCGCACCGCGGCGGGAGAGGAGATCGCCGCCGACCTCGTCGTCGACGCCACGGGCCGGCGTTCCGCATTGCCCGACTGGCTCGAGGCGGCCGGCGCACGCCGTCCCGTCGAGGAGCTCGAGGACTCTGGGTTCGTCTACTACGGACGGCACTTCCGGTCTGCCGAACGGCACCACGCCGGTCGCGCTGGGACCGAGTTTGCAGGCCTATGGCAGTGTGTCGACCCTCACGCTGCCGGCCGACAACGGCACCTGGGGGGTGGGGGTGATCGCCAGTGCCGCGGACCCTGCCATGCGGGGTCTGCGCGACATCGAGCGCTGGCAGGCGGTGGTGCGGAGCCTGCCGTTGGCCGCTCACTGGCTCGAGGGCGAGCCCATCGAGGACCGGGTCGTCACCATGTCCAAGATCGAGGATCGACACCGTGACTTCACGGTGGACGGCGCCCCGGTGGCGACGGGGCTGGTGGCGGTGGCGGACTCGTGGGCATGCACCAACCCGTCGCTCGGACGCGGTGCATCGATCGGCATGATGCACTGCCAGGCCCTGCGCGACGTGTTGCGGAGCACCGGTGTCGATGACGCCGCTGCCTTCGAGCGCGGCGTGGGCGCACGCCACCGAGTCGATCGTGGAGCCCTGGTACCGGGCCACGTTGAGCTTCGACCGCCACCGCCTCGGCGAGATCGACGCCGAGATCCGGGGCGAGGAGTACCGACCCGAGGGCGGCGACTGGGACATCGTCAAGTCCATCTTCTTCGCGGCCGGCCAGGACCCCGACTGTCTTCGGGCCGGACTCTCCATCCAGACATTGCTGGCCACGCCTGAGGAGGTGTTCGCCGACGCCGCGCTCTTCGAGAAGGCACTCACCTTGGGAGCGGGTTGGCGCGAGGCGCCGCGGCTCGGACCGAGCCGGGACGAACTCCTGTCCATCGTGGCAGCCTGACGCACGCCCGAACCTCTACGGGCCAGGCGGGAAGGAGAGAGGGTATGCGTGTCGACGTCGGTGGGGTCGGGATCGAGTACGAGGTCACCGGAGAAGGGCCGCCCGTGGTGTTGCTGCACGGGTTTCCCGACAGCGGGCGCCTGTGGCGCCACCAGGTCCCCGCCCTCGTCGAGGCCGGGTTCTCCACCATCGTTCCCGACCTCCGCGGCTACGGCGCCTCGGACCAGCCCGCCGAGGTCGAGGCGTACTCCATCCCCTTCCTGGCCGGCGACATCGTGGCGATCCTCGACGCCCAGGGCATCGAACGCGCCCATGTGGTGGGACACGACTGGGGTGCGGCTCTGGCGTGGGCCTTCGGGTCCCTGCTGCCCGACCGGGTCGACCACCTGGTGGCACTGTCGGTCGGCCATCCCGGGTCGTTCGTCTCGGCGGGATATGTCCAACGCGAGAAGTCGTGGTACATGCTGCTCTTCCAGTTCGAGGGCGTGGCCGAGCAATGGTTGTCGAACGACGATTGGGCGAATTTCCGGGCCTGGGGAGGCCACCCCGATGTCGACGGCGTCATCGCCGATCTCGAGGCGACCAAGTCCTTGACACCCGCTCTCAACTACTACCGCGCCAACGTGCCCCCGGAATCCTTCGTGGGACCGCCGCTCGAGCTCCCGCCCGTGCAGGCCAACACCATGGGGGTGTGGAGCAGCGGCGACTTCGCCCTCACCGAGGAGCAGATGACCGGATCCGCCGCGCATGTCTCGGGGTCGTGGCGCTACGAGAGGATCGACGGGCCCGGGCACTGGATGCAGCTCGAGGCGCCCGATGCGGTGAACGAGCTCCTCCTCGACTTCCTGCCCGGCGGCTAACGCTCCGGTCAGTCGCGGAAGTCCGGGGGACGTCGTTCGCGTCGGGCCCGGACGGCCTCTTCGAAGTTCTCGGTGGTGAGCCGGACGTAGAGCTGGGTCGTGCCTTCGTGGTCCATGTGGCCGTGCAGGCTCCCGGCGTCGAGGCTGGCCCACAGCATGCGCTTGGTCAGCTCGATCCCCACCCGCGAGAAGCCGATGATGCGCTCGGGCGATCTCGAAGGCGGCGTCGAGGAGCAGGTCGGCGGGGACGACGCTCGAGACGAGCCCGATGCGCCCGGCCTCGGCGGCGTCCACGTCGCGGCCGGTCAGCATGATCTCGAAGGCGCGTGACGACCCGATGGCGCGCGGCAGGAGATAGCTCAGTCCGAGCTCGCTCGAGGTCAGTCCGTTGTTGATCCCCGCCGCTCGGAAGTAGGCCGCCTCCGAGGCCACCCGGATGTCGGTGGCGACGCTGAGGCAGAACCCACCCCCGATGGCGGGCCCGCTGACGGCGCCGATGACGGGTTGGTGCATCTTGCGGATGGCCCGGATGACGTCGTCGAGGAGCTCCATCGAGCGCTGGGCGATGGAGCTCCTCGTGAGCCCGGCGATGTTGGGGATGATGCCGGCGTCCTCGAGATCCGCCCCCGAGCAGAATGCGCCGCCGGCGCCGGTGAGGACCACGACACGCGTGTCGTTGTCCGCGCTGGCGGCTTCGAGCGCCTCGCGCAAGGGGATCATCACGTCGAAGGCCATGGCGTTCATGCGCTCGGGCCGGTTCAAGGTGATCAGCGTCACATGGGGACGAGGCTTGTCCACCAGGACGTAGGACATCGCCGATCAGCCTCCGGGCGCGCCGCCTGCAGGCGCAGGGGCGATCCTCCGAGGAGACGGAAGGTATTGCAGTAGACGACCTCTCCGCCCGCCGCCTTCCAGTCGGCCCACGCCTCGAAGGCCTCGGTGCGCGAGCCCCCGAAGTACGCGGCCATGTGCCGGGCCATGCTCATGTAGGCGGCCTCGGGATCCTCGGTGTCGAGCTCGTAGAAGTGCATGAAGCGCGGGATCGCCGCCGGCGGTGTTCTCGTAGGGGTGACGTGGGTGAAGCCGGGGATCGCGGCGGCGGCGATGTGCCGGATGTGGACGAAGTCACCCCAGTCGCGCAGGGCCTGGGTCTGGTCGGGGGACTGGGGGCTGATCCACACGACGAGCAGGCCCGTCGTGGGCGCGCCCGGTGAGGATGCCCTGGCTGGGACGCGGCGAAGCGGCGGAAGAGCCGGGCCGTGGTGTCGGGGAGCGGGTCCGGCGCGACGAAGGACTCGTCGACCTCGGCCACCCCGAGCAGCGTGCCGTCGGCGCACGGCCATGGGCAGCTCGGTGCGGCCCGGGACGTTGTTCTCCCACCACGTCACCCGGTCCACGCCGGGTCGGGCCAGCAGCTCCGGCGCCCGGTGCGGCGGCGTAGTGCCCGGGGTCGAGGTCGCCGAGCTCGAGGTACAGCCCGGTGGTGATGCGGTCTTCCACTCAGGCCTCGAGGGCGCGCTCCCGGGCCCAGCGGTAGTCGGCCTTGCCGGCGGGGGAGCGCACGATGTGGGGGAGAAAGGCGATGGCCTTGGGGAGCTTGTAGCGGGCGATGTGCTTGCCGGCTTCTGCGAGCAGCTCCTCGGTCGTCACCGTGTGGCCGTCGGCCACCTGCACCAGGGCCACCACCTCCTGGCCCCAGCGCTCGCTCGGGCGCGGCGCCACCACCACATCGGCCACGGCGGGATGCCCGATGATGGCCTGCTCGACCTCCTCGGCGAAGATCTTCTCGCCCCCGGAGTTGATCGTCACCGAGTCCCGGCCGAGCAGCTCGATCTCGCCGTTGGCGAGGACCCGGGCCCGGTCGCCGGGAACCGAGTAGTGCCGGCCGTCGATGACGGGGAAGGTCCGGGCCGTCTTCTCCGCGTCGCCCAGGTAGCCGAGCGGCACCGAGCCCGGTCTGGGCCAGCCAGCCCACCTCGTCGTCGCCGGGCTCGAGGACACGGCGTCATGTCCGCGCTCACCACCACCGTCCCGGGCCCGGGGACGAAGGTCCCGGTCGACACCGACCCCGGGGTCGACGCCACCCCCATCTGGACGCCGGTCTCCGAGGCGCCCGCCACGTCGGAGATCATGACGTTGGGGAGCACGGCCAGCAGGCGCTCTTTGATGCCCGACGCTCAAGGTGGCGCCCCCGCTGCCGAAGGCCATGCAGCGTGCTGGCGTCGTGGCCGCCGCGTTCGAGCTCCTCGACGACGGGACGGGCCATGGCGTCACCGACCACCGAGATGCCGATGACCCGCTCGCGCGCCACGGTGTCCCACACGTCGACGGGGTCGACCGACCGCGTGTTGGTGGGGAAGACCATGGTCGCTCCCATGGTCATGTAGTAGAAGCACGCCCACTGCGCGGCGCCGTGCATGAGCGGCGGGATCGACATGACGCGGATGTCCGCCGGTGGGCAGGATCCGCGCCGCCAGGTGCTCGTAGCTCTCCACCAGCTCCCAGGTCCCGTAGGTCCGGCCGCCCATGGCGGCCCGGAAGATGTCGTGCTGGCGCCACAGCACACCCTTGGGCATGCCGGTGGTGCCCCCGGTGTAGAGGATGTAGAGGTCGTCGGGCGTGAGCTCCACCGGAGGCAGCTCGGGCCGATGACGACGCCAGGGCGGCTTCGTAGTCGACGGCCCCGGGCAGGAGGTCGTTGCCCGACTCGTCGGCCACCTGCAGGAGGAGCTCGAGCTTCGGGAGCGACGGGAGCACCCGGGCCAGGACCGGGGCGAAGGTGGCGTGGTAGATCGACGGCCCGGGCGCCGGAGTCGGTGAGGAGGTACTGCAACTCCTCCTCGACGTACCGGTAGTTGACGTTGAACGGCGCCACTCGGGCCAGGTACGACCCGATCATCCCCTCGACGTACTCGTTGGAGTTGTGGAGATAGAGCCCGAGGTGGTCCTGGGCCGACTCGTGCCCGGCCAGGCCCTCGCGTCCGCGCTGGGCCCCCAACCCGTGCTGGTGGAGGAACATGGCCAGGCGCCGGGAGCGGTCGCGCAGCTCGGCGTAGCTGAAGCGACGCTCCCCCCACACGATGGCCTCGCGCTCGGGGATCGTGGCCGCCACCGTCTCGAACACCAGCCCCAGGTTGAACTGCTCGTCGCTCACCGACCCCCCTCCCGGTCGACGGCCCTGGTCGGCCGGTCGACGATGACGACGGCACCCCCGCCGCAGGACGGGCGCATGTTATCGGGGGCAAGATGACGCCATGGACCGCAACGAGCCAGTGCCGGAAGCCGACGCGCTCGAACAGGAGCAGTCGGTGGTACCCGAGAAGACCGTCGAAGCCGCCCACCACCGTGACGACGTGCCCGAGGCCGACTGGCTCGAGCAGTCGATGGCCGAGCCCTTCGACGACGAGGACCGCTGAGCCCGGGGCCGGCGGCCTCTACTGCTGGTAGTTCTCGACCACCGGGGCGGGGCGCGGCGGGCGGCCTCGTCGGGGTCCTGGCCGGCATCGCGTCGGGCCCGGCGCTGGCGCAGCAGGTCCCAGCACTGGTCGAGCGAGACCTCGATGGTGCGGAGCTTCTCGGACTCCTCGGGGGTGAGCCCCTCTCCCACATGCGCCTCTTCGAGGCGGTGCTCCTCCTCGGAGAGACGGTTGATCTCGTTGACGATCTCCTTGTCGTTCACGACACTCCCTTCGAGATGGACAGATCGGGTGAACCAGACAGACACTGTTACCGCAGGAGCTTGGACAGGCGCCGGTCGGCGAGGGGCTTGCCCCCGGTCTGACAGGTGGCGCAGTACTGCAGGGACTTCGTGGCGAACGACACCTCGCGCACGACGTCGCCGCACTCCGGACAGGCCTCGCCGGTGCGCCCGTGGACGCGCATGGCCCGCTTCTTGTCGCCCTTGAGCTCCGACGCCTCCTGGCCCGACGGCGCGGGTCACGGCGTCGGCGAGCACGCCGACGACGGCCGCCGTGCAGCCGTTCGACCTCGTCGCGGTCGAGGTTGCGCGCCGGCTTGAACGGCGACAGGTGGGCGACGTGGAGGATCTCGTCGGAGTAGGCGTTGCCGATGCCGGCGATGATCGACTGGGCGGCGAGCACCGTCTTCATGTTCCCCGACGCGCCGCCGAGGAGTCGCGGCCAGCGCTGTCGGTGTCGAAGGACGGGGTCGAGGGGGTCGACGCCCAAGGTGGCACACCCTCGACGTCGTCGGGGTCGCCGACGACCCACAGCGCCAGGCGTTTCTCGGTCCCCATCTCGGTGACGTCGAATCCCGACCCGCCCTCGAATCCCATGCGCAGGGCGAGGGGGCTGCGGCTCGGCCGGGCCCGGTCGGCGGGAAGCTTGTCCTTCCACTGTGACCCAGCCGCCCCGGGCCAGGTGCAGCACCAGCCACTGGCCGTCGAGGTCCATGCACAGGTACTTCCCCCGCCGTGTGACCGACACCACGGCACGCCCCACGAGCGACGGACAGGGGAGGGTCGAACGGTCTTGAGCGCGGCGATGGCGCCGAGCTCGCACCGTCGCCACGCGCTGGCCGGCGCTGCGCTCGGTGAGAAAGCGGGTGAGAGCCTCGACCTCGGGCAACTCGGGCACGCCCCGATCCTCCCACGCCCGGGGTCGACCCCGGTACGGCCGAGCCGTCGTGCCACAGTGAAGAGGTGGACTGGTCGGTGGGGGAGGAGGTCGCCGGCCCCGCCGGACGACGCTGCGTGATCGTGGCTGCTGCGCCGTGTTGCTCGGCGCGTGCGCCCCCGCCGCGGGTCGGGCCGGCGCTCCGGACACCGCACCGAGCGCACCGGGCCCGAGGACCTCGAGCACCACGACGTCGAGCACCACCACGAGCAGCCGACCACGACGACGACCGTCGTCGAGCCCCCGGTCACCCCGGTGCAGTGGACGCCGTGCGGCACGCTGCAGTGCGGCACGGTGGCGGTGCCCCTCGACTACGCCCAACCCGCAGTTGGGCACGATCCAGATCGCGCTGGCGATGCACCGCGCCACCGACCCCGGCGCAGCGCATCGGTTCTCTGGTCATCGACCCCGGCGGTCCCGGCGGGTCGGGTGTGAACGACCTCCCCGCCGAGCTGAGCGTGCTCACCTCCGGCACTGCTGGCCCGTTTCGACATCGTGGAGTTCGACCCCCGCGGGGTCCAGCGCAGCAGCCCGGTGCTGTGCAGCACCGGGACCTCGGGCACCGCCGACGCGTCGACGCCCGGGCCGTTGCCCGACCCCGTGCCGAGCACCACCGGCGCCCAGCTGGCGCTGCTCACCAACGACGACGAGTACGCCGGCGCAGTGCGAGTCGATGAGCGGCAACCTGCTCCCCTTCGTCGGGACCGTCGACACGGCGCGCGACCTCGACCGGATCCGCCAGGCCCTCGGTGACGCGCAGCTCACCTACTTCGGCCACTCCTACGGCACGCTGCTCGGAGCCACCTACGCCCAGATGTTCCCCACCCACGTCCGGGCCATGGTGCTCGACGGGGCCATCGACCCCGCCATGAGCACCGCAGCAGATGGTCGACGAACAGAGCGAGGGATTCGAGTCGGTGCTCGACGACTTCTTCGCGTGGTGCGCGTCGTCGGGGTGCCCGTGGCGACCGGCCGGAGGCGCCTCGGCCACGGCCCTGCTGAGCCTGATCGCCCAGAGCCGGACCCAGGCGCTTCCCGCCGGCGCCGGGCCGACAGCGCGGGGCCCGGTGCGCATCTACTACGCCGTGCTCTCGGCGCTCTACGCCCGCTCCTACTGGCCCAACCTGGCCAACGCCCTGGCCCAGGCGGCGGCCGGCAACGGCGCCGGGGTGCTGTCGATGGCCGACAGCTACGTGACCGAGGGCTCGTCCAACGCCGCCGACGCCGAGACCGCCATCGACTGCCTCGACCATCCCGTGGCCAGGGGCTCGGCGGGCATCCCCGCCCTGGCGGCGCAGGCCGCGGTCAACGCCCCGTTCTTCGGCCCGCTGCTGGCCTGGGGCGAGGCCACCTGCGCGGTGTGGCCGGTCCCGGCCACCCGGACCCCGCAGGCGACCACGGCGGTGGGATCGCCGCCCATCGTGGTGGTGGGGGCGACGAAGGACCCGGCCACGCCCTATGTCTGGGCGCAGCGCCTGGCGGCCGAGCTCCAGCACGGTGAGCTCGTGACCTGGCAGGGCGAGAACCACGTGGCCTACTACTACAGCGGCGTGTGTCCGGGCCCTCGACCAGGCCTATTTCGTGGCGGGCACGCTCCCGGCGCCGGGCACGGTCTGCACCGACTGAGGGACCGTGCGCCGGTAGCGCTCCGTGCATGCGCGGCTGGACAGCGCCGACACGCGATCATGGTCGTCGTGGCCGAGGTGACGTCGTCCCCGGACATCTCCTCGAGCGCCCTCGGTTGCCGCAACCCGGGGCGATGGCGACGCCCGACGCGACGCCGCGCCACGGCCCGACACCGCCGCGCGCGGGCCAGCCCGTGGCGCCGCGCCGCGCTCCCCGTCGGCGTCGTCGGCCTCGTGGTGGGCTGTCTCATCCCGTGGCGCGACGCCTTGCACCGCGGCGTGTTCGACGACACCTTCTGGCACCGCGCCGCAGGGGTGTGGATGCTCGACCACCACCGCGTCATGAGCACCGACGTGTTCTCCTACACGGTGCTCGGCGAGAAGTGGATCACACCGGAGTGGGGATACGACGTCGTGCTGGCCCAGTCGGTGCGCAGCGTCGGGCCCGTGGCCTTCTGGCTGCTTGTCGGCCGGGCTGGCGACGCTCACGGTCCTCGCCGTCGCCGTCCGGAGCCGGATGGTCGGAGCCGGGTGGACCTGGACGGGCCTGCTCTGCGTGGAGGCGGGCGCGGCGGTCACGCTGTTCCTCGACGACCGGCCCCAGATGGTCAGCTACTTCTTCCTGGCCCTGCTGCTGTTGCTGCTCACCCTGGCCCGGCGCCGGCGGGGTTGGTTGTTGTGGCCGGTCCCGGTCCTGTTCGTGCTGTGGGCCAACCTGCACGGGAGCTTCCTCCTCGGCCTCGCCATCCTCGCTCCTCGAGGTGGTCGCCGCGCTGGCTGCGACGAGGTGTCGGGCCGGGTGACGGTCCCCGACCCCCTGCCGCGGGCGCCCGATCGTGGCCACCTTCGTGGCGTCGGGAGCCGCCACCCTCGTCAACCCGTTCGGGCCCGGCGTCTACTCGAGCGCGTTGGGCATCACCTTCAACCAGGACGTCCGCCGGCTGATCGCGGAGTGGCAGTCACCGGACTTCCACGACCCCGCCACCCTGGCGGTCATCGTGCTCCCCGTGGCCATCACCGTGGCCTACCTGGCGTTCTCGAAGCGCGACGTCCCCGCCGTGGAGCTGGCGCTGGCCGCGTTCCTGCTCGGTCTCGAGCCTCGACGCGGTGCGCTTCATCCCGTACTTCGCCATCGCCTGGTGCGCCCTGGCGGCGAGCTGTCCCGCCCATCGAGGAAGAGCGTCTGCGCCCGAGCCTGCTCGTGTGGCCGCTCGTCGGCGGTCCTGGGGCTGTCGTTCCTCCACGGCCCGTTCTACCCGGCCGCCACAGCCGGCCACGAGCGTGCCGGTCCAGGCGGTGGCCTATCTCGAGCACCACCGGGGCCGGATCTTCTCGACCTATCTCTGGAACGACTACCTCGACTGGGTGGGCCGGCCCGTCTTCGTCGACGGCCGCACCGAGCTCTACACCGACAACGGCGTGCTTGTCGCAGTACCTGGAGGTCGCCGATCTCACCACCGACCCCGATCCGGTGCTTGCGGGCCCATGACGTCGAATACGTCCTGTGGCAGCCGGGCACGCCCTTGGCGCTCTACCTCCAGCACGACGCCCACTGGCGCGTGGTGTGGCGCTCGAGCCAGGCCGTGGTGTTTCGCTCCTCGGGCGCGCAAACGGCTCAGCCCGGGGTTCCGAGCTGAGCCGTTGCTAGTCCGACTGTTCGCCGACCGGCGATCAGGTGCCGGTCGGGTTGTTGACGGAGCTGCCGACGCTGTTGAGCGTGTTGGCAACCGAGCCGCCCAGGAAGTGCAGAGCCACGAGTGCCACGACGGCGATGAGGGCGAGGAGCAGCGCGTACTCGACGAGGCTGGCTCCCAACTCATCCCTGCGGTTCCACGTGGCGCGGATCGGGTTGATCACGTGCATCACGAGAGAGACGATGTTCACGGTTTCCCTCCTTTCGTGGTGTCTAGAGCGAATAGCGGATCGTCGTAAGCCGGTCCGGCTACGATGCCGAGTCGGGTTGTTGACGGAGCTGCCGACGCTGTTGAGCGTGTTGGCGACCGACCCACCCAGGAAGTGCAGGGCCACGAGCGCCACGACGGCGATGAGGGCGAGGAGCAGCGCGTACTCGACCAGGCTGGCGCCCAGCTCGTCCCGACGGTTCCATGTCGTGCGGATCGGGTCGATCACGCGCAGCACCAGAGTGAAGATGTTCACGGTTCCCCCTCTTTTCGATTTCCAACCTTGGATCCCACTATCGGGGAATTAGGCCCTGGATCGCCATAGGTCAGGAGGCCCAAAAGTCACTCTGTGCAGCCAAAACGTGGGTCGCAGGGCCTACCGCGACCACGCGCAGTCGGGTGGCTCAGTCCATCCGGATGAGGCCCATGCGCATGGCCTTCAACACCGCCTGGGCCCGGTCGTGGGAGTCGAGCTTCTGGTAGATCGACGACAGGTGGTTCTTCACGGTCTTGACGCTGATGAAGAGCCGCCGTGCCGCCTCGGGGATCGACACCCCGGTGGCCATGAGCCGCAGCACCTCCTCCTCGCGCTTGGAGATGAGCGGGCGGGTGGAGCTGAGCGGCGGCCTCGAGGGCTGGCTGTCGCTGTGCGCCGACGGTGCCGCGGCGGCCCCGGCCACCGAGGGGGCGATGACGCGCTCGCCCCGCGGCGACCCGGTTGACGGCGTCGACGATCTCCGACGTGGTGCAGTCCTTCACCAGGTAGCCGCCGGCGCCGGCGTCGAGGGCGGAGGACACCGCCGTGTCGTCGGACAGCATCGACAGCACGAGCACCGACGTGTTCGGGCAACGAGGCGTCCGGATCCGCTTGGTGGCGGCCGCGCCCGACAGCACGGGGAGCGACAGGTCCATGAGCACGACGTCGGGGTGGTGCTGCTCGGCCATGTCGACGGCCTCCTCGCCGTCCGCGGCCTCGCCCACCACGTCGAGCCCGGCGTGCTCGAGGGCCCAACGCAGCCCCTCGCGCACCATGGTGTGATCGTCTGCAATCAGTACTCGTACCATTACGCCGCCTTCATTCTCATTCGGACCAACGTGCCCTTGTCCGGGCCCCGAGGTGATCTCCAATTGGGCGCCGATCGAGTCGGCCCGCTCGCGCATGCCGACCAAGCCGTAGCCCGACTCGCCCGACGTCTTGCCGGCGGGGAGCCCCACGCCGTCGTCGGCCACCTCGAGCAGCGCCCCCTCGTCGTTGCACAGCCACAGGATCGAGACGTGCGACGCCCGGGCGTGGCGCTCGGCGTTCATGACCGCCTCGCGCGCCACGCGCCAGACCTCGCGTTCGACGGGCAGGGGCATACGGCTGTCGGTGTCGGCCACGAGGGTGACCTCGACCCGGTTGCGCTTGTTCACCCGTTCGAGGAACGACCGCAGGACGCCCTCCGACGTCCTGGGCCTCGGTGACGTCGCTGCGCAGGTCGACGAGCATGTCGCGCAGCTCCTCGACGAGGTCGCGCAGGTCGCCGCGCAGCTCCAGCAGATCGGCCTGCACGGCGCGCCCGTGGTTGAGCTCCACCAGCCGGTCGATCTCGAAGCCCAGGTACACCACCGACTGGCCGATGTGGTCGTGGAGCTCGCGCGCCAGGCGGGTCCGCTCCTGCTCCATGCCCAGGGTGTGGATCCGCTCGAGCCACCGGGCGTTGTCGATGGCCAGCGCCGCGGCCCGGGCCAGGTCGCGCGATCCGGCGCCGCTCGATCGATCCCGCGGGGTGCCTTGGTGCGCTGCCCTCGACGGCGAGGACGCCCACGATCTCGTCGCGGGCGTGCATGGGGCAGTACAGGCCCCAGCGCGACCGGTAGTGCAGGCCCTGGTGCAGGTCCTCGAGGACGACCGGGTCGGTCCCGTGCGCGGCGCCGTACGACGGCGCGGGGGAGCTCGACGGGGTTCTCGGGCGTGCCGGTGCGCACGCCGTTGCCCGCCGCCACGTGCCAGGTGCGGGTGGTGGGGTCGAGGAGCACCACCGCGGCGACGTCGGGCGTGAACATCTCGTCGAGCCGCTCGAGAGCCCACCGGGCCGCACCCTCGACGTGCATGGGCGTGACCTCGCGCTCGGTGGCCCGGTGCAGGTCGAGGAGCAGCTCGTTGACCTCGGAGAGGTGCTCGACCCGGGCGGCCAGGCCCTGTCGGGCCTGGTGGGACTCCTCGACGAGGTACCGGCTGAAGCCGCCGGCCACGCCGACGAGGACGAGCTCGATGGCGAACTGCACGCTCGTAGTTGGCGTCGCCGGGTGCGAGACAAGGAGCAAGCTCGGCAGCGACCACGGCCAACCCGGCGATGACCGCCAGCCCCGACACCACCCGCAGGCCTCCGGCGAACCCGGCGATGGCCGGTGGCGACGCCCAAGGTGATGAGGAACGGCGAACGGGCGAATCCGGTGGCCTCGACCACCGCCACGCCCACGGCCACCTCGAGGAGCGAGCGGCCAGGCTCGTCTGCCACCGACCCTGCTCGCCCCCGATGGGCCGGACCGTCCGCCACAGCGTGTACGCCACGAGCACGCCGCCCGCCACCGCGGCGCGCGGCCCGAGGTGCTCGATCAGTCCGAGGGCGAGCGCCAGCGACAGCGCCACCCAGCGCAGGGCGCTGAGCATGGGCCCGAACTGCGGCCATGTGCTCGGTCGAGGCGGGCCGAGGTTCCGCCACCCGAACCAGGCACGCCAAGGCCGCGCCGAGGAGGGCGCCTCTTGTCGGTAAGCGGTTCGAGCACGATGGCGGTTCTCCCCTTGATCCGGACGGCGTTGTCTGGGCGATTCGGAGTTCACTCACCTATCGTGATTTCCACTCGCGATCCTGAGGGCCGAGAGACATTTCCCACAAATTTCCCGAGGAGATCTGTCCCGACCCTCGGGGTCGGATCAGGCCCGGATACGTGTCGCGTGAGGTCTCGTGCCGGGGGTGCGGACGGCCACCACCCAGTGACGGTCGCTGATCCGCACCTTCCAGCCCGGGTCCTCGGAGATGAGCGAGGCCAGGGCCTCGGACCGGGGCCACAGCACGACGTCGAACCGGTAGCGCGCCAGCACCGTCCGCCAGCCCTCGGAGCCGCTCAGACAAGACGTGCCGTAGTCCTTCTCGACCGCCGGGGGGAAGACGTCGGCCCGGTCGTCGATGAAGGCGCTGGCACGGGTGCCGTAGCGGAACTCGAGGTAGTTCCCGACGTAGTCGGTGGTCGCCACCCGGCCCGGCACCAGATGGTGCTGCTCGAGCCACGACACCTCGGGCACCGGGTAGAGCGACAAGTCGTAGGCGGGACGTCCCATGGCCCCGGCCGTGAGCGCGACCCCGAGCCCGATCAGCGCCACCAGGCCGACGGCGGGGACCAGGCCGCGCCGGGCGCCGTCGATGGTCCCCATGCCGGCCAGGCCCCGCGCCAGGACGGGGGTGAGAGCAGCGCCGCCACCGGGACGTTGCGCGACGCCAGCAGGGCCGCGGCGCCGAAGAGGGCCACGACGAGGACGTCCTCGACCGTGCCCCGCCGGGCCACGAGCAAGACGACGGCCAGCAGCACCTCGACGAGGAACGCCACGTTCACGGGGTCGGAGAAGCTCGGCGTCTGCCACTCGACGATGTGGGCGAAGGCCTGGTGATGGGTGATCACGGTCAACGGATAGGCCGACCAGCCGCAACCCGATGGGGTTGGCCACGCCGGCCACGGCACCGACGGCACCGAACCCGAGCAGGCGCGGCAGCCGGCCCTGCTCGGCGCCGTCGAGCCGCCGCCCCACCATCCGAAGCACGAGGTAGGCGAGGCCGAGGGGCCAACTGCCGTGGACGTTGAGCCACACCCACATGACCGGGACCAGCACCCACGGGGGCCCCTTGTCGGTCTCCACCATGACGACGAGCACGGCGAAGAGCACCAGCGCCATGAGCAGGGGCCGTGACGACCAGTACCCCGTCCCCACCGCCAACAGGGCGCAGCTGGCCAGGATCCGCCCGCCCAGCTGGCGGGCCGGGCGCGTGAGCATCCACCCGAGTGCGCCCAGCACGGCGCACAGCACGGCGTGCATCACCTCGAGGCCGTGCCCTCCGGCCAGGTTCTCGAGGCCCCGATAGGCGACCGAGGCCAGCCACGACTCGACCACCCAGGGACGGCCCAGGGCGGTGAAGGTGTAGGGGTCGGTGGTGGGGACGCCGTGGGCCAGGATCAACCGGCCCGTGGCGACATGGGTGAGGAACGAATTGTCGTGGAGGCGTTCGAGCCCGACGACGGTCCCCCAGATGACGAACGTGGCGCCGACGACGGTCGAGACCCGTGGCGTGCGCACGGCCCGGAGTATGGCCGTCAGTGACCGCGGAAGGCTTGGAAGATCCCCAGGACCGCAGGTCCGGCGATGATGACGAACAGCGCCGGCATGATGCAGAACACCATCGGGAAGAGCATCTTCACCGGTGCCTTCTGCGCCAGCTCCTGGGCCAGCTGATGACGCTTGACCCGCATCTCGGCGGCCTGGCTGCGCAGGATGGAACCGACCGAGACGCCGAAGGTGTCGGCCTGGATGAGCGCCAGGACGAACGACCGCAGTTCGGGCAGCTCGACGCGGGCGTCGAGGGCGTACAAGGCGTCGGACCGGCTCGACCCCGCCCGCATCTCACCGAGCATGCGGGAGAACTCCTCCGACAGCGGGCCCGGGACCATGGTGACGGTGCGGGCCAAGGCCTGCTCGAAGCCCAGTCCGGCTTCGACGCTGATGGTGAGCAGGTCGAGGATGTCGGGCAGCTTGCGCCGCATGGCCAGTTGCCGCTCGGCCACCACCCGGTTGAGCCACGCGTCGGGGCCGATGGTACCGGCGATGCCGATGAACACGATGACGGCCACCAGCGTCTTGCCCGTCAGGCTCGTACAGGTCCACACCACCAGCCACAGCACGGGGATCGCCACCACCGACAGCAGCCGGATGACGAGGAACTGGTCGATCTGCTCGGCCGTGCCCCGCCCCGCCATCACGAGCTTGTGGCGCAGCTTGTCCAGGTATTCCGTGGGCAGGAGCCGCTTCAAGTTCCCCACCACGAATGCAGCGGCCGGGGCCATGACCCGCTCGATGAAGGGGTCTTTGAGGTCCTCTTCGCGCTTGAGCACCGAGTCGTAGTCGCCCAGACGCGCGCGCGCGGCCCGCACGCTCAAGCGGGCGTCGGCCTTGAGGAACACCGCGTAGGTGAGACCGGTGGCGGTGAAGAAGATGGCGATGACGGCCAAGGACAACATGTCAGACCTCGATGTCTACGAGCTTGCGGGTCCAGTAGATCCCGATCACCCCGAGCCCGATGGACCCGTAGAAGAGGATCTCGCCGAAGGCCTGGTGGAACAGCGGGCTGATGTAACTCGGGTTGACGGCATAGACGAAGAAGCCGATGGCGATGGGCAGGATGGAGATGACCGCGGCTCCGATCCGCCCCTCGGCGGTGAGCGTCTTGGCCTCGCCCCGGATCCTGGCCCGGGCGATCATGGTGTCGGCCACGATGTCGAGGAGCTCGGCCAGGTTTCCCCCGACCTCGCGCTGGATCCCGATGGCGGTGACCACCCATTCGAAGTCGTCGCTGCGGACCCGCTGGGCCACCTCGGACAGGGCGTCGACGAGCGACCGCCCCAACCGGGCTTCGGCCACGACGTGGCGCATCTCCTTGCCGATGGGGTCCGAGAGCTGCAGGGAGACCGTGGTGAGCCCTTGGAGGATCGAGAATCCCGAGCGCAGCGTCGTGCCGAGCAGCTGCAGCATGTCGGGGAGCTGAGCCGTGAAGAGGGCGGTGCGACGCTTCGCCACCGTGAGGAGCACCATCCACGGGACCACGGCCACCGCACCGAGAGCGATGAGGCCCCAGACGGCGTTGCCGAGGAGCAACCCGAGCGCGCCGCCGACCACGACGCTGACGAGGTAGACGAACAGGGCCTCGGCGGGCCGCAGCGGAAGGTCGGCCTGGTCGAGGACTCGCTTCAGGTACTGGAGCAATCCCCGGCGCGTCGCCAGCTCGGCGACGGCGGCCACCGCCCGCTGCAGGAACGGCGTCTCCATGAGCTCGGGCGTGCCCCCGGTGACTGTCGCCGTGGCGACGCCCGCCTCGCGCAGGTTCCCCACCGAGTACGGCGCCAAGTTCTCGTGCAGGTGCCGCTGGCGCTCGCGCAGGACCACGTTGATGAGGCCCCAGGCCAGCAGGCCGGCGGCGGGCAGGACCAGGAAGGCGATCAGGAACTTCATCGCCGGGCCACCCGGATGCGGGAGAACTCCTCGACCTGGAACAGGTCCGCGTCGAGCGTCACCCCGGCGTCCTCGAGCTTGTCGGCGAAGTGGGGACGGATCCCCATCGACTTGAGCGTGCCCCGGTACTTGCCGTCCTCGTCGACGCCCATGGAGTAGTCGAACATGAACAGGTCCTGGGTGATGACGACGTCGCCCTCCATGTGCTGGACCTCGGCCACGTGGGTGACGCGCCGGGTTCCGTCGCGCATGCGGGTGAGGTGCACGATGAGGTCGATGGCCGATGCCATCTGCTCCCGGATGACCCGGATGGGCAGGTCGAAGCCGGCCATCAGCGTCATGGTCTCGACACGCGACAGCGTGTCTCTGGGGCTGTTGGAGTGGATCGTGGTGAGCGATCCGTCGTGGCCCGTGTTCATGGCCTGGAGCATGTCCAGCGCCTCACCGCCACGACACTCACCCACGATGATCCGGTCCGGCCGCATACGCAGGGAGTTGCGCATGAGGTCCCGGATGGTGATCTCACCCCGCCCCTCGATGTTGGGGGGCCGGGACTCGAGCGACGCCACGTGCTCCTGGCGGAGCTGGAGCTCCTTGGAGTCCTCGATGGTGACGATCCGCTCGTCGTTGGGGACGAACCCCGACAACACGTTGAGCAGGGTCGTCTTCCCGGTGTCGGTCCCGCCCGACACGATGATGTTGAGCTTGCCCACCACGCACGCCTCGACGAACCGAGCCAGGGCGGAGGTGATGGTCAGGTTGGCGATGAGGTCCTCGACCTGCAAGGGGTCCTTGGCGAACTTCCGGACCGTGAGGAACGGGCCCCCGTAGGCGAGCGGGTGGATCACGGCGTTGACACGGGAGCCGTCGGGCAGACGGGCGTCGACCATGGGCGACGCCTCGTCGACGCGCCGAGAGACCTCACCCACGATCTTGTCGATGACGCGCCGCAGGTGCGTCTCGTCGATGAAGCTGGTCGGCGTCCGCTCGATCTTGCCGTGGCGCTCGATGTAGACCTTGTCGGGCCCGTTGACCATGACCTCGGACACCTCGGGGTCCTCGAGGTATCCCTGGATGGGCCCGTAGCCGAGGATGTCGTTGGCGATGTCCTCACCGAGCCGGGCCTTGTCGGCCAGGCTCAGCGGTGTGGTCTCGTCGGCCAGGGCGGCCTGGAGATGCGCGTTCACCCGGGGCCGCAGGTCCTTGGCCGTGAGCCGGCCCTGGGACAGCTCGGGCCCCAGCTCTTCGATGAGGCGCTGGTGGACGCGAAGGTGGACTTCTTCGAGAAGCCGGGCCCGGGCCTCCTCCGATGAGAGGAAGCCGCCGGCTTGGCGCAAGTGGTCAGAAAGGGTCATGACTATCCCCTCACACGGTTTGTCGGGACTGCGCCGGAGCCGACGCAGAGTTCATGAGTGTGTCCGCCAGGCCGTCGATGCTCTTGGCGAACTTCGACCGGGGCGCACTGGTCACGACGGGGACGCCCCGGTTGACCGATTCCGCCACCAAGATGTCACTGGGCAGCGCGGCGTCGACCTTCAGCTGCAATGCCCGCTCCGCGTCGGCTTCGGTCAGGCCCACCCGGGTGTTGGCCCGGTTGAGCACGAACTTGACCCGCGAGAAGGGGATGCCGAGGACGCGCATGGTCTGGAGCCCGATCCGCGCACTCTTGAGGCTCATGACGTCGAGCCCCGCCATCACCAAGATGTCGTCGGACGACTCGATGGCGGCCAGGGTGACCTCGGCGAAGTTGGCGGAGGTGTCGACCACGACGAAGGCACACCGCTCGCGCAGGATGTCGAGGATCCGGGCGATGTCGGCGCGTCCGATCTGATCGGCGGAGCTGGGCTCGGTCGGTGCCGCCAGCACGAGCAGCCCACTGGGCGGGTGCCGCAGGAGCAGGTTCTCGAGCATGGCCCCGTCCAGACGGTCCCCGGCCTGGACGGCCTCGGCGATGGTGTGGGTGGGCTGGAGCTGGAGCATGAGCGCCACGTCACCGAATTGGAGGTCGGCGTCGACGAGCACCACGGGCTGGATGGTCCGCTTGGCCAGCGCCACCGCCAGGTTGATGGCGACGACCGACTTCCCGGTCCCGCCTTTCGTGCAGAACACCGACACGACCCGGCCCGGGCTCTGCGCGGCGCTGGCCGGGGACGGCGCCCGTGTGCTCTGGCCTCGGGCCAGCACGCGCGACGAGGCGCGGGAGATGGCGTCGAGCAGCTCGGCGTCATCGGCCGACACCGCCACGACGTCGTCGACGCCGGCCCGGATCGCCTGCTGGAGGACCCCGGCGGTCAATTCGTAGACGACCATGATGGCGCTGCACGCCGGTCGGAAAGCCATGAGCCCGGCGACCTGGGTGATGATGACGTCAGGAGTCTCCGAGGGCCCGAAAACCACCACGCCGGGACGTGAGGCGTCGATGGTCTCGGTGAAGGCGGCCAGGTCCTCGTACCCGACGACGGTGGCATCGAGCTCGCGGACGTGGTCGGTCAGGACCCCCCGGACGACCTCGTCGGGATCGACGACGCCGACGATGGCGTCGGTGTCGGTGTGTGTGTCAGCCATCGATTCAGCCCCCCGACGTGGTGCTGGCGGGGATGAGGTTGGCGCTGGTGATGTTGGTGGGCGCGGCGGCCGGGTTCCCGGCGGCTTCGAGGACCAGGTAGATGCCCCCGGTCACGCCACCACCGTTGGACTGGGCCAGGGCGATCCGTGCCGCCGCCTCGGGTGTGACGGCGAAGGTGATCACGTTGCTGGTCGTGGTGGAGGTGGTCTGGGCCGCCGAGGCCGTGCCCGGCGTCTTCACCAAGGTGGTGCCGACGGCGAGGACCGGCACCTGCTGGTACAGGGTCGTCTCCTGATTGCCGTTGATGTCGACGAGGATGTCGACCTTGTCACCGGGCTGGATCAGGCCGGCCACGGCGTGGACCTGGTCGACCGACACCGAGATCGCCACGTCGCCCTGGGGCACGGTCTGTGCGGCCACGCTGGAGATGGTCTCGGGCGCCACGAACATCCCGTCGACGACGATCTCGCCCACGGGCAGGTTGGTGTTGGCCGCCTCGTTGCGAATCGACGCCAGACGCGTCACGGCCGAGGCGGGCCGGAACTCGGCCGGCACCTTCTTCTGCTGGAGGTATCCACCGCTCGCGGCGTCGGCACCCGACAACGTCCGGGGAATGGGCTTGGCGATCACGTACGCGTTCACCAGCTTGGCGTTGTGATAGGCGTTGTCCTGAGCGTTGTTCAGGAAGACGTAGCTCAGCACCGAGGCCACCACCCCGACCGCGACGGCGACGGCAACCACAACCGTCCGCTTGGAAGTCATCCGTGTCCCCCTCTAGGCGAGCCAGGCCGATCCGGCGCTCGAATTTCGAACTCGGAGCTCTGTGTATCGGCGCTCCGCGACGTCAACCGAAGTGTCGTGTGAAGCCCAGTGTGCGCGACCACGCAGGGCTTGACAATGACCTGGGAGACAAATGAGTCGCAGGTCCTACCCCTGTTGGCGGGCTTGACGGGCGTCTGACCGAGACGGGAATTGTGTCAAAAGTCCTATTCACTTCGTCGACCGTGGCCCGGGCCGGGGGGAGGGTGCGGCCGTCGCCTTCGGCGGCCTCGGGGCCGTGACCCCGATGTCGTGTCACCGGGGTCGCCTTCGATGCGCCTTGCAAAGCGCTGCGGATCCATGACGTGTCCGGTGTCCCGGACCCTGCGCCTCGCGAACCGAGCTGTCCGGCGGCAGGAACGGTAGGTGGGCTAAGCACTGGGCATGGCGAAACTGATCTACGCAGCGATCGCTTCCCTGGACGGCTACATCGAGGACCCCCAGGGGAGATTCGAATGGGGCGAACCCGACGAGGATGTGTTCCGCTTTCTCAATGAGCTCGAGCGCCCGGTCGGTACTCACCTCTATGGGCGTCGGATGTATGAGACGTTGAGCTATTGGGAGTCCGCCCCCACAGATGAGAACGTGCCGGCGTACGTCCGAGACTGGACTCGGATTTGGCGGGAGGCGGAGAAGGTCGTCTTCTCACGGTCGCTCGAAGCGGTCTCGACGGCCCGAACGCGAATCGAGCGAAGCTTCGACGCTCAGTATGTACGCGACCTGAAGGCAACGGTCCGACGTGACCTGACGGTCGGAGGAGCCGACCTGGCGGGTCAGGCGATCGAAGCGGGACTCGTCGACGAGCTTCACCTGTACACGGTCCCGGTCATCGTGGGCGGCGGCAAGCCTTGGCTACCGAGTGGAATGCGCCTTGATCTCGATCTGCTCGATTCACATCCCTTTACGAACGGATTCGTCTTTCTCAGGTATCGCCTCGTTGGGGACGGTAACCGTGATGCCAGTGGGCCGATCTGACACTCCGTGACGTCATAGGGCGGGGGTCACCGACCGTCCTACCGCCGGGCGACCGCCTGGTCCGAGAACGGCCACGCTCGCAGGTCCAGGACCGAGCAGCTCGTCGATCACCGCACCGGGATAGGTCGGCCGGAACCGGTCATATGCCTCGGCGCGCTGATCGAACAACCTCGAACGCTGCAGAGCGAGAGGGACGGCGCCAACCTGTCGCGTTCGCCGGCATCCACGGACACCAGCCTGCCCCAGATCGCCGGTCCGCGACGCAAAACGCATCGTGCGACCGCCCGCAATTGCTCGATCAGCATGCCCTGGCTGGTTGGCGCCATTGGCCGGCCGCACCAGGAGGGATCACCCTTGCTACCGGGCGACGGGCCGGCCGGAAATCGAAAGTGTGGTCGGAGGTCGCGACCAAGAGGTGGGTGACGGGGTCCCCGGCGGCCCGGGGGACGGCTCGTCTCCAGCCCGTCAGGGCCCGCCAACAGGGGTAGGACCTGCGACTCATTTGTCTCCCAGGTCATTGTCAAGCCCTGCGTGGTCGCGCACACTGGGCTTCACACGACACTTCGGTTGACGTCGCGGAGCGCCGATACACAGAGCTCCGAGTTCGAAATTCGAGCGCCGGATCGGCCTGGCTCGCCTAGAGGGGGACACGGATGACTTCCAAGCGGACGGTTGTGGTTGCCGTCGCCGTCGCGGTCGGGGTGGTGGCCTCGGTGCTGAGCTACGTCTTCCTGAACAACGCTCAGGACAACGCCTATCACAACGCCAAGCTGGTGAACGCGTACGTGATCGCCAAGCCCATTCCCCGGACGTTGTCGGGTGCCGACGCCGCGAGCGGTGGATACCTCCAGCAGAAGAAGGTGCCGGCCGAGTTCCGGCCCGCCTCGGCCGTGACGCGTCTGGCGTCGATTCGCAACGAGGCGGCCAACACCAACCTGCCCGTGGGCGAGATCGTCGTCGACGGGATGTTCGTGGCGCCCGAGACCATCTCCAGCGTGGCCGCACAGACCGTGCCCCAGGGCGACGTGGCGATCTCGGTGTCGGTCGACCAGGTCCACGCCGTGGCCGGCCTGATCCAGCCCGGTGACAAGGTCGACATCCTCGTCGACATCAACGGCAATCAGGAGACGACCCTGTACCAGCAGGTGCCGGTCCTCGCCGTCGGCACCACCTTGGTGAAGACGCCGGGCACGGCCTCGGCGGCCCAGACCACCTCCACCACGACCAGCAACGTGATCACCTTCGCCGTCACACCCGAGGCGGCGGCACGGATCGCCCTGGCCCAGTCCAACGGTGGTGGCGTGACCGGGGGCATCTACCTGGTCCTCGAAGCCGCCGGGAACCCGGCCGCCGCGCCCACCAACATCACCAGCGCCAACCTCATCCCGGGGGGCACGTCGGCCGTGTCCTCGACGCCCACCACCACGACCGTCAACGGATCGAAGTCCGCTACCGCCAGCCCGAAAGGCGGAGGGCTGAATGCCAACACGCCTTGATCACGCGCACCGTGGTTGCCGGCGTCATGACGAATCCGGGACCGCCCTGGTCGAGCTCGCCCTCGTCATCCCCTTGGTCATACTCCTGCTGGGTGCGGCGTTCAACGGCTGGAACGGGATGCAGCATTCGATTCGTCTCACCAGCGCGGCGCGGGCCGGGGCTCTCGTCGCCGCCAGTGACCTGACGTCGACACCGAGTCATCCCGCCACGACCCAGAGCCAAGCCTTGGCCGACGCCACCAACGCCATCAACGCGGAGGAGGGCGACACCAACGTGTACCAGAGCGTCAACTCGGGGGCGAACAACTACGTCAGCATCGCCCTGACCCCGAACGAGACCATCTCCGGTCACGTGGCCATCAGTGTCGTCACGGTCACCATCTCCCATGCATCGGTGAGCTTCGTGCCTTTCGTCGGGAGCTTCCCCGTGACCACACACGCAACTGCGAGGTACGCATGACATCGATCCGCCGGGCGCGTAGAGGACGACGAGAGCGGCGTCGTGCTGATCATCTTCGCCCTTGCCATGGTGATCCTGCTCGGCATGATCGCCATCGCCATCGACGGCGGCTATGGGTTCGTCCAGAACCGCAGGGCTCAGAACGCGGCCGACTTCGCCGCCTTCGCGGCCGCCCAGCAGCTCAGCACCTCGACCTACTGCAGCGGAACGAGCTCCCCGACCACCCAGCAGATCGCCATGATCGTCCAGAAGCTCGTCGACGACAACGGCTCGGGCATCGGCACGTCGTGGAAGGCCCAGTTCCTCAACTCCGCCGGCCACCCCATCGGGACCTTCACCGCCAACAGCGGCCCCGCCACCCCCCCTCCCGGCGCCTGCGGGGTCAGCGTCAACGCCACACCGAAGTGGACACCGTTCTTCGCCGGCATCTTCGGCAGTCCACAAGCTCCAAGGCTTCGCCTCGGGCTCGGTCGGCAACGTCGCCAAGGGCCCACCGGTCGGGATCGTGGCCCTCAACAAGGTCGGACCGCACGCCATCCTGGGCGGCGGGACCGGGACCTTCATCGTGGCGGGGACGATCTTCCTCAACACCGACGTGGCCAACCAACCCTGGACGAGCTCCTCGGGTGGTGACGAGTGGGACGACGGCATCGACGCCAAGACCGACTCCAACCTGTACGTCTACGGCACCATCGACACCGTCAACAACACCTATCTGGGCGAGGCCCTGTGGCCACTGGACCACTGCTTCCAGGGTGCGGGGATCAAGCCGGGGCAATCCGACGGGCCCGACGGCGCCCGGGCGGCGCCCTGCCCAACGTCCAGCTTTCGTGCGCGGTGACCAGGCGGTTCGGTGACGGTCGACTACAACAGCATCGACAATTCCCTGGCCCAGATCGTCGATCCCCTCTCCGTGGTGGGCGCGCCGGCGAGCCCGTTGAACGCCACCACCGACATCTCCTGCCCGTCGCTGTCCATGCAGGTCAACCCGGCGACCCAGGTGGTCGGCGGCGTCACCGAGATGCTGCCCGGCGAATACACGAGCCCGGTCGAGATCACCGGCAACACCAATTTCCAGGACTGTTCGGGATACGGCGGGGGCGAGGCGGCCTATCCGGGCATCTACCGATTCGACAAGGGCCTGTGGATCAACCCCGACCCAGGTGCGTCGGTGACGGGCAACAACGTCCTTCTGGGCACCATGAGCCCGTATCCCGTGGCCGGCAACGTGCCGGGCTCGGGCGTGGGGGCCGCCTTCGTGGCCAGCGGCCCGGGCAACGGGGCGCCCTGTCTGCCTTCGAACACCTTGACCAGTGCCGCCAGTGGGGGCGGGAGTCCAGGTCCACGAGACGTCGGCCACGGCCTGTGGGGGCACGAGCCCGACGACCTACGGGGTCCTCGCCTACCACGACTCGCCGGTGTCCAGTACGCCCGACGCGTCGATGACGGGGACGGGCAACAACTTCTCGGTCATCATCGGCGGCGGGGTCGGCGCACACGTCAACCTCACCGGACCGACCACCGGGCCCTACGCCGGTGTCGACGGCTCGCCGGGCATCGTCATGTACCAGGACCCCTGCACCCAGGCCAACTTCGGGTTCGACGCCGAAGCGGGTGACGCCGCGGCCATCAACATCACCGGCGTCGTCTACAACGCGTCGCTGGCGAACTACGGGGCCAATGCCCCTCAGGACTACTGGGACGGGGTCGGCGGCGGTATCCCCTTCTATGCGGGCGGCACCCTGCAGACCGGCTTCGGGGCGGGATGGACGTCGGCCACCGGACCGACGCCTTCGACCGGCTCGCTCACGATCAACGGCACCGCCATCGTCGACGACTTCAACACCGACGGGAACACCAACATCACGATCCTCGGTCAGCCCTACAATGTGCCCGGCAGCAGCAGCCTGTCGTTCATCGGATGATGCGCGTATCCGCAGAGACTCCGGGCCCGCCGTGGCGACGAGGCGGGGGCGACGCTCGTCGAGTTCGCGCTCGTGGCGCCCCTCGTCTTCCTGCTGATCTTCGGGCTGATCGGGGGTTCGTACCTCGCCTTCCAGAACGCATCGCTGCACGACGGTGCCACCGCGGGGGCACGGATGGCGTCGATCGAGACGATCGCTGGTCCAAGCAGGTCGCCCCCAACGATGTACTGCGAATCCGGTCTGCCCACGTCGATCGAGAAGGCGGTCTCCGGCGCGGCGCCCCTCGTGAAGGTCAACCCGGCCCCGTTGTGCGCCACGAGCTCGACCGCGACACAACTCACCCAGAGCCCGACGGTCAACGGTGATGTCAACATCACCGTCATCTGCGGGGGCACCTGCGCCGCTCCCACGTCCACCACAGTCCAATTGGCGTTCAAGGCCAAGGGCATCGTGGCGCCGTTCGGCCTCACCTACAACATGACCGCCACCAGCCAGGACCCGGTACTCAGCCTCTGACGCCCCGCCCCTGACCCCGGTTGACAGAGGCGTCACACAGTGAGCACGGCGCCGGTGTGCTCGGGCCGGGGCTCTGTCGAGACGAGCAACGTCCGGAGCCAAGCGACGGTGCCCACTCCGATGAGCACGTCGCGGGCGAAGAACGTGAGGGTGAGGCCCACCGCGAAGGTGTGTCCGGGGAGGTACCCGAACCCCTGGGCGGACATCACGTAGGGGAAGACGATCAGGTTGGCCGCCGCGGCCAGCAGCCAGGTGACGCGCAGCCGGTAGAGCGACCACAGCGGCATCAGCCAGATGAGGTACTGGGCCGACAGCACCTTGGACCCGAGCATCACGAACGTGAGCGTGGCCAGGCATGCCGCCTCGACCGGGAGGCGACCTCTGACCTGCGCCCACCACACCCACAGACAGGCGCCCACACCGGCCAGCTCGAACCCAGTCGACAGTGCCGGTGTGATCGGCGCCCACGACATTGACGCTGTGGAACGTGGCCACCCAATCGGTGCCGTGCCAGTCGAGGAGCACGGACAGGCCGGCGGGCAGGCTTCCGTCTTCGGTGGGCCGGTGCAGGTAGTAGTGCAGGACGTTGAGCGCAGCGGCGTGGTTGAGAAGTGCCGGGATACCTGCGATGACGACCAGGGACCCTGCCATCCACCACAGCCTGCGAACCGGGAGGCGTCCGGACCGGCGCCACTCGGCGATCAGGAACACGGGCCAGAAGGCGGCGGGGAAGAGCTTGAGCACGAAGCCGACGCTGCTCCACGTCCACGCCGCTGTCCATCGGTCGCGTTTGGCCGCAAGCAGTGACAAGAAGGCGGCCAGGGTGGCGAAGATGTCGTAGCGGCCCGCGACGACCATGACCGACCCTAGGGCCAGGTAGATGATCAACCGTCCCACGGCGCGGGTGTTCCATCCCGGCAAGCCGGATCTCTCGTAGCTCGTCACCAGCACGACGAGGGCGATGCCCACCAACACCGCGAAGGCCCACGGGTACGACAGCGGGAGCAACCAGGGGGAGGAGGAACACCACGAGCGCCGGGGCGGGGTACTCGAGCGGGAAGTGGTGGAACAACGGAGCATGCAGCGCGGCGTGGGCATACTGCTTGTACTCGATGACGTCGAAGGGCCGCAGGAGCGTCGTGGCCACTGCTGCGGCCATGACCCACAGCGCCACGGTCGGCATCACCACCGGCCGCCACTGTTCGACGAGTGTCGTCCGGACGTGGCCCACCACCAGCCGGACGCGTCGCATCAGTCCATTCTCACCTGCCCGCAGAGCGGGGCCGTTGGACCTCTGTCACGGTGGTCCAGGATCACGAGACACAGCCCGTGCCGGGGCGGTAGAAGCCGGCCACCGCCGCATGGCGCGCCCCGGACGTGGCCGGCGAGCTGCCCTTGGGCGCGCGGGGCTGGCCGGGCTCACACAGGTCCGCCACCTCACCCTCGAAAGCCGGCGCCGTGCTCAACAGCGCCGTCGGGCCGTGCGACAAGAAATAGCGCGCCGCCCATCGCAACGGGACGTCTGCGAACCACCCGTGGCCGAAGGGGTTGGTGATGGTCTCGACGAGCTCGTGAGTGAGCGCGTAGGTCGGTGACGCGAAGTCGGGAACCGATCGACACGAGGGCTGTGCGCGCACGACGGCTCACCCCAGTGTGCGAACCCTCCGGTCAGGACCATGGTGGCGACCGGTTCGGCGTGGCCCGGCCACGGCACCGAGCTGTGGGCCGAGACGCCCCCGAGCTCGTCGGCGACGCCGGGGTCGAGCCACAGGGCCACCACGGCATCGGTGGGCAACGTGGTCGGGGTTTCGCTGGCGGGGAAGCCCGGGCAGGCGTCGAGGTGGACGTGGCGGCGAAAGACACGGTTGAGCTCGTCGGGAAACGGCCCTGTCGACGTGCTCGATGCCGCCGACGGAGTCGGGGCGGTCGGATCGATCCAGCACCCGCCCGAGCCGATCGACCCCACGCCGAACCCCGACCCCACCACGGCGGACGCCCACTGCGAGGTGGGGAGAGAGCGTTGGAACGCGGTGGCCTGGGCGAAGGCCGGCGTGGTGCCGCCGCTGTCCCACGAGGGCCCCCAGAACACCTGGTAGAGCACGGGATGGGCGAGCACCTGGCGGTCATGGGCCACCGGCACCGGGGTGCCGCCCACCAGGGCGGCCCCGTCGACCACGGCCGCGGTGGCTCCGAGCATCACGAGCGCGGAGCCGAGCACCACCGAGATCATGGCGAGGCCGATCGCACCCCAGCTGGCGGCGGAAGTCCGGCGCTCCAGGGCTCGCACCATGACGTGGAACCCGAACAGTGCGGCCACGACGGCCACCGCGATGACGAGGTCCCAGTACCAGGGGCGCAAGAAGGCCACCGTCCCGAGGACGACCAGAGCGCTGGCCGCAGTGGTGATCCGCAGCGCCCGGGCGCTCGAGGTCCGGCTCCGGCCCCGCTCGTCTCGGACCAGCAGCCACACCGTGCCCCCGGCGCTCAGCACCGCGAGCAGACCCAGGGCGCCCAAGATGTGCCCGGTCACCGCAACGCTGTCCTGTCTCGCCCGACGGCGGACGTGGCCCCCACCATGACGCCGCCACTGTCGCCCGATTTGGCGCTGTTGTCCAGCTGAGGGCCCTGTTTTCCCCCTTGTCTCGGCCCCAGGGCGTCGGCCCGGGACGTTGACGGCGGGACCGACTGGACGTATTCTCCAACGAATCGGACACAGTGTCTGATTCATTGGAGGTGTCGTCCGAGTGACTCCGACCCCGATCGACCTCACCGACTCGCGCAACTTCGTGGCCGGTGTGCCCTACGAGTGGTTCTCCTATCTCCGCGCCAACGCGCCCGCCTACTGGCACGAGGAGGCCGACGGCCCCGGCTTCTGGGCCATCACCCGCCACGAGGACTGCGTCACCGTGAACCGCGACGCGCAGCGCTTCTCGTCGTATCGCAAGGGGACCTTCTTGTGGGAGACGCCCGAGGATCAGCTCGAGGAGCAGCGCCTCCTCATGGTGACCATGGACCCTCCGGTGCACACCCGCTATCGCCGCCTGGTGAACAAGGGGTTCACCCCCCGCATGATCGGCGAGCTCAGCCAGAGCATCCACGGTGTCGCCGACGACATCATCGACCGGGTGAGCGAGGCGGGCTCGGCCGATTTCGTCATCGACGTCGCCGCCGAGCTCCCGCTCGTCGTCCTGGCCGAGCTCCTCGGCGTGCCCGCCGAGGACCGCTCGAAGATGTTCGACTGGTCCAACCGGATGATCGGGCGCGAAGACGCCGAGTACCAGGGGGGCCAGACCGTCGCCGAGGAGAACGCGGCGTTGGCCGCGGCCGAGCTGTTCGGGTATGCGGCCCAGCTCTACGAGCACAAGCGCGGCAATCCCGGTTCGGACCTGATGAGTGTCTTGACACAGGTCGAGCTGGACGGGCAGCAGCTGTCGGAGCTCGAGCTCGACCTCTTCTTCTTGTTGTTGGCCGTGGCCGGCAACGAGACCACCCGCAACCTGATGTCGGGGGCCATGGTGGCGTTCTCGCAGTTTCCCGACCAGTGGGAACGGCTCCGCAACGACAGGTCCCTCCTGCCGTCCGCAGTCGAGGAGATGCTCCGGTTCGTGACCCCTGTCATGAACTTCCGCCGTCAGGCGACCGAGGACGTCGAGATCGGGGGCCAGACGATCAAAGAGGGTGACAAGGTGGTCTTCTTCCACACCTCCGCCAACCGGGACGAGACCGTCTTCGAGGACCCCGACACCTTCGACGTGGGCCGGAAACCCAATCCCCATATGGCTTTTGGCGGGGGCGGACCGCACTTCTGCCTGGGCGCCAACTTGGCCCGGATGGAGATCATCGTGATGTTCGAGCACCTCCTCGACCGCCTCCCCGACATCCACGTGGACGGCCCTGTCGAGCGCCTGCAGTCGAACTTCATCAACGGGGTGAAGCACCTTCCCGTGGCGTTCACGCCCACGACCCCGATCGGCGCCCGCTGAGTGCCCCGATCGTCGCCGGCGGAGCTCAAGGCGCTCATCCGCGATTTCCGCCGCGACCAGATCATCGACGTGGCCCGGAGGTTGTTCGGGGAACGAGGCACCATCGAGGTCCCCATGGACGAGATCGCCGCCGAAGCCGGGGTGGCCCGCTCGACGCTCTATGTCTATTTCGCCAATCGCGACGAATTGCTGCGAGCGTGCCTGCAACGCATGCACACGCTCCTCCTCGATTCCGTGGTCGCCTCGTGGGAGCGTGACAACTCCCCGGTCGAACGTCTGCGGACGTTGGTGCTGGGCATGCTCGAGCGCATCGACGACAATCCGGCCTTCTTCCGTCTGACCCTGGCGACCCAAGGTGTCCCGAGTCCGGCTGCCACCACGGTCGGTGCGGAGCTGGACCTCATCGGGCTCGACATCGCGGGGCTCATCCGTGACGTGATCGAGCAGGGCACCCACGCCGGGGACTTCCGGCTGCTCGACGCCGACAAGGCCATGACCTTCGTCGGCCAGCAGCTCTACGGCGCCATGTCGGTTCGAGCCGGCGACCCCCGACCCGCCCCGCGCCACGAGGCAGCCGACGAGTTGTGCTCGTTCCTGCTCTACGGCCTGGCCGGGCCGGCGCGCCCCGACCTGGACCCCCTTCCCGCCGGCTGAGGCGCCGATCCTTCGAGCCCGGCCCCGGGGCGGACCCCCGGTGAAATGGTCCCCCCCTCGGGGGGTCGACGGGCGTGGGCCCGGGCACCCACAATGGTTGGCATGCGTCGTCGCCGTCACAAGGTGGGTCCTGGCGCCAAGTCCGATCGGGGCACGCCGGCGACACCGAGGGCGCCGGGTACCGAGCCCGGACGTGACCTCACCATCATCGCCGTTCCCTTCTACTTCGCCACCATGGCGGGGGAGTATCTCTGGCTGCGCCGACGCGCCGCCCGACAAGGCCCCACGGCGGGCGACTACGAGCGGCGCGACACCTTGGCCAGCCTGGCCATGGGCGTGGGAAGCCTGGTGGCGCCCTTGGTGGGCCCCAAGCTGCTGAGACCGTTCACGCCTGGTCGCGGGCGCTACGGCAAGGCGGTGGTCGTCGGGGCCCTCGGAGCCGCCGCGGCGACGACGGTGGCCGATGTCGTGGCGAGGCGGATCGCCGACGAGGAGCCCGAGCTCGAGCCGATGTCGGCCGGCCGGCGACGGGCCGCGGCGATGGCCCGGCGCGTGTCGTCGGTGGGTGGGGTGGCCGCCGTGGTGGCGGGGGGAGTGGCGCTCACCACCACATGGGCGTCGCGTACCAGCCCCGAGCGCTTGTGGCGCCGTCGCGTCCTGCCCGACCTGGGCACCGGTGCTCTGGCGGTGGCGGCGGCGGTGGCGGCGTGGGATTTCCTCTATTACTGGGACCACCGGTTCATGCACAGCAGCCGGTACATGTGGGCGATCCACGTGGTGCACCATTCGAGCGAGCACTACAACCTGTCCACGGCACTGCGTCAGCCCGTCGCCGAGGCTTTCGGGACCTTCGTGCCCTTCGGGTCGCTGTGCCTCTTCGGCATCCGGCCCGGGCTGGTCGAGACGGCGCGCGGTGTGAACCTCCTCTACCAATACTGGATCCACACCGAGACGGTGAGAGCGCTGGGCCCAGCCGAAGAAGTCCTCAACACCCCTTCGCACCACCGCGTCCACCACGGGTCGAACCGCCAGTACCTCGACCGCAACCACGGCAGCATCCTCATCGTGTGGGACAGGCTCTTCGGCACCTTCGAGCCCGAGGGCGAAAGGGTCGTCTACGGGTTGACCAAGAACATCAACACCTTCCAACCGGCGCGGATCGCCACCCACGAGTACGCCTCGATGCTGCGCGACGTGGCCGCCTCCACGAGCTGGAACGAGCGGTTGTCCTACATCGTGCGGGGCCCGGGTTGGGCGAACGCGCACCGGGCCGAGCGTGCCGAGGCCGCCATGGCGCGCACGGCGCGGGCCGGGCCCGACATCCCAGGCCTCGAGATCCCCGTCAGCGCCTGAGGGCCCGGCGGGGCTCGACACACGTCGATGAACGTTCTTCTCGTCACGCTGGACCAATTCCGCGGCGACTGCCTGTCGGTGGCGGGACACCCCGTGGTGAGGACCCCGAACCTCGACCGGCTGGCGGGGGAGGGGGTCCGCCTCGCCCGGCACTACAGCCAGGCGGCCCCGTGCGGGCCGGGCCGGGCCTGTCTCTACACGGGGACGTACCAGCTCAACAACCGGGTGGTGGGCAACGGGACCCCGCTCGACTTCCGTTTCGACAACGTGGCCCGAGCGGCACGGCGGGTCGGATATGTCCCCACCGTCTTCGGATACGCGGACCAGGCCATCGACCCCAGGACGGCCACGGGGCCCGACGACGATCGCCTCTCCACGTACCAGGGCTTTCCACCGGGGTTCGAGGTGGGACTCGACCTGCCCGACGAGCAGGACGCGTGGATCGCCTGGCTGGCGGGGCTCGGCTACGACGTCTCCTCCGACGCCGAGGCGGTCTTGGCCACCGAGCCCGACCGTCCCGCCGAGCACGGTGTCTCCGCCTTTGTGAGCGACGCCGTGATGGCGTGGCTCGAGCGTCAGGAGGGGCCGTGGTTCGCGCACGTGAGCTACTGGCGCCCCCACCCGCCCTACGCGGCGCCGGGACACTGGTCCCGCGCCTACGAGCCGGAATCGATGGCGCCGGCCCTCGCCCCGCCCGAGCGCGCCATGCCGTTCTCCGGTCGGCTGGCCGCCCAACCCGCACCCGCCGTCGAGGGCGAGCTCCGGGCCCTCCAAGCGCAGTACTTGGGCATGGTCTCCGCCGTCGACGAGCAGCTGGGGCGTGTCCTCGACTCGCTGCGCACGTTGGGCATGTGGGAGGACACCATGGTCGTCGTCACCTCGGACCACGGCGAGCAACTCGGCGACCAGGGCACCCTCGGCAAGGGCGGACCCTTCGAGTCCAGCTACCACGTTCTCGGGATCGTGCGCGATCCGCGTCACCGCCACGCCCAGGGGAATGTCGTCACCGAATTCACCGAGAACGTCGATGTGTTCCCCACCATCTGCGAGGCGATCGGCGTCGAGGTCCCGGCCCAGTGTGACGGCATGCCGCTCACCCCGTTCCTGCGCGGGGAGCGGCCGCCGTGGTGGCGTGATGCGGCGCACTGGGAGTACGACTGGCGCTGGGAGTACATCTTGAGAGGTCCGCACCCGTGGCCCTGGGACCGGCGCCTCGAGTCCAAGCACCTCACCGTGCTGCGCTCGGAGTCCGGGGCCTACGTCCAGTACGCGGATGGCCAGTGGCGGTGTTTCGATCTCGCCGCCGACCCCGGGTGGGGCACCGAGATGACCGATCCCGGGGTCGTCCTCGAGTACGCCCAGTCGATGCTCACGTGGCGATCCCGCCATGCCGACCGTACGCTCAGTGACATGCTGCTCTATTCCGGCGGCATCGGCCGCATCCCCGACAGCGTGTCGTGACGCTTCCCGAGCTGTTGGAGCTGCTGGCGTCGATGGGATCGGACCCGTCGGAGGAGACGGCGGGATTGAGCGAGCTCGACCACGGCCTGCAGTGCGCCTTCGAGCTGGCCCAGAGGTATCCCGACGACCCCGAGCTCCTGATGGCGGGGTTGGTGCACGACATCGGCCACCGCTTGGGGCCCGACGATCGACACGGTGTCCTGGGTGCCGAGGAGGTCCGGCTCGTGTGGGGCGATCGGGTCGCGGGGCTCGTCGAGGCCCATGTCCCGGCCAAGCGCTATCTCGTGACCGCCGACGCCTCTTATGGTGCGAGGCTCTCGGCGCAGAGCACCCACACCCTCGGTGTCCAGGGCGGAACCTTCACACCCGACGAGGTGCGGAGCTTCTTGTCCTCTCCCTATGCCTCAGACGCCGTGGCGCTGCGTCGGGCCGACGATGCCGCCAAGGTGCCGGGCCGGGAGGTGCCGCCGCTGGCGCACTGGGTGCCCGTGCTCGAGGGCCTGGCCCGGTCACATCGACGCCGCACCTCCCCCGACGGGGCCCGGCGCCCCGGAGCGACCCGGTGACGGTGCCCTCGCCGGTGCGACGCGCCGTCGTGGTCGGCCCCGATCTCGAGGATCTGCGGGCATGGGCCACCGAGGTCGAGGCATGGCCGGCCGGAAGCCACCGCTGGGGCCAGTACGCCGAGCAGACCGAAACGGGGCAGTCCATCTGCCGGACCGAGAACGTGTCCGCCTGCCACCCCGGCATGGCGGGGCTCGTCCGCGGTGTCCTGCAGGACGCGGCGCAGTCCGCCCTGGGAGTCGAGGTGGTGGGGTTCAAGGACAAGATCAACTACAAGCAGCCCGGCGGTGCGGGGTTCAGTCCTCATCAGGATCTCGCCGCCTACCCGGGAGCGTCGCGTGTCATGTCGATCCTCGTGGCGATCGACGAGTGCAC
Organism: uncultured Acidimicrobiales bacterium; assembly: GCA_963796765.1. Classification (GTDB taxonomy): domain Bacteria; phylum Actinomycetota; class Acidimicrobiia; order Acidimicrobiales; family UBA8190; genus Chersky-840. Next base: position 401,425 of record CAWCMY010000002.1, on the reverse strand, counting down.
CACCGAGTCGGGATGCATCTGGTTCGCGCCGGGAGTCGACGACCTGCTGCGCAGCGACGACCGGGGGGTCGTGGTCCCCGAGGTCGTCGAGTCGTTGTCGTGGACAGCGGCGGAGTTGGCTCCCGGTGACGCGCTGTGCATCGCCGGGATGACCCCTCATTACAGCCAGGCGAACAAGAGCGCGGCCCCGCGGCGTGTGCTGGTGGCCAGCTATGCGGCGCGCGGCGACGGCTATGACCGGGAGGGGTATTACGCGGCCCGGGAACAGGAGATGGCGAGGGCGCGTGCCCGCGACGACCAGTTCCGGATCAGCACACTGGGCGATTTCGAGGGGACCCAGGTGACGAGCGACCGCACGGGGCCTGGCGACGCCTGCTGGCATCGCTGAGGGCCGCCACGGGCGTCAGCTGCTGGCAGAGGTGAAGCGGTCGCGGATGGCGCGCGCCGTCTTCTTCGCCTCGTACATGGCCTCGTCGGCCTGGCGGACGAGCAGCATCGGGTCGGTGTCCGCGTCGCACTGGGTCAGGGCCACACCCACGCTCGCCTCCAGCGGCACCAGGACGTCTTGGACCGGGATCCTGCACTGCGCCACGCTGTCGCGGATCCGCTCCACCACAGAGTCGCCTGCGCAGCTGTGCTCGTGGCACAGCACGACCAGGAACTCGTCCCCGCCGAGGCGGCCCACCACGTCACACTCATCGGTGGCCTGCATGAGGGCCATGCCGGTGGCGAGGATGGCGGTGTCGCCCACCTCGTGCCCGTAGGTGTCGTTCAGGGGCTTGAGCCCGTCGAGGTCGATGAACAAGACAGCCACAGTCTCACCCGCCTCGCGGCGCCGGCTCACGTCGTGGGTGAGGAACTCGAAGATCGCAGCGCGGTTCTTCAGCCCCGTGAGCGAGTCGTGGGTGGCCGCCTCGTGCAGCAGCTGGCGTTGCAGTTCGCGCTCTCGGATCCTCACGGCGAGGGTGTCGACCGACGCCTGCAAGGCGTGGCCGGTCCGTCCCGGGAGGGGCGTGAGCAGCTCGGGGTCCGAGAGGTCCTCGGCCGCCAGGGCCACGGCCTTGGCTTCGACGGCCTTGAGCGTCGATGCCATGTCGTTGAAGGCTTCGGTGGTCGTGACCACCTCCTTCGGACCCGAGCCGGGCAGGCGTTCGAGGTCGAAGTCACCGCTGTGGACCTGGAGGGCAGCCGCGGCGAGTTTCTTGAGTGGTCGGATGAGGACGCGGCCCCCCACGATGACACCGCCGAAGCCCACCAGGGCCAGCAGTGCCAGGAAGACGATCTCGCCCACCAAGCGGTCCGAGGCGGCCGCGGCCTGGGCCAGCGCCGTGTCGTGGAGGTCCTGTGAGGCCGAGGTGACGAGTTTGTTCAGGTCCCCGAGGTAGTGGACCCCCGGCGTCATCGATTCACCCGCGAAGGTGGCGTTCCCGACGAATGGCGGCGCCGCGCCGGTCAGGGCCACGTCGAGGCCTTGCTGGATGGTGGCGGCGAAGCGCCGGTCCGAGGGATCGGACTGCAGATGCCGCCACGCCTGCTCGGCCTTGGGGCTGAGCTGGCCCTTGAACTCACCGGTGGCCGTCTGGTACTCGCCGGCGGCCTGGATGATCTCTTGCTTGGCGTCAGACGGTCCGGTTCCCTCCAGCACGAAGATCACACCTTCGATCTCGTGACCCCCGGCCAGGAAGGCCTCGTAGGTCTGACGCAGGGCCGACACGTGCACCTCGAAGGTCCCCGGCGGCTGCCAGGAGGCGACGTCGGCCTGCAGGCGGTCGTAGGCGTTGTACCAGACGTTGTCGATGTCGCTCGCCATCTTGGTGAGGAACACGTGGACGTCGTTGAACGAGACCGACTTGGCGGCAACCTTGGTGATCATCGTTTGGAGCTCGGCGACATCGGCGCGCAGAACCGGTGTGGAGGAGAATGTCGGGAAACCGGCGATCGTGGCTGTCCCCTGGGCCAGTTGCTTGCTGAAGGGGACCGCCGTGTGCAGCAGCGTGTCGAGGACGGGCTCGCTGATCCCGATCTGCGCCGCGTACGACACGGCCGAGAGCGGCACCTCCAACGAGTTCATCTGGGCCCGGGCGTTGGCGATGACCTGAAGTTCGGCGGCGTCCTTGGCCACGACCTGCGCGCTCTGACGGAACGTCCAAGCTGAGTTCGCCGACGAGAGGATCAAGACCCCGGTGGCCGCCATGGGCAACAGGACCACGAGCGTCAGGAGGAACCGGACCCCGAGGTGCCGGCGAGTCTTCGTTCGGGCGGCGCGCTCTGCTTCCGCAAGCTCCGTCACGGATCTCGGGTCGACTTCGGCTGACCGGGCTCGGTCGCCGCGCAGGTTTCTGAGTGCGTTGGCCATGGGCTCCAGAGAGGTGTCGACAAGGGAAGCCCAGTCCTTGACCCGTCACACATCAGGGCAGGTCAGAGCGTTGATTCGGCTGTCGACCGGACGGTGCCGAACCTGGGAAAACCTGGTTGGCGACGAGTGGTGCCGCATTATGGGCTGTCCTACCCAATCTGGGACGACCCCGATCCCCCCGAGGCGTCGAGACAAGGACGCGCCTTCAGCGGTTGGCGGCGTCGAATTCAGCCCCGAGGGAGGCGATGATCTCGCCGGCCGGCCGGGCCTGGGCCAGCCTGAATCCCTGACCCGCCCAGAGGTTGGTGGCATGGGGGTCGTGCCGGGCCACGGCCGCTCGGCGCAGCGCCCGAGTGGCGTTGTTGACGTGCGGATACGCCGATGGTGCATCGGGGTGCGCTCGCATGAAATCGTTCACGAGCCCCCGGGCCCGCCTTCCACTGAAGGCCCGCGTCATCGACGTCGAGGTGAAGCGAGGGTCCACCAGCGCGTCCTTGTACATCTCCGAGGCGCCGCTCTCGGGGCATCGCAACAGGGCCGTCCCGACCTGCGCCGCCACCGCCCCGGCTCGTACGACGGCCGCCACCGAGGCTCCGGTCATGACGGCCCCCGCCGCGATGACCGGGACCTGTGTCTCGTGGCGTATCGCCGTTACGAGCGCCAGGAGGCCCCAACCCGAGTCAGGAGCCGTGTCGTCGTCGAAGGTCGCCTGATGTCCTCCGGCCTCCACCCCTTGGGCGCACACGGCGTCGGCTCCGACTCGTGTGGCCATGGATGCTTCGGCGGGTGTCGTAACCGTGATCACGACACGCGTGCCGGAGTCCTGAAGGCTCGCCACCACGTCGGAGGGGGGACACCCGAATGTGAAGCTCACCACCGGCACCGGGTGCGTCCTGAGGAGCTCGAGCTTTTCGGCGAAGTGATCGTCGTCCCACCAAGGAGTCAGTTCCACGCCGAAGCGCTCTGCTAGGGGATGCAGACTCTCGAGATAGGAGCCGAGCGCCTCCTCGTCGACCACAGAGCTTCCGGGAACGAAGAGGTTCACGCCGAACGAGGATGCGCCCAACGTCCGGACCTCGGCGACCTGTTGTTGCAAGGCCTCGGTGGTGAGATAGCCCCCAGCGAGAAATCCGAGCCCGCCGCTCCGGCTCACCGCGGCGGTGAGCGCCGGTGTGGACGGCCCGCCAGCCATGGGTGCACCCACGATCGGCCAACGCACGGAAAGTCCGAGTAGGTCCATCGATATCGCACCGTCCCCGGTGGAGTCCGGGGCAACAGTAACGGCCGGGCATCGACCGAATTGCTCTGCGGGCACGCGTCGGGGGAGCCCCAGCAGGGAGCGGGGCGGTTTCCTAGAGTTGTCGACGACGGTCCCAGACCCTGACCCCAGGAGTTGCCATCATGACCACACCAGGTACCCCTCGACCCGACGTCGCCGACATGCTGGTCGTGCATCAGGCGTTGCGCGACTGCCTCGGTGCCGCCCCCCGACTCGTTGGCGCCGTCGACGGGGCCGACACGGCGCGCCGGGCGCTGGTCACCAACCTGTACGACAACATCCTGGCCTTCCTCCATGTCCACCACGAAGGTGAGGAGTTGCTGGTCTTCCCCCGCTTGCGCGACCGGTGTCCGGACCAGGGCGCCATGCTCGACCAGATGGAGGCGCAGCACGCAGACGTCGTCGGGCTCATCGAGAATTCGGGAGCGCGCTCTCGCAGTGGAGCTCCGGTTTGGCAGCGGCACAAGAGGAGTCCGCCGCCGCGCTGGGAGAGCTGGCCGGGCGGCTCGAGGAGCATCTCGGTGAGGAGGAGCGCTTGGTCCTGCCTCTGTGTTCGGACAACCTCTCAATCGAGGAATGGGGGGCCCTGCCCGGTCACGCCTTGGCGAATTTCACCGGCGACAAGGTCTGGCTCATCCTCGGGCTCATCCGCGAGCGCATGTCTCAGGCGCAACGCGACGAGATGATCGCCCACATGCCCCCGCCCGCGGTCGAGATGTGGACCTCGATGGGGGAGCAGGCCTACAAGAACCTCGTCGCCGAGGTGGGCCCTCCCCTCGGCTAGTGCCAGCGGAGGGTGGCGGCGCCTCCTAGGTGGTGCGCCTCGCATCGGCGAAGAATCCCACGACGATGCCCGACACCGTCTCGGCGTGGGTGAACACCCCGAGATGGCTGGCGCCGGCCACCTCGACGAAACGGGCGCCGGGGATCTGTTCGGCTGCCTGGCGTGCTCGGGCCGGGGGAGAGTCGACGTCGTGCTCGAACGCGAGCACGAGACAGGGCCGTGTCATCTCGGGCCAGCGCCGGGTCCGCGCCACGTCGAGAGACCAGGCCAGAGCAGCCTCGTACTGGCCCAGTCGACCCGGGTTCGGCCAGGGCTCGAGGTCGCCGAGGAGCGCCAGCCACTGGTCCACGACGTCGTCTTGTTGCAGTTCGTGGTTGGGCAGGTACCGCAGGGTCTCGACGGCGTTGAACCACGGCGGCAGCGCATTGTCGAGCAGGGCCAGGTCGCGCTCCACGGTGGTGACGGCCTTCTCCCAGGAGGTCCCCACGTTGCAGCTCCCGATGAAGACAGCGGAGCGGACCCGCTCGGGACGTCGGTGGGCAAGAGTCTCGGCGATCCAACCGCCCATGGAATAGCCCGCGATGTGCACCGCGTCGAGCCCGAGATGATCGAGCAGGCCGAGCGTGTCATCGACCATCTCGTCGATCGTGTACGGCGCGGGGGGAGCCGACGACGGTGCCACCCCCCGGTTGTCGAAGGTCACGACCCGGTACCCGGCCTCGGTCAATGCCGGCACCATGGCGAAATGCCAACCCACGGCGGGTTGGCTGAGCCCGCACACGAGCACCACGGGCTCCCCGGCGACGGGGCCGAACACGTCGTAGGCGAGGGTCACGCCGCCGAGATCCGCTTCAGGCATCGACGCATCTTGGCTCACCCGGTCGTGGCGTGTGAAAGCCCGCCCCGTCGAGCGGTGTGGTCAGCGGGGCACCGGGGGTCGGAGCCCGTCGCAGACGATCTTCACCATGCGCTGCACCGTGGCGTCGTCGAAGGCGGCGTGGCCTCCGCCCTGACACACCCCGACGACCAGGCCGAGCATCTCGTCGGTGGAGACGTCGCTGCGGACGGACTTGTTCGCCACCGCCCTTTGCAAGAGCACGTCGATGCTCCTCTTCATGTCGTCGACCATCGCCGCGCAGCTGGACTTGATGTCGACGCCGGCCGAACTGAGGGCGTCGAACAGGTCGTGCTTGGCGCATGCCTGTTGGGCGAATTCACCGAGGAACGAGAACAGCGCGTCGCGGGGATCAGATGCCGTGGCGCGGCCGCGCGCCAGCTCCAGGAGATATTCGAGCCGGGCCGTCACGATCGCTTCGAACAACGCTTCTTTGGTGGGGAAGTGTCGGTAGAGGGTCCCGACACCGACCCCGGCCCGTTCGGCCACCGTGTCGATCGGAACTGCCAACCCCTCGGCGGCGAAGGTCGCCTCGGCCGCCTCGAGGATGCGCTGACGATTCTTGAGCGCGTCGGCGCGCATGGGCTTGGTCCCCGGGCCGGTGGTGCTCGGCTCGTCGACCTCGTCGGGGGCCGACGCCGTAGGGCGGTCGGTGGCGGTCTGTGTCCTGGCGGTCTGTGTCCTGGCGGTCATGACGTTGGGCCCCCAACATCGGATTGACAAGCGGAACGCACGTTCCGTATAGTACTCATTGAAACGGAACCTTCGCTCCGATTGTACGCCTCCCGGCCCCCAAAGGCCAGGACCAAGGGGCGACGGGACCGGATCGAGCCAGCCAGTCGAGTTCGCAGAGAGGTACCCACGTTGACCACCACCCCGATGGCACCGACGATCACAGAGTCCGAAGCCCCCGACCCGAAGCGGTACTGGTCCCTGGCCGTCATCGCCGTGGCCCAGCTCATGATCGTGCTCGACGCGTCCGTGGTGATCGTGGCCCTTCCCTCTGCCCAACGCGCCCTGCACATCTCCGTGGCCGACCGGCAGTGGGTGATGAGCGCCTACACGTTGGCCTTCGGGAGCCTGCTCCTGCTCGGGGGTCGGATCGCCGACTATCTCGGCCGACGCCGCATGTTCATCCTGGGTCTGCTCGGCTTCGGCGTCGCCTCTGCCCTGGCCGGCCTGGCTCAGGACCCCGCCATGCTCTTCGCGGCCCGTGCCCTCCAAGGCGCCTTTGCCGCCGTGATGGCTCCGGCGGCGCTCTCGCTGCTGACCGTGACGTTCACCGAGCCTCGCGAACGGGCCCGCGCCTTCGGGGTCTACGGCGCCATCGCGGGCGGAGGGGCCGCCATCGGCCTGGTGTTGGGTGGGACCCTCACCCAGCTGGCGTCGTGGCGGTGGACCCTGCTCATCAACGTGCCCATCGCCTTGCTGGCCGCCTTCGCGGCGAGTCGGGTGGTCCGGGAGAGCCGCGGCGAGACCAAGGCGGGCTACGACCTCCCGGGCGCGGTGACCGTGACCGGTGCGCTCTTCCTGCTCGTCTACGGCTTCACCGTGGCCGGCACCCACGGTTGGGGAGCTCCGCTCACCCTCACCCTCCTCGTGGGCTCGGCTGTGCTCCTGGCGGTGTTCACCGCCATCGAGCTGCGCTCGAAGCACCCCCTGCTCCCCATGCGCGTGATCATCGATCGCAACCGGGGTGGTTCGTACCTGGCGTCGCTCCTCGTCGGGAGCGGGATGTTGGGCACCTTCTTGTTCCTCACGTATTTCTTCCAGGGCACACTCCACTACTCGGCGCTCAAGACCGGGTTCGCCTTCTTGCCCTTCTCGGGCGGGATCATCATCGGCGCGGGCCTGGCCAGTCGCCTCCTCCCGCGTATCGGCCCCCGGGCTCTCATGGTCACCGGGTTGACGCTGGCCGCGGGCGGGCTCGTGTGGTTCACGGGTCTGACCGTGCACAGTTCGTACCTCGTCCACGTCCTCCCGCCCGAGATCCTCGTCAGCCTCGGCATGGGGATGTCCTTCGTTCCCCTGAGCAGCACTGCGCTCGTCGGTGTCGAGCCCAAGGACGCGGGCGTGGCGAGCGCGCTGGTCAACACCACCCAACAGGTGGGGGGGTCGCTCGGGACCGCGCTCCTCAACACCGTGGCTGCCTCGGCGGCCACCACGTACCTCGCCGGCCATGGCAAGAGCGTGGCGGGCGTGCAGAGCGCGGCCGTCCACGGCTACACGACGGCGTTCACCGTCAGCGCCGTGCTCCTTGCCGGCGCCGCCCTGGTTGCCGGGGTGCTCATCCGGGCCTCACGCCACCAGGTGGGGACTGACGCGGCAGCCGACGCGGCAGCCGACGCGGCCGAAGTCGAGGAGCTGGCCCGCTTGGAGCCGGTTCGAGTCGAGGAGTCAGTGGCGTGACGGCGGTCGCGGCGCCCTGAGCGTCGTCACCGGGCTCGCGCCTCGTCCCGGTCACCATCGGGGACCCGGACGTCTGCGTACCAGGCCAACAACAGCGCCACGGCGGCTCCGAAGATCAGGACCTTGGTGATGCCGATCGACGACACCACAGGCCCGATGATCAGGTTGCCCAGGGCCACGGTGCCGCCGAATCCCATGATCCACAGGGCCATGACTCGTCCGCGCACCTCGTCGCCCAAACGGGTCTGCAGAGCCGTGTTGAGAGCCGTGATGAACGCGAAGTAGAAGGCCCCCACCACCGCCACGACGAAGTACGCGGGGAGAGCGGTCCGGAGCAGGGCGAACGCAGTGAGCGCCACGGCGTAGCAGACCAGGCAGACCCGCACGATCATCGCCTTGGACGTTCGAGCGAAGACGGTGCCGATGGCGATGGCCCCGATGAGAGCGCCGGTTCCGAAGCAGGCATAGAGAATGCCGTAGTTCGCCGACTTCGGGTCGATCCCCAGGTTGTGCGCGGCCACCACGGGCATCTGGCCGATGAAGGCGAGGGCGAGCAGAGAGAACAGGAACACCGTGACCAGGCAACGCCCCACCACCCGGTCCTGGCGGGCGGTGATGATGCCGGCTGTCAGCTCTCGCCACCGGCTGGCGTGCTGGGTCGCCCGGGGGCTGAGCGGCAATGACACGACCATGAGTGCCCCCACGACGAAGAGATATGTCGCCGCGTTGCCGGCAAAGACCCACGCCGGTCCTACGAAGTGGTAGCCCACCCCTCCGATGATCGGACCGACGACCCGTGACGCGTTCATCTGGGCCGAGTTCAACGAGATGGCCCCGGGCAGATCGGCCCGGCGGACCAGGCCGGGGAGGATGGCGGAATAGGCGGGGGCGAACATCGCACTTCCCACACCCACCATCACCACCATCAGGACCAGGACGACTTGCGATGGCGACGGCGATCGCACCACCCAGGCGAGGGCCAAAGAGAAGGCCAATTGCTCGATGGAGAGGACGATCAGGAACTTCTTGCGGTCCACCTTGTCGGCGATGAGGCCCCCGACCATGGCGAGCAGGAGCGCGGGACCGAGCTGGGCGAAGATGATGACCCCGACGAAGGTGCTCGAACGGGTGATGTTGTACGCATAGGCACCGAGGACGACGTTTTGCATCCAGGTGCCGATATTCGAGGCGAAGGCACCGAAGAAGACGATGCGAAATGTGCGGTGTCGTAACGCCGAGAGGGCCGTGCCCGACGCCAAGGGCCGGTCGCCGTCGACGACGGCGTCCTCGATCTCCTCGATCGAAGGAGCGGCGAGCTCCGACTCTCGGGCAGGATCGGTTGGCACCACCGAATAGTAGGGCCGCTTCGTGTCCGGATCGGCTGGCGACGACGGGGACGATGCTCACTCGTCAAGTCGAGATGCCGGGAAGTCCACCTGGACGCGCTGTTCGGGGCGCCGCTCGCCCTGGGCCGCGATGGCGCTCAGGACGATCCGGTCGGCAGGGGTCAATGGGGGCGGGGCGATGCTGCGCGGATAGAGGTGGCGCGCTCGGACCACGTTCACTTCTGCCGCGTACACCGTCACCTGTGCCGCCAGGTACAGGAACGAGATCAGGCCCAGGACGCTTCCGAAGTAGCCGTAGGTCTGGTTGGCGTGTCGCAGTGTGTGGCCGACGAGGAGCGTGCCGGCGACCTGCAAGATCGTCCACCCCACCCCGGCGAGGATTGCCCCGGGGATCAGCCAGCTGGTCTTGATGGTCTTGGGGGTCAGCACACGGAACCCGAGCACATAGAGCACGACACTGGCCCCGAGGCCCGTCACCGCCTTGAGTACCTGGATCCACAGCGTTCCGTGGCCGAGGGTGACCGATCCCACCAAGAAGGTCGTCAGCACGACGTCGAGGGCGAGAATGGAGATGAATTCGATGCTCCGCCCCAGTCGAGGCAAGAAGCCCGGGCGGACCACACCGGGGATGTTCCACACCTCCGCCATGGCCCGCTGCGCGGCCTGGCTCACTCCCAATGACCCCCAGGTGAGACCGACCAGGCCCACGATGAGCCCGACGATGCTCCCCGCCTTGAGCGAGCCCACGCCGTTCGGCCCTGCCAGCTGGTCGCCGACGATCGGGAACTGGCCGACGGCCGAGTCGATGATCCGCCCCTGCAGGGCGGTGTCGTGTGCGAAGAAGAGCCCCAGCACGGTGGTGAGGACCAGGAGCAAGGGAAAGAGCGACAGAAATCCGTAGTAGGTGATGAGCGCAACCAATGTGCCGGCCGCGTCGTCGCCGAATTTCTTCACCACGCCGAAGACGAACGAGAGAGCCCGGTGTCTTTGTTGGAACCCGTCGACGCGTCGAATAGCCTTCTCGATCGGGTTCACCGGGTCGGTTCTAGCCAATGGGTGAGCTCAGAACAACAGGAGGACTCGGTTGGCTGGCAGATCTCCGGGATCGATGCCATGACCGACGCTGCGATCCTCCCATGGGCGGGGAAGAGGAGAATCCTGATGGCCGTGGTTGACACGACGGGCGGTCGATCGAGGAATCTGGTGCTGGCTGCGATGATCTTCGCCGTCGCGATGACATTCATCGACCAGACAATCGTCTCCATCGCCGCTCCCCAGATTCAGAGAGAGCTCGGCTTGACGAGCACCGGTGTGCAGTGGGCGATCAACGCCTATCTCCTCTCGCTGGCCGCTCTGTTTGCATTCGGTGGGCGGCTGGCGGACACGGTCGGCCATCGAAAGATGGTGACCCTCGGCGTCATCGTCTTCGCCGGCACGTCGGCGATGTGCGGCCTGACCCCCAAGGGAACCCTGGCCCAGGCATGGATCGTGGTCTTCCGGGTCATCCAGGGCGCCGGTGGGGCGCTCATGTTCCCGGCCGCCCTGGCCATCGTCGTCCAGACCTTCTCCCTGCGGGAGCGGGGGAGAGCCTTGGCCCTGTTCTTCGGCATCGCCGGGGGCCTCACCGCCGTCGGCCCCGTCCTCGGTGGCGTTCTGACCCTTCTACCCAATGGACGTGGAGGGCCATTTTCTGGGTGAACATCCCCGTCGCCATCATCGCCCTGGTGTTGATCGCCGCGTCGAAGCCCGCCACCGAGCACCGACCCGCTCCTATGGACTACCGGGGTCTGGCTCTCATCGTCCCCGGCGTGGCCCTGAGCGTGTTCGGTTTCCAGCAGTCGGCGATCTGGGGTTGGAGCAATCCCGGCACCGGGCTCGCCATTGGGGCCGGACTGGTGTTGCTCGTCATCTTCTATTTCGTCGAGCTCCACACTCCGTCGCCGCTCATCGAGATGAGCATCTTTCGGATCCGACCATTTCTGGTCGAGAACCTCGTCCTCGGCGTCGCCATGATGGCGTTCGTCCCGGTGTTCTTCTTCGCCAGCGAGTATGCCCAGATCTCGTTGGGCAAGACGGCCTCGCAAGCCGGCCTCTATCTCTTGTACTTCTTCATCGGTTTCGTGATCGCCTCGCAGATCGGTGGACGATTGCTCGACCGGCGCGGGGCCAAAGGGCCCGTCGTGGTCGGCTGTGCCTTGGCCGCCGTGGGATTCGACCTGTGGGCGGGGAAGGTCACCCAGCTCAACTTCGGGTCCCAGCAGTGGTTCGTGATCCTCGCCGGGGCCGGCATGGGGCTCATGCTCACGCCGGCGAGCACCGATGCGGTCAATCGGCGCTTCCAGTCTCTCCTACGGAGAGGCCACCGGCATCACCCAGACGGTCAGGAACTACGCCGCCAGCCTGGGTCTGGCCATCCTCGGCACCATCTTGGTGTCCTCATTGCGTGCCCGGATCGTGACGTCACTCGTGGCGGCAGGGGCTCCGCGTGCACGCGCCGTGCGGGAAGCACAGACCGTCTCCCAAGGACAGAGCGGCAGCGCCCAGATCACCTCGATCCCACATTTCGTGCAGGTCGACTTCGCCTCTGCGACTCGCGACGTGCTCTACGTCATGGCGATCATCATGGCCGCGGCCGCCGCCGTGGCTTTCGTCGGCCTCAGACCCGGGGTCCAAGAGGACATCGGCGGGACAGGACCCGACACCGTCGTAGGGTCAGTGGGTCGGCCGTCTGACGATGGCCGGCGTGACGAATGGCCGGCGTGACGAATGCCCGCGTGACGAATGGCCGGCGTGACGAATGGCCGGCGTGACGAATGGCCGGCGTGACGAATTGCCAGTCGGAGCAAGAACGGAGGAGCGATGATGGACAAAGCACGGGCTCGGGCCCTGGTAGGAGCCGAACGGGCTCGAGTCGAGGGCCTTCTTCGCGACACGGTTGCGGCGGGCCAGGACGACCGAGCTGCGGCCAACGAGTCTGGTGACCTGGCCGACCCGGCGGAACGACTGACCGCCGAGGAGGCCGACGACGCCGTGGCCACAAGTCTTCGGGCCCGTCTCGAGGCCCTCGACCGGGCCGAGCGTCGCATCGAGGCAGGAACCTTCGGCCTTTCGATCCGCAGCGGGCTGCCCATCCCCGAGGCTCGCCTCGAAGCCGACCCGGCTGCTGAGCTGACCGTGGAAGAAGCCGTCCAAAACTGAGTCGAGCGGGCCCGTGCGCCGACGGGCTCTTGTTCAGGCCGATGACCTTCGGTACGCTGCCCGAGTCGAACATACGTTTGCCAAGGAGGCCGGTGCGATGCCCGTCAATCCCATTCCCGATGACTATCCCCGGGTCAGCCCGTACCTGTCGGTCATTGGCGCCGCCGAGGCCATCGACTTCTACTGCCACGTCTTCGGAGCCCAGGAGCGGATGCGCCTGGCCGGGCCCGAAGGCAAGTTGGGCCACGCCGAGCTCCAGATCGGCGACTCCGTGGTCATGTTGGCCGACGAGTTCCCCGGTATGGGAGGGGTGAGCCCGAAGACACTGGGCGGAACCCCGGTCACCTTGACGATCTACGTCGAGGACGTTGACCAGGTCTTCGCACGTGCCCTCCAAAGCGGCGCGACCGAAGTCCGCGCCGTCACAGACCAGTTCTACGGCGATCGGTCGGGAATGTTCGACGACCCCTTCGGACACCGCTGGAACGTGGCGACCCATGTCGAGGACGTGTCGCCGACCGAGATGGAGAAGCGAGCCGCACAGGTCGCAGCGCAGTGAGCTGAGCGGGGGAGACCGCGCCGTGACCGTGGCGGCCGTGACCGTGGCGGCTTGACCGTGGCGCTCACCACCATCGCGTGGCGCCGAGACCACGAGGTCTCCGCGACGTTTGCACTGTCCGGATCCCGACGGCGATCTCCTCGAGAGACGACCCACCCCTACGGGAGCGGCTAGCGGTAGCCGGTCCCCATGCGGGACTAGGGGTGTCTTTGGCGCAGGCGTGGTCCAGGCGAGGGTCGGCACGTCTGGAATCGCCCCCGGCCGTCCGCCTTGGCCTGGTACATGGCGCTGTCGGCGCGGGAGATGACCGAGTCGTAGGTGTCGCCCCGCTCGGGGAAGACCGCGATCCCGACGCTGGCGCCGATGGAGAGGGTGAGGTCTCGGATGACAAAGGGCTCACCGAGGGCCGTGACGATCCCGCCCGCGACGACTTCGGGGTCGCTGTCGTGCGCCACGTGCTGGAGCAGGATCCCGAACTCGTCGCCCCCGATTCGGGCCACGGTGTCCTCTTCGCGTATCGTGGCCAGGAGACGCTGGGCGACGGCGCGCAACAATTCGTCCCCCACCTTATGACCGTGGTTGTCGTTCACGAGCTTGAATCGGTCGAGGTCGACGAAGAGCAGAGCCAGATTGGATCCGCTGCGCCGCGAGATGGACAAGCCCTGGGTCACCCTGTCTTCGAACAGTCGAGAGTTGGCAAGGTCGGTCACCGGGTCATGGAGCGCCTGATGACGCACCTCCTCGAGCAGTGCCACGCCGTCGAGCGCGGTCGCCGCCAGGCTGGCGGCGCCACTCAGACGCTCCCACAAGGCCCCGTCGACCCTGAGCTCATGCCCTGTCGAGCCCACCACGAGCGCCCCGAAGAGTGTCTCGCGAGCGGTGATCGGGACGACGACGCCCGAGCCCAATCCGGTGATCGTCAAGATCGAAGACAGGATCGGGTCAGAGGCAGCACTCACCAGCGCGGGGGTGGCCATCTCCAAAAGGCGGGCCTCCACGGCGCTGTTGCGCAGGGCGCCGGGTCCCCGTTCGGAGTGGACCGCAGGCTCCGGCGTTGTCGAGGCCGCCCGAGCCAAGAGGGCATCACCGGGATCCCACAAGCAGCACGTGGGCTTCGTCATGTCCTGCGATGACGGGTATGGCAGCAGCCAGGCGTTCGGCGACCTCGGTGCGGGTGGCCCGTTCCGCCAGTGCCTTGCCGAGCGCCAGCAGCGCACTGAGGGTCGTGTTCCGGTCACGTGATTCGTCCAGGGCGGCGGCTGTCTCCAAGGCGGCGGCGGCATGCCCGGCATACGCCATCAACAGCGAACGCTCCTGGGGCAAGAAGTGGTAATGCTCAGGAAAGAAGGCGGCAAGGCGTCCGAAGTTGCCCCGGGTCGACTCGATGTCGACCACCAACCGCGACGGATCGCTCGTCTTGGAATCCGCGCGCAGGACCTCGTGGGCTGCCAGCTCCGCCTCCTCGGCGGCGAAGCCCACGTGATGGATGCGGGGAGCGACGTCACCGGGGAGCTGGGCGACCAGGAGGTATCGAGGAGCACGGACGGCGACGCCTGCTCTTCGAGTGATCGTCTCGAGCATCGAGTTGACGTCGCGCGTCGATGCCAGCTCCTTGGCCACCGACTCGAGGGACTCGAAGCGTTTCGTCAACACGAGCGGCTTGCTCCCTGAGCACCACGACTTCGCGCTCGAGACTGGCTTCGACAGACGACGTCGGATCCCAGCCCACTCGGATCAGACAGCGCGCGTCACCTCGCGTCTGGCACTCGATCTCCTCGACGTCGGCCGGCTCCATCCCGAACAACACCGGGAATTGCGACAGGGCGCCCAACGTGTAGCCACAGAAGAGTGGGTCCCGAATGTGGTTCGGCGTCACGACACTGATGAGACCATGGGTCTCTCTGACCTCGACGACCTCGGCGCGTGTGATCGTCGACTGCTTGGCCGAGATGGCCGGATAGGCCCGCAGCATCTCGGCGGGGGATCCGATGGAACGCAAGAGCGCCAGGACCTCGGTGCCCGCGTACTGGCGGAACACCTCGACCCCGGCCTTCCGTCCCACGTCGGGATCGGAGAGGACCTGCGGCGGCGGCCCGGAAGAGGTCGAGGCCCTGCTGGTAGGAGCTCCATCCGTCGGGGCGTCGGAGGTCGGCCGCGGAGCGTCGCTCGCCCGGCCTGGGCCAGGACCCGAGAGACCGAGGCGTCGCCCCCGGCCTGGTGCACCACGGCGAGGAGGGCCCCGAACATCGAATTGGCCAGTTGTTGCGAGGAATCGGCTGTCGCCCACCCTCTGAGAGGTCGACCATCGGCGCCGGGATCTTGACCATGGCGGCGTTGTCCCTGGCAAATGGTTGCCATAGTCAACGAACTATCCCCAGACGCCCAGGACTCAACAGCTGAGGACCGAGACACCGGGGCTCCGTCGCCACTCGCCCGAGCTCGGTGGTGGGCCCACGGCGCGCGCCCTCGAACCCGTCGGCCCATTTCAGCCGACGTAATCTGCCTACCGGCATGACACCGGAATCGACGACGCAAGATCGGAGGGCCAGGTGCCCATGAACGACGTGTTGGCCGACTTCACCAAGGAGCAGTTCACCGCTCAGGGCAAGACCAGGGACATCTACCGCCTGGGCTCGGGCCCGGCCGTGATCGTGATCGCCGAGATCCCCGGGATCACCCCGAACGTCGCCGGCTTCGCTCGCAAGGTTGCCGCCCTCGGGTGCACCGCGGTGCTTCCCCATCTCTTCGGGGTACCCGGCGCGCCGTCGTCGGTCTCCACCGCGCTCAGGTCGATCGGCCCCGCCTGTGTGTCTCGGGAGTTCTCGGCGTGGGCCCTGAAGAGGACCAGCCCGGTGACGCGTGTGGCTGCGGGCCCTGGCAGCCCACGAGCACGAACGGTGCGGCGGTCCCGGGGTGGGTGCGGTCGGTATGTGCTTCACGGGGGGATTCGCCCTGGCCATGATGGTCGACGACACCGTCGTGGCGCCGGTGCTGAGCCAGCCCTCCCTGCCGTTTCCGATCTCGAAGAGGCACAAGGCCGACATCGGTATCTCGGATGCCGATCTTGCCAAGGTGAAGGCCCGGGTCGCCGAGGGCGCGTGCCTGATCGGGCTCCGGTTCACCCATGACCCCTTCTGCTTCGAGGCGCGCTTCGAGACGTTGCGCCGGGAGTTGGGCGACGGGTTCATCGCCGTGGAGCTCGATTCGTCGCCCGGCAACCCCTACGGGCACCCGAAGAACGCGCACTCGGTGCTGACCGAGCACCTCGACGACCGTGAGGGGACGCCGACCCGGGCCGCGCTCGACCAGGTCCTCGACTTCTTCACCCAGCGCCTAGAGGTCTCGTAGTCAGCCGTCCACCGGTTCGGGTGCGTCGCGACCCACGCGCCGGAGGTGGTACAGCGCAGGACGCGCCGACGGCGGAGGCGGGCTGCCCCCGCCGTCGGATCTGTCCTGCCCGGACTGTCAGTTCGCGCGTGTCGTCGGTCAGGACGTCGACACCAGGCTCGTGGGCGGTGTGGAGGTCGGGCCCGTGTACTTGGTGACCGGACCCGATCCCACGTTGGTCACCTGCACCGGAGAGACCGGCGTGCTGCCGATCCAGCTTCCCGTGGGTGTCACCGCCGGTGGTGCAGTGCTGCTGAGCTTGATGACCTCGGATCCCTCGAAGCCGTAGTGCACCGTGGCTCGAGTACGACAGCGGCACGAACCCGGGAGTGACGAAGTTCTTCCCGGAGCTGGCGATGGCCGCCAGCAACCCGGCCCGGGTGAGGTTCTTCCCGGCCGCCTGCAGGGCCTGGACGAAGGTGTAGGCCAAGGCGATGCCGTACTGGGTGTTGCCGTCGAGCCCTGACTTCGCATACAGAGCCGGCGCGTAGTCCTGGAGGAGCTTCTTCTCGACCTGGACCCAGGGATTGGACACATCGGCCTCGGGAGCGAAGTAGGCGTCGGTGATGACGCCGTTCAACAGACCCGTGGCCGCCTTGGCTTGGGCTGCGCTTCCCCCGCCCTTCTGGGTGAACGATGCCAGCAGTGGCCCGACGGTCGGGCGAGTCGGCGCCGACGTTGGAGATGACGTACTGGGGCAGGTACCCGATGGCCGCGGCCGGGAGCATGGCCAGGGCGGTTGCCGCCGGGATCGTGGCCATGGCGATGACCTGGGCTCCGGCGGCCTTCGAGCGCCGCGATCTGGTTGGACAGGGGCCCGGCCAGCGTGGCGGCGTCGTAGTTCTGACGAGAGACCACCGACGACGACGGGATCTCCATGTCGAGGCCCTTGACGAAGTCGTTGCCGAACTCGTCACCCTGGTACAGGTAGCCGATCTTCTTGCCCGCGAAGTTGGCCTTGATGTAGCTGCCCAAGATCTTGCCTTCGACGGTGTACGGGGGCTGCCATCCCGAGCTGTAGGGATAGTGGGGATCGCTCCAGCAGTTGCACCCCGACTCGATGAAGAGCTGAGGCACCTTCTGGGTGTTCAAGAAGCCCTGCACCGCTGCTTGGGTGGGCGTTCCCAGCGAGCCGACGTCGGCGAAGATGTTGTCCTGGAGGACGAGCTTGCGGGTCAGGGTGGCGGTGTTGGCGGGGTTGTACCCGTCGTCGAGGTAGGTGTAGTGGATCTTGCGACCGTTGACGCCCGCCGTGCGCGTTGACCCAACCGAACACGGCGTCCATGGCCGGAGCGATCTCGTCGTAGCCCGGGGCAGCGGGCCCGGTGAGGGGCACGGTGGCACCGATGGTGATGCTGTTCGAGGTCACACCCGGCACGTTCGTCTGCGCCGTCGGGGCCTTGGGCGAGGAGCTGCAGGCGGCCAGAAGAGTCGCCCCCAGCGTGACCCCCAGAGCGCCGGTCACGAGCACGCGCCCGTACCTGGCCATGGACGTGTGTTTGCTGTGTCTCATCGCTGCTCCTTTTCTTGTGGCTTCCCATGTTGTGTCTCACGACCGTCGCTGTCTCGCACCGGTAGGAGATCTCCCACGTCATGCAGTGTGTTGGGAGACTAGCGAGGTGCCATCACCTGACCCCGGTCTGAAGCCCCAGAGCCGTCGCCATGCCCACCGTAGGCCGCCT
Organism: uncultured Acidimicrobiales bacterium; assembly: GCA_963796765.1. Classification (GTDB taxonomy): domain Bacteria; phylum Actinomycetota; class Acidimicrobiia; order Acidimicrobiales; family UBA8190; genus Chersky-840. Next base: position 383,530 of record CAWCMY010000002.1, on the reverse strand, counting down.
TGGATCCCGGTGGGTGCCGCGATCATGACGACGATCAGGACGACGCCGAAGATGATGGTGGCGAGATAGGCGCTCGCCCCGCTCCCGAGGTTGAAGTCGCCCGAGAGCGACGTCGACCACTGCGGGAGGTACACCAAGAGGACGGCCCCCCACCACATGCCCATCAGCGTGCCCGTCCCGCCGAGGACCATGGCCGCCAACAACTGGATGGACAAGGTCAGGGGGAACTCCCCGGTGTTCACGACCCCGGTGGACAAACCCAGGAATGCGCCCGCCAACCCTGCGCAGGCCGCACTGATCACGAACGCGATCACCTTCGTCCGCGCCACGTGGATCCCGGCGAGCGACGCGGCGATCTCGTCGTCCCGAACGGCTCGAAACGAGCGTCCGAAGCGACTGCGAAGGAGGTTGGCCAACAACACGAGGGTGATGAGGGCTCCGATGATCTGGATCCACGCCAGCCATTCTTCGGGGTTGATGGATCCCGGGGCGCTCGGCGTGGTCATGGTGAGCCCCTGATCACCGCCGAAGGTCGTGCTCCATTTGTCTGCGATCGGTGGGAGGGCAAGGGCGAGGAGCAGGGTCATGCCCGGCCAGGTAGGGGCCCTTCAATCGCGTGGCGGGGATGCCGATCACCAGGCCGAGGAGCCCGGCGGCCCCGATCGCCGCCACCAGCTCGACGAGGAAATTGAGATGGGTATGGGTCATGAGCAGGGCGGCGCTGTAGGCGCCCACGGCCATGAAGGCGCCGTGACCGAGGGAGATCTGGCCGTTCAGTCCCGTCAGCAGGCTGAGTCCGGCAAGAGCGATGACGTAAAGGGCGATCTCGCCGACTTCGAAGTCGTTGTACGGGCTGAGCGAGGACGTGAGGGCGTAGAGGAAGGCGGCACCACACAGGGCGAGGAGGAGGTGGCGCGCGAGGGGCTGGGTGGGCAGCCGGAGGCGGCCCACCCACGGCGCCCGGGACCGTCGCGGACTTGGAGGGGACCGGGGGTGTCATCACACCCTCCGGGCCGGCGGTCGGGCGAATATCCCTTCGGGGCGGGCCATGAGAGCGACCATGAGCAGGACCAAGGCCCCCAGGGGCTGCAGACCTGATCCCAGGTAGCCACCGACGTAGGAGATGCTCAGTCCGGTGATCAGACCGCCGATCAGGGCGCCGACGGGGCTCTCGAGGCCCCCGATCACCGCTGCGGTGAATGCGTAGACGAGGACCAGGTCCATGTAATAGGGGCCGAAGGAGCTCGTCGGCGCCACCAGCAGACCGGACAACGACCCGGCCACGCCGGCGAGAGCCCAACCCAGGGTGAGCAAGAGACCGACGCGGACACCGAGCAGTCTCGAGATCTCTCCGGCGAAGGCGGACGCCCGCATGCGCAACCCCAGGCTGGTGGCTCGGAACAGCACAAGTGTGGCGGTCATGAGGACCAGGACCGCCACCAGGATGAAGACGTCGAAGTGGGAGAAGGCGATCTTGGTATGGCCCACCGTGAGCCCGCTCTGGGAGTAGGCGGCTGGAAAGCCCCGGCTGGCGTTGCCGTAGATGGTTCCGGCGAGACCCTCGAGGACGACGAGCAGCCCGATGGTCACGATGACGGGATTGAGCTCGGACTTCCCCTGGAGCGGACGAATGAGGACGCGCTCCACGAGTGCGCCCAACACGAACCCGACCACCAGGACCGCCAGGAAGGCCCACCAGTACCCGACGCCTCGGCCCAGGAGGCTCGAGGCGATGAACGTCGTCATCATGCCCATGGCCCCTTGGGCGAAGTTGACGATCCGAGTGGCCCGGAAGATCAGGACGAGGGCCAGGGCCAGCGCCGCGAAGATCATCCCGTTGGCAATGCCGTTGAGCGTCACGTTGACGAAGAGACTCACGTCGATCTCCTAGAACCCGAGAAAGTGATGTCGGAGTCCGCTATCGGCGGCGATCACCGCAGCGTCGTCACTGATCACCACCTCACCGAGACTGAGCACCACGGCATCCTGGGAGACCGACAAGGCGCTGCGCGCGTTCTGCTCCACCAGCACGACGGTCAGGTCCGTGCCCTGGGTGTGATCTCGAAGCAGGGCCATGAGCTGTGCCGTGACGAGTGGTGCCAACCCGAGCGACGGCTCGTCGAGCAAGAGCAGCTTGGGCCGCGAGATCAGAGCCCGGCCCAGGACCAACATCTGCCCTTCGCCGCCTGAAAGCGTCGATGCATGACGTCGACGGAAGTCACGGAGTCGGGGAAAGAGCTCGAACGTCGCCTCGATGGCTTCTTGGCGCTCCCGCCGGCTCATGCACCACAGGGTGGCCAGGCGGAGATTGTCCTCCACGGTCAATTCGGCGATGACGCCGCGCCCCTCGGGAACATGAGAGACACCACGTCGAGCGATGTCCTCCACCGCACGCCCGAGGAGTTCTTCTCCGTCAAAACGGACCGCCCCGGCCAGAGGCTTCACCAAGCCGCTGATGGTGCGTAGCAACGTGGTCTTCCCGGCCCCGTTGGCACCGAGAATCGCCGTGATCGCCCCCGGCCGTGCCGAGAAAGTCACCGACTTGAGCGCTTCAACCGCCCCATACGAGACCGAAAGGCCTTCGACCTCAAGCATTCCCGGATCTCCCAGGTGGAGCGACCGAACCGTGGACCTCGTCTCCGAGGTATGCCGTGGTGACCTCTGAATTCGACCGGACTGCTTCGGGGGTCCCATCGGCGATCACCTGACCGAAATTCAACACGACGAGTCGGTCGCACACAGACATCACGAGGTCCATGTGGTGCTCGACGAGGAGCACGCCCATGCGCGAGCTCAAGCCCCGGATGAGGATCCCCAACTCGTGCATCTCGTCGTTCGACAGTCCACTGGCCGGCTCGTCGAGCATGAGCAGGCTCGGTTGCGCGATGAGGGCGCGAGCCAGTGCTGTCCGTTTCTGAATTGCATAGGGCAGCATGGCGGGGAAATGCCGGGAGTAGGCGGAGATGCCCAGCTCCTCGAGCAGCTCGCCGGCGCGCACGGCCAGCCGTCGCTCTTCTCGGCTCGACCGCCACAAGCCGAACATCGCAGACCCGAAGTCACTGCGCAGCCCGCTCTGGGCACCGATCATCACGTTTTCGAGGACACTCAGGCCGGTGAAGAGCCCAACGCCCTGCAGGGTCCGGGCGATCCCGAGCCCGGTCAGGTCATGAGGGTGGTGATGCTCGAGCAACGAGGACCCGTCGTAGGTGATCACGCCCGAGTCAGCGCGGACGAAGCCGCAGATGACATTGAACAGGGTGGTCTTCCCGGCCCCGTTGGGCCCGATGACACCGACGATCTCACCCTGGGTCGCGGACATCGAAATATGGTCGAGGGCCACGACGCCGCCGAATCCCACGCGGAGATCTTCGACACGCAGTGTCTTGCCAACACCTGGGAAGAGGGTGGAGGTCTCGCTCACCACGTTGTTGGTGTAGCCCCCTGCATCAACGGGAATAGTACTGACGATGCCAATCGCACACCGGAATGGGGCGTGACCCATCCTCCGCGTGTCAATGCAACCGACGCCCGGGCTGGCGGGCGAGGTGGTCAGGTCCCGCTGCGCACGCTTCCGGACAGGGCCCCGTCGGCGTTGCCGGTCCTCTGGACGGCCTGCACGGGCTGGCCGCGGCGGAGCCTGTCGCGCCAGAGGTCCGGCTCGAACCCCGATGGGGCGGTGTCGTCGAGAAAGGAGCTCACAACGGCGGTGAAGCGATCTGGATCGGAATGATGCGGGAAGTGTCCGGTGTCTTCGAAGACCTCGAGCCGACTCCCGGGCATGGACGCAGCCGCCAGGTACGCATGGTCGACGGGGATGATGGCGTCATGGGCGCCCCACAACAACAGCGTGGGCATACCTTCGGTCAGATACGCACGATCGAGCATCGTGATGACTTGGCCCCGCCAATCGACCCCTGACCGCAGCGTTCGGAGAATGGCTCGGCGCGAAGCGGCGTCGGGCAACGAGTCGAAGACCTTCAGGATCTCCTCGGTGTCGTGCCCGAGGTCTGTGCCCAGGAGCCGCAACGTGTGCGCGGCGAGGCGGGCACCGACCTTGAACACGGGAGACCCGAACGTGGGCATGAGCAGATCGGCGTTGGGCAGCGCAGCCAGTCGCAACAAGACGCTGACGCTCCGTGCGATCCCCCCAGTGCCGACGAGGACAAGGCGCTCGCAGCGCTCGGGGTAGGTGTACGCGAATTCCGCGGCCACACCGCCTCCCAACGAGTGGCCCACGACCGTCACCCGATCGATCTCGAGGACCGACAGCAGATCTCTCATCCCGTTGGCGTAGGCGGCGAAGGAGTAGTCGGCCCGAGGTTTGTCGGAGAGCCCGTGTCCCAGGAGGTCGGGAGCGATCACGGTGTGGTCCGTGGCGAACGAGTCCACGACGGGGAGCCAGGTGCTCGACGAGTCCCCGATGCCGTGGATGAGCAGGAGCGGGGGGCCCTGACCGGCCGAGAGAAATGCCCGTCGGTAGCCGTGAATGGTGAAGAACCGGTACTGGACGCCCTCGGAGCGCTCCATCAGTTGAAAGGTGGACGTGACCTTCCCGTTCGTCGCGCTCATGTCGGTTCCTCGGGGCCGTTGTCGGCCGTCGTGCCGGACTCGGGCCCCCGTTCTACGACCCGATGGTCACCACGACGTGACGTGCCCATGAACGCTGGATTACGGATGTCGCCCCGGGCGGGCTGCTCCCGGCCCGCCACGCACCGTGCCGTTCGGGATACCGGCGGAGGTGGTGAGAGCTCACCGGAGCGGTGCGGCGGGGGTTGGCCTGTCGGGTCGAGGCGGGTCGTGGCCGAGAACTGACCTCGTCGTGCTCAGGGCCCGGGGAAGTAGTTGAATGATCCACCGGACGACAAGGAGTGTCGATGCCTACTCGTGACAAGGCCCCCATCGGATCACCGTGTTGGACGGATCTGTGGACCTCAGACGTCGAAGGCAGTCGCAGGTTCTACGGCGAGCTCTTGGGCTGGGAGGCCGAAGCGCCAAATCCGGAATTCGGCGGGTACTTCATGTTCACCCGCGACAGCGTGCCCATGGCGGGCGCCATGGGTGACATGGGTGACATGCCTGCCGACAACGCCTGGAAGATCTACCTGACCTCCGACGACATCACGAAGACGATCCTGATGGCCGAGGCGGAAGGCGCCCACGTCATCGCGCCGGCCATGGCGGTGGCCGACCTCGGTACCCAGGCCGTGCTCATCGACCCGACGGGAGCCCATCTCGGTGCATGGCAGCCCGGGACCTTTGAAGGGTTCAGTGTTCTCAACGAGCACGGCGCCCCGGGTTGGTTCGAGTTGCACACCCGAGACCACGCCATCGCCGTGGCGTTCTACCGATCGGTCTTTCGCTGGGAGACCACCGACATCGGCGACAGCGACGAGTTCCGCTACACGGTCATGCGCAATCCCGATGGCGAGGGCGAGCTGGCCGGGATCATGGACGCGTCAGCCTTCCTCCCCGAAGGTGTCTCGGCCCATTGGACGATCTACTGGGAGGTCGACGATGCCGATGCCACCGTCATGAAAGTAAAGGCGCTCGGCGGCTCGGTCGTGGAGGATGCTCAGGACACTCCCTACGGCCGCGTGGCTACGGTGGCGGACGCTGCGGGTGCGCAATTCAGGCTGCGCACGCCCAATCAGTAGCAAGAAGGATCGGTCGTGCAGTGGAGGTTGGAGCTCATCGTCGTGCCGGTGTCGGACATCGACCGCGCCAAGAGCTTCTACCTCGAGCAGGCTGGATTCGACCTCCATGTCGACCACAGCGCCGGAGAGGACTTCCGAGTCGTACAGCTGACGCCACCGGGATCGGCATGCTCGATCGCGATCATGAAGAATGTCGAGGCACCAGGCTCGGTCAAGGGCTTGCACCTCGTCGTTGATGACATCGATGCCGCCAGGGGAGAACTCGTGCAACGCGGGACCGAGGTGAGCGAGATCTACCATTTCGATGCCGGCAACCAGATGCCGGGCCCCGATCCTCAGCGCGGTGATTACAACTCCTTCTTCGACTTCAGCGACCCCGACGGCAATAGCTGGCTCGTCCAAGAGGTCCGCCCCACAGGACCGCAGGCCTGAGCGAGCAGTCTTCGGCCCCAGCAGGGCCGAGTCCCGCGTCGGGGCGCTCAGGTTCGTTTGATGAGATGTTCGTATTCCTCTCGGACGTCCTCATCGATGACGACCGGACCGTTTCCGGCCCAAGGTCGGTTGGCCCGATTCCGCTTGACTCCTGACACCCAGTACTCGTCGCCGTTCTCCACGTCCTCGTGATTACCCAGGATGCCGCCCCCGGGGATGCGCCGAAGGGTCTTGTCACGGTAATACAGGGTGTGACCGGTCTTGGAAATCTGGACACGCCCGATCCATGCCGGCCCGTCGTTGTCGAATCCGGTCTTCAGCTCGACGTACATGATGCGGGTCTTCATCGCGGCAAGCTTGCCAGAGAGGGCGCCTTCTGGGAGTCTCCCGTAGTGTCTGTGACCACGCCCACGTGGACCGTGGGCTGAGCACTGTCGGGGGAAGATGCGACGCTCATCTGTGTTGGGGACGATGGTGACCGTTGCCCTCGCCTTGGTGGCGACGAGTTGCTCGACAACTACCAAGGCCTCACCGTCCGACTTCGCCCAGACGGGCCCCTACTCGGTGGGGACGACCACCCTCGATCTCGGCAGTACGGGGTCGACGCTCGGTGAGCGACTGGCAACGGTGTTCTACCCGGCCGACGCGTCGAAGCTCGCCGGCCATCCTCGCTTCAGCTATGACCTCGAGGCACCCCTTCCCGATGCGCTGCGGGCCATTGTGCCACCGAAATACAACAGCACGATCGTCGTCGACGCCCATGTCGACGCGCCGGGGTCTCCTCGGGGACCGTTTCCCATCGTGCTCTTCAGCCACGGGTTCGGTGCCTCTCGCCTCTATTACTCACACCTGCTTACTGGGATCGCGTCGTGGGGCTTCGTGGTGGTCTCGGCGGACTACCTCGAGCGCGGCCTCCTGGCCCAGGCCACCCACCCCGATGTGGCCAGTACCCCGGCCCGGGATCTCGAGACGATGTTCTCCTCACTGGCCGCTACCGAAGCGGCATCCGCCGGTCACTCCTCGTCGCTCTCCGGCGTCGCCAATCCGCACGCGGTGGCTGCGGTGGGACACTCGGCGGGAGGTCAGACGGCATTCGACGCGTTGAAGGACCCGCGCGTCGACGTCGCCGTGGGGTGGGCACCCGTGGGGCCCACCGGCACACCCTCGACAAAGCCGGCGATGATCATCGGCGCGTTGGGTGATATCGCGCTCACGCCGGCCACCCTCACCCACGAGTTCAAGGCCTTCCGAGGACCGACGAAGTTCGTCGAGATCTCCGGCGAGGGTCACGACACCTACACCGACATCTGCACGTCCATTCGCAACGGTGTGGGCGGGCTCGTGGGATTCGCCGAGTCGGTCCATCTCATCAGTCCCCAACTGGCCAAGCTTGCCAACAGCGGTTGCGCGACCAAGGACATCGCCCCGCAGCGGTTCTGGCCGATCGTGCAGTACTACACCGTGGCCGAACTGCGGAGCGGGCTCGGGATCGATCGGAGCGGTGTCGGTCTGGCGGCTCCCTCGACAGGCCAGTTCAAGGGCTTCGAGATCACCTACCGTCAGCACCAGTGACCTGCTGTCGTCGAAGCCCCTCCCCACGGCCCGAGGGCACCGGCCACGGTGGAACCCGCTCATGAGCAGACCGACACCGCTCTTCCCAGGCCCGATTCGCCAGAACGCTTACATCGTCTCTGACCTCGGTGAGGGGATGGCGAAATGGCTGAGCATCGGGATCGGTCCCTGGATCGTCCTGCGGTCATTTCCCCAGGTCGACAGCGAGTACCGAGGTCGAGCCACTGCTCCGGTGGTGTCCATTGCCTTCGCCAACTCCGGCCCGTTGCAGATCGAACTGATTCAACAAGAAGACGAATCCCCGAGCATCTACAAAGAGTTCACCGACGGTGGTGGTACCGGGTTCCACCATGTCGCCTTCTGGAGCGAGGACTTCGATGCGACGATCGCCGGCGCCACAGCTGCGGGCTGGCCTGTTGTCCACCACGGAACCGGGGGCGGCATCGCTAAATTCGCCTATCTCGACGCGGCCGGCATGCCCGGCACGGTTGTCGAGGTCATGGAGCTCAATACCACGACCTTGTGGATGACGACGATGGTCCGCGAGGCCGCACAAGGTTGGGATGGGCGCGATCCCGTCAGGACCCTGGGCTGACGTCATGGCTTTCGAGCGCAGGGTGCGACTCGGGATGGTCGGATGCGGCGCCATTGCCCGCTGGCATCTCGAGGCCATCGCGAAGGCCGCCAGTCGCACCATGGTCACCGCCGCCGTCGACGTCCGTGGCGAGCGCGCCGAAGCACTTGCCGCCATGACCGGTGCGAAGCCGTACACCGACCTGGCCGAAGCGCTTCAGGCTGATGTGTTCGATGCTGCGTTGGTCATGGTTCCCCACGACCGGCACGAGTCGGTGGCGACGGCGGTCCTGGAGACGGGCCGACACCTGCTCCTGGAGAAACCCATGGCACCGACGCTCGACGCCTGCGCGAGGATCCTGGCGGCGGCAGAGGGGTCGGGCACGATCTTCATGGTGGCGGAGAATGCGCAGTACTGGCCCGAGGTCGTGACGGCGGGTCGCCTCGTGGAAGACGGGGCCATCGGTGATGTGATCACCGCCCGATCCTGGCACTGCGCACCGCCGATGGCCGAGTTCTATCGCGGCGAGGACCCCTGGCGTCTCTCCGCCGGCGCCACCGGGGGTGGCATCGCCATAGACACGGGCTCGCACTGGCTGCGGCCGCTGCGAATGTGGCTCGGTGAAATCCAGGAGGTGGTGGCGGTCACCAGCCGGGTCATCGATGCCATGGAGGGAGAGTCGTTGTGTCGGGCCCTGTGCCGGTTCGACAGCGGTGTCGTGGCGAGCTTCGACGCGCTGCTCTCGCCCGGGGCCGCTGCGCCCGTCGCCCCGTTCCAGCTCACCGGGACCAAAGGCGAGATCGTCGTGGAGCACGGCCGAGTCCGTGTCTATGACGGTACCGATGGCAGGGGAGTGGTCCACGGCGGCGGTAACTACTTCATGAGCTACGAGGCACAGATGGCTGACTTCGAGGCGGCGATTCTCGACGGGACGACACCGGCCGCATCCGCCCAGTACGCCCTGGGGGAGCTCCGAGCCGCACTGGCGATGTACCGCTCGGCGAGCTCAGGGGGCTGGGAGTCGGTGTGGTAACGGCCAGATTCGACTTCTCCGGGGCAACGGTGCTGGTCACGGGAGGTTCGAGCGGTATCGGCTTGGGAGTGGCGCGGGCGTTCGCGGCGGCCGGGGCGGACGTCACGATCACCGGCACCCGGCCATCGGCAACCGACTACGAATCCGACCTGTCGTCTTTCCACTACCACCCGCTCATCATGACCGACACCGCCGCCATCGTGGGCCTGGTGGACTGTCTGGATCGTCTCGACGTCCTGGTCAACAACGCCGGACAGAACCTCCCCGGCGGTCGCAGCGAATGGGATCCCGCCGTCTTCGAGGAGGTCGTGGCGACCAACCTCTTCGGCGCCTTCCGCCTCACCTCCGCCTGCAAAGACCTCCTGGCGGCCAGCGACATCGAAGGCGGAGCCAGTGTTGTCAACGTCGGTTCCATGACCAGTTTCTTCGGGTTGGAGATCGTTCCCGCCTATGGCGCCGCCAAGGGCGCCGTCGTGCAGTTGACGAAGGGTCTCGCCGTGGCGTGGGCCAAGGACGGCGTGCGCGTCAACGCCGTGGCGCCGGGGGTGATCGAGTCCAACATGACAGCTTCGCTGCTGGCGTTCGACGCCCTCACGAAGCCGTTGCTCGATCGTACGCCGATGCGACGATTCGGAACACCCGATGATGTGGCACCCGTGGTGCTCTTCTTGGCCAGCCCGGCGGCTCGCTATGTCACGGGCCAGACGCTCCCCGTGGACGGCGGATTCTCGGTGCAGGGTTGACGCCAGTGGGCGACCCAATTCGCATCGACGACCTGGCCCAACCTCGCTATAGCGAGATCCAGAGTGCCGCCTTGGCCTACGGTGAGCGAAACCCTGTCGACCTGCGGGTGGACGCCGTCCTCGAGGCGTCGGTCGCCCGAACCGGCCTCGACGACTTCGGTGCTCCTGACTTCATCGAGCGTCTCGAGCTGTGGCTGTCGGAAATGGACGGTGACCCGCAACGCACCGGTCTCGGTCGGCTCGGGTTCTTCAACGACTGCGTCCGCTATGCCTCGAACCGTCTGCGGATCAGGGACCTGTTGCAGCGGCATCCCGAGATCCACGATATCCAGATCGATCGTCCCATCATCGTCGTCGGACTCCCGCGTTCGGGAACGACCCACCTGGTCAATCTCATTGCCGCCGACCAGCGCCTGCGGTCGCTGCCATTGTGGGAGGCCTACGAACCGGTACCCGATCCTCGCGAGGCAGCGTCCGGGGCCGTTGGTGACGATCCACGGCGCCAGCGATGCCAGCGGGCGTGGGAGGCGATGGAGATGACACTCCCGCATCTTTCGGCCATGCATCCTATGCATCCCGACCATGTGCACGAGGAGCTCGAGCTCGAGCTCCCGGACTTCTCGAGCTACACGCCGGAATGGGTGGCGCGATGCCCGCGATGGCGTGACTTCTACCTCGCGCACGATCAGGCTCCTCATTACTCCTATCTTCGGACGGTGCTGCAAATACTCCAGTGGACTCGACCGCGACGTCGTTGGGTGCTCAAGTCGCCCCAGCACCTCGAGCAGTTGGGTCCGCTCCTCGCCACCTTTCCGGACGCGACCGTTGTCATGACCCATCGCGACCCTGTCTCGGTGGTCCAGTCGGCTTCCACCATGATGACGTATGCCGCCCGCATGGGATACCGACACCCAGAGCCGGGTTTCTACATCGGCTACTGGACCGACCGGATTCGGCGGTTGCTCGAAGCGTCGGTGCGCGACCGCCATCTCGTCCCCGATGGCCGTTCGACTGACGTGCTCTTCCACGAGTTCATGGCGGACGACCTGGCGACGGTGGAACGTATCTACGAGGTGGCCGGGCTCCCCATGACCGACGAGGCACGGCACCAGATCACGGCCTACCGAGACGCTCATCCTCGGGGGCTCGATGGCCAGGTGGTCTATGACCTTCGGAGCGACTTCGACGTCACCCCCGAAGAGGTCCGCGCCCAGTTCGGCTTCTACCTCGACCGGGTTCCGGTATGGGCCGAGGTGTCATGACGATCGAGGACGAAGTCGACCGGCTCATCGACGAGCGCCCCGGCAAGGAGCTCTTGGTTCCACGCTACGACGACCCTGCGCACCGCGTCACCGAATACCTGTATCGATCCGGGGGGACGACGGCGGCCTACTGCCTGCTCACAGAACGATCCCGGATCATCGTCAACACAGGGATGGGGTATGAAGCGCCCCATCACAAGCGGGTATTCGACGCCGTGCGACCCGGGCCTACCCCCTATGTGATGAGCACGCAGGCTCATGTCGACCACGTCGGTGGCGTGCATCTCTTTCGTGAGCCTGGCACGGTGTACGTGGCGCAAGAGAACAACCTCGCCTGTCAACGTGACGACGCTCGTATTCGCCAACTGCGGCTCCGCACTGCGGGCATCTGGTTCGACATGACCGGACGAGACGCCATCCGGATCGCCAGAGAGAACCCCGGCGTGTCGATGGGCCAGGACGAGCCAACGCCCGACCTCACCTTCGACGAGCGTCTCGACCTGGAGGTGGACGGCTTTCACCTGCATTTGTTGGCGTCTGTGGGAGAGACCGTCGACAGCATGATCGTCTGGCTCCCCGAGCACCAGGTCGCACTCATCAGCAACCTGCTGGGCCCGTTGTTCCCTCATTTCCCCAATCTCAACACCCTGCGGGGCGACCGCTACCGGTTCGTGGAGCCCTATCTCCGATCGGTGCGACGACTCCGCGAGCTCCAGCCGGAGATGCTCGTGACGGGGCGGCACGATCCCATCATGGGAGCCGAGCTCATCGACGCATCGTTGGCCCGTCTGCACGACGCGGTGGATTGGGTGCACCGCGCCACGCTCGACGGAATGAACTCTGGGGCAGATCTGGAGCGCCTGATGCGAGAGATCCGGTTGCCGTCGCATCTGCGGGTTGGCCAGGGTTACGGCAAGGTGTCCTGGGCCGTGCGCACGATCTGGGAGACCTATGTCGGGTGGTTCAAGCTCAGGTCGACGACAGAGCTGTATCCGGACCAGCAGGTCGAAGCCCGCACCGTGTTGACCGAGGCGCTCGGTGTCGACAACTCCCTCGACCGCGCCCGCCAAGCTTTCGGTCGTGGCGACCTCGTCGTTGCGATGCTTCTGGCCGAAGGTGTCCTGGCGGTCGACCCGGATCATCGGGGTGCGGCGCTTGTGATGGCCGATGCTCACCAGGCAATGCTCGACTCAGGGGGTGACGTCAACTTCTGGGAGAGCGGCTGGCTCGAGTCGGAGAGGCGGCGGTGGTTGGCTCGTGCCGAACCACCTCCTCGGTGACCGTTCCCAGAGCACGGTCCCGGCGCCCTTCGGCGGTGGTCGAGGAGCCAGGGAGAGTCGAGTCTCACTGCGACCGACGTCTCGGACGCGGGGCGCGATCACTCGGGCGGCAACGAAAGGTCGGGCCGATCCCTTCCCTTCACACGTCGACGCAATGCCACGTAGACGTCGGTGCCGACGATCTCTTCCAATTCGTGTCCGAGTGAGTCGACCACCGGACGGTCGCCCACGTAGGCCAATGAGCCTTCGGTGCAGCACCACGCCATGGCGTCGCCTTGGGAGCCCCAGTCCCGACGGGTCCAGCGGCGTACCGTCGCCACCTCGGTGTCGTCAGGACCCGCTTCCCAGTCCACTTTGATCGGCAGCTGCCAGCACACCGACGGTTTCCACTCGATGGGCGACTCGCCTGCCGCCACGGCCTCCAGATGCAGCGCGCAGCCTGCGCCGCCCGCGAACCCGGGGCGGTTGAGAAAGATGCACGCGCCGTCCACGACTCGGGTGTGGGTCCGGGCACCGTCGCTGAAGATCCCTCCATCCGCCGCCTCGGCGTGGTGCTCGAAGCGGACCGGTGCCAGCGTGGCCGCCAGGGCGGAGATCATCCGACCTTCGTCCTCGTCACCGAGGTCGGCTCCGATCGAGCAGCATCCCAGGCCGAGATGCTCGGCCGGTTCAGGCCCGATGCCCTGGCAACCCCGACCCCACAGGCACGTCCACCGTCGACGCCAGAAAGGCCCGGTCGAAGCGCCAGACCGTGTCGCCGTCGTGGACCACCTCGAAGTCCTCGTCCATCGGAGACGACCCTACGCATCGGTGCTCTCCAAGGAAAGGCATCGACTCTTCTGGGAACAGCCGAAGATGTCCGGAGAAAGCAACGGGGCCCCGCTGAGCGGGACCCCGTTGCTTCCGTTGTGTCAGAAACACCTACAAGGCGAACGTCGTCCCAGCCAGCAGGGTGACGTCGAACGTCGTGCTCACACAGATGGTTGCTTTCACAGAGCCCTTGAGTCCGGTGTCACCGGCGGGAAGGTTGTGGTTGCCCGTCGTCGGGATCTTCCCCTTGAGAGCGGCCTGAAGTTGGTCACTCGCATGGCAGTGGAACTTGGGATTCGCGACCTGTGTCGAGACACCGTGGACCTTCTTGGACTTGGTGGGAAGAATCACCTTGCTCGAGAACGTGAACGATGTCGAAGACCCGTTGGCCCAGTGGATTGTCGAGGTCCCCGTAGGTGCGAAGGGGAAGGTAAACGTTCCGGTTCCAGGAGCATTGGGAGAGGGACTGCAACCGGTCAGGGTCGGGGAGCCGGGTATCCCGGCGTTGCCGCTCAGGTGCGTGCACGTTCCCTTGGTGGGCTTGGGCCTGTGCGTGGCCGACGCGGCCCCAGGAAACAGGACGGCGATGGCCAAGACGGGTACGGCCAGAGTCGAAACCAAGGTGAGTGCGGTGCGCGAGCGCGAGCGAGGCATGGGCTTCCCCCTTATGGATGACGTCCTTATGTATGACGTCGATGTCAGATCAATCCTATGCCTTGACCCGTGGGACCTCGTCGTCATTCTTTGGGAGAAGCTGGGCCCGTAGCGACCACGCTCAGGGTTGAAGCCGCCACGGAGAGATGAACTAATACGCGGCGGCGCTGCCCGTCGGGGACGGGAACGACTGAACTCATCCCGGCTGACGATGATCCCGCCGAGCGGGCGCTGGCGTCGAAGGAGCCCGGCTTGGTCCCGTTCGATCGGGGCGAGCTCGTAGCACGATCCGCGTCGTGCCGGGGATCGCTCGCGGTCGAGGGTGCCCGTGTCAGACGAGGTCTTTGTTCCCACGACGAGATGTTCGAAGCCCGCGAGTGGGTATGCGCTGTCCTGGATATCCCGCCGTGACGGCGATTCAGCGAATCGTGCCGGCACCGGGGATCAAGGGGAGATCGAGTGCGGTGACCCAGCCCGGGGGCAGGTCGTTCACCGCCGGGACCGCATTCAGTGCTCGAAGCCCGTGGCGAGGCAGCCCGCCGCAGCCGCATCACGCCCGCTCCCGTCGGTGAAGCGGAACGCCGTCTCCTGGGTGATCGAGGGCGATCCCTCGATCTCGACCCGGTAGACGTCGTCCTGGGTCCCGCGGGGCCAGTCGGGGGCCGCGTCGGTGCCGACCCGGTTGACGTGCTCGAGGCCGATGCGGGTCTCCCCGCGGAAGATGCCGTTGATGGTGAAGCGAATGGCGGCGACAGCCCCCGGCTCGATGATGCCCTTGGCGGTCGTGATGGGTTTGTCGGTGACCCACTTCTCCCACGTGGTGGTGATCCGGTCGAGCTCGATGCCCACGGCGTGGGCGATCATCGGCACGGTGGCACCCCACGACATGATCAGGATGTCGGTGTGCTCGAGCAAAGGCGTGAATTCGGGAGGTCGGCCGATGCCCATCTCCTCCTCGTAGTCGCCCTCGTAGTTGATGTAGTCGAGGATCTCGAGCGCCTTCACGGACCGGACCTCGCCACAGAGCCCCATGAGGGTCATCGGGAAGAGGTCGTTGGCGAAGCCCGGGTCGATGCCGGTGGTGAAGCACGACGCCTGGCCCTGCTTCGCAGGCCTCGGTGATGGGGTCGATCCACGACGGCGGATTCTGGGCCATGGCCGGCCACACCCACGGGGTCATGGACGTCGAGCAGACGTCGATTCCGGCTCGAAGGAACGTGCCCATGAGCGCGATGTTGTCGCCGGCGTGGGCGGCGGTCGGGCCGTAGTGCACGAGGGCGTCGGGTCGGAGCGCGACCAGGGCGTCGACGTCGTCGGTGGCGGTGACCCCGACGTTCTCGATGCCGCAGATCTCGCCGGCGTCACGGCCGACCTTCTCGGGGGCGCTGACGCCCACGCCGACCAGCTCGAACGCCGGATGCCGGACGATCTCGGGGATCACCATGCGGCCGACGAAGCCCGTCCCCCAGACGACCACCCGCTTGGGTGCGCCGGTCATCGGAACATCTCCCCGGCGTTCACGAGCAGGTACTGCCCCGTCACCGCCTTGGCGTGATCCGAGGCGAAGAACGCGGCGACGTCGGCGACCTCGCCGTCCTCGGTCATCCGTCGGAGGGGGAAGTCGGCGACCAGGTCGTGGAGGACCTCTTCGTTCGGTCCGGCCCTGCTGTCGAGCCGTGCCGGAAACATAGAGCTCGACGTTGGGCCCCCACATCCACGAGGGGATGACCATGTTGCACCGGATGTTGTCCGGGCCGAGCTCGTCGGCCAGGTAGTAGATCGCCGTCAACAGGGCGCTCTTCGAGGCGGCGTAGCCGGCCTGGGGCATGGCGGGCTTGAACATCGACTGGGAGCCGATGAAGACGACCGATCCGCCGCCGCCTTCCTTCATGGCGTTGGCCACCGGCCGTAGGAGCGTCAGCGCACCGAGCACGTTGGTATCGAACGCCGCCCGCCAGTCGTCGAGCTTGAGGTCGTACAGGCCGCCCCAGGCGTGCTCGAACGCGGCCACCTGGATGAGAGCGTCGACCGACCCGAACCGTTCCAGCGCCAGTTGGACGAGCGACGCACAGGAGTCTGCATCGGTGATGTCGGTGGCCAGGTGAGCCGTGCGCTTCGCCTCCGGGGTCGAGATCGGCTGCGGCCTGGGCGAGCTCGTCCTTCCTGCGGGCGCCCAGGACGACGTTTGCCCCGTCGCGCAGGGCGCTGGTCGCGCACTCCTTTCCGAGCCCAACGCCGACGCCGGTCACGAGCACGGTCTTTCCGTCGAGAAGCATGCCTCTTCTTTATCGGTTCACGAGTCGTCGTGCATCTTGAGAGCACCCGGGGCCGCTTCGTCCCGTCGCAGACGCCCTGGTGGGCATCGCTGTGGCAACGACCAGGGGGTGCCGTCCCGGCATCCGCCTGTCGGGTCCCCAGACGACACGCGAGGATCAGAACCAAACCCTGGCGACATCCTTCGATGCAAAGGGGCTCGTCTCGGTGACGTGGTCCTGGCACGCTGCCGTCCACGACGACGAGGGTTCGTCAGGTGTGTGACAGTCCGCCACCGACGCGCCGTCGGGGGCGGCGGCGCACTGGTAGGGGCCGAGCCCGTTCCAGGCTGCCGAGACAAAGAGACAGACCTGTCCGTTCGACAGTTGCATCGCCCAGGGAATCGAGGAAGTCGATGGCGGTTCCTCGGAGCTGACCGTGGTCACGGTGAAGGCCACCACATTGCTCGAGGTGGGACTCGTCGGACAGACCAAGGGCGCGCTGGTGTATTGGGGACCGGCGAAGCAGGGGTCGTAGATCCCTCCGCCGCTGGCGAAGCATCGAAAGTAGTAGTGGGCCACCGTGCCTCTGGAATAGCGAATGCAATTGCCCGTGGCGCCATTTGCCACGTGGAGATTGGGATCGATTCCTGCTGCGGTAAAGGGCTCGTAGGTGATCTTCTCGGTGCCACGGGCTACCGACGACGTCGACGTGGATCCGGGCGGCGGCTGGGTGGCAGGGGCCCGATGGGGACCGACCGGAGCGCTGCGCGGTCCATAGGCGACGGTGGCGCCAATGGCCCCCGCCACAACCAGGGCGGAAATGGCCACGACGAGCGCCCGGCCCCCCTTGTCGACGCGACGGGATCGACGCCACGCGCTCGGTGGGTGCTCTGTGAGGTCAGGGACCACGACGGTCGCGCTGACCTGGCGAACGAAGTCTCCGAGGAGGCGACTTGTCGGATCGACCTGTGGGTCGTCATCCACGAGGAGCCTCCTCCACGCCCAGTGTGCGATGCAGGGTGTCTCGCCCCCGAAAGAGCCACGACTTGACCGTGCCCTCCGGCACTCCCATCTCCTGGGCCACCTCGGACACGGGCAGACCCATCACGTGGTGGAGCAGGAGGGCATGGCGTTGTTTCACGGGGAGGGAACGCAATGCCCGCTGGACATCGGGGCGGGTCTCCGGATCGTCCTCCCGGGACGCGCCGGTGGTCTCGACCAGAGGTCGGAGCCGTCGCAGGCGCCGCCAACGACTGATGGCCACGTTGATCGCCACACGCCGCACCCAGGCCTCGGGCTGGTCGTAGGCGTGAACAGACTCCCACCGTGTCCAGAGTCGGCCGAAGGCCTCTTGGACGGCGTCCTCGGCTGCTTCACGGTCGGCCGTCACCACGGTGACCTGCCCCACGAGCCGGGCGAAGCACGAGGCATAGAGGTCGGTGAAATCTGTCGTTGCCACGCCATCGTCCTCGTTCTGCAAGCGAGCGGCCATACCGCATGGATCACACACGCCTGGGTGCACCTGTCCGGTTGCACTCCATCGGAATATCTGGGTCCCGGGCCCGTCGGGCCAGGGCATTGTATGGGTCTCGGCTTTCGGTCTCGGCTTCGGGTCTCGGCCGCCCCGGGGGTTGGGGCAGCGTCGAAGGTTTTTTGAGGAATCCCGGTGGGGTTGTCGATCGGGCCCTCTTCCGTTCGACGTAGGGGTGAAAGGCTGGGAACGCCCCTGCCAACCGGAACGAGGAGTCACGATGCCGCGTTACCTGACGATGATCCGCATCGACGAGCAGAATCTTCCCGTCGGCGGCCCCAGCCCCGAGCTCGCCGAGCGGATGGGTGCCCTGTTGGAGGAGGTCACCAAGGCCGGTGTCATGTTGGAAACCGCTGGGCTCACTCCGACGTCCGAGGGCACCCGGGTGACGTGGTCGGAAGGCAAGCTCAGGTACACAGACGGGCCTTTCACCGAGAGCAAGGAAGTCGTCGGTGGCTATGCCATCCTCCGGGCCAAGGACAAGGCCGAGGCTCTCGAGTGGACCAACCGGTTCTTGCAGATCCACGAGACCCATTGGACAGTGACGGCCGAGGTCCGCGAAATCGTGGAAGGTTGATCTCCCGCACTCGTTGGTCCCGGGCATCGGCCGACCGGCGAGAGCGATTCCTCCATGGCTGGGGGGATGCAGGCATGGGGGTCAGCGCGGGGGAGCCAGCGTCCTGCGTGATAGCAGCGAATCTCGATTTCGGCCCTGATCAGCCCGGGAAACGACCTTCGGACCCCATCGCCTCAGGCGATCAGCCCCAGGCCCTTCTGGCAGTGCGGGCCACCCCAATGCTCGACGATCTGCCCATCTCGGATTCGAAGGATCGCCGTGCCGTTGATAGTGATTGGATCTCCCGACGGTGCAACGTCGTAGAAGGGCGTTCCAGTGTGGGTGCCTTTCACCGTCCAATTCGACACGACGAGGTCACCTGACTCGATGAGGAGGTCCACGGTGAAGGTCATATCCGGGAACGCCGATCGTGCTTGACGCCACCACTGCTGCTCTTCACCGCGGACGTCGGTGCCGACCCGTTCGGGGCTCACGCGTTCGGAGACGTGACTATGGAAGTCCTCGGAGAAGAACTCGTAGACGGCTGTCCCATCACCGGTCTCCATCGCCGCGCTGTACTTGCCCAGGACCCGAAGGTTCTCCGACATTCCTTCCCCCTTCTCGCGTGAAACAGGGGCGATCTTACCCCGGAGCGTCGGCCCGGCTGCTTGGGACATCACTCGCCGAAACGTTCGAAGGGACGGGTTCGTCCATAGCCGGTCTGGACCCCCGGCGTGTTCGTCGTTCCCGCATCCGCACGGGCAAGTATGGGCGCGAACAAGGTGTGCCGTGCGGACGCCCTACTTCTCGACGAAGGCCATCAGCGGCGGGAGCACCCCGTGCCGTTCCATCGCAGATCCGACCTCGGCAGGCGGCGAGGCGAGGGACGCCATCATCGCCCCCACATCGTCCACGTCAGCGGAGACGGCGACGACGTTGCTTCCGTCGAGAGCCACAAGGTCGACGGCGTTGCGACCGCCCAAGCTGTGGACGGCGTCGGCCCGCTCCGCCTTGAACGTCAGCCAGTTGTCCACGTCAGCCACATTGTGGGTGATGATCATCTTCGGCATGCCGTCTCCTTCGCTCAGAGCGTCGTCCCATGGCGGATCTCAGCCTTTCTAGTCGTTCTTCGGCCCTGGCGCGGTCAGTGACGCCTGCGTGGAAGTGGCAATGGGCAAGGCGGCGGAGCGCCCGAGGGATCCATGCCCGGGCGACCAGCCTTGGCCCACGCTCGCCGGGATCTTCCAGGCACACATCGACGTCGTTGTCGGCAAGGGAGTGAACGGCTAGGGACAGGGTCGTCCTATACCCGGCGCCGGGCTGTCTCGGAGCCGGCGCCATCGACGGTGCATGACTCCCATTGACGCGCGGGAGCGATTAGAACAGAGGACCGATCGTTGACGATGCCCTCACACTCCCCCCTCACGCGGCGGCGCCACGCCCATGTCCGCCGAGCGAGGGTTCGCAGGCGGCGGAATCGTGTCGCCACCGTCCTCGCCGTGCTCGTCACCGTGGCCGCCCTTCTGGCCGCCTGCATCGGTGGCGGTTCCACATCGAGGCCGGACCGCAAGAATCCGTCGGCGTCGACCTCGCCGGGTAGCGGAAGGGCCTCCCGTGAGCCCAAGACCATCGCGGCGGCCGAGTCGGGGCTTCTTCCCTGGACACTGCCCGTCCCGCTCAGCAGGGCCGTCGCGCTCCCCGGGCCGGGTGGTCTGCTCACCGTGCTCGGTGGTCTGACCACGTCGAACGCCTCTGCCCAGGGCATCTACACGCTCGACCCTGCCACCGGGAAGCTTGCCCATGTCGCCAACCTCAGCGGCGGTCTCCACGACTCCTCTGGCGCCGTCATCAACGGGCAAGACGTCACCTTCGGCGGCGGGTCTCCGGCGACGGTGGCAACGGTCCAGGCCGTGCCGACGCCGACCGCGAGCGGACCTGGAACGATCGCGGCGGCCGTCGTGACTGGAAAGCTCCCACGGCCGCGCTCGGACTCAGCCACAGTCACCATCGGCACGACCACCTACATCGTGGGTGGATACGACGGCACCAACGCCGACCCCACGGTGCTGGCCACGACGGACGGCTCTCGATTCTCGACGGTCGCTTCCTTGCCGGTTCCGGTGCGCTACCCGGCGGTCGCCTCGTCCGAACGGGCTCATCTTCGTGTTCGGTGGCCAGGCGATCGTCGGTGCCCTTGCCGGCCAGCCCGTGAGTGACATCCAGGTCGTGAACCCGAAGAGACACACCGCAACGACGATCGGTCATTTGCCGGTCCCACTTGCCGCCGCCGCTGCTGTGACCATCGGATCGCAGATCTACTTGGCGGGGGAGAGAGCACGGTGAGCCAACCGGTCACACCGGGCGTGGGCACGACCCAGGTCGGCCTCCCGCCCTCGGGCGCCAAGGCAGGTGCCGGAGCGACCAGTGCCACTGCCACAGCCGCGACGGTCCCCACGAGCGGAAGCGTGACGAGGGGAACACTCCTGGCGTTCCCGACGGCTCCCACTGCGTCTCGCTCGAAGGCAGGCGCGCCATCGGAGCCGACGGCCACCACTGAGTCGACGCCGGTCACATCTACCGTCTCCACCATCTGGGCGTTCGATCCCGCCACCGACAAGATGCTGACGGCAGGCCACCTCCAAGAGCCCATTTCGCACTCGAGTGTCACTGTCCTGGGGACCACGGCTTGGTTCGTCGGCGGCGAGTCGAGCGGAACGGAAGTGGCGACTGTCCAGATGCTCACCCCGAACACGGGCTTCGGCACCGCCGGCGTGTCGGGCGTCGGTTCGCCCTACTTCGGGATGCAACTGCTCATCGCCGACCGCGGCAACAACCGCTTCCTCTTGATGGACTCGGCCATGAGGATCACATGGACCTACCCGTCAGCGACGTCGCCGCCGGACCCTTATGGCTTCGTGTTTCCCGACGATGCGTTCTTCATCGACCACGGTCACGCCATCATTTCCAACCAGGAGCAGAACGAGACCATCATCGAGATGGCGTACCCCTCAGGCAAGATCCTCTGGGAGTATGGGCATCCGAAGCAGGCTGGCGCCGGACCTGGGTACCTGCACGAGCCCGATGACGCCTATCTGTTGAAGAACGGGCAGATCTCGGTGGCGGATGCCGAGAACTGCCGCATCGTGATCCTCAACCACGATGGCACCGTGGCCGGACAGATCGGGACCACAGGTCGGTGCGTCCACGATCCACCCACCTCGATGGGGGCGCCCAACGGCGACACACCACTCGCCGACGGCAATGTCCTCGTCTCGGAGATCACGGGTTCGTGGATCAGCGAGTACACGCTGCAGGGCAAGCTGGTGTGGACGACCCACGTGCCCGTGGTCTACCCGTCGGACCCCCAGCAGCTGAGTCCCGATCTCTATCTGGTCGCCGATTACACCAAGCCCGGAGCCTTCATCTACACGAACCGGTCCGGTCAGGTTCTCTACCGGTACTCCGTCTCCTCGGGACCCGGCATGCTGAACCACCCATCGTTAGCCGAACGGCTCCCGAGCGGCGCCGTCATGTTGAACGACGATTACGCCAACCGGATGGTCGCCATCGATCCGACGACGAAGGCTCTTGTTTGGCAATACGGCATCACCGACGCGGCCGGAACTGCACCGGGGATGTTGAACACTCCGGACGGATTCGATCTCCTCACACCACAAGGTGCTACACCGACCCACCCCGACACGGGTTGAGCTGCGACGCTGTTCCTGGACTTGCCGCCCCCCCAGACCCATCGGCCCCCCCGGGCCTCACTGCAAGTCCTGGCCTTTCGGGGGCTGGAAACGGTTCCGCCACCAGAAACATCCGCAGCACCCGGCGATAGCGGGCGGTGCTCACCCCGGACTGGCCCTGAGCCATCAGGTGGTGCTGGCACCAAGGCGGATCAAGAGGCTCGCAACCTTGGTGTGCTTCTCCCGCTGCGGCACACTGGAGCGTGGAGGTGGGTGGCGCTCCGGCGCCCGGGAGGTGAGAGTGCGGGAGCGTGATGGCGATTCCTCGGGGCGGAGGGAATCGCGATGACCATGGGCGTGCTGCGGGCGGCGGCCTATCGCTTTCGTGCCCAGTTCAGCCGCCGCCGGCGCGGGTACTTGGGGCTCGTCCTAGTTGTCGGCCTGATGGGTGGGGTCGCCATGGGGGCGGTGGCCGGCGCACGGCGCACGCAATCGTCGTTCCCCGACTACCTGGCGAGCACCAACCCCTCGGACCTACAGCTCTTCACCGAGTTCGATCCGATCACCAATACGGGGTACTCGGCGCGTCTCGACCATGCCATCGCCCGGTTGCCGGGCGTACGACGCGCCGTCGATTACATCGGCTTTGATGGCACCGCGCAGATTCTCGGGGGGACACAGGGGGGAGGCCTGAACGGCCGGGCACCGCCTTCGGTCGAGGGGAGTCTGAACGGGGCGTACCTCTCGCAGGA
Organism: uncultured Acidimicrobiales bacterium; assembly: GCA_963796765.1. Lineage (GTDB taxonomy): Bacteria > Actinomycetota > Acidimicrobiia > Acidimicrobiales > UBA8190 > Chersky-840. Next base: position 360,733 of record CAWCMY010000002.1, on the reverse strand, counting down.
CCGGATGACTTTGATCGCGGGTCGGATGGCCCACCCTGCCAGCGACGACGAGTTCGTCATGACGGCGGGAGGTGCCAGCCAGCTGGGCTTGCACATCGGGTCGGTCCTGCCAATGGCGTTCTTCACTGACGCGCAGGTGAACTCCGTCCTGAACGATTCCTCGGTTTCTGGATCTTCCACGGATACGCCCTACCTGACCATCAAGCTCAAGCTGGTCGGCCTCGTGCGCACCAGTGACCAGATCGTGCAGGACGACGACACCGCATTGCAGAACCAGGTCGCCGTCCTCACGCCGGCACTCACCGGTCGCCTGGCGACGTGCTGCGCCTACTACTCCTACGTGGGCCTGCAGCTTTGGGGGGGTGCCCGTCATGAAGCGACGGTGGTCTCGGCAGCCAAGGCGATCCTGCCGAATCTCGGTCTCGCCGGAGGAGGGCAGACGAGCGCTCCGCTCGTTGCCAAAGCGGAGCGAGCCATCCGACCGGAGTCGATTGCCTTCGGCGTATTCGGACTCATCGCCGCTCTCGCCGCGCTACTCATCTGTGGCCAGGTCGTCAGCCGCTTGTTGCGCCGCAACGCCGAGGACGGCATCGTCCTTCGGGCCCTCGGAGCCACGCCCGCCGCCGCCATGGCCGACGGCCTGATAGGCATCGTTGGCGCCGTCGTGCTCGGGTCCGTGGTGGCGATGGCGGTGGCGGTGGGACTGTCCCCTTTGGCGCCTGTCGGTGCTGTCCGGCCTGTCTATCCCCATTCCGGCGTCGCCTTCGACTGGACGGTCCTGGGCGCGGGGTTCGCCCTCCTCGTCGTGGTCCTATGCGCAACGGCGGTCCTGATCGCTTACCGGGTCGCGCCCCACCGCACATCCGAGGACAACTTCCGCGCTGGGCACCCTTCGAGTCTTGTCGGCGTGGCAGCCGCCTCGGGCCTGCCACCCGCTGCGGTAACGGGGATCCGCGCCGCCCTCGGTTCCGGTTCCCGGCGCGACGCCGTGCCCATGCGCTCGGCCGTGCTCGGGGCTGTGCTCGCCGTCGTGGTTGTCGTGACCTCGATTACCTTCGGCGCCAGCCTCAACGCCTTGGTGTCCCGTCCGTCGCTGTACGGGTGGAACTGGGACTACGCATTGTTGTCGGGCTTCTCGGGCCAGGAGAACCTCCCAGCGGCCCAAACGGCGTCGCTGCTCGGCCATGACCCGGTGGTTGCGCATTTCGCTGGTGTGTACCTCCTCGGGGTCCGGCTCGACGGCCAGGGCGTCCCCGCCCTCGTGAGTCGGCCGAACGCTGCCGTGGGTCCGGTGCTGCTGTCCGGACACGGTCTGCAGACGGCACACGAGGTCGTTCTCGGCACCGCCACCCTGGCCGCCTTGCACAAGCACCTCGGTGACACCGTGGTGGCCGCCAGCAAGGGCTCACACCCGACGCGCCTTCGCATCGTCGGGACAGCGACAATGCCCACCATCAAAGGATCGGGGGATTCGCTGCAGATGGGGACCGGGGCCGTCGTTTCTCCCGCGTTGTTCTCGGCCGCCGATCTCAACATCCAAGGGAGTCCGGTTCCGGGTCCGAATGCCGAATTGATCACGATCCGCCCAGGGGTGAGCCGGTCGGTAGCGCTGCGATCGCTCGAGCGGATCACGCGGATCCTCAACAGGCCGTCCGACCAGGACGGACCAATCGGAGGAGTCGTGCCCCTGCTCCGCCCGGCCGAGATCGCCGACTACCGGGCTGTCGGTTCCTTGCCGGCGCTGCTCGCCGGCATCCTGGCCGCAGGCGCGCTCGGCGCGTTGGGGCTCACCCTCGTGGCCTCGGTCCGCAGTCGCCGCCGGGAGTTCGCCCTGCTGAAGGGCCTCGGATTCACGGGACGGCAGTTGGCGGCCACCGTGGCCTGGCAGTCCTCGGTGTCCGCCGTCATCGGCGTCATCTTGGGCGTACCGCTCGGCATCGCGCTGGGACGATGGCTGTGGACCCTATTCGCCCGAGGGATCTCGGCTGTTCCCGATCCGACCGTGCCAGTGGTGTCGATCATCTTCGTCGCCGTCGGTGCGTTGGTCTTCGCCAATCTCGTGGCCAGTGCTCCCGGTCGTGTCGCAGCCCGCACGCCCACGGCCGTGTTGTTGCGCGCTCGAGTAGGCCGACTTCCTTGGTCACGGCGTCGCTCGAAAGAGGCGAGCGCACAGGTCTCATCGGGAGTGCCCGACGTGGCTCCCCATCAGAGACAGGAAGGAACACGATGGTGCTGATCGCACTGGATCCCGCACAAGGCCGCCTACACGCCGTTTCGGGCGGGCCAGCAACCTCTTGGGCGCCTGTAACCCCGCTGGTGCATCGTTGGTCTTGCCTAGAGCGGCAGGGGACCGGTGCCGGGCAGACATGTGTTGTGAAGTTCGCCGATAACGTCGGCGCCCGAGATGATGGTTTCGCCCGGCGCGAGGAAGCGGCCTCGAGCCATACCGACGCCCGAGGGTGTGCCGGTGAAGATCAGATCACCGGGATACAGTGGGCAGATCGACGATAGGTACGCAACGAGAGTTGGAATTGGGAACAAGAGCTCGGCGGTACGACCAGTCTGCATTCGTTCACCCGCAACATCGCACCACAACTCCACGTCATCCCGACTACTGAACGCGTCGGTCGATACGAGGGCAGGGCCCGTCGGCCCGTAATTACCAAAGCTCTTACCGAGGCAAAATTGCGGGGGCACGCCCGTCATCTGCAACGCGTGGTCAGAGATGTCTTGGCCGAGCGTGAGACCAGCGACGACATTCCATGCCTCGAGCACGCCAACGTGTGACGTTGCATCGCCGATCACGACGACGATCTCGACCTCCCAATCGACCATGGCCCCCGACAACGGGACCTCGGCGGTAGGGCCAGCGATGCAGCTCGGGAACTTTGTGAACGTGAGCGGTGCGGGTGGAAGGGGCGCCCCCGATTCTCCCGCATGGTCTCGGTAGTTGAGACCGATCCCGAACACCTGACGCGGTTGCGGTATGGGCGCGCCCAGTCTGGAGTCGGCGATCCGTCCACCGCTCGTCGCCTTTTCGCACCGGTGATGGAGCGCGTGCAATTCGCGGTGGTGGGCGACGGCGACAAGTGGATCGGCGAGGTTCGGATCACCGGAGAGCTCGCCAATGTCGTACCACTGACCGCTGCGCTCCAGCGCTGCTCGCCCATCAACATTGACGAGTCGGAACATCGATACCTTCTTTCGACGTCATGGTCATATCGCTCGCCCGGCGCGACACTGCATCATCGGTGGGCGTCGTCACCCATCGTTCGGAAATGTGCTGATCGGGGCGGACCAGGAGTGCGCCATCGTCAGGCATGGCGAGGATGTCGGACCACCACCCAGTGGGATCCTCAAAGTCGACGCCCACGCGGAGGTCCGCCCTGATCGTTCCGCACGCGGGTCCGGCGATGACGACAGCCCGATCGAGCGGTATCAGGTCCAATGTGGAGACGACGGCTCCGGCTCGTCGGATCCATCCATGCGGGAGTCGAGCCCCCGGGCGGCAAGATGGGACATAGGTGCGAACGGGATCGACGTTGTCGTCGGGCTCGCCGGAAACCACATCCCCGAGAGGCTCGTAGGAGTAGCCGAGCTGCAGTCCGAGCATGTCGAAGTGGGTGGCCTGGTTCTCGATAGCCTCGGCAACTCGCGCCCGGCCGCCTGCATCGGCGAGTATCGCACGCATATTCGCTTGAAACACTTCAGGATCGGGGTCAGCTCCAAGTGCGATCGGGACCTCGATGAGCTTCACCGCGTTGGTCAGGCTGACCTCGGCGTTGCGTTGCGCCACGGGCCGGCGTTCGCGCTCGTAGGAATCCAGGAGGGTGGTCCCGGCTTGCCCGTGATCGACCGCGGCGAGCTTCCAGGCAAGATTGTGCGCGTCTTGTACGCCGGTATTGAGTCCGAGCCCGCCGGTCGGCGGGAACCGGTGCGCGGCGTCGCCCACCAGAAACACCGGTCCGTCTCGAAAACGCGGCGCCACCTGCGCGGTCATCGTCCATGTCGCCACGGTGGTGACATCCAGGGGCACGCTCGGATCCTCCAGGGCGCCGCGCAAGAGCTGCTCACATCGTTGGGGTGTGTATGACGCGAGGGTCTCCACATCCGGGTCGTAGGCGTGCATGTACACCCATTCACGCTCGATGTCGTGTGCGACGAACGCGCCCCCCGATGTCGGATCACAGATCCAGTACAGGACCCCGGGTTGCTCTCCGACAAGGTTTCGCAGGTTGGCTGCAAAATGCACCATCACAAAACTCTGGAGGTGGTGGGGGCCTTCGGGCTCGATTCCGAGCATTCGCCGCACGGGACTCGATGCGCCGTCGCACGCGAGGAGCCACCGGCTCGAAACGTCGAGCCGGCCGTCGCTTGCGGTGATCGTCGAGACGACACCCCCGTCGTCGCTCGTGGCCGACTCCCAGCGATGTCCATAACGGACGTTCACGCCCACCCTGGCCAGCGCATCGACGAGCAATGGCTCCAGGCGGTGCTGGGAGAGGTTGCGCAACGGCGTGGGAGTCACGGCGAGGACCTCGTCCCCCTGGCGTTCGTAGGGCAGGCTTCCGATCACGTCGCCGCCGAGCTTTGTGACCCAGTGGACAGCGCCAGCGTCGGCCGGATCCTGCGCGAACGAGCGGATGAAATCGACATCGAGGCCGATCTGACGCCAAATCTCAAATGTTCGTGCGTTGATGGCGTGGGCGGCAGGTGCTCGCTGGGGACCGTCGCGGACCTCCACGATGAGCACGGTGCATCCGAGGCGTTCGAGCAGTAGACCGGCGGTGAGCCCAACGGGCCCTGCACCCACGATCAGGACGTCGACATCGACAGGGTCCATCTAGAACAGCCCCGGGTAGGAGCCGCCGTCGAGGTGCAAATTCTGTCCGGAGATGTATCCGGCCTGCGTGCTGCACAAGAAGGCGCACGCGTCGCCGACCTCATCGGGTCGGCCGAGGCGTCCGGCGGCGATCGTGGCGGCGATCTCTGCGTAGGCCTCCTCGATCGTGATGCCTTTCATGGCGACGGCCAGGTTGGCCATCTGGCGTTGGCGACCCGTATCGATCCGTTCCGGCAGCAGGTTGTTGATCGTGACATTCGCAGCCGCGACCTGGCGGGACAGACCCTTACAGACCGAAGTCAGCCCACAGCGCGCCGCTGACGACAGTCCCATGGGCGCAACGGGAGCCGTGACCATGGCAGAGGTGATGTTGACGATGCGACCGAAGCGCCGGTCGACCATGCCGTCGAGCACATCACGGATCAGCAGCAGCGGCGCGAGCATGTTCGCATCCACTGCGCCGATCCACTCGTCTCGGCCCCACTGCTGGAACTGGCCCGGCGGCGGGCCACCGTTGTTCGTGATGACAATGTCAGGTTCCTCGCACGCGGCCAGAAGTGCGGCTCGCGTGGAGGGGTCAGCGATATCGCCTCGGACGGTCAGCACGATGCCCGTGGACTGGGTACGCAACTCGGCTGCCGCCGCATCGAGGCGCTGCGGGTCACGGCCGTTGAGTACGACGTCCACGCCTTCGCGCGCCAGCGATTGTGCACACGCGAAGCCGAGCCCCGCACTCGATGCCGCCACGATGGCGCGCCGCCCGGCGAGCCCCAGATCCATTAGAAGTCCAGGTCGGCGGGCGGAGCCGGCCCCCACTGGTTGATGGGCTCAAACAGCCCATAGACGCCGGCTGGTGTGTCGGCCGTGAGGAGATCGGAATCGGTCCAATGCTCGACGGTGAAGCCCAGGGGGTCCTTCCAATAGTCAAAGACCTGCCCGCCGAGCACGTGTCGTCCCACTCCCCAGTAGTGCTGACGCTGGGCGGCAAGCAGATGGTCGTGACCGGCCATGAGATCGTCGAAGTCCGCCACCTCCCACGCACAGTGGCCGAGCCGTACCTCACCGGTCTCGATGATCAGCAGGGTGTGGTGATCGGCCGGCTGGTCCCCCCGATCGCAGCGCATGAATCGACCGACTGGCTCTTCGGGCGTGGCGAGGTAGATGTCGTCGGAGGCGAGCAGCCCGAGCACCTCGGAATACCAGCCTGCGAGCGCGGCGAGCGAAGGTGTCTTCAGTGCTGCATGCCCGAAGCGTTTCACCTGCGACGCTCCTGTCGGGACGCGCTGCAGCTCACCGATCCGAGTGCGCTCGACGCCGACATTGAGGGGCGCGTGTCCGTGCACGGCGATCGGCTCCACAGCCTCGACGTCTGCGACGACATCCACGATGCGACCGTCCGGATCGTGGAGGTGCACGACGAACCCACCGCCCGGTTCGTCGAGTCGTTCGATCGCAGCCCCGGTTTCGGCGGCAAGGCGGTCGAGGTCAGCACGCCGCGCCTCGAAGGCCAGGCCGAGAAACGCCGGCTCACCGAGCTGGGTGACGTGCACATGATGGTCGGCGTCGGTGCCCCGCATGTACAGGGCGGTGTCGGTCCGGGACGCGCGTGTGCATCCCGAACGAGTGCAGGAAATTCTCCATCTCATCGAGATCTGGCGCGGCGAAGCGCGGGAAGGCCACGTCGTGGGCACGGATGATCGGACCGGGCATGGCAAGATAGTACGGGATCGAAGCTTCGCTGTCAAATGATATGATAGCGAAGTATTATGCGGCCTGTGACCATGCACGAGATCCTCGACGACACGATCAGGAGCTGGAAGAAGCAACGTCCCGACCTTGATCTAGACGCCATGGGCACCACCCTGCGTCTCAATCTGCTCATGAACGCTGCCCTGCGGTCGGCCGAGGCCCTGTTCACGCCGCATGGCATCACCGTCGGCGAATTCGACGTCCTGGCCGCACTGCACCGCCGTGGCACCGGTACGACGTTGACCCCGACAGCCCTCGCGCGCGTGGCGATGATCTCCCCTGCCGGGATGACCAACCGCCTCGACCGCCTCGAGGCCGCTGGACTTATTGTGCGACGACCCGACCCCGACGACCGCCGCGGATCGCTGGTGGAGCTCACCGCCGAGGGGCACGCCACGGCCGACAGGGCCGTCGAAGATCTCGTCGCCGCAGAGAATGAACTGTTTCGCGAGGTGAACGCGACCGAGCGGCAGCGCCTCGACCGCACCCTGGAAAAGCTCATCGACCGGCTCGATCGCGCTGCGAACAGTGATGAGCCCGCTCGGCGTCACCCACCGCGGCCAAGGGTTGAGGACGAGGATATGAAGCTCAGCGTGATGCTCTATTACTCGGGCGACGTGATGGCGGCGGCCGATGAGGCGCTCCAACTCGAAGGGGCCGGGCTCGATTGCGTCTGGGTCGCTGAGGCCTACAGCTTCGACGCCGTCTCGATGATGGGCTATCTCGCAGGCCGGTCCGAACGGCTCGAAATCGGCAGCGCAATTATGAACATCTACAGCCGCACACCCACGCTACTGGCCATGACGGCTGCCGGTCTCGATGTCGTCAGCGGAGGGCGCATCAATCTGGGTCTCGGAGCCAGCGGGCCCCAGGTGATTGAAGGCTTTCACGGCATTCCATATGAGAAGCCGCTGAACCGCACCAAAGAGATCATCGACGTCTGTCGTCAGGTGTGGCGGCGCGAGGTGATCGATCATCACGGCGCTACCATCGATATTCCTCTCCCGGAAGGTCGGGGCAGTGGCTTGGCCAAGCCACTGAAACTGATCAATACACCCGTCCGCGAGGCCATCCCGATTTGGATCGCCAGCTTGAAGAGCAAGAGCGTCGAGACGACGGCAGAGCTCGCCGACGGTTGGATCCCGAGCTTCTACATACCCGAGCTGGCCGACCGGGTCTGGGGGGACGCGCTCCGGGCCGGCAAAGCCAAGCGTGACCCAAAACTCGAGCCGCTCATGACGATCGCCGGTGGCCCGGTGATGTTCACCGATGATCCGGATATGCCGACCAGGATCAACGATCTTGGCCGCGGCTATGGCTGCACTGTACGTGGGAGGCATGGGTGCCCGGGGCAAGAACTTCTACAACGAGATCATGTCTGCCTACGGCTGGGAGGCTGAAGCGAAGCAGATCCAGGACCTATATCTCGACGGCAGAAAGGAAGAGGCCGCGGCTGCTGTGCCTGCCGACCTCCTCGCTCGATCGTCATTGGTCGGGCCTGAGGACTACATAAAGGACCGAATCGCCGCCTACGCCGAGAGCGGAGTGACCCACCTGCAGCTCACCCTGATCGGGTCACTCGAGGAGAAACAAGAAGCCCTCGACCGGCTGCGCAATATCGTCGACTGACCCCCCCATATCTGCCTTTGCTGTGCTGGAGCCGGAGGCATATGTCGTGAGGTGGGCTGGGTCTTCCGGCACGCCATTGGCACGCAGGTTCAGGTCTGAGATGCTTCTGGGGTTACGCAACCCGGCAGAGATCGGTCGCGACCTCACGAACGACTTCCACCTGCGCGCTCGACTACGAGGGTGTCCATCGTGTGGTTGGCGAGGCGAGCCAGCTCAGGACCTGACGGCGCGTTGTGGGACCATGCGGGCTCCAGGGAGACGGCAGGGCCCCGTCGGAACGGAGCTGCGCTGATTCTGAAACCTTGCTGGTCAACGGATCGGTCGTGAGCGCACAGCGCGTTGCCGTGGCGTCGATGCCGAACAGTGCCGCAGCGTTGTTTCCAAAGATCGAGGCCTTGATCTCATCGGTCAGGGCTGGATAGCCAAAGCGATCCTGGTACTCGGCGGTGATCTGAAAGGCCCGCATCGCCATGATCTGCGCTTGCGGGCTGCCATACCAGATGGCGTCGGTTCCCCACATCACCCGATGCTCACCCACGCGCTTGAGGAGCTTGCCGACGGCATGTGCCGCCTGGTCTGGCTGGGTCAGTAGCTGGCGCCACAAGGTAGCCAAGTCGACCCACACGTTGTCATTGGGAGGGACGCCATGGCGGTCCAGCGCGGCAAGCAGGGTGTCGATACCAAGAGTGGTAGCTGCATCGTACGGGCCTTCGACGTGAGACGGGTCCCATGCTGCGTGGTAGATGACGAAGTTCATGTCTGGGAACTGGCGTGACACCGCCACCACGTCGTCGGGATGGTTGAACGCCGGATCGAAGTTCACGAGTGGGAGCCCCTTGTGGGCTACGAAGACTTTGACCCCGAGGTCGTGGGCGTGCTGGACAGTAGGAAGGCCAACCGCCGGGTCGGCCAGCGAATAGCCCTGTCCCGAAGGGCTCCAGGCCGTGTACACCTTGAATGCCGAAACCTGTCCACCGTCAGCGGCCCTCGACATCTCATCGAGGGTGGCGCTCAGAGGACCGACATTTGGGGCGATGACGTTTTCGATCAAAAGTCGGCTGGCGCCGCCACGAGCAAGTCCGGACAGGATCTGCTGGGTGTTCATAGCCTCGGTGAAGGGGATAGGGGCATTGGAAGGCCCTGAGTTCGGGACGTCGGTCAAGATCGCTACGTCGGTATCGCTGGCTAAGAACATGTCATGGAGATAGGTCGCTCGGTCCACACAATCGAGCGGGGGATTGTCGGCACAGCCGGCCGGCAGCATGCCGAGGATGAGACCGACCGTCTCAGGTGAGTTTTGAGTCCAAGGGCCGGTCGGAATGACGTGATGCGTGTGAACGTCGATGATGAATTCGCCGTGTGTCGTTAGCGTCTGTTGACAAGCAGCCGTGTCTAGAGGCGACGGTGTAACGAACGTGCCACCCTGGGTGCGCCGGGAGGGTGTTGACGATCGATCCGAGGACACGGACCGTGAGCACCCAGTCAGCTCAAAGGCTGCTAGTGACACGGCAACGGCTCCGGCGCTCTGCAGGAACCGTCGGCGGTCGATGCCGAGGCGGTGCGCCGTCTCGTCGACCACTGATCGGATGAGCACATTCGTTGCTCGGGCAGAGGAGTTCGGCCACGCTGGCACGAACTCGCCGTTAGAGATAGGTCCCGCCGAGAGTGGCAGCGACTGGTTCTCCTGGTCTCGCAACCTTCGAGAGAATCGACTGACGACGGCCACCTCGAAGAGGTTACGCCTGGTGGTACACCCCTGCTCGCTCGTCGTGCGCCCTCCTTCGTCCGCGTGATGTACACCCCACGACGACTGATCGAGCCTCAGTCGGGCGGCTTCGTGACCATCGTTGACCTCGTTGACACCGTCTTCGAATCTCTTGGATCCGAGTGGCGCCAAGCCGGGGCGTGCGAAGATAGCGGTCATGTCGAAGAATGAAGTTGACGATTACCTCGCATCGCTGGACGAAGCGAGACGCTCAACCCTTGAGGCGCTGCGTCGAACAATCCTCGATATCGTTCCTGATGCAGAAGAGGGCATCTCCTACGGCGTGCCCGCCTTCAGGGTTCAGGGAAAGGTGATCGCTGGGTTCGCGGCTTTCAAGAACCACCTCAGCTACCTGCCCCACAGTGGCTCTGTATTCCCCGAGCTTGCCAGTGAACTTGCGCGATACAAGACATCTTCGGGAGCCCTTCAGTTTCCAATCGACAGAACGCTCCCACGGTCGCTCGTCAAGAAGCTCATTACGGTGAGAAGGAGGCAGGCCTTCGGTCCGTAGAGGCACCATTTGGGGCCCGAGCGGCAGTGCTCAACTCGATTTCGCTTGTGCTCCCCGAGCAGCCGCGGCTCCAAGGCCGTCTTTCGCGATACGTGGCGTTGCCAAGGTGCTGGGGCGATCTTCGTGGCCGAGTCACCAAGAAGGCTCCCCGCCGGTGTGCTGGGCCTGAGTGCGGGGAGGGACTCCCACCGAAGCAATCCAGCTGCCTCTCCAGGCCTTCGCATTGCGCACCCCGGCGCCGTATTGCGTTGGAACCTCCAGGTTCGCAACGCGCACGCCGGAGGAATGTGGCCACCCGCAGCGTTTTCCGTCACGCACCATCCGATCATCCGACCTGGTTGCGCACGATCCTTCGCTTCTCTCTTGTTGTTTGGGTCCCTTTGTCAACACATTCGACCTCCCGCTCGAGGTTCCGTAGATGCATCACGAGGGCCTTGCGGTCGCCACGGGCGAGGGCCCCGGCGATGGCGGCATCTGCATCAGCCATGGCCGCGATCACCCGGTTGGCGGTTCGCAGTCCCCCCGGCGTGAGTCGAATGAGCAAGGAGCGGGCATCGTCGGGATGCCTCCGTCGCTGCACGCGCCCCTGCTCTTCGAGCCGGCGGATGACAAAGGTGATACCGCCAGATGTGACAAGTGCATCGCGGTTGATGTCGACGAGCGTCAGCTCGCGAGGGTGGTGACGCCGCAGCGTGGTGAGAACACTGTGCCCCGTGAGTGTTATCTGGAACCGGTTACAAACGGCGACGTAGTGGCGCTGAATCAGGTCGCTGAGGTGCAAGAGCCGTGCGCCGAGCTCTTTGGCGCCCTTGTTGATATCGGGCTGCAGCCGAACGACATCGACCACCAGGCGGTCGACGCGGTCCGGTTCCACGAGGCGGCAACTTACCAGCGGATACGTCACTGCCTCGGGCTCTGCGTGCCCCCAAACTCACTGGCTGCACCTTGATTGCCACCGAGCGCCAACTGTCAATTATGACGATATCCCCCGAAACCCACCGGTGCGACAGTTATCCTTAGAACTAAGGCACTTGACACGATCGGCGTAGTGGCTCCGAGGAGACCGGGAGGGCAGGATGCTTCGTAAGCTCGCAGTCGGTGTCGTCATTGCCGTGGTGGGTCTTTCGATCACGTCGCTAGCAGGCGTCGCCAGCGCGAGCACGCCCACGCCCACGGTGACGGCCGTATATCGCGACCAGGGTCCCACGACGGGCGGCACCAACGTCTCTGTGGCGGGTACCGGCTTCACCTCCGATGCGACGGTGGCCTTCGGGACGGTGGCCGCCAAGAAGGTGACGGTGGAGTCCGACAACCTCCTCATCGCCAAGTCTCCCGCGGAGTCTGCGGGCACGGTGGACGTCATCGTGACGACGGCGGCCGGGTCGAGCACGCCCACGCCCAAGGACACATTCACCTTCAATCTCAACGCTCCGGTCGTGAAGCGCGTCTTCCCGAAACAGGGTCGGGTGGCCGGCGGGACCTTGGTGCTCATCAAGGGACAGCACTTCAGCACGACGTCGACGGTTGACTTCGGGACCGTTCCCGCGGCCCGCGTGATCTACGAGTCCAAGCATGTCCTGCTGGCCAGATCTCCGGCGGAGTCTGCGGGCACGGTGGACATCATCGTCACGACCTCGGTGGGGTCGAGCACGCCGACGGCCACCGATGCCTTCACCTTCGTGACCCCGTCGGGGTCTTCGGGGAGCACGCAGCCGAAGGTCAAGAGGATCTTCCCCAAGCAGGGTCCCGTGACGGGGGGCACCACCGTGTACGTCCTGGGACACGGGTTCGCCAAGGGGGCCACCGTGATGTTCGGGACGACACCGGCGGCGAAAGTCGTGGTGAAGTCGCACCGCGTCATCATCGCCACATCTCCGGTCGAGGTCGCGGGAACGGCGGACGTCATCGTCACGACGACGGCGGGATCGAGCAGCCCCACGCCCAAGGACGCCTTCACCTTCAGCTGACTTTGGCCTCGGCGTTGCCGGCAGGGGGGGACGGGGTGCATCCCCGCAAGCGCGATCGCCAGGAGGACGACGACCGGTATCCGGACGCCCCTGCGCCCGTCAATGCCGGCCGATGGGCCGCTCTGACGTAGCGCCCTCACGCAAGCCCATCTGGCTCCAGCGCAACTCCCGGGGACAGACGACCGTGGCAGACGCAGTGGACTGAGCGGCATGCCCTGGTGTCATGGCACCGACGAGCCGATGAGCGACGAGAAAGGCATGTGCACGGAGGTGCGGGTTCAGCCTGGGGCGCCCGGGCATGCACCGATTGCCTGGGGCGAGACCGCGCCCGCAGTGAGGCTGGACCGCTCCCCGACGTTGCCGTCGGTCGCCATGGCCCCCCGTGCCGAGGCCTGGCCGGCGAGCTCGGCGTCAAAGAAGTCGGTGGTGACCTTGGCGACGATTTGCTGATCCGGGCCCGGGTCGGCATAGGGAGGCTCGTGGGATGCACCGAGAAGGTCGAGGTAGTACTTGGGATTTTCGGCGGCGTTGTAGATCTGGGCACTGCACGCGGGGAGGTTGATGGTATCGGCGCTTCCCTGGGCGACGAGCAACGGCACCCCGCCCGAGAAGACGTAGCGGCCACCGAAGCTCGCCAGCTCCGCTCCCGACAAGATCACGGCGGCCTTCACACGAGGATCCTGGCAGCAGGTGTCGGCGGCGACCGCCAGCGTGACGTCGGCGCCGTCCGAGTGCCCGACCACGCCGATCTCGTTGGTATCGATGAGACCGGAGAGAAGTGCCCCCGACCCCTGCGCGGCGTCGAGCAGCGTCGTGATCACGTCGCGTAAATCGGCGGGATGGTTGGTGATGTCGTTCTCGTCGAGCGCGCCTCGGTCGGATGGGTCCGTGTGGGGGTAGGTGGGGGCGGCGACGACGAACCCTGCCGAAGCCCAGTCGGTGAGCAGCGCGGCGTAGGCCTGGACCGACAGGTCGTAGCCCTGGGAGAACACGAGCAGAGGGTAAGGCGAATGGGTCCTGTCGGGCTGTGCGCCTGTGTCCCCGCCCGTTGTGACCCCTCCCACGGGGTAGAAGACCGTGGTGGGAAGCGACCGGCCCGCGGTGCCCGTCGTTCCTGGCTCTACGATCGAAAGACTCGTCGCACCTACGGCATAGGACCCGGCGACGCCGAGCGGGGGAAGTGGTTGCGTCGTCGAGACCGTTGAGACCGTCGAAGACGTCGCGACGGGTTCACTCGGGGTGGCGGTCGCAGCCCGCCCTTCACTGGATGGAGGACGGGAGAGGGCGCCCACGGTGAGGAAGGTGGCGCCGAGAAGCGAGACTCCTGTCGCGGCGACAAGGAATGCCCTCGAGCCGTGTGCTCCAAGCCGTACTCGGCGATCCCGGCCTGGTGCCACCTGGCCCAGGCTAGGTGGCCCGGCGTGTTCGCGGTATGGGTCGCGAAGCACACGCGAGGTGAGAGGACCACCGAGATTTCTTAGGACGTTGCGGCCCGTCGACTTCCTCGCGGGTGGGTTCGTCCGCTACCGGATGCCCGCGGACCCACCAACCCCGCTGGCTCCCGCCAGGGGCCTCTTCATGTTGTCGTCAGGTCGGCTGGCGCATGATCTCGGGTACTTGTGTGTCGCAATCCTCGAAGACGTCGTGGGGCCCAGCGCCTGGCCTTTGACCTCGCTGTGGACATGGGGCAGGACCGCAAGCGTGCGGGCCAACCCCAGGTTCGCCTCATTGGCTCATATTCATAGCCGCTTCACAGCGACCTCCACAGGGGCGCACAGTCCCGTGACCAATATTGGTGAACATGTCCGGTTCTATCGCCATCTCGCACCTCAGGACCAAGCTCGCCACGGCGGCTCTGGTCGTCTCCTTGGTCGGTGGGGCCATCGCCATCGATTCCGTCGCGACCGACCTCTCGAGCGAGATCGGTCGTACCGACCGGTCGGCATCGGTTCCCGTTCCCGTAGGGCCGAGCGCACAGCTCCAGGGGTCGTTCCGAACCGCGTGACGGACCGTATCGCCCCACGCAGACGACTTGTGGGCAGACCGCTCGGGACGAGAGGCCGTGTCGGTCTGGCGGCCGGCGGTTCCGCATCAGGACCAGAGACATTCAGCGGGCACACAGGTTGCGTGCAGACCCCTCTCAACTTGGCTTGCGACGCTCGATTGCATGACGCAGGCCACGCAGGTGAACCTGGGGGGCCGCATGATCGTCTCCGGTGAGGCGCGGGGACGGCCCGGCCCTGCCCCCCGGCCCTGGGTGGCCGACGTCGGTGCCGGATTGGCCGGACTCGGCTTCGGCGCCATATTGGCCCTGGTCATCACGGGCGAGACCCGCGGTTCGCTCGACGCACCCGGAGGTTGGCTCATCGCCGGAGGTCGCCTGGCGGGATTTGCCGGCGCGTACCTGATGCTGGTCATGGTCGTGCTCATCGCGCGCTTGCCCTGGCTCGAGCGCGCCGTCGGGCAAGACCGGCTCGTTCGTTGGCATCGCCGTATCGGGCCTTGGCCACTCGTGCTCATCTCCGCACACGTTGTGCTCATCACTTTGGGTTACGCCCAAGTGGCACGGGTCGGGGCTCTGCACCAACTCTGGGTCTTTGTCACCTCCTACCCCGACGTCCTGGCTGCGGCGGTTGGTTTCGGTCTCCTCGTCACCGCTGGGGTCAGCTCCATCAAGAGGGCTCGGCGGCACCTCAAGTACGAGACGTGGTGGATCGTGCACCTGTACATGTACCTCGCCCTCGCGCTGGCCTTTGCCCATCAGATCGTCACGGGGGGAGTCGTTCGTCGGCCATCCACTGACCCGGGCGATCTGGATCGCCGTATGGATCGCAACGGCGGGAACGGTCCTTGTGTTCAGAATCGCCCAACCCGTGGTGCGGAGCCTTCGGCACGGCCTTCGTGTATCCGCCGTGCGCGAAGAGGCGCCAGGGGTGTTCTCGATCATCTGCTCGGGTCGACGGCTCGAAAGGCTGGCGGTCTCGGGAGGACAGTTCTTTCAATGGCGCTTCCTCACCAAAGGCTTATGGTGGCACGCACACCCCTATTCTCTTTCGGCGCTCCCCAGGCCTCCGTTCATCAGGGTCACCGTCAAAGGACTCGGCGATCAGAGCCGCGCCGTTGCCCACTTGAAGATCGGGACACGCGTCGCCATCGAAGGGCCATACGGAGCGTTCACCCATCACGCCCGCTCGTCTGATCGTGTCGTGCTCATCGGGGCAGGGGTCGGCATCACCCCGTTGCGCGCCCTCCTCGAGGACTTGCCGCCCTCGATCGACGTGACAGTCGTCGTCCGGGCCTCGACGACCGACGAGCTCGTCCACCGTGACGAGTTGGTTGCCCTTGTCGAGCAACGTGGTGGGCGGTTCCATCAGGTCATCGGCTCGCGCCACAAGGTTCGCTTCGATGCCGGTGCGCTGCGACGACTGGTTCCTGATATGCGGTCAAGTGATGTCTATGTCTGTGGACCCGAAGGTTTCAGCACGGGCATGGTCGCCTCGGCGATGAAACTCGGAGTTCCCCGCAACCGGATCCACGAAGAATCGTTTGCGTTCTAGGCCGGAAGGCTCAGACCCGATGGGGAAGTTGAAAGGACATCGTCGATGAGGCGGGCACCGATCGTTATTGCCGCGACTGCGGTCGGGCTGGTTGGCGTGCTTGAGTTTCCACACGAAGCCAGCGAGTCTCACTCTCGGCGGCCTGCCCGGCGCGGGGACTCGGGGCTCTTCCACGCCGTCCGCGGCGGCGGGATCGCCTCCGGGTCCAGGCTCGACAGGTTCAAGTGCCCCCCCGAGCTCGGGACCGTCGGCAACGTCCACCACGAGCCCAGCATCAGCCCATCTACCACAGGAGCATCGACCACGCGTTCTGCCAACGGCCCGTTGGTCGACTACAACTACGGCATCTTGTCCGTGTCGGTCACGATCTCGGGTAAGAAGATCACGCATCTCGGGATCGCATCGCTCGACGACGGAGGGAATTTTCGCTCCCAGTCAATCGACCAGCAGTCGATTCCGATCCTCGAACGATCAAGCCCTGCGAGCACAAAGTGCCAACATCCAGGGCGTGTCAGGTGCGAGCTACACGAGTGCGGGGTTCGAGCAATCGCTTCAGTCGGCACTGAGCAAGCTGGGCCTGGCATGACGGGTGCTCGGCCGGTGACCGACGGTCGAATCGATGGGATTCGAGCGGTGCATCATCGCGAATCGGTCATGGGAACCGTTGTCACCATCGACGTGTACACGGGGGACGGCACGGGTGGGTCCGACGTGTCGCTCAGTCTCGCTCGGGCCCGGGCGGTTCTTCATCGCGCCGACGCAGTATTCAGCACATGGAAGCCGCACAGCCCCATGAGTCGGCTGCGAAGGGGGGAGATCACGTGTGCGGACGTCCCCTCCGTGGTGACAGAAGTCCTCGAGAGGTGTGCCTTGGCCCGCGAGGTCTCGGCCGGTTGGTTCGACCCGTGGGCGATGCCAGGCGGGGTCGACCCGACGGGCTACGTGAAGGGGTGGGCGGCACAGTGCGCGCTCGCCGAGCTCGCCTCGAGTGAGGTGGTGGGCGCCATGGTGAACGCCGCCGGGGATATCGCGAGCTTTCGGAGCGGGCAACGCTCCGAGCCGTTCAGGATCGGCATCGTCGACCCCAGGTCGCCGGCGCATCTTGCCTACGCTGTCGAGCTTTTCGGAGCCATCGCCACATCGGGCACCTCCGAGCGCGGTGCCCACCTGATCGATCCTCGCACCAGGCGACCCGGTGCACGGGTGGCCTCCGCCAGCGTGTGCGGGCCCGATCTCGGTCTGGCCGACGCTCTTGCCACCGCCTTGTCGGTCTCAGGCGAGGAGGGTCTGGCACTGGTCGAACCCCTCGAAGGATACGAGGCCCTCGTCATCGCCTTCGACGGAGCCGCACGATGGACCGAAGGGTTTCCATTCGTGCCTGATGCACCTCGATCCTGGAGTCCACCCGTTTCGGCGTAGGCACATCCCGACTCGCACGCACTCGATGAAGCATCAACCGCCGGCCCCTGGGGTCGGCTGTTTGGTGTTCCAGGGCACGCCATTCGCACCGCCTGGCTACTCGGCCGACGCGACGGGGTCGAGGTTGAGCGCGGACTTTCCCCGCAGCCCGGCGAGGACCATGGCGGCTAGGGCGACGATCCCGAGCAAGGCGGCCGAAGCTTCAAACCCTCGGGTTACGAGGATCGCAGAGGCGTGCTCGGAGCCGGCGACGAGCCCGAAGACCAGGCTCGTAAAGGCCAGGCCCATGGCCGTGCCCATGCCTCTGGTCATGTTGAGCACGCCGCTCGCCACCCCCGACTGTTCCCTGGGGGCCGAGCCCATGATGGCCGCGTTGTTCGGGGGAGTGAACATCCCAAGGCCAATACCCAGGACCACCAACTCGATCGTGATGCCGGCCAGCGATCCGTGGGCCAGCACCAGCGCCCCCGTCGCAACGGCCGACAGGGCCATCCCGGCGACGGTAAGCGGTCGCGCCCCGAGCCGCTCGGCCAGTCGGCCGGCGAAGGGGGCGGTGATGCCGAGGGCGATCGGCATCACCCCGAGCATCAGGCCGGTGCGTGCTGGACTCTGGTGTAGCGCCCGCTCGAGGTAGAAGGGCACGATGAACAAGGTTCCGAATAGCACCATGTAGGAGAGTAGGCCGCTCCCGATCCCCGCCGCGAACGGCACCCGCTTGAACAAGTTCAGGTCGAGCATCGGTGCGGAGGTGTGGCGCTCGCGCCGAACGAACGCCGCCCCGAGGACGCCGGCGGCGACGAAGAGCCCGATGATGGTGGGTGAGGTCCAGCCGGCCGAGTTCCCGAACGACACCGCCGAGAGAAATGCAGCGACCGCGGGGAAGAAGAGACCGAGCCCGAGCCAATCGAAAGGAACCCGTTCCTGAAGATGGCGGCTGCGCGGGATCAGGTACCAGGCCATCACGGTGCCCACGATGCCAGCGGGGACGTTGATGAAGAAGATCAGTCGCCACCCGCCGAGGGCGATCAACAGCCCGCCCACCGTGGGGCCGAGGGCGAGTCCCAACGCCTGGGCCGCCCCCTGGATCCCGATGCCTCGACCCAGTTTCTCCTTGGGGAGGGCAAGGACGATGATGGCCACGCTGTTGGCCTGGATCATGGCCGCGCCCACCGCCTGGAGGACCCGGAAGGCGATGAGGGCATCGAGGTTGGGAGCGAGGCCGCAGAGTGCCGATCCCACGATGAACACGACGAAGCCGTAGGTGTAGAGCAGCTTTCGCCCCACCATGTCGGCCATGCGGCCGACCCCGGTGACCAGCCCCACCAGCACCAAAAGGTAGGACAGCCCCACCCAGGTTACGGCTCCGATCGAGTCATGGAAGGTGTGCTGCAGAATCGGGAAGGCGACGGTCACGATGCTGGCATCGAGCTGGTTCATGAAAGCGCCGATGCACACGGTGGCCAACACCAGCCAGTAGGCCCCGGGACGGGCGATGATCGAGGGGGGTCGTCGACGTTCGACCAGGAGCCGCCGCCACCCGGGGTCGGGGTCGTCGTCGACCTCGGTGCGGCTCACCTCATCGGGAGGCGTCGGGCCGCCAAGTCGTCCCCGTCGCTGACGCATCGACGCTCGAAGGCGCCGTCGTCGGCTCCTGCAACCGCATCGGTGGCACCGGTGCGCCGTGCGAGCTCATCGGTCGTAACGACTTCCACGTGCACGAGGGCCCCCGGGACGCTTGCGACTTCATACCAATGTAGGTACATTTATACCACAGGGAGTGGCTCGTCAAACCGAGGGCCGGCAGACAGGAGACCCGTGGACATCGAGCGAGGAGCGAACCCACTCGACCGTTCCAGTCCGGTTCCGCTATGGG
The DNA here is from genome assembly GCA_963796765.1 of uncultured Acidimicrobiales bacterium. GTDB lineage: Bacteria > Actinomycetota > Acidimicrobiia > Acidimicrobiales > UBA8190 > Chersky-840. The sequence continues at coordinate 341,420 of CAWCMY010000002.1, read as the reverse complement.
CACAGCTCCACGACGACCTTCGCCGCCGCTCCGAGGCCGGCGAGTTTGCCGAGGTGTTCCCACCCGAGATGGACCTGGTCGGCCAGTACGAGGTCAGCCGCAACACCGTGCGCGAGGCCATGCGCCGCTTGCGCAGCGACGGGTTGGTCGTTGCCTCACGGGGGCGGCGGCCACGGCTGGCCGACGAGACCGAGATCGTCCAACCGCTTGGCGCCCTCTACAGCCTGTTCGCGTCGGTCGAGGCTTCCGGACTCGAGCAGCGCAGCGTGGTCCGGGCCCTCGAGATCCGAACCGACGCCGACGCCGCACGTCACCTCGGTCGCCCCCCGTCTCAGTCGCTCCTCTACCTCGAACGGCTCCGCCTCGCCGGGGGGGAACCCCTCGCCCTCGACCGGCTTTGGATGCCCGAGGACCTCGGTGCGCCCTTGCTCGATGTCGACTTTGCTCACACCGGCTTCTACGACGAGCTGCTCGGTCGGGCGGGGGTGGCCCTGACAGGCGGGCGGGAGCAGATCCGCGCCGTGGTGCCGTCCGAAGGTGACCGCGCCCTGTTGGGTCTCAGGGGGCTCGGGGCCGCCCTGGTCATCGACCGTCTTGGTTGTGCGAGGGGTGAACCGGTCGAGTGGCGCCACACCTTGGTCCGGGGCGACCGGTTCAGTGTCGTGGCGGAATTTTCGGCCCGCGACGGCTATCAGCTCGACGTCTCGGACCTGTCCCGACGAGGGCCGACCGGTCCCGACCGCAGCGCCCCCACGAAAATGAGCACCTCATGACCCTGTGTCGCCGCACAAGAGGCTCGGACATCGACGTACCTGCACCGAGCGAGATTTGCTGCGTTACTTGAGAGCACCTCACTTGCGCTGATTTCGTCAAGCCCGATGAGGTGGTGAGCTCAACCTGGGGTCCGAAGACGAAGAGGTCACGGCGGCTCCCCTCTGGGCGACGGGAGTTCGGGAGGGCGCTTGTGGGGACCCGTGGCGCAGTGCCAGCCATTCGACCTTGTTGGAGTTCCACGGTCGTGGGAGAACGACGACAAGCTCGAACATAGGTTCGGGAGTCCCTTCGTCGAAGAGGGAAGGACTACTTGGCAGGCAGGACCACGATCGTGTCGGTTTTGACGGTGTTGTCGGAAGAGATCGCCCCGGTGGTCCGGACCTTGTCCCCCGTGCAGACGATGGCGAACGACGGCGTGCTCACGCCCTTCTCCCGGAAGGTGGTCGAACTCGCCCCCACGTCGACGGTGTAGGTGGTGGCGTGCGAGGTCACGGTGAAGTCACCCGAGGTCCCCGCCGTTCCGCAGGTGCCGGTCGTGCTCGACCCGTTCACCGAGGCCACGGTTCCTGACACATGCTGGGGGCGAGGCGGGATCACGGTCACCTCGGTGGCCGTGACGATGTTGTCAGAAGAGATTGTCCCGGCTGGTCCGGACCTTGTCCCCCGTACAGACGATGGCGAACGACGGCGTGCTCACGCCCTTCTCCCGGAAGGTGGTCGAACTCGCCCCCACGTCGACGGTGTAGGTGGTGGCGTGCGAGGTCACGGTGAAGTCACCCGAGGTCCCCGCCGTTCCGCAGGTGCCGGTCGTGCTCGACCCGTTCACCGAGGCCACGGTTCCTGACACATGCTGGGGGCGAGGCGGGATCACGGTCACCTCGGTGGCCGTGACGACGTTGTCGCTCGAGATCGCCCCGGTGGCCCGGACCTTGTCCCCCGTACAGACGATGGCGAACGACGGCGTGCTCACGCCCTTCTCCCGGAAGGTGGTCGAACTCGCCCCCACGTCGACGGTGTAGGTGGTGGCGTGCGAGGTCACGGTGAAGTCACCCGAGGTCCCCGCCGTTCCGCAGGTGCCGGTCGTGCTCGACCCGTTCACCGAGGCCACGGTTCCTGACACGTGCTGGGGGCGAGGCGGGATCACGGTCACCTCGGTGGCCGTGACGACGTTGTCGCTCGAGATCGCCCCGGTGGCCCGGACCTTGTCCCCCGTACAGACGATGGCGAACGACGGCGTGCTCACGCCCTTCTCCCGGAAGGTGGTCGAACTCGCCCCCACGTCGACGGTGTAGGTGGTGGCGTGCGAGGTCACGGTGAAGTCACCCGAGGTCCCCGCCGTTCCGCAGGTGCCGGTCGTGCTCGACCCGTTCACCGAGGCCACGGTTCCTGACACATGCTGGGGGCGAGGCGGGATCACGGTCACCTCGGTGGCCGTGACGACGTTGTCACTCGAGATCGCCCCGGTGGCCCGGACCTTGTCCCCCGTACAGACGATGGCGAACGACGGCGTGCTCACGCCCTTCTCCCGGAAGGTGGTCGAACTCGCCCCCACGTCGACGGTGTAGGTGGTGGCGTGCGAGGTCACGGTGAAGTCACCCGAGGTCCCCGCCGATCCGCAGGTGCCGGTCGTGCTCGACCCGTTCACCGAGGCCACGGTTCCTGATGTCTTGTGGCCGGTCTGGACATGGACGGTCGTCGCAGTCGCGGCGCCAATCAAAACCAGCTGTGGCGTCATGGTCGCCGTGACTATTGCTGCGATCCACCAGCTCTTGGACACTTTCTTACCCCTGTAATGTGGCCTCCTTTCGATTCTTCTCACCTTCCTGCTCGTGGGTCTTGGGTGCTTCCACTCAAGTGCCCTAGGTAATTTCCCTTGGTCAGCGCATGATCGAGCGACGAGCGAAATTTGGGGCAGAACAAGCTCTGGGTGCTGAGAACGTCATTTCGACCCCGTCATGTCAGGATGATTCGCGGGGCTCGTCGAGCTACACCCCCGGTTGTTGGCTGGGGGGGTCGGATGCACAAAGTGCGATGAAAGCGAAGAAGCCGGCGGGAGCAGACCGTGGCCCGTACAGGCTTTCCTCCTCAGGTCCCTTGTGGTCCCGCCGCGTGTCCTGAAGTCCTCGTGCGACGGTTGCGAGGTGACCGTGACCGTCGCTTCGCAAGAGTCTGGCCTTTGCGCTGAATGGCGATGCCTGTCCAGAGGATGCGTCTGAGGCGGGTCCTCGCCTACGCGCTGCTTAGACGAGGACTCGACGGGGGAGTGGGGCGAGACCACCGACCGGGAACGGGACCTCCGACGGGCCATGACGGCGACGAAACGAGTGGCCGCCGATTCCTGTGTCACCGGCGTGTCACCGGGCCGTCTTCCGGACCCCGTTTACGGGGCTGACCTGCGGAGATGTGTCGTGGATTCCACAGCTCAAGGAGGTGAGTTTCCACAATGCCTGGCCCGGCGAAAAGTGAGTCGTCCTGAACCGCCAGGATCTGCGTGGATTGGATCAGGCTCCCCGAGTACGGCGAAACCGATGAGCGTGTTCCGGTCAGGCTACCTAGATCGCCGGAGAAGATTGAAGATCGTCGTCGTGCCTTTTGTGCTCGACGGCAGCGTGGCAACAATCGTGTGGTTCCCGCGTTTGCCCGACCGAGCTCGACGCGGGATCCGGGCACCGCAGCTGAACGTCCCGTCCGAGGCGACGGTCGTCGTGCAGAGGACGGTCTTGGCCCGCTTATGTGCGCGTAGGCCGCTCAAGTAGGTCACGGTGATTGGATTACCCGGAACGAAGTTGGTGCCGTTGGCGATGACTCCCGTTCGTACTTTTCCGGATCGCGGTGTCAACGTCAGCAACGGTAGGGGCGAGGTCGGCGTCGTCCCCGGGATCACTGTGAGCAAGGCGCTACTACTGAGGAGGCTGCCGGTGAGGCTGCCGAGGAGCCCAGCTGGGGCCATGGCGGTGATGGAGGAGACCCCAGGGAGCGCGCCGGTAGCGAGTCCGTGAGACCCAAGGGCGGCCGACGCCGAGGACGAGGACCAGGTGACGAGGCTGGTCAGATTCTCGGTGCTCAAGTCCGACATGAGGCCCGTGGCGTTGAACTGTTGAGTTTGGCCCTCAGCAATGGAGGCCACCGACGGCGACACTGAAATTGCGGTCAACACAGGCGACAGTGCGGAATGGACCACCGTGAGGACGGCGGTGCCGGTGAGCCCTCCACCGAGGACCCCACTCAGGAGCCCGCCGAGCCCGAGGAGGCCAGTCGGGGCCGTTGCGGTGATGGTGGAGACACCGGGGAGCAAACCCGTGGCGAGTCCTTTGGTCCCGGTGACGTTGGAGAGTGAGGTGAGCAATCCAGAGGACGACGACCAAGTGACGAGATTGGTCAGGTCTTGCGTTGTTCCGTTGGACAAGAGGCCCGTGGCGGTCAAGGGCAAGCTCTGGCCTTGGGCAATGGTGGCAACCGCCGGCGACACCGAGATCGAGCTCAAGGTGGGCAAGCCGAGCGGCGGTAGTGCCTGCGCCGGAGCGACAACATCCGCGACGATTAACCCCGTGACGATCACCACAGCAAGCAGCGACGCGACCGGTCGAAGACCACGGATCTTTCCCATCTTCCTCAACCCCCACTGATCTCGCCTGCGATGGCCACGGGTGTGGCCGAGCGATGAACCTGCGTCAGTGTTGTTTCCGAGGAGGGGTGTCTACTAGCGGGTAATCACGGATCGACCCCAGGTGATTTCACCTGGGCTGACTCGGGCCACTTGCCCGTCGTTGCAGCGGGACCGACCTCGTAGTCAGGGCGATGCTTTGGCGGTCATGGACACCGTCGGTGCCAACCGAGCGGCCATTTTCGGGTGTTCCATGCACGGATTGTCCCTTGCTCCTGGCCGCTAGCCATCCGGAACGAGTCCGAGCATTGGTGCTTGCCAACGCGTACGCCTGCATCGTGGAGGATCACGAATTGGTAGCGAGGCCCCAAGGCGTGACGAAGGGTTGCTCGGGCACCTTGTCGGCGCCGCCAGCCGAGCTCCCCCTCACGCCGATCATCCCTTCGGCACGACGGCGCGGCTGACCTCGATGATCGGCGACAAGTCGTCGATTCCGCCCACTCCGCGCTCAGAGGCGCCTTCGCCGACCCGTCGCGGGCACACCCTGGCTGGCTACAACCTGCGCCGCTGAACCCTCAGGGTTTCCAGCCCAGATGGGTCCAGATCCCGACCATGACGGTCGGGATCTGGACCGCTTCGGCACCTGGGTGGTCGTCCCAGACGCCGGATTCGGATTGCTACTCCGGCCGACTAGTTGCCTCCCATGGCGGCAAGCATCGCGGCGGTTGTTTCCCGAGCACGGTCGAGGGCTTTGTCTCCGTTCACGGTTGGATGGACCTGAATCGATGAAAATGGAGCAAAGGGGAACTCCATCACCATCTGGCTCAGCTCCTCTTCGTCTGTCGTGTTGAAGAGTCCCCACCCGCCGCCTCGCCCGGCGAAGAACTCGAATGACTCCATCTTCGATCGCCAGCGTTCGCGCCAGGCTTTGAAGGCATCCAACATGGGCAGGATGGCTTCCGGCGGTGGTCCCACGGGACCAGGTTCAACGATGACCAGCGTACGCATGGGCCGCCTCCGATCGATAGGTGAATCGGGATAATCGTGACGGTCAGACAAGCTCAACAGGCGCGTCCGTGTCAACCGACTCAGGCGATCCCCGGCACAGACGCGAACCAGGGTTGGGCTGGGGGCGGTGGGCAATGAGTACCGGAGGAGGTCGGTCACGTCTCGGGGCTCCCTGACCGGAAACTGCGGGCCGGAGCGATCCTGAGCGCTTCGGTCCGGGTCGCGGCTCGCCCGGTCCGAGAAGGACCCCGCATGAGCGGATGATGTGACAACCTCCCCTGCCCACACCGGAACGGGCGTTCTAGGCTCCCTCCAGGACGTGAGCTGCGACCGGCCGAGGCGTCCAGCATTGGCGCGCCGGTCGCCCTATCGACCGGTCACCCATGACAAGCCACGCCGCGGGTTTCCACGAGCACATTGAGCGAAACTCAGGCCTAGCCTGACATCTCTGGTGTCGGGGGGACGAAAGACCCTGCCAAGCTGGCGCGCGGTGCTGCACGCTGTATCGAAGGCGACGAAGGACGGTCCGGATGACCAACATCACCAGGCCCACGGGAACGGCGTGCTGGTTCAGTGTGCTGTCGACGGCCGTCCTCCTCGCAGGGCTTTTCCTGGCCAGCGCCTGGGACGGGGATGGCAACCCCGCCACCGACAACCTTCCCCAGGCCACCGTCACGCTTGCGTCGCGAACCGTGCGCACCGCTGACGAGAAGACCGAGGGTGACGGCGGCGACATTCCCCCCCAGCAACACCGCCGGACGGCTCATCGCCCCCGGCTCTTCCGATTCGCCCTCCGAGAGTTGTCTTGGCGCCGTGCTGCGGTTCCCAGTCGTGGTCCCCCGGAAGGAGGCCGCGATGGATAATCCGGATCGACCACTGCCTCCTTCCCTGAGTGAAGCGCAACAGGAGCTCACTCGCTCTCGCATTAGGCGAGCCGCCATGGAGGTCGTCGCCCGACGAGGCTTCGACGCCACCGTCGACGAGATCGCGCAAGCATCTGGTGTGAGCCCGCGCACTGTCTTCCGCCACTATGCGAGTCACGACCGGTTGATTGCCGCCACGGTGAAGGACATGTTCGAGGCTTGCGGCCTGCCTCCACGCGTAGGCGACGTCGACGGCTGGATCGATGGCCAGCCTCCACTTTTCGGCGACCTCGACGGCTGGATCGAGGCCATGGCGTTGGCGTTCCACACCCGGTGCGCAGAGATCCTCGGAGCGGCCTTCTGGGACATCTGCGCCCCCCGTCGCAATGCATCTGAGGTGCTCCGCGAAGTGGACGCCCTCCGACGTGACTACAGGCTCCGGGGGATGAGTTTCGGGGTCAAACTGGCCTGGCAGGCGGCCGGTGGCCTAGGAGAGCCTCCGGCGGATTTGGTATTGGCGTTCGCCCTCAACCTCTCGGCGTTCACGACCCACGCGCTCATGGTCGACTTCGACCAGACCCCGGCCCAGATCGGAGCGCTCACGGCGGGGATCCTGAAGATGTTGCTCCGGGGTGCCGTGGAGGCGCAACGAGAGAAGGCTGACGCCGATGCCGGCGAGGATTGAAGTGATCCCCAGGCTGTGTTCGAGGCCCGTCGTGGCGCTCAGCATCGGGGGGTGCGGAAGGTCGGGACGGCAGCTTTCCTGCCCACCCTCTGGTGTCAGTATCCCCGGCTAGCACCGGCGAAGTAGTTGTGCACGGCGAAGAACTCGACCTCAGGCGGATCCGTCACACCGATGTCCCGATAGATGGGGACCACCTTCTCTTCGACGAACTTGTCGAAGGCGTCGCGTGACTGCCACACATCGATGACACGGATGCCGTCGGGAGTCTGCGTCACCCAGTGAAAGAGCCCCTGCCACGGCATGGGGCTGCCCGGGAGAAGTCCCAGTACCTCCGCAACCTCGTCATACTGCTCGAGGGTGGCACTTCGCAAGAGGATCTGGACTCCGATTGCCACGGGCATTTCCATGCTTGCAGGGGGACGATGACCCCATGACGATATCCGTGGCAAAGGTTCGGCGTCATGCGACCCGGCAATTGCTCTCACCGTTGCCGGTCTGGGCGTGGGAATCCGCGCCGACACGGCGACAGACACCGGTGCTCGCCATTCTTTGGGATGCCATCGGGCCGATGCCGCGGCATCGTCGACCCACTGCACAGGTAGTTCCGCTCTGTTGCCTTGACCGTCCGGTCTTGGGCCTATCCCTCGGAGTCGCACGACGCACCGCGACCTCTGGTGGCAAGAGGTCGCGGTGCATCCACGCGATCGGAGCGTGAAGCGTCACCATCGTTGCAACGACGACTGTTGCTATCTCCCACCGGTCAGGGTGAGCATGAGGCGCTGCTTGGCCACGGAGTTCCGTCGGAAGTTCTTGGCGTGTACCAGGACGACGTAGGTCTTGCTGCGGTCCGTGGTCAATGCTGTCCCGGTGATCGTCGCCGTCCCGTTGCCGTTGCTGACCACGGAGAGCCCCTTGGGAAGGTGATTCACCAAGATCCTCGGCGCCGGAACTCCCGTGGTGGAGATGACAAAGGAGAAAGGCGTCCCCGCCACCACATGGCCCGCGGCGGGGCTTGTGATCGACGGCGCCGAGTTGTCCACGGCGTGGAACTGCACGGACGGAATGACGTAGGGCGACACTTGGCCGGACGGCACGGGGCCTCCAAACTCAATGCCTTGATAGCTGTACCCGGTGTTGTACCCGCCACCATTCCAGCAATTGTTGGTATCGACCCGGCCGTCGATACGGAACGTGCCTGTGACCCCGTTGTCGCAGTAGAACGGCGTGTACGTCCCCTTGAGGTAGTTCGTCCCGGGCCGGGGGTTGCTGCCGACGCTGGGTTCGAACGGTGACGTCGAGTAGCCCACATTGAGCCCGTCATATCCGCAACCTGACGGTGACGAAGCGCAGGCCGTGGCATACCCGTAGGGGTGTGAGCCGTTCCCACTGGTGTTGTAAGCGATGCCGTAGATGACGTTGTTGGGGAGCGTCACGTGCCCGAAGCTGAACGTGATGTTGGTGAAGAACCCGTGGACGCACTTGTCCGTGACAGGGTCATGCCATCCTGTTCCGTCCGCGCTGCTGGTTGCTGAGCAGACGCCCGTATCCGGAAGGGCAGACGGTCGGAAGGGTATGGCAAAGGTCTGCGTGTCTGTGGCTATCAGATGGCCCACGGCATTGTTGGTTCCCACCGTGAACAGGTTCAACGTGATCGGCTCCATAAACGTGGAGCCCGGCGCGCTGACACAACTGCCTGGGGTGGGAGCGTTGATGGTACCCACGTTGCTGACGTTTTGGCTGCCGGTCTGACAGGCCCAGCTGCTCATGGTGGCCACGACGTTGGCTAGGACTCGGGCGGAGCCACCAAAGGCGATCTGACTCCCGAACTCCGATGTTTGAGTCGCTTGAAACGACTGACTGGCATTGTTGCCCGGCAGAGGAGCGTCAATGCTGTTGTAGATGACGGGGTCATGGACTGTGATCTTCGCCGCGGTGACCCGATGGGTCTTGGCGAGTGCCTCTGATGCTGTTGTCATTGCTAACAGTGCCAGCAGTGATATTGCTGATACTCCGATCAAGATCTTTCGCATTACGTCCGCCTTCTTCTCCTCGAGGGCCGGTGGCCCGATAGGAACGCTCTTCTGAGCCTGGACAAAGACGACAGGGTCGAAAAGGCCCTGTTCGCGTCCCGGTGCGTCAGACTCGACTCGCCGAGTCGTCGCGCACTCACAAACAATCACCCGAAAATGGTCTGTGCGCTATCCCAGAATTTGATGAGCACTGTTGCTTGTCACGATGGCAGTCCCTCGTGCCGTGTCGACACACCAGACCCCCCTAGGCACGTCACGGTGACCACCAGATCGCGAACGGGTACGGGGACGGCATGAGACGCCGGCGATCCCGGTCGGGCGAGGGTGGTTGGGCTCGCCCTGCCAGGGCGGACAGAAGCGGCAGTACCGAATGGTTCTCGGTGCGTGCGTTCGCGACGGGTGCGGCCTCCGTGGCACTTCGTGGACCGGTACCATCCTGGCGTACCAAGCTCGCGGTGGTCGGAGGTCCAAATGACAATCGCTGTCTCCAAGGTCGGGCACCTCGTGCTCCGGGTGAGTGACCTGCGTCGATCGCTCGCCTTCTACGAGATGCTCGGACTGCGCGAGGTCGCCCGACGTGACTTCGGCGAAGGTCCGATGGCCTTCTTGTCAACAGGAAACGCCCATCACGACATCGCACTCGTCGAGGCGGACGTCGCGCGCGGTGGGGCCCTACACCACTTTGCGCTGAAGGTCGGAGACTCGCGGGCCGCTCTGGCCGACGTCCGGGCTGCTCTCGACACCGCAGGGCTGACCGTACACATGGCGTTGGACCACAGGGTGAGCCAAGGGCTCTACATCACTGACCCCGACGGCAACCTGATCGAGCTGTATGTCGACGCTCCAGAAGAAACGTGGCGTGAGGACCCGTCGCTCGTCGCGAACTCCGATCCACTGCCACTCTGATGTGCGCGGAGCCAATCTGATGCGTGCCCCAGCACGCCGTCCGGGGTGGAGTCGTTGACCCTCTCCGATTTGAACGGTCCTGAGCGATCCCGGTAGTGATCCTGAGCGGTACCCGTTCGCTCAGAACGGCAGGCAATTCCGCTTCCCCTCCAACGGCAGTGGCCCGACATCGTTGGTGATATCGGTCGTGTGTGGCCGCCTCGGAACCGACAGTAGGAGCGCTTTCGGATCGTCGGTGTGTCAGTCGGCGCCCGTGACGGTGATCACGACGTTGCCGATCTTCTGCTGCGTCTCCACGTATCGGTACGCCTCGACGATTTTCTCGAGCGGGTACGTGCGGTCGACGACGGGCGTGAACTGCCGCGACTCGACGAGGCTCTTGAGATACTCGACCATCTCTCGGTCGATCGACGGGAAGGGAAACAGCACCCGTCGCCCACGTGAAAAGCGGGTCGCCAGCACGAGCAGCGGGTTCTGCGACAGCGGGCCGAGGTCGGTCGACGTCCAGATCCCGTGGGGCTTCAGCAGCTTCCGGCACTGCCGGAACGAGCATTTCCCGACTGCGTCGAAGACGAGGTCGTACCGCCGGATGTCGGCGGTGAAGTCCGTGGTCGTTCGGTCGACCACCCGGTCGGCGCCGAGCCCGGCCACGAGGTCCACGTGCTCGCTCCCGCACACCGCAGTCACGCGAGCACCGAGGCTCTTGATGATCTGCACGGCCGCGGAACCGATGGCGCCCGTGGCGCCGTAGACCATGACCTCGCTGCTGTCGTTGACGCCGGCGGCACGGATGTAGGCGAGGGCGTAGTGCGATCCCTCCGTCGCAGGCGCCATGACGTCGAAGTCCCGACCGTTGGGCATCGTCGTAATCGCGGCGTCCTGGCCGATGGCGAGGTACTCGGCGTGACATCCGAAGCGGGTATCGTTGTAGCCGAAGACCCGGTCACCGACTGCGAAGCGGCTGACGTCCTCGCCCACTGCCTCGACGACCCCGGCGAACTCGTTCCCGAGCGTGGTGCGCTTCGGCTCCGTCATGCCGGTGACGCCACGGATGAACCACGGGTGAGCGGCTCGGAAGCCGCAGTCGGTCCGGTTGACCGTGGTGGCGTGGACCCTGACGAGCAGCTCGTCCCCCTCCGGTGCGGGCTGGGGGACGTCCATGACATGCACGACCTCTGGGGGGCCGTAGCGGGTCGCGACCGCCGCCTTCATCGTCGTCAGTGTGCCCGTCGACCAACAACCGCGCCAGGGCCTGTGGTCCCGAAGCCTGCCGGTGCCGGGCCAGGCAACTCGCGCCGGCACGAGCGACACAACGAACCGGCCTGATGCGCGCCCGACTCGGCGATCCGGACGGCATCGCGACCGCCCGGGGTCATCGTGTGATGCACCCCAACCCGCTGCTCCCCGCCGGGGCGGGAATGCCGGGGGTGGTGCACCCCTTGGGGCGGCCTGACCAGCCCAGCCGTCCGGGATTGCCGCAGGCGCCGCTACCGGATGGAGCGGCCCCTAGCTGAGGTGCGCGCCTTCCGCCCCGGTTACCTGAATGACAAAAACACAAGTCGGGTGTTCATGAAACCTGCTGGCCAGGGACAGGGTGATCACAACGGGGCGGTGTCCGCAGCTTAGGGACACCTGCCTCCACAATTGTTCTGGGCCTAGATCTTCCCGACCGAGGGTCGAGGTGACAGGTGGCATCTGTGGTTCACGGTGGTCATGATCATGCTGCCTTGATCTGCTTGAAGCTGTCGGGACGACCTACGGAGTCCTGCCCCGCATGTAGTCCCCTGGGTGGAGCTAACGGGAATGCTTTCGAACCCCGACGACGCCCTCCTCACCCTCCTTGGCCTGAAAAAATAAGAGGGCCAGCCATCCGGCGCCGATGGGAGTCGGCGATATCGGTCGGTGTGACCCGGTGGCTCTGACAGTCCCGGTAGCGCAGAGCCGGCAATATTTGAGCAGTCACGTGCGCCTTCAAGCACTCCGATAGCGGGTGATCCCGGTCGCGCCTGGAGGCTGACCCTGGCCCTATTTGGCGCTCTGTACCCGGCAATGTCGGGCGGTTTGCGAGTCGAACGTGTCGTCTGCGTAGGCGCGAATATCGTGCGGTCGTTTGCGAGAGTCGACCCTCCCCGGGCAAGTCAGTAGTTGAAGGTCAAGGCCCCGCCCTGGGTGAACTCGAAGAGCGATGGCGCGCCTTTGACCTCGGCTCCCTGCACCCATGCGGCCGATTCAAGATTGCGGGCCTTCACGCATACGGGACAGGCGAAGAAGCGGCCGCCCTTCTCCACGTATTCGGCGTGGAGGTCCTTGATAGAGGGCGCTCCAGGCACGGAGATTCCGTCGGAGTACCCCTCGGTAGCGATGTGGACACCGTCCTTGGTGAGCCACATGACGACTTCTTTTCCGGCCCGTAGCGCCTCGACCCCGAGCAGGTAACCGATCAACACGGCTTCGGCATCGTCGGAGCCGTGTGTCTGGCCTACCACGACCTTGTCGTCTGCTGCCATCTCGCGCTCTCTCCCTTTGTTTGGCGGAATCTTCGCCTATTGGGCAATCGGATCGGCTTACGGTACTCGCTCGATTCGCAACGTGGCGGGTGCACGCACCCCGGCCCGGGGGCGACCCGAGCCATAATCGCGACCCGGAGCGATCCCGGCCGGGTCCGGCTAACCCAGCCTCAGCCGGGGGCGAGCAAGCCCGCAAATACGGCTGGGTTTGGCATCCGGCGACATCGCTGAACTCGTGAGACAGACTGTGACCAACTATGGAGGCTCCGGAGACCCGCTACGTGGCCGTGGGCGACGCCGATGTCGCCTACCAGGTCGTCGGCGAGGGACCCTTCGATCTCCTCTACTGCTATGGCATCGGAAGCAACGTCGAGTTCTTCTGGGAGACGCCGGGACAAGATGAACTCCTCCCCCGTCTGGCGTCGTTCAGCAGGCTCATCTTCTTCGATCGCCGCGGCACCGGAGCCTCGGACGGCGTCTCGATCGGCGCCATGCCGACCGCGGAGGACTGGACCGAGGACATCGTCGCCGTACTTGACGCAGTGGGATCGAAGCGGACGGCCATCCTGGCCTCGCTCGACGCCGGTCCGATCGCCATCCTCTACGCAGCGATGCACCCAGAAATGGTGAGCGCCCTCGTCCTCGTCAACACCGCCGCTCGCTACATGGAGGCCGATGACTACCCCATCGGGGCGTCGCCCGAGGCCGTCGACTGGATCGTAGAGCTGATGGCGACAGCGTGGGCGACGCCGGAAATATTTCGGCTCACCAACCCGGGGATCTCGGCCGATGACGCCGGGCTCGTGCCCTGGCTGTCGAAGGTGGCTCGTTCTTCGGCCACGCCCCGTACCGCGGCGGCACAATACAACTACATGCTGCGGAGCCTCGATGTCCGCCCTGTGCTGCCGCTGATTCAGGCCCGAACCCTGGTGCTCAACGTCAGTGAATCCCCTTTGCTTGCGCCGACGCATGGGCAATACCTCGCCGATCACATCGACGGAGCGACCTTCGTCGAGCTTCCGGGCGGGAACCTCCTACCGTTTCCCTCTGACGTATTGGCCGACGAAGTCACCGAGTTCCTGACCGGCGAACGGCCCATCGTCAAGGTCGAACGAATCCTGACCACGGTGCTCTTTACCGACATCGTCGGATCCACTGCACGAGCCGCATCGGTGGGCGACCAGCGCTGGCGCTCGATGCTCGACGCCCACGACAAGGCAGTGCGCGAGCAACTCCGGCGGTTTCGTGGGAGAGAGATCAACACCACCGGTGACGGCTTTGTGGTCTCCTTCGATGGTCCGGCTCGAGCCATCCGCTGTGCCCAGGCCATAGCCGAAGTCACGGGGAAGCTCGGTTTTCAGTTGCGAGCGGGATTGCACACCGGCGAGTGCGAGGTTCGGGGAGATGATCTTGGAGGACTGGCCGTCCACATCGCTGCCCGGGTGGCAACCTTGGCCACCCCCGGAGAGATCCTGATCTCCGGCACAGTCAAGGACCTTGTTGTCGGGTCAGGGATCGAGTTCAGCGAGCGCGGAGAGCACGAACTCAAGGGTGTTCCCGGATCGTGGAACTTGTTCGCCGTCGAGGGTTGACACCCACGCTCAAAGTGATGCCGGAGTCGCGCACTCAGGCCCGGGCTTGACCTCGAACTATATCCGCGGCGGTTCGGGACTCCCGGCCGGTCGTTGTTCTTGGCTCCGAGTTCATCCGCGCCGCCGGGAGTAATGGGGCAGGATTATTGCCGTGCCACCCGAAACACAGTTCGCCCGGATCGACGGTCTCAACATCGCCTACCAGGTCGTCGGTCAGGGTCCTTTCGACCTCGTCCACATCCCCGGGTTCGTGTCCAACGTGGAGCTAGCCTGGGAGGAGCCCCTTTTCGCCCGGTTCCTTGAGCGCCTGGCCTCGTTCTCCCGTTTGATCTTGTTCGACAAGCGTGGAACAGGTATGTCGGACCGCCTCCCCACGGATCGGCTCCCGACCCTGGAAGAGCGCATGGACGACTTGATCGCCGTGCTCGACACCGTGGGGTCCGAGCGGGCAGCCCTGTTCAGCCACTCAGAGGGCGGAAATCTCGCCGTACTCTTCGCCGCGACCTACCCGGAGCGGACCAGGGCCCTCATTACCGCCGGCATCTTCGCCAAGCGGGTCTGGAGTGCGGACTATCCCTGGGCGCCTACACCCGAGGAGCGCTCCAGGGCGATCGAGCAGATCGAGGCCGACTGGGGCGGAAGTAGCTGGTTGGTTGATCTCGTCCCGAGCTGTGCCCAGGACGAGGTCTTCAAGGCCCGCCTGGCGAGTTACTTTCGCCGAAGTGCCTCTCCGGGTGCCGCTGCCGCCCTCTTTCGCATGAACACCACCATCGACATCCGCGCCCTCCTGCCGTCGATCTCGGTCCCCACCTTGGTGATGCACCGGATAGGCGATCGCGACGCCAAAGTCGAAGAGGGCCGTTGGATCGCCGCCCAGATCCCCGGAGCACGCTTCGTCGAGCTGCCTGGAGACGACCACATCCCATGGGTGGGAGACGCAGACGGGGTCTTGGACTTAGTGGAGGAGTTTCTGACCGGGGTGCGGGGTCCGAAGGACCTGGACCGGGTGCTCGCCTCGGTCGTCTTCACCGACATCGTGGCCTCCACTGACACGGCTTCGGCCCTCGGGGACGCGACGTGGAAAGAGCTACTCGACCGCCACGACAGGCTCACACGTTCCTATGTCGAACGTTTCCATGGCCGTGTCGTCAAGACGACCGGTGACGGAGCCCTCGCAACCTTTGATGGTCCCGGTCGGGCCGTGCGCTGTGCCTGTGCACTCCGCGACGCGCTTGAGGCCATCGGCGTGGAGCTGCGAGTGGGCATCCACACCGGGGAGATCGAGCAACGAGGGGATGACGTGGGGGGGATCGCTGTCCATATCGCCGCCAGAGTGCAGGCCCTTGCTCGACCAGGCGAGGTCCTGGTCTCGCGTACTGTGACCGATCTCGTGTCCGGCTCAGGACTCGACTTCGCGCAAAGGGGGGAACACCAACTAAAAGGGGTGCCAGGCTCTTGGGAGTTGTTCGCGGTCAAGGGTTGACCTGACCCGCCCGGAAACGTTCAGGTGAATCGAAATGCGCCCCGACCGGTACGTGTAGATATGCCGGTACCGGTCGAGGTTCTGGCCTGAGCCCGACGACCCGGAGGGTATCCGGTAGTCAGGGGGTATCGGTCGCGCCAAACCAGGCGTGACACCGGGGCCGTTGGCGCATCCGTCGGCCCTAGTGCCACGCCCGATATCGCTCCGGTCAGCTCCCGCCCGCCACGAAAGCGGTGACGATGTAGCTGGCATGGCGGTCCAGATTGTTGCGGGCCCGGTCATATCGAGTGGTAGTCCTCGGGTCCGCGTGACGGGCGGCGATCTGTACGTCCCGCAGCGGCACCCCGGCATCGAGGGCGGCGGTGATGAAGCTGTGGCGCAATGAGTGCGGCGAGATGTGCTTGGTGATCCCGGCCCGCTTGGCCAGCCTGTGCACGATCCGGGTGGCGGCGTGGCGGTTCATGCGGTTGGCCGCCTGGGTGAGAAGAAGAGGGCCCGACGTGCGCTCGCCCGCAGCCAGATCGACGGCCCGACCGATGCGTGGTGGGAGGGGGATCACCGCCAGCTTGGACCCCTTGCCGAGGACAGTGACCGTCCGATGTCCGCGTTCGATGGAGAGGTCCTCGATGTTGATGGAGCAGGCCTCTGACACCCGCAGGCCGAGCAGCCCGAGCAGACACGCCAGGGCATGCTCCATGGCCCCGGCCGCGGCCGCCTGCGCCACGAAGGCGCTCAGCTCCATACGATCGAGGCCGAGCGTCGGCGACTCGGTGTCGATCTTCGGTCGCCGGACGTACTCGGCCGGAGAGTGCGCGATGAGGCCGTCGAGAACACAGATCCGGTAGAAGCCGCCCACCGTGGACAGCCGCCGGCCGATGGTGGCCCGGGCCAGGCCCCGGTCCTCCATGGAGCGGGCCCACAGCTCGATGTGGCCCCGCTTCAACTCGAAGATCTCGAGCTCCACCGAGGCGCACCAGGAGAAGAACTGGCGCAGGTCGGTGCCGTAGCTCCGGCGGGTAGGCCCGGAGTACCGGGCCAGGAACCCGGCGACGGCCAGGCGAGCCTCGTCGAACAGCGGCGGGGTAGGGACGACAATGGTGGTTCCACGCATGAGACGACCTCCTTGTGATGGAGTCCTCTCATCGGCGCCAGCTCTTTCCGGTTCACAAGCAGAGGCCTCGATGGCCGGCATATACCGGAGATCCCGGGCGCGATGGCCGACATATCCCGGTGTTTCCGGACGCGATGTCCGGCTTCGCGTCGATCGATAGAGACCCCGGTTTGCCTGGGCTCAGATCGGGGTCGATCCCTTACCCGGCGTCACCATGATCCCCGCTTCGATCAGCCATGCCCGCGCCCGGCCCCGGCACCGCTCTCCGGAGAAAATGAAGAATCGCTCGAGCTCCTCTGGCCAGCGGGCGAGCACGTCCTTGAACCGTCGGAAGGCTCCACGTCCGGACAGGGCGATCGAGAGGCGTTCGACCCGATGAGCATCGGTGACGGTCGAGATGAAGTCCTGCATGTCGCGGTACCCGTCGTGCGAACCCAGACTCTCGATGTGCAACCAGCGCTCGGGGTCATCCCGGTCAGGGATGTCCTCTCCCATCTCCTCGGCGTATTCGAGGGCAGGGCCCGGCCAGACCTCACCCGTGACCACGTCGAGACCCCCGGGCCTAGACATCCCGTCGCCCTCCAAGACGTCAGAGAGTTCATCAAGATCGACGCACAGGCAACGAAGGCTTGGCGCAGGCGCTTGACCGAGAGTCACAGCGAGCTGGTTGGCCAGGTCGGCATCACCCTCCCAGCCTCGGGCCTGCAATGCCGTCGCGCACGCCTCGGCCATCCCGGGCGCGCCAGCGACCTGTTGAGCCAACACGAGGAGGATGCCGTCTCCGGCCAATTGGAGTACGTCATCCCAGACACCAGCAGAAAGGGCGGCAACCACGCCGTGACCATCGCCGCGATAGACAGCGCCACGCAGCTCCTGTTGGACATCTCGGCGCTCGCTCATGGTCATCAGGATGCCAGAGCACTTGTAATCCTTCACGGGCTTGGGTGATACCGGGCGCCTAATGCGCTTCCCTCTTCGACAACCAGGGGCAGAATCAGCGCGCGTTGCGTTCGGATCAGATGGATACACGATTCGACCGGGATCCCCTGCCGATTACCGGTTGCCCTACTACCCACCATTTCTCCGACGCCAGGCCAGTCGGTACCGGGCTCGTCCCGGATGCACTGTCAATCCCCGACGGCGAATAGCCGCCACGTCCCCGGCACGCCCTTCAACTCGTGCTCGCCCCGATCCTCGAACTGAATGCCCGAGCCAGCCACAAGGTCTGTAACCGTGCGGGACACGAGCGTCTCCCCCGGCCGGGCAGCGCTGCAAATCCGCTGGCCCGTATGAACCGCGATCCCTGCGATGTCATCATCTCGTTGCTCAACCTCTCCGACGTGGATTCCACAGCGAATGTCGACCCCAATCTGGCTGAGCGCATCGGTAATGGCCTGGGCGCAGCGTATGGCCGCTGCCGGTCCATCGAAGGTGGCGAGCACCCCGTCGCCGGTTGTCTTCACCAGCCGACCACCGAAGGCGATAGCTGTCGCTCGGTGAGACGGTCATGGCGGTCAAGCCGATCGCGCCAAGCTTGATCTCCGACAATCCGGACCGCTTCTGTCGACCCGACGATGTCGGTGAACAGAACCGTCGCTAGGCGCCGATTACCAAGTGCGGCGTGTCTCGTTCCGATGAGGAACTCTTCGATGTCTCCTACCAGATCGGTGTCATCGGTCCACGGAAGGTGATCCGCCGACGCAATCTCATCGTAGGTCGCTGTTGGCGTGTGATCGGCGAGATAGCGACCGTGTGCGACTCCCACAAACCTGTTGTCCCGAGCGTGGACGACCAGGGTTGGGGCCTGGATCTCGGAGAGTAGGTCCCGAACATCGGAATCTCGGGCCAACATGAGCATCGCCAGGGCCGTCGCCGGGCTTGCTCCCCGGTGCCCCGCTTGGCGCCACCAGCTCTGAAAGGCGGGGTCTCCCAGCCGACTGGGTGCCATGAGCGGAAGGTCATCGACCTCTTTGGCCTCTTCGGTCGCTCCCGCCGGTGCCGGATGGACCAGGCTCTCGACGAACTGGTTGTACCGGTCGAGGGGAATGCCGTGCGGATAATCATCGGCTCGTACTACCCGAGCGGTGGTGTTGATCAACACCAATGCCCGAACCAAGTTCGGTTGGGTCGCCGCCAGGTAGATGGCAACGGGCCCGGCCTTCCCCGACGCCAAGAGTGCGGCCTCTTCGGACTCTGCTGCGTTCATCACCGCGAGGGTGTCGTTGGCGCACTGCTCGATGGTCACACCCGAGGTGCCTAGGGGATCGGAAAGGCCGATACCCCGAGGATCGAAGCGGATGAGGCGGGCGAAGGAACTGAGCGCCGCCAGATAGCCCTCCCAGCGCGGCTCGTCGTAGGCAGCCTCAATGGACATGTTGGTACCGCTGCCAACCTCTACTAAGTCGATGGCGCCGCTACCGAGTACGACGAAAGCGAGATGAGCGCCATCCGGTGTCTTGGCGTAACGGACCTCGGGAGCAGCCACGACCGTCAGTATTGTCGAGACCGTCGATTCCTGACCATCCGGGACCGACGCTGGAAACCTCCCGTCCGCCGTGCAGTCGACCAGTTGGACCTGCCGGTTCTGTGCGCGCTCAGGGGTCAGCCCCGTCACCCTCAGGCCGATCGGAAACACCCGTTACCGGGGCGCACGACAGCGACCTCTTACCGGGTGATAGTGCACGCACCCGGCTGAGGTTGTGAGATGCCCGTTGGGAAGTCACCTGACCGTAAACACGCGAGGGCGTCGATACCGAGCGGGTCGGAGGGTGTCATGGTCGATGGCCGCACCAGGCGCGCACGGCGGGCCCTCCGGCGCCGGTGGTGGACTCGAGCACGCACACCTCGGCGGAACGCGACTGACGCCTCTCCCAAGAAATCTGTCCCTACTCCTGTCCCTACAAACCTGTCGACAACCGTCGATGACTGCGGAAAGTGTCGACGACGCCGGGAACTCCAGTCCTTCTCGCCAGGTATTTCTCGCCATCTGACTACTGACAACGACGGGCAGCGACCATCCAGACCCGATTTGCAAGCAGGGGGTCGTGGGTTCGAGTCCCATCGTCTCCACTTCACAGAATCTCCGTTCGATGTGGAGTTCCGGTACCCGGGCGACACAGTGACTCCGGTTGCCGTCTCTCACTCGCTCGATTGCCTCACTGACCAATTTCCCTTGGCTCGGCGTCACCCGAGCCCCGGAGGCGGCACCCGCACGGCGAGGCAGGCTGGGTTGTCGACCCCGGGTTCGCCGACGCATGATCTTTGTTCACCGCGAGCCTGAGTTGACGCCTTCGGCGGTGGACCCTTGCCCTCCCCGTAATCGGGTTGGGAATCCCCAGGCCTTGCGGCGTCTACGCCGGGGTGCGTGTGAGCGACAGCCGCATTGTGGCAGAGCGCTTGGGAGTGTGCTTTGCCTTGTGCGTCGTCACCTGGACAGTGAAGGAGTAGGTACCCACCACAGCTCTCGCCCTCGGCGTGCCTGCGATCACCTCATGGCTGGATAGACGCAGGCCTTTGGGGAGCCTCCCGCTCCCGTGCACCAGCTTCCACTTGTAGGGGGTCAGTCCCCCGGTGGCTCGGAGCTGGGTGCTGTAGCTCATGCCGATCCGCGCCCCCGGTAGCGAAGACGTCATGATCACCGGCGGCTGGCCGTTCCCCATCCACTGGATGAAGGGCTCTGTGTCGCCGGCGGACGTGTTGTAGTTCCCAGCCGCCACGCAGGTCCCGTCCGAGGTGCACGTCACGGCGGAGTCCCACTGGTGGCGCCCGGAACGTTAGGTAGTGCCCGCAGACAGTGGGTTCCTTAATCAATATTGACGAGTAGCCGTGGCCGGAACAACACGTGGTGAGAACATCACGGTGGGTGTCATCGAAAAGATCTTTCACCGCGTCGACACCTCCCTGGTACGGGCCGTTCCTCCGTCCCGGCATCGATCCTGATGAGGTAGCACCCCGCGGTGCCGGAGCATGGTCGACCTGTTCATTTGCCGTTCATCACGACGTCGCGATCTTGAAACACCCCTGTGATGTGCTCGATCGTTCTGGGTCAACGGTTGGCTTGGGGGAGCTCGGGCCCAAGCGACCCAGGAGGAGGATGGAATGGCCCTGGTCGTCATGCGGATCTCGATGCCAGATCGTTTGGGAATGCTCGCCGCAGCTGCGTCGGCTGTGTCCGATGCAAACGCCGACATCGTCACGATCGAGGTCGTCCATCGATCAGACGGTCTCGTCGTCGACAATCTGTGCATCGACATCGGACTGTCGACACCATCGGAGCTGCGTCGACGCATCGAAGCTGTCGACGGTGTGGTCGTCGAGCTCATCCACTCGGTCAGCGCCCCACCGTCGCCGGTCGGTGCCCTCGAGCTCGCATCGTCGTTGGCGGAGAACGCGGACCTCCGGATCCAGATCCTTGTCGATGGCCTACCCGCCGCTCTTGGGGCTGAGTGGGCCATGGCGTTGATGCTGCAAGACGACGCCGTGGAGTTGATCCACGCCAGCTCAGGGGCCCCAGCCCCCCCGGACGGCACCGTTCCCTGGATGCCCCTGGACGCTCCACGCCGGCTCGCCTTCGCGCCCTGGATGCCGACGTCCTGGCGCCTCCAATCTCGGGAGGTGGCCGAGGTCGAGATCGCCGCCAGCCCCCTGGGCAGTCCGACGAGGGCGGTGGCCATCGCCCGAAGCAGCGGGCGCTTCTGGCCCCCGGAGCTTCGTCAGTTGGAAATTCTTGCGCAACTCGCAGTCCGAGAACCCCAACCGCGAACACCGCCCCCCGTACCATCCGCCGCCGCGTAGTCGTCCAACGCGACGTGGCCGCGCTCCGCTCTGCTCTTGACCAACTCCACCGTCTCCCCTCGGGCCTCTATCTGTCCCTCAACGCCTCATCGGACACGATGATGTCTGAGGAGTTTCGAGGGGCCGTCGCCGATGCACCGCCGAGCGGGTCGTCCTCGAGCTGACCGAGCACGACAGCATCGAGGATTACGAGCTCTTCGAGAAGACCGTCCACGAGCTGCGAAGCAACAGCCTCCGGCTCGCTTTCGACGTGGCCTGGGATGTCGCTTCGGCCAGGGCTACTACCTCGGGCGCCCCGGGAAGCTCCGGCCGACACTCGCGGCCTGAGCACGCCGGGGTTCAGCGTCTCCTCGGACATGCCCCGGCAACGAACTGCTAGACCTGCTCCGAGAAGGCGGCGAGAAGGCGACTCCGCCCTGGCGAAGGGAGCGGCGGTGATCGGTGTCAATGTGACGTTCGAGTACGACGGAGACCTTGATCGGGATCGTGTGATCAATGTCGCCGAGAAGGCCCGGGGCATGTTCGAGGGGATGCCCGGGCTGCGTTTCAAGTTCTTCACCTTCGACGAGAAGGGCCAACGGGCCATGAACTTCTACGTCTGGGAATCCAGGGATGCCGCCGATGGCTTCTTCTCCGAGGAGCTGCGGGAGCGGGTGACGGGTCTCTACGGCGTCAGCCCCCGCATCGACTATGTGGAGATCGCCGAGATCGTCGACAACTCGACCCGGTAGGCCCCAGATCAGGGCCCGGCGGGACCCCTGTCGGTGTCGAGCTCGGCCAGCCTCTTCTCGAACAGCCGCCGCTCGGCGTCACCAGGGGCAAGATCTCGGGCGCGGCGATAGGCGGCACGGGCCTCTTCGGTTCGACCCAGGCGACGCAGAAGCTCGCCGCGGGTCGAGTGGAGGTACCGATAGTCATCGAGGTCGAGCTCGTCGATGAGTTCCAAGCCCGCCTCGGGGCCCTCCGCCTCGGCGACCGCCACGGCCCTGTTGAGCTCGACCACGGGTGAGTCGGTGAGGCGGGCGAGCTCGCCGTAGAGCGCAGCGATCTGGAGCAGGTCGCGCTGCTCATCGGTGTGCAGGGCGGCGATGGCGCCCTGGACGACGTACGGCCCTCGTCCGCCGAGGGCAAGGGCTCGGTCGAGCATGATGCGGCCGTCGGCAATCTGCTCGTGATCCCAGAGCAAGCGATCCTGCTCCGCCAGCAACACCAGGTCGCCGTCTCGAAACCGCGCCTCACGGCGCGAGTCGTGGAACAGCATCATCGCCAGCAGACCGAGGGCCTCGGGCTCGTTGGGCATCAACGTCACGAGGGCACGCCCGAGCCACAGCGCTTCTGCCGCCAGATCACCCCGACCGCCGTATCCCTCGTTGAAGATCAGGTAGACGACCCCCAACACCGCCCCCAACCGCTCCGGGAGAAGATGGTCGGGTGGCACCCGGAACGGGATGCCGGCGGCCTTGATCTTGCGTTTTGCCCGGACCAGCCGCTGGGCCATGGTCGGCTCCGAAACCAAGAAGGCCCGTGCGATCTCGTCGGTACTGAGGCCACCCAGACTCCGCAAGGTGAGGGCGATCCGGGCGTCGACGTCGAGCGCGGGATGACAGCACGTGAAGATGAGCTCGAGTCGCTCGTCTGGGAAGGTCGTGGCGTCCATGGCGTCCTGCGCTGCCTCGTTCGCCTCGAGCAGACCTTTCTTGGCGGCCAGCGTCTGCTCGCGGCGGATGCGATCGATGGCTCGGTTGCGCGCCGTCGTCACCAGCCAGGCGCGGGCATTGTCGGGGTACCCGTCGCGTGGCCAGCGCTCCGTGGCGATGGCGAAAGCCTCTTGGGCAGCCTCCTCGGCAAGATCGAAATCACCGAGGAGTCCCATGAGCGCGGCCATGACCCGTCCCCACTCTTCACGAAAGATCTGCTCGAGGATCGCTACCACTCCATGATCGGACGAATCTCGATCGCACCACCGAGGCGTGCCGCGGGAATCCGCGCCGCCAGCTCGATGGCTGCGTCGAGGTCGCTTGCCTCGTAGACCAGATAGCCGTTGAGCGCTTCCTTGGTCTCGACGAAAGGACCGTCGGTGGTGACGGTCTTGCCGTTCTTCACCCTGACCGTGGTGGCCGTCTCGGGAGGCTGGAGGCCGTTCCCGGGGGTGACGCCGGGCGTCTCGTTGATGGACCGGTAGGCGGCGTAGATCTCCTGCTGCTCGTCTTCGGAGAGTGTCGCCCAGGCCTCGGGGTCCAGCGGCGTGGGCGTCGTGCCCTGATGGATCAGCAGCATGTACTTCATCTCGTCCTCCTTGGGCGGTGGTCACCGGTGAGACGAACAGAGAGCCAGGAAATCGACAGCTCCGCACCAACAATCCCCGAAGCTTCTCGACATATCCTCGCTCGGATGCCCCCCGCCGGCACGACGGGACGTCCCCGCCCATCGGGAACCCACGGTGCCGGTTGTTAGCGTTGGGCCCGTGACCCAGCCCCGTCGCCGCCCCGTCGCCCCGGGGCCCTCATGAGCAAGGAGCGGCTCGAGACCTTCAGCGACGGGGTCTTCGCCATCGCCATCACGCTGCTGGTCCTGACCATCTCCCAACCGAGCCACTACGCCCACCTCACCCACGAGTTGAGGCGACGGTGGCCCTCACTGGCCGCGTACGTGGTCAGCTTCGTCGTGATCGGGATCATGTGGTTGAACCACCATACGATCTTCAGCCATCTCGACCGCATCGACCGCGGCCTGTTCTACCTGAATCTCCTTCTCCTCATGACGATCGTCTTCATTCCGTATCCGACCGGCGTCCTCGGCGAGGCGTTGCGACAGAATCTGGGCGCTAAGACCGCGGCCGTCTTCTACACCGCCGTCATGGCGATCAACGCCTGCGTGTGGGCGGCGCTGTGGCTGTACGCGTCGGTGGGTCGCCGCTTGCTCGGTCCCGCATTCCCCGAAGGACAACGGACGATCGCCACCGTCTTGTTCGTCGCAGGTGCCTTCGTCTACAGCGCCGCCATCGGTGTGGCGTTCATCAACCCCTACCTCTGCCTGGCCGTCCAGGGCGCGCTGGCCCTCTACTACGCCTTGGACCCCATCGCCCGCCGCACCGGTCGCCGGCGGGCCTCAGCGGCGTGAGGGACCGGCCGCCGAATCGCTACGAGCTCTTCACCTGTGGTTGGAAAGGTCACGTCCTGGTGGGGCTCGACGCCGCCGACGTGGCCGACGCCGACCCGGTCCTCGTCCGTACCCACGGTGGTCTGCGTTGGCATCACTGCCTGCGTTGCGACAGCTGGATCCCCAAACACGGCCCGGACCACCCCGGTGCCGCGCGTGTCCCCACCCGGGACGAGATCCAATTGCCGCTTCGGGGCCCGTTGCTCCGGGACCGCTACGTCCTGCGGATCATCGCCCTCGATCGCGCCGTCCACGTCGTGCTCCTGAGCGCACTCGCCCTTGTCATCTTCTTCTTCGTGGGTGACCACGCCGCTCTCCAACGTGACTACGCCCAGATCATCCAGGCCTTCGGCGGGCCGTCCCGGGCCCATCCCTTCCTGGGGCGCTTCCAGCACTACTTCTCGATCACGCCCAGGCACCTCACCGAGACCGGTGCCGCCGTGGCCGCCTTCGCAGCCCTGGAGGCGATCGAGATGGTGGGCCTGTGGTTCGCCAAGCGGTGGGCGGAGTACCTCACCTTCATCGCCACCGCCGCCCTGCTCCCCCTGGAGGTCTACGAGCTCACCTCGGGCGTCAGTGCCCTGAAGCTCGTCACCTTCGTGGTCAACCTCGCCATCGCGCTCTATCTGTTGTGGGCCAAGCGATTGTTCGGGGTCCACGGGGGGGACCGGGTCGAAGAAGCCCGTCGTCGGGCCGCCGGAGACTGGGGGCCCCTCGAAGAGGGCCTCGAGGTCCCGCCGACGGGGTGAGCCCCGGCCCCCGTGCCGGTACCGTCGCCCGCCGACCGCCCCCGGCAGTCCGCCCGCCGCACGCGTTACGGGGCGTTCACGACCCCGAAACGGGCGCGACACACACCGCTGGCAGGGTGTCGGTGTTTGGCGTGATCGAATGCACGCCCGACGCCCAGCCGACCGCGGGAGGACCCAGCGCTATGAGCTACCAGGCCGAGTACATCTGGATCGACGGGACCGAGCCGTCCCCGCTGCTGCGGAGCAAGACCCGCATCGTCGCCGATGGCAAGGACCCGGGCATCTGGGGCTTCGACGGCTCGAGCACCAACCAGGCGACCGGGGGCGACTCGGACTGCGTGCTGCAACCGGTGTTCAGCTGCCCCGATCCCCTCCGGGGCCCCAGCGACAAGCTCGTCATGTGCGAGGTGCTGCTCACCGATTTCACCCCCCACCCGACCAACACCCGGGCCGCCTGTGCAGCCGCGGCGGAGAAGTACGCCGATCAGGAGCCCTGGTTCGGCATCGAGCAGGAGTACACGTTCCTCGAGGCCGGCCGTCCCCTGGGATGGCCCGCCCAGGGGTTCCCGGCACCCCAGGGGCCCTATTACTGCGGAGTGGGCGGGGACAAGATGCCCGGGCGCGACATCGTCGAGCGCCACACCGTGGCCTGCATGGAGGCCGGGCTCGCCATCGAGGGGACCAACGCCGAGGTCATGATGGGCCAGTGGGAGTTCCAGATCGGGGTCCTGCCCCCTCCGCTCGTCGGTGACCAGCTCTGGGTGGCGCGCTGGCTGCTCTTCCGGATCGCCGAGGACTTCGGGGTCTTCGCCACCTTGGAGCCCAAGCCCGTCCTGGGCGACTGGAACGGCGCGGGTGCCCACACCAACTTCTCCACCAAGGCCATGCGTGAGGACGGCGGCTGGGATGCCATCATCGCCGGCTGCGAGGCTCTCGGGGACAACGTCGAGGAGCACGTCACGAACTACGGCGTCGGCATCACCGACCGTCTCACCGGGGCGCATGAGACCGCCCACTGGTCGACCTTCAGCTACGGCACGTCCGACCGGGGTGCCTCGGTGCGGATCCCCTGGGCCGTCGCCCAGGAGAAGAAGGGTTGGCTCGAGGACCGGCGTCCCAACGCCAACATGGACCCCTATGTGGTGAGCCGGTTGGTCGTCAACACGATCTGCGGAGCCGCCATCTGATCCTGGGCCGGGTCACCCTCCCGGCTTCGGGCCGTATCGACGACCGACTGGTCCCGCCGCAGTACCCGCACGAGCTCGTCGTAGGGTCCGAGCAGCCTGGGATGGTCGTCGGTCACCGGGGCCGGTCCACGAGAACGAGAGAGCAAGTCCATGGCGCCTGCCTACCGGGTCCCGGGCGTCAGGAGACCCATATCGACCGACGCTCCGGCCCCTTCGTTTCCGCCACGTTGCCAGGTTGGGTGCATCGTGTGAACGACGGAGAGTCTTTCAGGTGCCGCTGGGGGTCAGGCCCGAGGGCGGGGCGCCACACGCCCCGATTGTCCGCCTCATCACAGAAAGCGGGCCGCGAATTGGGCCAAGGCGTCGGGCACGTCCCGGGTGCGGGCCCAGGGCGCCACGATGAGACGGTCCACACCCGCTCCCGACAGGGCGTCGACTTCGTCGTCGCCGTGCACCGTGGCCCCCACGGTCACCGAGAAGGGGCCCGACCGACCGGCGGCCGACCGGAGCTCCCGGAGCGTCGCCACCAGGGTCCCCGCCGTGTCCGGGGTGTGGTTCAGCCCGATCCAGCCGTCGTGGCGCGCGGCGCGGCGAAGCGCGGCGGGTGACTCGCCGCCTATCAGCACCGGCGGATGGGGGCGCTGGTGGGGCTTGGGCTCGAACATGACCG
The DNA here is from genome assembly GCA_963796765.1 of uncultured Acidimicrobiales bacterium. Lineage (GTDB taxonomy): Bacteria > Actinomycetota > Acidimicrobiia > Acidimicrobiales > UBA8190 > Chersky-840. The sequence goes on along the minus strand of CAWCMY010000002.1, from coordinate 314,298 downwards.
TGTCGAAGTCGAAGAACCGTCCGTGGTGGGCAACCTGCTCCTCCGTCCAGAGCCGTCGACACACTTCGAGTGCTTCATCGAGGCGGGCGCCCCGGGTGTCGAAGTCGAGTCCGGCCACGTCCCATTCCCTACGCAGCCACCCCGCTCCCACCCCGAGCTCGATGCGCCCCTGCGACACCACGTCCGCGGTCTGGACGGCCCGGGCGGCGGTGAAGGGATGGCGCAGGCCCAGGTTGTAGACGTGTGTTCCCAAGCGGACGCGGCTCGTGCGACCGGCCAAGAACGACAGGTAGGCGAAAACGTCGAAGACCGGCGTCGAGGGGGGCACGGGAGGGTGCTCGGCGCCGGCGAAGGGCGACCCGGCCATCTCGACCGGCAGGACCAGGTGTTCGGGGAACCACACGGACTCGAAGCCGAGCTCGTCCGCGGCGGTGACTGCGTCGAGGAACATGCTCGGGTGCATCCGCCCCAGGGCGATACCGAAGCGCACGAGGGACTACCCGTCGTCGCGATGCAGCAGGAAGGTGCCCGTCGACCGGCTCACGAGGCGACCCTCGGCGTCGCGCGTGGTGGCCTCGGCGTAGGCGACCTGCCGAGCCATGCGCACCACGTCGCCACGCACCGCCACGGGCTCGCCGATCTTGGCGGGGCGCATCGTCTCGGTCTTCATCTCGAGGGTGCCCCGGGTGCGGTCGCGCCCCGGGCAGGGCGGCATTGATGGCGAAGTTCATCGACGCGTCGAGGATGAGCGAGTGGATTCCGGCCTGGGCCGTGCCGTGGGGGTTGCAGGCCAGGGCGGTCGGGGTCCAGGTCCCCACGACCCAGCCCAGGTCCTCCCCGTCGACGCCGTAGGAGAGGAACGAGGCCCCCACGAGCCCGATCACCTCCATACCCCCGTTGCCGAGCCAGCGGTCCATGTCCTTCACTCGCCCCGTCACGCCGCCAACCGTAGCGGCGGCCCGTCGCCGTCTCCGGGGACGACTCGAGAACTCCCTGGTGAGAGGGGGCACGGGCGCTCACATTGACCGCTAGGGTGGTGCCAGGGCAAAATCTTGACCGACCAGTCAGTTTTTGGGAAGGAGCACCCATGACCACCGCCGTGATCGTCGATGCCGTACGGACCCCGGGCGGGCGCCGCAACGGGAAGCTGCGGGGCTGGCACGCCGTCGACCTGGCCGCCGAGCCGCTCCGGGCGCTCGCCGAGCGCAACAACCTCGACCCCGGGCTCGTCGACGACGTGATCATGGGGTGTGTCATGCAGGTGGGCGAGCAGGCCCTCAACATCGGCCGCAACGCCGTGCTGGCGGCGGGGTATCCCGAGTCGGTGCCCTCCACCACCATCGACCGCCAGTGCGGGTCCTCCCAACAGGCCCTCCACTTCGCCGCGCAAGGTGTCATGGCCGGCGCCTACGACGTCGTGATCGCGGCGGGCGTCGAGCACATGACCCACACCCCCATGGGGTCGTCGGTCGTACGTGACCTCGGGTTCCCCTTCGGGCCGAAGATGATGGAGCGCTACGCCGAGCGCGGCGGCCTCGTGAGCCAGGGCATCTCGGCCGAGATGATCGCCGACCAGTGGGACATCTCACGCCAGGACCTCGACGCCTTCGGCGCGCGGAGCCAGCAGTTCGCGGCCCGGGCCACCGCCGAGGGACGTTTCGAGCGTGAGATCCTCCCCGTGACCGTGAAGGACGACGAGGGCGCTCCCACCAACGAGGTCATGGCCTCTGACGAGGGGATCCGGCCCGACACCACCGCCGAGGTCCTCGCCAACTTGAAGCCCGCCTTCAAGCCCGACGGCAAGGTGACCGCCGGCAACTCGTCACAGATCAGTGACGGAGCAGCTGCGGTCCTCATCATGAGCGAGGAGAAAGCGAGCGCCCTGGGACTGACCCCGAGAGCGCGGTTCCACGCCTTTTCTCTGGCCGGCGTGGATCCTGTGACGATGCTGACGGGGCCGATCCCCGCCACGCGCGCCGTGCTCGAGAAGGCCAAATTGACCATCGAGGACATTGACCTGGTCGAGATCAACGAGGCGTTCGCCTCGGTCGTGCTGGCCTGGGAGAAAGAGCTTCACGGCGACATGGACCGGGTGAACGTCAACGGTGGTGCCATCGCCATCGGGCACCCGCTCGGATGCTCGGGGGCCAAGCTCATGTGCACCTTGGTGAACGAGCTCGAGCGCACCGGTGGACGTTGGGGCCTCGAGACGATGTGCGAGGGCGGCGGCATGGCCAACGCCACCGTCATCGAGCGTCTGGGATAGCTCCCCGGGTCCCAGACCCGGTCAGTGGTAACGGGTGGCGACGACGAAGCCGCTCGCGATGAGGACGATCCCCCCCACCAGGTACCAGTTGCTCGGGCCCGCCGGCATGACGTCGAAGTAATTGAGGACGATCATGAGGGCGCCGCAGATGAGCAGCACCAAGATGAGCGGGCCCATCCATCTCGGGCTGACCTTGGTGCTGCGCGGGATCGGCGGGGTGTAGCGGCCACTGGCGGTCGGCGGAGGGGCGACGGCCCTGCCCGACGCCGAGCGGCCCTTGCGAGCCGCATTCCCGGGACCCTGCTTGTTCGCCATGGACCGAGGATAGCCACGCCGGCGCGGCCAGTCGGGGGCGCGCAGCAGCCCAGTAGTCTGAGGCTGTGGGAGCCCGGGTCCTGCTCATCGACAACTACGACTCCTTCACCTACAACCTTGTCCAGGAGATGGGTGCCCTCGGGGCGGATCCCGTCGTCTACCGCAACGATGCCATCAGCGTCGCCGCCATCAGAGAGCTCCGCCCCGACGGCATCGTGATCTCACCGGGACCGGGGCGACCCGAGGACGGTGGCGTGAGCATGGCCGTGGTCTCCGAGCTGGGCGGCGAGACGCCCGTCCTCGGCGTGTGCCTGGGCCATCAATGCATCGGCCAGGTCTTCGGCGCTCGGATCGTCTCGGCCCCCGAGCTCATGCACGGCAAGACCTCCGCCATCTTCCACACCGGGGTGGGGGTCTTCGCAGACATGCCCAACCCCTTCGACGCCACCCGCTACCACTCGCTCGATCGTCGACCGCGCCTCCATCCCCGGCGTCCTGGAGATCACCGCCGAGACGACCGACGGCATCGTGATGGGGCTCCGACACCGGGAGATGGCCATCGAAGGGGTCCAATTCCACCCCGAGTCGATCCTGACCACCGTCGGACCGGACCTGCTCACCAACTTCCTCGGCTCGCTGGGAGTGTCCCGAACCCCGCTGTAGCACCTCCGCAGGAGCGAACCCAGGTGGGCCGAGCCCAGCTGAAGCGAACCTAGTGGCGGCGGTGTCCGGTATTGCCCGAGGGGGCGGTCGTGGTCGTCGACCCCGAGCAGCCGTTGATGTTGGTCACCGTGATGTTGACGGTGGTCCCGGCATTGACCGGCACCCCGCCGTTGGGACTCTGAGCCTGGACGATCCCGTCCTGGGTCGGGTCCTGGGTCGACTGACAGATCACCACCGGGCTCAGATTGGCGCCCTGCAACGTCGAGACCGCGGTGGCCTGGGTGTCGTTCACGACGTCGGGCACGAGGACGCTGGACGGCCCGCTCGACACGATCAGGTTCACGTTGGCGTTGGCGGGCTCCTGGGAGCCGGCGGGTGGGTTCGTGGCGATGACGTCGTTCTTCAGCACCGACTGGGACGACTGGGTGGTGATGGTGCCGCACTGGAAGCCGGCTTGGCCGAGGCGGTTGCAGGCCGTGGTCTGTCCGAGCCCGCTGACGTCGGGCACCGCCGTCGTCGTCGACTCGGTGAAGATGTTGACGGTGCCCCCCGGCAAGATGGTCTGGCCGGACTTCGGCTGCTGGAGACAGACGATGTTCTGCTCGGTGCAGGTCGTGCTGAACTGCACGTTGGCCTGGAGTCCCATTTGCTGCAACTGGGCCTTCGCCGCGGTGACCGACTGGGTCACGAGATCGGGGACGTGCACGGGAGGACCCTGGGCCCCGGTGACCAGGGTGACCTTGCTGCCGCGCTTGACCGTGGTCCCCTTGGCCGGGTCGGTCCGCAGCACCTGGGTGTTCGGCGTCGACGTGGCGGACTTGTCGGATACCACCGTCGTCTTGAGGCCGGCGTGTTGGAGGCTCCGCTCGGCCTTGGTCACGCTCTGGCCCGACACGTCGGGCATCACGAAGGACGTGCTCGCCCCCTCCCCGATGTGCCACCAGCCCACGGAATTCCCGAGGAGGATGATGACCACCGCCAACGCCACCAGGAGCAGACCGAGGATGGCCGCATAGAGCTTGGTGCGGTTGGGCTCCTGGGCGCCTTCGAGTTCGTCGCCCCCCACCGCGGGCAATGCCTGGGTGCCCACAGCCCTGACCGCCTGGGTGGCACCGACCACCGGGTGCTGTCCGGTCGGGGGGTTCGTCGCCCCCACGGCCCGGCCTTCGCGGAAGCGCAACAGGTCGACGCGCAGGTCGTCCCCGGTCGCGTAGCGGTGGTCGGGCGACTTGGCCAGGCACTTCAAGATGATCGCCTCGAGGTCGGGCGGAACACCGGGGTTGATCTCGCGTGGCGCGGGCGGGTGCTCGCGGACGTGCTTGGACGCCACGGCCACCGGGGTGTCACCGAGGAACGGGGGACGGCCCGTCACCATCTCGAAGATCACGACGCCGAGCGAGTAGATGTCGCTGCGCGAGTCGACACCCATCCCCTCGGCCTGTTCCGGTGAGAAGTACGTCGCCGTGCCCATGACCGCGCCGGTCTGGGTCAGGCTCTCCTCGGTGTTCACGGCCCGGGCGATCCCGAAGTCCGTGACCTTGATGGTGCCTTCCTCGGTGATGAGCACGTTGCCGGGCTTCACGTCACGGTGGACGACGCCGTGGCGGTGCGCGTAGGCCAGGGCGCCGGCGACATCAGCGGCGATCTCGGCGGCCCGGTCGGGATGCAATGGCCCTGCCGTGCGCAGGATCGACGACAGCGCCCTGCCGTCGACGAACTCCATGACGATGAAGTAGGTCCCGTTGTCCTCGCCCCAGTCGAAGACCGGGACGATGTTGGGATGAGACAGGTTGGCCGCCGCCTGAGCCTCGCGGCGGAAGCGCTCGACGAACGAGCGGTCCACCGAGAGCTCGGGGAACAGGACCTTGAGCGCTACGGGCCGGTCGAGCAATTGGTCGCGGGCTCGGTACACCTCGGCCATGCCGCCCCGGGCCACCAGGTGCGAGAGCTCGTATCGTCCCGAGAGCACCCGGGGGGTCTTGGTGGGCTCCATGCGGGTCAGAGCCTACGTCTCGCCGGAACGCAGACTGGGCCAGGCACTGTCACTTTCCTCCTCTGCTGCGGCCGGCCGGACATCGCTGTCACTGTCCCGCCAGAGCCGCTTGGATCATGGTCTTCACGATGGGGCCGGCCACGATCGCACCGGTGAGGTCCACCGGCTGATGGGGCATGGCCACCGCGATGGCAACGGTGGGATGCGACGCCGGGGCGAAGGCGATCATCCAGTCGGTCGTGAGCGTGTTCCCCACCCCCGTCTGCGCCGTGCCGGTCTTGGCCGCCACGTCCTCTGAGGCGGGGAACCCGTCTCCCGACGCCGTTCCGGACGTGACCACCTTCTCCATGAGCTTGGTCAGCGAGCTCGCCGTCGCCTGCGAAGCGGCCCGGTGCCAGGCGGTGGGCTGGTAGCGCTGGACGAGATTGTTCTGGAGATCACGGATCTCGTACATCACGTGGGGGGTCATGACGACGCCCCCGTTGGCGATCCCGGCCGCCACCATTGCCATCTGCAGGGGGGTGGCGATGGTGCAGTCCTGACCGATCGACGAATAGGCGAGGAAGATCTGGGCTCCTCCCCAACAGCCGGCTTGGAGGAATTGCGAGGTCACGGGCGAGGGCAGGTCCAGGGGGGGCTGCTGGTTGAAGCCGAAGGACTGGGCCTCGGCCTGCATCGAGACGGCACCGACCTTGGTGCCGAGGAGGGCGAAGCCGGGGTCGCACGAGGGGGGCAACATCTCGGCGATGGTCCCCCCGCACGGGCTCCCGCCGTCGTTGCACAGCGGCTTCGACTGGTCGCCGAAGTAGTTGGCGGGAATGCAGCTGAAGAACGGCATGGGCGTGTTCACCAACTTGGGGGCGTACTGATAGGCGGCCGTGGCGGTGACGACCTTGAACGTCGACCCGGGCTCGAAGAAATCCTGGTACGCGAGAGACACCAAGGGCTGGAAGCCGGTGGTGGGGTTCTTGGTGGTGTCGGCCTTGTAGGCGTCGGCCACCGTCGTGGCGTCGTTCGCGGCCAAAGGGTTCGGGTCGTAGGTGGGGTTGGAGTACATGGCCAGCACCGCACCGGTGGTCGGATCGAGGACCACGACGGCGCCGTCTCGGCCCGCCAGTGCCTGTTGGGCCGTCCTCTGCAGCTTGGTCGACAGGGTGAGGGTGACGGTGTCGGTCTCGGTCGGTGTGGTCAGGAGGTCACCGATCGTCTTGACGGGCCGGTTGTGCTGGGCGAGATAGGCGTCGTAGGTGTTCTCGACGCCGGTGGACAAGCCGCCGAAGGGCAGATAGCCGGTGATCGGGCCGAACAGCGACCCCAGGGGATACTGGCGGACGTACTTGTACGAACCGCTGTGGGTCCGGCACCGACTGGGCCAGCACCACGCCGTCGGCGCTCTGGATGATGCCCCGGGGTTGGTCGTACTTGGCCGCCACCACCGACGGGTTGGACGGGTTGTTGGCGTAGCTCTTCGCCTGCTTGACCTGGACGTTGTTGAGTTGGAGGAACAGCGCCAGGAAGCAGACCACCATGCCGACGCCCGAGCCAACGGATACGTCCCGCCATCTCAGGCCGCCTCGCCGCCAGAGCCGTGACGGGCGGGCCCGGTGGGGCGCATGCCGAAGGTCGCCGGTGTGGAGGTCGGGATCGTCGTCGACGTCGTCGCGCCCGGCGGCAGGTTCGGAGGTCGAGCAGTAGGCGGGGGGTTGGTCCAAGGCGCACACCGACTGCTCGCAGGCTCGTGACGTATCCGACGGCGGCTTTGTAGCGAGGGCTCCTGGACGCCGCTTCGGAGATCGGGGATCTTGTACGAGGGGACCTGGCGAGCGGTCATCTGGGTCCGCTTCACGATCTTGGGGTTCATCCCGACGAATCCGCCGGGGCGGCCCTGATAGATCACGACCTGGTTGTGGCTGAGGCCGACGAAGTAGGAGTTGTTCACGTACCAACGGATCGACGCGTACCCCGCGTAGGCGAGTCCCCCGAGAACGACGAGGAACAGCAACACCCGGAAGGTGATCCGCCGGGGGATGCGGGCCCCGGTGCGGGGGTCGATAGCGCGGCGAAGGGGGACGAGCCAGGTCGACGTCGGGCGCGGAACGACTGACGACCGCCGCACCGGCGCCGTTGGTCGTGATCGTCCCGGCGGGGATCGGCTCCGAGGGCGGCGCCTCCGGCGCGCTCACCACCATGGTGGCTCCCGGCGGTGCCGATGGCCCGCCACCGTCGGACCGGTCCGCCGCCGTCGCCGCCGCAGCCAGCGGCGGCTGACCCAGCGGCGTCGGACCCCTCGGGCTCGGCAGACGGCCGGCTCTCCGACCATGACGTCGAGCACGACCACGGTGGCGTTGTCGTTCCCACCGGCCTCGTTGGCCAGGCGGACCAAGGCCTCGGCCGCCTGGCGCGGGATCGCGTGTCTGGGACAGGACGTCGGTGATCTCTTCGGCGGGCACCTCGTTGGTGAGCCCGTCCGAGCAGAGCAGGAAGCGGTCGCCTTCTTCGGGGACGAGCTGCCAGACGTCGATGGCCACCTCGGGCTGGACTCCGAGCGCCCGGGTGAGGATGTGGCGATGGGGGTGGACCGCCGCCTCCTCCTCCGACAGCTCGCCGCGCGCCACGAGCTCCTCGGCCACCGAATGGTCGGTGGTGAGCTGGACCAGGCTGTCGCCGTGCAGGCGGTAGGCCCGCGAGTCCCCGACATTGGCGAGCACCAACCGGTCACCGTCGTCGGTGGCGACCAGAGCCGCCGCGATCATGGTGGTGCCCATGCCCCGGAGGTCCACATCCTCGTGGCCGCGTTCCCACACCGCCTTGTTGGCGTCGTGGATGGCGGCGGCCAGCCCTTCGGCGGAGGGCTTGCGGGCGAACTCGGCCTCCAGGGTCTCGATGGCGGTGCGCGCCGCGATCTCGCCGCCGACGTGACCTCCCATCCCGTCCGCCACGGCGAACAGGGTGAGGCTCTCGAGCGCGAGGTCCTCGTTGACCGTGCGCACCCGACCCACGTCGGAGGCCGAACCCGACCGGAGGACGGTCAACGACCCTCCGTCGAGCTCGTCTGATCCGACACCGGCGCTCCTCGCCCGAGGCGCTCGCGTCACCGGGACACCTCGAAGACGGTGCCACCCACCTGGAGCAGGTCGCCCTTGCCCAGTTTGGCCGTCGACCCGATGCGCTCGGCATTCACCCAGGTGCCGTTGGTCGACCCGAGGTCCTCCACCCACAGCGAGCCGTTGCGCCGGAAAAGCCGGGCGTGGAGGCTCGAGGTGTAGGAGTCCTCGACCCGCACCCCGCACCCCGCGGCCCGTCCCAGGGTCACTTCTTCGCCCACCTCGAAGGTCTGTCCGTAGCCCTCTTGGGGCTCGATGACCTTGAGGTGGAGCTTGCCGGCCCGACCCCGGCGATCCTGCGACGGGCGTGATCCTGGGGCCGCCGCGGGCCCTGGGCGGCCGCCCCACGCGCCGGGGGAGGTCGGACCTGGACCCAGACCGCCCTGATGACCCGGAAGAAGAACAGCCAGATCAGGGCCACGACCAGGATCTCGAGCGCCCGGAGGAGGTTCTGGTTGTCCAGCGAGGTCAAGAACACCAAGACGTCCTGCCGCTCACGAGGTCTCGAATCGGATCGAGGTGGTCCCCACGGTGATCTCGTCGCCGTCCTCGAGGACCCGCTCTCGGACCGGGACACCGTTCACCCTGGTGCCGTTGGTCGACTGCAGGTCGGCCACGACCACGTCGCTCCCGTGACGGCGGATCTCGGCGTGGCGGCGGCTGACGTTGGGATCGCTCAGGGCGATCGTGCATTCCGGGAGGCGGCCGATCTCGACCGTCTCGTTGCCGAGGACGATACGAGAGCCATCCGACAGGATGAGCGACGCCGCAGCAAGGCCGTCGAGGCCCTCCCGGACTTCGGCCGCCACCCGGTACCGCCCCGCCCGAGTCGAGGGGTCGCTGCGGATCTCGACCTCGACAGGGCCCACGAACACGTACCCCTCGCTCCGGGCGTGCTCACGTGCCGCGTCACCGAGCTCCCTGGCCAGGACGTCGGCGAAGCTCTGGAACCGGTCCGCGTCGGGGGGCGAAAGCGTCACCACGAACACGTTGGGCGCGATAAGGCCCCGCACCCCCACGCGACGCAGGAGGTCCATCTCCCGAGTGAGGCGTCGGGCGATCTCCACGGGCTGGATGCCGCCCCGGAGGGCTTTGGAGAACGCGCCTTCCACCATGCGCTCGAGACGCTGCTCGAACCGTTGGAGTCCCATCGTGGTCGCCCAGCCTACCGGCGTCATCTGCACCGACGGGGTTGCCTGGTCGGGCACCAAGCGAGATGAAATCACATGAGATCTCTCGCGACCCGCCGTGACAATTTCATTACGGCGCGTGAGATAGAACACGATTCCCGAGGAGCCAAGTGCGCCGTGAGCGTTCGGGGGTCCCAGGAGGACCCATAGGAACAGTCAGGTATCGTGACGCCGTCGCTCGGGCGAGTGGCGGAATTGGCAGACGCGCAGGATTCAGGTTCCTGTGTCCGAAAGGATGTGGGGGTTCAAGTCCCCCCTCGCCCACACACCAACGGGGTCTCGACAAAACTGGCCCGTTGACGTCGACAAACTCGTGAAGAAGGACGTCAACCGAGCAGATTTACAGGTGAAGGCGATTTAATCGCCGCTGCCACCGCCTCGGTCCGCAATTCGGGCTCGACCTGCGTTATCTGCAGCTGTACAACGTCATTAAGGCGCGCCAGACCTCGAATCGACCAGTTCTTCGGGTGTGGGTGCCGAAAACCTCATCCGTAGGCCTCACGCAGCCAGTTCGTACTCGTGAATGAGACCGCCGAGTCTGTCGGATCTTCGCAGTAGTGCGACATCGGGGAGGCGACATCGTTGCGGCCGGCGCAGACACCGACAGCGGTGACGCCTGGTCGAGGGACCGATGTGGGGCGATGGCGGCTGTAGTGATCGACGTACTCAGCAAGGACGGCTTCGAGCTGGTGCCGGTGAAAGATCAACATCCGGTCGAGGCACTCCCGACGGACGGTGCCGACGAGGCGCTCCGCAAAGGCGTTGGCCCGCGGCGACCGAACGGGCGTTCGGATAACCCGGATCTGCTCATACCGCAAGACCTCGTCGTCTCGGTCCCTCACCATGAACCTGACAGGGCGGGCACGATCGGCGAACACCATGGTCAGGTTGCGGGCCTGCTGGACCACCCAGACACCCGCCGGATTGGCCGTGACTCCAGCCACGTAGACCCTTCGGGTGTCGAGCTCGATGAAGAACAGCGCGTCGAGGCGCCGAAGAAGCACCGTGTCGACGGTGAAGAAGTCACACCCCAGCATCGATGACGCCTGGCTGCGGAGGAACTCGCTCCATGTCAGTCCAGTCCGTCCCGGAGTCGGGTCGATGCCGTGTCGACGAAGGATGGCCCAGACACTCGATGGACGAAGAAACGCCCCCGGCGAGCGCGCGACAAGAGCCGACTCAGCCCGGCGAGAAGCGCCCGGTCACCGGGCCGCAGCGCCGGGCGGTCCACCTGACGGCGGAGCACCGCCACCTCATGGCGAAGCATGACGACTTCGACGGCCAGCTCGCCATTGTCACGCCCAAAGAGCCGGACCAACTGGAGAATCCGGACGAACGCCGGGTACAGAAAGGACAGCGACATAACCAAGTCTGGTCATCAAGCCGATACCGACGAAAGTCCAGGTGAAGCCCCCGGATGACATATTCGGCACCCACACCTCAAGACCCCGTTCCGGACCCGAACGCCAATGCCTACGCGGAACGCTCTGTTCGCACCGTCAGATCCGAGTGCCTCGACCATCTTCTCGTCGTCAATCAACGACACCTCGAACGGATCCTTCACAGCTACGCCCGGCACTACAATGGCCATCGCCTGCATCAGGACATTTCCCAGGCGATCCCGGCGCCGCACACGCATCCATCTTCGTTGATTGCAGTGCGCTCGCAGTCACCGCAGGCGAACCTCCGACGTATTGAACGACGCGAGAGCCTTGGAGGCTTGATCCACGAATACGAACTCGTGGCGTAGTGAGCACGTCGAGTTTTCGGACATTACGGGCTGAGCAATCGACATGAAGGGCAAGAATGCGCCTGGGAGTGGGCCTTCGGCGCCTACCACTCTGCGATTTCCTGGTCTTGACCATCGCCCCAGAGGGACGGCGGCACGATAGAGAGATTCGGCACGTTGCAGCCTTCACCGTTGGTGCAATCTCGAGAAGATTGTGAAGGAATAAGACGATCGTGTCGAGGTGGGCCTCAGGAGTTCGAAGGGCCGTGGACCGGTGTCAAGGCGGCTGATGCAACTCTTCGCTTCGTATCCTAAGGTCCGACGATATGGAGATCGGCATCGCCCTACCCACCATGGCTTTGGGTTTCACCCGCGACACATTCCTGTCATGGTGCCGCGGCATCGACTCCGGACCATTCTCGAGCATCTCGACCGGGGATCGACTCACCTTTCACAATCCTGAGTTAGTCACCACCGTCGCCGCGGCCGCCGCCCTGACCAGCCGGGTGCGGGTGATGACCAACATCGTGGTGCTGCCCCTTCACGCCACCGCCGTCGTCGCCAAACAGCTCGCCACCCTCGATGTGCTGAGCGGGGGCCGCCTGACTGTCGGTGTCGGCGTCGGTGGCCGGCAGGACGACTACCGGGCTGCCGGCGTCGTCTTCACCGAGCGTCATCGCCGCCTCGACGAGGCCGTCGCCGAGATCCAGCGACTCTGGGCCGGGTCGGCCCCCTTCGACGGGGCGGACCCCGTCGGCCCGTCTCCTCTGCAACCGGGTGGCCCGCCGATCCTGGCCGGGGCGCTCGGCCCCCGTGCCACGCGCCGGGCCGCGGCCTGGGCCGAGGGTGTCACGGGCTTCTCGATCACCGCCGACGCCGCCGAGTTCAGGCGGACCAACGAACTGGCCATTGCTGCGTGGAGCGAAGCAGGACGCACCACCGCCCCCCGGTTGGTGAATGGCACCTTCTACCTGTTGGGCGGGTCCGACTCCCAAGCCGAACTGCGCGGTTTCGCCTACGAGTATCTGCGTGTGTTCGGCAGCGAGGTCGCCCGGTCACTGGCCGCCGCGGTCAAGGTGTCGAGCACCGATCGACTGCGTCGCGGGTGGAGGATGCCGAGGCAGCCGGGTGCGACGAACTCATCCTGGTACCGGGCACCGTCGATCCCGCCTGTCTGGAAGCCACCGTTGCCGCATTAGCGGGCTGACCCCGGCGGACGCGACCCTGCCACGCAGTCCTCTCTGTACGTATTCCCAAGGTTTGGAGCCTCCAGGAAACCCAGGGCGCTTCAAGTCGTCAGCTCGCCTTCACGTATTGACGGAGGGCTTTGCGAATCAACTCGGAAACGCTCACGCCCTCGTCTGCAGCCCGGAGCAGCAGATCGCGCTTGAGTTCAGGATCCAGCCGAACGGACTCTACCGACGCAGCCGCCGATCCGATTGACGGACGCCCACCCTGGCGGCGGCGCAAGATCTCGTCGGTGTCATAACCTCTTTCGGCCTCGTCGGCCATGGCTTCGATCATCTCATCTGTGATTGGAGTCCCGTCCTTCTTCACCCCATGGGTCTTGGCCACCGTTACCTCTCTTCAGACAGGAGCCGCCGGTACCGCGCGCTCATCGCCATGGCGTGGATAACGGAAGGCCCTTGCGGTCTGTCCAAGACGACCAACTCCAAGAAGCTGCCGGCTCGATCGGGGCCGAGCACGAGAAAGCGGAGCGGATCGTCACCAATCTCCTCTATGACGACGGCGTTGCGCAGGGCATGGTCAATGTCCTCAGCTTCGACGCCATGGCGGAACGCCGATCGGAGGATCTCCACCGAAGAATCGTAGTACGAAACTGTCGCCCTCGACGGTGGGTTCCCAAATACATCCAGCCAACCGACCTGGGAGTTCGAAGTCATTTGCGGCCACAAGTATGTGGGAAATCCAGAGCCATAGCGTGGAAATGGTCAAGCAAGGGCGCGGTTCCGGCCCAGCTCAGAACAGTTGTGTCGGCGGGCCACCAACCAACCAACCAACCAACCCAACCAACAACCAACAAACGACATACGAAGGCCTGCCGACGAATCCGGCCATGAACAGGTTGGCCGGGTGGGCATACACGTCGGCCGGCGGGGCCACCTGTTGGAGCTCGCCCCTGGCCATGATCGCCATGCGATGTCCCATGGTCATTCCCTCCACCTGGTCGTGGGTGACGTACAGCACGGTGATGGCGAGCCGACGCTGCATCTCAATGAGCTCGGTGCGAGTCTGCAGCCGGAGCTTGGCGTCGAGATTCGAGAGCGGCTCGTCCATGAGGAACGCCTGCGGGCGGCGGACGATGGCACGGGCAATTGCCACCCGTTGGCGCTGGCCGCCCGACATCTGGGCGGGCCTGGGGTCGAACAGGTCCCCCCGAGCGACTGCGCCGCCTCCTTCACCAAGACGTCGCGCTCGGGCTTGGGCACGCCCCGGCTCTTCAGTGGGAACTCGATGTTCCGCCACACGTTCATGTGGGCATAGAGCGCGTAGCTCTGGAACACCATGGCGACGTCGCGCTCTTTGGGATCGACGTCGTTCACGACCCGGTCGCCGATCTCGACCGTGCCCCGCCGTAGGCTCCTCGGGCCCCGCGACCATGCGCAGCGCCGTGGACTTCCCGCACCCTGATGGCCCGAGCAGCACGAGGAACTCGCGGTCGGCGACCTCGAGGGTGAAGTCCTTCACGGCTTCCACCTCGCCGAAGCGCTTCGACACCCCGGTGAACGCCACCCGCCCCATGACCCTCCCCTATCGGGGGTGGGACCGCCGCCGGCCCCGATCTCACTTTGCCTGGTCGAAGAACCCGATCGACAGGGCGGAACGTCCCACTGTAGGGGGGCTGAGGCGGTGTTTCCCCTCTTCCGTCGTAGGCCGGGGCCCGTGGGTGTGGGCCCTCTACGCTCCGCCTGTGCGCTTGGTGCCCCTGCGAGTCGAGGCCAGGATCGGCGCCTCGAATCCGAGCGCGCCGGTGACGGGTACCGGGGCCGTCCCAGTTGGAGTGCTCCAGGTGGACCTGGCCGAGGGCGCAGGGTGGCCCACGATGTCGTGGGGGCTTACCAACCGCGACGACCTTGCGGTACCGGTCCGGTCGGTGTCGATCGTGTTCCGCCTTGGTGACGTGGTGGAGCCGGTGCGCATGTTCCGCCACGGATACCAGTCGTGGTCACCTTCGGGTGTGGCCACGTTCGGCGCTGACAACGACCCGTCGGCGTCCGCGCACTTCGAGTTCCTCCAAGCCGTCCATCACGCCGACCAGCACGAAGTGACGGCCGCGGACGAGCTGCGCTCGGAATGGGTCACGGTGCTCGTGGACGCGGCGGGGACATCACTGCTCGCCGGCTTCGAGGCGGGTACCGGGCACGACGGGACGCTGCGACTCCGCCAAGCCGATGGCGGTGATGGCATCGAGCTGCACGTCGAGGCGTTCCTGGGTGATGCCGTCCTCGCTCCCGGGGAGCGCCGCGGCCTGCACGGCGTGGTCGTGCAGCAGGGCGACGGCCAGCGGCCGAGCGAGCTCCTCAGTGGTTGGGCGGGGGCTGTGGGACGATTCGGCGGGGCACGCGTTGGCGCGCCGTACCAGGTCGGGTGGTGCTCCTGGTACCACTACTTCGAGGCCGTCACCGAGGCAACTTTCATGGAGAACCTGTCGCGCGCCGGGGACTGGCCCTTCGACGTGTTCCAGCTCGACGACGGCTTTCAGGCTGCGATAGGCGACTGGCTGGACACCAACGACACGTTCCCGTCCGGCCTGCCCGCGCTGGCCAGTGCCGTGCGCGGCGCGGGACTACGCCCAGGCTTGTGGCTAGCCCCGTTCCTGGCGGCTCCGGACTCACGCGTCGCCACCGAACATCCGGACTGGCTGGCGCGGCGCCAGGAGCCCGACGGGGGGACCCGCCCGCTGTACGCGTGGTGGAACCCGGCGTGGGGCGGGGGGCACGACGGATTCATGTACGCACTCGACACCACCCACCCCGAGGTCGTCGCCCATCTCGCCAAGACGGCACGCGGCCTGGTCGAAATGGGTTTCTCGTACCTCAAGCTCGACTTCACCTTCGCCCCCAGCGTCGACGGGGTGTGGACGGACACTGCTCGCACACCCGCCCAGCGCGTGCGCGCCGGTTTCGAGGCCGTGCGCCGAGGAGCAGGCGCCGACGCCTTCATCGTGGGCTGCGGCGCTCCCCTGTCCCATGTCGTCGGCGTGGTAGACGCCAACCGCATCGGCCCCGACGTCGCCCCCTTGTGGGCCTTAGAGCCTTCCGCCGAGATTGTCGCCGGGTACCTCGACGTCCAACCCGCCACCCGGGGTGCGTACGCAGCCACCCTGGCCCGCAGCTTCATGCACCGCCGGCTGTGGATGAACGACCCTGACTGCGTCATGCTGCGCACCACACACACCGAGTTGCGGCCCGAGGCCGCCCGCACCTGGGCGCGGGCGGTCGGTCTGTCCGGCGGTCTCGCACTCGTGTCGGACGACCTCGCCCTGCTCGACGCGGTGCGCGCGCCGTACTTGACGACACCCTTGAAATGGGCCGCGCCTCTGACCGTTCGGCGCTCGCCGGGACTCCCGCGGTGGCGCCCGACCTCATGGATCACGCCCCGCCCGCCACATTCACTGCCGCCGGGTACACCTTGGTCACCGACCCCACCACGGGCTCGTCCGAGATCTCGGCAAACCATTAGGTGCGTTGAAGGCCGACTCGATGTCGGTGAAGTGGTTCCCAACGTGTGGGGTTGCCGAAGATTTGCGCCAACAAATGTATGGGAAATCGAGAGCGACAGCGTGGGAAATGGCCGCGAAAGCGATGCGCTCCATACCTGGTGAACATGGTTTTGTCGACAGGACACCCCCTCGCCCACACTCACTGTGATGTCGCGAGACATCGCGGACAGACGAACCTATGACGATAGGCCATCACGGCGAAGCGGTGATGGCCTGGTAGTCCTTCTCCGGGTCGAGGGTGAGGTGGCGGAGCAGTTCGCCCTCCTCGCTCAGCACCCGGATGTCGAGGTCGGCGACCAGCACGATGACGCGGCGTCCCTTGTGGGCCCGACCGATCCCCACGTGGTGGAGCTTGGTTCCGTAGCGCAGGGTGAAGACCCCGCACTTGTCGATCTTGTCGTGACGGACCCGGGTGTGGGGAGGCATCGGGTACTTGTCGGGATCCGGGGCAGCCTTGTCCAGGGCGTCGAAGGCCTGTCTCGGCGGCACCATGCCCCGGGCCGAGTGGGGTCGGGTCTCGTTGTAGTAGCGGACGAAGTAGTCGACCTGTCCCTGGAGCTCGGCAATGGAGGCGGCCGGGTCCTGCTTGCGCAGCCAGCGCTTGAGGGTCTTGTGGAACCCGTACCATTCGGAAACCCGATTGCACCGCTAAGCAGGGACTTCTCGGAATGGTCCGGGGCAGCCAGCAGGCTGCTGCTCTTGACCCTCGAGCATTAAATGTATTACGCTTATTTCGTGCGGAGATCCACTCCTCGGCACGAAAGCATGGGGTACCGGATGAAGACGTCGTGCACGCCTTCGAACACGTCGTGGCGTGGATCGAGCTCGATGACGACCCGCCCCGATACCTCGCCGCTGGTCCGAACCGGGCCGGAAACCTCCTGGAGTTGGTCATACTCGACTCCCCCGAGACGGTCCTCGTGATCCACGCCATGCCCCTGCGACAAACCACACGAGAAGAGCTGTTCGGAAACGAGGGCCGATGAGCGAGCGGGTCTACGGACACACCAAGAGCGGCAAGCCCATCGACGACATGACGATCGAGGAGATGGCCGATGAAGCTGAGAGGGGCTACAGCTCGGGCCAACTCCGGGGGCGGCCAAGGGGCCGCGGCCGCCCACCACTGGGTGACGCCGCCAAGGCGGTCGAATCGGTGCGTCTGGATCCCGATCTGCGAGACGAAACGGCCCAGCGGGCCGTCGACGAGGGCGTGACGGTTTCGGAGATCATTCGGCGAGCCCTACGCCAATACCTTCGAAGCGCGTGATCGCCCTGTCAGATGAGACCCGAGGCACCCTGACCAGGGATGTCGGATGACTGTTTGTGTGTACAACAGTGGAAAATCGAGAGCCATAGCGTGGGAAATGGCCGTACGCGGGCACGGTGCCGGCCCAAGTCAAACCAGTTATGTCGATAGCCCACACACACACACCACCCCAGCCCACCCACCCATACCAACCCAGCCAACCAACCACAAACAAACCCACCCACCCACACACCTCCAGAACACGATGTATGAGACGGATTTGCTCTCGGTATGACCACTCCCGAGTCGATGCTGTCATTCGGTGCCCGTCTTGGATCTGGCCTTGCCGGATCGCGTCTTCTTCCGCACGGCGATGGCGCGGGTGGTGAGCTCTTCGATGCCGGTCGATGCAGCCACGGCGAGCACGCGGACGTCGGATGCGGTCTCGTAGTCGCCGGTGATCCCAAAGAAGAGGCGGCCGTTGTAGGAGAGGATCGCTGTGCTCACCCGTATACCGTGGCTTATGGGCACAAACGGGCGGTTCTCGAGCACTTCGTGACCAAGGCAGTACAGGGGGAACTGTGGCCCGGGCACATTGGTGGTGATGGTGTTGATCGACCGTTGCGGCAGTCGGTGAACGGCCCGAGTGACCATCCGGGTTACGGGGCCGACGACCATCGGCGGGGCAAGGTTTCCAACGGTGACGACCACCTCGCCTGCTTCGGCCATGTGTGAACCCTTCAGCTCGTTCATCTGCTCGTGGACGACCAGGAGACGTTCGACCGGGTCGGCGATCTGCACTGGCAGGTCGTAGAGCAGGGTCGAGACCCGGTTGTCAGGCACACCGTGGCCGTCGTCGTGCCGCGTCGACACCGGCACCAGAGAGCGGACCCGGGCTCGGTCGGCGTCCTCGCCGCGTGAGAGGAGCAGCTCCCGGTAGCCGCCACTGACCGCGGCCAGCACGACGTCGTTGATCGTGCCGCCGAACGCCGTTCGGATCTTCTGGACGTCGCCGAGGCTCGCCGACGACTGCGCCCAGGTGCGGTGGGGGCCGATGCTGCCCTCGATCGACAGCGGTGGTGTGGCAGTGAGATCTCCGGCCAAGCGGGCAAGCCCTCGGACGGTCGCAACAGCCGAGCCGATGGTGCTGATCGGATGAGACACCGCCGCGGGAATCCCGCGCGCGGTGGCCAGGACGTCGGCGGCAAGGCCGCCCCAGGCGTCGAGGACCTTCGCCACGGCGGGGGGTTCGGGTTGGGGTTTCCATGGCTCGGACGTCGCCACTGTCGTGTCGCCCTCGAGATCGAGCACCACGCGAAGCAGCTCGATGCCGGCGATGCCGTCGACCATGCAGTGATGGATCTTGAACACGAGCGCCCAACGGCCGCCTTCGAGACCTTCGACGAGCCACGTCTCCCACAAGGGGCGGTCGCGATCGAGCGGCTGGGACATGATCCGCCCCATCAGGCGACAGAACGTCGCGTCGTCACCGGGTGCGGGCAGGGCCGTGTGCCGCAGGTGGTAGTCGAGGTTGAAGTGGGGATCGTCGACCCAGACCGGTCGACCCAGCTCGAAGGGAACCGACCGCACCCGCTGGCGGTACCGGGGGATCAGATGGAATTTGGAGGCCATCATCGCTGCGATTTCGTCGAACGACGGCGGTGGGTCTCCAAAGACGCAGACCGCCCCGATGTGCATATGGGCGATCCCGTCCTCCAAGTGGAGGAACTCGGCGTCGAGCATGCTCATTCGCTCCATCGGTTGGCTCCGATCCGTCCCGGGTGATCCGTGCAACCTTTACCGAGACCGGCGGGGGGGACGGGAAGCGGGTCGGAGGAGGCCGGATCGCTGAGGTACTCACGAAAGACCTTTGCCATGGTCGCCGCCTGGTAGCCGTCGACGAAGCGGTGGTCGATGATGAAGGCCAGTGGGAGCACGGGCCGGACCGCAGGCTCTCCGTCGACGGCCAACACCTTGTCCGCCACGGTGCCCACCAGGATTGTCACCGGCGGGTGCGCGAAGGGCGGGACAGGGGCGAAGACCGCGTCGAGCCCGTAGGTGCCGACGTTGCTGACGAGGAAAGAGCCATAGGGCCGACCCTCGAGGCCCAGGAACGGGATCGGCAGCTGGAGGCTCTCGGTGACGAACCCGATGAGGTCGGTCACCAGCCGAAGCGTCATGGGTGGCAAGTTCTTCACCAGCATCTTGGTCTGCTTGAACAGCGGATCCTCGTCGTGGCGGATGAGGCCGGCCCGCTCCGTCAGTTCAGTGGCGATCTGCCAGGGCGTCTTCTCGTCCACCCGCCGGACGACCGCGCCCGACAGGTCGGTGGCGGCTGCCTCGTCGCCCGACACCGGGTCGGTGCGCAGTGACACGACGAAGAAGCCGTCCACCGTCGGAGACGAAAGGAACCGACCGAAAACGACACGGCCGTTCAGTCCGGGCATCGTCGAGAAGACCTTGGCCGACGCTCGTCCGACGAGATGCATCGGGGTCACGTGTACGCCCGTGGCCTTCCGGACGGCGTCCATGTACTGAAGCAGACGCTCGGCGTCTTGGTCGATTGTTGCCAAGATTGCCGGGTCCTTCCTCGGTCGCCAGCTCGCCATGGCGATCTTCCGCCACACCGAGAACGGCAGCGGGTCCTTCGTGCCAGCCATCGGTCGGTCCCCCTCCCCAGGTCATTCCCCCTGCTTGCGCCGTTACCTTCTCTTTATCACTTGGCCCGATCGGGGAGCAGAGGCTTTGGTCCGAATCAAGGTTGTCGACGCACTCCGCTCATGCGGATCGCAACGAGGCCCGTCGAATGGTTGGCACCGACAGCGGCCAGCCCGACGCCGCCGATATCTTCGGCGCACAACTCATGATCGTTTGCTTCCAGCGCGGCACAATGGGCGACCTCGTCCCGCTGATCGAGGAGGCGATGGCCGAGAATCCCGGGATACCCGCGTTCGTGGCGGCGTTGGCCCTCGCCCACGCAGAAGAAGACCGATTCGATGCGGCGCGTCGGCTCTTGGAGGAGTTCGCTGCCACAAATTTTGAACTCCCCATGGACCCGGCGTGGATCAGTGAGATGGTTGCCTACGCCGAGGCGGCCATTGTATGCCGGGATCAGGAGTACGCCGAACCGCTGCTTGTGCCGCTGGCACCTTAGGCAGATCAGCTTTCTTATAGCGAAGCCACAACGGAAGGCCCAGTCAGCCACTACCTCGGTGGCCTCGCAGCTGTCCTCGGCCTCTATGACGAGGCCGAATCCTTCTTCGCCCAATCCGCAGCGTTCAACGACCGGGTGGAGGCGAAATTCTTCGCTGCCCGGACGGACCTGTCGTGGGGAGAGATGCTTGCGGAACGTAACGCCCCAGGTGATGCCGAGAAGGCTTGGGACCTTCCAACAAGAGCTCACACCGTGGCAGCGGCCAACGCGTATGGCAACGTCGAACGACGAGCTACCGCAGCACTCCGACTGCTCGGCACCTAAGGAGCGCGCGCCAATAGGTGCCCTGGCCGACCCTTTGGCCAGGGGCAGGACCTATGTCGCCGCCACCAGAAGACCCGTCGGTGTGCGCTCCTCGCCGGCGATGACACCGATCGACTCAGCGACCGATGACATGAACAGAACCGAGTCTGGGCGGTCGGGCTCGAACACGGCGACGGCCGCGAGCGCCTCATAGGAAGCTTCTGGGTTAGGAACTACGCGAGGCCCCGTGATTCCTCGACCCGATGCTTCCAGAGGACCGCGAGGCTGAGCACCCCCGAATATGCCGCCAGAACCAGGGCATCTTGTATCCCGAAACCGTGCCCGTCCAAGAGCGCCAGGCCGAGCGAGGCGTGGTGGAAGCTTGGGAGGGCCCGGGCCGCTGTCTGCATCGCTTGGGGCATGCTGCCCACGGGGTTGAACAGTCCTCCGAAATACCCGAGCACGAACATGAGGGCGGTCACCACCGGATATGCCGTTTCGGCGTTTACCATGAACCCGACGAATACCCCGAGGACGGCGAAGGGGACCGCCGTCACCCACAGCAGGGCAGTGAGCTCGACCCAGGTGAAGAGGTCGAGCCGCACGCCTCCGAAAGCAATACCCACGACCTCGACCAAGACCAGCACGGGGAGGACTACCAGCATGCTCGCCGTCATCTTGGTGGCAACGTATGACCACGCGGGGATGGGGGTGACCCGCAACTGACGCGCCCACCCCGAAGCCCGTTCCGTCGACAGTCGGCTTCCTCCGGCGTTGAGTGCGGCGATCAAGGCTCCAAACGAGCACATGGACACCATCAGGTAGACCCGCCACGGCACGGCGCCGTCGATCACCTTCCCCGGGCTGTGATCGCTTAGGAACAGCATGTAGAAGATCACAGGGAAACCAACCGTGATGCCCAGGAACTTCCAACTGCGGAGCAGGCGCGCCACCTCGAATCGCCCGAACGCCAGCAGCCCGCTCACAATGCTTCCGCCTCTTCGTTCGGTGTCGGGTCGCGCCCGGTGAGCGCCAAGAAGGCGTCTTCGAGGCCTGCCCCGGTCACCTCGAGATCGCTGAAGTCCACCCCATGGCGCACCAAGGCTTTGACGGTGGCATCGGCATCGAGCGAGTTGAGAGTGACGCCGATGCCGCGAACCACGACATCGGTCACACCGTCCATTTGGTCGAGCACCACCTCGTCTGGATCATCGGTCACGAAGCGGACCTGCCTTGTGGCCACTGCGGCCTTGAGCGTCGCTCCGGGGCCGTTCGCCACCACCCGACCACGATTGATGACCACCACCCGGTCAGCGATGACGTCGGCCTCCTGCAAATGATGCGTGGCGAAGACGATGGTCCGACCTTCTTCTCCGAACTGACGCATCATGCGCCAGAACGAGCGCTGGCTATCCACGTCCATGGCGGCAGTGGGCTCGTCCAAGAAGACGAGCTCGGGATCTCCGGCGATAGCCACGGCAAAGCGCACCCGCTGGGCTTGCCCACCCGACAGGCGATGCGTCGAGCGGTCAAGGAGATCACCGATCCCAGCTCGCTCTACGGTGACGTCGAAAGGAGCAGGACACCGGTAGAGCCGCCGCACCAGTTGCAGGACGCTCGACACACGAACGCCTGGCGGCAACCCGCTGCCGGATCCCGTCTGGAGCATGGCCCCCACCCTGCCCCGCGGCCACCGCTTGGCGGGCGCTCGTTCCCAGCACCTCGACGAAGCCCGCGTGCGGGCGCAGTAGACCCAGGAGGAGCGAGATCGTCGTGGACTTCCCAGCCCCGTTGGGGCCGAGGAGTGCAACCGTCTCCCCTCGAGCCACTTGGAGATTCAGATGGTCGAGGGCGACGTGCGTGCCATAGCGGCGCACGACACCATCGAAACGCAGCGCCGGATCCCCTTCGGGGCCCGCCCCTTCGAGGGCTGCGATGCGTTGGCTCGGAGCCCCCGTCGGTTGCTCGCACGCGCCCGGCTCGACATGTCCCGTGACGAGCGTCGACATCGGCCCTCTGCATAGTGCGACGCTGCCACTGTCCCGTAGGCTCCAACAGGGTCCATTGGCCTGTTCTTCGCAAGGCGCGGGTGCCAAGAACGGATCCGGGCCGCGGCCTGGATCTCTCAAGTTGATTGCGATAGCAAGCACGTGGGAAATCGAAAGAAACAGCGTGAGAACTCGCTATAGCCGCGGTCGTTGCCGGCCCAGGTCAGGGGAGTTGTGTCGGTGGCCCACCCACGCTGCCCTCCAACACCAACCAACCAACCACTGTGATGTCGCTGGTCATCGTGGGACACGTGAACCCTCACGGTCCTCATTCCTCGGCAATCCACTTGGCTGATAGGTCCGCGTGGTGTCCAGAATTAGGTGTCGCAACAGGATTCCGTCGACCGTGATGATCCGAATATCGAGGTCAGCGACGTAGAGCCGGATTGGGGGTTCCTCTGAATACTCGGTCCCCACACGTGCTGAGAACGCCTCCCAGCGACTTCGCGTAACGTCAGGTCACGAATACGACGGCAAGCTGGGGCACGCGGTCAATTTATGGTGCGGTGAGCGCGCGCTCGACCAGCGCAGGGCGGTCGAGCTTGCCGACCGACGTGCGCGGCAACGCGTCGACGAACGCGACCGACGCGGGCACGGCGCGCGGATCGAGTCGCGCCCGGCAGTGTTCGATGATGTCCGTCGCGCTCGCGTCGCTTCCGTCGTGCAGCACGACGAACGCGCGGCCGGAGCCGTCGACGCCGACGACCCCCACATCTCGCACCGCCGGATGCTCACCGATGCACCGCTCGACGTCGCCCGGGTACACGACATGCCCGTCGCAGGTGAACGCATGCTCGACGCGGTCGACGATCCACACAAAGCCTTCTTCGTCGATGCGTGCCGCGTCGCCCGTGTGGAGCCAGCCCCGCTCGTCGATCGCCCCACGTGTGGCGTCGGGGCGGTTCCAGTAGCCCGCCATGACGTTCGGTCCCTTGACGAGGAGCTCGCCGGTCTCGAGGGGCGCGCACTCGGAGCCGTCCGGCCGTGCCGTGCGCACGTCGACGAACAGCAGCTGGTCTCCCTGCGGAACCCGACTTGCGCGCCGCGCTCGCGGCGTCGAGCACCGAGACGACGGGCGACGCCTCGGAGAGGCCGTAACCCTGCAGGAACGTCACGCCGCGGTCCCCGTACGTTCGGATGAGCCGTTCGGGCACCGGTGCGCCGCCCGTGATGATGAAGCGGACGCTCGAGAGATCCGCACTCGTCCAGTGCGTGCTGAGGGTGAGCGCGTCGAGCAGGTCGGGGTTGCCGAACCCGACCGTCACGCGGTCGCGCTCGATCGCATCGAGCACGTCGTCGGGGGTCGTCGCGACCGGCACCACCACTGTCCCGCCCTTGAACAGCAACGGAAGGACGTTCACGCCCATGCCGCCGGTGCGGAAGAGCGGAGCGAGCGCGAGCGTCACGTCGTCGCTGCGCAAGTCGGCGACCGAGAGCATGTTGATCACGTTCCACGTCACATTGGCGTGCGTCAGCATGACGCCCTTCGGCGAGCCGGTCGTGCCGGACGTGTGCGGCATGATGCACACGTCGTCGGGATCGACGCGTGCCTCCGCCCGCGTCGCGCGCGCACTCGCGATCGAGATCCTCGTAGCTCCCTGCCGATGTCGCGCCACGAACGTGGACGACGTGCACGCCCGCCGGAAGCTCGATCGTCGCCGTGGCATCCTCGACGATCACCATCTTCACCGCGTAGTCGTCGAGGACGCCGGCAATGGCGGCGGCAGGCAGCCGGTGGTTCACCGGCGCGAAGACCGCACCGAGCTTCGCCACCGCGAAGAGCGTCTCGAGGAAGGCCGGGTGGTTCTCGCCGAGCCATCCCACGCGGTCGCCGTGCGCGACTCCGAGCTCGCGCAGGCCCGACGAGAGCCGGCCGACGCGCTCGGCCAGTTCGGCATAGCTCCGCCGTGTCGCACCGTGCACCAACGCAACGTGGTCGGGTGCAGCGCGCGCTCGCCGTTCGATCCAGGAGCCGACGCCGGGGAACGCGGCCATCGGCGCACGATACCGCGACGTGCTGCAGACGAACACTCCCCATATGCCGACGATAAAGGGAACTTCGAACGAGGCGAGCAGGGACAGATGTCGCTCCGAGCGTAACGGCGTGTCGTGGCGCACCCCACTGTTCTTGGCCACGAAGTCCCGAATCGTTCCATGTGCATTGCCCATGGTCCCGGCGATCGCCGAGACGACTCATTATCCGCCCGTCGGTCCCAGATCAGGTGCTTCCAAGGAGATCGAACTCCTGGTGCTCCGTCACGAGGTCGCGGTGCTGCGGCGCCAGGTCAAGCGCCCGTGGTTCGAGCCAGCCGATCGAGCGCTTCTCGCCGCCCGCAGCCGGTTGCTCCCTCGCAGGAGATGGGGCGCTTTCGCCGTGGCGCCGGAGACGCTTCTGTCCTGGCACCGGCGCCTCGTAGCCGGACGCTGGACCTACCCGCACCGACGTCCCGGACGCCCGAGCGTGGACGAAGAGACAACCGCCTTGGTGCTCCGCCTCGGGCGGGAGAACCCGACATGGGATATCGCCGCATTCAGGGCGAGCTGCTCAAGATGGGCTTTCCGTTGGCCCCGAGCACGATCGCCAAGCTCCTGGCCGAGCACCACCTCGGACCCGCCCCTCGACGAGGTGGAACCTGGCGAGGGTTCCTCAAGGCTCAGGCCTTCGGGGTCGTGGCCACCGACTTCTTCACCGTCGACGCCGCCTTCCTGCGTCGGCTGTACGTGCTCTTCTTCATCGAACTGGGCCGTCGTCGAGTGTGGATCACCGGCGTCACGGACCACCCCGACGGTCCGTGGGTCACCCAGCAGGCGCGAAACGTGATCATGGACCTGGCCGATGATGGTGTCGTCACGAAGTTCCTCATCCGCGACCGGGACACCAAGTACGTCGGAAGCTTCGATGAGGTCTTCCGGTCCGAGGGCACCAGATCCTCCAAACCCCGTTCCGGGCCCCAAATGCCAACGCCTACGCCGAGCGATTCGTGCGAACCGTCCGATCCGAGTGCCTCGACCACATCCTTGTCCTCAACGCTCGGCACCTCCGGCGGCTTCTGTGCCACTACGCCGATCATCACAACCATCATCGACCGCACCAGGGGATCTCCCAGGAGGTCCCGGCCGTCAGATCTGGGCAGCATTCGGCCACCACGCGTTCGGCGCTTGCCGTGCCAGATCGTGGTCGGCTTCGCCCGGCGCGGATTATCCGTCGTGATCGTCTTGGCGGGTTGATCCATGAATACCAATAGATCGTGTGACGAGATCGAGTCTTCGGACCTTACGGGCCGCCCAACGCCTGCCGGCGACGGCCGATGCGATCGGGAAGGCGACCGCGGTCGTAGCTGCGGCAGAGGCGATCTTCTTCGATGCGGGCGCGCAAAAGTTGACATCGGCGTGGTGGGCCTCAAGTGCTCGACCGAAGCCATGCCGCGGCCTCGCAGCTCGTGCATGGCGAAGCGGTGCAGCCCACACTCGACCGCGGTCCACGACGCGCCGCCTATGACGAGGGCCACTCCACGACTGCCCAGAATGCTCACCCGCCAGGTTAGAGTACGTGGCGCCGACCGGCGAGGGGCACGGAGCGACGACCTGCCGCGATCGTTGCGATCCGATCGCTGAGCAGTCGCCCACCGACACGAGGAGAACGTCATGGCCCACGATTTGGTGATCGCCGGCGGCACGGTCGTCGACGGAACCGGTGGGCCGCGCCGGCGGGCCGATGTCGCCGTCGACGGCGACCGGATCACCAAGGTAGGCGAGGTGAATGCCATCGGAGCCGGTCGGGTGATCGACGCCGAGGGCCGTTACGTCACCCCCGGCTTCGTCGACCTCCACTCGCACCTCGATGCCCAGATCGGCTGGGACCCGCTCATGTCGTCGTCGTGCTGGCACGGTGTCACCTCCGTGCTCATGGGCAACTGCGGGATGACGTTCGCGCCTCTCCGGCCGGGCCAGGCGGCAGTTATGGCCGGCCTCATGGAATCGGTGGAGGACATCCCGGCCTCCGCGATCATCGAGGGGCTCGACTGGAACTGGGAGACCTACGGCGAGTATCTGGACGTGATCGACGGAGTGCCGAAGGGGATCAACGCCGGTGGCTACGTGGGCGACGTGGCGGTGCGGGTGTACGTCGCCGGCGACGCTTCTTGCGAGCAGGACTTCGCCGCCAGCCCCGGCCAGCTCGCCGAGATGGCGGCGATGGTCGATGAGGCCCTGAGGGCAGGAGCGTACGGATACTCGATCTCGCGCAGCCTCACCCACCGCACCCCGGACGGCCGTTGGGTCCCCGGCACCTGGTCCGATCCGGCCGAATTCGCGGCGATCGGAGCATCCCTGGGCCGGATGGGGCGCGGGGTGCTCGAGTGCGCGCCCCGCTACAACGAAATCGACGGAAGCACCTCAAGGGTGACCGAGGAGATGGCCTGGATCGCCGACCTGAGCCGCACGCTCGGGCGCCCCTTCACCTTCAACCTCATGCAGATGTCCTCGATGGGCGACCACTACCGGAGGGTTCTCGAGTTGAGCGAGGAGGCGAACGCCGCGGGCTCGCAACTGCGCCCACAGACGACGCCGCGCAGCATCGGCATCCTGTTCTGCCTGGCGGCCAACACGCTGCTCGACGACCTGCCGTCGTTCGGGCCCCTGCGCGACCTCGACGCCGTGGGCCGACTGGCCGGCATCCGCGACCCTGAAGTCCGGGCGCGGCTCGTCGCCGAGAGTGTGGCGAAGAACACCGATCCCTTCGAGCGCATGTTCCTGATGCTCCCCGACACTGGCGCGGTGTACCGCTACGACGCGACAGACAGCATCGCGGCGCAGGCCAAAGCCCGGGGTGTGGGCCCGGTCGAGCTTTACATCGACGCTCTCGACCGCACCGACGGTGCCGCTGTGGCCAACTGGCCCGTCCTGAACGAGGACTTTGATGCCATCGGCGAACTGCTGGCGTCGCCGGTGACGATCATGGGCCTGGCCGATGCGGGGGCCCACGCCACCCAGATCATGGACGCGAGCCAACCCACGTTCTTCCTTTCGCACTGGGTCCGCGACCGCGGAGTGCTGACTCTGGAGGAAGGTGTCCGGCGGATCAGCGGCGACACGGCCGGCTTCATCGGCTTCAAGGACCGCGGCGTGATCCGCCCTGGCGCCTTTGCCGACCTGAACGTGATCGACCTCGGCGCGATGTTCCTGCCGCTCCCTGAGATCGTGCACGACTTCCCCGGCGGTGCCGCCCGCTTCGTGCAGCGGGCCAGAGGCATCGACCACACCGTCGTGAACGGCCAGCCGTTCATGGAGGCAGGCGAGCACACCGGTGCCCTTCCGGGCCGGCTGCTCCGCGGCACCGACTGAGCAGGGAAGCGACCCGTCTGACCGACCCGGGGCGCGCCGGACCTCGACCGATCGAGCCACGGTGCAAGGCCCTATGGGTGCCGAAGGTGTCATCCACGCGCCCTGAGCAGAAGAGTTGCGACAGCGACGCCTGGCCCGTGACGGTGGACGATGGCTCTGTCTTTCCTCTGTATCGCCTCCATCCGGGTGGTCGAACTCCTGCGACTGCGGGGCAGTGACACCACCGATCTGGCCCGTCGTGTCCGAATATTGGATCGCGCCGATGAGCAGTGACTTCTGGTCCGGATCCTTCTCGGCCACCTTCCCCGACGATGCGCGGTGCACGGGCCCATGGTCAGCTCTGGGCCTTTCGCCTACCTCTCGCTCCGCCGCGTTTTCGAGTTCGTCGTTCTGCTCTCGAGATCTTGGACGGGTGCGCGCCAACATCGCGTTGATAGGAATACGCGGCGTCGGCCCTCAGTCTTTCGACAGGCCGTGGTGGGCCGGCGAGATGCGGATACCTCACGCTCGCCCCATCGGCGACGAGCCGAGATCCGCGGGCACGAGGAGGGCACTGTCGAGCGTTAGGGCTGAAAGATCAGGCCATTGGTTGTCGAACCGTCCATCGAGTAGGGATCCGAGATCGACGTCGCCGCGGCCCATTGTACGAGTGCTCGCCTTCAGCGACCCGAACGAGATTGCCGCGGGTCGCTGCTCACCCGGTGGTCCGCAGGTTCAGGCTTGGAAGAGGGCCTTCGTCGGCGTGATGCGAAGCACTGTGCGCTGCTGGGCG
Source organism: uncultured Acidimicrobiales bacterium (assembly GCA_963796765.1). Lineage (GTDB taxonomy): Bacteria > Actinomycetota > Acidimicrobiia > Acidimicrobiales > UBA8190 > Chersky-840. The sequence goes on along the minus strand of CAWCMY010000002.1, from coordinate 285,428 downwards.
TCGAGCGACTCGACGAGGTCCGCAGGATCAGAGCGCTCGCCGCCGAACATCGCGGCGAAGACATCGGCGGTCAGCTCGGCCCGGAGCGGATCGGAGTCGATCGACTCCGCGGTGCCGTAGACCACCAGGTGTTGCCGGCCATCGGGCACGGTCACCGAGACCCGGGGTTGGCGCGAGACGTTCTTCCACTTCGCCGTATAGGACTTCACCGAGACGACGAGCCGGCCGAGGTCGTCCACCACGTAGCCGACCATCGACTGCTGCGGTGAGCCGTCCTCCCTCCCCGTGGCCAGCACCGCCCACATGTGGGCTTCCAGAAATCCGCGACGCTCGGGGTCCCACTCGAAACTGCGGGTCTCGCTCATGGACGTCGTCATCGTGCGCTCCTCTCAGGTCGAAGACAGGTCTGGGTCAGCGAAGAACCGGCGTGGGTCAGCGAAGGATCGGCGACGGTGCCCGGGCGGTGACCGCCAGGAGGTCATGGCCGACCGTGAGCTCGCCGGTGAAGCCACCAGCACGCACGTCCTCGGCGAACGACTCGGCATCGAGCTCGGTCACGGGTGGCGGGATCAGGTGCGTGAGCACGAGGTGCGGCACGGCGATGCGCTGCGCCATCCCACCGAGATCAAAGGTGCGCGGCGTGGTGGTCGAGGACCCGGTCGTAGCCACGAACGGCGAGCGGCTCGCGCAGGGCATCGCTGCGGCATGCCTCGTGCACGACGATGTCCGCACCAATGGACAGCACCTCGACCTCTTCGCAGATCCGGGTGTCACCAGAGACCACGACGACTCCCGTCGGCGTGGTCACTCGGTATGCCACAGCGTCCTCGCACGGCTCGTGGTGGACGGCCACCGCATCGACACTGACGGTTCCGTCATCGCTCCGCCACACTTCGACCGGGTTCGGCGGCACGGCGAAGCTGCGCAGATCGATGCTGGGGCGACCGGGCACTGCCACCCGGTTCCGAGCTACGACGTCACTCTCGTACGGCTCGAAGAGATGGCGGGCGAACTCCGCCGTCGGGCCTTCCGGCGCGACCACCGGCAACGGCTCGCACGGGACGAGCGGGTCGAAGATCCACCGGGTCATGGCGAGGTCCGCAACGTCGGCGACGTGGTCGAGATGGACGTGGGTGAGAAACAGCGCGGTCAATTGGTTCGGCGGGACCATCGCCTCCACCAGACGCAGCACGGTGCCCCGGCCGGCGTCGAATTGCAGTCGGACGTCGCCGTGCTGCACGAGCGTGCCGGCCCCGGCTCGCCCGGGCGCGGGAAGGGGACGCCGGTGCCGGTCAGGGTCACCGTGGTCGAAGGCGCGGTCATCCGTGCTTGCCGATCTCCCAGCCCTGCGGTGCGAGGACCCGCTCCGCTGTACCTCGGGGCACCTCCTCCAGGGTTGTGGCCATGGTGTCGTTCCACCGGTTGAGGAACCCGAACACCGCACAAACGGCGACGATGGCGGTGATCTGATCGTCGGTCCAGTGCGCGCGGCAGGCGTCGAAGTCGGCTTCGGCGGCAGCGTTGGGGTGCTGTCCTGAGTGGAAGGCGAGTCGGAGAGCGGTGCGCTCGGCATCGGTATACCGTTCGCTTGTCTCGAAGCTCCAGAGCGCCTGGAGCTTCTCGGGCGAAACACCGAGATGCTGGGCGTGGGCGACGGTGTGGGCCTGGCAGTAGCGACATCCGGCGCCGGCGCTCGCCATCGAACCAATCAGCTGCTTGATGTCGACTGGGAGCAGGTCGTTCAAGAAGATGGTCCCGGCCAGGGCGGTGAACGCGTCGAGGAGCCCGGGAACACGTGCCATCGCGTACAGCGACGACGGCACGAAGCCCATGAAGGCCTCTACGGCCTTGAACCCCTCCTCGTAGTGGGCGAGGTCAGACCGAGTGAGCGGGATGATGCGGGTCACGGAATTCCCCTCAGCTATCGGCCAGTTGCGGCGGCCCTGCCCACTTCCCATCCCTGCGGAGCAAGGAGCCGGCTGGCCGTGTCGAGTGGCTTGGCTTCAAGCGTGGTGGCGACGGTGTCGTTCCACCGGTTGAGGAAGCCGAAGAGGCTGCACACGGCGACGATGGCCGCGATCTGGTCCTCGGTGAAGTACTCGCGGCAGGCGTCGAAGTGTGCTTCGGTCACTGCGTTCGGGTGTTGGCCCGATGCGAAGGCGAGCTCGAGAGCGGCACGCTCGGCAGCGTCGAAGCGGTTGCTCGTCCGGAACGACCACAGCTCGGCAAGCTTGTCGGGGTCGACGCCGAGCTTCTCGGCGTGGGCCGCGGTGTGGGCCTGGCAGTAACGACATCCGGCTCCGGCGCTCGCCATGTGCCCGGCGAGCTGGGCCAGCTCCTCGGAGATGATCCCGTTCATGGCCGATGCCACCGCGACGCCGGCGTAGGCCTCCACTAGCCCCGGCACCCGGGCCATTGTCAGAACGGTTTCGGGCACAACGCCCATGATCTGCTCGTAGGCGGTGAACACTCCCTCGAGCCCGGGGAGATCGTCCCGGCGCAGGGCGGTGATGCGGCTCACTGCACCCTCCATTTCGCTGTTCGATTGACAAGTGGAGTATCTCTGGTTCCCCGTCGCTTGTCAAGCGACCAGTTAGAGTTCCGGTCATGAGCGCGACGCGTCCCCGTCGGGCCGAGCAGCGGGAGCAGACGAGGCAGCGAATCGTCGCCGCCGCCGTGGACGCGTTCGCCGAGGGCGGATTCGAGGGCACGAGCACCCGCGACATCGCGGAACGGGCTGACGTCACCCAAGGCCTCATCACCTACCACTTCGAGTCCAAGGACGACCTGTGGCGCGCCGCCGTCGATGCGATCTTCGCCGAGCTCGAGACCGCGCTTCCGACCCGCACCGAGCACGACGGAGAAGGCGGCGGCCCGCTTCCGGATCCCCGGGGTGCTCGGCTCGCAATTCGAGCCTACGTGTCCTTCTGCGCTCGGCATCCCGAGGTGTTCCAGATCATGGTCGACGCCGGCCGTCACGACGACAGGCGCCTGCGCTGGATCGTCGACAGGCACCTGCGCACCCGCTTCGCCGAGGTCTCACGACTCGCCGGCACCCGCACCGATGCGGACGCCGCCCACATCTACTACGCGCTGGTCGGTGCGTCCTCGCTCATCAGTGCGGTTGCCCCCGAGTGCCGCGCCCTCACCGGCGTCGATCCGCTGACCGAGGCGGCGATCAGCCGCCACGCCGATGTCGTCGCCAACCTCTTCCTGCCCTGAGAGCGTGCCGCCAAGGTCACTTTTCACTTGACAAGTGACATGCCGGACGCGCACTATTTCCCCGTCGTCCGAACCGTGAAGGGGCCATGGAGCAACTCGAGACTGGGGTATTGGTCGTGGGCGCCGGGCCCGCCGGCCTTACCGCGACGGCGCTCCTGTCGAAGCTGGGCGTGCCGGCCCTGACGGTCACGAAGTACGGCACCGCCAACTCGCCCCGGGCTCACATCACCAACCAGCGGGCGGTCGAGATCCTGCGGGACCTTGGGCTCGAGCAAAGGGTGCGAGCGCGGGCGCTGCCCCATCACCTCATGGGCAAGCAGGTGTTCGCCACTGCGTTCGCCGGCCGCGAACTGTCACGGATGATGACGTTTGGCACCGGTGATGACCGCATCGGCGAGTACCGGGCCTCGAGCCCGACCGAGATGTGCAACATTCCCCAGCACGTCCTCGAACCGATCATGCTCGACCACTGCCAAAGCGTCGGCGCCGACATCCGCCTCCACCATGAGGTCACCGCGATCACCCAGGACGGGGACGGCGTCAGCACTGTCGTCCGCCCTCGCCGGGGCGGTCCCGCATTCACCGTGCGGTCGAAGTACGTCATCGGGTGCGACGGCGCCAAGACCGTCGTCGGCAGCGAGGGCGGATTCGCGTGGGAGGGCGAGGCCGGCCTCGGCAACGCCATCACCGTATGGATCGAAGCCGATCTCGCAACGTACACGGCCCATCGCTCCGGCGCCCTCTTCGTCGTGTGCGAGCCCGGCGGGGACGACATCGTCAGCATCTGGACCTGCATCGAGCCCTGGAACGAATGGAGCACGATCTTCGTGCGCCACGGCCTGGAGGCTCAGGACCTGTCGGAGGAAGCGGTCCTCCCCCGGGTGCGGGCCGCCATCGGCGACCCGGACGTCAAGGTACGGATCAAGCACATCAGCCAATGGGAGTTCAACCACGTCGTTGCCTCCCACTACCGGCGCGGTCGACTGTTCATCGCCGGCGACGCCGCCCACCGCCACCCGCCGGCCAACGGGCTGGGCTCCAACACCTCGATGCAGGACGTGTGGAACCTCGTCTGGAAGCTCGCCCTCGTGGAGCAGGGCAAGGCCGGCGACGGGCTGCTCGACAGCTACGACGCCGAGCGCCAGCCCGTCGGCCGTCAGGTGGTCGACCGAGCCAACAAGAGTGTTGGCGAGATGGCCGCGTGGCTCGCGCCGCTCGGGCTCCACCCCGGACTCGGCCGACAGGCGGCAATGGCACACCTCGACGACATCTTCGGTACCGACGGGGAGGAAACGCGCGAACAGCTGCTCAAGGGTCTCGAGGTGATGAACGCACAGTTCAACGCGCATGGGATCGAGCTCAACCAGCGCTACCAATCGTCGGCCGTCGCCGGCGACGGCACCCCGTTCCCCGCCTTCGACCGCGATCCTGAGCTGTACCACCAGACCACCACCCACCCCGGCGCCCCGCTCCCGCATGCCTGGCTGGGCCGCGACACCCACGACGTCTCCACCTTCGATCTCGGACGCTACGACGGCTTCGCCCTGATCACCGGGGCCGACACCGCGGCGTGGGAGCAAGCGGCGGCGGCCGTAGCCGCCGAGTTTGACGTCCCGATCTCCGTTTACGGCGTAGCACTGGGTCAGGCGTACAACGACGTGCTCGGTGAGTGGACGCGCCGGCGTGAGGTCGCCGAGCGCGGCTGCGTGCTCGTCCGCCCGGACCGCATCGTGGGCTGGCGCAGCCACGACCTCCCCTCCGACCCGACCGCGGAGCTGCGTGGCGCACTGGCACGGATCCTCGAACGCTGAGACCCACGACTGTGGACCTTTGGGTTCCGAGGACTCATCCACGCCGTTGACTTGGGACTTCAGAATCCAGCTGTGACTACAAGTACGTGGGAATCACGGTCGATGGCGTGGGAAATTGGCCTGGGACATGCACCGTCCTCCCAGGATGAAGGGGTTATGTCGACAGCCCACAGTTAGCCTCGCAATAGGTTGCCGCGGAGCGTGACAATCCGAATATCGAGGTCAGCCTTCGTGCTGGGATTGATGGGCTGGACGCTCGAAGGCCTCAGTGGCCAGAGACGTGACCCGCGCGTTCGACAGCTTGCGCACCACTCCGGAGGCGCACGACACCGAGATTGGAGTCTGCTACGAATCGGCCGCGTGGATCGTCAGGGCCACCCGATGAGCCACTTCGCCGTCACCCGCGAAGCTGGACCTGCATGGATCGAAGGGCAAGGCGCCTTCGACCAACCGGGCGCCGGCGACCATGCCCTATTTATGAACACGCTCTATGCGGAGGGATTCGTCACCATTGCCGGTCCGCTCGTCGGTGGCGAACACGGTCGCATCCGCGTCCTTTTGATCGCCAACGCCCAGAGCGAGGCGGAAATCCACGACCGCCTGACAAACGATCCCTGGGTAACTACCGGTCAACTCGTGACGACCAGCATCGAGCCATGGATCCCGCTGGTGGGTGCCGAAAGGCTCTAAGCGGCATCGCTCGGAAAAGCATAAGTCGAAAGGCTCGATCACGGGCACGTTGGCGGGTCGACAACTTCAACCTGCACAGCCGGTTCCTTGTGTGCATACGCCGAGCCGCTGACGGGGAGACAGCCGATTCGCCAGTCCGCGCCTTGAGCTCCGGGACTCCAGCAGGGGCGATGAGTCCTGTAGTGCTCGAGGTACCCCCGTAGGACAGCTCTGCTCCGCGTCGGGGAGCGGAACTCGAAGGGGTGGCGAGGACGATTGGCCGAGGCGGCGGCGTGGCCGTTGCAGTCGAGGCCGACCTCGCTGATGACGATTCACTCGACCTTCTCCTCGCACGTACAACTGAAGAATCGGGCCCGATCGATATCCTGGTCAACAACGCCGGCTTCGCGGTGTGGAAGCCCCTGGAGCCGACCTCAAGGTCAGAGTGGGACTACACATTCGCCGTCAATGTCCGGGCCGCTGCTTATCTGTGTGGGGCTGTGCTACCGGGAATGCAGACTCGGGGCTTCGGACGCGTGATCAACATCAGCAGCGAGGCAGGCGTAGCCATCGTGCCAGGGCTTGCGGCCTACTGCGTAGCCAAGCACGCACTGTGTGCACTGACGGAGGTCATCCAAGATGGCAACCATGACAACGGGATCAAGGCGTGGGCAGTGTGCCCGGGCTTCGTCGACACCGAGATGGGCGAAGTAGTCCCGGGCGCAAACCGCGATGACTACCTCCGAGTCGAGGAGGTCGTCGACGTCGTCCGCTTCCTCCTACACCTGGGTGACAACATCAAGCTCGGCCCGGAAATCCTTGTGCGCACAATGCGTAACCCAATGACAAACTGATTCACATCCACGGCGAGGGTCTGCATGCGAATCAGGTGACCTCTGGCGCTTAACGGCGACGCTCACCTCTGGGAGCCGAAATCCTCATCCGTGGCCCTCGGCCAGCGAGTTCGTGACCGTGGATGAGATCGTCAGGGGGGGTTGCAAGATGGCCTTGAGACTCTTTCTTGTGAGGTGGCGACCGACCCCGGGGCGGGAACGGGGCCGGTCGCCACTTTCGGCCTGGAGGGGGCTTTAGCGGTGGCCGTTGACCTGAAGGATCGCAGACTGGTCAGTCGACGACTGGTCGGCTGTGTCATTGGAGTCACGGACTGACGTGTCGGCCGTGCCTTCGTCGTTGGCGGATGGGTCGGTCGACGTCGGATCTATGGGCTCGTGCGGGTCAGTCGAGACCGGGTCGGTCGAGACCGTCTCGCTGGCCCTGACAGTGACCGACTCTCGGCGCTCGTGCTTTGACGCCTTGGTCTTCGACGCAGTCAGAGCTCCGGCCTGGGCGTGGTGTCTGGTCTGTGCGAAGGCCGTTCCGGCTCCGACGGCTCCGGTGCCGATGCCGGCAGCCACGAGACAGGTGATGGCGATAGCTGCTCGGGCCGAACGTCCAATACGACGGTGTGCCTGGGGCGTGGGACTCATGATGGTGTTCCTTTCTTGAGGGCCGCTACGAGGATCGACCTCTGCGTCATGCTGCGCCGCCGGCCATGTGACGACCGTGAAGAAAGGATGTGAACCGTTGACATCTTTGAGATTCCGAGACGAACTCCTCCCCGACTCTCATCGAATTCTCATGAAGGACCGCGTAGCCTGGCGGCGTGAGAGTCCTGGTGGTCGAAGACGAGACCCGCATAGCCCGGGTTATCAAGCGCGGATTGGAGGAAGAAGGGTACGCCGTCGACGTCGCCGGGGATGGCCCGGAGGGCCTGTGGATGGCGACAGCGAATCCTTATGACGCCGTCGTCCTCGACGTCATGTTGCCCGGATTCGACGGGTTCGAAGTGTGTCGCAAGCTCCGGGAGGCGGGCATTTGGGCACCGGTGCTGATGCTCACAGCCCGTGACGAGATTGGTGATCGCGTACGAGGCCTCGATGCCGGTGCCGACGACTACGTCGTCAAGCCCTTCAGCCTCCTCGAGCTCGCCGCCCGGCTGCGGGCGCTCGCTCGGCGTGACGACCGTGTCCGGCCGACGCTTCTTGTGGAGCAGGACTTGAAGTTGGACCCGGCCGCCAAGAAGGTGTGGCGAGGAGATCAGGAGATTGAGCTCTCGCCCAAGGAGTTCTCGCTCCTCGAGCTCTTCCTCAAGCATCCCGGGGTCGTACTCACCAGATCGCAAATTATCGATGCCGTGTGGGACTTCGCCTACGACGGTGGGTCGAATGTGGTCGATCAATATGTCAACTACCTGCGTCGCAAGGTGGACCGGCCATTCGGACGACAGGACATCGAGACGGTGCGGGGCATGGGTTATCGGTTACGACACGAGCCAGCGCACTAAGCCGTGCCAATTCGGATCCGCTTGGCTCTCGTCTTTGCTCTTCTTGTAGCCGTCGCATTCTCGCTCGGGAGTTGGTTGTTCGTTACCGAGCTCTCCTCCGGGCTTCAGGGTCTGCTCGATTCGCAGCTGACGGCGCAATTGGTACAAGTGGATCGCAATATTGCATCGACGTCCCAACCTTCCGAGTCGCATCGATCGGCACCCTCCTCGGTCGGTCCCGCGCCAGGTGAGTACTTCTTCCAAGTCCTCGATGCGGCCGGCAACGTGCGGGGTGCCAGTGTGGACGCCGGGAATGTCTCTCTCGTCTCGCCCAAAGAACTTCGCAATGCGAGACAGCGCCAGATCTTTCTCACCAGATCGAACGAGGGCGAACACGCCCGGCTTACGGCGGCCCCGTACCCCTCTCGATCCGGGTGGGTTGCCGTCGCAGGCGCCTCGCTGGACACCTTCGACCGCACCCTGAGCGACGTCTTCCGTGAGCTGCTCATCGGGGGCATCGCTGCCGTCGTCGTGGCAGGCCTCGGTGCCTACCTTCTAGCCCGAGCTGCACTTGCTCCCGTCGAACGGCTGCGTGGGGAGGTGGGGTCCTTGTCAGGGCGGGAGCGACAGGCAAGGGTCAAGGTACCGCGCACCAGGGATGAGATCGCCGCGCTGGCCAAGACAATGAACGAACTCCTTGGACGACTCCAAGAGGCGCTCGCACGACAACGGGCATTGATCGTGGACGCTGGTCATGAACTCCGCACTCCATTCTCTGTACTGCAGGCCGAACTTGAACTCGCGGGCAAGCCCGGGAGAAGCCCTGAAGAGCTGACCGCCGCTGTACACACGGCTGCCGAGGAGGCCGGCCGACTGTCACGTCTCGCCGACGATCTGTTGTTGCTGGCCCGAAGCGACGAGGATCAGCTGGGGTTGCATCAAGTTCGAACGAATCTGAAGGCGCTGATCGAACGAAGTGTGGCGCGCACGAGGGGGCTCTCTGATGCAACTGGAGTGCTGTGCCGAGTCGATTGTCCAGGGGAGCTGGCGGCATTAGTGGATCCGGATCGAATGAGGCAAGTGATCGACAACCTCATCGACAACGCCGTCAGGTTGGCGCCCGGAGGGACGGAGATCGTTGTCTCGGCGCGACCCACCAACGGAGACTTGATCATTGAAGTCACCGACTCCGGCCCCGGATTCCCCCCGGACTATCTGCCGCACGCGTTCGAGCGCTTCCGCCGGCCAGACGTTGCACGTGTTCGAAGCACGGGAGGAGCTGGCCTGGGTCTCGCCATTGTTCAAGCGATCGTTCTTGCGCATGGAGGCCGGGTCGTGGCCCGAAACCGTCCGGAGGGGGGCGCCGTCGTAGCCCTAGAGCTCCCAGGCGTGCTTTAGCCCGTGACGTATCGAATATCAGCCAACCGGCTCGCCGCTGAGCTGTGGGCGGTCTGGGCGTCTCCCTCTGAAGGAGAGCTGTCGTGGGTGTAACCGGCTGTTCCTCCGAGCACATTCTGTATGTCCCGTACAGGCGGCACCCCGAGCGCCTGGACACCCACAGTTGCATGAAGCGGATGGGTGTTCGGCACCCACAAGCTCGAAATGGGCCTGAGCGTGGGACGCGATGTGTCGAAGGTTCGCCTCCAGTGGGATCGTTGGCTCCCGTGAGCTGCTACGGCTGCGAAATTGCCTGGATCTGGACGCGTACGAAATCAATGGTCTCGCCGTCACTGAGGGTGGCTCCGCGCCTTACAGCTGAAGCGAACGCAGCCGGACCCAGCCGTACACGAAGATCATCTACGAGGTCGCTGATTCGCTGTGCGTCGGCGGCTTCGAACGGCAAGGCGTACGCAGAGCCGGCGGCGGTGAGGGCACCATGGAGCGTGGCCGCTGCGAGGTCAGCTCGAAGCTGAACAAGGATGCCGAATACGTGGCGGAGGGACAGCCATTGGTTAGCCCAATCTCCGCCGCGATACCAAAGGTCGATCACGTCGATGTAGCGTGCAAGCGCTTCGCGTGGTTGGCCCTGGCGACTCTCGAGCCAAATCACTTCAGTGAGCGCGAAGGCTTGAATCCACCGGTTTCCAGCGTCTCTGGCGATATCTGCCGCCTGTTGTAGCGCAACGGTTGCTTCGATCGGGCTCGTTGACTTGAGGGCGAGACCCTGGGCGTAAAGGGCTTGGGCCAGGGCAGTCGGAGATCCAGAGTCGACGGCGGCGACATGGGAGCTGGCGGCAAACTGAGCACCTCTGACATTGTCCCCAACGCTGGTGAAAGCAACGGATCGCATATACAGAGCGTGGGCAAGGCGGGCCGGCGAACCGCTCCTCGCGGACGCGATCATGCGGTCCATCCATTCGATGCCTCGTCCGGCCTCTCCCCGGTAGAACCATGCATTGCCAAGCGCGCGTTCGGCTAATCCGGAGCTATCGACGCCAAGTTGATCGAAAGCGGCAACGGCTTGTTCACCGAGTTCGATGGCGCCTTCGAGATCACCTCGGATGAACCGGCCGTAGGCCGCGACGCCGACAACGACAGGATATCTCTCGTGCACTGGAGCTCCGGGGAGTGCAATGACAGCATCCGCCCACCCTGTGATCTCGGCATGCATGCATCGGAACGAATACTCTCTGAGTCCGGCGACGAGGCGCAATGCCGCGTCGATGTCACAATGTTCGATAGACCACAAATGAGCAGCGCGCAGATTGTCAAAGTCGCGGTCCAGCATCTTGATCGCCAGTGCTTCACCCGGTCCCGCCAACGATCGAGCGCATTGCTCGGCCACGTTGAGGTACCACGCTGCATGGTGAGCTCGGACCATTTCGCGCTCGTCCTCGTGAAGGCGGTCGCGGCCATACTCACGCAAGGTCTCCAACAGCCGATAACGGGGAAGGTCCTCGTCGACCAGTTGCACCATCGACTTGTCCACCAGATTCGCAAGGAGCAACGACACCCTGGAAACATCCAAATCCTGACCAGCGCACACCTCTTCGACGGCGTCCAGTCCGAAACTTCCAGCAAAGACACACAATCGAGCGAACAGCCGTTGCTCATCCGGAGCAAGTAGGTCGTGAGACCATTCCACCAGGTCCTGCACCGTCCGATGACGGGGGATGATCGATGGTTGTGCGCCGGAGAGGAGATCGAAGCCTTTGTTGAGTCGTTCCGCGAGCGCTGCCGGACTCATGGCCCGTATGCGGGCCGCCGCGAGTTCGAGCGCCAGTGGTAGCCCATCGAGATGACGGACGATTTCGACAATGTCAGCCACGTTGTCTGGTCCGAGAGCGAATCCGGGGCGGGCGGCAATGGCCCGTTCGACGAAGAGGCGCGCGGCCGGAGCTTCAGATGCTGTAGCCGGACCGGAGCCCAAGTCTGGAATGGCGAGGGGCCGGACCCGCCACACTTGCTCGCCGGGAAGTCCGAGTACTTCGCGGCTTGTGGCAAGAATGGTCACGTCAGGACACCAGCTGAGCAGACGCTCGGAGAGCGACGCGATGGTGCCTCGCAAATGCTCACAGTTGTCGAGAACCAGTAGTGCTCGGCGCGCTCGCAAGTACTCGACGAGGGTGTCCTCAATGGAAAGATGCTGGCGCTGTTGCACATCGATCGCCGTGGCAATGGCGGCGACGGTCGACGAGGGATCACGCACCGGTGCGAGTTCAGCCACGAAGACCTCGCTGTCGAACTCATCCCACACGTTGTTCGCGAGCCGCATCGCAAGCCGTGTCTTGCCGACTCCCCCCGGGCCCGTCAGTGTGACCAATCGATCGATTCGCAGCCTGCCGGCGAGCAGCTCGAGCTCATCGGCGCGACCAACCAGCCTCGTGGATTCGGCTGGGAGTTGTCGTGTCACTGATCGTCGTGCCGCCACAGGCGGCTGAAGAAGTGTCGGGTCATCACTGAGAACGCGGGCTTCGAGGGCGCGCAACGCCGGTGAAGGCTCGAGCCCAAGTTCCTCGCGCAGTAGTACCCGGAGCGTCTCCGCCCGCCGAAGCGCCTCCCCTGAGCGGCCACTGCGATAGAGGGCGACGATGAGCTGCTGCCAGAAGCACTCCCGCAAGGGATGTCGCGCGACGAGAGTCTCGAGGTCACCGATAAGAGTCGCATGTCCCCCGAGGGCGAGGCGCGCCTCGAAGAGCTCCTCTTGCGCAACTACATAGAGTTCGTCGAGACGCACCGCCTCGAGCCGAGCCCAATCATGTTCGGCGAATTCCTCGAAGGGCGAGCCCCGCCAACACCCCAGTGCGCTTTCCAGCAGCTCAACGGTCGCCTGCGGGTCCGAGGAGGAGCTCGCTCGCTTGCACAACAGCTCGAAACGACCTGCGTCGATCGTGTCATCGGGAATCTGAAGCACGTAGCCCGGGGGGCGAGCGATGATCTCGGCCTCGGGCCGAAGGACCCGACGCAAGCGCGAGAGATGGCTTTGCAGAACGCCGGGCGGGTCTGCCGGAGGGGTGTCACCCCACAACTCGTCGCAGAGGCGGTCTACCGAGACAACGGACCCTCGGTGAGCCGCCAAGACAGCGAGCGCCAAACGTGGCTTCGGGCCCCCGGTCGGAACAGCCTGCCCATGACGTGCCAATTCAAGGCTGCCCAACACCCGAAAGTCGAGGTCAGACGGCATGAGACCATTATTGCAAGCGAGCTTGCAGAACGCTTGCAAGGGTTCGGAAGGAGCCTCGCAAGCCAATCGCAACAGCCATCTGGATACTGATCTCAGCACCCAATCCGGGGCAAAGGAGGACATCGTGCCGTTCGTACAGGTCAAAGTCATCAAGGGAGTCTTCGATAGCAGCCAGAAGCAGGAGATGATCTCCCAGCTCACCGAGACCATGGTCAGCATCGAGGGTGAGGCTCTGCGCGGCGTCACCTGGGTCACTATCGACGAGGTCGAAAGTGGCGACTGGGGCATCGGAGGCAACGCCATCACGGCGCAATACGTCAAAGACCTTCAAAAGACGCCTGCGGTCGCCCGGTAACGAGGACGCATCACCCGGTGTCGAGCCAGGCCGAATCGACCCGGCTCGACCGTCAGGCTGTCGATTTCCCACATATCCGGGGTCGCAAACGGAAACGAGAATGACAGAGTCCGGTGGGAGGGCCTGGATGGGATTCTCGGCACCCAGACGTGTCCCCATGGAACGCTCCGCACGCGACGACACCCCGGGGGCGGGCTGAGCCCATCCCCGGGGTGTCGTGTTCGGGGTGCCCTCCTTGTGGGCGCCCTGTGGTGGGGTCAGTGCGCTACGGCAGGATGATCGCCCCGCTCGTGACCTTGAGCTTCTTGATCCCCTTGGCGGGCTTGGTCTTGGTGCCCTTCTTGGTCACCTTCGTCCGGGCGGCACAGTCGGAGGCGAGCGTGGTGGCGGTCGAGGTGCTGTAGGCGAAGCTCTCGTGCGTCACCGTCCCCGCGAACGAGCCGCTGACGGTACCGCCAGAGCCGAGCGGGTTGGGGAGCTCGAAGCCTATGTATTGACCCTTCGACGCCGGGTATGCCCCGCCCACGTTGACCGAACTGTTGGTGAGGGTGGCCTTGCCATTTGCTTTGGTCTTGCCCTTCCACTGGATCGTGAGCGTGACCGGGCTGGTGGTGCCGGTGACGAGCCCGATGCAACCGCCGCTCGACTGGAAGGAGCCGGTGATCTTCCCCTTCTTGATGTTGACGTTCGAGCCGGTCGTCACGCAGTTAAGGAGGCTCCCCTTGACCGAGATGGTCGCCGCCCCCGTGTACACGTTGGTCAACGGCGGGTTGAAACTGATCTTCAGCTTCGGGAACGAGCACTTGACCGAGCCCGTGGCGGCCCCGGTGAAGGGTGCTGGCTTCGCCGTCTTTGCTGTCGCCGGCGTCGCCACCAGGGCGACAGCGGCAACGGGAACGGCCAATACCAGTAGCCCCGATATCAATTTGCGGCGCATGTAATTTCCTCCTGTTCAGCAACGAGCTTCATCTTGTGATTCAACCCAGTTGCCTCCTGTCTCGGTTGAAGCGCTCTCACGTCACCTCATGCAGTGACCACGACCAACTCGGGCGATGAAATCGCCTGAACGTATTGACCCTCCTTGGAGCTAACGTCAGCGGCCAGTAAACGCCGGAGAAGTGGAGCGACCGTACGAACCGCATGAAGACGAGGTGGAGATTCGAGGTGGTGACGTCGTTACCCGAGCAACACCACGAGACAACCCACTCTCTTCTTCGTCTCTGTCACCGTGTCACCACGGAGCGCGCGGCACCTCGACGACGACGAGTGGCCAACTCGGATCGCGGGACCCACCGGTGCTGTTGGCGAGGGCTCTCCGGATGACGCACAATTGCCGTGCGGGGTTGGGGGGACGGCAGGCTCTGACGAGGGGGGTGCTGGCGTGAGCGGGGATGGTGGGGCTTCGCGGTGAGTACGAATTTCCTTCACGTCGTCTGGTACCGGTTGCGGAGCACCTTGCGCCACCGACGGGGCGAGTACCTCCTGGTGGTGCTCCTCGTGGGGATCCTCGGCGGCCTGGGCCTGGGCGGGTTGGCCGGTGCCCGACGCACGCAGTCGGCGTTTCCCACCTACCTGCAGCGCTCCCGTGCGTCGGACCTGCAAATTCAGTTCTTCAGGATCGGGACGGGTTCGGCCGGCACTCAGTTCAGCGGCCTGGTCAGCAGCAACTTGTACTCCCCCGCGCTCACCAAGGATCTCACTCGACTCCCCCTGGTGCGGAAAGTGGCTGTCGCGCCATCGGTCTTCGTCGCTCCCTTCGCACCCTCGGGTGAACCCGCGCTTCCCGCGCCGCTTCAGACCAACGAGGTCCAGGAGTTGGGAAGCATCGGCGGCCAGTACATCACCCAAGATCGAGTGATTGCAGACCAGGGGCGCCTGTGGAATCCGTCGCGCCCGGACGAGGTCGTGCTGACCGCCGGTGCGGCGCAGCTCCTTCACTGGCGCGTCGGACAGGTCATCCCCATGGGGGCATACACCCTCGAACAGGTCGCGACCTCAGGATCGGGTCCTCCCACGAGCCCCCCGGTCCTGCGTCTCAAGGCCAAGGTGGTCGGAATCGTGGCGTTGACCGATGCCGTCGTCAACGACGCCGTGGACAGGTACCCGACGTACGTCATCTTCAGCCCCGCGTTCACCAAACGGATGGTGGCAGCTCACGCGGCAGGGTTTGCCCTCTACTCGCTCCGCCTCGACCATGGCAGTGCCGACGTCGCCGCGGTTGAGCGAGAGATCATCGCATCGTTACCGGCCGGGTCCTTCTACCAGTTCCACGAGACCTCAGTGGCCGAGGGTCAGGCGGAGCGTGCCATCAAGCCCGAATCGATAGCGCTCGGTGTCTTCGGCGCCATCGCCCTGCTGGCCGCTTTGCTCATCGCCGGCCAGGCGATCAGCCGTGCGACCCGTAGGAACGCGCAGGATCTCTGAATTTTGCGAGCGCTCGGCGCGGGCCCCGGCATCACCGCCGCCGACTCGCTCCTGGGGGCGTCGGGCGCGATCGTCCTCGGCTCGCTCGTTGCCTCCGCGGTGGCTGTGGGACTCTCCCCTGGGGCCCCCATCGGAGCGGTCCGTCAGATCGACCCCGCGCCGGGGTTCAATCTCGATTGGACCGTTGTCGGTTCGGGCTTCGGGCTGCTCGTGGTGCTCCTCGAGGCCGTCGCCATCATCCTCGCCCTCGGTGTAGCCCGTCGGAGTCGTGGCCTCAGCACTCAGCCGCACCGTGAGGCGTCGCGTGTCGTGAGCGGAGCGGCGCGCCTGGGCTTGCCGGCGCCGGCGATCGTGGGCATGCGATTCGCGCTCGAGCGTGGGCGCGGGGTCGACGCCGTGCCGGTTGGTTCCGCGCTCGTGGGTGCAGTCCTGGCGGTCGCAGTCGTGGTCACGACCATCACGTTCGCGGGGGGTCTCAATACTCTGGTGTCGAGCCCGCGCCTTTACGGCTGGAACTTCGACTACGTCATTCAGGAGGTCGGTGGAGGCAGCGTACCGGCGGTGGCCACAAAGATGCTCAGTCGCGATCGGTCCGTGGCGACATGGGCCGGTGTCGACACCGCCAACGTGCAGATCGACGGCCAGACGGTCCCTATCCTGCTCGGGCAGCCCAACGCCCCGATCTCCCCACCGATCGTGTCGGGTCACAGCGTCGAGAACCACCACCAAGTCGTCCTCGGGGGGGCGACGTTGGCGCAACTGCACAAGCACGTCGGCGACACGGTCGTGATCTCCTACGGGTCACCTCGGGATGTCCCGATCTACGTTCCTCCCACGACGCTTCGTGTCGTGGGGACCGCGACGTTTCCGGCCATCGGGTCGAGCGGGTCCCTGCATCCGTCGATGGGGACGGGTGGTCTCGTACCACACGGACTCGAACCTGCCGCATTCATCCGAGCCCAGACCGATCCCGATCCGAACAACAATGGTCCGACGATCGTGCTGGTGAGGATGCGACAGGGTGTCGCGCCTGCGACCGGCCTTGCCTCGCTGCAGAGGATCGCTCGCGCCACCACGAATGTGATAAACGCCGATCCTAATACCGGGGGCGGTACATTCGTGGTCCTGCCCGTCCAGCAGCCTGCTGAGATCGTCAACTACAAGGCCATGGGTGCGACACCGGCGATTCTCGCCTTCGCCTTGGCGTTGGGCGCGGTCGTGGCGCTCGTCCTCATCTTGGTGTCCTCCGTGCGCAGGCGCCGCAGGGACTTGGCCATCCTGAGGACGCTCGGTTCGGTGAGGCACCAGTTGGCGGCGGTCGTGTCTTGGCAAGCGTCCGTCGACGCGATCATCGGTGTCGCCTTCGGCATACCCCTGGGCATCACGCTGGGGCGCGTTCTTTGGAGCGCATTTGCGAGCACGATCCACGCTGTCTCCCAACCGACCGTTCCGGTCTTGCAGGTCGCACTCGTGGGAATCGGGGCTCTGGTTCTGGCGAATGCCGTGGCGCTCCTCCCCGCCAGCCTGGCGGCCCGGACGCCGGCCGCCGTGCTCTTGCGCGCCGAGTAGTCGGGAGATCGGCACTCCCTCGGCGTGTCGGGTGGAAACACGCTGGGGGTGCCGAACATGTCATCAACCGGCCCCCTGGCTAGCGCCGTGATGGGTCGAGTTGGCCCCCGAACCGCCGGTCAGTGTGATCGTCTTGATGCCCCGGGATGGCCGCCATTCCAAGGCAACAACCCCGTCTCGGTCGACGAGTGTCCGGGTGTTGAGAGCCGTTTTGATGTACGAGAGGTCTTTTCGGCTCGCTGCGGGGGGCACGGCTTCGTTGCCTTGATCGGGCGTGACGACGAAAAGGACGTCTTTGGCCTCAACGGGGAACGTCTGGGGTACAAAGGACAACGTGTAGACAAAACGCCGTTCGGAGAATCTGCCGATAATGCCGTTGGAGGCGATGACCTCGGTCCCCGGTGGTGTGTGCGCCAGGACCGTTCCCAGCGCCGACGAGGCCGACGGCGAGACTCGCCACCACGTGGACCGGAGTTGGCCCAGCAGGCGACCGTCTTGTATGAGGGCTACTGCGACGAGGAAACAGGCGAGCCCCAACACGACACGTCGGCCTCGGGACCGGGTGCCGAGGCGCGACGCTCGAGCCCAGAATTGGGCCAGTACCATCACCAAACCGACCAGGCCGAAGGGAACCACCGCCAGCGTCTGAAAGGCTCCTGCCGAGGAGCTGTAAACGGGACTGGCGGCTAGGGCGGCCGGGACCAGCACGCCCACAGCGACCGACGCGCCGCTCGGGGTGAAGAGGCCGAGCAGCCCGACCATTTCGAGTGGTCGTCCGACGGCGTGCCAGCGATTTCCCAATGCGCGCAATGCGGTCAACGGATGGGCGACGACACCCTGAAGGATCCCGAGCGCACCCGTGGGCCCCGCCGAGCCGACGAGGTAGGAGTATTCGGCGGTGATGTTGCTGGCCTGGTTAAAGCCGGATCCGTTGACAATGAAGATCCAAACGACGGACCCGATGGTGATCGCTGCCGCGGAGATCGTGCCTCCCTGGTCGCGTACTCGGCGAGTCAATAGAGCGCCGAATCCGATGAACGCCAGCAGCTCAACTACCACGGCACCGAACAGGACACAGGACGCGGCCGGCAGTAGGGCCCAACGGAATCGACCGCACCACAAGAGGTAGCCGGTGAGGACGGCCAGGGGAAGACCGAGGGGAGGCAGATGTATGTCGGTGGATACCGTTTCGTACCACCATGCATTGGCGACCAGGACTCCGAGCACTGCCAGCTCCGCACCGAGGCGCCACCGGTCTAGAAACTCCTCGCAGATGCGGATCACCCACATCATGGTGACCACCTCGGTGGCGACGATGGCGAGGTCCTGGATGACGAGAAGCGTCAGCGACGACGACGACAGCAGACGCAGCACGCTGAGGGGCCACAGGATGAGGTCGAAATGGTCCCGAAGGAACAGGGTCGAGGGTACCCGCACGGTGTCGACTGGGGCGAGGGTCCCGTGCCCGATGAGGAACCAGGCCTGGGTGTTGTGGGCGAAGTCCTGGGACAGGTCGAAGCGACTGAACAGGTAGGTGCTGTAAGCAATCAAACCGGCGAGCTGGACGCCGAGCACCACGCCCGTCGCCGTCCACACCCCGCGGCGACCCGGTGCCACGATGTGTTCGCGGGACACCGATCGCGACGACGGATCTTCGAAGACCGCTGGACGATGATCCACCAATTTCTTGCTCTCTGTCGGCTACCCGGTGTACCGAGGACGTGGAACTGTGGTTTTCCTGTGACGTTGTGGCGATTGTTCTATGCCCCGTAGGAGGAACCCCGGGGCGTGTCCCCGAAGGTGTCGAGGCGAAGCGGTGGTCCCCCGCCCGAGACCGGCCTGCTGGTGGGGATCGGGCACGGCCAAGTGACCCAACAAGAAGCCGACCACCGCGACGAAGGTAGCCGTTGTGACCGTCGCGGCGGCGGAGGACAGCGGCCCGCGTGGGTGACAGGCCGGTTGAGGCGGCTGTGGCCGTGTCCGAAGTGGCCGGGCCAATCAAAGACGGCTGCTGGCGTTCGCTTCGGCCACCGGACTCGTCGTCATGCCCAGATGATGCCGGGCCGAGCCGACCGGGTGCATCGAGGAGAAGCCAGCAGGCTAGGAATCTGTCCTATGAGTTCGCCACCGTGCCCGGCTCTTCGAATTCCTGGTCCCCGATCGCGACACCAAGTTCACGGCGGTCACCCATGGTGAGCGGCAACACTCACGCGGCAAGGACCATACTTATGGCGTGAACGCCGAAACGGTCGTTGAAAAGCTGGCACTCCAACCGCATCCGGAGGGTGGCCACTACCGGGAAACTTGGGCCGACGAAGCCTCCAGCGCGATCTACTTCCTTCTTCAAGCGGGCGAGCGTTCGGCTTGGCACCGCGTTCGAGACCGAGTGGAGATCTGGCACTTTTACGCTGGTGCGCCCGTTCGGCTCGAGGTCGACCTCGATGGTCCAGGAACAGTGGCGACGCATGCCATCGAGCTGGGCTCTGACCTTTCAGCAGGTCAGTGTCCTCAGGCTGTGGTTCCCGCTGGGGCCTGGCAGTCGGCCCGGACCCTGGGTGGTTGGACGCTGGTGGGCTGTACCGTCGCTCCGCCATTCACGTTCGACGCCTTCGACCTCGCACCACCGTAATTGCGATTCCGGCATGCTCTAGGCGCCGGCATTTCGAAGGTTCCCAGGTTGTTTGACGAGATGTTCGGGGACCATGGCGTGTTTTGCTCGGTGGCCAAATGTGCTGTCATTCGAAGTGGTCCAGGGTGAATACGCATGCTCTTTGACCGGCTCGATGCGACCGATGTCTTTCGTAGTTCGTGGACACGGGTTGGGGCTTCGATCCGCGCGGTCGTAGTTCGAATCCGGCGTCCTTGACGGACTCCCGGTCGGGCTCAGCCAGCGTGGTGGAGGATTGGGACCCCGTCGCCGTTGCGCTTGGCCTCGTACATGGCCGCGTCAGCCATCGCCACCAGGCCCTCGGCGTCGACGTCGGGATCGCTCGACCACGCCACCCCGATACTGGCCGGGCACGAGAGCCGCCTGGACTTGAGACGGACCTGGTGGCGGAAGGTCTCCGCGAGCCGCATGGCGGTGACCATGGCCTGCTGGGTTGTGGTGACACCCGGATTGATGACAAGGAACTCGTCACCACCGATCCTGCCCACGATGGCGCCGGCTCGCACGGCCCGCTGCAATCGTCGTGCCACGACGCCGAGGAGGGCATCGCCAGAGGCGTGGCCGAGCTCGTCGTTCACGTCCTTGAAGCGGTCGAGGTCGATGAAGCACACTGCCGGCCGACCTACCGAATCAGCGTCGGACAGGAGACCCTCGAGAAGGGCCAGAGTGGTCACCCGGTTCCTGCACCCGGTGATGTAGTCGAACGTCGCCCGGAGGTGCAGCTCGTCCCGCAGCCGGGCGCTCTCGGTCACGTCCGCCACGCAGACAATGGCACCAGTGACCTGGCTGGTCTCGGCGGTGAGGGCCCGGATGCTGAAGAGACAACGCCGCGGCGCTGTGTCGTCGCCGTCCGGCGGCATCACCAGGCTGACCTCGATGTCGCTGTCGAACCGGCGCTGCAGCACGGCATCGAAGGCTTCGGTGAGGCTCGTCCGGTCGGTCGGCTGCACCATGGCGAACTGCTCATCGATCGTCGCCGCTCGGGGCGAGCCGAGGATGGCGTGGAGCCGGCTGTTGGTATAGGTGACGCTCCCGTCGGCGTCCACCTGGATGACACCCACGGGCAGGGCCTCGGCCAAGCGGTCGAGCAGCTGCTCCCGGGCTCGCACCGCCTCATGCGCGGCCATCTCATCGGAGATGTTCACCATCTCGGCGATCACGCATCCGTGCTCGAGGTCACCGAGCAGGTTCTGGTTGTTGATCTCGATCCACACCCACGAACCGTCGCGATGGTGGTGGCGGAGTTTGACCCGGCTGCTCGGTGCCCGCGACGCCAGCATCTCCATCCAGTTGTCTATAGCGAGCTGGTGGTCGTCGGGGTGGATGAACTCTAGCGAGAGATGGCCCACCAACTCTTCCTCGCTCCAACCGAGAATCCGGGTGAGGGCCTCGTCGACCTCGATGAACTCGCCCACCTCGTTCTGCCGTGCCCGTGCGGTGCGAGGGGGGAGCGGCGATACCTCCCGACTGAGCGAGGCCATGCAGACGTCGTCGCTCCCGGAGTCGGTGGGCACCAGGACGCCTAGGAACACCCCGTGGGACTGCCGGGCGTCCAGCAGGTGAAGCTCCACCGAGCGGTCGGGCTCGTCGCGGAGCCGCACCGTCACCTGGGCGGGGGTTCCCGTCACCTGGACGTGCTTCCATGCGTCGATCACCGGGAGGCGGTCCTCGGGAGCGACGAGGTCGAGGGGGGAGCGGGCCGCGACGAGGTGGTGCCCCCGGGTCGGGACGGAATCGGGCATGCCCACCGACATCCCGTCCGGCCCGATGGCGCACAGGGCCGCGGCTGGGTGCAGGTCGAGCAGCGCGGCCACGGTGACAGCGATCATCGGCCCTTCCCGGTCCTCGCTCGTCAACACACCCTTGTATCGGCTCCCCGGGGCCGGCCGTTGAGTCATTCCAGCGTCCGCCCACGAGGTCCTGATCCTGTGGGGGTGGGGTGCCAAGGCCCACAAGACGCTCACGCCGCGGACGAGAAGGCCACGACCACGCTCTGGGCGGCCACGCCCGGATACACCGTGAGGGAGTCATCGAGCGCTTCGTGGGCACCCTCCGCCGGGAATGTCTCGACTGGATCCTCATCCTGGGCCGGCGCCACCTGGAGGCGGTCGTCAGGGAGCACCTGGTGCATCGCAACACCCACCGGCCACACCGGGGGCCTCGACCAAGGTCCAGCGCCCGTTTCGCGCGAGTAGGTCGAAGACCTAGTCACCGGGTACCCGACCGGCGCGACGGCGGTCGTCCTGGCGGACAGCCCTCGATTCGCCCAACCACAGTCTTGGCTCTTCCCGAGCGTCACCGGGTGTCCAGGAGACGGCAGCGTCCTGACTCCTGACCGGATCTCTCGAGCCGTCTCTCTAGACGCCTCGAGACTTTCTTCGCATCCATTGACGGGGATCTCCAGGTCGATCCGGAGACCATCCGCCAGGCCCTATTTGGTCGACTGGGCAATGCCCTGCTCGTCGCATCGCTCATGGTGCCGGTGCTCGATGTTTCTGGCACTTGACGATGGTCGGGACCCCATCAGGCCCGAACAGCCAGTCCCGAGTCTCCTCCACAACGGTCGTCGCCTACCGAGCTGGCCTTCCCCGCCAACGCAGACTCTGATTTGATCTCCACGCAATGCAGAGTGAGTCGAGGAGACCAGGGTGAATGATGTCGATCCAGCTGAATCGCCAACCGGCGGTTCGGTAGACCGACGACGACTCCGGTGGCGACCACGCGCCTTGCGAACTGCGTCGGACAGGCACCGGATCCTCGCAGCGTTGTACCCCATGGCCGACGACGTTGCTCACTGGTGGTTCCGCTTCGCCGTGATGCTGACCCTGTCGATCGTCGTGGCGGTAATGGGACTGTCGCTGAACTCCGGTGCGATCGTCATCGGGGCAATGCTTATCGCGCCGCTCATGACTCCAGTTCTGGGGGTCTCGGCGGCCTTGGTCATGGCCTGGCCCCGTCGGCTGGGCCACTCCGCCGTGGCCGTGCTGGCAGGATCGGTTGGTGCGGTGGGTGCCGCTTGGGTGCTCACGTCGCTGCTCCCGGTGGCGGACCGAGCGCTCACCCCCGAGGTGTTATCCCGCACCAACCCCGACCTCCGAGACCTGCTCGTGGCATTGGCGGCCGGGGCAGCGGGCGCTTATGCCACGGTGAGAGAAGACGTCTCCGCCGCCCTTCCGGGGGTCGCAGTGGCCGTCGCATTGGTACCACCCCTGGCTGCAATCGGCTTCACCCTGGCGGCGGGACGTGCAGACTTGGCCGGAGGAGCGCTCCTGCTCTACCTGGCCAACTTGGCCGCCATCATTCTCGCCGGTGCGTTCGTGCTGCTGGCAAGCAGTTTCGTCCCCGAAGGGCGTCTTCGAAATGCCACCACGAAGATCCGACTCGGCCTATTAGCGGTGTTGATTGCCACCGTGGCCGTTGCTGTGCCGCTCACCATCGCTTCGATCAGCAACGCGAGCCAAGCCCAAGCCACTCAGGCCATCAATCAAGCCGTCGCGAACTGGATAAAGCCGGATCCGGTCCTTACCGTCAGTGCCGTCAACATCGAAGGAACGAAGATCAAGGTGGATGTCATAGGTCCCGTAGCCCCACCAGACAGTGACGGGCTCATCCAAGCGATCACAGCAATCTTAGGTACGACGCCAATCGTGCAAGTGCAATGGATTCAGTCGAGCCGGGCGAACGCCTCTCAACACAAAGAACCCACGACGCTAACGCACGCACAGCTACATGCTCTCGTCCAAACCTGGCTGACAAACGGATCTCAACGTGACAGTGCCATGCGAGTGCTCAGCATCACCATCAATGGCGATAGCGTCAATGTCGAGCTTGAAGGGCCATCGGCTCCGCCACCCGCAAGTACCCTTGCCCGAGCGATAAGCAAGCAAGCAGGCCGTCCAATGACTGTCTCCGTAAGCTGGAGTGTGGGCTCTTTCACAACGACAACGACGACAACGCGCTTCTCAAAGATCAACTCAAGCTCGGCTCGATCACCGACTGAAGCCGTACTCGAAACTCCCGATCGGGTCGAAGTTTCGCCTCTGTCTCGAGACGCTCAGGGGGTGGCCGACGCCAGTTGATAACCCTAAAGACTCAAGCGTCTAGAAATCGAGCCGAATCATCGCACAATCGTTAGGCTGCTCAAATGCCGGACGACAACCGCGCATTTGGGTTCCGTACCCAACCACGCCGATCGTTCCGATTCGCCACCCGCGCCATGGGTCGCAGCGCCAACGCCGCTCGTTCTTGGCTCACGGTCGTCCTCGGTGGGTCCACGCGCACCCAGGTCGTCGCCGTGCTCGCCGGGGTGCTGGCGCTGAGCAGTGCCGACACCGCCACGGTGGGCGCCTCGGCCATCCAACTTCGCCAGCATCTCCACATCGACAACACCGACATCGGGCTCCTGGTGGCGGTCAGCTCCTTGGTAGGCGCCGTCGCGGCCCTCCCCTTTGGCATCCTGGCCGATCGGGTCCGGCGCACCTGGACGTTGTCGACTGCCATCGTGCTGTGGGGCGTGGCCATGTTGTGGAGCGCCACAGCCGGCTCGTTCGGCAAGCTCTTGCTCGCCCGGCTGGCCCTCGGCGTCGTGACGGCGGCAGCCGGCCCCATCGTGGCATCACTGGTCGGCGACTACTTTCCTGGTCGGGAACGGGGTCGGATCTACAGCGTCATCCTTACCGGCGAGTTGGTTGGAGCTGGGGCGGGCTTCGCAGTGACCGGTGACATCGCCGCGCTGTCGTGGCGTGCCGCTTTCGTGATCCTGGCGATCCCCGCATTCGTGCTCGCTTATCTGGTCTTCCATTTGCCTGAGCCGGTTCGTGGCGGGCAGGGAGCGCTGTTGGCGGACCGTGGCTACGGGGGGTCGACTCCCGACGCCGCTGTGCCCGCTCCGGCGCCGAGCGGGGTCACCGATGCCCAACGCCTCGCGATGGAGCGCCACATCGCTCCCGATCCCCGGTTGGTTCGTGAGGGGTCGGGCGGACGTATGGGGTTTATCTCCGCCGCTCGATACGTACTGCACGTCCGAACAAACGTTGCCCTGATCATCTCCGGGGCGTTGGGGTACTACTTCCTGGCTGGGGTGCAAACCTTCGGCGTCGAGTTTGTGCATGAGCAGTACCACGTCAATCAGGTGCTGGCCAACTTCCTCATGTTGGCAGTCGGTGGCGGTGCGGCGGCCGGGGTTCTCATCGCAGGACCACTGGGCGACAAGCTCCTGGGCAACGGACATCTGAAAGGGCGGATCCAGGTGGCCGCCTTCGCCTCTGTGACCACCATCGTGCTCTTCATCCCTGCTCTGGTGACGCGCAGTTCGATCACTGCGTTGCCATACATCGTCGTGGCCGCCGCTGCGCTATCGGCGCAGAACCCTCCGATTGATGCGGCGCGTCTCGACATCGTGCCGGCGTCGTTGTGGGGTCGGGCCGAGGGCATCCGAACGTTCATTCGCACCGGGGCCCAGGCGCTGGCCCCTCTGCTTTTCGGCGCCGTGTCTGATCTGTTGAGCGGAAGCCATCCCTACTCCGGTCTTCGCTGGACCTTTGTGATCATGCTCGTTCCTCTAAGCGCGAGCGCTTTCTTCCTCTTCCGGGCCATGCGGACATATCCGACCGACGTGGTTACCGCCGGGTTGGTGTCCCAGGTCATGAGGGCGAGGCATTCGGGCGACCCCCTGCCAGGCCCCCCGCCGCCCGGTCCGTTCGACCTCGAGTTCTGACTCCTGGGGCACGACGCCAGGGTGGATGGAGCCCATCCCATCTGAGTTCAGGCACAGAACCAGCCTCAGCATTTTCCTTGCAGACATGCAATACTAGGACATATACATCATCACCAGATGGAGCATGAGCTGCCATGACCACGACCCGACCCGATCAACGAGGCACCTCGACCATTGTCGGAAAACGAGAATCGGCTGCTGACGTCTTGATGAGCGCGAGCCGGGTGTTGGTCGCCGTGGCAGCTCGGTCGCTGGCGCAAGCGGAGGATCAGGTCACGCTCGCTCAGTACCGGGCGCTCGTAGTGCTCGCTACACACGGGCCGTTGCGACCAGTCGATCTGGCCGAGGCCGTCGGCGTCGATCCCTCCACGGCGACACGCATGTGCGACAGGCTGGTGAGAAAGAAGCTGATTTTGCGATCTCACCGACGTACCGACCGCCGAGAGGTCGCACTGACCCTCTCTGCCGGGGGGCGGGCTTTGGTCGACGAGGTCACGTCCCGACGCCGACGAGAGTTTCAACGGATTCTGGCCAAGATCCCCGCGGCATCAAGGGAGCAGTTGGTGGAGTCACTGAGGTTGTTCAACGAGGCCGCCTGCGAAGCGTCCGAAGGAGAATGGCCGCTTGGTCTCACCTCATGAGCTGTTTCACAAACCGGACCCCCCGGCCTTCGCGTGGGTGGACCGACGATTGGCTCGCCAACTCCAACGGTGCGAAGCACAGTTGGATCGGCTCCACCCTGATTCAGTCCAGCTGTCCCCGGTGGGTAACTCTTGACGCGAACGCGACGGTGGGGTGGTGGTCTCCGGATCTCAGCGAGTGCGCTGCCGCTGCCCGCCAGACGGTGGAGCGTTTTGTTCGACTGGTTGCGCGGAACGCCCACCGGCCTGGTGCCCCTCGCCTTGCTGGTGGGTGCGGGCGCGGGCGCAGGAGCTGTGCTGTTTCGCTACTTGATCCTGTGGGTTACCGAACTCGCTACTGGCCGGCCTGACTACAGCGACGCCGGAAGAGTCCCGAGCCCACATTTCCCCGGTCTGGGTGTCTATTTCGTCATCGCAGTGCCCGTGATCGGAGGCCTCCTCTATGGCCCGCTCATCCAGCGTTTCGCCAAGGAAGCCCGTGGCCACGGGGTGCCCGAGGTGATGCTGGCTGTAGCTGAACGGGGAGGTCGGATCGGACCGGCGGTCGCGGTGGTCAAGTCCATTGCCTCGGCCATCTGTATCGGCGTGGGGGGCTCAGTCGGCCGCGAGGGGCCCATCGTCCAGATCGGCTCCGCACTCGGTTCCACGATCGGTCAGCGACTCCGGGTTCCCGAAAGCCGTTTGCGAGTTCTGGTGGCATGCGGGGCCGCTGGGGGCATCGCTGCGACGTTCAACGCCCCCATCGCCGGGGTCTTCTTCGCTTTGGAGCTGATCCTGCGAGATTTCTCAACCGAGTCATTTGGGGTTGTCGTGCTGGCCTCGGTGACCGCCGACGTCATCGGGCGAGCGGCTTTCGGCGACCACCCCTTCCTGGCTCTGCCTTCCTTTCAGCTGGTCTCGGGTTGGGAGTACCTCCTTTACGTGCTCTTGGGTTTGATCGCCGCCGTTGTCGGCGTGGGATTCATCCGGGTCCTCTATGGGATGGAAGACTTCTTTGACCGTTTCTGGCCCGGCCCAGCTTGGTCTCGACCCGCCACGGGCGGAGTGCTGCTCGGTCTCTTGCTTCTGGCTCTACCGGAGATGTACGGCGTCGGCTACCCGGTGCTCGAAGCTGGCATCCGCGGCCACTACACCGCCTGGTTCCTTCTCTTGCTGCTGGCGGGAAAGCTCGCCGCTGTGAGCCTTACCATCGCCATCGGTGGATCTGGTGGCGTATTTGCCCCTTCTCTGTTCATGGGGGCAATGGTCGGCACCGCCTTCGGCGACGTTGCCCATCATCTCGCACCGGGTATCGCGGGTCCCGCGGGCGCCTACGGGCTGATCGGCATGGGAGCAGTCTTCGCCGGCGCCGCCCGAGCACCCATTACCGCCGTGCTGATCATCTTCGAACTCACCGGCGACTACAAGATCATTCTGCCGCTCATGGCCGCGGTGGTGCTCGCCACCGAGGTCTCCAGCTTGCTCAGCACTGACACCATTTACACCCTGAAGCTTCGCCGGCGCGGCATCGACATCATGCGGGGCCGGCCTGCCAGCCTCCTATCCGTACTCAGCGTCGCCGAAGCTATGCAGCCCGTGCCCGAAGCTCTCGATCAGAACCTGTCGTTGGCCGAAGTCATCGCCAGACTGACCGATCAGGGTCGTGACGCACTGCCGGTGGTCGATGCTCGCGGCGCCTATCGAGGCACCGTGACCTCGGCAGAGGTTGAGGCGAGCGCCCGCGAGAACGTGCTCGACGCCACCGCCGCCGATCTCGCTAGGCTCACTCCGACCCTTCGTACCGATCAAAGCCTCGAAGCAGCTCTCACGATGTTGTTGGAAAACGAGCGTTCCGGGTTGCCCGTGCTTTCCTCCGATGCTGATCAGGTCACCGGCTGGCTCACGCACCGCGACGTCCTGGCCGCCTACAACCGTCTGCTCCACAAAGGCGTGGCACAGATTGAAGCCACGTCGCACCCAACGGATATGCCACCGCCCTCCGCGGTCACTCCAAAGGTATCGTCACTCGACGAACACGCGCTCGCCCTCAAGGGCTACCGCGTGTTCGAGCTCGCGCTCAACCACGACGGCCCGCCGGTCGGCCGAGTGGTAACAGAGGTCGTATGGCCGCCCTCGTGCGTGTTGCTCGGTATCCGGCGCGCCGATGGAACTGCAGTTGATGACCAGGAGCGCGTCCTTGTCCAGGGAGATCACCTCACTCTGCTCGTCAAGGCAGAGGAAACCCAACAGCTCATCGACCTCGTCGAAGGTCTTACCGAAACCTCCCCCGACACCGATGGATCTATTTGAGTCGAAGACTCAACCCGGACCGTCCTTCGCGCTCTTGATCACAGCTCCCAGCCGGTTGGCCACCGCTGATCGGGCACTTCCTCCGCTGCTTGTCCGAATAACGCCAGAGCTTGGGCGATCCCCAGGCGTCTGTCCCTGGGAACCGCTTCGAGGATCCGGACGATCTCTGCTTGGCGTGCGGCGGTGACAGAATCGATGAGTTGATGGCCACGGCGCGTCATGGCCAACTCCACGGTGCGGCGGTCAGAACCAACGCGCTCGCGGATCATGAAACCCTTGAGCACCATTCGATCGCAGAGCCTTGTCGTTGTCGACGCTTTGATTGAAAGGGCTTCGGCCAGGTCGACGGGGCGCATTGCGCCGCGACCCGCCAACACGATCAGCGCTCGGTACTGGAGGAAGGTGATCTCCTCCGCCATGCCTGACAGTGACCGGGTGGCCACGCCCACCAGGGCTCTGCTGGCTGTGAGCACGGCGTCGGCGATCTGATCGAGATCATCAGGATCGGTCGCGGCGCGGCACCGGCGAGTCTGCCGTCGTCATGTGCTTCATTATATGGAAATACTGCTGTAACGCAATGAGTCTGGACGTCGAAATACTGATTCTGGGGTCCTGGACATGGGTATCGCGTCTGATTTGGCCTATTTCCTGGGGCATCAGCGCCAAGGGCGGTTTGTCGGTGACTTAGAGTAATAATTGACTAAGACTAACTATTAGCGTATCGTACGTATTGATGAAACCGAATTGGGGGTGTGTAGCGATTGGTTCTTGGCCCACGAAGATCCGTTCACGGGTGACAGGGAACCTTCGCCGCCCATGGCTCCTATGACTGAAACAGGAGGAAATCACATGCGCCGCAAATTGATATCGGGGCTACTGGTATTGGCCGTTCCCGTTGCCGCTGTCGCCCTGGTGGCGACGCCGGCGACAGCAAAGACGGCGAAGCCAGCACCCTTCACCGGGGCCGCCACGGGCTCGGTCAAGTGCTCGTTCCCGAAGCTGAAGATCAGTTTCAACCCGCCGTTGACCAACGTGTACATGGGGGCGGCGACCATCTCGGTCAAGGGGAGCCTCCTTAACTGCGTGACGACCGGCTCGAACGTCAACATCAAGAAGGGGAAGATCACCGGCTCCTTCCAGTCGAGCGGCGGTTGCATCGGGCTCGTCACCGGAACCACCAGCCCGGTCACGCTCACGATCCAGTGGAAGGGCAAGACCAAAGCAAATGGCAAGGCCACCCTCACCAACAGTTCGGTCAACGTGGCTGGGGCATACCCGGCGTCGAAGGGTCAATACATAGGCTTCGAGCTTCCCAACCCGCTCGGCTCTGGCGGTACCGTCAGCGGCTCGTTCGCGGGGACGGTGACGCACGAGAGCTTCGCCTACAGCACCTCGACCGCCACCACGCTCGCCTCCGACTGTGCCGCCCGGACGAAGGTGACCAAGAAGGGCACCATTACCAAGCCCGCCAAGGGGATCAAGAAGCTCAAGGTCACGAGCGGGGCGATCATCCTGCCGTAGCGCACTGACCCCACCACAGGGCGCCCACAAGGAGGGCACCCCGAACACGACACCCCGGGGATGGGCTCAGCCCGCCCCCGGGGTGTCGTCGCGTGCGGGCGACCGGACGCGCCAGGTTCGAGAGGAGCGTGCAGATGCTGTGGAGGTGCCATGGACATTGGAACCGTCCGAATCCGCGTCACTCCACACAAACTCCACAGGATTGTCACCTCGCCGGCACCTCGACGCGGTTGGCTCACCAGGAACCGATCAGGGAGCTAGGAACGTGGTGCGCAACACGCTCAAAACGGTCCTCCTGCTGGGTGGGATCGGCGCGCTCCTGGCCACCGGTGGCGGGCTGATCGGGGGCCGGGGGGGCACGTTGGTGGGCATGGGAACCGGTCTGGCTGTCGCGGGCGCCTCGTGGTGGTTCTCCGACCGCTTGGCGATCCGAGCCGCCCGTGCGCGGCGCATGGAGACCCATGAGGCGGCCGCCCTCGAAGCGATGGTGTGCGAGCTCGCGCCGCGCGCCCATCTTCCCCCGCCTCGGTTGTATCTGTCGCCGAGCCCGCAGCCCAATGCCTTTACCACCGGACGGAGTCCGAAGCACGCCGTGGTAGTGGTGACCGAGGGCCTGCTGGCACTGCTGGAGCCGGCCGAGGTCCGAGCCGTGCTCGCCCACGAACTCGCCCACATCGGTCGTCGCGACACCTTGCTCACCGCGGTGGCCGCCGCTGTGGCGACCGCCGTCTCGGCGCCGTGCCGGGGACGTAGCCGTGACGAGAGTCCGAGGCCATTGGCCGCCCTGCGCGGGGGGTTGGTGGCACCCCTCTCGGCCTGTGTCCTTCAGCTCGCCTTGTCGCGGCGCCGCGAGTTCGACGCCGACCTGACCGGTGCCGACCTCGCCGGGGACGGCGAGGCGCTCGCCTGCGCGTTGACTCGGATCGCCGGCTACGTCCCGGTGGTTCCCATGGTCGTCACACCGCCACAGGCCCAGGCCTGGGTGGTGAGCCCACTCGGACCAGGGGTTACCTTTGCCCGGCTCTTCTCGACCCATCCGCCGGTCACGGAGCGAGTGGCCCGACTGCGAGCACAAGCCATTCACTAAGGCGACATGAAGGGCTCTCACCACCGATAATGGCGCCCATGGGGAGACGCTGATGGCGACGACCGTCGTGGTCGTCGAGGACGAGAGCAAGCTGCGGGACCTCCTGCGCTCCTATCTCGAGCGCGAGGGGATCGTCGTGTTGTCGACGGGATCGGGAGCGGAGGCCATCACCATGGCCCGCCGGGCTCATCCCGACCTCGTCATCCTCGACCTTGGCCTCCCCGACGTACCCGGTGAAGACGTCGCCACCGAACTGCGGACCTTCATCGACGTCCCGATCCTGATTCTGACGGCGAAGGCCGCTGAGAACGACCGCATCCGCGGCCTCGAGCTCGGGGCGGATGACTACATGACCAAACCCTTCAGCCCACGCGAGCTGGTGCTGCGTGCCCAAGCCATCCTGCGCCGGGGGCGCGTCGCTGACCGCCACGATGAGCGACGGTCTTTCGGTAGTGGTGAATTGGCGATCGACGAGAGTCGGCACGAGGTGAGTGTCCGTGGTCACACCGTCGACCTGACCCCCACCGAATGGGGACTGTTGGTGGCTCTAGCCACAACACCCGGCCGTGTGTACTCTCGACTTGAGCTCATCAACCGGGTGCGGGGTTACGAATTCGACGGCTACGAACGAACAATCGACTCCCACATCAAGAACCTCCGTCTCAAGGTCGAGCGCGACCCTCACGAACCGCTGATCGTGGAGACGGTGCTCGGGGCCGGCTACCGGCTTTGCCTGGCCCGAGATGACTGAGAGCACCGACTGGCCGTCTTCTCATGACCGGCCCGAACCGGTTCCCCCCGTGCGGGGACCGGCGGTCGGGGCGCTTTCGCCCATCGGATGGCGCCTTACCCGTGTGATTGCGCTGGTTTCGTTCGTCTCGCTGGCGCTGCTGGCGGGTGTCACTCTGGTTTTCGCCAGCACGGTCATCTCGGCTCTTACCGGCCAACGCGACCACGACCTCGCTTCCGCCGTGACGAGCGGGCTGGCTGTCAGTTACCGAGACGCTGGCTCGTGGTCGCACGCAGATCTGGCCCCTCCGTTAGCTGTGGCCACCAACGCAGGAATCGCCGTACGCGTAATTGATGCCTCGGGCATGCTGGTGAAATCCGCGTCCCCCGCGGGCTCTGGCCACGGCGCGCTCGGCCCACCTCTGTCATTGCCAGTCGTTGTGGCGGGACAACGAGTCGGGACCGTGACCGTGCAAGTCGGAGCAACCGGAATCGGTGCGGTCGGCAGAAGCCTCCGCGGCACACTCGCTGCCGCCGTGGCTGGGAGTGCGGCGGTAATGGCTCTGCTGGCCGTCATCGCCGGCTTCGTGGCTGCCAGGAGGATCACACAACCCGTCGTGTCCTTAACCCGAGCGGCGCGGGCCATGGCCGGCGGCGACCGCGGCGCTCGGGTCGGGGAGATCGACGCACCAGGCGAGTTGGCCGAGCTGGCAAGGAGCTTCGATCACATGGCCGACACCTTGGAGCGCGAAGACCACCTGCGTAGAGCGCTCGTTGCCGACGTCGCCCACGAGCTTCGCACCCCCTTGGCGATACTCCAAGCATCGACCGAGGCGTTGGCCGATGGCGTAGCGGAGCCGAACGTGCAGACGCTCTCGTCGTTGAGCGACGAGATTCTCCGCCTGGCGCGCATGGTCGAAGACCTCGAGGTCCTCGCATCTGCGGAGGCCGCGGGCCTGACGTTAGATCGCCATCCCGTTGACCTTGCCCAGGTGGCGGCGCGCGCCGCCGACGCTTTGGGGGCCCGCCTGGCGACGACCCATCTCACCTTGATCCGGTCTCTCACGCCCGTCGTCGTGAGGGGCGATAAGACACGCCTCCACCAGGTGGTGACCAACCTCCTCACGAATGCCATCAAATTCACCCCGTACGGTGGGCGCATCACGCTGGCCGTCGGCCCTGTCGACCACCACGCCCAGGTCATCGTGACCGATACCGGCGCCGGCATGCCGGCGAGCGAGATACCACACGTGTTCGAACGCTTCTGGCGCGGACGCGCTGCCCAGCGGGTCGCGGGGAGCGGCATCGGTCTGGCCGTGGTTGCCGAGCTGGTCCACGCCCATGGCGGTGAGGTGAGCGCGACGAGTGGCGAGGGTCAAGGAACCCGCTTCGTGGTCATCCTTCCGCGCGCCTAGGACTGTCGGGGTTGCAATTGCTCGATTGAGTCGAGCAGCCAGGAGATTCGAAACAGGCTCGACGCGTCATGGAGCCAGGATGGCGAGCGTTCCACCGATCGGGGCGTCACGCCCTATATCCGTATGGCCCTCGCAATCGCCCGGGACAACATTGGCGCAGGCGGGTTGGCGTCAATGAATCGGAAGCACCGTGTCGATGCTCTGTTCGTCGATCGGGGAAGTCCGGACGACGATCTTCAGGTCCCATGTCCCTGCCAACGGAATGTCGACATCGGAGGCACGGAAGTGTCCGGGAGAAGCGACGACGAGGGGAATCGCCAGGGGTCCGATCCCCTGCGACGGCAGACTAATCGACGCGTCGAGCTCTGGGATCGCCATCGGCTGTCCCAATCGCCCGAGCACGTAGAAATGGAATTGGTTGCCCGGCCCTGTCTTGGCGGGGGCCACAATGGCATTGACCTGGACACCAAGGACATTGAAGCTCTGCGAAAACGGCTGGTTGGCAGCCTGCTTGGCCGGAACAGCATTCACTAGGAGGGCTGTCACCGCCAACACCGTCAGTGCGATCACGATCTCGGCGAATACCGACGCCCGCAACCCCGGAACGTGTCTATGTTGAATCGACGCCATCGCCCGATCGTGCTCGGTGAGAGCGACACCATGGATGTTGGACCCGATCGTTAGTCGTTCCGCACTCGGTGGTGTATCAGCGGCGACGTGGCTGGCTGTCACCGCCAACCTGGCGCCCACCCGGATGCTTCTCCAGACGGATCGAGACGAGGCGAGCGAGGAACGGGCCCATCCATCCTCCGAGCACCGCCCGTCGACTCACCGCTCCAAGGGCGATCAAGATAGTGACCAGCCCGATCTTTACCAGAAGGGTTGTCCCGTACGACGTATGAAACAGTGCGTAGAGGCTTCCCACCTGGCGGATCGACTGAATTACCCCGGTCACCACCACAACAACGACCGAAGCAAAGGCATACGACGAGAACTTCATGGCAATAGGCCGGATGTCGCTAGAACCAGAACTCACCGAAGAGCCCCGGAACGAGCAGCGCTCCCAACACCGCCAGCCCCCCGAACCAGACGGCTACCGCGCCGAGGTGCAGCACATCCAACGCTATGCCGAGAACCGGTGTGCTTCCTGTAGCCGCGTGCCCGGACAGACCCGGTGTCAAAAGAAGCCCAAAGCCCAGTGCGGACCCCGAAACGACCCATAGAGTCTGCAGTGTGCCGCTGGGATTCGTTCGACCACGGAGCCGGACCAAGAAGGGGACGAAGGCGACGAGCAAGACGACCCTCAGGGCTTCGACCTCACCGAATCGCGTGTGCAGGACTTCGTTGAACAAAGTCGGCCGTATTGCAT
Source organism: uncultured Acidimicrobiales bacterium (assembly GCA_963796765.1). GTDB lineage: Bacteria > Actinomycetota > Acidimicrobiia > Acidimicrobiales > UBA8190 > Chersky-840. The sequence continues at coordinate 250,996 of CAWCMY010000002.1, read as the reverse complement.
CGGTCAGGGGCAGGGAACCAGCGTACGCACCCTGAATGGCGATCCCGGCGACACTGCTAAACAACAAGATGCCCCATGAGGACCACAGGAGCCCACCGATGCGCCGCGTACGCCCTCCGACCCTCCAGACGAAAAGGATCGCTGCCGCTATCCCAACAAGGAGCACGAGACTGGCGAATGCGCTGAATCGAATGAGCCAGAAGATGACCCCGACTACCGTGCTGCCTTTCTCATTGGCAAGATTCTTGGCTAACGCGTTGGCCTTTCCCGCACCACTATCGGTGCCAACGCTGAATACAAAAGCACCGTGTACGGGATGAGAGTCGGCCGAAATCACCCGCCACGCAACTATGTAGGTCCCATTGGGCAGATGGGCCGGGAGGGAGATGGCAACGGCATGGCTGTCGCCCCCGGGGTGGTGGGTACCACCCTCGTCGACGCGGTTTCCTCTTGAGCCGATGACCCGAACCGACCCGAAGTCGATCTCAACGGGCTCGCCAAAACGGAGAACCACCTGGCGCGGTGAAGTGAAGAGAACCGAGGACTGATCCGGTTGGGTGGATTCCAATTGGGCGTGCGCGCTTGCGGGAGTGGCTACTCCTAAGACGATGACTATCGCAACCGCAGGCCCAACCAACCATCTCTTGTAAGGCTTCATCGACCTTGAGTCGACGATTTACCAAGGGTTATGGTTTCAGGTGTGTCGTCCCAAGGATCACATTGGTTGGCGCGTTCCTCTTCGTCAACGAGCTCGGAGAATCCTGTTGGAGATCATGTCGCGCACCAGATACCCATCCCCCCCGACCCTTCGCGGGCGAGAGAAGCGGTCATCGGCGATCTCGAGCTCCTTTGGCAAGAAGATTTGCCTGCTCGCGGTGACAGCGACATCCCCTGTGCTGGTCATACTAGGGCTGGCTGCTCCCGCCTCGGCGCATGTGACCGTACATCCCAGCAGTTTGCCCGCGGGTTCGAGCGACGTCGAGCTGACCTTCAGGGTTCCCAACGAGCGGGACGATGCATCCACTGTGAAGACCCAAATATTTTTTCCCACTGACTTGCCGCTCTTGACGGTGGACGTCTTGCCGATCCCGGGATGGACGTCCACCGTCCACACTCGAAACTTGGCCAAACCCATTCAGACAGACGACGGGCCGGTCAGCCAGACCGTCGCCGATGTGACGTGGACAGCAGCTGGCAGCGGGATTCAGCCTGGCCAGTACGAGGACTTTGTGATCGCGGTCGGATCAATGCCCGATAAGGCAGGAAGACTGATCTTCAAGGCGCTTCAGACGTACTCGTCGGGCGAAACTGTACGATGGATTGAAATTCCGATGGCCGGACAGCCTGAACCTGATACCCCGGCACCAATCCTGAGGCTGACCCCGGAATCCGCGCCAGCAGCTGCCTCTGCCGCAACATCGGAGGGAAAATCGACGTCGAGCAACTCCATGTCCACCGCCGATGCCCTGGGCGCGTTGGCAGTCGTCGTATCGGTGGCATGCCTTGGAATCGTCCTCTTCAGAACTCGGAAATGACGATCGACCTGGATCCAGGCAATGAGCTTCACGAGCCTCAGACCTTGAAGGGTGGAAGAACTCGCTCGAGCACCTCTAGGGCGGGCGTAACCTCTTGAAGTGCAGACTCACCGAAGGAGGTGAGCCGATGGAAGGGGGGATTTGGCTCCATGATCGATGTGTCTACCCCTGTCGATGCCGTTCGGGTCCCACCCCTTCCGGGGCAATTGGGCCAGCCGTGACCCCTGAGCGAGACCCATCTCGGGCTGAAGGACAGGCACGCCGATCGCTCGGGCCCAGCCGGTCTCGCCGGAAATGGGGACCTCGAGTCGCAGCAGCGGCAATGGTCGTCACGCTCGTCGGCTGTGGATCATCCTCACCTTCGAAGGTGTCCGCTACCCGAGTGCCTCTGCCCGCAGGGAGGCTACCGTCGGATATCTCCAAGATGGTCTGCGCGCCGGAGGCACAGCGCGAGATCGCCGCCGCGCTCGGAGTCACGGCTTATGTGCAGACTCCCACCTGGTCAGGTCACCTTTACTCATGTCGCTACACGTACCCGAACGGCGCCTTTGTTCTTTCGGTCAAGGAGCTATCGAGCTGGGCGCAAACCTTTGCATATTTTCGAGGGATCAGATCGAGGCTCGGTGATACCACGACGCTTCATAATCTCGGACAGGGGGGGTTTGTGACACGAGGCGGATCGGTGGCGGTCAGAAAAGACTGGAAGGTCCTGCTCGTGGACATCTCGGGCCTCCCCAGTCAGTTTGGCAAGCCCCCGACGCCGTCATTCGATGTTTCTGTAACCATCGCTGATGTGATCCTCGGTTGCTGGTCGGGGGATTGACATCAGCGATCGCCCTCGGGAGTTGGGAGCGGGAGAGTGTCGTCAGTGAGATCCAGATCGACTCGACACATGACGACCGTGCAGACGTCGAAGAAGGCGTGTCCAAGGGCTCCGACCTAGGAAAACTCTCAGTGTGATTGCGGCAGCAAACACTTGGAAACGCATGGGGACATGCGGGCGCCGAAGGGCTCGTCCGAGCTGTTGACCTGGGCCTTTCCAGAGAGGCACACCACCATCACTGGCGGTCATGTTCACCGAGGAGATGACCGGAGGAGCCAGCGTTCGCACCCATCGCTCCCCGCAGGGCGTTATGGCTGCTCAGACCCGTCGGATGGAAATTTCTTCGCCACCCCTCGTCGGTTCTCCATACCATCTCCACTGCACCCACAACACCGGTTCATGGCGGGTTGGTTGACTCCCGCCATGTCCCAGAGGCGTCGCACGAGCTCCCCTACGTGAGCCCCGTGGCCTTCTGGTCCGGATGGAGAGGGGCAGGCCCGTCCGGACCCGGCGGACCGGGGTGGTTCGAGTTCCACGGAGTGATCGATTCGGTCATGCCAGTGCGATCGAGCACGACCACCGCAGCGAACAGACCCAGCCTGCGCCCATGAAGCGAATCCCAAGATCGACCTGGGCTCAATGTGACCCGGGGCGTCGGTGTGTGAAGGATCGAGCGGAGAAAGGAATGATCGCGTCGTGGTGAAGCCACCCCGTCAGAGCGTCGTCGTCCTCTCGAATCGAGGCCCCTACGGATTCGACGCGGACGACGCGGGGAATTTGATCCGGAGTCCAAGCCCGGGTGGCCTGGCATCGGCGCTGACGCCGGTCGTGGCGGCGCACGGGGCGACGTGGATCGCCAGCGCCATGACCGAGGGTGACCGTCGGACCGTGCAACGCCCCGATCCTCACGACCCGATCCGACTCCGGTTCTTGACGTTCGAGCCCGAGGTCTATCGTCGTTTCTACTGCCTCGCCAACGAGACTCTGTGGTTCCTCCACCATGGCATGACCGAGCAGTTCGAGTCATCCACCTTCGACGCGGAATGGCGCCGGTCGTGGGCGACGTTTCGGTGGGTGAACCAGTGCTTCGCCGACCACGTCGTCCGGACCGCACCGCGCTGGAGCATCGTACTCGTCCAGGATTTCCACCTCGCCCTCGTGGGGCAAGTCCTGGTTCGGCGCCGTCCGGATCTCCAGGTGGTCCATTTCACCCATACACCGTTCGCCAAACCGACCGAAATGGGTCATGTGCCAGAAAGTGTGGCGCGCGAGGTCATCTGCGCGATGGCGTCCTACAAGGCGTGTGGGTTTCACTGCGACCAGTGGGATCAGTCGTTTCTTGACACTTGTGACAAGGTCATCGGGGCCAGACCTAAGACGTTTGTGGCGCCCCTCGGTCCACACCGCCAGGGCCTCGCACACACGGCGAGCAGCGAAGTCTGCTCGGCGCATCGGCGCGCGCTCCGTGAAACGGTCGGGAGTCGCCGCCTGATCGTCAGAGTCGATCGCATGGATCCAGCAAAGAACCTGGTTCGCGGCTTTGAGGCCTTCGACGCCCTCCTGACCGAACACCCAGAATGGCGGCACAACGTCGTATTCCTGGCCCTGACCACCGCATCACGGGCAGATCTGCCGACCTTCGCTGCGTACCGTCGACACGTGGAACAGGTTGTCTCGAACATCAACGAGCGGTGGGCAACGGCAGATTGGACGCCCATTGTCCTGGCATCGGGCGATACTCGTCCCCCGGTCATCGCGGCCCTTTCGGAATATGACGTTCTCCTGGTCAATCCCCTTCGGGACGGACTCAACCTCGTCGCAAAGGAGGGCGCTCTCGTCAACGCCGCGAATGGTGTCATCGCCCTGTCGTCCCAGTCGGGTGCGTACGAGGAGATGAAGGGCGGCGTATTGCCGGTCGATCCAATCTCAGTCACCGAGACCGCGTCCGCGCTTCACCAAGGTCTCTCCATGGCCCCCGAACGCCGTTCGGCCATGGCACGGACTGCCCGCTCGACGGCTGGGGCAAGCGACGGATTCAGCTGGCTCGCTGCTCAGTTGGAGGCAGCCTCGGCGCGAGGAGCGGTAGGCGTAGCCAGCTGAGGGTGAGGCGCATTGAGACTGCGGAGCCTCGTCGTGCCACATCGACCGTGACGCGTTGGATGGTCGCATTTCTCCTGTTGGGGCCTTCGGCATAGTCGTGGTGCCGGCAGGTCGCCTATGCGAGGACTTCCAGTCTGGACCCATCGGGACCGGCAGCTGTCGGAGGACCCTGATCGGTGCCGACACCCAATTCGGCCGATGACGAAGGGGCTCTGCTGTGATGCGCGGAAACGACAACGTGGGAAATCCCGGGCACAGCGCGGGAGAACATTGACCGACGACGTCGACATTGGTTCCAGTGCGACCGGCGTTGACGGAGTCAAGCACAAAGCCCAGTTGGCACGTTCTTGGCGAATCCGGTGCCAATCCAGCCCAAGGGGGGCACCCAGCCCGATCAGCTGTCCCGGGGTCCGACGCGTGGACTCGATGCGGATGAACAGCGAACCCCCGGGACTCGCAATCCCGGGGGTTCGCCCAAGCACCACCCCATGCGTCGCTTCGATTGGGTGGGTCTACAACTCCGGGAAGTGGTTCCCGATGTCGATCATCGCCATCTTGATTCCCTCAACTCCGGCCCAGATGCCTCAGATGTGGGATCGTTCATCATCTTGCCGGCAGGCGATGAAGACCACATCTGGACAGCATGAAGATGATGTGGAGACTGGGCTGGTCACTACAGATGCCGTCGTCTGGGTCTCATCGGAAGCGGCAGCAGCGTCGGGTTGGCGCGCTGGTCTAGATCGGAATCGCCCAGTGTCTCGACCCACCCGAATTCCAGGTCTGACAGAGTCTGACCTGGGCCGGACTCTGGTGTGAATTCTGCGACCGCTTCTCGAGACCTGCTCCCGCCCTGGTCACCAGGGCCCACGGAAGGTCCAGGGTTTAGGACGCGGGTCTCGGAGGCGCATACCAGTATCCGCTGGGAGGGGCGCGACGAGCCCCCCGGGAAGATCTCCGGGGGGCTCGTCAAATCCATCCCATTCGTCGTCACCTGAATGCGCTGGAGTCCCTCCTAGGGTGAAACCAGCCGGAGACGATGCTTCAGCTCTTTCGGTCCGTCGGCCGCTTCGACGTGCGCCTCCGGCTCGGTCCTTTCCCGCTGACCAACGGCTAGTGGATTGTCACTGTTGCGTACGCTGGGTCGATCGTTGCCGTTTTGATCGTTCCCGTTCCCGAACCTAGGTCAGAGAAGAAGTTACCTGTCGTTCCGGAACCGGAGTCGCCTCCCAAGCAGACATTGACGACCGAGGTCTGACCCTTGTCCTGCTTGGGCTTCTTCACCGTGCCGGTGATCTTGAAGCCCACATCGGGTCCGCAAACAAGATCGTAGGCAGCCGTTGTCTTCGTCTGGTACAGGACACCGTCCAGGGTGAACGTGATCTTCTTGATGGACTTCTGAATTGTCGTCAGCGTGTCAGTGCTTCCGAAGGTGCTCTCACCGTCGTACCACCACGTCCCCTTCGTCGCGCAGGGCGCCTGCGGGACGTTCGGGCCCTTGCACTTGGTCGACTTCGATTTGATTGTGACCGTCGGGATACTGCCCGTGCAGCCACCACCGAAGCTGGTCCCGCTCGTCGTCGTGTAAGTCTTCTTCAACGCGCTGTTGCTCGTCAGTGTCCCGTTCTTCGACAGCCCCGGAAGGGCGAAATGTACGGTGCCGCTGAGCGTGCAATTGCGTGCCGGATCTGGCGGTGGTTTCGCCTTCTTGGCCACGGCCACACCTTGCGTGGCGCCCAGCAAAGCGATCGGAAGGGCGAACGCCAGAGCGCCCATCAGTACCTTGCGACGCATGCTCATCTCTAGCTCCTTTGCTCATCCGGCTCATCCGGTGACGCGACGCAGCTACGGGATGGCGCGTTGCCACAGCCCCACTCACCCCATTTTCCGTGCTGCACCCCAACTGCGAAGGAGCATTGTCGATGCATATGAAGATCGGCCTCCGGACCATTTGAAGATGATGTGAAGATTGAAGATGGTGTGAAGATCCTCAAGCCGACCCTCGCCACCGCCCGCCGCTGTCGACGGTGCGCTGTCAGAACGGCACCTTCAACCGCGCCCCGTGGCGGCGGCGCCCCGCAGGGGCGACACTGCCTGAAGAAGACCTGAGAAGAGCGGCCCGAGGGACGACGGCCGCATAGCCACTGGCACTCGTCGGCCTACTGGGATCCCGCTTTTTCGCGACGCCTGAGGCGGTGCGCCCGGCCCTCGAACACCGGCCTGTGCGATGCTGGTCCCGGGGGCGTACCGTGTCATCGACAATTCTCGTGGTAGAGGACGAAAGCAAGCTACGAGAGCTACTTCGCCTTACCCTGGAACGAGCCGGATTCGCGGTGCTGACGGCAAGCGCCGGCGCAGGCGGATTGGAGCTCGCCCTCAGCGGTGGGCCCGACCTGGTCGTATTGGACCTCCGTTTGCCCGACATCTCGGGTAGTGACGTGGCCGCAGAGATCCGCAGCAACTCGGACGTCCCCATTCTCATCCTGACCGCGAAAACAGCGGAGGAGGATCGGATTCGTGGATTTGAAGTGGGGGCCGACGACTATCTGACCAAGCCGTTCAGCCCCCGGGAGCTCGTGCTAAGGATCCAGGCCATCCTGCGACGCCAGTCGTCCAAACACCCACGCATGCCCCGGAGGAGCTTCGGAGAGGGATCACTGCTCATCGACGAAGAGCGGCGTGAAGTCTGGGTTCGGGGTCACGTCGTCGAGCTCACGCCCACCGAGTGGGGTCTGGTGACGTCCTTGGCCGGGGTCCCTGGGCGTGTCTATTCCCGTGCGGAGCTCATAAATCGCGTACGCGGCTACGAGTTCGAGGCCTACGAGCGCACGGTGGACGTTCATGTGAAGAACCTGCGAAGGAAGATCGAAGTGAACCCGCGTCGCCCGGAGATCATCCTTACGGTACTCGGTGGTGGATACCGACTCGGCCTGAAGCCCGATGCATAGTCGCAAGTGGGCGCTGAGCCCTATCGCCATTCGACTTGCCCTTGCGAGCATCGGTATCGCCATTGGTGCCATTGCGGTGGTGGCGGGTTTGGCGCTGTATTCCGCTCGTGGTGACGTCAGTACGCTAGTTCGGCAAGAACAAGAGCGAACGGCCCTCACCACTGCGAAGGCGGTGGCCGACGAGTATCGGGCAGCCGGCTCGTGGAGCAATGTGAACCTGACGGTTCCCGCCACGCTGGCGGCGCACAGCGAGGCACGCCTGACGGTCCTTGACAGCAACGGAAGGAGAGTCTCCGTTCCTTCGGTCGCGGATGCTCAGAGACCCACCGTGCTCCTCGGACCACTGCGCTCGTCTCCCGTCGAGGTCGGTGGCAAGCGGGTCGGCCGAGCCATCTTGCATTTCTACGGGGCGTCCGTCCCCACTTCTGAAGCGAGCCTGCGAAGCGCCCTCATTCAAACAATAGCCCGATCCGCGGCCATTGCGGCACTGCTCGCGCTCATCGTGTCCGTGTTGTTCTCGCGACGCATCACCCGGCCGGTCACGGCGCTCATCAGGGCGGTCCGTTCCTTCGAAGCAGGGGACCACAAGGCTCGCGTGGGTGAATCCTACGCGGGAGGCGAGCTGATCAACCTCACTCAAGCGTTCGATCGGATGGCGGACACCCTCGCCCGGGAGGAGAGCCTCCGAACGGCCATAATGGCCGACGTCGCCCACGAGCTTCGAACCCCGCTCTCCGTGCTCCAAGCCACCACTGAATCACTCGTGGACCAGGACGTGAGTCCCTCCGCCGAGACGCTCTCGTCACTTCACCAAGAAGTACTCCTTCTCGGAAGGGTCGTCGAAGACCTCGATACCCTGGCTTCCGCTGAGGCGACCAAACTGCACGTCGACATGCAATCGATTGACATGGCCGAGTCCGTCCAGCACGCAATCCAAGCCCTTCGGGCCTCCTTCAGCGAGGCAGGGGTGAGACTCGTGTCCGATCTCTCCTATGTTCGCGTGAGAGGTGACGCTCACCGGATCGAACAGATCGCGTTCAATCTTCTCTCCAACGCATTGAAGTTCACGAACAGGGGCGGCACCGTCGGCGTGACTGTCCGCTCCAGCAACGGCGCAGGACTCCTCGAGGTCGCCGACACGGGCATGGGCATACCCGCGGATGAGCTGTCACATGTCTTCGATCGGTTCTGGAGGGGAAGAGATGCCGGGCGCCTTGCAGGGAGCGGCATCGGGCTCGCCGTTGTGCGCACCCTCGTCGACGCGCAGGGGGGCACAGTCCGAGTGGAGAGCGAGCCGAGCAAGGGATCACTGTTCTCGATCAGCCTTCCGAAGTCGCAGTCGAATCCGCCGATACAACTTCGCTGGAGCTCCGCGTCCAGGCCTCTCTCATCGTCGCCACCCGGGCAGTCGCAATCGCGTGACATCCTCGACACGCCGAATCGGAGGGCGGGTCCCTGAGTACGAGCTGGCGGCTCGGACCTTACGGGGTGGTCGAGAGGTTCCGGGACCCAGAATTTCTTGCTCAACAGGCGATCCCGTGATCGGACACAGCCGGGTTTAGGGGCGAGATACTGTCAATTCTGTCGATGCCGCTGGCGACGCACCTCTTTAGATTGGAGCGAAGCGCCTCTGCCATTCGGGCGGGGCGGTTCGAAACGATCCGAACTGGTGTTGCGAGAGAGAAGCGACAGCGGACGCAACCCGGCGTCAGAAGTCGCACCATGCCGTCCAGTCTCAGGGCCGGAGCGTCCCAGGGTGCGGTGCTCCGGCCACACCTTCATGTCGGTCGTGGCGTTCGTGGTGATAGCGGCCCTGACCCTCGGTCTCACCACGGCGAGCGGCGCCAGAGCGAGGCGATTCTCGAAGAGTTCCGGGGCGTTGATGACCTCGATCAGGGTGTCGGCGCCGGGCGTCCACGGCACCGCGTATGTCGTCAAGTATCGGTCGACGTCTGCTCGCAACCGAGCGCAGACAGTGACCGGGCTCGTCTTCGTCCCGTTCGGCACCGCTCCTCCGGGGGGCTGGCCCGTGGTCAGCTACGGTCATCCGACCGACGGCATGGCCAACGCCTGTGCCCCCTCCCTGAGTCCCGCAACCGACGTCCCAGCTGTCAACGACCTACTCGGCAACGGCTGGGAGGTGACGGCGACGGACTACCAGGGCGAGGGCAACCAGAACCTCGCCCCGACATCTCGCGGGCTGCAGCCGCACGGAGTGAACGCTGCCGAGGCCCACAACATCATTGACATTGTGCGGGCCGCATCCGGGATTCCGGGAGCCCACCCCAGTTCTCGTTACGTCGTTTGGGGACACTCCCAGGGCGGAGGTGCGGCCTTGTTCTCAATGGAACTTGCCGCCTCATACGCACCGAAGCTGCATCTCGTCGGTGCCGTCGCCAGTGCACCCTCGTCCAATCTCGCCGATGGCTTCTTCGGGGCGCCCACCGACTCAGCCTCGCCTTTCACCCTGATGTACGTAGTCGGCTACCACTCCGCCTACGGCAGAAGAGTGCCCACCTCCCTGTTGACACCGACCGGCAAACGTCTCGCAGCCCACCTCAGCACGGAGTGCTACGACTCGATCGCGTGGGCCATCAGCCCGTACCAAGTCGACCAGGTCTTCACTACCACCGTTCTGCCACCGAGGTTCCGGGCGCTCCTCAACGCCAATGACCCGCTGAACCTACGCACACGCAGCGCGACGCCCCTCCTCGTGGTGCAGGGCCTCGCCGACACCACCAACCCGCCTGCTGACACACAACTCGTGAGGAACCATCTGTGTGGCCTTGGTCAAGACGTCGTCCAGTGGATGTACGCCGGCCTAGATCACGAATCGATCGTCTCCGGCTCGGCGCGCGACGTCGAACACTGGATCGCCGACCGTTTCGCGGGGCACTCCAACCCTGACACCTACGCCCCCAACGGTGGACAGTCCACCCGCTGCAACTGACCCCATCCGACTCTTCGTCGTCCTAGGCCGGGTTGAGGGAGCAGGTTCATCGCAACGGGCACGAAGCCGTCGCCCTGCCCCAGGCGGGACTCGCCCCGTCAACCGCGTACTGTCCCTTGCTCCGGCGGCGGAGCACCCGAGAAGCACTGTTCGCAGACGAGGCCCGAGCCCGTTCCCGGTGAGGCCTCCAAGGGGGTCGGATCGGTGCGTCTGGTCCCGATCTGCGACAAGAAACCGCCCTGCCAGCCGCCGTGGAGGGGGTGACGGTTTCCGAGATCAAGCGGCGAGCCCTGCGCCCATACCTTCCGGGCGCGTGACCGCCAACCAACCAAATCTGCAGGGGGCCCACGTCCAAATTTCGTCGTGCACTTCAAACATGTGCTCTGATCTTGCGTGATGTCTCGGCCATCCGAGCAACGTTCTCACTACCGGTCAGGCGTGCCGCGATCATGATCGGGATGAACATCAGGATGAGGACGACTGTCACCACCGCGTTCACTTCTGGGAGCTGCTGACCGAGGCGGATGGCCCCGAAGATCCAGATCGGTAGCGTGTTCTGCGCACCGGCGGTGAACGTGGTCACGATGACCTCGTCGAAACTCAGGGCGAAGGCCAGTAGCGCCCCTGACACCAAAGCGGTCGCGATCAGTCGGGAAGGTGACGAACCGCAACGTCTGAAGGCCGCTCGCCCCGAGGTCCGCTGACGCCTCCAGAAGCGTCCCGGACGTGCGGCGCAACCGGGCGATCACGTTGTTGTAGACCACCACAATGCAGAAGGTTGCGTGGCCGATCACGATGGTCCAGATCGACAGCGAGATCCCGGCCGTACTGAAACGCCGAATTCAGCGCCACCCCGGTAATGATCCCCGGCAGCGCCAGCGGGAGGATGAGGAGCAGCGAGATCGAATCGCGGCCGAAGAAGCGGGCCCGGTGGACGCCGAAGGCGGCCAAGCGACCCGAGGAGAAGTGCGATCAGGGTTGCCATGACGGCCGCCTTCATCGACAGGACGAAAGCCGAACGCACCTGGGGATCGTGGAACGCGACGGCGAACCAGTGTGTAGTCCAGCCGCGGATCGGCCACGTCTCGACCTTCGACCTGTCGAAGGCAAAGAGCACGATGGTGATGATGGGCACGAAGAGGAACAGGAGGACGCCCACCACCCAGGCCCACAGACCCAGCTCGCGCGAATTGTCGACCGCTCATAGCGCATCGAAGGCGCCGAGGCGCTTGGCCACGACGAGATAGACGATCATGATGGCGATGGGCACGGTGGCCAGGGCGGCGGCCAACGGCAGGTTCCCACCCGTCAAGAGGTTCTCGTAGATCGCATTGCCGATGAGCGTCGAGTTGGCACCTCCCACGAGCAGCGGCGTGACGTAGTCGCCGAGCGTCAACGAGAACGTAAAGATCGATCCGGCCACCAGCCCGGAAGCGCGAGGGGAAGCACCACGCGACGCATGGTCGTCCACGCCGGACCCACCGAGGTCGGCCGAGGCCTCCAGCAGCGAGCCTGGGATCCGCTCGAGGGCGCCGTAGATCGGCACGATCATGTAGGGCAGCCAGATGTAGGAGAAGGCGATCCACATCGCGCCGTTCGTGAACCCGAGGTTGGGAGCGGGGAGCCCGAGCTTGGCGAACGTCCAGTTCAGCGTGCCGCCCTTCTCAAGGATCGAGATCCAGGCGTAGACCTTCGCCAGGTAGCTGGCCCACAGGGGCAGGAAACCGCCACGAGCAGTAACCGCTGGGTGCGGCGCGTGGCGACCCTGGCCATGACGTAGGCGAACGGGAAGGCGAAGATCGCGTCGGTCACGGTCACGAGCGCCGCGAGCAGGACCGTCCGGCCGATGATCTTCGGATAGGAGCCCGTACGCGATCTGGTGGAAGTTCTGGGTCGTGAGGCGAGTGGTCGATCGTCTGCGTGAAGGAATTCACGCTCCACAACGACGTGATCAACATGATCACCAGGAGGCGACGTAGATGACGAGGAACCAGGCCAGAGGGCGGCGAGAGCAGGAGGGTGGTCCGCAGCCAGGCGCGACGCATCAACGCCGCACTGACCGGGCCACCCTCCTGCCCGCTCGTTCGGGCACCACCGCGCGTCACCCGGTGGCTTGGGTCCAGGCGTTCGTCCACTCCGAATAGGGGATGCAGTCGGTCTTCCCGTTTCCGCAATTCGACGAGCGGCGTCTTCCAGAACTTGATGGTCTTGAAGTAGGCGTCAGGCTTGTCCGCGTGGTAGCCAGCGCAGGACCCGGCCTGCATCTGGTCCATGATCGGGCAGGCCAGGGAGTTGACCGGCGTCTCACCGAAGCTGATGGCCTGCTCGGCCTGCACGGTCGGCGTCGACACCCACTTCATCCACTTGTAGGCACAGTTGGGATGCGGGGCCTTGGCCGCCATGCAGCCACGAGTCGGCCCAGCCGGTCGCCCCCTGCGAAGGCATCGTGTCGGCCACTGGGGCATTGTTCCCCTTCAGGGTGTTCGTCTGGTACGGCCACGCTGCGCCCACCACGGTCGTGCCACTCTGGAAGAGGTTGATCTCGTCGCTGGCGAGGTTCCAGTACTTGGCGATCAGCGGCTTCTGGTCCTTGATCAGTGCGACGGCAGCGGTGAACTGGGGCCTGCGTCAACTCATAGGGATCAGTGATCCCGAGGCTCGGCTTCGTCTTCTCGAGGTACAGCGCGGCGTCCGCGATCTGGATCGGGTTGTTCGGCACCGTGACCTGACCTTTGTACTTGGGGTCGTAGATGACGCTCCAGGATGTGGGCGCCGTTGGGAAGGTCTTGGTCGAGTACAAGCAGCACGTTGGGGCCGAACTGCAGGCTCGTCCCATAGTGGATGCCATCGATGGTGTTGAAGTCCGGTGCCTTGAGGAACGGCCGGAACTGCTTCCATCCCTGGACCAGACTCACGTTCACCGGCTTGACGTCGCCCCCATAGATGAGACGGAGGTCCGCGTCACCCGATGCGGAAACCATGTCGTACTGGCCGCCACCGCCGTTGGCCATGAGCGACACCATCTCACCAGAGGAGCCGGCGTACTTGGCATGCACCTGGCATCCTGTCTGCTTCTCGAAGGGCTTGACCCACTGCGGCTGGGTATAGCCCTCCCAGGCGATCAGGTTCAGCTGTCCTTCACCGGCCCCGATCGAGGTGGGTGGCTTCACTCCGGCCGTGGGCGGTGTCTGCGACGAAGCGGACGGTGTCTTGCTACTCGAGCACGCCGCCGCTCCGAGGGTGAGCAACGAGACCATCGAGATCGCACCGATCCGCCGCCCCCTTGGTGTCCTTCGGACAATCCCCATTCCGTGTCCTCCTTCTCTTGGTCCCTCGCTCAACCGCTCAGGACCTGACTGACTCGATCTCGTAGACCTGACCAGGCTGCCAGGCCACGTCGACACGATGGCCTCGCAAGTCGGCCACGTCCTCTGCTTGGGTCTCGAGGTTCTGGCGCACGACGGTCAGCGTCCCCCCGGCGTCGAGCGCCACGATGAAACGAGTGACCATACCGAGGTAGATGACCTCTTCGACGATGCCTTGCTCCACGTGAGCCCCGACCGGGGCGGCGTCGCCATCGGCGACGAGCTGAACCTTCTCCGGCCGGACTGTGACTCGACGGCCGTCTCGCTCGAGGAGGTTGGACACACCGATGAACCCAGCGACGAATTCGTTGGCGGGGCGCTCGTAAATACGGAAGGGGGTGTCGACCTGTTGCAGGACGCCGTGGTCCATAACCGCCACTCGGTCACTCATGGTGAGGGCTTCCTCTTGGTCGTGGGTCACGTAGACAAAAGTGATGCCGCACGCGGCGCTGAATGGCTTTGAGCTCGACCTGCATCTCCTGACGGAGTTTTAGGTCGAGCGCGCCGAGCGGCTCGTCGAGAAGCAGCACCTCGGGCTCGTTGACGATGGCCCGGGCCAAAGCCACACGTTGTCGCTGCCCGCCGGAAAGTTGCGCCGGCCGGCGCTCTTCGAACCCGGTGAGCCGGACCATCTCCAGGGCGGCTTTGGCACGCCGAGCCCGCTCGGGCTTTCCGACCTTGGCGACCATCAGGCCGTAGGCGACATTTGAAATGACGTCCATATGGGGGAAGAGTGCGTAGTCCTGAAAGACCGTGTTCACGTCGCCGCGCGTTGGCCGGCAAAAGCGTTGCGTCGACGCCACCGAGCTCGATGGCACCTTCGTCGGGGAGCTCGAACCCCGCGATCATCCTCAACAAGGTTGTCTTGCCTGACCCCGAAGGGCCCAACATCGTGAAGAACTCACCTGGCGCGATATCGAGGTCCACGCCCGCCACAGCGGTCGCATCGCCAAATCGCTTGACGACTCCTCGGAGACGGACGACGGGTTGCGCTTCAGTCACTGTCCTTCCTCTGCAACTGTCAACGCATCGCCGAGCGAGGGGGTTTCACCGGCTGCTCAGATTCACCGTCGACACAGATTCGCTCGGAGATCTGGAGGAGCGCACGGCCCGAATGCTACAGAGATTCCTGTACAGGGACGCGGAATCGAATTGGGTCCCCCTCGGTCCGCTGGAGACCCTGACTATCGAATTCACGAGGCCGAGATGGCTCGCTCTGCCGACCGTAGTACCTGCCTTCGACTCGTGGGCGGGATGAAGCCACACACCGGGTCCAGCCGTCGGTGGTTCCGCCACTCGACCGGCCGTGTCGTATGGAGCCTCGAGGCGGTGCACCCACACCGCCGCCTGACTGGCGGCGTGAGCATCGACGGACAACCTGTGGAACCACGTGCCGGACCGCCTGAAACGAAGATCGCCAGTTGGGCGAATCCTTGGTGCTGTCGGTGCAGGGCCGTTTCGTCGACGGGCAGCAACCTGCTGAGGTCCGGAAGTGTCGTTGTGCAGGTTCCTGCCTTCCTGGCCTGCCGATTCGGCATGGGGTGGATGTCACCAGGCCGAGGGCCGGTGGTGCCAGCATCCTGAGCTCGGGTGCGGCTATCAGGGTTGTCGACCGAACGTGGGCGTGCTCGAATGCGGGCATGTGCCGCCCATCTCGGCTGCCGTCCGTCTCCCGACCTGCCGTCAGTGGCGGGATGCCGTGGTCGGGCACGGCGGTGGAGCGCCTCTCGATTTCCGCCCGCGCACCATGTGGGTCGGCAGGTGTGACAAACACCTCCACCGTGCTAGGTCCTTGGCGGGATCGATCCCGTGCCGTCATGTTTTGGACCGGTCTCGATCTTCCTCGCCGATGGCGGTCCCTCGGTGTGCTTGTGCTCCTGGTGGCCTTGGCCGGGGGCCTGGTGATCGCGACACTGGCCGGAGCCCAACGCACCTACTCGGCAATTCACGACTCAACGCAAAGACTCCTCCCGGCCGATGTTATGGTCCTTCCCAATCAGCCAGGATTCGATTGGTCACAGGTGCGGGCGCTTCCGTCGGTCGAAGACGCTCGGGACATTCGTGCTCCCGACCGGAGCGTCCCCACAGGGTGTGGGGATCAGCCTTGACGCCATCTCCGGCTTCCCGGCGGGTGACCGCGTCCAGAACGTCTCAATTGACCGTCCGGCGATGATCAGTGGCCGCATGGCCGACCCGGGCAATCCGGACGAGATCGTGGTCACCCCAGGCTTCGTCGAAAAGTACGGGGACACCATCACCGTGCGACTTCCCACCGAGGCCCAGGCGGCCGAGCTCAAATCGGCGACCAACCCTCCTCCGGGCATGCATTTCCAAGGCCCCTATGTCCACCTCCATGTGGTGGGAGTCGGCGTCAACACCTTCGACCTGGGACCCGGCGACGGTCCAGCGCTGATGCCGACGTTCGCCTTCTTTCGAGACTATGTCCGCCCCTATTTTCCCTACCTCGAGAACGCCCGCGTCCGGCTTCGCGGTGGCCCCGCTTCCATACCGGCGTTCCGGAGGCAACTCGCCGCTGTCACCCATGACCCCAATATCGATGTTGTGGACTGGCGCGAGATCGTCCGACCCATCGATCGTGCCGCGATATTCACCGCGGTAAGCTGGCTGCTCTTCTCGTTGATTGCGCTGCTCGCGTCGCTGGTCCTGATTGGGCAAGCATTCATGCGGTTCTGCGCAGTGCGGTCGAATGACCTACGGACGCTCGAGGCGTTGGGCCTTGGCAGAAGACAAACCTTGGCTGCTGCGGGGGCCGGACCTGCGGTCGCCACCGTGCTCGGAACGTCACTTGCTCTTGGAATTGCTGTCACGCTCTCCGTACTCTTCCCGTCGGGACTGGCCGGAAAGTATGAATCATCGCCAGGACTCAACGTGGCGATCGCACCCTTGGCCGTCGGAGGTCTGCTCATCGTCCTGCTCGGCCTGCTCGGTGGCTGGTGGTCTGCCCGGGCCTCGATCCGTTCAGAATCAGGCGTTCCGATTCACCGGCCGTCGTTCGCCGCCACACGTGCTCGGCAGATGGGCCTGGGCGTGAGCCTGGTGGTCGGTATGTGCTTCGCGCTGGAGCCGACCCGGTCCCGCGGGCGAGGTTCTGTCCGACCGGCCCTGTTGGGAGTAGTGGCCGGAATCCTGGGAATCGTGGGTGCCTTGACGTTTCGGGCGGGCCTCGACGGCACGGTGGACGACGCAACGCGGTTCGGGCAGACCCTCACCATGATCGGGTTCATCAGTGAAGGGGCGCCCCCACCCGGGTCGGCCCACGCGCTTCAGGTGGCTGCCCGGAATCCCGACATCGCTGTCCTCGACGACATGCGCATCGACGTCTTCCCTGTCAACGGGCGACCGGTGAGTACATTTTCGTTGAATCCCCTGAAGGGGCGGGTCGACGTGGTCTCACTCTCCGGCCGTGCCCCGGTAGCGGCCAACGAGATCTCACTTGGCCCCCTCACGGCGCAGGCCCTCAACGTCCGGTCGGGAAGTCGAGTGACAGTGGCTGGTCGCTCAATGAACGTCAGCGGAATTACGCTCGTTCCAGTGGACTCGCACAATGGGTACTCGGACGGAGCGTGGCTCTCGAAACAGGCATTCGATCAGATCCAGCCAGACTTGGCCAAGGACAAGTTCCACGAGGTCCGCTTCACTTTCCGCCGTGGAGTTGATCAGGCAGCTGCGCTCAAACGCCTGCCGTCGGACCTCGCACCCGGCGGCATCGGACCGGTGTCCAGCTTCGCCAACATCGACGAACAAGTCGAACTCCGAAGCGTCCAACTTCAACCAATGCTCCTCGGTGGCTTCCTGGTGCTCCTTGCGCTGGGTGCGGTCGGGCATGGACTCGTCACCGTGGTCGGCCAGCGCCGCCGAGATCTGGCCGTGCTGCAAACCTTGGGGCTGACCCGCAGGCAGACCCGCGTCGCCATCGCCGTTCAGGCCACCGTTCTGGCATCTGTAGGACTCGTGTTCGGTATCCCGCTTGGAATTCTCGCGGGGCGCAGCGCCTGGCGACTTCTGGCTCAGGCGACACCCGTCGTCTATGTGGTACCGATACCCCTCATGACCATTCTCGTTCTCGTGCCGACTGCGGTGCTCACCACCAACCTCCTCGCTGCGATACCGGCCCGTCGGGCCGCCCGCATGAAGATCGGGGGCGAGCTCCGATCGGAGTGAGCCTGGCTCGGACATCGTCGATCCTGCTCAACTGGCAAGGTCTTGGGGCAAAGAACCTGTGGGTGCCGTACATGTCATCCCGGGCTTCGTCATCGCGGAAGCCGGTGTGGTTGAGGAAGCTGACGTGTTCGTCCACGAGCATGCCGCAAACACCCTCCAACAACTCCCAACTTGCCTCGGCGAGGCCCGCCTGGGGTGGGACTCTTCGCTCGGCTGGGTCCACATCTCGACTTCGCAGGGATTAGGACCAAGACGGTTCAGATCTTCGGCATCGACTCGATGGCGAGTTGACAACCTTGTCCGACGCCCAACCTGACGCGCCGTCGGGACGATGTCCCTTCGGAACGATCCTCGGAGCTCCCGTGGTCATAGGACGCTCGGAACCAGCTTTCCCGTATGCACGTCAAAGACAAACCCGCCAACTTCCAGATTGGAAGGCAACAGTGGGCAAGAGACGATCAGCTCGAGGTCATGATGCAATGAGCCATGCTGGTCCGTCGTGGCCAGGAACTCCCAACTGCCGGCGTCCACATTTCTGATGGCGCTGATGCGAGCCCGGATCTCATCGTCAGTCGTACCGATTACCGCACAGTCCGTATGTTGCACCACACATACGCGGGTTACTCCAAGCAGGTTGGAGGCAAGCACCAATGAGCGAAGGGCGTCATCGGTCACCCGCGCCCCGGCATTGCGGATGATCTTGGCGTCGCCGGCCCTCAGACCAAGCATGGCCAGTGGGTCGATACGCGAATCGATGCACGTCAGCACGGCGAGACCTTTCGCCGCCTTGCCTTCCACACCCGAATCGTGAAACTCGCGTCGATAGCGCCGATTGGCCTCGAGCAGATCATCGAACATTCCCAAGTTCTATCATTCACATCGTGTCAACCACTTCCCGCAGAGTTCTCCGCGCGACTGCGCGGTCTTTGCGAGGCGTCAGACATCCTTGAGACGAGGCACCGTGTCCGAACATGGTCCGGACAGTTACTTCTCCGTATGACCCAGTGAAGATGAACGGCGCATCGTCGACCCGAGGGACCTTTTGGTCCGGTTCCTCCTCGGCTACCTTCCCCGTGATCCGCGGTGCGCGGGCCGGTCGCCGACACCCTGAGCACGGGGGCCGCCACGACCGCCGAGAGCCCGAGCATCACCTCGTACCGACCTGCCAATGGGTGTGTCGCCGGCCAAGGGGGAGTTGAGGCCCCGAGGTCGCCATCCCCAATCGCCGATGTGGGACCCCACCCTTCCTGCGACGGATACTTCTTCTTCGTCCACGTCGGTCCCTTACCGTCGGGATGCTGAAAGAATCCAGCCGTGGTCACTGTGCTCGTCTTCGCTGTCACCCTGGCGGTGGCCGTGCTCGTCTCGCAGCTCGCCCACCGCACCGTACTGTCCACGGCCGTCCTGTTCCTGGCCGTGGGCTTCGTCGTCGGACCCGGAGTCTTGAGCATCGTCACCCTGACGCCGCGCCAGCCCGCCGTGCACGAGCTGGCCAATCTCGCATTGTTCAGCGTGCTCTTCACCGACGGGATGGCGGCCGGAATCGGCGAGCTTCGTCGGGCTTGGCGCCTACCCGGTCGAGCGTTGCTCTTCGGCCTCCCCCTCACGCTGGCGGCGATCGCTCTCCTCGCTCGATATGTCGGTGGTCTCGGATGGACCGATTCCTTTTTGCTCGGAGCGGTATTGAGTCCCACCGATCCGGTCTTTGCCGCTGCCATCGTGGGCCGAGAGGAGGTTCCCGCCCGGCTCCGGCAGTTACTCAACGTCGAGAGCGGCCTGAATGATGGCCTGGCGCTCCCCGTCGTCATCGTCCTGCTCGCCGTATCCGCCACGGGACGGCTAGACGCCGCGCGCCTGGCCGGAGATCTCGCCCTCGGGGTGCTCCTCGGAGTTGTCGTGCCTTGGGCCTTCATCCGCCTGGAGCAGAGCCGAATCTTTTCGGCCAGTACCCTCTACGAGCCGCTCGGGTTGTTCGCCGTGGGGCTCGGGTTACTGGCTCTCTGTCAAGTCACCGGAGCCAACGAGTTCTTGGCCGCCTTCGTCGGTGGCATCACCGTCGCCTCGGTGAGCGCCTCGGCCGGAGATGCATTTCACCGCTTCGGTGAGCTTGTCACCGAGTTGCTGAAACTGGCGGCCCTGCTTGCCTTCGGGGCCCTTGTCACCCCGGACCTTCTCCGTGGCGTGGGTGTCGGAGGTTGGCTGTTCGCCATCGCCACGATCACCCTGGCTCGGCCGATCGCCCTCATGATCTCCCTGCATCGGAGCACACTGCCCTGGCAGGAGCAGGCGGCGGCGGCGTGGTTCGGACCCAAGGGATTCGCATCCGTGGTCTACGGACTGATGGTTCTCGAATCGGCGAACCCATTGGCGGCGCGCATCTTCGCTCTCACCGTGGTGGCCGTCGCCGTCTCGATCGTTGCTCACTCCTCGACGGATATCCTCGTGGCTCGATGGCTTGGAAAAGACGCACCGACATGAGGGCCGACGTCTTGGCCAGATCGCAGAACCCACCGGGACAGCTGCACCGCTCTATCGGTGACAGTCGGAGCAGGTGCCTTTCATCCCAACCGCTCGAACCTGGTGCGCGCCATCTTTCAGTATTCGGTACCTGTTTGCTCGGCCAGACAAGCGCATGAAGCCGATCGACTGGACTCGGCGCTGGGCGCACGGATGGGCGCCTGTCCCATTGCGAGTCCGAGCGATCGCTGCCTTCGGCGTCGTGTCACTACTGCTGGCCGCCACACTTTCGGCCGTCACCTACTCGGTGGTGCGGACATGGATGGTCAACGATCGCCAGAATGCGGCGATACGCCAGGCGTACACCGACGCACGTCTGGTGCGAAGCCGTCTGCGCGCAGGGGACACAGACATCGCCTCGCTCCTGTCCGGGCTACAGACCATCGGAATGGGCAATGTCCTGATGGAGCACGGCGGCCAATGGTATTCCAGCTCGGTCGGGGTCGGTCCATCACGGATTCCTGCATCGCTGCAGTCGGTCGTGCGACAGGATCACGCGGCATGGGAGACAACCGCCACTGCCGAGGGTCCGGTCCTGGTGATCGGAGTGCCTATCGCCGAATCATCCGCTCGGTTCTACGTTCTGGAATCACTCAGTGATGTCCAGCACACCCTCACAGTGCTGGCCGCAGCTTTGGCCATGGGTGCTGCGATCGCCACCGTTGTCGGTGCCGGGACAGGGGCGGTCGTGAGCAGACGAATCCTGCGACCATTGCAAGACATCTCGGCGGTGGCCCACGATATTTCGGCAGGCACCTACGACGCACGGCTCCCTGCTAGTGATGATCCGGACCTCGAGGCGCTCGTCGGCTCGTTCAACCAGATGGTTGACGAACTCGAGGAGCGGGCACGCCGAGAGGCCCGGTTCGCTGCTGATGTGAGCCACGATTTGCGAGCGCCTCTGGCCGCCTTCTCGGCGGCGGTCAGAGTTGTTCACCGGA
Organism: uncultured Acidimicrobiales bacterium; assembly: GCA_963796765.1. Classification (GTDB taxonomy): domain Bacteria; phylum Actinomycetota; class Acidimicrobiia; order Acidimicrobiales; family UBA8190; genus Chersky-840. Next base: position 229,638 of record CAWCMY010000002.1, on the reverse strand, counting down.
GGAGCGATACCCTTCCTCCTGAGGTGGGAGCGGCTATCGACATCCTCGAGGAGCAGGTCGAGTCATTCAACAAACTGGTGGTCGATCTTCTCGAGATCTCCCGCTTCGAAGCAGGGACCGCCGTCCTCGACACCTCGGTGGTCGACGCTGCCGCCTTTGTCCGAGATGTTCTGGCTGAGACGAGCGCCCAGACCCCCGTGGACTGCTCACCCGAATACAGTCCGCAGATTGACATCGATCGCCGGCGGATGCGGCGAGTGCTCGCCAACCTGCTGGAGAACGCCAGTCGCTACGCCGGAGGTGTCTCGCGTGTGGTCATCGAACCGTCGGCCGATGGCCTCGTTGCCATCGCTTTCGAGGACCACGGACCCGGGGTTCCGGCGGAACTGCGCGAGTCGATCTTCACCCGCTTCGATCGGGGCCGAGCCAACCTCGATCCGAGTCTGCCCAAAGGAACGGGGCTCGGATTGGCCCTAGCCGCCCAGCATACGAAGCTCCATGGGGGATCCATTCGCGTCGAGGACGCCCCCGGCGGTGGTGCCCGATTTGTGATCGAACTCCCCGAGGCATCGTGATGGTTCGATTCCGCATTTGGTTGGTCGCCCTCGTTCTTATCCCGATCTATCTCTCATCGTGTGGGGTGCCGACGGAGCGCGTCGCCCATGTTGCCTCCGACAAGGACGTTCCTTCGGGCCTGCTCGACACCAGTCCTTCGACGAGTACCACGATTGAGCCAACTAACCCGGTGATGAGTGTGACCATTTGTCTGGCACGACAAATGGGACCACTCAAAGTCGTAACCCGCCAGGTCAGCCTCGACGCGACGATCAATGAGGTGTTGCGGGAACTGGCGATGCCACCAACTCAACAGGAGCAGGCCTCGGGCTTGGAGACTGCCGTCTCGGCGGGTATCACGGCAACGGTCGGGGGTGGAATCGCCACAGTCTCAGTCAATTCCGACTTTACAACCGGCTCAGCCGCCGATCAGCTGACGGCGGTAGGCCAGATTGTCTGCACTCTCACTGCTCGCCCTGGGATCGGTCAGGTTCAGTTCGACATGAACGGCACAATTGTCGACGTCCCACGCGGTGATGGGTCGACGACGGCAAATCCCGTTTCGCGTGACAATTACCCGGCGCTGATGCCTCCTGCTTAGCTTGAGATCTCCGCAGCCTTGGTGAATGCCCTCAAGGGGGCGCCTGCGCCGTCATGTGGCGAGCCTGCGCCGGGGCGCGTCCAGCGGAGCGCCGTATACAGTCATCGAGGGTCCCTCCCTACAAGACATCTGTTGCGCTGCAGGGGCGGGGCTAGGTCTCAATTGACAGCTTGGATCGGAGTGAGGTGGGCAACGTGACGGTGTATGGACCCGACATCTATACGGAACCGGACGGCGACCCGGACACTCTGGCGAATCTTGGTCCACTGCGCCCGATGGCCGGCGTCTGGGAGGGGACCAAGGGCTCCGACCACCACCCAGTCGTCGAAGGGACCGAACAGAACACGTTCGTCGAGCATTACGAACTGCACCCCATCGACCGGCAGACGAATGGCCCCCAGCTCTTCTACGGCCTCAGGTACCACACCCATATCACCAAGCCCGGCGAGGTCGAGACGTTCCACGACCAAGTCGGATACTGGCTCTACGAGCCCGCAGCCCAGGCGGTGACTCTCACCCTCGGCATCCCCCGAGCCCAGGTGCTCCTAGCGTCTGGCCCGGCCGGACCCGACACCACCGAATTCGAGCTCACGGCAACCGTTGGGTCCGAGGTCCATGGCATCTTGTCCAATCCCTTCCTCGACCAGTCCTTCCGAACTCTCAGCTACCGGATCCACGTCACGGTGAACGACGACGGGACATGGTCATACGAAGAAGAGGGAGTGCTGCAGATTCCGGGCAAGGAGGAACCCTTCCGCCACATTGACCGCAACACCCTGACGCGCGTCGGCCCTCCTGAGCTCAACCCGTTGGCCAGGGCGACCTCGAACTCCGGAACTGCCGTAGATAGTGCGGGTACCCTCGGCATCGGCTCATTGCGAGAATCCGGGGAAAGCCTCTGAGCCGTGGTGACCAGGATCTTCTTGCCACGTGGACCAACCTCGCAGGACAACAGACCTAGCCGAGGATCGGACAGCGACGCTCGTCGGCGAGCCGGTCGAGCATCGCCTGCATCGTACCGGTGAGCTCGTCGTAGCACTCCCGGACAACGTCCTCGTTCTCGGCCGCCTCGGGACCGTGCCGCAGCGCCCAGTGCAGCGGCTCGCCCAGCTCGACTGTGATCTTCGACGGGAGCGGCCACGTCGGGATCCCCCCGGGGACGATCCCGAAGGGCGGCCCCAACACGAGAGGCATCACCTTGATGCGGAACATCCGGTCGATCCCCAGGAACTTGGCCACCCGCTCACCCCGCGCCAGGACGACGACAGTCTCGTGGGCGCCGACCGAAACGGCGGGAACGACTGAGACTCCGGTGCGAAGGGCGAGCCGGACCACACCGACGCGGTCGCCGAAGTCGATGCGATTGCGCTTCCACCAGGGTCGGAATACCTCGTGATCGCCGCCGGGGTAATCGATGAGGATCCCGCCACCGCGCAGGATCGCCTCGGCGCTTTCGCGGCCGGCCTCGACAGCCCCGGCCCGTTGCATGACCGGGCCCACTCCCGGTATCCCCAGGAGGAAGGAGTGGAACAGTGCGAAGACCGGCTCGTCCTCGCCCCGCTCGTGCCACCACGCCGTGAGGAGGACGGGAAGATCCGGAGGGATCTGACCGCCGGAGTGGTTGCCCACCACGAGGAAGGGGCCCCTGTCCGGCAATCGCTCGAACCCCCGGACCTCGGGCCGGAAGTACGACGCGAAGAGCTCCAGGACCGGCCGGGCGGCACGGAGGAACGCCGGGTCCCGGGCGGACCCGATCTCCTCGGAACCCGCGTTGCCGTCGCTCACGACGCCTCGACCGCGATGCGCGTCATGTGGGCCAGGCTGTCGTGGAGGGCCTCGGCAATCGACCACGGATCGGGAACGCTCACCGGGCACCCGAGGATCGACACGTGCAGCGCGTCGGCGTAGCTCCAGGCCGTCATGTTGAGGCCGATGCCTTCGAGGATGGGGCCCACCGAGTAGATGGCGTCCAGCTCGGCCTGCCCGACCCGCAAGCGCTGGCGCGGTCCCGGCACGTTCGACAGCACCACGTTGACCGGTGGCCGCACGTGATCGGCCAGGCCCGTCCGGGACCACGTCCGCACGGCCAGCGCGTACAACTGCGGGGGCACGATGTCGGCCCGCTTCTCCAGGAGGTCGTTGCCGAGGACGGAGCGCACGTCCTTGGACGCGGCAGCCACGGCATGGACGTGACGGAGCCGCTCGACCGGGTCGGCGATGTCGGTCCCGATGGACACATACAGATTGTCGACGCGGTTGCCGCCGAGACGAGTGGCACTCGGATCCGTCGACACCGGGACACTGGCCACGAGTGGGCGGTCGGGCAGCTGTCCCTGGCCGAGCAGGTACGTCCGCAGGGCACCGCCGCACACAGCCAGGTAGACGTCGTTGAGCGTCGCCCCGGACCACCGGCGTACGGCCTTCAGGTCGTCGAGCGGCAGGGTCGTCATGGCGAAGGTCCGCTCCGGGGTGAGCGACACGTTGAACCTCGTCCTGGGCGTGTCGAACGGCAGCGGCGGCTTCGCCGGCGACGCGCGCCGCCGGGCCTCCGAGGCGCGCAGACCCCCAACCGAGCGCGTCGCCAGCTGGGGCAGCCGGCGCAGACGCGTGACATGGTCTCGGGCCGCCATCCCCAGGAGCCGCCACCGTGTGGGAATGGCCTCGGAGTGCCACCCGCCGGTCCCGGAGCCGGCGTCGGGGGCCCCGAGGGCGCGCAGCAGGAGGGCGACCGTGGCGGATCCGTCGGCCACCGCGTGGTGCACCTTGGCCACGACCGCGAGCCGGTTGCCGGCCAGGCCCTCCACCACAACGAGCTCCCACAGGGGCCGGTCCCGATGCAGGGGCCGGCCGGCCACGTCGGCCACCACGGCGGCCAGCTCGTGGTCACCCCCCGGCTCGGCCACTCGGCGGCGGGTGACGTGGCGTCGTAGGTCGAAGTCGGGGTCCTCCACCCACACCGGGTGCCCGAGCCCCAGAGGGACCGGCACCGCCCGCCGGCGGAACGGGGGGAGCCGGTCGAGTCGACGGCCGAACAGCTCCAGCACCTGCTCGTAGGAGTAGCCGCCGCCGAGCGCGGTCATGTCGAACACGGCGACCTTCAGGGTGTGCATGTGAGTCGACGGGGTCTCCGAGTAGAGGAACTTAGCGTCGAGCCCGACCATCGGCTCCACGGTTCAGCCCCCGTCGGCGACGGGTCTGCAGCTGAGCCCGGAAGCCTCCAAGGACTCCGCCAGGAACGACTCCACCTGCCGTGACCACAGGTACCCAACGTGGTTCCCCGGGTACCAGCTGATGCGGGGTTTGTCCCAGTGCTCCCACAGGGCGCGCGCCTGCTCCGGGACGGCCACGCGGTCGCCGTAGCCGGCGAAGATGTAGCGACGGTCGTGGGGCACCTTCGGCTCGAGGCTCATCGGTGACACCACCCGGCACACGTCTTCGGCCACACCACCCAGGATGTTGTGCTCGATCGACCGGGCCCGGATGTGGACGGGGCTGTGGGCGTGGAAGAGAGAGGGGAAGTCCACCACTGGGATGCCAGCCACCACCGCGTCGAGCCCGTCCTCGATGCTGGCGAGGAGCGAGACGACGTAGGCCCCGAGCGACACCCCGTAGACGCCGATGGAGGTCGCGCCCTGGGCCTTGATCCACGACAGGAGGCGACGGATGTCCCACACGGACTGCGTCAGCCCGTGAACCGTATTCATCATGTCGAAGGAGAGGAAGGGCTCGCCGCTCACGAGGGTCACCTTGCGCGGGCCGTGCAGGGGCAGCACCGGCAACGCCACGTTCAGCCCGAGCCCGCGGTGCAGCTTTGCGGTGTGGAGCCCGGCGAAGTCCATGAACGGGTATCCCATGGCGAACCCGTGGACGCACACGACCCACGGGCGCGGCCCGCCCCGGTGACGAAGAACGGCGGCCGTCGCCCGGCGGTTGGGCCCGTATGCCATCCACCGCTCTCCGCCCGGCTCGCCCGGACGCGTGGCGAACCCGCTGTCATAGGTGATCCGTTCGTACCCCAGACCGGTGGCCCACCCCCGGCTCGTCTCGACGTCGCCGATGGTGAGCGATGGCGGGGCGCGGTGATACGAGGAGGGGCGGGTGATCCACCCCCGGCGGGAGAACATCCGCCTGGCGTCGGCCAGCTCTGCGCTCACCCGGGCGAAGTCCGCCCTTCGAGGGAACCGGCTCGGCGTCATAGCCATGGCCAACAGCGCCTCGTCCATGGCCACACCGGCCGCCAGGCTCAACGACATGCCCGGCGTCGCCAGGCCGTCGGCCACCTCGCCACTCATGGTCGTGGTCACCATGAATCGAAGTGTGCGTGGGACGGCACGCGTGGCCCGGGCGAGCGCACGCCGGCCCAGGAAACGCATCACGGTGCGATAGGGCCCGGTGACGCGGTCGGCCAGCGACGGGGACTGCTGGTCCGCACCGGTCGGGTCGGGCGATAACGCCTCCCGGCTCGCGGTCGGGACGGCCGCCTGTACTCCGTCCGCGATACCCTGGGCGTGCCCCACCGGCTCCCTCCAACGACGCTCATCCATCTGAGCCACCCTGCGGATCACGCCTCGTGAGCAATACTAGGTCGAGAGACGGAGACGAACCGCCGATCGAGGGGAGCGGCGATGGAGTTCAATCTGGCCGACCTGTTCGAGAGCGTTGTCGACCTCGTCCCCGAGCAACCGGCCGTGGTCGCCGACCGCCGCCGGCTCACCTACGCCGAGCTCGACGCCCGGTCCAACCGCTTGGCACACCACCTCGCCGACGCCGGCATCGGCCGCGGCGACCGGGTCGGCCTGCAGCTGGCGAACGGGAGCGAGTACCTCGAGGGGATGCTCGCCTGCTTCAAGATCCGAGCCATTCCCGTCAACGTGAACTACCGCTACGTGGCCGGGGAGCTCCGCTATCTGTACCGGGACGCCAGGCTCGTCGCCCTGGTCTTCCACAGCCGCTTCGCCTCCGCGGTCGGTGACGCTCTAGCGGCGATGGCTCCACCGCGGAGACTGCTCGAGGTCCCCGACGAGGCTGGCTCGTCGGGCGTCGGCGACGACTACGAGTGCGCCTTGGCCGGCGCCTCCGATCGGCGCGACTTCGGGTCGCGCTCGGCCGACGATCTCTACTGCGTCTACACGGGGGGAACCACGGGCATGCCCAAGGGGGTGCTGTGGCGCCACGAGGACATCTTCTTCGCCGCCATGGGCGGGGGCGACGCGTTCGCGCTCGGCAACGTCATCGCGTCGCCCGACGAGCTGGCGACGAGGGTGCTGCGCCCGGGCATGACGGCGCTGCCGTGCCCACCGTTCATGCACGCCAGCGCCCACTGGCTGGCGTTCACCATGCTGTTCGGCGGCGGGAAGGTCGTCACGATCCCCGGTGGGCGCTTCGACCCTGCCCTGGCGTGGCACCTCGTGGGCACCGAAGCGGTGAACATCCTGGTTGTCGTGGGCGACGCAATGGCCCGGCCCCTCCTCGACGAGCTCGACGCCCACCGTGACCGCTACGACACCTCGTCGCTCGTGGCGGTGGGCTCGGGCGGGGCCGTGCTCTCACCGGCCACCAAGCGACGCCTGGCCGAGATCCTCCCGGGCCTGATCGTCGCCGATGCCTTCGGGTCGTCGGAGACGGGGCAGCTGGGCGGGAGCGCCCGCGACGACGATCCCTACGGCGCGCCGCGACTGCACGTCGACGGCCGCACGAACGTCCTCGGCGACGACCTTCACCCTGTGGTCCCGGGCAGCGGCGCCGTCGGCCGCCTGGCCCGCAGCGGCCACATCCCCATCGGGTACCTCGGGGACGCGGAGAAGACGGCGGCCACGTTCGTGGAGGCCGGCGGCAAGCGCTGGGCCCTGCCCGGCGATGTGGCCACCGTCGAGCCCGACAGCACCATCACGGTCCTCGGCCGGGGATCGCTCTGCATCAACACCGGGGGGGAGAAGGTCTTCCCCGACGAGGTCGAGGCGGCCCTGAAGAGCTGCGACGTCGTCGAGGACGCCCTCGTCGTCGGCGTGCCCGACGAGCGCTTCGGCGAACGGGTGGTGGCCGTGGTGCAGCCGCGTCCGGGCTGCACCATCGACGGCCAGGAGCTGCGCCGCGCAGTGCCGGGAGCGGTTGGCGGGCTACAAGGTCCCACGCCAGGTCGTGGTGGCAGACGCCATTACGCGCTCCCCGACCGGCAAGGCCGACTACCGGTGGGCCAAGACCTTCGCCTCGGCGGCGGGGACCGGCGGGGTCTGACCGCCCCGCGACGGTGGGCCGCTGAAGCCTTTGGGTGCCAAGAATCTCGTCCGGGCATCTCGAGCTCCGACCCTTGCTTGCGTTCACAAGTTTCTCGGAAATCGACGGCAATAGCGTGGGAACAAGGCGCCGACCAGGCACCCGTCCAGCCATGGCACATGGGATTTCGGAACGGCCACCGACCGCACCACCCAGCCAACCACCCACTGACGAAGGGCCGACCTAGGCGTGCGAGGGGGCCGAGCAGAGCTCCTCGGATCCGATCCCGCCTGGTCTTGACCTTCGGCCCTAGACCCGAGGTCTGCGCAATGGGAGTGTCCTTCCCAGACGTATCGGTTTAGGAGCGTCGGCGCAGGTGGGCTGTCACACTGTCCCTCCGTGCCGAAGGGAGGAATTGGATCCCATGGACACAACGGAGCAGGTCACGGCGGTGGAGCAGTTCCCGATCGAACACCTATCCCTCCACGGCCATCACATGAGCTACCGGCGTGCCGGCAATGGCCCCGTGCTGTTGCTACTCCACGGAATCGCCGGCAGCTCCCGCACGTGGATCCCGGTCATGGAGTTATTGCAAAGCGAGTTCACTGTCTTGGCTCCGGACTTCCTCGGCCACGGGAAGTCGGCCAAACCTCTGGGCGACTACTCCCTTGGCAACCATGCCAGCTCGATGCGCGATTTCCTGCACCTATTGGGGTTCGACCGGGCCACCGTGGTGGGGCAGTCCTTCGGAGGTGGGGTGGCCTTGCAGTTCGCTTACCAGTTTCCCGAACGTTGCGAACGTCTGGTCTTGGTCGACGCTGGCGGGCTGGGACGCGAGGTGAACTGGATCCTCCGACTTGTCACCCTGCCTGCGGTCGAATACGTGCTACCAGCCCTGTTCCCGGTGTTCGTGCGGCGTTGGGGGGACTCGGTCTCCAGATTTCTCGGCGGGCTGGGCATCCGCAACGCCGGAGGCGCCGAGATTTGGCGCTCCTACCGGTCGTTGACCGAGCCCGAGAATCGACATGCGTTCGTCCGAACCATGCGGGCCGTCATCGACCCGGGTGGACAATCGGTGAGTGCCCTGGACCGTCTGTATCTGGCGGCACACATGCCCACGCTCATTGTCTGGGGTGCCAATGACCGGATCATCCCTCTCGTCCATGCCTACAAAGCGCACGCGGCCATCCCAAACAGTCGATTGGAGGTGATGGAGGGCGTGGGTCATTTCCCCCACGTCGAGGATCCAATCCGCTTCGTCGAGGTCCTGACGGAATTTTGCACACCACGGAGCCCGGAACATTCACGCCCAAGGGGCTGCGCGACGTGCTCCGTCAGGGGACCGCATAGCGGAAATCGCCCGAATCGCTGTCCGGGGCCGGCCGGTTGGGGTTACCCAGGAGGCGAGGGCCGCGAAACGCGAGAGGGCCGGACCGAAGCCCAACCCTCGGTGCTGACACGGGCTCGGGCGCAGACACACCATCACCCTGTGGCACCCTGTGGCGTTGTCCCAGGTCAGGACATGGCAGTCGCTTTCGAGCCATTTGAAAGAGTGGTCCGACACAACTTTCAAACAATTCAAGCTGCGCTTTCGAAGCGTCGATGCTAAGGCGTGCAACGGCGTTGGCGGCAACGTGAATTCAAGGTGCGCCGAAATCGCTTCGGGCAGTCTCGTTCCCGGGGCGACGGGGGCTCCATGCTGCTCGAAGTTCTGATTGCCTTCTCTCTCTTCGCTGTCGTGATCCTTGCCACCGGGACGGGGACCTTGTTCACGACAGCCTCTGCGTCGGTCGCCCAACAGCGCTCTGTCGCCTACACCCTCGTCTCGGCTGACATCGCCAATCTGACGGCTCTCCCGTTCGCCGACCTGACGGCTGGGCTGAACCCCACCGTGGACTCGCTGGCGGGCGATTCCAACATCCAAACCGTCGGCGCCACCTATGTCTTGAGGCTCACCGGAGCAACCCTCGCCACTTCGAACGCCAATACATCCGAAAGCCCGCTTGTCCCGCACATCACCACGACGACAAACGGAATCGCCTACACGGTGGCGACGTACCCGCAGCTGATCTCTTCTGGCACCGTGACCGTGGTCGTTGTGGTGTCGTGGCATTCCGCCCTAGGTGGTACCGGCCAAGTCGTGGGCGAGACACAACTGGCAGCACCGTGACACGAGCTCTGGGGATCAGACGGGGAGCGGACCAAACCATGCGGCGCGATTCCGAGGGATTCACCCTCATCGAGCTCGCCATAGCCCTGTTGATCACCATGATGCTCTTGACCATCGTCCCCAGCGCAATCGCGGCTGTGTCGGACGCGCATTCCTATGCGCAGGGAACCACGACGGGCTCGGTCCAAGCCAGGACGGCGGTGCAACACTTGCAATACCGGGTGCAGTCCGCCACCCAGATCTGCCTGCCGACCCAGATGACAACCGTTGGTCCAACGGCGAGCGCCGGTTTCGCCGTCCGAGTACAAACGCAAGCCTTCGGCAAGTCGCTGTGGGACCAGTGGATCTTGAACACCACCACGCACCAGTTGCAGGAGCAGGAATGGTCCACGACCTGGGTTACTGGGAACGCGGTGCCTTCCTGGAACACGATTGCCACGGCCATCGTGAATTCCTCGACGGCGCCCTTCACACTCCCCACGGTGGCCACAGGCTCACCGCAGACGCTTTCCGTCGACCTCCAAGTATCGGAGAGTTACGGGAACAAGACTCAGATCGCCGAGCTCAAGACCTCCATCGCAGCCTTCAGTACGCCGTATACGTCCAATCCACCGGTGGCGTGCGGTACGGCCCCAACTCAGGAGAGCTGGACATGACTCGGTCTCGTATCCCTTCTCGTGCGGACGATCGCGGGGGCGTGATCGTCCTCGTCCTCGTGCTTTCGATACTCCTGATGGGCATCCTCGCCGTGGCCATCAGCACGAGCGACTACGCCGGTACCCTGTCGACGCGCTACGGCGGCACCAACCAGGCTTCGCTGGCCGCCCAGAGCGGGCTGGCCGTCGAGCTCAGTGCCATGCGCGCCGCCACCCTCTACACCAGTCTTCCCTGCGGGCCGTTCAGTGGCGGGCTGACCGCGACCGGCGCCACCTCGTCGTACTCGGGAACGGTGACGTACTATCCGTCAGGCTCCAACCCCAGCGCTCTCACCTGTAGCGGATCGACGCTCGGGGGGAGCACTCCTCCGGCGACAGCGACCATCTTGTCGACGGGCACTGCTCCACAGGGCTCGCCGGCGACCATGAAGGAGCAGATCGCCATCGCCACAACGAGCACGCCCGCCCAGGCGCTCGGCTATGCGCTGTTCACCACGAACGCCCTGAACCTCACCGGCGCGGCGACGCTGATCAACTCTGGCGGCAACATCGCCAACGTCTACTCGGGTGGGACGATGACGTGCGGGAACGGCGACGTCGTTCCCGGCGCGGTGACGACCTACGGGGCGGTCAATTTCACCGGCTCCTGCACGATCGCCGGTCTCACGGCCTCGGGTCCGGTGACACTCGGGAACAGCGCCACGGTCAACGGCGACCTCACCTCCTATGGGGGGCCGCTCGCCATGAGCGGATCGACCAAGGTCACCGGGACTGCCACCGAGACCAACGGTGCCATCAACTTGTCGGGGTCGGCGAAGATCACGGGGAACGCCTTGGCCTCGGGGGCCATCTCCGTCGCCGGGGGGGCCACGATCGGCGGGACCAGGACGCCCAATGACGGGGTCCTCGTGTCGCAAACCATGCCGGCCGCAGTCAGCTTCCCGGTGCTCGATCCGAGCATTTCCACATGGCAGGGTCAGGGTTGGAACGTGGTCCAGGTGCCCGGAACGATCAACGGCGTCGCCCAGACCTGTGCCTCGTACTTCAAGAGCAACAGCAGCGGGGCTGCCGACCCGTTCCAGACCGACATCACGACGCTCATCACGAAGACGGTCTTCTACGCTCCGACCTGTGCTCCTTCGTACACCCGAGCCCAGACGTTCAGTTTCAGCGCCGACACCGTCCTCGAGGTGCAGTCGCTCAAGACCGCGAACTCCGACACCTTCCAGTCCACATCGGCCACGCACCACAACTTTTCGGTCCTGGCGAGCCCCGGGACTGCGTGCAGCACCGCCAACGTCGACGTCACGATCTCGAACTCGGCCAACTTCGCATCGAGCCTGAGTGTGTTCATCTATTCGCCGGGCCAGGTGAGCTACGCCAATGCGCCATCCATGACGGGCCAGATCGTCGCCTGTGGTGGCATCACCGGCTCGAACTCCTTCACCATGACGTTTGACCCCTCCGCATCAGGAGAGATCCCCGGCAGCTCCAGTGCCACCGCACCGACAGTGTCGGTACTCAGCAAATTCGTACCCTGATCAAGGCTGCGCGGCACCTCGGGGAAAGCCGCATTTGATCTGCGGCAGGCCGGGTCACGAGCTGGCTGTAACACAAGAGCAGGCTGAAGCGATGTCACCGTCGTGCGAAACGAGAACTACTTCGGCGAAGGTACCTCCGACGTGTTCTACGGTCGGAGACTCGTCGCAAAATGTGTTCCGCCGCCAAGCCTGGCGCCGATCTCAAACGAGGTCACAGGGTCCGAGACCTTAACGACCTCACACCAGAATCAGGGATTGTGGGCATTCATCGATGCGTCCGGGTCGCTCTGGACGAAGCAACCTTCGATCGGAATGGCCTCACCCTGGATGACTGCCATCAGAATCCGCAAGCCTCCCGAAGCAATTGCAAGCGCAGCCATGCCTGATGGGAGTCGATCTGCCACCGTGCGCTTCGCCAGCGCCGGGATCCCCTTGGTGGTATTGGGCGAGGTGGCCGATCTCATGATCAGAGGAGGCAGCTTTCCGATATTGACTGTTTCGCTTTTCGCATTGGGCATTGCGGGACTTGCCTACACCCGTGGCAGTTTCGCACCGAGATCCAGACGTCGACCTCCCAGCTCGGGCGGATGCATGTACCGACCCCCCAGTCAGGTGGGGGCTGTGACCGTTGGCCTTGGCCCTGAGCACGGGACTGCGTGGGATCGGCCCACGGAACAGCCTTGTTGAACTGATCCTGGGCCTCGGCCCACCCTCGGCCCGCGGAAGGGGCCAGGGGACGGGGGACACTCGTCATCGTTGCACTTCAGTTGTTGTCGTTCGTCGCCGATAAGGGAGGCGATGGAGACTGCACGGCTGGGGAAATCCCTGGACGCGGCTCGGGCCGGGGACGAGTGGGCCACCACGTGTCTGTTTCGCGAGTCAAACCCGGCGTTGCTTCGATTCCTTCGCCACCACGCTCCCGACGTCGCAGAAGACCTGTTGGCAGAGACTTGGCTGGCGGCGGCGAAGCAGCTCCCGACGTTCCAGGGCGACGCCGATGACTTCCGGGCATGGCTCTTCACCGTGGCACGTCGTCGCGTTGCTGATCACTATCGGCGCCGCCACCGTCGACCGCGCTTGATGGAGCTCGAGGCGGAGACCCTCCCGCCGGCTGCGGACCGGCCCGAAGAGTCCTCGCTCGAAGCGCTGTCGGCGCAGGGGGCCATCGCGGCCCTGGTGCGGGATCTCCCTCCTGACCAGGCAGAAGTCGTCCTCCTCCGGGTTGTGGCCGATCTGAGTGTGGACCAGGTGGCCGACATCACGGGGCGGAGTCCTGGATCGGTCCGGGTGCTCCAGCACCGTGCCCTCCGGCACCTCGAAACCCGCTGGACGAGGGAAGCTGTAACGCAGTAGGAGGCGCAAGCGATGTCAGGGGGGAGATGAGTCCCGTCCCCTTCGACGACACAACCGCTGATGCGTTCCTGGCCGGCGAGATTGCCGCCCCCGACGCCCCGTTCGGTTATCAACGCGCCGCCGATTTGATCCGCGCCGCCAGGGTGCCGGCATCGACGAGCGAGTTGGCCTCTGAGGACCAGGTCGTGGCGGCCCTCCTCGCCCAGGTTCGGGCCGCCCGTCCCCGGCAGGCGGGTCCGAAACGGCACACGCTGGGGAAGATGCTCACCCTGAAGGGGGCGGTTCTCGCCACCATCATCTTCGGCGGAGGTGTCGCGGTGGCCGCCACAGGGGCCCTGCCGGCCCACGTCCGAGCAGCGATCTCTGCCGGTGTCGCCGCCGTCGGATTGTCCGCCTCGCCCAGCGGCACTCCCATCGGCACGCCCACGCCCACGCCCCCGTCCGGTCACAACGCCACAACGACGAGTACGCCCGGAAATGCCGGGGCCGCAACGGCTGACGGTGGGCACTGCGCGGCGAACGCGATCACCTCCGCCTCGACTGCGACGGGGGTTGGCGAGACGACCACCCTGCCTATGTCGTCGACGTCACCGTGTCACAACCCGGTGGCGCCTGCCGACGTTTCGGCTCCTCCCGCGGGCACTCCGGGATCGAACCCTTCTACGCCCGGCGGCAACTCGAACGGTGCCGTTGGTGATGCACCCTCTCCGACGACAACCACATCGCCGCCCAAGAACACCACACACGGTCCCCCTGCTGGAACTCCCAATGGGCCGCCCACCACGGCGATCACTACGACCACCCCCACCACGTCCCCGACCAGTGGGAACAACGGGAACGGGAACAACAATGGGAAGGGAGTTGGCAACGGAAAGGGCAACAGCAGCGGGAAATCCGCGGCCCTCGCACCCGGCTCCTTGGTCGCGAACGGGACTGGGAAATCGGCATGAGCACACCTCACGCGTCGGTGCCCGGCCACGACCCGACATGGTCAAGGGCCGTCCTAGTCCGCGCCCGTCGGCAATCACACGATGGCGGGTACACGTTGATCGAAGTGGTCGTATCACTGGGTCTGTTGGCCATCACCCTTCTCCCCCTGGCAAGCGTGTTCTACGGAGCAGAGTCGGCGAATTCGGCAAACCGCGAATACGGCGACGCCATCGCCATCGCCAACGGTCAGCTGGCCCAGGCGGGAGGCGTAACGTACGCGAACCTCGGATTCTTCGTCTCCCAGTCCCCGCCATCGTCGTACAACGGGCAGCCCACCGTGATCCTCGGGTCGGACCCACCGGCGGGAGAATCCCCTCAGATTCCGCTGACAAGTACCCCACAACAAGTTGGGGCCATCGTGTACACGGCGAAGAATTACGTGGTGTGGGTGGCCGGATCGGGTGGGGACAGCTGCGCCTACAAAGAGATCTATGCCGTGGTGTCGTGGAACGAACGTGGTCGAACGGTTCAGGTCAGCCAATCCAGTCTCGTGTATCCGGGGGGGCTGGGCAAGTACACCGGGTCGCAGTGCGTGAACTTCGTCGTCTCGACGACGCTGGGTTCCACGTCGGCTTCGGTGGCCTCAGGTGGCTTTCCCGGCGTTGTCGTCGGCATGGCCGTCTCGGGGACGAGCATCGCGGTGGGAACAACGGTGGTGTCGGTGTCGGGCAACAACCTCGTACTTTCCCAAGCTGCCACCGGAACGGGCAGCCAGACTCTCACGTTCGGCGCGGGAAGCTCGGGCACCGACTTCACCCCGGACAACATCACGGGTCTGTCCGTCACCGTGCCCGCCGATCCGGCGGGTGAGACGCAGCTCAATCTCAACTGGACTTCCCCGCTCAATACACCCGGGTACTTCGTCGCCGAGTGGGCACCAGATCCCGGTGGCCAGGGCCACTTGGCGTTTCCCGACACCACGGGGAGCTCTTCGGCGTGGGCACCCACGGGGTCATCGACGAGCGGCTCCATTCTCGCCACGGCCACGACGTTCACCGTGACGGGCCTGGCACCGAGCACCGCCTACTGGTTCGAGATCGTGGCTTTCTCGTCGGGTGGGGACCAGTGGGCCACTTCGCAGGCGTGGGTCACCGCCACCACCCTGTCACCCCCTCCCCAGCCGTGCACTCTCAACACCCTGACCGTCAGTCAGGCCGGTCAGTCTTCCGGCCAGGCCACCGTGGCCAAGAGCAGTGGTGACCTGATGCAGCCGATCACGATGACAGTGACGTACTCCGGTACCTGCACAGCGGGCTCCGACGTCGTGACGGTTGCAGCCACCTCCAGCGGTGCCGATCCGGGTTCCCCCTACACCCTCTCGTGGGGAACGAACCAGTACACCTACAACCTGCCCACCGGATTGTGCCCGGTCGGGACCGGCTTTATCACCGGCACGCACACTTACACGGTCTCGCACAACGGCTCGGTCACGAGCCTGACCGCGCAAGTCTCGTTTAGCCAGGACAAGAAGGGCACGCCGGCATGTTGAGGGTCGAACGTCGGTTCCTCGATCGCGCTTCTCGTCGCCGTTGCGATGAGGAGGGTATGACTCTCGTCGAGCTCTTGGTGGCGTCCGGACTCTCCCTCGTGCTCATGACGATGATGACCACCATGCTGACGGTGTATGCCAAGGCGGACACCGCCACCGTCAACAACGCCAACGCGGCCGCCAATGTCCGAATCGCCCTGCTGGCCCTTCAGCACGACATCCAGTCGGCCAATCCGTTGGGGACGCTGTCGACGGTGGCGGCCTACAACGACAAACTGCAGCTCACCATCCAGCCCTCGGGTCAACTCATCACGTGGCGATACAGCTACGCGAGTATGAATTGTCCGGGAACCTCGTCGACCTGGTGCGGAACGCTGACACGCCAGGTCGCGTCGAACACCGCGGTGACCGAGCTCACCGCGGTCACGAACGGCGACCCATCGAACGGCGGCCTGCCGGTCTTCAGCTACTACGACCACTGCGCCATCAATCAGGTCACCGAGCCCCAAGCCACGCCGGCCAGTGTCAGCGCCTCCACCACCGTGGTGCAGATCACCCTGTCCGTGGCAAACCTCAACTCCGCGCCCTACGGCACGACCACCAGGGTCAACCTCATGAATCAACCACCAGGAGCAAGCCGATGCGGCTGACCGAGTCACTAGGGGCATCCTGCCGACAACGAGGAGCCGGCGACGCCGGACAGACCCTTCCCATCGTGATGGCCATCGTGCTGGTCGTCGTGCTCTTGAGTGTGGCATTGTTCACGAGAATCAACGGCGACTTCAGCAACGCCAATCTCGAGACCAAGATCCAGCAAGCGCGCGCACTTGCGCAATCGGGAGTCGCCGACGCACTCTTCCAGATCGACCAGCAGGGAGCGTCGCCGTCCTCGTTCTGCAACGAGCCCAACAGCGGGGGCAAATGCAGCTTCAGCAGCGTTCCGAGCGCTCCCGGGACCGTCTACACGGCCCGGTATGACACGTCCTCAGGCGCGTACACGGTGCTATCGCAAGGGACCGTCCGCAATATTTCTTACGCAGTGCAGACGACGGTGAAGCAAACTCCGATCCTGCTGAACGCCGTGTACGGCGGGGCTTTCGTGACCTTCGACGGACGATCGACGACCAGTGTTACCGTGACCGATCCTTACGGGAACGCGGTCGCGGGTGCCACGGCTGCTATCGCCGTAGGTCCCGGAGGAACACTGACGTGCAACGGGCCCGCTGATCCCAACGCCACGTATGTCAACTATGGCGGATCAATCTCGAAGTGCACTCCATATCTGAACCTTGGGCCCGTCTACGCACCGCAGCAGCCGACACAAACATGTCCTTCTCCACCCAACCCCTACGGTGCCCCACCCACTCCTTGTCTGCCGTCGACGGCCTCCGCCTGTACGAGCATGAGTCCCGCCGTGACCGGATCCGACTCTGCCGGCTACACTGTGACCGGTCCGGCCACTCTCGAACCTGGCAATTACGTCTGTCGTGGCGGATTGACCATGACCGGCACCGTCAACGTCGACTACGCCCAGAGCCCGCAACAGAACAGTGGGCGGGTCGAGGTCTACGTGTTCCCGCCGGTGGGATCGATGACTTCCCCGAACGTCAATTTCGCCGGCTCGACCGTCAACGCCTGCGAGCCCCCCCTCGGCAGCGGCTCGGGGACGTGCAAGGGTGGGCTCGTCGGTGATCCTACGGACCTCGAGATCTACGCCTCGGGAAGTGGCACCGCAGGCTTAGGAGCGTCGCAGGTGAACGCGGTGTTCTGGGGCCCCGGAATGAATCTCACACTCAACGGGGCCTCCAGCAACCTGACTTGGACCGGCGGTCTCATCCTCGGTGGCATCACGGCCAACGGACATCCCAGTTTCAACCTCAACTTCGACCAACGACTACAAAGCGAGTTTCAACAGGCGAGTTGGCAGATCTCCAATTATTTGCAGATCACACCCGGGTTCTCGATCCCCTAGACGCAATCGCGATTGTATCCCTGGGCCGAGCCGGTCGGAACGCCGAGTTGCGATTGCAATGCAACAACCGAGTCGAGTGACAAGAGGTGACGAATGGTCCTCAGGCGCTTGTCGCGTCAAGAGACTCGGAGAGTTGCCGAGCTTCAGTTGCAGATCAAAGTGATCAACTTTCAGATCTTGGGGTCGTCGACGGCACTCGCGATCAGCGAGTTACGCTCGAAGCGCGAGGAAGCTCAAACGGAACTGAATTCCATCGCCGAGAGGTCAACGGACCCATCACTATCTGATGCATTCGAACAACGCCGTTGCGTCGAATCGGCTGATGCCACACCCGGTGTCGATCGGTCAACTACAGGCAAGCCGTCAGGCCGAACCGTCAACTGACGAGCCCACGACGATACGCGTAGGCGGCAGCCTGGGAGCGGTCCCGGCTACCAGTCTTTGCGAAGATTCGATTGACGTGGGTCTTCACGGTGGCCTCACTCACAAAGAGATCCGTTCCGATCTCGGCATTTGAGCGCCCCGCTGCGATCAGACGGAGGACCTCGGCCTCTCTCTCGGTCAGCCCATCCGGTAGGTGGCCAGCGCCGGCTCCTGTTCCGGGCAGGGTCGCCACTTCCACTAGTCGAGCTTGGACCGCCGGATCTAGTACCCCTTGGCCTGATGAGGCAGCGTCGAGGGCTCGACCGATGTGATCTCGGCCTGCGTCCTTCGTGAGATATCCGATGGCCCCCGCCCGCAGCGCCCCGACGATTGACTCGTCGTCGGCGAACGTGGTGAGCACCACCACTTGGGTTTCGCGATGGTGGGCGCGAATTCGCTTTGTCGCTTCGACACCGTCCATTCGGGGCATACGCAGGTCCATCAACACCACATCCGGGGACATTTCCGCGACCAAAGCGACCGCCTCTTCGCCGTCGGAGCCAGACCCGACGACCTCGATCCCGGGCATGGTCTCCAACAATGTGACCAGACCCTCGCGGACGACTCTCTGGTCGTCGACAACGACGACTCTCACACCGGCACCGCCACCTGCACGATCCAACCAAGCGCGCCGGGCTCAGCAACGACCTGTCCACCCAACAGTTCGATCCGCTCGCGCATGCCTTGCAGACCGAATCCACCGCCAGTCGTCTTCAACTCGCTTACGCCCTCGGCGTCAGGACAGGGACCGTTGGTGACCCGGAGAACCGTCGATTGCGGCCCGAAGTCGAGACGGATCGACACCCGTGCCCCGGGTGCGTGCTTCCGGGCGTTAGTGACCGCCTCCTGGGCCGAGCGATAGAGGGCCAACCCAGTATCTGCTCGCAGCGGGCGGGGTGCACCGACCACCGTCAGCTCGGCACCATCACGAGAGGCCAACCACGCCAGTTGCTCGGCCAGAGCAATCGGCTCGTCGCGCAGTGCGTGCACTGCCTGGCGCGCCTCCTCGAGCCCCTGGACAGCGAGCCACCGAGCCTGTTGGACCAACTCCTGTGCCTTCGACGGCGCGTCGCCACCCTCCAAGAGTGCGTCGGCGGCGTCAAGCTGAACCGACAGAGCCCCCAGAGAGTGGGCCAGCACGTCGTGGACCTCGCGCGCTATTCGGTTGCGTTCAGCCAGCGCGGTCGCTCGATCCCGCTCGGCGTCGGCCCGGACCCGTTCAGCCAGAAGCTGCTCGGCTTGCAACGTTCGCTCCACGTATTGGCGTCGACTCGCGCCGACCATGAGCCCGACGACCACGGACACCGCCCCCTCGGCAACGAGGACGCCAGGAGCGTCGGCTACCAACGTCTCCACGACCACCGCGCCGACACCGATCGCCCCTATGGCCAGCGCCGGAAGCCCCTGGAAGGCGATCCCGGCACCCAGCCCGGCGACAGCCATGAATGTGATCGCGATAGGCACCAACGCCGCGAGGCCACCGCCGGCTGCAGCCAGGAGAGCAAGGAATACCCACGTCGTGCGGCTCGGGGCGCGAAGCCGACGGCTGACCGTCCAGCCCAGCCAGCCGAGCCCAACTCCGACCATCAGCACGGCCTCCACAGCGTGGTCGGCCCGCACGCCCTTGGGTGACGGCTGGTGTGCCGTGGCCCAGAGGAGGCCAGCAAGGGCTACAAGGCGAGCGGCGCTGAGCATGCGCTCTGTCCTCGTCCCGAGCTGGGCTGCCAGCCTCACGGACACGATCATCCCACCCGACCGTGATTCCCGCGCTTGACCGGGTCAGGCCGCGGCCGGGGACCGGAGGAGTCCGCCGCGCTCGATTGCAGCACCCGTGCGGCGAGTCTTCAGGTAGAGGACTCCGGTACGGCTGGCCACCTCGGCCATCGCCATCAGGACGAACGCCGCACCCCAGGCTGCTCCAGAGGTGATGTGGTGGACAACGCTGAACCGGGCGACGGCAACCTGGCCGCCGTGCCCCACCCACAAGGCAAAGACCATGCGGGCTCCGATGCCGACGACCCACAGGAGGGCCGCAACCAGGCCCGCCTGGGCGAAAGCGCTGGCCCCGTCGCGCTTGACCGTCGTCAACAACCCTGCCCCGGCCCCGAGGGCGGCACCAGCGGAGGCGAATCCAATGATCAGCACGAGGTCGTTGCCTGCAGTGGGGATGGCGTGGAGGAACTGGGCGGCCACGAACACCGTGACCACTAACGGGAACAGCAGGCGCGCCCGGGTCACCTTGTGTCCCCGGATCTGGAGTATGACCAAGGCGATGAGGGCAATGTTCATGAGGTAATCGGTGGTTGTCATTTGGCCAGTGTCCGACATCGGAGTCCGGCGGGCGTCAGCCCACGGGTGGATCCCGGGGTGGATTACCTCTCCACCCTGGCGACCTGCTGACAACGACATCAGCGACTCATCTGGCAGGACATCGCAGAAGTCCAGCCCAGAGTGTCTGGGTGATGATCCCGCGCCCGATCGAAGGTCCGTAGGGGTCGGCAATCATGAGCACCACCGCTCGGAACTTGCAGCGGGCTCGCACCCCGATGTGGCTGAGCTTTCCTCCTACCGAAGCGGCAATTTCCCGCTGCTCTCGACGTGTCTTCTCCAGCCTCGACCGGCCCCCCGCCAGCTAACCTTCGTCGACCTCTGACGAAAGGGTGTGTTCCGTGGATCGAGCAGAGATCAGCCTCCGCCGCATCCAGATGGGTCGAGCGGCCGGGGAGATGGTCCAGGGAGGCCCTGCACCGGTCGTCGACGAGGGAGAGGGCTACTGGATGGCCCTGAGCGGGGCCCCGAGTCCGGACATGAACATGACTCTCGTGAGTGGCGGAGGCGCCGCAGCAGTCACACGGACGCTGCAGCGGGTCACAGATACCGGCGTCCCGTCCTTGTTCATGTTGGCGGGAGAGTGTGGTTCAGCAGAGCTCGTCGCTCCTTGGCGGCAGGTCGGCGAGATGCCCTTTATGGCTTCGGCTCTCGACTCGGACTACCTCCGGGCCGACCCCCGAGTCCGACAGGCCGATTCGGATGACGTGGATATCGTCTGCGCTGTCATGTGCGAGGCATTCGGCCTCGCACACGACCTGATGATCGATGTCATTACCGGTGTTCTTGGCGACAAGAACGGCCCGACCAAGATCTGGCTGTTGGTCGAAAACGATGTGGCGGTGTCGGCCGTGTTGACCTCGATCGTCGACGACGCCGTCACAGTATGGTGCATGAGCACTCCCGAGCGATTCGCCCGCCAGGGCTTCGGTCGGGCCATCCTCGCCGACACACTGCTCCGGGCCAAGTCCAGTGGCTCCAAGGTCGGGCTCCTTGGAGCCACTCCTGCCGGGAAGCCTCTCTACGATGCAACTGGGTGGATCACACTCGAGCATTGGCGCATGTTCACTAGCGCGAAGTCGGCTCAGTTCGACGGCTAACCCTATGGGTACCGAAATGGTCGCCCTTGCCCGCAACCAGGGATTCCTATTTTGATCGCGCCGACATCAATGTCTGAGATCGCGGGTCGTGCTGTCCCACTGCACACCGTCAGGGAAAGGGTCGCCCCATTTGCGACTGATCGCTCCCCACGGGTCTGCGTAGACCCCGGCACGGTGACGATATGGCGACCTCGGCCGCAAGAATGCGCCCACGATCGGTGCGGCCGCCCTGAGGGGCCATCGCCGCCAGCCGACATCGTCCCGGGTCTGGGCGAATATGTCCGGTAGGGAGTGATGCTGAAACGACAGCACCTCCTGGGCGCGAGCGGTGTCCATCCAGTCGGTGGTGAACCAGTCTCGGTCGCGGTCGGGGTCACCAGGCCTACCGGGCGGGAGTGCGCCGACAAGTCCCATGGCGCGGGCCATGCCGGATCGGATCGCTCCTTGGACCACCCGATGGGACTGGTCTCCGCCGATCAGGAACACCTCCTTGGTGGCATCGGTGGAAGTAGCTCCGACGAAAGCACGGGCGACGTCTCGGACATCCACCGTCTGGATGCGCCCGTCGACGGGTAACAATCCCTCGAAGTACACCATGTCCAGTCCCACTCCCCACTGTGGAGCCGGGGTCATCACCCCACCCAGGCGCAGGATCACCCACTCGAGGCCAGACGACCGCACGGCCCGCTCCGCCTCCACCTTGGAGGTTCCGTAGATGTCGCAGGGGTTCAATGGGGTCGTTGCCCCCAACAAGGCCGTGCCACGATGCGGATTGCGGGCGCCGTAGGCTGCGACGCTGGACGCCAGGACGAAACGCGGCGGCGATGACAACTCCGATGCGGCTCGAACCAGTGACCTGGTCGCCTCCACGTTGACCGCACGCGCAAGGTCCGGGCGGGCGTAGCAGGCCGGCGGTATCACTGCGGCGAGATGGACGATCGCGCCAGGGTTCACGCCTCGTGACGAGAGCGTCCACCGTGCCCGCAACGGTGAGGTCCGCCCATTGAACCTCCGCCTCTAGAGAACGAAGACGGCGCGCCTTCTGGCGATTGGCCGGGACGTCCAGATCCGTGGCCACCACGTGGCGACGGTCCTCGACGAGTTGGCGAACGACAGCCGCTCCGACGAGACCGAAGGCGCCGGTGACGAGGACGGCATCGGTGGTCACGGCTAGCCCCGAACCACCGAGGCGGGGAATACACCTGAGCGGACCACCTGCCCAGGCAACGGGTGACCCAGTGCATCTGCCAGCCAGCGCGACGCCTCGAGCAACCCCTCGAGCCGCACGCCCGTGGCGATGCCCATCCGGTCGAGGAGGTGGACCAGGTCTTCGGTGGCGATGTTGCCCGTCGCCCCCGGGGCGAAGGGGCAGCCGCCGATCCCGCCGATGCTGGCGTCGAGCACGGCCGCCCCGGCCCCCACGGCGGCCACCGCGTTGGCGAACCCGGTATTGCGGCTGTTGTGCAGATGGACCCTGACCGGCAGCCCGGTGTCGGCGGCCACGGCCTTGACGAGCACCTCAACCTCGGGAGGCACCGCACAACCGATGGTGTCGGCCAGGCCGACCTCGAAGGCCCCCGCCCCGGCCACCCGGCGGGCGAGTTCTCGGACCCGGTCGGGCTCCACCACCCCCTCGTAGGGACAGCCGAAGGCCGCCGACAAGGTGACCGACGCACCGACCCCAGCCGCCGTCGCCTCTGAGGCCACGCGTGACCACATGGCCACGGCCTCGTCCACACCCATTCCCTGGTTGCGGTCGGGAGAAGGTCTCGGTCACCAGGACCACCACGTTGACCTCGTCGACCCCGGCGGCGCAGCGCCCGTTCGAGGCCCCGCTCGTTGAGGACCAGGCCGGCCAGGCGGGAGCCGGTCCGACGGGAGACCCCGGCCATGACGTCCTCGGCGTCGCCATGGCCGGCACCAGGTCGGGGTCGGACGAAGCTCACCGCCTCCACCCTGCTCACCCCGGCATCGAGGGCGCGCTCGATGAGGGACACCTTGGCCTCGGTGGGCAGGTGGACCGGCTCGTCCTGGAGCCCGTCGCGGGGCGACACCTCGACGAGCTCCACCACCCGAGGCGGCACCGTCTCGCCGACCGGCGCTCACGTGGCGGGAAGGGTGATGTCGCGGCCGACGTCGCGAGCCGAAGCGCCCTCGCCGCCTGGCACCTCGACCACCGGCTCGGCGCGGTCGTCGAACTCGGTGCGCAGTGCCCGCGACATCACCGCGTGCTGGAGGTAGAGGGCGGCGATGTAGGTGAGCTCGAGGATCTCCTCGTCCCGGAGGTGGGCATGGAGCGCGGCGAAGAGCCCGTCGGGCACTCGTCCCCGGTCGAGCACGAGGCAGTCGGTGTAGGCCAGGACCAGGCGTTGGGTCTCGTCGTAGCAGGAGGCTGCCGCCCAATGGGGAATCGCCTCGATGATCGCCTCGTCCACCTCCTGTGCCCGCAGCGACTTGCAGTGCTGGGAGAAGACGAACTGGCTTCCCGCCGCCCAGCCCGCTCGGGCCTGGGCCAGTTCACGGAGCGTCGGGTCGAGGATGCCGGTTGGGGCTCTGGTACAGACCGAACCCCTGGACGGCGTGCTCGAGGACGTCGGGCACCAGGGCGAACACCGTCCACCAGTCCCCCGGCGACCCCGTGGCGGTGCCTGGCTCGGCGACCGGGTCACGTCCCTCGAAGAGGTACTCGTACATGACCTGGACGATGGGCGCCTCGGCTTCGGCCTTGGGCACCTGGCGCAGGCGAGGCATGCGGGGTCAGGCCGTCGCCCGGTCGACGGCGGCAGCCGGTCGGTGTCCGACGTCCCCCGGGGTCGAGCCCGTGCTGTGCCGTCATGATCTCTCCATCACTTCTCCCGAGCCCATTCCGAGGCTCCCTCGCCCCAACCGTCGGCGAACCGGCTCCCTACACTCGGCGCCATGACCACGACGGAGCGGACGGGTCCCCTCGTCGGGCTGCGGGTCCTCGAGCTGGGCAACTTTATCGCCGGGCCCTTCGCCGGCCAGCTGCTCGGCGACTACGGCGCCGATGTCATCAAGGTGGAGACCCCGGGCCAGGGCGACCCCATGCGCACCTGGGGCATCACCCACCAAGGCCAGGGGCTGTGGTGGCCGGCCATCGCCCGCAACAAGCGCTCCGTGGCCATCGACATGCACCATGGCGCCGGGCCGGGAGCTGGTCGAGGCGACTGGCGGCCCGGGTCGATGTCGTGCTTGAGAACTTCCGGCCGGGGCGGCTCGACGAGTGGGGCCTGGGCTACGACGAGCTCCAGAGCCGCAATCCGGGGATCATCGTGGTCCACGTGTCGGGGTTCGGCCAGACCGGCCCACGCGCCGCTGACGCCGGCTTCGGGTCGATCGGCGAGGCGATGGGGGGCATCCGGGCCACGACCGGTGACCCAGATCGGCCCCCGGCTCGCTGCGGCATCAGCCTGGGGGACGCGCTGGCCGGACTCTTCGCCGTGGTGGGCACGCTGGCCGCACTAGCCGAGCGTCACGCCACGGGTCGGGGCCAGGAGGTCGACGTGGCCATCTACGAGGCCGTGGCCGCGCTGATGGAGTCCACCTTGGCCGACTTCGAAGTCGCCGGTGTCACCCGCCGACGCACCGGGGGTGTCCTTCCGGGTGTGGCCCCGTCCAACGCCTATCCGACAGCCGACGGGTCCGATGTCTTGATCGCCGGCAACGCCGATTCGGTGTTCACGCGGCTGTGTGCCGCCATGGGGCAGGCCGGAGCTGGCTCGGGATCCGCGATTCGCACGATCACTCCGCCCGTGGTCGCAACATGGAAGAGCTCGACGGACTCATCGCCGACTGGACACGGACCCAGGGAGCCGACGCCCTGCTCGCGCTCCTGTCGTCGCACGGGGTGCCGGCTGGTCGCGTCTACACCCCGTCCGACATGGTCGTCGACCCCCACTATGCGGCTCGCGCCATGGTGGTCCGCGCCGCGTCCCGTGCGGGCTACGAGGTGCCGATGCCTGGGGTGGTGCCCAAGTTCTCCCGCACTCCGGGGGGCATCGCCGACGTCGGCCCCCAGCTGGGCGAGCACACGAGACGGTCCTGCGCGAACTCGCCGGTGTGGGGGATGTCGAGTGGTCTTCCCTGGTGGCGAAGGGGACGGTGGCTTGAGAACGGGGGACCCGCCGCCGGACTCGGCGCAGGGGCGCCCTTGTCGATTCCCACCAGGGTAGGTTGCGCCCCGTGGTGGACGCCGTTCCCAGGTGGCGGCGCAAGCCCCGAGAGGGCGACGACAAACCGTGGTGGGACGACGTCATCGCCTCGCTGATGAGGCGTGCCGATCGCCGGATGCTCTCGCTCGACTCCCTGCTCCGGTTGGAGTGGACGAGCAGACGGATGTCGGGCCAACCCTTGTCGATGCGGGCATGGGACCGAATGACCTTCAACGACAAGGTCACCTATCGACGACTGCGGGTCCACGACCCGGTCTTTCGGACGTTCTGCGACAAGCTGCGCATGCGCGCCTACGTGGCGGCGCGCCTCGGACCACAGAGTGTGCCCGATCTTCTCGACGTGGGTGAGCACTCTTCGCGATTCGCCGAGCGGACCGGCCCGTACGTGTTGAAGCCGAATCATGGCTCCGGCATGGTTGCGTTCGTAGATGACGGTGAGGTCGCGTCGGTGGACCAGTTACGTGAGGCGGAGCGTTGGCTCGCCCTCGATTACGGCAGGCACTTTCGGGAGTGGGGATACGGAGGCGCCCGTCCCCTCCTTCTCGCCGAGGAGGTTCTCTGTAGCCCCGATGGCTCATATCCTCCGCCCGACTACAAGCTCTTCACCTTCGACGGCGAGGTCAAACTCGTAGAGGTCGTCCCCGGACAGGGCAGCGGGCATCCGATGGACGCTCATGCGACCGGACTGGTCCCGTTTCGTAGTCCAAGTCCCTCGATGCTGAGCCAGACGCCCCAGATCCGGCTCGCCCACCCAATCTCGACGTGATGGTGGAATGGGCGTCGCTACTGGGAGGAGTCGTCGAATTCCTTCGCGTCGATCTCTACGACGTGGGCGACCGGGTCCTCGTAGGCGAGCTCACCCCCTATCCCGGTGGTGGGAACGCCTCTTTTCACCCCCCGAGCCTGAACACCGACTTGGGGAGCATGTGGCGAACCAGCCCGCGGAGGAACTAAAGATGGCGTCCCGTCTCAGTCGGGACCGGACGGTGCCCTTGGCGTCGGGCGTGACGGCTTGAACGCCGATCGGCTGGCCGGTGTCGGGTACGTTGTCGACTCGGATCGTCACCACGCCGGTATCGGCATTGGTGAAGCGCCGCTTGTATAGCTCTTCTCCGCGCAGGAACCGGTAGCTCTGCATGCCCTCGTTGAGCGCTTCTCTTACGGCGTGCACTTGCAAGACGAAGCCGAGACTGTGACGCCCAAGCTCTGGATCCCGACCGCCCTGGTAGTACCATTCGGAACCACCGAAGCGAAAGTTCAACATTGCCGCCGCCGGCCGTCCGTCGAGCTCCAGTATGCGGAGTCGGAGCCATCCTTGTTTCGGAGCGCGGTGGCGGCGAACTCGTGCAAGAAGGCGCGTTGGTGACGACCGGCGAATTTCTCTGCGTGAGCCCGCCCCCAACGCGCCACGTGGAGCCCGAATAGTGTCTCGAGGTCGCGCTCGAGGCGGGTCGGGTCCTCCGTCTCGTACAGGATGACGTCGTGGTCCCGCCACAGCCGGCGCTCCCGCCCACGCACCTGCCCCCGGAAGTTGGCGCTCTTCGTGCTGAGGAAGTCCAGCCAGCTCATGCCGTCGGCACGCAGGGTCGGGCTGGCCAGCTGTCGGGTGATGCGGCCGCCCAGCACCTGGTCCCACGCCATGTCGCCGGGCATGTCGTCACCCACGAAAGCGTCCCATGGGAACGAGGCGGCCCTCAGGAACCGCCCCAGGGCCTCGGCCGCGGCCTTGCCGGTCGTTCGGCGCGGAAATGGGTCCGAGCTCGTCGCTGGCGCCGTTCCCGAGGAGCTGGAGGCGGCCGGCTAGCCGGTAGAGCGGGAGCAGTGCCATGGCCTCACCGCCACGATGGCGACACATGACAACCGACAACTGCCCGCGGCCGACGTGGCGCCACCATGCGTCGGTCCACTCCCACGTCGAGAAGAGGTTGCCGCTGCGCTCGGCAAGAGCGGACCACTCGGGGTGGACGGACTCAAGGTCGGCGACCGGCTCCCAGGCCTCTGCGGGGGTTGGCCTCAGGTCGCCGTCCTCGATCGGCCTCCGATCTGGTGATCTCACCGTCGTTCGACTCAGCCTGAGGCGGCGATCGCTCGGCCCATGAGCGCCTCGAAGGTTGCGCCCACCGACGCCGCGGAGATGTCGTGTCGCGTGCGTGCGGCGACCTCAGCCCTGGCGACGTGCGCAGTCGTAGACCGAGACATCGTCCCAGATGGCGCTGAGCTGACGAATCCACTCGTCGCTATGTTCGTCGGGGTCGACGACGATGCCACCGTCGCCGACGGCTTCCGGAAGCCCGCCGACGCACGAGGCCAGGACGGGGATGGTGGCGGCCACCGCTTCCGCCGCGACCCGACCCCAAGCCTCGGGGTAGCTGCTGGGCATGAGCACGATTCGTGCGTCTCCGTACAGTCGCGCGGGGTCGTCGACGCTGTCGCGCAGTTCGACGTTCCCCAGAGCCTCCACCCGGGCCTGCAGCCGGGCCAGGTCCTCGGGAGGGATATACCAACACCGTACGAAGGCGAATGGGATATCGGGTCGTGCCTTGGCGAGCAAGAGGACTCGGTCAAGTCCTTTCTTCTGGACCGGATTGACGAACAATGCCACGCGACGAGTAGTCGGCACGAGGTAACGAGAACGATCCACGATCGGGGGCACGACGGCCGACGCGATTCCCTGCATGGCCAGCTGGTCGGGCGACGAATTGGGACACGGCCGCTACGGCGTGGGGGCGGGGCGATCGGTCAAAGCCACACATCGTGACACCTACGTCGTGGGCGTACAGGATCGTGGGAAGAAATGCGGACGTCATCAGCATTGTTTCGACCCACGAAACCATCTCCTCGTGGTACCCACCAACCACCACGCAGTCCGGAGCCCGCTCCCGGATGACGCCCGGGAGGTCCTTTGCGGTCTCCGAAGAATGAATGACTAGGTACCCCGGGGAGGTGTCGCGAGTGGGATGGGGGGCGTCGAAGGGAGGTTGCTGGGCGAACACCGTCACGGTGTGCCCTCGACTCACGAGTTCCTTGGCCAGGAAGTGGGTGGTGAGTTGCGCGCCCCCGACGGCGGGCAGATGCGGCTTCGTGACGAACAAGATCCGCATCGAACTTGGTCGGGAATGCCCCAACGGATACCTCCCACCGCCGATGCTGCATAATACCGGCGCGTGAGGATCCTCGACGTCTGCCCCATGTCCTTCCCTCCCCTCGACTCAGGGTCGCGCGTTCGTGTGCACAATCTCCTTCAGAATCTCAGTGAGCAGCACGAGGTCCGCCAGTTCTGCCTCTCCTGGGGTGAGCGTCGCCCCCGGTGGGAAAGCGTGGCCCGCGCAGAGCCCACGCCCACCTACCATCAGTACCGCTATTCGAGTCCTCTCGCCTGGGCGTGTGCCACAGTTGCCCAGCGGTCGTGGGTGCGCGTCCCGTTGGGCAGCGGAGCGGCCCTGCGCCTGACACGTCCCGCATTGCTGGACGAGCTGCTCGAGCGAGGCAGACGTCGTGCTGGTGGAGTTTCCCTGGCAGTTCGAGTACTGCCGCCTCCGTCTCCGCCATCTCCGCCGACATGTGCCCCTCGTCTTGGCCGCACACAACCTGGAGCGGCTGAAATTCGAATCGTGGGCCCGCGCCGCGGGCGTGACCGTGTCGCGATTTCCGTGGACCGGGTACGTCGGCAGGGCGGAGGCTCGTGCCGTGGCTGGCTGCCGAGCTGGTCATCGCCGTCAGTGACGCCGACCGTGATCTGTTCGTCGCCCACTACGCCGCGGACCCGGCCCGGGTCGTCGTCGCTCCCAACGGGGCCGATACCGACACCTACACTCCTTCGGACGACCGTGCCAGACGCCGGGCAAAGCGGCGACTCGGTCTCCCTGACAAGCCCACCGTGATCTTCGCGGGCGGGGACGTGGCGCCCAACCGCGCCGGCCTCCGTCATGTGGAGCGGCTCGCCAACCTCACCGACCGCTTCACCTTCCTGGTAGTCGGGCCGGTGGCGAGGCCACGACGGGGCGGCAACGTCGTGGCGACGGGCTTCGTCGAGGATCTCCGCCTCCATCTCCAAGCCGCCGACCTGGCGATCTGTCCGATCGAGCACGGAGGTGGCACGAAGATCAAGCTGCTCGAGGCTCTCGCCGCGGGCCTGCCCGACGGTCGTCTTCCCGGAGGCGATCCATGGCTTGGAAGTCCGCCACGGCCAGCACGTGATGGTGGCCGACAAGACGCCGCTGGCCATGCTCTGCCGCTCTCGATGAGCTCGCCGGGAACAGAGCCCTGGCCGACGAGATAGGCGCGGCGGGGCGGGGCCTGGTTGTCGACCACTACTCCTGGCGCCGGAGTGCCAGACAGCTCGAGGAGGCACTCTCGGCTCTCTATGGCTCCCAGCTCGGGATACGATCCGAGTGATGTCGGCTCGTTTTCACGAGATGGTCGTGAGGACGCCTCTGTGAGGATTGCTGTTGTCGTGCCAGTTCGCAACGGCGCGGCGATGGTGACCGGTTGCGTCGCGGCGTGCCTGGCACAGACCCTGCCACCCGACGAGCTCGTCGTCGTTGACAACGGCTCCATCGACGAAACCGCGATCGTGGCTGCCAGGGCGGGCGCGACGGTGATGTCCGAGCCGCAACGCGGCTCATACCGGGCCCGCAATCTGGGCTGGAGGTCGACGACCTCGGAGATCGTGGCGTTCACGGACGTGGACTGCCTCCCCGATCCGACCTGGTTGCGCGAGCTCACCCAGCCCTTTGTCGACCCGTCGGTGGTGGCGGTGGGGGGCGCCATCGTTCAGGACGAGCTCACGTCGGCGTCGCAGCGGTGGATCGTCGAGAGGCGCTTCCTGGACCAGTCCTTCAATGCCTCGGGGCCATTCATGCCGTTCTTCGCGACGGCCAACGTCGCATATCGCCGCTCGACGCTCGATCGCGCTCAACGGATTCGACGAGATCTTCCTGTCGGGCGGTGACAACGACTTCTCGTGGCGACTCCAAGCGTTCACTGATGGCCGGCTCGTCTACCGAGCCGAAGCTCGGGTTCGCCACCAGGTCGGTCGGAGCATTGCCGAGGTCACGTCCAGGTGCCGCAGGTACGCGGTCGGCGACTACCTGCTCGAGAAGCGCTGGTCGAAGTGGCCCGGGTATCCAGAACCTGCTGGCTTCTTGAGACGGACGCGTCGGATTTGGCTGCTTCCTGCCGCCCTCGGGAAACGGCTCCTCACTCGTCGGCCCTTGTCCATCGCGCTGATCGATGCCGCCACCGCCATCAGCATCGAGATGGGACGTCTCCAGGGCAGGCACCATGCCAGTCCCTCGCCCTATCGAGCCGTTGCGAAAGGTGGAACCTCCGCACCGCGTCTCATCGCACCTGAGCGCTTCGCGGGCAAGAGGGCACTCGCGCCTCCTCGACGAACCGTCTCCTCGGGGCGCGCCCTCGCTCGTCGACGTTAGTGGCCATCCGCTCTGGAGTCAGCCATGCTGGTGTTATGGCGGAGCGTCAGTCGTCGGGTGTAGAAGCGACGGCTTCTCGAACTCCCCAAACGCTTTGCGCGTAACACCGCATCCAACTACGCGCTGACAGCTGTTCTCGTGGGCGTGGCTCTGGTCACCACACCGATCCTGACCCACCATCTGGGCACGCAGGGCTTTGGGATCTGGATCTTCGTCGGATCCACCATCACCTATGTCCAGCTGCTGGATCTGGGCTTCGGGGGAGCGGTCGTCGCCACCATCGCTCGTCTGTCGGGCGCAGGGGACGACAACGCATTGGAGCGCGCCCTCAACACGTCGTTCTTCCTCCTCCTTGCCCTGGGTGTGGCGGCCATGGCGATCTGCGGCTTGGCGGCTGCGTTTCTGCCGGCGGCACTGCATCTCAAGCCCTCACTGGCGGGTACCACCCGCGACCTGTTCCTGCTGTTGGGATTCGACGTGGCGGTTTCCATCCCGATGGACACATTCGGCTGCGGCCTCGTTGCGCTGCAACGCTACGACCTGCTGAACGCATCGCTCATCGGCGTTGCGATCGGCCAGGCCGTCGCATGGACGGTGGTGCTCGTCACCGGAGGCGGCCTTGCTGCTCCTCGGGATCGTCACGGTCTCGATCAGCCTCCTGGGCCAGGTGGTGCGCTACATCCTGCTCCGTCGTCTCCTCCCGACCGTCTCGATCAAGTTCTCGCACTTCGAGCGGGGGCAGGTGCGTGCGTTGGCCTCGTCCGCCAGTTGGTACGCGTTGGGAGACCTGATCGACAGTTTCCTCGACCAGGCGAGCATCTTGGTCCTCGGCTTCGCCAAGGGTGTCACCAGCGCGGGCTTCTTCGCGGTAAGTGACAAGCTCGCGACCTTCGGGACCCGGATGGGTACCCCGTTGACACAGCCGCTCTTCCCGCATGCAGCCACACTGATCGGTCGGGGTGAAGACGGACAGGCTGGCGGAGACGGCACGCGCCGGCACCCGCGTGTCTGCCGGCGTCACTGTCCCGTTCTGCCTCATCGTGGCGCTCTTCGCCCGCCCGGCACTCGATCGCCTGGGTCGGACCGTCGTACGAACTGGTTGCCCCTGCTGTGACGATCCTGGCGGTGGCCTACGGACTGCGGTCCTTCGTCACCGCCCCCATTGTCCTGCTCAGTGGCGCCGGGGGCCAGCGGCTGATCGCCATGTTGGGGTTGGTGAAGATCACGCTCCAGGTCGCTCTGACCGCCATCCTCGGCGTCTCCTTTGGCGTCACCGGGGCGGCGTAGCGATTCTCGTCACGGCCGTCGTCGTGGACGCCGCCATGATGATGCCGGTGATCACGAGACGCTTGGGGACGCGCGCCGCCCCGGCGGTCTTGCCGGTCGTCCGGACGCACGTGTTCGCATTCGTCGCCGCCGGAGCGGTCGGCTGGTACCTGGCGCAGGGCCCTGTCGTGAGCTTCGTGAGATCTCACGCCAGGCCTTGCCGGCATCGCCGTCGTCGTCGCCGCCGCGTTGGCGGTCCTGCTCCTCTACGTCGTGGTGTTGCTCCTCACCGGCGTCGACCCCCATGCGCGGCGCCGGGCGATCGCCGAGCTTCGTCACTCCCGTCGCACCGCCCTGCTCGCGCTGTTGCGCTCCGGGAGCCGCGGTGACGAGCCCGAGGGCTCGGACCATCCCGACAACCCGGGCTCGCTCGAAGAAACCCATCACCATGCGGCGCAGCGGGGCGCGTCACCGTCCGCATCGTCGGGGCCCCGTTCGACCCAGGGAGATGATCGAGCCAACATGCCCGGTGGAAGAGGCCCGCACCAGCCCCCCCGTCGCGCTGACGCCGAGTGACCCAGATCGTCGGGGCCTGGGCAAGAAGAAGCCGTCTAGCTGGTCTTTCTCCGGAGCAGACTGCGACTGCGTCGTCACCGTGGCCGTCGTCCCAGGCGGGGGCCCCTTCACACACCGACGGCTGTACATTCGAGCAACGGGGAGTGGGGGGACCTTATGGGGGTTGGCCGGCTAGTCGACTACGCCGTCGTGACCGGGCCACGTGGCTTTGTCGATGTCCCGCGGCCGCTCAGGCACCGCCCGGACGGTAGACAAGGCCGATGAAGGTCAGGCGCCTGGCCCGGGGATACCTGCCCTTGGTTGTCCTCATCTCGGCGCAGGTGCTCATCATCGTGTTCTTCCCTTCGACTTCCCCCGGTCAAGGATCCTCAGCATCGAGTGCCGCTTTGGGGAGCCGTGCGGTCGGCTTCTCAGGAACAACGGGAGGAACTGGCGACCGGACCCACTGCACCGGAGGCCGGGAGTTCTCGACGTCGATCGACTACTACGCCCCTCCCTGTACGCCGGGGACGATCGGCGCAAGCAACGGCAACGGCGGCAACACGTCCCAAGGGGTCACGGACAAGACCATCACCGTGGTCGACTACTACGCAGACGCGGGGGCTGTCGTGGACACCATTCTCCGGGGGGAGGGCCTGTACGTCGATTACGCGCAGACGAAGCAGGTAAATGAGGCGTTTCAGAACTTCGTCAACTCCCACTATGTGCTGTGGGGGCGCAAACTCAAGATCGAGACGTACAACAGCACCTGCCAAACGGTCCCTCCGGACACGGGTTGTCTGTTGGCCGAGATGGACACCATCGTCCAGACCCGCCATCCCTACGCCGTCGCATGGGGAACCACGCTCTGCTCGGCGTGCTTCGCGCGCCTTGCGCAGGACCACACGATCGCTCTGGGCGGAGTCGGCTTCAGCACTGCCTTCGCGCAGGCCAATGCTCCGTACTTCTGGTCACCCGGGGAGAGCTCGACCAACATCGAGCAAGGCTTCGCCAAGTTCTGGTGCAACCAATTGACGAGCAAGAACACCAACCGGGTGGTGAGCTTCGCCCAGGACAAGAACACCGCCCAGAACTTCAACGGCCAGAAACGGGTTCTGGGGGTGATCTCCACCAACGACCCCGACAACGAGAACACGGTCACCAACGTCCTGGTCCCTGCGCTCAACCGTGACTGCGGTGACGGTGGGAGCGTCGCGCAACACCACTACTTCTATTCCCAGGACATCAGCACGGCTGCCCAGCAGATCAACGCCGGGGTCTCCGCCATGGATACGCCCAACGATCCTGCGACGGACGTGGTCTGCCTCTGTGACCCCGTCGCCCCCGAGCTTCTGTACTCCGGAGAGCAGCAGCACAACTACTACCCGGAGAACATCCTCGCTGATGTCCAGGGTATGGGCGTCGACGCGGTGGCGCAGAACTTCGAGTCCACGGCTACCCAGCAATCGCTCGCTTGCCCGCGAATGGCAGGCGGGCTGTGAATTCGACAACGCCTTCGGCATCACGTCGGCCGCCACGCTCCCCCCGCCCTCCCAGGAGGCCGGCCCGATCGCCTTCAGGCTCGGGTGGAGGGACGAACCTCCCGATGCAGCCGTATGTGGCCACGGGCGTCTGGGAGCGGTGGAACATGCTGGCCAGTCTCATCGAGAACACCGGCCCTGATCTCACCCCGGCGAGAATGGCGGCGGCGGCCCCCTCGATGGGGACGATCGGAGGAGGGACGACCGGCCACGCCGAAGTCGGGTTCTCCAAGGGCAGCTACAACTGGACTATCGACGCCGCGGTCGTCTACTGGTCCAAGAACACACCCTCGCCCTACGACAAGAAGCCGGGCACCTTCGTGGAGCATCGAGGGCTCGAGGTTCCTGCCCCAGGGCTTCCCCAAGCTGTCTGAGCCACCGATCCCGAAGTCCCGATCCTCGTGAGCGTCGTCGTTGCTTCCCCGGTCGCTCGCCCCCGTGGTCGAGGCGGCCCGAGGGCCGAGCTGGCCGGCGCGGGTCGGTCGCTGGCTGACAGCCATCGCCGTCTTCGTCGCCGTCGTCGAGCTCGTCTTCGGGCTCTCGGCTCCCGACTTCGTCTCCGGGCTGGCGCTGGGCTCGCTGTACGGCATCATCGGCGTCGGGATCGTCCTCATCTACAGGACGACGCGCGTCATCAATTTCGCCGCCGGCGCCGTGGGTGCCGTGCCCGCGGTGATCGCATTGGTGCTCGTGCTCGAGTACGGCGTCAACTACCTGACGGTCCTTCCTATCGTGGTGGTGGGGGGGCCGCGTCCTGGGGCTGCTCGCCGACCTGGTCATGCGCCGGTTCGACGCGCGTGCCCCGGCTCATCGCCACCGTGATGACCATCGCCGTGGCACAGAGCTTGGCTGTCCTCGCGTTCTTCATTCCCGTATGGCTCGGCCAGAAGGCCACCAACCAGGGGACGACGGTCACGACGCCGTGGCAGCACCTGGTATGGCACACGAGCCGCGGGCAGCCGCTTGCTCACCGGGAACGAGATCGCCGCATTTCTCACCGTGGCGGTGGTGACCATTGGCCTCGCCGCATTCCTGCGCCTGACGCGGCTCGGCATCGCGCTGCGGGCCTCGGCCGAGAACGCCGACCGGGCGCTTCTCCTGGGCATCCCGGTCCGCCGAGTCAGCGCAGCAGCATGGGCGCTGGCGGGCCTGCTGGCGGCGCTGGCGATCTACGTGCAGGCGCCGCTCATCGGGACACCGAACGACGCCACGTTGGGCCTCGACACCCTGCTCTATGCCCTCGCCGCCGCCGTGGTGTCCCGCATGGAGCGTTTCGGGGTGGCGCTGGCGGCAGGCATGGGCATCGGCGTGCTCATCACCGCCACGATCATCAACTCCGGGGACAACAGCATCTCCTCGTCGATCATGGTGCTCGTCATCTTGGGGGCGCTGCTCACCCAGCCCCGCCGGACGGCACGCGCCCTCGACGCCGGCGAGGGCCGATGGCAGACGGTCAAGCAGTATCGACCCATCCCCGCCGAGCTGCGCAAGCTCCCCGAGGTCGCCGCGGCCCGATGGGGCATGGTCGTCGTCGGTGCGCGGCCTGATGATCGCGCTGCCCTACATCCTGGGCGTCGACAACGTCTCGTACCTGGTCCTGCTCCCCCTCTACGGGATCGTGGCGGTGTCCCTGGTCGTGCTGACGGGGTGGGCCGGGCAGATCAGCCTCGGCCAGTTCGGCCTCGTGGGTGTGTCTGCGGGCGTCGCCGGGGGCCTCGTCGCCAACCACAACATCGACTTCTTCGCCGCGTTGGGCGTCGGCATCCTCACCGGAGTCGTCGCGGCGGTGATCGTCGGCCTGCCGTCGCTGCGCATCCAGGGCCTCTATCTGGCCGTCACGACGCTCGCCTTCGGCTACGCGGTGCCGAACTACCTCCTCAACGGGCACTACTGGATCGGCGCACACATCCTGCCCTCAGGTCTGTCCGCGCACCTCAGCCGCCCCGTGCTCTACGGCCGGATCGATCTGTCGGGGGATCGGGCCTTCTACTTCGTCTGCCTCGTGTTCCTCGCCCTGGTCATGGTGGCGGCCCTCGCCTTTCGCCGGAACCGGTCCGGCCGGGTGTTGATCGCCTTGCGCGACAACGAGCGCGCCGCCGCCGCCTTCGCCGTCAACCCGGCGCGCACCCGGCTGGCGGCGTTCGCCATCTCGGGTGGGATCGCCGGTCTGGCCGGAGTGCTCTTCGCCTACGCCCAGCAGAACGTCGTGCCCGGGACCTACGCAGCCTCAGGCCAGCCTCACCATCTTCCTCGCCGTGGCCATCGCCGGCGTCAGCTCGGTTCCCTGGGCCGTCGTGGGCGCCATGGGCATCGAGGTGGCGGTCGTGTTCGGCCCCCGGGTCTACGACCTGTTCCACTCCACCACGCATCGAGACCACGCTGCCGCTCCTGCTGACCGGCCCGATCCTGCTCATCAACGCCTACTTCAACCCGGGCGGGTCCGCCGAGCTGGGCATGCACATAGCGCGACGACTGGCTGCGGTGGGTGGCGAAGCGCCGAGGGATCGTGGTTCCGGCGCTGGTGGCGGATCCGGCCACGAGCGCAGAGCCCGTCCCCGTCCCGTGCCCTCCACTCTCGACCCGGCGCCGTTGGCCGACACCGCCCTCGCCGGCGTGGCGTCCACAGCCGGCCCGGGCCCGTCGCAGCATCCGCCCTCTCCCCACGGTGCGGCCGTGCCGTGATGACCGTCTTCGTCTCGCTCGCCGTGGTGGTGATGGTGGTGTTCGGGCTCGTCTTCGACGTCCGCCACTGGCTCGCCTCGAGCGACGACGACTCGACTCGACCCCTCCAGGTCCCGGCGTACCCGGGCCCGCCACCCCGCGCCGGCGCCGGTGTCGCCGGCCCAGCCTCGCCGTCGCCCGCACCGCCGTCACCCGCCGCTGCCCCCCGATGTCGCCCCGCGCTGTTCGTCCCCGGTGCTCCGCCGCCGGTCACCGGGCGCCCCCGACGCGTCGGCCAGCCGGCACCGGGAGGAGCTCCGCTCCTCGTGTGCCGGGGCGTGCACGTCGCCTACGACAAGGTGCGGGTGCTGTTCGGGGTCGACATGGAGATCCGCCCAGGGCGAGATCGTCGCCCTCTTGGGCACGAACGGGGCCGGGAAGTCCACGCTGTTGAAGGCGGTCTCGGGCCTGGTGCAGCCGATCGACGGCTCGATCGTCTTCGACGGTCGAGACATCACCCACGCCGATCCGGTCGAGCGCGCCCGGTTGGGGATCGTGCAGGTGCCCGGGGGCCGAGCCGTGTTCCCCACGCTCACCGTCGCCGAGCACTTCAAAGCGGCGGCGTGGCTGTTCGCCAAGGAAGACGCCGGCCGAGGTCCACGCCCGCACGGAACGGGTCCTGGAGTTGTTCCCACGTCTGAAGGAGCGCTGGCACCAGATGGCGGGGAACCTCTCGGGCGGCGAACAGCAGCAGCTCGGCCTGGGCATGGCATTCGTGGCCAAGCCCCGCCTGCTGATCATCGACGAGCTGTCCCTGGGCCTGGCCCCGGCCGTCGTCGAGCAACTCCTGGAGATCGTCCGGGCCATCCATGCCGAGGGTTGCCCGGTCATCCTGGTGGAGCAGTCGGTCAACGTGGCGCTGACCATCGCACAGCGCGCCTACTTCATGGAGAAGGGCGAGGTCCGGTTCGAGGGGGCGGCCGCCGAGCTCCTGGCTCGGGGTGACCTCCTGCGATCGGTCTTCCTCGAAGGAGCGGCCGGCAACGGCACCACCGCCCCTGCCGCGCGGGTCAGCGGCCAGACGTCCGGCGACGGCGGAGCCGATCCACCGGCGTCGCAGCCGATCGTCCTCGCCACCAGCGGCCTCACCAAACGCTTCGGCGGGATCGTCGCCGTCGACGATGTCACGCTCGACCTGCGTCGGGGCGAGACGCTGGGGCTGATCGGCCCCAACGGGGCGGGCAAGACAACGGTCTTGGACCTCATCTCCGGGGTGCTCCCCGTCGACGTCGGTCGGATCGAGCTGGGCGGCGTCGACATCGGCACCTGGTCGGCGAGCCGCCGGTCGGTGGCCGGCCTGGGGCGGTCCTTCCAGGACGCTCGCATCTTCCCGTCCCTCACCGTCTCGGAGAACATCGCCATGGGTCTCGAACGGCACATCGTCACGCGCGACCATCTGGCGGCACTGCTCGACCTCCCGATGATCCAGCAGTCCGAGCGTGCAGGTGGCCGAGGCGGGTGGCGGAGCTCATCGAGCTGATGAACCTCCAGTCCTATCGGGACAAGTTCGTCTCCGAGCTCTCCACCGGTGTGCGGCGCATCGTCGACCTGACCATGGCCATCGCCCACAACCCGACGGTGCTGCTTCTCGACGAGCCGTCATCGGGTGTCGCCCAGCGAGAGACCGAGGCACTGGGCCCCCTGCTGAAGGACATGCAGCGTGCCACCCAGTGCTCGATCGTGATCATCGAGCACGACATGCCGCTCATCAGTGCCGTGTCCGACGAGATCATCGCTCTGGACCTCGGTCGGGTGGTCACGCGGGGATCGCCGTCCGCCGTCCTGTCCGATCCACGAGTCGTGGCCTCGTATCTCGGTGGCGACGTCGGGCGTCATCCAGCGATCGGGCAGCGCGCCGGCGTTCCAGGTGCAAAGTGCCGGCACCCGTGGGGGGCAACGGGCGGCAGTCGATCAGGTGATTCCTCACGGACGATGACTACTCACGTCGTCACCGGTGACCGAGACTCCCCATGACGAGTTCCTTCGACGACGTGGTTGAAGAGGAGCTCCGCCGGCGCCGGACCGTCAAATGGACACTGTACGGACCCGACGTGCTCGCGGCGTGGGTTGCGGAGACGGACTTTCCTCTCGCACCGCCCATCCGCTCGGCCTTGATCCAGGCGATCGAGCGGAGTGACCTCGGCTACCCGCCGGCTGACACGACCGAGCTGACCACGGCCTGTGCCGAGTTCCTGGCGGAGTCCTATGGATGGCATGTGCCGCCGGCGCGCATCTTCCTGGTGGCCGACGTGCTGGCGGGCATCTCGGGCGCGCTGGGGGCCTTCGTGGCACCGGGCTGTGGCGTCGTCGTCCCCACCCCTGCCTATCCGCCCTTCTTCGAGATCATCGAGCTCACGGGTCGCCGCGTCATCGAGGTACCGCTCAGAGATCATGCCGGAAGCCCTGCCCTCGACCTCGACGCCGTCGACGCCGCGCTGTCCTCGGGAGCGGGTGCGGTGCTGCTGTGCAGCCCACAGAACCCAACCGGGCGGGTGTTCACGATCGCCGAGCTGACGGAGCTGGCCTCGATCGTCGACCGGCATGGGGCCCGGGTCATCGCCGATGAGGTGCACGCACCACTCGTCTACCCCGGTGTCCGCTTCGTGCCCTATGCCAAGGTCTCTGCGGTGACCGCCCACCACACGGTGACCGTGACCTCAGCCTCCAAAGCCTGGAACATCCCGGCGCTGAAATGTGCGCAGGTCATCACCACCAGTCACGCCGATGCGGCGAAGTGGCGCGCCCTACCGCTGTTCAGCGTCCCGGGCGCCACGTCGCTCGGGATCATCGCATCGACCGCCGCGTACCTACACGGGAGACCATGGCGAGATGAACTGGTCAGCTACCTCGATGGCAACCGGCATCTCGTCGGGGAGCTCCTCTCGGCAGAGGTGCCGGGCGTCAAGTACCGGGAGCCCGAGAGCACCTACTTCGCATGGCTCGACTGCACCGAGTTGGCGATGGACGAACCGGCCACCTTCTTCCTGCACGAGGCCAAGGTCGCCATGAACGACGGGCCTTCGTTCGGCGCCGGCTGGGACCAGTACGTCCGACTCAACTTCGGGACCTCGCGACAACTACTCACGAAGATTGTCGCCGCCATGGGCAGATCTGTGGCCGGTCGCCGGCGGCCCGCATGACGCCGATCCCACGGTTCTCACCGTCATCTCCGAAGTCTCGTTCCGGCCGTCGCCGTGCTCGCTACAACGTGGAGACTGCAGTCAGCAGCCCGACGGACCTGCGATGGAACCACTCGGGCAGGCCGCGCCGGTCCAGATCACCCTTGAAAGATGGGCGCCCCTGATATTGGCGTGGACGAGTGTGGCGTCGGTCAGGTTGGCGCCGGTCAGGTTGGCGCGCAGAAGCTTGGCCTTGAAGAGCGACGCGTCAGTGAGGTTTGCGCCCGACAAGTCGGCGCCGATGAGAATGGCACCCTCGAAATGGGCGCTGGTGAGGGTGGCATTCGTGAGGGCAGCGCCGGCGAGCTTGGAGTCGACCAGCTTTGCGTCATTGAGGTTTGCCATGACGAGCTGGGCGTTTTTGAGATTGGCACGGAGAACGTCGGCGCCCGACAGGTTTGCCTTTGTGAAGTCGGCCTCGTCGAGTTTGGCTTTGGTCAGATTGGCATTGGTGAGGGTGGTGCCCGACAGATTGGCCTTGCTGAGTTTGGCCCTGGAGAGATTGGCCCCGGCGAGGTTGGCGTTGACGATCGTGGCGGCGGTCAGTTTGGCCCCCGACAGATTGGCCCCCGACAGATTGGCCCCCGACAGATTGGCGTGGAGCAGTTTGGCTCCCGCGAGGTTGGCCCCGGCCAGGTTGGCGTTGACGAGGGAGCAGTCGCGCAGGTTGATCCCTGGCGCCGGTGCGGCATGACAGTTGACGCGCGGCGAATGCGGGCACGGACAACGCCATGGTGACCGAAAGCGATCCAGTCAGGGCGACGGCGAGGCCGACCGCGATACGCGCCACTGGGGAACTGACGTGGCCAGTGGCCATGTCTCTGCACCTCCCTCGACGGCCTGATTTCAACACTCCATCCCAGCTGGCGAATCCTCAAAATTGACGAACTACACACCAGGCCGTGCCTGGCACCCGTGATGCCCGACAGAAGCAACATTCCCGTTGTCGACCGGACCCAATCCGAGTACGAAGATCGGCCCTGAGTCTTCAGCCGAGGCGCAACGTCTCGAGGGGCTCGAGACGCGCCGCCTTGATCGACGGGTACAGACCGGCCGCCACCGACACGAACAGGGCGAGACCCATCCAGATCGGGATCCGGCTGTAGGCGATCTCGACGATCCAGTGGGCGAAGGAAGAGACCAGGTAGACGATGCCCACGCCGAACGCGGCCCCGAGCAGTCCCCCGAGCAGGCCGACGAACAGAGACTCGAGGACGAACTGGGAGCCTATCTTGGCCCGGCTATGGCCCACGGCCCGACGGATGCCGATCTCCGA
Organism: uncultured Acidimicrobiales bacterium; assembly: GCA_963796765.1. GTDB lineage: Bacteria > Actinomycetota > Acidimicrobiia > Acidimicrobiales > UBA8190 > Chersky-840. Next base: position 188,084 of record CAWCMY010000002.1, on the reverse strand, counting down.
GGACCGCTGGATGACCGAGATCGACATGACGTTGGCGATTCCGAGCCCACCCACGGCCAGCGCCAGCAGGCCCGCGAACAATGCCACCTGCTGCAGGGTCTTGTCGGCCTGCGATGCGGCCTGAAGCACGTCGCTGGGCACATTGGTCGACGTCTGGTCGGGGCCACCGAGGCTTATGGCCTTGGGGATGGCGTTGGCCGTCTCCTGGGTGGTCCCCGGACTGGCCCGGACATAGAGCTGGTTGGGCTTGCCGTCGGTCCCGAATATGTGCTTTGCCGCCCACTGCGTCACGAACACCGCGTTGTCCAGCTCGGGGTCGAGGGGAACGGGACCGAGCTCCCCGACCACTCCGAAGCTGGTCGTGTTCAGCCGGATCGTCCGGGTCTCGTCGGGAAGGTACGCATATTTCTTGGCGAGTCCCGACCCGATGACCACCGACAGGAAGTGCTGGTTGGTGTCGGCACGGTCGAGCCAGCGGCCGTCGAGCAACGGCACCTTGAGCACGGCGGGCAGGTTCAGGTCGGCGGCCCGGACGGGCACGGGGAACGCCTGGTAGTAGGTGCTGGTTCCCTGCGTGGGGGTGGCGATGACGCCCGAGAGGTTCGTGGTCGCGGCCGCACTCAGCACGGTCGGGATGGCGCCCACGCGCTGCACGGCGTCGGCGGGGAACGTGGGGTTCTGCGAACCGAAGGTCCCGCCTGCCTGGGCGATGATCAGGTTGGTGCCGAGCTGCGCGAGCTGCTGCTTGAGCGCCCCCTTGGCGCTCTCGGTCAGCCCCACCGCGCCCACCATGGCCGCAACCCCGATAATCGGGCCGAGCATGATGAGCAGGGTGCGCACCTTACGCGCCGTCAATCCGGTCCAGGCCACCCCGAGAAGGTCACGGACGCTGCTCATGCCAACACCGCCTCGGTGGCCTCGTCGGCCACGATCTCGCCGTCATGCATCGTCACCCGCCGACGCGCCCGGGCCGCCACGGCGGGGTCGTGGGTCACCATGACGACGGCTCGCTCGGGCGATTCGAGACTCTGGAAGATCTCCAGTACGTGCGCGGCATTGACCGAGTCGAGCGCGCCAGTGGGCTCGTCGGCGAGGATCATGAGCGGGTCCGTCACGATGGCCCGGGCCAGCGCCACGCGCTGCTGCTCGCCCCCCGACATCTGAACGGGCCGGTGTTCGGCGCGGGCACCGAGTCCGAGCCTCTCCAACGCCGAGTAGGCCTTCTCGCGCCGGGCCCGGGGACGCATGTCCCGGTAGAGCAGGGCCGTCTCGACGTTGCCGAGCGCGGTGAGGTGCGGGATGAGGTGGAATTGCTGGAACACGAAGCCGATGGAGTCGCCGCGCAGCCGCGACCGGGTGGCGTCGTCCAGGGTGCTCACGTCTTGACCGGCGACCCGGATGGTCCCCGAGGTGGGCAGGTCGAGCACGCCCAGCAAGCCCAGCATGGTGGACTTGCCTGAGCCCGACGGCCCGACGATCGACATGAAGTCGCCGGGGTAGATGTGCAAGGAAACGTCGCGCAGGGCGAACACCTGGACCTGCTCGCCGTACACCCGTGACACGTGCTCGAGCTCGAGCAGCGGCCGTCTGGTGGAAGGGACCACCAGGGTTGGAGTGTCGGCGGGTGGTCGATCGCTCACTGATTCTGGTTGACGTCCACGATCACCTTCTCGTCGCCTCGAAGGCCCTTGGTGATCTCGACGTACGATCCCTCGGTGAGCCCGATGCTCACTGGCACTTCGGTCACCTTGCCACCGTGGGCGACGTCGATGACCCTGACGACTTCCTGGCCCACCCCGTTCTGCTTGACTGCCGCGATGGGTACGCTCAAGACGTTGGTGGCCTGCTGGTCGACGACGTCGATGGTGACAGCAGCCCCGTCGGCGGCACCGAGGTCGGGAACTTCGATCTGTCCCTCGTAGACCTGCTGCTGACCACCTCCTCCCCCGCCCGCACCAGATCCTCCCGATCCCGAGCTGATGAGCGTCTGGTCGGCGTCGAGTTCGGAGATCGTCCCTGACACTTGGTTCTCGCCGCCCACCAGCTGGACGGTGCAGTGCTGGCCCAATTGGAGCTTGGTGCGGTCGGACGCCGACGCCTGCAGGGTCACCGTGAAGGTCGGCTCGGTGAGCGACAAGATGGGCGCCCCGGGCGCCACCGGGTCGCCGGCCTTGACGTAGACCTGTCCCACGCGGATCGGCCAGTTGGCGACGATCATGTCCGTCGGCTCGAACACGATGTCTTTCTCGAGGGACTGCAGGACCACCGTGACCGTCGTCTGGCCCGCTTTCAGCAGTGCGGTGCCCACGAGCGGTTGGTAGTCCTGTCCCGGCTGGGCCGTCCCCACCACCGTGTAGCTGACCGAGGTGTCCTTCACCGGTGCCTGGTCCGCAGTGACCGTGAAGGTCGCCGTGCCCCCCTGGGTCACGGTCGGCGTGCCGATCTTGATGCTCAGAGTCGGGAGGACCGACGAGGTGATCGTGACCGAGACCCGGCTCGGCGATCCGATCTGGTAGGCCGGGCTCGACGCCAACGACACCGAGAGGACCCGGTCCGGCTCGACGGTGTTGTCGGTGATCGTGGGGATGGTGACCTGGGCGCTGGTCTGCCCGGCGGGCACGACGATGCTCCCGGCAGGCTGTGTGTAGTCGGTCCCTTGCACCGCCGTGCCGCCATAGGTGAGGGCCATCGTCAGCGACGAGCTGAGCGCTTGGCTCAGCCCTACCGTGACCACGAAGGGCTGGCCCTTCACGAGCGACGTCAACGCCGAACGCAAGGTGACCACGGGGAGCGCGGCGGACCCACTGGCACCCGAGACCGTGATCACCGTGATGCCCGGTGACCCCACGCTGTACGACCCCGGAGCGGCGTTGATGGACACGACGATGTGTCGGTCGGGTTGGATCACCGGGTTCACGAGGGTGTTGATGGTGACGCTCGTCGACGTCGTGCCGGCGCTGAGGGTGAGGACCGGATTCACGGTGTGGTAGTCGGCGCCAGGCGCGGCGTCTCCCGCGAAAGTGAGGCTCACCTGCGTGTCGTGCAGCGGCGCCTGGTCGGCGGTGACGGTCAGGGTGGCCGAGCCGCCCGGGGACACCGTGACGCCGCCGGTCAGGGTCAGCGTCGGGACGTTGTTGTTGGTGATCGTGGTTTGAGCGGTGCCCGGGGAGCCCACGGTGTACCCCGTGCCGGGCATGATCGACATCGTGAGGGTCTTGTCCGGCTTCACGACGTTGTCGAGCCGCGTCGGCACCGACACCGTGACCGAGGTGGCCGCGGCCGGGAGCACGACCGATGTCGGCGGCGTGACGATGTCGCTGTTGCCGGCGGTGCCGCCGGAGTCGAGGTTGACAGTGGTGTCGGCGCCTGGCGCCGACGAGGCCGAGATGAGGAACGATGCGGCCACACCCTCGGGGACATCGGCGTCGACCGACTGGATCGTGAGCGAGGGCGTCGTGATATGCGATCGCAAGGCCGTAAGCTCAGCCACCGAACCTCGTCCACTGACGGCGGCGGTGGTCTGGCCCCGGGGCGGGTTGATGGTCAACCCCGCGGCCGCCTGGGCGCCCAACTTGTAGCCCGATCCCTGGGTGAGAGCGATGGTCAGCGACTCCGGACCCGCTGCGGTGGCGCTCGGGTAATGGTGCTGGCTCTGCCACCGGGCCAGAGCGTTCTGGGTCTGCTGGGTGAAGGCGGTGTCCAATGGCCCGGGGTTGTCGCCCGCCGCAGCGAGGATCTTCTTCAACTGGAGGACGTCGTCGCCTTGGTCCCCGGGGCCGAGGGCCCGAAAGAAACTCACCGTGCCGGGCTCGGCGATCGCGTCCCGACCATCCAGGGCGAACAGCGAGTCGCCGTCTTTGGCTATTTCACCTGTGGTGGCATAGACCGAGCTCACCCGGCCCTGCGTCACGGGGGTGACCTTGCTGAGCTCCTTGCGGGCGAGAGTCCCGTTGAGCGTGATCGTGTCCTGCAACGTCCGGCGCTGCACGTTGGCAAGAATCACAAGATCCTTGTTCGTCGAAGAGCCGGCGCCGCCGGTCTGCCCCAGGCCGATCCCGACGCCGGCCACGACCAGCACTAGACCGCCGGCGCCAAGCAAGACCTTCCGCCGGCGCAAGAATGACTGCAGCCCGACGAGTCTCTGGCGAGTCGCCATCAACCGAGCGACGACGAGCCGGGTACTTCCTTTTCGGCCGTAGCTGCGCATTGTTGGAGGTCGTGACTGGAAAGGAGTGTCTGGCCGGCCGGTGGGGTGAAGTTCAAGCCGTTCGCACCACCAGTCGTGGCACCGCCAAAGGAGAAGAGCCGACCCTTGGAGTCAGGCGCCGGCTGGGGAATGCCCCAACCGCGCCCGATCATGCAGGTCCGCCACTTCAGATACGCCTTGTTCTCGATGGCGATCTGCTTCGTGGTCAGGTTGTCCTGGGCCGTCTGGGCGTTCTTGAGGGCCTGAAGGATGTTGCTCTGGGCCGCGCAGGTGGTGAGGTTCTTGACGTACGTGGGGTCGTTGGCCGGCGAGTTCGGGTTGCTCGGGTCAGGTGCCCCGATGAACTTGACGCCAAGGCCGGAAAGGCACGACTGGAACGAGGTGATAGCCGTGAAGAACTGGGTGAGAGAGCTCTGTTTGGCGAGCGGCACGGTGGTTCCCGACGACCCCGAACCACCATTTGATCCCGAGCCGTTCGGAAGTTGGATGTTCACTTGGCCGTTGCTGATCGTCGACGCCGTGGTCGCCTTCGCACCGCTCCCACAACCCGCCGCTACGAGCGCCACCGGCAAGAGTGCAAGCGCCAGGCGCGTACCGATCTTGTTCGGAGTCAACCCGCCACCCTCCCCCCGTGAATGCCGGGCACACCGAGGCAACCCGCGCATGTCGCGATCCCCGGGGCAGGATAGATGACGCCAGGAGAAGAGGCCAGCCCGCGACGTATCTGGGGACATGCTGAGCACGACCGCCAGTTCCGTGGGCGGGCGGTCGCTGCGGGCCTGCGACGCTGGTCGTGTTGTCGGAACGATCACCCGCCCACGCTGAGGACCACCTGCCGGGGAACCCGACAGAGGACGATGGGTCGACATATGGCCACGTTCGACGGCGGGGTCGGGCCAGTCGGCTGGGCGCGGCCGTTCTCGGACCCGTTGCGCCGGCACGGTCTTCGCCCATGACCGGTGACGAGCCCCATCATCTCCGCTCCATCCGCAGAGCAAGGGTGCCCGAATGACTTGTCCCACAACGTCGGGGTGCCCACGGCTTGGCCGTGTCGGGTGGCGCACCCACAGCCGTCCACCGAAGTCACTTCATCCCCGTGGACCGTCCTTGCCCGATGGCCGCGACGGCTTGCCCGATGGCCTTTACAGCCCGCTTCTGGTCCCAGCCGTTGCGATCGCAGCCGCCGCGGTCGTGACCGTCCTCTGCGACCACGAGATCGAGTGGCGCGAAGAGTTCACGAGAATTTCGCGTTTCGGTCACGAAGGACGAGGAGGATTAGCCTCGGACCGAGCACGAAACAGCCACCCGGCGCGTCCCGTTTAGTCTACGACGGTCATGCGGATTCGCTCGACCTTGGCATCGGTGTTACGCGGAGAGGTCGCAATTTGGCCTGCCCTGGCGTCGGGAATCTCGGTTGCCCTGATTTCGTTCCTCATCGGATCGAGAAGGGGCGATGTCCGAGTCGACGTCGCGCTCGCCAGCATGGCCGCTTTCCTCTTCGGGGCTCTCCTCGCCTTCACGATCGTCCGGACTCGTGAGCGACTCGCCCTAGTCCACGACCTCGTCGCCAAGGGCAACGCGTCTCTTCTTGCGATCCATCAGATGGTTGCGGTGTTCGGCGAGGGCGCCAATGGTCCTGTCCGCGCCCTGATCGACATCCATTTGACCGACCAAATCGACTACCGCCTCGTGGACTATCACGCTGCCTCGACCTCGTACCTACGTTTGATGGACGCCCTGTACGCCCTTGATCCAGGCACTCGGCAGGAGGAGGTCATCTACAAGGAGCTGGTCGAACTCGGTATCGAGATGGGCCAATTCCGCGCCCTCATCGAGGCTGCGGCTGGTCAGGCAATGTCACCGATCGAGTGGAGCGGCCTGTTCCTCCTTCTCCTCGTGCTTCTCTCGCTCATTGCCGTGCTCCCGGGCGGCACTCTTTTCGGCGGGCTCGTTGCCGGCGTCCTGGCGGGGACGTTGGTGACGATGATGACGCTTCTCCGCCGGCTGGACCTCCTCCGCTGGCACGAGCGTGTGACGATCTGGGAGCCCACGACTCGACTGTTCCGAAAGATGGGCAACGACCCGTATGTGCCCCGAGACGTCATCGCCAGCGGTCGCTACCGGCCTACAGGTCGCATCCGCGTCGTCGACTACCCCGACCCCTACCCGATCCGGACCACGAAGATCATCACGGTTGAAGATCTCAACGGGGCTCACGCCGAGACCCCGCTCATCTCACCGAGCCTTTCAGATGCAACTGGTCTGTGGCTTTGAGCGGAGACGACCAACAAGCATCTCAGTGACCGAGCTCACTGAGTCAACGGACGTCTCCACGACAGCACCGGGTTCTGCGCCGGTCCTTACATGCGCTTCGGGTCGCTCGCTGTGGCGTCGATGACCGGGTAGGTGATCGTCTCGGTCACGGTAAGGGTTCCAGTCACGGGATCCGGCGTGGTGGAGATGTTGTTCACGCAGGGACCGGTTCCGACCGCGAACGGGTTGCACAACGGAAGAAGGCCCGTCGTCACCGATGCACCGGTGATGTCGATGAACGGGTGGCTGTCTTGGAAGCAGACCCAGAAGGACGGTGGGGTCGAAGCCCCGGGCCCGCCCGGGTTCAACACGACGGCGTCGGCTGCCGGGAAGCTCACCGTGGAGGTGATGGTGCCGGCCGCGCCGTTGCCGAACGTGTTGCTCTCGCTGAGAATGCTCGGAGAGTGCTCGAAGCCGTCATGGCAGTCGAGCACCTGGGTCGACGTCGGCTCGGCCGACAGGAGCAGGTCGCCGGCGACGGAGTTGGACGTCGACACCTGCGCCGTCACCGGGTTGGACGCCGAGGGTTGAAGCGTCCCCGAGCACGATCCGGAACAACTCGTGACGGAGTCGGCGACGAGGACGGCGTTGTCGGTCACCGAAGTCGTCGACCCGCCCACGTCGGTGATCGTGACGATCACGGCGGTGCTCGCCGCCGTGGTGCTGGCCTGGGTGTAGGTGTGGGTACCTGTCACCGTGAACGAACCGCTCCCCGATCCGCTGATGGCGACGTCGCCCGTACCGTCAGCGGCCGTATTGGTGGTGCCGTCGCCCCAGGCGATGGTTGTGCTGGCGTCGATGAAGTCCGACGGCGTGCTCGTGGTGGTGTTGCCATCGGTGAAGGTCGCTACCGCCAGGGTGAACGGAACGTTGGTTTGCTGAGGCGGGATCGAGGCGGCGGGCCCAGGAGTCAACGGAGCGTCTTGAACTGCCACCGATGCGCTTGCCGAGGTGGCGCTGTTGACCGCCAGCAGTGAGTCGCGGACGCTGACCCAGGCCGGGCTGTACGTGCCCGCTCTCGCATAGGTGTGGGTGCCGCTGACCGAGTAGGCGCCGGCCGATCCGGTGACAGTGACATCACCCTGGCCGTCTGTGGTCGAGCCGGTGGTGCCATCACCCCAGGCCACGGTGACGACGAACTCGCTGGCGAGTGCGATCGACCCGGTGTCGGTGAACGTGGCGACAGGACCGTTGAACTGCACACCCTCGATCGCCCCGGTGATACCCGGTGGGTTGACAGCCAGACCGGTGGTGAAGGTGGCGGTGGCGGTGGCTGTTGTGGTCGGGGCCGCCTCCAACCCCAAGAATGTGGTGGCCTGCGGCCGGAGCGGGGTGGTGAATTTCACCGTCCCGACGTTCCGGCTCAGGCTGATCCCAGTGAACGTGTTGTTCGGCCCTGCGTAGTCGTAGGGGTCCTTGCCGCTATTGCCCACGATCTTGTTGCCGTTCTTGGTCGAATACGACGGCGCCCCCTTGGCGCCATTGGTGGCGCAGTAGGTGCCCGCGGAGGTGGGGACGAAGTTCCAGGTGCAGATGCCGTCGCCGTCGAATCCGAACATGTTGTTCCGGCCCGTCCCCGTCAGGGTGATGCTGGTCAGGACCGCGTTCGAGTTGTTGACCACCCCGATCATCACGTCCTCGCCTTCCCCGTGCCCATGGGCGTCGGTCGCCGTGGTGTTGGCGCCGGGGGTGATCGAGACGGTGCCGTCGGGAGCGACGGTGACCACATAGGCGCAGCCGATGCCGGTCCCGACATTGGGACAACTTGGGGCCGCGCCGACCTCGCTCGTGGTAGCTGCGGCGACGAGTGCGGTTCCCACCCCGGCGGTCAGGGCCAGGGAGATCGCGAGGGCCAAAACACGTGTCTTGCCATGCATAATCGGGTCCCCCCCAAAGAACGACGTACGGCGACATCCGGCGCCGTACCAGGTGGAGGGGGATGCTAGGACTGTCGTGCGGGGAGCACAACTGGGTTTGGCACCGGTGTCTCGGCCAGTAGATCCGGCACCCACACCACGCCGAGGGAGTCGAGGATGCGGGCACTCTCCCGGCCGAGATCTGACGGCGCACGATCGTTGAATCCCATGCCGAGGGCAGCCATCACCCCCATCGTCAGCGCCACCTCGTAGTCGACCTGGCGGAGGAGCGCCGCCTCCAGGCTCTGGGCCAGTGCTGCAGCGGCGCCACCGAGATCACCGGATCGGGCCAGGGCCACACCACGCACACGTTGCAATAATGGCAACTGCGGCCCCACCCCACCCAGGGCCCGAGCTTTGACGATCTCGGACTCGGATCGAGCCAGAGCGGCATCGACACGGCCGGCGAGCAGCTCGCACTCGGCCCACCGGGCACCGACCTCCATTGATTCGGCCTGACTTCCCAGTGCGTCGGCCTCCTGGCGCGATTCTTGAAATAGTCGTGTCGCTTCGTCATACCGGCCGGACTTGGCCGCCGCCCGGGCCAGGTTGCCTTTGACATAGGCCTCGCCTGAACGATGGCCCGCGGCGCGACAAATTCGCACCACGGACTCGAACAGACGCTCCGCCTCGCCGACCCGGCCCTGGTCGAGCGTGATCTCGGCCATGTTGTTCTCGTACATGGCGAGTTGGACGGCGTGACCCGCCCGACGGGCCATGCCCTGGGCTCTGCGGTACAGGTCGATCGCATCGACCCATCGACCTCGGAAGTAGGCAAAAGAGGCCAGGTCGTTGAGCATCCTGCCCTGCCCCTGCAGATCGCCGAGCTCTTCCATGAGGGCAAGGGCTCGCTCCGAATTGGCCGGGTGCTCGAGGGCGCCGAGGTCCAACAGCGCCCAGTCCAGCACGGCCAGGGCATTGGCCAATGCCTCCTTCTCACCAGCGCGCTCGGCCTCGGCCACGGCGCGCTCGGACCACGTGATGGCACGCGCATGGTGCCCTTGCTCCTGACAGAACCGTCCGTACCAGGCCAGCAGTTGGGCCCTCTGTCGTCGGGCCTCGGGGTCCTCGGCACCCTCGAGGCTGCGTAACGCCCGAGTGATCCAGCGCAAGGCGTTGGAATACCGATCGAGCCAACCCTGGACCCGGGCCAACTTGAGCATCAAGCGAGCGTTGGCCAAGGGGTCGGCGCGCACCAGACGGCGAGCGGCCCGGAAATGGGACAACGCATTCAGGTACTCGCCACCGCGATCTCGGGCATCACCAAGGGCCTCGTGGACCTCGGCCACCTCCGTCGCGGTCAGATCCGGAAGCCGACGAGCCGCGGCGATGGCTCGCTCGAAGAACTCCGCCGCCTCGATGTTGGCGTAGACGGCCCAGGCGCGCTTGGCCGCCACCAGCGAATACGTCCAGGCTTCGCGATAGCTCTGGGCATGCAGATAGTGGAGTGAGAGCAGTGCGGCCCGCTCGTCAAGAGCGTCTCCGGCCTCGAGGCGTATGGCCTTGCCGACATTGGCATGCAGTCGCCGCCGGACCCGGTACGAGAGCCCGTCATAGGCGCTGTCTCGCAACAGGGCATGACCGAAGACGAGGTTCCCCGCGCCGTCGAGTGCCGCGAACTCCCCCAGGCGTACCCAGACAGGGTCGTCGAGGCCGGGAACGTCGTCGAGCACGGCGCCGAGGAGGCTCACCGGAGCGCTACGTCCGAGAACCGAGACCCGCCGTAGGAAGTGGCGATCGTCGGCGGACAACCGGTCGATCCGGGCCGCGATGACGGCCTCGACCGAGTCGGGGAGCGATTCGATGTCGTGTGAATCGCGTGCGGCCGCCACCAATTCTCGGAGGAAGAGCGGGTTTCCCCCGGAGCGTTCGGCCAGGGCCGCTGCCTCGTGGGCGGGGAACGGTGCGTCACGTGCCGTCGCCTGGACCAGCTCCGTCGCCTCGTCTTCAGCCAGTGGCTCCAGACGAAGACACGTGGCTCGATCCCCGGGAGCTACGAAGCCGGTGTCGACGTCGCGTCGGGTGCAGCACAAGACCCAGGGCCGTTCCGCCACCACTCCGGCGAGGTGGCGAAGCAACTCGGCCGACGCCTCGTCCATCCAGTGGCTGTCCTCCATGATGAGCACGGTCGGCGACGGCAAGAGGACACCGAGGAGGCTGGTCATGACCTCTCGGAGCCGGAGGCCCCAGAACTCCGGATCGAGCTCGGCCGTCTCAGGCGTGTCGGGGACCTCGATGTCGGCCACGGCGCCAACCAGTGGTACCCAAGGACCCAGGTCAGGAGCCACCTTGGTCACGGCGCTCGAGAGCCGCCGACCAATCTCCGGGTCATTGGCCTTCTCGAGGTGCAGGAGCTCGCGCACCAAGCTCCGGAGGGCGCCGTAGGGAGTGGACGACTCGTAGTACTCACATGTGGCCTCGACGATCTCCAGCTCCGAGGCGACGGTCCGGAACTCCTCGACCAGCCTTGACTTGCCCACGCCGGGCTCGCCGACGATCTCGACGATCGAGCCCGACCCCGCCGAAGCGGCCTCCACCATGGCGCGCCATACCCCCATTTCGTGGCGACGACCGACGAGGGAGAAGCCGGCCGGACCGAACGTGCGAGCTCCCAATCGTTGGCCTACGTCCACAGCTCGGACGGGCTTGGCCTTGCCCTTCACGGTAAATGGGGGGATGCTCTCGAACTCGAATTCTGAACGCGAGCGCTCGAGCACCTCGGGAGTGGCCAGGATATGTCCGGGGGTTGCCTTGGCCATCAGCCGCGCCGCCAAATTGACCGTGTCACCCATGACCGTGAACGTCCGTCGGTACGACGGACCGATGTCTCCAGCGAAGACCGGGCCCCGGTTCACGCCGACGCGCAACATCGGAGTGCGATCGCACTCGACGATCTGTCGCAACGCCAACAGCATGAGGTGCTCGTCATCACCCGTCGTCGACGGAGCACCGGCGACGACGATGATCTTCCCCCCGTCCCGATCGATGTCGGTGCCCAGAAAGGTGATCCCCTGCGTGTCGAGGGCTTCTTGGACGTCTCTCACCAGGGAATCGAGATAGTCGGCGGTCGCCTCGGGGCCGGCACGGGCGATCATGGAATCGGTGCCGTCGAAATGCACGAAGGCGACCACCACCCGGCGGTGTTCGGGCTCGTGGCTCGACCCGAGAAGCGTGTCGACGATGGCAGCTGGAATGCACCCCGACAGATCGTCACCCTGACCGATCGGATCCTGAGACGTCGGACTGACACTCACCGTCGGCGCCCGACGCAAGAGCCACCCGCCCTGTTTGTTGGATCCGACGTCTGCCGGCGCCAGCTTCGACGCCGTGGCAGGGCTCACCAGGATCTCGCCGGCCGTGGCCGCTGCCTCCATCTCGACGGTGGCGCTGGCCCCGGGCCCGGCCACCACGAGCTCGCGATGTGGACCCACCGACCAGGAACATGTCGAAGAGCCCACTGTTGATCCCCACCGACATGCGAAGTGTGACCTGATGGCTCGAGGACCCTGAGCCGTCCGACGACGCGCAGCGCTTTGCGCATCTCGAACGCGGCACGACAGGCCCTTGTCTCGTGGTCTGTCCCGGAGAAGAGCAACAGCAGGGGCGTCGCCCGCCGAACTTCAGGAGCCGACCACCGTAGGCGTACGCGAAGTCGAGCAGGGGGGCGAAGGACGCGCCGATGGTCGCCGCCAGCTCCTCGGCCCCGATCTTGCCGTGCTTCGCCAAAGCTTCCGATAGTTTGGTGAATCCCGAGATGTCGACGAAGGCCAGTGTTCCCTCCACCTCCTTGTGCCGGAGCTCAGGCGTGTCGGCGACCCAGTCGACGACCAGACGGGGGAGATACGGGCGCGAGAATCTCCCGCCGGCGCGCGACCCGCTGTCCGGCACGGGATCGACCGTTCCCGACAGCGTTGTCAAGGTCGATCCACCTCCTCGGGAGTGCATTCCCGGCGATCGGCAATCAGCGTAGGGGCGATCGGTGAGCTTGACCGTCAGCGTTGTGCCCGGAATCGATCGGCCATTGCGGACATGACTGACAGTGCAAAGGTCGGTGTCTCGTGAACCAAGAAGAGGAAGCGGTGCTTGTCGATCACAGCCAGGACGCTGTCAACTGTTGCGACGGCGGTTGCCATACGCGGGAGATGAGTCGACGAGCGCCATCTCACCGAAGACATCATCAACCCCGAGGAGGGCGATAACCCGGTCCTTCGTCTGCAGCTGGATTTGGCCTTCGACGATGCCGAACATCTCATCTCCCTGTTCACCTTCTTGAAAGACAACACGTCCGGCCGGAACGGCCAGCGTGTGTTGAGCGTTACGAAACAAGCCGGTGACTCTGCGAGTTGGAGGCCTCGGTGGAGGAGGCGGCACATACTCCGGATGCTGTTCGGGCGAGTACCACTTGCCGTCTGACGCCACCCACCAACCCGGTCCCTGAGACAGGTCACTCATTCCGAAGCCCCTCCGCCGCACGCTATCGCCATCTGATCTTAGGGAAAGCGCGAATCGTCCCACCAACCTCACCACAGGGTGTCTGGCCGGGTGCCCACTGGGACCGCACTACGATCATCGTCGTGTCGGACATGCTGCGTCTTTCGGCGCACCTCCCTGAGGTGGAACTTGCCCCCGGGGAAGCCGTCGTGCAAGAGGGCGGGGAGAGCGGGGGAATTTGGGTTCTGGTGTCCGGAGCCTTGCTCGTCCGCAAAGGTGACGAACCCGTGAACACCATCACCCATCCGGGTGCTCTCGTCGGTGAGATGTCGGTCCTCCTCGGGACCGATCACGGAGCCACCGTCGAAGCCACTGAACCGAGCCGGCTCCGATACGCAGACGACGGCCATGCCCTCTTGATGAGCGATCCAGCCATTACCGAGCTCGTCGCCATCGGCCTGGCCGAGCGGCTGAATTTCGTCACCAGCTACCTGGCTGACCTGAAGCAGCAATATGGAGAGGCTCCGGGTTTGTCGATGGTGTCTGAGGTCCTGGCCCGTCTCTCACATCGAAGCGGGCCCGTGGCCCGTCCGGGCTCAGCCCGAGACCCGGATCCCGACTACTGACGACAACCTCGGGGCGAGGCCACTGCCCATCGAGACAGATGGATCGCCCTCAGAAGAGGCTGCGCGCCGGTGCTACGGCATCGCTCAAAAGGACGGTCTCCACGCCGAGAAGCGATGACCAGGTGGCGTGGCCACCAGCAAGATCGATTGCGACGTGCGCCGGCACCCGCCCGATCTGGCGGCCGGCGTTGAAGACCCACGTGTGACCTATGCGGTCGTACCACGACCCGTCGGATTTGAATGGTGGATCGTGCACGTGGCCCGTCAGGACGATGTCGGGGCTGAATTCGTCGATCCATCCGGCGAGGTCGGCGTCACCGTAGTGGCGCTGGCGGGTCCAGCACGTGGGTGATCCGATGGGCGGCCAGTGATACACCCACACCCATGATGCCGGTCGACGCGCCGCGTCGGCGGCCAGTTGCGATGCCACCGCGGCGCGTCCGATGGGGCCATCCCACCACGGACAGATCGTCACGAGGGTTTCGCCCACAAGGAGGGAATCGCCATCGGTCGGCACACCGGCAGCTCGCGCTTCTCTCAACCACAGCGCGCTCTGTTCTCCTTGCGCATCGGGGCCGGTGAGGTCGTGATTGCCCGAGCTCACCGCGACCGCCCCCGCGCGAGTGCAGCAGGGCCAGGTACTCGAGGATGACCACGCTCTGCGCCTCGAGTGAGACGTTCGAGCTGATGTCGAGGTGGTCACCAGCCAGAACCACCAGGTCGAAGTCGACCGACGCGGCGACAACCCAGTCGAGCTGGGGAAGTGTGTAATGAAGGTCGGAAACGAGGAGGATGCGCACAATGCCTGCCGTCGGGGAATGAGGCGCTCAGACTACGCCGTCGCGGCATCGATCAACTGCTGGTGGCACCTCACCACCGTCACCTCGAGGGGTGGCTCCCGGCGCTTCGACCCGGGGTATGCCGGGGTCCCGGACCCTGGGGCTCCGACAGCTTGGAACGGACCTGTTCCGGGCCGAGCAGAGACCCCCGGGGGATCCCAACCGGCTCCGGGACTGTCGACCTCGCCTTGACAACGTCAGAGTCAGCTGAGCGGTGGTGCGAGACAATCCTGCAGTGTCTGCCACAACTGCCCGGCACTTCCCTGGTCGTCCACAGGTGCTGCCACCGCCGTGGTGACCTGTGGCGCGGTGCATGCGAATCCGGCTTCGATGTTCTTGGCATCCACCTCGAGCCCCGAGAGTGCCTGGTTCTCCGCCGCCTGAGCCGCAACCAGCAACGTCGTGGCCTGAGCGACGGCTGCTTGCGCTGCTCGGCGCTTCGAGACCGACATCTTGAACGTCGCTTCGGCACCGGTGTAGGTGTCGGTCAGGCGAGAGGCGGCGATGGTGAGGAGATACTGGCCAATGGTGTCTTGTTCATCGGGCGAGCCCAACATGACCAGGCTCGACTGGAAACGAGAAGCTGCACCATTCGTGTAGTCCTCGAGGGCCAGTCGGCGCAGGGATCGGGTCGCCCTCGACAGGGAAGCCTGTGCGACGGACACTGCTTGCTCGGCCTCGGTGAGCAGAGCGGTCTTCGTTGCCACGAGGCCCTGATCAGAAGCGGTCACGTAGGCAGCTTCTTCGTAGGTGTGTAGGTCGGCGCCGGTTTCCGAATAGCTCGTGAGAGAACCCTTGAGCTGACCAGCGCTGCCCTTGAGGAGGGCTTCGATTATCTCGCCCGCCAAGATCTGACTGGCGTAACAAGGGATCCCGTCCGCCGAGGGCGCACACCACGGACTTTGGTCGACGTCGAAAAGAAATACCCCTGGTACCGATACACCTCCTGACTTGAGGGCTGTCACGATCGGTTCCATGCTGGGTTGAAGGAGAGCCGCCACTGTGGCGGCACAACCGTCGGCCCACGTCGCGAAAGCCGGGAAGCCGTTCGGAGACGTCACCGCCGGAATGGGGGCGCCATTCGAATCGGTCACCTGGTACGCATTGAAGGGGTTGTACGAGGCCGTGTTGTTGGTGGAGCCTCCTTCGACGAGCTGCCATTCGTCGAGGTCGGCGACGGCGTTCGATGTCACGGACGCGCCCACTCCCTCGAGGACGCAGGTCTCCCAACCAGGAGGCAGGGGCGTGCCGACAGAAGCACCCGGCGTCGGGGGAGGGCTGGCCCCAACGGGGTTGGCGAGATCGACGACTCCGAGGGCCACGATGGCCAGTGCGAGGCCGAGGCGAACGTGCCGGAAGACGTGTGGAGTCAACGTACTTCGAGAGAGAATCGGCACCTTCAGTCGTCGCTCGGGTCGGGCTCGGATGACGCTCGGACAGCCTGGCCGAACACCCGCTCACTGGTCAAGTGCTCGCAATTCCCGCCTCGGCCGCTTTCACACCCGATCGAGCTCGAGCATGCGGATGGCGTTGCCTCTGAGGATCTTGTACGAGACCTCCTCGTCGAAGCCCGCCAGAAGCTTCTCGACGTACGCCTCAGAGTGGGGCCAGGTGGTGTCGGTGTGGGGGTAGTCGGTTTCGAAGCAGATGTTGTCGAGGCCGACCTCGTCCAGCGAAGCCAAACCGTGATGGTCGGCGGTGAAGCACCCGAAGATCCGACCGTAGTAATCGGTGGACGGCGGCTCTGGGATCTTCTCCTTGGAGTGTTGCCAACCGTCGTGGAGATCCCACACCGTGTCGGCCCGTTCCAAGACATATGGGACCCCGCCGATCTGACCTTCGGCGTAGGCCAACTTGAGCTTCGGGAACTGGATCAGCTTGCCCGAGAACAACCAGTCGGTCAGCGAGGCCATGGAGTTGTTGAACGCAAGGGTTGCCGCCGCCCCGGAAGGGACGTCGGGTGAGGCAGCCGGGGTGGTCGATGACGATCCGATATGCATGCAGATCGTCACCCCGGCGTCATTGCAGAACGAAAAGAGCGGGTCCCAGTGCCCGGTATGGATGCTGGGGAGCTTGAGATGGGTGGGCAACTCGCTGAAACAGATGGCCCGCACGCCGCGCTGCGCATTGCGCCGAGTCTCCTCCCCGATCCCGGGGCAGCCACGTCTGCCAGACGTGGGGGGGCTCGACGACGTGGTCGTCGACGCTGATGATCTTGGGCAGGCTCATGGAAGAAGAATGATGCGGTGCCTGACGTCGGCGTCAGCCAACCAGGACGACCGAGCCGATCCGCGTAACATGCCCACCTTGCATCGCATTGTGCACGCCTCGTTGCGGTACCCGAGCCTCGCCCCACGTGCCGCTCTCGTGGCAGCCACCCTGGTCGGAGCCATGGCACTGGCCCCATCCGTGGCCGTGGCACAACCGAGCTCGCCCGCCCCGACTTCCACGACGACGTCATCGACGACGACCACCGCCCCGGTCCCGATCACCCTGACGCCGGTCGAGGTCCAGCAGATGTCGGCACTCCAGGTCCAGATCACCCAGACCGGAGCGGTCCTCGATCAGCTCGCCCAGACCTACGAGACAGATTCCACCCAGCTCAGCGCGCTCCGGGCGCACGAGGCGTCGATTCGGGCCCAGGTTGCGGTCACCAAGCGGAGGGTCGCCGCCACCCGGCTCCGCCTCCGCACCGACGCCCTCATCGCGTACATGGGGGGTGTCCCTCTGACCGAGATCACCACGGTGCCTTTTTCGAGCTCCAATGACGCTGCCGCCACCAGCGAGTACCAGCAGGTCGCCATCGCCAATACCGCCGCGGTGGCCGCCGCCTACGAATCCGAAGCCCGCACGCTGGCCGCCCAGGATGCGACCTTGGTGGCAACCGAAGCCAAGGTCCAGGCCGAGCTGACCGACATCGCCAAGGCCCAGCAGTCCGCCGTGGTGGCGGCCTCGACGCAACAGGCTTCCCTCGTGGCGTTGAGCACAGGCAACGACCCGTCGATACCCCTGTTCCTCGCCGCCCAATCGGCGGGACGGAACTCGGTCGACGCCGACAGGGGAACGGCCTCGATCCCCCCGGCGATCAATGCCGCCATCTGGGCGGCCTCGTCGCAGGTCGGAGTCCCTTATGTGTGGGGAGGCGAGACTCCCCTGCCGGCGGCCAATGCCGGCTTCGACTGTTCGGGGCTCGTCCAATGGGCCTATGGCCAGGCCGGCATCGCCTTGCCGCGCACCGCCCAGGAGCAGCACGACGCCACCACGCCCGTCGACGCCACCCAGGCCCAGCCCGGGGATCTCGTGTTCTGGAACGACGGCACCCCGTCGGTGCAACACGTCGCCATCTACGTGGGTGCGGGCATCGTGCTCGAAGCCCCGAGCACGGGCTCCGTCGTCAGCTACGCACCGATCTGGCCCACGGGCCTCGTCGGCTTCGGCGCCCCGACCGTTCCTCCGTCACCGGCAGTCCCTGCCAGCTGAGCGGGCCGAGAGCCTTCGACTCCGTCCTCGAACGCGCCGATCAGGCCGTCGGACGATCCATGACCAGGCAACTGCTGGTGGCCGTGGCGACGAGCTTGCCGGCATGGTCCACGATCTCGGCCGCCGTCAGGTCGTGCCGGTGTCTGTGGGACGGACCCAACGGATCGTTCCCGAGGCGGACGGCACGCTGACCAAACCCACGCTCCGGGCCAGATCGGCAACGACATCGTGGGCGCCCACGAGTCGGTCCGATTCCCCTTCGATGTAGACCAGGTCGACCAGGTCCCCCTGCTGATGCCAGATGATGCTGACGATCTCCCGCTCAGCCACGTCGACCTTTCGCAGTCACGGCCGGGCGGGGCTGTTCTGGGCCCTGGCCATCGGCACCACGGAGAGTTTTGTGCACCGGGGTGCCCGGCGGGCGCAGGTGGACACTTCACCAGACATGCTCCGGTCCCGGTGGACGAGCCCGAGGCTCCCCAGCTCGACCTCGGCATTCCCGCCGTCGTGGGCCCTTGCACCGCCTGAGCGGGCTTTAGGCATCCTGACCAGGGCCGACGCAGTGCGGTGCGTGGCAGACGGGGCCGAGCGCTACCCCGAGTGAGGGGTACAGAAGCGGTCCCGACGGGCCGATGCCTAGATGCGGCTTTTGGGAAGGGGCAATGGAACCTGCGTGGCTGGAGAACCTCGTCTTGGAATTGCCCGACGCCGTCGTCGTGGCCGGGGCGGACGGTCGTCTGGTGTGGGGCAATCCGGCCGCGGAGCGGATCTTCGGACTCTCCAACGCCGACATCGTCGGGACCGACGCGCTGCCAATTCCTGCACCCCGAGGACCTCGACGTGGCCGTTGCGTCGTTGGCGAGCGTCCGGGACAAGACCGTCGGCTCTCCCATCGAGCTCCGGGTCAAGACACCGACGGGTTGGAAGCTCGTCGAGTTGATCGGAGCCAACCTCGTCGGGAAGCTGCCCATCGACGGGCTGGTGTGGTGCTTCCGGGACCTCACCGAGCGGCGTCGCTGGGAAGTGGCCACCAACGACATCGAGCGCTTCCGGTCCCTCGTCCACAACTCGGCGAGCATCCTCCTCCTCCTCGACCGGTCCGGAACCGTCCAGTCCGTGTCCGCCGCGATCACCCGGATGTTGGGCCACGACCAGGCCCTGGTCGAGGGACACCCCCTCGAGGACCTGGTGGTCCCAGCCGATCGCCCCGCCCTCGAGGCGGCGCTGGCATCGACGATCGACGGCGGGCTGGCCGAGGAGGGCCCCACCATCGTCGAGGTGGACCTGCGCCGCCGAGACGGCGGCGTCCCTATCCCGTGTGAGTTGAGCATCGTCAACCTGCTCGACGACCCGACGGTCAACGGACTGGTGGTCTCGGCCCACAACATCACCCAGCTCCGGTCGACCCGCGACGCGCTCGAGCGGCTGGCGACGCGAGACCCGCTCACCGGACTGCCCAACCGCAAGCTCATCCTGGACCGCATCGAGCAGATGCAAAAACGCGGCCGACGCACGGGCCACGACGGGGCGGTCCTCTTCATCGACCTCGACCGCTTCAAGGACGTCAACGACTCCCTCGGCCATCGGGTAGGCGACGACGTGCTGCGCCAAACCGCCATCCGCTTTCAAGGTACGTTGCGCGAGACGGACTCGATCGGCCGGCTCGGCGGCGACGAGTTCGTCGTCCTGGTCGAGGGGTCGGGCGTCCACAACGCGGAGGCCGCCGCACAGCGGTTGCTCGAAGCACTGGCCGCACCCTTCGCGGTCCACAGCGCGGCCCGTCCCCAGCTCACCATCGCAGCCAGCATCGGCATCGTCTCAGGCGCCTACGCCTCGGCCGAAGACCTGCTCATGGACGCTGATGTCGCCCTCTACGAGGCCAAGGCGGCGGGCCGGAATCGGGCTGTGCGCTTCGAGCCCCACATGCGCGGCGAGTTCCGTACCCGCATCGACCTCGAACGGGACCTCCGCCTCGCACTCGAAGCGGGCGAGTTCTTCGTCGTCTACCAGCCGGTGATCCAATTGAGCGACGGGACGGTCCAGAGCGTGGAGGCCCTGTTGCGATGGCGGCGGCCCTCGGGTCTCGTGGTGGCGCCCGACGCCTTCATCCCGGCACTCGAGGACTCGGGGCTCATCGTCGACGTCGGTGCCTTCGTGCTCCGAGAGGCCTGCCGCCAGACCCGTCATTGGAACGATGCCGGGTTCCGCACCGCAGTGTCGGTCAATGTCTCGCCCCGGCAATTCGAGACGGGCACACTCGTGGACGAGATCCAGGCTGCCCTGGAGGAGTCCGGTCTCGACCCGACCTCGTTGATCCTGGAGATGACCGAGACCACATTGATGCGCGACTCCCACGAGTCGGCTCTGCGACTCACCGCACTGAAGGACCTCGGCATCCGCCTCGCCATCGACGACTTCGGCACGGGCTACTCGTCGCTCGCCTACCTCCAGCAGTTCCCCGTGGACATCATCAAGATCGACCGGACATTCGTGATGGGGACTGCCACGGACCAGGCCAGCACCGCGCTCGTCCACGCCCTGATCGAGTTGGGCAGCGCGCTGGGCCTCAAGACCGTGGCCGAGGGTATCGAGACGATCGACCAACTCATGTCGCTGAAGCACGAGGGATGCGACGCCGGACAGGGCTTCTACTTCAGCCGCCCGCTCGAACCCGCCGATGCCCAGCTCTACCTGGCCGCGGCCGTCGACGGCGTCGTCACGACCGACCCGGTTCCCGCCACGCTCTAGCTCGAGGAGCGTCCTACGCTGCGAAGCGATGACACCGCTCGCACTGCCCACGGCTGGGCCCGCCATCCGAGAGCGCGCGCTGGAAGTCCTGCTCGGGGCGGCGCTCGAGCCCATCGTGGACCTCGTGGCATGGTCACCCGCTCGCGGGGATCTACGAGGTGGCGAGTGCCGAAGGGCATCTCCGTTTCCGGCGCCGCCCGGAGGCGGACGCCGGAGCCGGCCTACGGTCATGGGCCTACGACACCGAGTTGCTCAGTGGCCTCAGTCCGTTGGCGCGTCAGGATCCCGACGCATTTCGCCAACCTCGAGGCAGAGAGGGCGGTGCCCCACCCGCCTCGGCACCTCAATTCCTATCCCCACGCCTTCGACCACCTGGCCCAGCTCTTCGACCATCGGTCTGCCCCCGACCTCGTGGTGCTCCATACCGCCGCGCACTACTGGGGTGACCAAGGTGGTCACCTGGGAGAACACGGGTCGCTCGGCATCGTCCAAGCGAAGGCGCCGTTCATCGCGGCGGGCGCCGGGGTCGAAGCGACGGCCTCGTCGACGATTCGTGCCGCCTGGTCGACGTGGCGCCCACGATCCTCGAGTTGCTCGGGTGCCCGAGCCGCCCGGTGCCGCGCCGGGATCCCGGCTCGTCCACCAAGACGGCGTGGTGCTCGACCGTGTCGTGGCTCATCCCGGCCGAGCCCGCCACGTCGTCGCCATGCTCCTCGACGGCACCAACCCGAACGTGCTCTACGACCTCGCCGCCCGTGGCGAGGCACCCAACATCGCCCGGCTGATGGACCTCGGCTCCACCTATCGGCACGGGGCCATGGCGTCACTCCCGACCGTCACCCTCGCCAACCACACCGCCATCCTGACGGGGAGCCATCCCGGCCATCACGGCATCCTGCACAACGCGTGGGTCGATCGCAGCACAGCGGTGCCCAGGTCGTGACCAACTCTCCCTCCACGTGGCCGACCGCCATGCAGTGGCTGAGCCCGTCGGTCGAGACCGTCCATGATGCGCTGCACCGGGCCCGACCCGGTGCCCTGTCGATCTCGATCAACGAGCCGTGTGACTCAGGGGCCGACTACTCGATCTTCGAGCTGATGCGAAGCGGCGAGCCCATCGACCGACCCCCTCGGGCCGAGGATCTCCCCGATGCCACGGCGCGCTTCGTTCGACCGAGCAAGGACTACCGCTGGTCCTCGCTCATCGACCACACCGCCGTCGACCAGTTCTGCGGCATCTGGAGCGGCGAGTACCGGGGACGCCTGGCCCTTGCCCACGTTCAGCTGGGTCAACTTCACGCTCACCGACGCGGCCTTCCACGAAGGCGGCCCGTACTCGGAGATCGCGGCGGCGTCTGTACGCGACACCGACGCCCGCATCGGCCACCTCCTCGACGCGGTCGAACGATCCGGCGCCTGGGACGACACGGCCTTCGTGCTCGTCGCCGACCACGGCATGGAGCTGGCCGACCCCGAGGTCACCGGCGACTGGGACGTCGCCTTGCGCGAGGCCGGCGTGCCGGTGCGCGACGAGGGATACGGCTTCTTGTATCTGACGGGGTGATGGACGAGGTGGGGTGGGACGAGAGCCCAGCCCCCCTGACGAGGGAATCCGTGGCGGTCACGGGTTGTCGGGTGTCAGGAAATCGTGAGCATGAAACGGGCCACAGCCCGGTTCTGCGTCGCAGGCCGGCCATGGATCCTGATCTTCTGATCGTGCAGCGTCACGGTGACGATGAAGTGTCCGGCACGTCTCGGGTGTGCCCGAGATCGCTCCGGTGGTCCGGTTGATGCGCAGACCCCTCGGCAGGCGGGCCAACCACCTGTACGGGGGATTGCCGCCGGTGCCGGCCAGGGTCGTCGAGTAGCAGTGGCCGATGGTCGGCGGCCGGGAGCGACGTCGTCGTGATGGAGACGGCGGGCGGGAACGTGAGCGCGTTGCCCACCGCGTCGACGGCGGCACAGAAGTTCGCCGTCGGACACGACACCGACTCCAGCACATGGGTGGAATCGATGCTGGTCGCCGTGGACCAACTCGTCCCGTCGTAGGTCAGGGCGTTGCCGCTGTCGTCGACGGCCACACACAGGCGCCGTAGGCGCACACGACACCGAGTCCAGGCGTGGCCGCCGTCGACGCTCGCCGGGCTCGACCAACTGGTGCCGTCGTAGGTCAGGGCGTTGCCGTTGTCGTCCACGGCAACGCACAGCGTGGGCGTGGCGCACGACACCGACTCCAGGGTGTGGCCCGAGTCGATGGTCGTCGGGCTCGACCAACTGGTGCCGTCGAAGGTGAGGGCGTTCGCACTCGCCGTCGACCGCGGCACAGAAGCTCGCCGTCGGGCACGACACCGCCGTCAGGGAGTTCCCGGGGTCGATGTCGGTGGGGGCAGGCCACTCGGTGCCGTCGTAGACCAGGGCGTTGCCGCTGTCGTCCACCGCCATGCAGAACGTGTTCTTCACACACGACACCGAGTCGAGCGCGACACCGGGGTCGATGCGACACGGCGTGGAACCAGGTCCCGTAGGCGTAGCGATTCTCGTTCCCCGACCCGTCGACCGCCATGCAGAAGACCGTGGAGGCACACGACACCGAGGCCAGTCCGCCATCACCGACGTCGATCGGGTTGGGCGCCTCCCACGTGTTGTTGCGCTTGTGGATGATGGCGTTCCCCGCCGCTGTCGACGGCGATGCAGAACTTCACCGTCGGACACGACACCGACGAGAGCGACCGCGCCCGAGTCCACCAGGGTGGGAGCGGACCAGATGCCCGAGGCGAAGGCAGTACCGCCCATCGAGGAGGTCGCCAGCACCGTTCCTGCCACGACGGCGGCCGCACCACGATGCCAGCCCGCCGATAACGCCCGACGGCGTCGGCCCGGCCCGCTCGGTATGGACCGCACTCTGTCGAACATCGTCGTACCCCCCGGCCCGCCATAGCGCCGCTATTACCAGCGTCTACCTGGGCAGACGGTACCGGACGCCGACCCCCGTTTGCCCAGGGTCGGCCCCGGCGAGACCCACCTGGGCGTTCCCGACGCCCCGCGGAGGGCGTCGGGTCAGAGCCAGTCCTTGCGCTCGAAACACGACGTAGAGCCCGACCGCGAACACGACGATCAACCCGGCCGAGGTGATGAGCCCCGACTCCTTGGCGAAGCCCGGATAGGGGAGGTTCTGGCCGTACCACCCCGTGATGGCGGTGGGCACGGCGATGATGGCCGCCCAGCTGGTCACCTTCTTCATGATGAGGTTCATCCGGTTGCCCTGCTCGGTCAGGTTGGTCTCGACGATCGTGGTGACGAGGTCACGAAGAGACTCGGTCCACTCCGTGGCCCGGATGACGTGGTCGTAGATGTCGCGGTAGTACGGCGCCATCGGCTCGGGCACGATGCCCAGGTCCTGGCGCAAGCAGGCTGTTGACCACCTCGCGCATCGGCAGGGTGATGCGACGCAGCAACACGAGGCTCTTGCGGAGCTGGAAGGACTTGCGCTGCACGCTTTCGATGGCACCCCGACGGGCGTCGAAGAGCTCGTCCTCGGTCGCCTCGACCGCCTCGTCGAGCGACTCCACGGCCCGGAAATGCCCGTCGACGAGGTAGTCCAAGAGCCCGTAGAGCAGGAACGAGACCCCGTAGTGGGCCAGGTCGTCGGACGAGTCCCACCGCTCGACCACGGGATCGATGTCGAAGGCGGGGTCCTTGCGCACCGTGATGAGGGCGTGGGGGGTGATGAACACGGCGATCTCGTGCGAGACCAGCTCGCCGGTCCCCTCGTCGAGCAGGGCCGAGTGGGCCGACATGAACAGATGGGTCTTGTACCGGTCGAGCTTGGTCCGTTGGGTCTCGTCGAGGGCATCCTCGATGGCCAGGACGTGTGCAGGCCGAACTCGGTCCCGATGATGCCCGAGCTGGTCCCGGTCGGGCGCACACAGGTCCAGCCACACCACGCAGTCGGTGCCGTCACTCGAGATGGTCCGAGATCTCGTCGACCGGGAAGTTCTCCTTCACCAGCGAACCGTCCCGGTACAGCCGGGTGCGGATGCCGTCGCCCTTGGCGCCGTCGGTCCTCGGCCCGGCCTCGGTCCTGGCGAGCGCCGGGGAGTGGCCACACCCATGTCCACCTGGGCCAGACCCCGGTGGACGTGGCCGGGCGGGCCGGGCGGGCTCGTTCTCGCCGGTGTCGCCGCGCGGGAGCAGGTCCCGCTTCCGATCCATGAAGGCCTCCGCTCCGGCGCCGTCCCGAAACGCTACTGGCCGGGCCCGATCGGCCCGTGCGACCGGACCGGGTCGGGCCGCTCTCGTTAGATAATCTAACGATATGCGCATGCCCTCCGGAGGACCGCGCCAGCGGCGGTCGCGCCGCGCGTCCACGAGCCCGGATCCTTCGGTCGGGCCGCGGCATGGCTCTCCAAGCAGGTCGAGCTGGCCCTCACGGGCGTCGAACTGTCCCTCCCGCAGTACCGGGTCCTGGGCCTGCTGGCCGAGGGAGTCTCGATGCCCTCGGCACTCGCCGAGCGCCTGACGGTGCGGCGCCCGACGGTGACCGCCGTCGTCGACGGGCTCGAGGCTCCGGGGCCTGGTGCAGCGCTCCCCGGGCGATCTCGACAAGCGCCGAGGTCACCCACACCCTCACCGCCAAGGGCCAGCGCCTCCTGGCCAAGGCCAACGCGGCGGTCGACGCCCGCCTCACCGACATCGCCGGCAGTCTCGACGACCCCGCGCTCACCCGACCAGGCCCTCGACAGCCTGGTCCTGTGGCGCGCCGCCATGCGCGCCTACCACTCGGCGCAGCGAGGCCCGGACGTGAGCACGTCCGTCGTCGCCGGGCCTCGGGCGGACTCGCCGGCGGCATCTGCCCCTCGGCCCCCCGGGCGCCGAGATGGCCCGCTACCCCGCGCCCCGTGCCACGGTCGACCCCGACACGACCAAGACGTGGCTGCGCCGGGCCATGCCCATCCTCCGCGCACACCGGGGGATCTTCATCACGGCCCTGGTGCTGTCCTTCGTGGGCCTCGTGCTGCAGGTGCAGATCCCCGACCTCTTGAACCACGCCATCGACAACTCGGTGCAGCACCACACCGTGCCGCTGCACTTCTACGTGTGGTGGATCCTCGGCCTGGGACTGGCCGGCGGGCTGGCGGCGTACGTGTCGCGCCTGTTCCTCTTCCAGACCGCGTACGAGATCGAATACGACCTGCGCACCATGATCTACGAGCACCTGACGCGGATGTCGTTCCCGTTCTACGACCGCGTGCAGTCGGGTCAGCTCATCTCTCGCGCCAACTCCGACATCCGGTCGGTGCAGATGTACATGACCTTCGCCCCGATGATCCTGGTGCAGTGCAGCATCGCGCTGGTCGCCTTCGGCTTCATGCTCTCGATCGACGTCCCCCTCGCCTTCGTGGCCATGGTCACCATGCCCTTCGTCTTCCTCGTCGGGCATCGCATGCGCAAGGGGATGTTCCCCGTGTCGTGGCTCATCCAGGCCCGGCTCGCCGATGTGGCCACCATCGTCGACGAGAACGTCAACGGCGTCCGGGTGGTCCGGTCCTTCGCCCAGGAGAAAGAGCAACTCCGCACCCTGGCCAAAGCGGCCGACAAGGTCCAGTGGGGGTACGTCAAAGACGCCGATCTCCGGGCCCGCTGGACACCGTCGGTCCAGAACCTGCCCCAGGTGGGCCTGGCGCTCGTGCTCGCCTTCGGCGGCTACATGGTCATCCACGGGAGCCTCGGCCTCGGTGCGATCCTGGCCTTCAACTCCTATCTCCTCATGCTCCAGGCGCCGTTCATGATGCTGGGCATGATCATCATGATGGGCCAGCGCGCCGCGGCGTCGGCCGAGCGCATCTACGAGATCCTCGACGAGGAGCCCACCGTCGTCGACCGGCCCGGTGCCGTCGACCTCGTCGACTGCACGGGCGACGTCCGCTTCGAGAAGGTGGGGTTCTCCTACGGGCCCGACCTCCCCATGGTGCTCTCCGGTCTCGACCTGCACCTGCGCCCGGGCGAGACGGTGGCCTTGGTGGGACGCACGGGCTCGGGCAAGTCGACCGTGGCCCGGCTCATCCCCCGCTTCTACGACGTCACCGAGGGCATCCTTCACCGTCGACGGCCACGACGTCCGGGACCTCACCATCGAGAGCCTGCGGGCGAACGTCGGCGTCGTGCTCGACGACGCCTTCCTCTTCTCGGTGTCGATCCGGGACAACATCGCCTACGGGCGCCCCGACGCGGACATCGCCGATGTCGAGGCGGCGGCGCGGGCCGCGGGGGCACACGCGTTCATCCGAGAGCTGCCCGAGGGCTACGACACCGTGGTGGGTGAGCGCGGCTACACGCTTGTCCGGAGGCCAACGCCAACGCATCACCATCGCCCGGACCCTGCTCGTCAACCCGCCCATCCTGGTCCTCGACGACGCCACCAGCGCCATCGACGTACAGGTGGAGCAGCAGATCCACGACGCCCTGCGCGTGCTCATGGAGGGGCGCACCACGCTGATCGTGGCGCACCGGCTGTCGACGATCAGCCTGGCCGACCGCGTCGTGCTTCTTGGAGGACGGGCGCATCATCGCCGACGGCACCCACGCCGAGCTGCTCGAGACCACACCCCGGTACGCCGAGGTCCTGGCCCAGGTCGATCCCGACGCCGAGGTGGCGATCGGATCTGACCAACGGGAACAGCGCCGGCACCGGCCCGGTGCTCGGGACCGGGGGACGCACTGATGGGCTTCGGAGGATTGGGGTGGCGGGCCCATGTTCGGCGGCGGTGGACGTCCCGGCGCGCCCGCCGCGCCCGGACTCCCCTTCGGAGGGATCCCCTCCGAGCTCCAAGACGGGGTCGACGCAGCTGCTGGCCGAGGAGCCCGACCACGGCGAGCCCGTCGTCGAGTTCTCCCAACACCAGAGCGCCAAGGAGCGACGGCAGCTGAGCCTGCGGGGCCTGCTCCTCGAGTACCCGCACATGCTCGTGGTCTCGACCATCCTCGTGATCGTCACGAGCGTGGCTCTGCAGGCCGGGCCCAAGCTCACCGAGTTGGCCGTCGACAAGGGCATGATCCCGGGCCACCGCCACCTGAGCGTCGTGCTCATCATCGCGGCGATCTATCTCGCCTTCGTGGCCTTCACCTCGATCACCCAACGGGCCCTGGTGAGGGTCACGGGTCGGTTGGCGGCGGGGGTGATGAACGACCTCCGGGTCAAGGTCTTCTCACATCTCCAGCGCCTGTCGCTCGACTTCTTCACCGCCGAGAAGGCGGGCGTGGTCATGACCCGGATGACCAGCGACATCGAGAACCTCCAGCAGCTGCTCCAAGACGGCCTGGCCCAGTTCGCCATCCAGGGCCTCACCATGATCGTCATCACCGTGATCCTCTTCACCACCAACGTCGAGCTCGCCTTCATCACGGTGCTCCTGGTGGTCCCCGCCCTCGTCGTGATGTCGCTGTGGTTCCGGGTGGCGTCGGAACGGGGATACGACCGGGTGCGTGACGGGATCGCCAACGTCATGGCGGATCTGTCCGAAAGCCTGCACGGCGTGCGGGTCGTGACGGCCCACAACCGCCAGCGCCACAACATCTTCCATCACCGCAACGTCGTGGGCGCGTACCGCGATTCCAACATCTACACGGCCCAGATCAACGCCATCTACGGCCCGGGCACGCAACTGGTGGGATGGCTCGGACAGGCCGCACTGCTCGGGATCGGGGGCGAGATGGTGGTGCACCACTCCCTTTCCCCTGGTGCGCTCATCGCCTTCTTCTTGTACCTGAACCGATTCTTCGCACCCATCCAACTGCTCGTGCAGCAGTACAACAGCTTCCAACAGGGCCAGGCCTCGGTCCTCAAGCTCCGCACCCTGCTCTCCTCCGAGCCCACCGTCACCGAGGCACCCGACGCCGTGGAGCTCCCGCTCATCGAGGGGGAGATCGTCTTCGACAACGTGACCTTCGGCTACGACCCCGGCGTGCCGGTGCTACGCGACGTCAACCTGCGCATCGCACCAGGCGAGACGGTGGCGTTCGTGGGCCCCACCGGGGCCGGCAAGTCCACTCTGGCCAAGCTCATCACCCGGTTCTACGACCCCACGGCCGGCCACGTCCGCATCGACGGCCATGACATCGAGGGCGTCACGCTCGACTCGCTGCGCCGCCAGCTCGGCGTGGTGCCCCAGGAGCCGTTCCTCTTCGCCGGCACCATCCGCGACAACCTGGCCTTCGCCCGGCCTTCGGCATCCGACGCCGAGGTGGCCGAGGCGGTGCGGGCGGTGGGACTGAGCGAGTTGGTCGACCGGATGCCCGAGGGCGTCGACACCGTCGTCCACGAGCGGGGCCAATCCCTGTCGTCGGGCGAGCGCCAGCTCATCGCGCTGGGCCGGGCCTTCCTGGCCCATCCTCGTGTCCTCGTGCTCGACGAGGCCACCTCCAACCTCGACCTCCAGTCCGAGACCCGGATCGAGGCGGCCCTCGACGTGCTGCTCGAGGCCCGCACGGCGGTGCTCATCGCGCATCGCCTGTCCACGGCCATGAAGGCAGACCGGATCGTGGTCGTCGACAACGGCCGCATCGTCGAAGCGGGGCCGCACGCCGAGCTCGTGGCCCGCCAGGGTCGCTACGCCGAGATGTACGCGGCGTGGGTGAACCAGTCCGAGCACAGCGCCGAGCCGGCCGCCTCGTAGGACGACCCGCCCTCGCCGTACGCTCGGCCCATGAGCAGGGGGGAGTGATGTCGTGACGGTGCTCGCCTCGGTCGACGTCGCTGTGGTCGGCGGTGGCTTGGTGGGCGCGTCGGTCGCCTACGAGTTGGCATGTACGGGCGCGTCAGTGGCACTCGTCGACGCTCCGCTCCCCGGGCGAGCGTCGGACGCCGGAGCCGGGATCATCTCGCCCGAGACGTTTCACGAACCAGAGAGGCAATGGTTCGATTTCGGCGTCAGCGCCGCACAGCACCTCCGGGCACTGGTGACCCGGGTGGCCGAGGACGGGGTCGAGGTGGGGCCGGACGCCTTCGCCCAATGCGGTGCACTCGTCGTGGCCCTGGCCGAGCACGAGGACCCATGGTTCAGCGAAGTCCTGGCAATGATCGAAGCACGGAGCCCCGACGTCGCCGAGATCGCCGTCGAGGAGGCCCGAGCCATGTTCCCGCCACTGGGCCCGCTCTGGCGCGCCCTGTACAGCCCGTCGGCGGCGCGCGCCGACGGTCGGGCCTTGCGCCACGCCACGCAGACCGCCTCGCAACGGCGGGGGGTGACGTCGGTGTCGATGGAGGTGACCGGCGTCGACTGCGACTCGGATCGCGTCACGGCAGTACGAGGCGCACATGACATCGTGACCTGTGGCGCGTTGGTACTGGCGGGCGGAGCGTGGTCGGCCGACGCCACGGAATGGTTCGGCGTGCCGATCCCGGTGACGCCCACCAAAGGCCAGATCGTCCATCTCGTCCTCCCGGACACGAACGACCCAGGCGACATCGGCGCCGAGAGCGGCCGGTGGCCGATCGTCCAGCCCATCTTGAACTTCTACCTGGTGTCGTGGCCGGGCGGGCGGGTCGCGTGCGGCGGGACCTTCGAGCCCGAAGCCGGCTTCGACGTGAGGCCCACTGCGGGCGGCGTCCGTGACCTGTTGCGCGAGTGCCTGTCCATCGCCCCCGGGCTCGCCCACGCCACCTTGTCCGAGGTCCGGGTCGGTCTCCGCCCCACGACCCAAGACGACCGGCCGTTGCTGGGCCCCTTACCGGGCATGGCCAATGTCCATCTCTGCACGGGCCACGGCGCCAACGGCCTCCTGCTCGGTCCGTACTCGGCAGCCTTGGTGGCGGCCGGCATCGTCGGCGACACGCCCGAAACGCTCACGCCCTATCGAGTGGCCCGGTTCATGGCGCCCTGATGCGCCCTCGGGAACAGGGACCCGGGGTCGTCATGACGGCGCGGACTGGGCAGGTGGCGCCGGCCCCTCCCCACGGTCGCGTCCCGTGTTTCCCCCGTCTGAACCGGGATTGGGAGACCGGCCGGTAGCTATACGGTGTCGGTCCACGGGGCCCGCACCGACAAGCAGACGAGCAATCCCAGGAGGTCAGATGTCCAAGATCGTGTGCGTGCTCTACCCGGATCCCGTCGACGGGCAACCGACCGTCTATCCACGCGACGGCATCCCGGTCCTCGACGGCTATCCCGGGGGCCAGTCCCTGCCCGCGCCGCACGCCGCTCGACTTCACCCCGGGCCAGCTCCTGGGCAGCGTGTCGGGAGAGCTCGGCCTTCGGGCCTTTCTCGAAGGCCAGGGCCACAACCTCGTCGTCACCGCCGACAAGGACGGTCCCGACTCCACCTTCGAGCGCGAGCTGCTCGACGCCGAGATCGTCATCTCCCAGCCGTTCTGGCCCGCCTACCTCACCGCCGAGCGCGTGGCCAAGGCTCCGAACCTGAAGCTCGCCATCACGGCCGGCGATCGGTTCGGACCACGTCAACCTCCAGGCCGCGATCGACAGTGGCATCACCGTCGCCGAGGTGACCTTCAGCAACAGCATCAGCGTGTCGGAGCACGTCGTCCTGATGATCCTCTCCCTCGTCCGCAACTACGTCCCCTCCTACCAGTGGGTGGTGCAGGGGGGCTGGAACATCGCCGACTGCGTCGCTCGTGCCTACGACGTCGAGGGGATGACGGTGGGCACCGTCGGCGCGGGGCGCATCGGGTCAGCGCGGTGCTCCGACGGCTCAAGCCCTTCGACGTAAGCTGCACTACACCGATCGCCACCGGCTCCCCGACACGACGTGGAGAGCGAGCTCGGGCTCACCTACCACCACTCGGTCGAGTCCTTGGTGGCGGTCGTGCGACGTGATCACCATCAACGCTCCCGCTGCATCCCGAGACCGAGGGCATGTTCGACGACGCCCTGATCGGCACGATGAAGCGCGGGCCGTACATCGTCAACACGGCCCGGGGCAAGATCTGCGACCGCGACGCCGTCGTCCGCGCCCTCGAGAGCGGACAGCTGGCCGGGTACGCCGGTGACGTCTGGTTCCCCCAGCCGGCACCGCCGGACCACCCGTGGCGGACCATGCCGCATCACGGCATGACGCCGCACGTGTCGGGCACGACCCTCTCGGCCCAGGCTCGCTACGCGGCGGGGGTCCGCGAGATCCTGGAGTGCTGGTTCGAGCGACCGTCCCATCCGCGACGAGTACCTGATCGTCGACGGTGGTCGCCTGGCGGGCACCGGCGCACACTCCTACAGCGCGGGAGACGCGACCCGAGGGTTCGGAGCCGGCGTCGTGAACCAAGTTCTCGAGCCGCCGCCGTCCACGACCAGGGCGGTCCGGCCAGGCCGGGTCACGGTCCGAGTCGGGCCAGGGCGGGAACGATGCGCTCCCCGACCTCGGTGACAAAGGCGACGGGATCGCCGACCGGCATCATCTCGACCGCATCGACGCCGAGCGCGGCGTACTGGGCCATGAGGGCGACGAATCCGTCGACATCGTCGAGCGGATTGCTCAGGGCGAGGATCGTCCTGTCGATCGATGCCGGGTCACGGCCCTCGGCGTCACAATGCCGGTCGAGGACCTCGAGCTTGCGGGCGATCTCGTCGGGGGAGATGGCGAACAGGTTGCAGGCATCGGCGTAGCGGGCCACGAGCCGCAGGGTCTTGCGCTCGCCCGCTGCCGCCGATGAGCACGCGCGGGCGGGGCGAGCTGATCGGTGGCGGTGAGCAGATCGTCTCGGCCAGTTGGTAGTGCCGGCCCTCGAAGGGGCCGTCGTCGTCGCTCCACATCTGCAGGCAGATCTGCAGGGTCTCCTCGAGACGCTCGAACCGTTCGGACAGCGGCGGGAACGGCACGCCGAGACCCCGGTGCTCGCGCTCGTACCACGCCGCGCCGATGCCGAGCTGGCGCCCGACCTCCCGACAGCACGTCGAGCGTGGTGACGATCTTGGCCAGCAGGCCGGGGTGTCGGTAGGTGACCCCGGTGACGAGCAGGCCGAGGGTCATGGTGCTCGTCTGACCGGCCAGGAACCCGAGGGAGGTGTAGCCCTCGAGCATGGGGTCCTGGGCCGTCGCCATCATCTCCATCTGGAACCAGTGGTCCATGAGGGTGAACACCGACACGCCGCTCTCCTCGGCGATGCGGGCCGTGGTCGCCAGCGTCGGGCCGAGGGTCTCGGGGGCGCCGGGCAGGGTGAAGTTGACGAAGTGGATGCCAACACGCATCGGTGTTCCTTTCGAGGCGAGCGGATGGCAACAGCGAAGCGACCGGGTCAAGCCGTCTCGATCACCGGCTCCGACGCACCCTTCCTTGACACAGGCCGAGTCCTTGACACAGCCCTGACAGATTAAATACGATCCGACTTGGATCGATATTCTCCGCCGAAAGTGAGCCCGACGTGCCGGCACTCGAGCGCAAGTGGTGGACCCTCATCGCCGTGTGCACCGCCACCTTCATGCTCCTCCTCGACATCACGGTGGTGAATGTCGCCCTCCCCGACATCCAGCG
Organism: uncultured Acidimicrobiales bacterium; assembly: GCA_963796765.1. GTDB lineage: Bacteria > Actinomycetota > Acidimicrobiia > Acidimicrobiales > UBA8190 > Chersky-840. The sequence goes on along the minus strand of CAWCMY010000002.1, from coordinate 155,046 downwards.
CTCGTTGCACTCGAGTTTCAGCGACCTGCAATGGGTGGTCGACGCCTACTCCTTGACCCTGGCCGCCTTCCTCCTCACCGCCGGCGTGCTGGGAGACATGTTCGGGCGCCGCGTCGTCTTCGCGGTGGGCCTCGGGCATCTTCTCGGTGTCGTCGCTCGTGTGCGGCATCTCGTCCACCGCCGCTGATGCTGAACCTGGCCCGCGGCGCCCAGGGGATCGGCGGCGCCATCATGTTCGCCACCTCACTGGCCCTCATCGCGTCGGCCTTCCAGGGCAAAGAGCGAGGGACCGCCTTCGGCATCTACGGCGCGGTGATCGGCGGGGCGGTCGCCGTCGGACCGCTCATCGGGGGGGCGCTCACCGAGCGGGCTCGGCTGGCGGTGGATCTTCTTCGTGAACGTGCCCGTGGGCGTGGTCGCCATCGCCTTAACCCTGACCCGGGTCCAGGAATCGAGAGAGGCCAACGATCGGCGGATCGACTGGATCGGCTTCGTCTCGTTCTCGGCCGCGCTCGTTCATGCTCGTCTTCGCGCTGGTCCGGGGCAACGCCGAACGGGTGGGGCAGCACCGATGATCCTCGGGCCTGCTCATCGGCTCGGCCGTCTTGCTGGGCGTGTTCCTCGTCGCCGAGTGGCGCCAGTCCGACCCCATGCTCGACCTCAACCTCTTCCGGAGACCGGCGATGATCGGCTCGTCGATCGTGGCCGTGGCGCTGTCCGGCGTCGATCTTCGCCCTGTTCCTGTACATCACGCTCTACGTGCAAGACGACCTCGGCTACGGCCCCTTCGCGGCGGGGCTGCGGTTCCTGCCCATCACGATGCTCTCGTTCATCGTCGCCCCCTTCGCCGGGCAAGCTCAGTGTCCGGATCAAGTCCCGGTACCTGCTCGGGAGTGGGCTGCTCGATGGTGGCCATCGGGCTCTTTCTCATGTCCCACGTCCACGCCTCGTCGGGTTGGACGGTCCTCCTGCCCGGGTTCATCGTCACCGGCATCGGCATCGGCACCGTGAACCCCGTGCTTGGCCTCCGCCGCCATCAGCGTCGTCCCCCCCGAACGCAGTGGCATGGCGTCGGGGGCGAACAACACCTTCCGCCAGGTCGGCATCGCCACGGGTATCGCCGGCCTCGGAGCGGTGTTCCAGAGCCAGATCCAGCACAAGACCCTCGCCGGACTCGGTGCGAGCCCGGCGGGCCGGGAGGTGCTCGCGCACGGCGGCGCCGCGTTGAAGGGAGCGATCACCGGGGGGGCGGTGCGCGAGGCGTCCGCGGCGATTCCCTCGATCGCCGGCCCGCAACGCGCTCCTCCACACCTACCAGGCGGCCTTCGCGAGCACGTTCGACCACCTCATGGTCATCGGTGTGGTGGTGGCCGCGCTCGGGTCGATCGGCGCCTTCGCCCTCGTGCGCGAGCGCGACTTCGTGCCGAGCTACTCGCCTCCGGACGCGCCCCGGGAGGAGCCCGCAGCGGTGGCGGCCCTGTGATGGTCCTCGAGACCGTGATCGCACGCCCGCCCGCCGGGGCGACCGCGCGACGAGCGCGCCACCCAGGCCATCACCGAAGCGGCGCTCTGCGCCAACTGGACGCGCTCGGGCTACGCCCGGGTGTCGATGGAGAGCATCGCGAGCGAGGCCGGAGTGGCCCGGGCGACGGTCTACCGACGGTTCAAGGACAAGGCCGATCTGATCACCGCGGCCATCGCCGACGAATCCCGGCGGGCGCTTCCCCGATCAGCCCTCTCGACGACCCGCGGGCCGACCTCATCGACTATCTCGAGGCCTTCGACGAGCGCTTCGGGGAGAGTTGCGTCGAGGTGATCGGAACGCTGCTCGGCTCGCGCGACGGAGCACGACGCGCTTGGCCCTGCACCGCCAACGGGTCGTCGAACCTCGCACCGGCTACGTCCGCGGCCTGTTCGCTGCGGGCCCAGGAGCTCGGGGAGCTGGCGACCGACACCGACGTCGACCTGGCCGTCCAGATGCTCGTCGGCTCTGTCCTGGCCCGACGGGTCAGTGGCATCTCGAGCCCACCCGACTGGGCCCGCCGCGCCGTCGACATGATCTCGAGGCGCGACCACCCCTCGGTGCTCACTGATCAGGGCTGGTGAGCCAGACACTCGGGCCCCGTCTCCCCCGACGCTGGCCCGGCTCGCTGGACGCCGGGTCCTTCATCGGACGCCGGACCGAGCGACGTCCGGCCTCCCCGCCAATCCGGCCACCCAACCACCGACGAGCCCCAGTGACGCCAGGTGCCAATCGAAATCGAGGGCACCCACGACGGCGAACGCCAACAACGCCGCAGCCGCACACGATGTGGCGACATCCACCCGACGCACCGCCCGCACCACACAGACCCCGCTGAGCACCAACAGAGCGGCGCCGATCAATCCGCCGTCGGCGAGCACCTGGAGGTACTCGTTGTGGGAGAAGTGGGCGAAATTCCCGTCCGCGGCGTGGAAGTAGAGCAGTCTGGTCGGGGCCGACGCCGACGACCGGTGACGACCGCCACTGGTCGAACGCCGCGGACCACTCGTGGCCGCGGTCCTCGCTGCTGCCGAGCGCGACGCGTCGCTCGATCGGAACCCGCAGGACCAGCCCGGCCCCGACGGCGATCCCGATGGTGGCCACCGCCAGCACGCCGAGGACGACCGCTCGCTTCCTGCACCGCCCGCATCGAGGCGGTCGTCGGCGGCGCGTCGGTGGACGACGCCAGCCGGCCACGGCGCGCCGCGGCCGGACGCCACCGCGAGGACCACCGCCACCACCACGGCCCCAGTCGCCAGCGGTTGCGCCTCTCGGCCCACTCGACGTGGCCACCACCGCCAGGCCACCGAGGACCCCGAGGCCGAGCGTCAGCGCCGCAGCGCCGCAGCTGGGCCATGGGACGAGGACCACACCGACGATGGCGCCGAGGACCGCCCCTCGGCTCTGGGTGGCGACGAGCCCCGCCGCGCACAGACACACCATGAGCCTGGGTGGTGCGGGCGCGCGGTTCGAGCCCGAGCCCGACCAGCAAGGCCACCGCCAAGAGGGCCCCGGCCGCGTTCGAGTAGGTCAACGTCGTCGACAACCGCCACAGGTTCTGCGCCGGCATGGCCAGCGGATACCACCGAGCCGTGGTGGCCAACAGACCGGCCGCGGCCGAGACGGCCCCGACGGCCACGACCAATTGCGTCGCCAGGACCCGGTACTCGCTCTCGAGGCGCCGGGTGGCGAGGAAGACGCACAGCAAAGGCCGACCATGCTCGCCCCCAGAGGCAGGAAGGACCCGGGTCCGGCCCTGGGCCACCGCCCGGATCACCACCACGAGGCCAGCGCGCCCACCGCCGCCAGCCACGGCCACCGACCGCCGGTCGGGCCTCGTGACACACGAGCGCCACCCCGACGACCACCGACACGACGAGCACCAGGGCGGCATCGGCCGAATAGAAGGCGCCTTCACGGAAGGTGGCCGCCACCATCAATCCGGCCATGACGCCCGCGCAAGACCGCGGGCGTCTCTATTCCACGTCTCGGAATCCACCTCAGCTCGGCGCGAGCCCAAGCATGAATCATGCCACCGACGAGCATACAAACCGCGGCTTCTCGATCGGCGAAATTTCATGACATGCGGTCACACAGTTCCAGGCCAAGCTTCGTCGATCTTCGTCGATGCTCGTTGCTCCATAAGGCCCACCGGTGGCCGTCACGCTCGCAGTGAGGACTCCCAGGTGACGGCCGATGGACGCTAGCCGAGAGTTCATCAATCGTGACGATGAATACGCGAAGCCACGGCCAATAACCTCCCAGCGAGGAGGGGGGCTATGACGCGTTTTCGCATGGTTCTCATTGTCGTGGGCAGCGCATTGGTGTTCACGTTCGTCGGGCCGTTCCTTTACCGCGCCGTCGGGCTGGACAGCCCGGTCGGCAATTGTAGCCCCGTCGGGAACAGCAGTCCCGTCGGAGACAACAGTCCCGTCAGCCACAGGGACCACCACTTCCACAGAGGCCACAGGGACCACGTCGGAGACTCCAGCCCGGTCGCGAATTGCAGCCCTGTCGGTGGAAACAGCCCCGTGGGCACCCGGACCGCGGACAGGATCTCCAACGCGCTCTCGGGCGGCGGGGCCGTCCGGCCCGGTCATCACGGTGCCTTCGGGCACAGCCGTCACCGACCAAGCCACACTCAGCGGGACGAACATCTCGGGAGCAGGCGGCACCGTCACCTACAACATCTACTCCCTCAACCCCTCGGCAGTGGGGATGGACCAAGGCGGCCACCGGTGGCACCGTCACGGTGACCGGCGGCGTCGTTCCTCGCGTCGAGACCCGGTCACCCTCGATCCCGGCGTCTACGCCTGGAGGGCGTCGTACTCCGGCGACACCCTGCACGCCCCCTCCAGGAGCGACCGGGGATCCGGAATCGAGATCGTCCTCCGGCCCGGATCCACCGTGCCCGACCGGCGGCGGCTGGTTGTCGGTTCGCTGCTTCCAGGACTCGCACCACGGCAACCACGGGCGGGAACTACTCGGGCAACGGCGGCCACGAACGACAACCACGGGACAACGCCAGGGCGAGAGTCGGCACGGCGGCGAACGGCGGTCGGAACGCACAACCACGGGAACTCGGGCGGGAGTGCCGGCAAACAGCTCCGAGCCCCGGCGGTGCGGTGGTCGCGACACATCGGCGAGCGGGGTACCGCACATGCATGCGGCGCCGGCGGATGAGTCCGGGCACTGATCCAGATCGCACCGGGCCCGTCAGCCCGAGCTCGGCCAGGAGCTGACGACAACGGTCGGCGTTCCGGGCCAGCGTGGCGCGGAAGCTGTCCATCCGGGCCAGCTTGGCGTCGAGCTGCTCTTTCAGCGACTCGTTGAGCTCGAGCGCCTCTTCGAGGAGCTCCTTCTGCTGGCGTCGAGCCGCCGTGGTATCGACGTCACGATTGGCCCGATAGGCGGCGCGCACTTCGTCGAGCCGCTGTTCGGACTCCAAGAACTGCTTGATCTCCTCGAGGTTCATACCGAGCGCTTCGCGTAGCTCGAGGATCCGCTGCAGCGCGACAAGGTCCGTGTCCCGGTACCGTCGCTCGCCACCGGCGGTGTAGTCCGAAGGGCTGAGCAGGCCGAGCTCGTCGTAGTACCGCAGCGTCCGTGTCGAGACCCCGACCCGCGCCGCCGCGTCGCTGATCCGAAGGCCCGAGTCCGGTGTTGCACCGGGCACCGACGACGGCGCCGAACCCGTTGCCCTCGACTTGTGCTTCACCCCTGCGCCCCGAGACATCTCTTCAGCTCACCAACAGGGGCTCGGTCTCGGCCACCGCCTGCTCGGAGGACTCCACCGGGAGCTCGGCGTGGGAGTCGGCATGGTGGTACTTGCCTCCTCGGAGCAGCGAGGCCACGGCACCGAGCACGCACACGATGGCCGCGAAGTCGAACGCCTTCTGCAAACCCTTCCCGAAGGGGGCCGAGATGAGATGGGGGAAGAACGATCGACCCGTGATGGAGTTGGCCTGCGCGGCGGTCATGTGGTGCAGCGCGCGTCGGACCGAGCAACGTGGCCATGGGGTTGTAGCCGAGAAACGCCGCGAAGAGCGAGCCCACCGGGGGCAGATGCGAGACCCGGGTCGCCGTGCTCACCGAGACGCCCTGGGACACCAGTCCGTGGAACAGCGTCGAGGGCAGCGTGGCGGAGAGTCCCAGGATCATGAGCGTGAAAAATATCCCGATGGAGAGCACCTGGGCCGAGGAATTGAAGGTGGCCGCCATGCCCGCTCCGGCCCCTCGTTGATTGGCGGGAAGGCTGTTCATGATGCCGGTCTGGTTGGGTGCGATGAACAAGCCCATCCCGACAGAGTTGAGGAACAGGAGCGTGGCGAAGACCGGATACCCGAAGTTGACGGGCAGCATCTGCAGCAACACGAACGTCAGGGCGACCAGTAGCAGGCCGCCCGTGGCGAAGGGACGGGCTCCGTATTTGTCAGCCAGATGGCCGGCCAACGGGCCGGCCACCAAGAACCCGACGGTCAACGGCACCATGTAGATCCCCGCCCACAGCGGTGTGGAGCTGAAGCTGTAGCCGTGCAAGGGGAGCCAGATCCCCTGGAGCCAGATGATCAACATGAACATCAGCCCGCCCCGGCTGAGCGACGCCAGGCCACTGGCCACGTTGCCCGCCGTGAAGGCGCGGATGCGGAACAGCGTCAGCCGGAACATGGGATTGGCCACCCGGGTCTCGATCACACAGAACACCGCCAGCAACCCGATCCCGCCGAGGATCTCGGCCATCACCGACGGGCTCGTCCAACCCATGGTGTGGTGACCGTAGGGAAGGAGGCCGTAGGTGATCCCCACCAGGATCAAGATGAGCCCGGCCGCGAAGGTGCCGTTCCCCCACCAGTCGACGCGGGCCGGAGTCCGAACGCTTCGGTCTTCGAGCTTGCGATACGCCCACACGGTGCCGAACACCCCGAAGGGCACCGAGACGAGGAACACCATGTGCCACTGGACGGGGGCCAACAACCCACCCAGGACGAGCCCGATGAAGGCACCGGCGATGGCTGCCACGTTGTTGATGCCCAGGCCAAGTCCACGTTGGTGCGCGGGGAAGGCGTCGGTGATGATCGCCGACGAGTTGGCGAAGAGCATCGCCCCACCCACGCCCTGGCCGATTCGCATGCCGATCAGCCACATCGCCGCGGCCGGCCCGTGCATCCACGTGACCGAGAGCAGGATCGAGAAGACGGTGAAGACCGCAAACCCGAGGTTGTACATCTTCACTCGGCCGAACATGTCGCCCACCCGGCCGAGGGTCACCAACAAGACGGCCAAGACCACCATGAAGCCCATCAGCATCCACAACATGTACCCCGTGTTCGACGGGGTGAGGGGGTTGAGGTGGATACCCCGGAAGATGGCCGGGAGGGCGATGAGCACGATCGACTGGTTGACGAAGACCATGAGCGTGCCGAGGGTGATGTTCGACAACGCGATCCACTTGTACCGGCTGTCCGCGCCACCCACCCCTGGCTCGGTCGTCACGGTCGGGTGCTCTCTCATGGCGATATCTTAACGTTGACGTTAAGGTCCTACCCCGGGGGGTCCACCCCCGCTTCGAGATCAGCCTTGACCGCTTCGAGCGTGGCCCGCATGAACCTCTGATTGGTCTTCCCCCGAAGTGGGCCGAGGACCTTCCAGTACAACCGGATGGCGGGCTTGTCGGCGAGCTCGAACGACTCGGTCACGTCGGTGCCATCGCCGCTGGGCTCCAGGAGATACCGCCAGGTGTTCAGGGCCCTGGGACCCTCGCCGACGGTGAAGGTGAACTCGCGCCCGGGCTCGCTCGCGGTGATCATGCAGGTCGTCCAGTACACAGGGCCCCATCCGTTGCGCCGGACATGGCCGCGAAATCGCACACCGACGGCAGGGCCCGTGGCCCCGTCGAGCCACTCCGCTTCGAATGTCTCAGGGCTGAATCGACCGATCTGGGTGACGTCGCTGACGAGTGCCCACACCCGGTCGGGCGGTGACTCGACATGGACGGTGACCGAGCCGCGCATACCCGAGAACCTACGTCCCACACCGCATTGGCGTGGATCGCCACGCGAAGCGATCGTCGGGGGCTCGAGTTCCTCGCTCCGCAGCGGGGCGGCTCCGGCCCCATCTCGGCGATCTGTGGCCCCTGGGGGACGCTGGCGCCGGTCCGTCCGCGGGCCCCGCCGTCATCGTGAGCTCGGGTCCGACGCCATGGGCCGCCCCCACGGCCATGATGCGGGGCCGGGGCCGGGGCCAGGCCGCAGGGGTGCTGGCACGAGCGCTCGCCACCGGCTGACCACCTTGGCCCTCACGTGGGAATGAACCAAATTGCCAAGGAGGCGGACGGTCGCGCCCGCTGGTGCGAGGCGCGCTCGAACACAACAGGAGCGACGAATGCCCGGCCCCAGTTCGACGTGAGCGGACAGGTCGTTCGGGTCGCTTGGTACCGCTTCGGAGCCACATTCGGCCGCCGGTGGACCGGGTACCTGGTGGTGGTCCTCCTGGTGGGGTTGTTGGGCGGCCTCGCCATGGGAGCGGTGGCGGCCGCTCGGCGCACCCAGTCGTCGTTTCCCGACTATCTCGCCAGCACCAACCCCTCGGACCTGATCGTCGGCACCACGTTCTTCGACCCCACGTCGGGCCTCGAATCCCCCTACGACCCGACGCTCAACCACACCATCGCCCACTTACCTCATGTCCGGCACGCCGACACCATCGTCGGGTTCGACGCCAACCTCGTCAGCCTGAGCTCGCTCCACACCCACTTCCGCGCCGGAGAGACGCCGCCGGTGGTCGAGGGATCCATGGATGGCGAATTCTCCAGCCAAGACCGCATCACAATCGTTCGCGGCCGCGCGGCGGACCCGAGCCGTGTCGACGAGGTCGTCATGAGCGCGGTGGCGGCCCGAGAGCTCGGACTCCACCTGGGTTCGCGTATTCACCTGGGCTTCGACTCTGACGAGCAATTGCTCCTCCCGAATTGCTGCGACCCCAGTGCCGTCACGCCTGCCGTCGAGATCACCATCAAGTTGGTCGGAATCGCCACCCTGAGCACGGCCGTGGTCGAGGATGACGTCAGCGCCCTCTCGAATCAGCAGGCGATCTTGACTCCGGCGCTGACCCGACGCTTGGCACACTGCTGTTCCACATACACCCAGAGCGCGCTCCAACTCGACGGCGGCGCCCGTTGGGTGACCACCGTACAACGAGAGATCAACGGAGTCACCGAGAAGAACCTCGGCGTGAGCGGCGGTTACGTCGCCGCCGCAACCCAGTCCAAGGCCGAACGGGCGATCAAGCCGGAGTCCATTGCCATCGGTGTGTTCGGAGGGATCGTCGCCCTGGCCACGCTGGTCATCGTGGCGCAGGTCATCGGCCGCCAGTCGCGCTTCGGGGATGACGAGCTCCATGGGCTGCGTGCCCTCGGGGCGGGCCCGGCGATGACCGTCGGCGACGGGCTGTTGGGCATCTTCGGGGCGGTTGGCGTCGGTGCGCTGGTGGCGGCGGGCGTGGCCGTCGCGTTGTCACCTCTTGCGCCGATCGGACCGGTCCGGCCCGTGGACCCCACGCGGGGATACGCCCTCGATTGGAGCGTCCTCGGCCTGGGCGTGGCCGTATTGATCCTCGGCCTCGGTGCGATCGCGCTAAACGTCGCCTTCCGACGAGCGCCACACCGCGCCGCCCGAAATCGCGGGCGGCCACCGGCGCGGGGCTCGAGCGTGGCACGGGCGGTCGCCAACTGGGGCCTCCCGGCTCCGGCCGTGACGGGCATCCGCTTCGCGCTCGAACCGGGAGGTGAGCGCCGGGCCGCTCCGGTGCGCTCGGCAATCCTGGGGGCGGCGCTGGCCGTGACGGTGGTGACGACCACGCTCACCTTCGGTGCCAGCCTTTCTGCTCTGGTCTCGCATCCTGCTCTGTACGGATGGAATTGGAATTACGTCCTGTTATCGGGCTTCGCCGGTGACGAGGACCTCCCCCAACACCAGACGGCCACCCTCCTCGACCACGACCGGTACGTTTCGGGATGGACAGGGGTCTACTTCGCGGTGCTCGGGATCGACGGTCACAGCGTGCCGGTGCTGGGTGCGACGCCGCACTCCCCGGTGGGACCGCCGCTGCTCTCGGGCCATGGGTTCGACGGCGCCAACGAGGTCGTCCTCGGGACGACGACGCTGGCGCAACTGCACAAACACGTCGGTGACACCGTCACCGTGAGCAATGGTGTCACCAAATCGAAGCAACTCGTCATCGTGGGGACAGCCACGATGCCCGCCATCGGGACAGGCGGGAACGTAGAACTCGACATGGGGACGGGTGCGCTGTTGGCATACCAGCTGATTCCCGCCAGCGTCCGAAACCTTCAAGGGAGCCCGGTCGCGGGACCCAATGCCGTGTTGATCCGGACACGATCCGGAGTGAACCCGAAGCTCGCACTCCGATCGCTCCGAAGTGTCAACGCCACGTTGCATGCAGCTCCCGACGGCTCGGGAGGAGTGGTGTCGGTGCTCCATCCGGCAGAGATCGCCGACTACCGGTCCATCGGTTCCACCCCTGCCTTCCTGGCGGCGGGACTGGCGACCGGCGCGATGACCGGCCTCGGACTCGCTCTGGTCGCATCGGTACGCCGACGCCGACGCGACCTGGCGCTGTTGAAGACGCTCGGATTCTCGAGACGGCAGCTGGCGGCGGTCATCGCCTGGCAATCGACAGTCGCCGTCGTCATAGGGACCACCGTCGGCGTGATCATCGGGATCGTCCTCGGTCACTACCTCTGGGACCTCTTCGCCCACGCCATCAATGCAGTCCCGGCACCGAGCATCCCCGGGCTCACCGTCGTCTTCATGGCGTTGGGTGCGCTTGTCCTGGCCAACGTGGTGGCCTTCGTCCCGGGTCGCCTCGCGGCCCAGACCCCCACGGCAATTCTGTTGCGCGCCGAATGACGCTTGGCACCGATGGCGACATGTTGACCTGACCAGGATGGTCATCTAGACAGTCGATGATGGGGGCTCGTCGGCGGGGGAGGTGGGTGGCGCTGACGCGGCATGAGGTTCCTGGTCGTCGGGGCCATGGCGACGTCGTCGGTGCTGGTCTTGGGGGCCGACCAGGCGCACGCCGGCCCACCCTTGTCGATCGCCATTTCCGGCAATCACTTCGTCGACGGCGCGGGGGCGACGATCCGGCTGCTCGGGGTGGACGCGCCGAGCACCGAGTACGCATGTGACCAGGGCTGGGGCGACGCCGTCGCAACCCATCACGCTGGCCACGGCCAACGCCATCGCGGCGTGGCACGCCAACGCGGTCCGCGTCCCGCTCAACGAGGACTGCTGGCTGGGCCTCAACGGTCAACCGTCCTTCGGTACCCAGGCCGAGTACCAACAGACCATCGAGACCTGGGTCACCGACCTCAACACGGCCGGGTTGTATGCCGTCCTCGACCTTCATTGGACCGCACCCGGTACCCACAACGCCGACGGTCAACGCCCCATGCCAGACGACCACTCCGCTGCCTTCTGGTCCTCGGTGGCAGGTGCGTTCCAGTCCAACCATGGCGTCGTCTTCGACGCCTTCAACGAGCCCTACTCACCGGTGGCCAACGGGAACTCGAGCCTGGCCGTGAGCTGGTCGTGTTGGCTCAACGGGGGCTGTCCCGTGCCGGTGGCGAACCAGAACGACACCATCAACGACGCCAACACCTACAGCGCCGTGGGCATGCAAGCCATGGTGAACGCCATTCGGTCCACAGGGGCGTCCCAACCGATCCTGCTCGGTGGCCTGAGCTACGCCAATGACCTGTCGGGTTGGCTGGCGCACGAGCCCGCCGATCCCGACCACCAATTGGCGGCGTCGTTCCACAACTACTTCGGCGAATCGTGCGACACGACGTCGTGCTGGAACACCACCATCGCCGCAGTGGCAGCCCAGGTGCCGGTCGTGACCGGCGAGTTCGACCAGGGCTACGACTGCGCCAGCCCGCCGAGCACACCGTCGGGCTTGGTCAGCTTCGACAACACCTTCATGAACTGGGCCGACGCCGACGGGGTGAGCTACCTCGCCTGGGGGTGGTGGGTCCTCGGCAACACATCCACCCCTTGCAGTGCCCTGGGTGACCCCGGGGACAACTTCGCCTTGGTCTCCGACTACGCGGGCGCGGCGGTGGCTCCCGACGGGACGAACCTCCACACCCACCTCATCGCTCTGGCCGGCGGCTCGGGTTTCCACATCACGACGGGCTCACTCCCCCCGGCCACGGCGAAGGTGAGGTACTCGGCCACGCTTCGAGCCAGTGGGGGCAATCCCCCCTACAAATGGTCGCTGTCCTCGGGACACCTGCCCATCGGCCTCCACCTGCGCTCCAGCGGGTTGATCACCGGCAGGGCCAAGGTGAAGGGGACGTTCATCTTCACGGTGAAGGTCGTCGACCACAAGACCAAGGTCAAGCCCCACACCCAGAGGACCGGCACCAAGACGCTCTCGATCACCGTCAACTGATCCGGGAACCCAACGCCTCGCCGCGTTCGACGGAGCTCGGGCGCCCGGTGTCAACGACGAGCGAGTCGACGCCCGCTCTCGGTCGTCGGGAGCCGTGTAGTTGAGCTCGAAGTGATGGTAGAGGGCTGATTCGCCCGCCTGTGAGAGCTCTTGGCCGTGCTGCTCGATGTTCGGTGCCGTCTTCACGAGCTCCCGTGCCACGGCCACCCGCAGCTGGTCGGGGCCCACGGTCATCCCGCCTACGGGAACGAACGTCAGATGGCGGTCGAAGAATCCTTCCTTGACGGTGGCGAACTGTGGTTCGTCGGTCTCGACGTCGACATAGATGTCTTGCAGTTTTCCGATCTTCCCGCCGTGGACGTCGACGATCGTCTTGCCGTGCCAGTCGGCGACATTCCACGCCGCAGCCTGCTGGTGCTCTGTCATTTCACGACCCTCCCAGGCTCGAGCTGCGACTAGTTGCGGACCTCTTCGTGCACCGCCGCGGTACGGCCCTCGGTGTCGGTCACGGCGCGGTCGTAGGTTCGATTCTGGGTGCCGGCGGGGCGGCGGGCCGTGGCGAAGACGACGGCCGAGATGACCAGGCCGATGGCGCCGACGATCATGAGGATGACCCCCACCGTCGAGAGTCGGAATCCATGGCCTTGGCTCGTGACCGCCCAATACATGACGGCGCCAGCAGCGATGGAGATGATGCTGAAGACCATTCCGGTGAGGCCCATATCTGTCACTTCCGTTTCGTCGGTCCTGGTGAATCCCAGGATGCGAAGGAAGCGGGGGCCCGGATGCCTTCGGTACTTCTTGTCAGACTAGGTATCAGGCTACCACGCTCGGGATCTTAGGAGTGCCTCTCGATCCGATCCGGGTCTTGGTCCTTCGTCCCTCGCATCCTGGGCGTGACCTTGGCCTGGTGATGGGAACAGCACGAGCCGTCGTTCTAGATCGACAGGCGCGTCCCGCATCCGGCGAGCGTGGTAGGCGAGCCGGAGCGCTCAGGGCGAACGTCTCGCCGCCGGCGCATGGCGGCCGGCGATGACCAGGTGCAACTCGGCTGGGGCCAGTGTATGGTCGATGATGGCGCGCGCCACGTCGCTCAGCTGCTTGCGATTACTGCGGGCATAGCTCCGCAGCAGGGCGAAGGCCTCGTCCATGTCGATCTGGCGCCTCTCGGCCACGATGCCTTTGGCCTGTTCGATGACGATCCGGGAATTGAGAGCCCCCTGGAGCTGACCGGCGAGGTCGGCGCCGTGCTTGACGGCACGCTCCTGAAGGATCCCGATCGTCGCCGCGTCGGCGAGGGCCTGGGTGAGGTTCACGTCCTCGGGCACAAGGCTCATGCAGCTCGGGACTGAAGATGTTCATGGCTCCGATGACTTCGGTGCGAAGGCGCAGCGGGAGGGCATGCACCATTTGGAACCCGGCTTCTCGAGCCTGGGGTGCGAACCTGGGCCAACGTTCCTGACGCCTGGTCGAGTCGGACATTGAGGACCCGCTCACCGTGAGAGCAGGCAGTCCCGGCATGGACCCTCGTCATTCTGGAACTCGATCAGCTCGAGGGCGCGCATGCGATCGGACGAGGACGCCATCACCCGCAACTCACCGCGGGTGGCCGCCAGTGCCAGACCCACTTCGGCCGAGTCCAGCAACTCCGCGCACCGCTCGACCAAGCACCGTCAAGAAGTCGATGAGGTCGAAGTCAGCGACGAGGGTGTCGGCCAATTCGACGAAGGTGTGGGCCAGCCACTCTTCTCGATGCTCCATGGTCACTCCCCGAGCCTGAGGCACCCGGCCAATTCCCGGATTGTCCGAACTACGGACGACCCGACAGAATCAGCTCTAATTGTGCCACGTGCTTCCTGAATGTAAATACAGCCCATCTGTCCTGCCCTTCTGTCGCTCGGCGCCGTCACGGTTCGTCGAATCTCAGGTCTCCGGTGACAACCTCGGCCGCCACCAGGTCGATCGGCCGCTCGCTCGGCGAAGGCTCGACCCCGCAGCCGCACCAGGGCGTCACCCATGGCGCAGTCGAGCTGTGCGGAGATCATCCCGGTGGCCTGATGGACCACAGCCCGGTAGTCGTCGACTTCGAGTCCCCAGGCCAGTGACTCCGAGACAGCACCCGCCTGCATGTCGAGGACCTGGTTGGTGACGAGCTCGGCCACCAAGAGCGCGGCCGAGAGCTCCTCTCCTTCCAACGAGCCGGGCTGCATCACGGTAGAGGACGAGCACGCCGAGCTTGATGGCTCCCAACTGCAGCGGAAGGGCATAGACGCTCCGGATTCCCGGCGTCCGCCGATGGCCCGAGTGAACTGGCGGCCAACGGCTGCTGACGCAACGCGACGTCGTCGACCAGGACTGGCTTGCCCTCGCGCGTACGCGTCGGTGGCCGGTCCCTCGCCCAGGGTGAACTCGAGATCCTGCACCGTGACCGACACGCCGTACGCGCTGGCCACGCTCGGAAAGGTGTCCGCTCCCATCAACACCACCGAGGAGCCGCTCATATGCAGCAGTCGGGTTGCGGTCCGACACACTGTGGTGAGCGACGGAGACTCGTCCTCGGACCCGGCAATGAGCGCGGCCAAAAACTGGTCGGCGTCTTCGGCTTTCAATGCTCTCCCCCCGCTCTCTCGTCCGCTCCAGTCAGGTGACGGCACTCGTCTCGGAAGATCGAGCCCCGACCCACCGGCACGAACACCTTGCGGCACGCGGCGCCTTCGCTTTCTGAGTTCCGTCGGTGTCGGACCCGGTTCAGTGGGCAGCCGAGGATCGACTTCGTGCAGACACACGGATGACCTCGTCCAATTCGTCGATCACTCCTAAGATCCTGTCGAGGACCACGGCCTCATGGCTCTGGCAGAAACAGGTGTCCGCCAAGACCTGGGCCGCCTCGATGGCGGAGATCGACGCGTCCGTGAGCTTCATGTTGACCGCAATGGTGCGATCGGCATGCGCTCGGTCCGAGGCCGTCTCGTCACCGGCGAGGCTCTTTGCATCGTCGGCTCGCGCCACGAGACCGAGCACGAGCGTGAGACGCCGGTCTTCGATCACATGCCGAGGCCGTATGCCCCGACGTCTCGCCGCCACCGCCAGCGATGGCGAGATATTCCGTATCGCCTCTCGGCGGGGATTGACCACCCGGAGCTGATTGCCATCGGGAATCGAGCGCCTAGGCACCAGGCACCTCGGGGTCGTGCCCTTTGGCGTGGTGCAGGGCGTCGAGCACGGCAAGGTCGATGTCGCAACGCCGTGCCAGCTCCGGCGGTCCCTGGGTCAAGACGCTGAGGTCTGTCGGTCGCCGGGCTTCACCGCGTTGGTACGGCTCTGATCCGTCCCACCCTGGTCCCAGCGAGCCGTGGCCCGGGGCCAAGGCGTTGCGCAACGCCTCGACCATTGCGGTGTCGATGTCAAGACGCTCGAGCACAGCTTTCGGCTCATCTGCCGGGTCCTGTGGGAGCGTCGATGCACCATTGGAACCGTCAATGGTGTACCTGGCGATGTCGACAGGATTGAGCTCGGGGGCCTCGTTGCATTCATCACCGGGCGACGGCATCCGGTTCATGAAATCGCCCTTTCCCCTCGGCGCCCAACAAAGGGCGGCCGTCAGGGTCTTGGACGACGTGATCGATAGCCAGCCAACCAGCTCGCTCCGCGGAGCATACGCCTGCCGAGCACCCCGTTCCATGGTGAGATGCCCAAAGCCCCGGGAATTCCCGAAGATCTCTGCCTGTCACGAGCGGCGGGCGATCCGTCACGCAACGACGTCAGTCGAGGGTCAGGACCGCCGTACGGCCGATTCCTTCCGGGCCACCGAGGCCAACTTGGTCCGCTGGTGGGCCAACTGGCGATGCAGGGACGTGACCCGGGCCGCGGCGATGAGACGCAGCTCGAGGTCGTCGGTGTTCAGCGGCTTGACCAGATAGTCGTCAGCACCCGGCACTCATCCCTTCGAACATCTGGTCGTGAGAGCTCTGGCCGGTGACCATGATGAAGTAGGTGTACCGGGCCGGGTGCGACCGGATCTTGCGGCACAGCTCGAGACCGGTGAGGCCCGGGCATGAGCCAGTCCGAGATGACGACGTCGGGGCGACGGGTTTGAAACACCTCCCACGCCTGGGTGCCGTCAGTGGCGGAGAGACAGAGGTGGCCCAGATTCCGCAGCGCCGTCTCGACGATGAGCAGTGAGGTGGGGTCGTCGTCGGCGACCAGGATCAACATGGAGCCGGCGCCGCCGACCCCAAGGCGACTCGAACCCGGCCGAGCTCGTCTTCGAGGGCATCGAGCAGCGCGTCGCCTCCCAAGAGGTCACCGACCGCGCCATCCGCCGCCAACGTGGCACACAGGCGGGCCAGCGCGGTGGCGCCGAGGTTGGCGCTGGCGCCGCTCAGGGTGTGCGCGGAGCGGACCACCGCGGCCGCGTCGTCGCGGGCGATGCGCCTGGCGCAACGCGTCAACGCGCGTGTCGGCGTCGGCGAGGAACAGCGTGGCCAGCTGCCCCAGGAGATCCTCGCCAGCCGCCTCGCCCAGGCGCTCCAGACGGTGCGACGACCTCGGCGTCGAGCACGGGCCGGTCGGGGTCGTCGAGGTGGTCCAAGCCCGACGTGGACCGGCGGGGCGGGCTCCGACGGGTCGCTGGCGACGGCGGGGTCCGACCCTTCGGACGCCCACCGCTGTCAGGACGTCGGCCAGCGCGTTCAGGTTGAGGGGCTTGGCCAGGTAGTCGTCCATGCCCGCAGCCAGGCACCGCTGCTGATCGGACTTCATCGTCGAGCCCGTCACGGCGATGATGGGAGTGCGGTCGACCCGGCCCTTCATGCGACGGATCTCGGTGGTGGCCTGATAGCCGTCGAGAATGGGCATCTGACCGTCCATGAGGATGGCGCTGGTACGAGGTCGCCGCCGCCGCCTTGACCGCTTGGGCCCCGTCAGCGACGATGTCGACACGAAAGCCGAGATTCTCGAGCATGGCCGACGCCACCCGTTGGTTGACCGGGTTGTCCTCGGCCAGAAGAATCTGACCCGACACTCCGGGCCTGAGGCCGCAGCGTCCGATGCTCCATCGCCTGTAGCCGGACACGGCCACGAGGGTGCAGCGTCACGGCGTCGGCGGACACGTGTCATCGCCGGTGGGACCTTCGATCGCTCGGCAGCGACCAGGTCCTGTCTGAGTGGGACGCTGAACCAGAAGGTGCTGGCCCGACCCAGGTCGTTGTGCAGACCGATCTGCCCACCCATGAGCTCGACCAGCTGGTGAGACATGGCCAAGACCGAGCCCTGCTGCACCATACGAGCGCGATCGGTGTCCGCGTCGGCTGGCGAGAACGATTCGAACGAGCGCCGGTTGATGCGTGCCGGTGATGCCGATCCCGATGCCGACCACCTCGAAACGGACCATCACGCTCTCGTCTTCGACGTCCTCCACGTCAACTCCACCATCACCGTCACCCGACGGGAGTGAAGTCCAGAGGCGTTGCCCACCAGGCTCGGTCACCACCCGACGGAGTCGGCCCGGGTCACCGCGGAAGGTCACGGGCATGTCGTCGGGAAATCGGCACGCTCAACTCGAGGCCTCGCCGGTGGGCAGACACGCTGAGCAGGTCGGTGACGTCTTCGACCAGGCTACGCAGATCGAAGTCGATGGACTCCAGATCGAGGCGGCCGGCCTCGATCTCGGCGAAGTCCAGGATGTCGTTGAGGATGCCGACCAGCCCTTCACCCGAGACGAGCGACGGTCTCGGCCAGCATCTGCGTGTCGACGCTCGACTCGGAGTCGTTCAGTTGCGAGGTCAGGACCATGACCTCGGTCATCGGGTGTCCGGTCTCGGTCGTCATCGGTGTCCTCGGACACGCCGACTCCGGCTTGGAGCGTCACGGATCTCCGCGTCGATCTCACCGACCAAGCGACCGCAAGAGCTCGACCTGATCGGCCATCCATCGGCAGGACGCGATTGGCGAGCTCGTCGAGGCGGTCGGCGCCGAAGCTCGAGGCCGTGCCCTTGATCTGGTGCGCCACGTCTTGGGCGGCGGTGACGTCCCCGTTCGCGGCCGCGGTGCCGAGCTCGGCGGCCTGGAGCGAGAGATGGGCCAGAAACGCGTCGAGCAATTCCTTGTAGACCTCGGGCCCGACGTCGCTCTCGAGAGTCCCAGCGAGCCTCGGTCGGATGACGGGCCTGCTCTCGTTCTCCACATCCTTATATCGGTGCTCCGTGCCTCAACTGAAACGATTTCAGCGACATTCACGGACCGGACGAGCGATGGCGGGCGATGCACGGTCATCGCCGTGTCGGTCGTGACCGACCGGGCCACCAGGGACAGCAGCGTGTCCTTGCTGACCGGTTTCGACAGGTAGCTGTCCATGCCCTCCGCCAGGCAACGCTCCTGGTCCTCGTCGACGCGCTCCGGCCGTCATGGCGATGATGGGGGTGCGACCGCGTGCGCCCTCCTGAGCCCGGATGGCCGCCGTGGCCTCGTAGCCGCTGAGCTCGGGCATCTGACAGTCCATCAGGATGGCGTCGTAGGGCTGCGCGGCGACGGCCGCGCACGGCCTCCGCCCCGTTGAGCACCGTGTCCACGCTGTAACCGGCCCTGGTGAGGATCGCCACGGCCACCTTCTGGTTGATGAGGTTGTCCTCGGCCAGCAGGAGCTGGCCCACGTGGCTTTCGCCTCGGGAGCGGTAGCTCGGGTCGCGGCGTCTCGACTGCGGGCGACCGGCGCCTCGTCGAGGCCCAGCACCACCCGGAGACAGGACACGAAGGTCGTCGCGCCGGATGGGCTTGGACAGCGTCGAGCACACCACGAACGTCGGCGACGTCACCGACGTCGCGCTCCGTGGCCCAGACCGGTCATGAGGACGACGCCGGTCGCCAGGCCCGGATCGGCGACGATGCGTTCTTCAACTCCAATCCGTCCATCCCGGGCATGAACCGGTCGACGAGGACGACGTCGAAGGGTCGGCCGTCGGCGACGGCGCCGCGGAGCATCGTCCAGGGCGCCGTCCGCCTCCGCGGCGGTACTGACGGTCATGCCCCAGTCGGTGAGGTAGTCGGACAACACGCTGCGCTGGGTGGCGTTGTCGTCGACGATCAGGGCACGTGACCCCGGCCAGGCCGGCGTCGGCGGATCGGCCCTGCGTCGCGCGTGCGGCGGCGTCGGCATGCACGCCGATCGTGAACCAGAAGGTGCTCCCTTCGCCCAGGCGGCTCGACACACCGCAGTCGCCGCCCATGAGCGTCACCAGCTGACCGCTGATGGCCAGCCCGAGGCCCGTGCCCCCGTACCTCCGGGATGTCGACGTGTCGGCCTGGACGAAGGGCTGGAAGATCATCTCGAGCTTGTCGGGCGCGATGCCGACGCCGGTGTCGGACACCTCGAAGCGGACGATACCGCCGTCGCCATTGGGCGTCTCGCCGTCTCGGTGACCCGGACGACGATCTCTCCCGCATGGGTGAACTTGATGGCGTTGGCGATGAGATTGGTCAGGACCTGCCGGACCCGGCCGGGGTCGCCGCTGACCACGGTCGGGGACCGAGTTCTCGATCGACGGCGATCAGCTCCAGGTCCTTGGCCTGCGGCCGGCGCCGGCCAGCAGGTCGGTGACATCGTCGACGATCGCTCCGCAGGTCGAACTCGATGTCCTCGACCTCGAGCTTGCCCGCCTCGATCTTCGAGAAGTCGAGGATGTCGTTGATGATGGCCAGCAGCGCCTCGCCGGAGTTGCGCACGGTCTGCGCGTAGTCGCGCTGGCGGGCGTCGAGGTCGGTCTCGAGCAGGAGGTCGGTCATGCCGATGACCCCGTTCATGGGGGTGCGGATCTCGTGGCTCATGTTGGCCAGGAAGTCCGACTTGAGACGCGACGCCTCGGTCGCCTCGTCGCGGGCCTCGGACATCGCCGTCTCGGCCCCCGCCTCGGCGGTCACGTCGGCGAGGGTCCCGACCCAGCCGGCGTGTCCCGCCGTCGACGTCGGGGATGGGCTTCGAGGTCACCAGCACGATCGCGCGGCGCGGCGTCCGGGACGGCGGATCTCGAAGCGGCGGGAGCAGCTCGGCTTGATCGTCGTCGTCCGTCGCCGCATTCGGGCGCCAGCGTCGGACCCGTGGTCGGGGTCGATGATGGTGTCCCAATCTCCGCCCGGCGCCTCGTCGGCCGACGTCCCGGTGATCTCGGTCCAGCGCGGGATTCGTGTAGACGTACCGGTTCTCGGTGTCGGTCTGGAAGATGCCGATGGGTGCGGCGTCGGTGAGACAGTCGCAGCTGGTCGGCCGACGCTTGCACCTCCCGGGCCTGTGCGGCCAGGGACTGCGGCCTTGCTGAACAGGTTGGCGAACACCGAGACCTTGGCCCGCAGCTCCTCGGGCACGACGGGGGCGAAGATGAAGTCGACGGCGCCCGCGGCGTAGCGGTCGATGTCCATCGCCTCGTCGCCGGCGTGGGCGGTGATGAAGATGATCGGGGTCATCTCCGACTGGCGCCGCCGCCGGATCAGCGCGGCGGTCTCGATCCCGTCCATGATCGGCATGCGGACGTCGAGCAGGATGACGGCGAAGTCCTGGGCGGTGACACAGCGCAGGGCCGCCACTCCGGAGTCGGCCTCGACGATCGGTGTAGCCCGAGCGGGGCCAACACCGAGATCAGCGCCAGCCGCTTGGCGGGATTGTCGTCGACCACCAGGATGGGGACCGCCGACCCTGGCTGGGCTGCCACGGGTGTCGGTGTTGCGCGGCTCTGCGCACCGCATGGCGTCGTCATGCCGCCGTCGGTTGCGCCGTGGTCGGGAGCCAGGGCCTGAGGGCGGCGAAGAGCTCGGCGGAGTCGACGGGCTTGGGGACGTAGTCGTTGGCTCCGGCATCGATGCAGCGCTGGCGTTCGCCGGGCATGACCTTGCCGGTGACGGCGATGATGGGAAGGAGTCTTGAACTGCTCGATGGCCCGGATGGCCCGCATGGTCTCGTAGCCGTCCATGACCGGCATCATGATGTCCATGAGGACGACGTCGATGTCGGGCGACGCTTTCCAGTTCGACGCAGAGCCGTCGGCGCCGCTGTCGGCCACGAGGACGACGTGGCCACGCTCGAGCAGAGCCGACAAGGCGAAGGTATTGCGGAAGTCGTCATCGACGACGAGGATCGTCGACCTCACCGTGTCACCATCCGGTCACGTCGCCGACCGTCGAATTGAGCATCTGGTGCGGGGGGTTCGGCGCACTGACGGCGTGGTCGACGGCAGGGACCGGCTTGCGACGCTGCGCACCCCCGGGAGCCATGGCTTGAGCGGCCGTGAGGAGCTCGGCGGTGTCGATGGGCTTGGGGACGTAGTCGTTGGCGCCCGGCGTCGATGCAGCGCTGACGCTCGCCGGCCATCACCTTGCCGGTCACGGCGATGATGGGAAGGTCTTGAACCGCTCGATGGCCCGGATGGCGCGCATGGTGTCGTATCCGTCCATGACCGGCATCATGATGTCCATCAGCACGATGTCGATGTCGGGCATGCGCTCCAGGGTGGCGAGTGCCTCGGCCCCGCTCTCGGCGCTGAGCACCTCGGCGTGGCCCCGTTCGAGCAGTGCGGTCAGGGCGAAGATGTTGCGGAAGTCGTCGTCGACGACCAGGATCTTGGTCCCGTGCAGATGGTCGTCCGCCAGCTCGATCGGACTGACGACGGTCGCGTCGTCGTGCTCCCCATCGGGGCGCGTCGCATCGGTGGCCGATCGGGATCCGACGGGCGTCGCTCGTGGCAGGACGCGTCGGACCGGGGCGCACGGCCGGACGCGGTGGTCCGACGACGCGATGCCGGCCTACGTGCACCGGCGAGGTAGACGGTGAAGGTGCTGCCTTGGCCCGGCGTCGCTGGTGAGGGTGATCTCGCCGCCGAGCAGGCCGGCCAGCTCGCGGCTGATCGACAGCCCGAGGCCGGTGCCCCCGTAGAGGCGGGCCGTGGTGCCGTCGCCCTGGGCGAAGGCCTCGAAGATCCGCTGCTGCTGCTCGTCGTCGATGCCGATGCCGGTGTCGCTGACGGCGATGGCGAGGACGGCGGAGGCCGGTCTGGAGCGACCGGTCTCGTGCTCCCGCCCGTCGTCGCGGTCATGGCGACCTCGGACGTGGACACTCGCCGTGCTCGGTGAACTTGAAGGCGTTGGCGAGCAGGTTCTTGAGGATCTGACGCAGGCGCTGCGAGTCGGTGACGATCGTCTCGGGGACGCCCGGCGCGAGGTCGATCGAATAGGCGAGC
Source organism: uncultured Acidimicrobiales bacterium (assembly GCA_963796765.1). Classification (GTDB taxonomy): domain Bacteria; phylum Actinomycetota; class Acidimicrobiia; order Acidimicrobiales; family UBA8190; genus Chersky-840. The sequence goes on along the minus strand of CAWCMY010000002.1, from coordinate 132,828 downwards.
CCCTTCCCCTTGGCGACGAGCTCGAACTCGCGGAGCAGGGCGCTGCGGAGTTCGCCCGACCGAGAACTCGGCCGAGCTCGGCCTCCATGGTCCCGGACTCCACCTTGGCCAGGTCGAGGATGCTGTTGAGCAGGCCCATGAGCTCCTTGCCCGACGTGCTGATGACGCTGGCGTACTGCACCTGGGTGTCGGTCATGTTGTTGTCGGGATTGTCCTTGAGCTGCTCGGCCAGGATCAGGAGGCTGTTCAGCGGCGTGCGGAGCTCGTGCGACATGTTGGCGATGAACTCGGACTTGTACTTCGACGAGATCGCCAGCTGGGCGGCCTTCTCCTCGAGGAGGCGCTTGGACTGCTCGATCTCCTGGTTCCTGTTCGACGCCTCTCGGTTTCGCTCGGCCAGCAGCGCTGGCTTGGCGCTCCAGGCCCTCGTTGGACTCGCGCAGCTCGCCTTGCTGGGAGCGGAGCTCCTCGGCCAGGGACTGGGCCTGCTGCAGCAGGGTCTCGGTGAGCGCCGAGGCCTGGATCGTGCTCAGGACGATCCCGATGCTCTCGGTGATCGAGTCGAGGAACGTCTGGTGGGTGATCGAGAACGAGGAGAACGAGGCCAGCTCGATGACCGCGCACAGCGTCCCCTCGAACAGGACCGGCATGGCGATGATGTTCAGCGGAGTCGACGCGCCGAGCCCGGAGCTGATCCGCACGTAGTCGCCGGGCACCTCGGTGAGCAGGATCCGCTTCTTCTCCTTGCCGCACTGGCCCACGAGTCCCTCGCCCAGACGGAACGAGGTGGCCAGCTGCCGGCGCTCCTCGAAGCCGTAGCCGGCCTGGAGCTCGAGCACGGCTTCGCTGCCGTCGGTGGGGTTGGTCATCGAGTAGAAGACGCCGTGCTGGGCCGAGACCAGGGTGGCCAGCTCGGAGAGGATCATGTTCGAGACGGTGGCGAGGTTGTCCTGGCCCTGGAGCATGCGGGTGAAGCGCTCCCGGTTCGTCTTCAACCAGTCCTGCTCGACGTTCTGTCTGGTCGTCTCGCGGAGGTTGCGGATCATCTCGTTGAGCGTGTCCTTCAGGCCGGCCACCTCGCCGCTCGCCTCCATCGACACCTGCCGGGTCAGGTCGCCTTCGGTCACCGCCGTGGCCACCTCGGCGATGGCCCGCACCTGGTTGGTGAGGTTGGCGGCCAGCTGGTTGACGTTGTCGGTCAGGTCCTTCCAGACACCGGCGACTTCCTTCGACTGCGCCTGGCCGCCCAGCTTGCCCTCGACCCCGACCTCACGGGCCACCCGGGTCACCTCCGCCGGCGAAGCGCGTTGAGCTGGTCGACCATGGCGTTGACGGTGTTCTTCAGCTCGAGGAACTCGCCTTTCACGTCGATCGAGATCTTCTTGCTGAGGTCGCCGTTGGCCACGGCGGTGGTCACCTCGGCGATGTTTCGCACCTGGCCGGTCAGGTTGCCGGCCATGAGGTTGACGTTGTCGGTCAGGTCCTTCCACACGCCGCCGACCTCGATGGTGACCGCGGCGGCCTGGCCGAGCTTGCCCTCGGTGCCGACCTCGCGGGCCACCCGGGTCAGCTCGGAGACGAACCCGTTGAGCTGGTCCACCATGGCGTTGATGGTGTTCTTCAGCTCGAGCATCTCGCCGTGGACCTCGACGGCGACCTTCTTGCTCAGGTCGCCGTCGGCCACGGCGCCGATGACGCGCTGCATCTCGCTGGTGGGGCGCACCAGGGCCTCGATCAGGTTGTTGACCGATTGGACGCTCCCGGACCAGCTCTGAGCCGAGCCTCCGAGGACGACGCGCTGCGAGAGCCGGCCCTGCTCGCCCACGACCTCGCTGACCCGGGCCAGTTCCGCCTCGAGCGCCTGGTTGGCGATGATCACGTCGTTGAGGCCGTCGGCGACCTTGCCGGCCACACCTGTCCATTCCAGTGGCATGCGGGCGGTGAAGTCGCCGGCTTTGACCTGGGCCAGGACGCTCAGAGGACCTTGGGATCGACGGCATCGGCGGTGGTCGCCGGTGAATCTGGCATGGCAGCCTCCAGAGGCAGGCGTGCCGGTGTCGGAGAACTGCCTGACGTCAACATTTCCTCGTTATGAGATCGGCGCGCTGAGTCAGCGAACCTGAGATCTGATCTCTCAGGCCGAGGCACGCCTGCATCTCGATCGGTGATCACTCACGCGGATTCGCCGTCGCCATCAACGAGTCGAGGACCTCGGCCGAGGCGGGTCGGGCGAAGAAGTAGCCCTGGTAGGAGTCGCAGTCGAGCGCCACGACCTCGTCGTACTGGTTGATCGGACTCGATTCCCTCGGCCACGACGGTCATCTGCAGGCTGTGCGCAAGCCTGACGATGGCGCTCACGATGAGGCGACTGGTGGGCTCGCTGCCGAGGTCGGCGATGAAGGCCCGGTCGATCTTGACGATGTTCACCGGGAACTGCTTGAGATAGCTCAGCGAGGAGTAGCCCGTCCCGAAGTCGTCGAGGGCGAGCTTCACGCCCAGGCGGCGCAGATCGTTGAGCACGATCAGGGCACGATCGCTGTCCTGGATGAAGACGCTCTCGGTCACCTCGAGGGTCACGAGCCTTCGGGTCGGTCCGCGTCTCGGCCAGGACGTCGGCCACCGTGGCTGGCGAAGTCCGGCGCCATGAGCTGCGAGGACGAGATGTTGACGCAGATCTCGAGCTCGCGGTGCTGGTCGTGGCGCTGCCATCGGTGCAGGTCCACGCACGCCTGCATGAGCACCCAGCGCCCGATGTCGATGATGAGGCCGGACTGCTCGGCGAGCGGGACGACGGTGTCGGGGGCGACGATGCCGCGGATGGGATGTGCCCACCGCAAGAGGGCCTCGACCCCGGTGATCCGTCCGTCGGCGGTGGCCACGATGGGCTGGTATTCGGTCCGCAGCTCGCGTCGCGCCAGGGCGCCGCGCAGGTCACGATTCAAGCGTGGCCCGATTGTCCGCCAGGCGCTGCTCACCGATGTCGACCGTCCCGTGGCGGGCCCCTCCTTTGCGCTTGGCCTGGTACATGGCGGTGTCGGCGTCCTGGAGGATCTGCTCGGGGACGTCGTCGCCCCGGCCGGCGAAGGCGATGCCGACGCTGGCGCTGACCTGCACCTCGATGCCCGACAGGACGAACGCCTCACCCAGCGCCTCGTCGATCCTCGCCGCCAAGGGCTCGACCTGCGAGGTGTTCTCGAGGTCCTCGCACAAGATGACGAACTCGTCACCCGCCAGGCGGGCCAAGGTGTCGCCGGGTCGCAGGAGCTCGGTCAGGCGGCCGCCACCGCCACGAGGAGCTCGTCGCCGACGTGGTGGCCGTAGGTGTCGTTGATCGCCTTGAACCGGTCGAGGTCGGCGAAGAGGATCGCCACCAGCTTCTCGGACCGGCGGCATCTGAGGATGGCGTGGACGAGGCGCTGCACCAGCAAGGTCCGGTTGGGCAGCCCCGTGAGGGCGTCGTGCAGCGCGATCTCCCGGGCTCGGTCTGACGACTCCCGCAGAGTCGGAGCGGGCCTGGGCATTGAGGAGATAGGCCGCCGCCACGTCCGCCAGGGTCTGCGCCGCGGTCATGGCGCCGACGTTCATGGGCCCGGGGCTGTTGCGGTAGAGGTCGAGCGCGCCGAGTTGATGGTCGTCGTGACGCAACGGGAAGGTGAAGACCGCACCCAGCCCCTCTTCGAGCGGCTCGCGAGGCGAATGTCGGAAACCGGTCGTCCAGCGCGCAGATCGGGGATGACGACGGCCTCGCCCTTTTGGTACGCCGCGAGACAGGGCCCTCGCCCAATTCGGTCTGCAGTTGCTCGAATCGCATGGCGGCGTCATCGGACGCGGCGATGTAATGAGGGTCGGTACCGGGCGCGATCAGCGTCACGCCCGCGGCGCTGATGGGGAGCACGTCGACGATCCGGACGACCAAATGATCGAGGATGGCCTGGATCGGGAAGTCGGTGACGAGAGTCCTGGCGAATTCGCTGAGGACGTCTGAGAGTCGCCGCTCGATCTCCATGAGACCCCCTGGCAAGCTTGAGAAGCGGGCCGCGAGGACTGGGCGGAGGACTCAGATAGGTAATGCGAACTGGCAGTGTAACGGTGCTGACGTCTGACGCATGACAAGGATTCTCGAACGTCGAATCGCGCGTTCAGACGATTCACAAAGAGCTCGCGGATCGTGAACGACCCGACGGTCGCATGGCTCGGTCAGGAACAGAGACATGCAGAGAGTGATCATCGACTTTCACGGTGCGTCGCCGCGCTGCGTGTGGAGAGTCACTCGAAGATTTCTCTCCGATGAATCGTCCGGGACGCCGGACAGCTCGGTGCGAAGGGACGGGCGCGACGGACCGCCACGTTCCTGATGCGCAAGAACTTTGTGCAACGGTCGTTAATAGCAACTCGCCTGACAGGCCGATTGGTATCGACAGACCCCTGAGAGGGGCGCCTGGTTTAGTCAGGGTGCCGGATCCCGGTCACCCGTCGCCGAGGCTCGACGTGTCCTCTCCCCATCCCAACGGAAGAGGCACGCATCATGGTTTCGCACCGAACAATCACGCCCCGCGCCGGCAGCACGCACGCGCCCCCGTCACGTCTCCGCCTGGTTCGCACCGATGGCGGTCATCCTCGCCGCCGTCGCCGTCCTGGCTCCGGCCGTGCAGCGCCGACGCCGCGCAGACCCCAGTCGGCCTCGGCACGGCGGGCAGCTTCGCCATCCTCGCCGGCGCCGGGATCACCAATACCAACGCCACGACCGTCAACGGGGACATCGGGACATTCCCGACCACATCGGAGAGCGGAACGGCATCGATGACGATCACCGGCACCAATCACGCCGGTGACGCGGTCACCCAGGGCGCCAAGAACGACCTCGTGACGGGCTACAACACCGCCGCCGGCGAGAGCCCGCCGGACTGCGGTCCCCGCCGACCTCGGCGGACAGACCCTCAACCCCGGGCACCTACAACTCGGCGTCGTCGATGGGGCTCACCGGATCGCTCACGCTCAACGGCGGCGGGAACCCCGACGCGCATGTTCGTCTTCCAGGCCGGCTCCACGCTGACCACGGCCTCGGCCAGCAGCGTCAACCTGATCAACGGCGCCCAGGCCTGCAACGTCTTCTGGCAGGTCGGAAGCTCGGCCACACTCGGAACCGGCTCGACCTTCCGGGGGACGATCCTGGCGCTGACGTCGATCACCGTGACATCGGCGACGACCATCAACGGCCGAGTCCTGGCCCGCAACGGCGCGGTCACCTTGGACAACGACACCATCACGAGCCCGACGTGCACCACGTCGGCCGGCACCGACGGTCACGGTCCGCCGGCGGCGGCACGGCCAACGCCAACGCCAAGACACCGAGTCCGACCGGGACGTCGGCACGCCCGGGGCCAGGACCGGGACACCGACCGGCACCACAGGCACCGGCACCCTTCCCTTCACCGGGATCAACCCCCGGTTGCCGATCCTCGGGGGGACCTTGGTCACCTTCGGCCTCGTGTTGCTGGGACTTTCGAACGCACGCCGCCGGCGCACGAGCGCCTGATCAGCCGGTCCAGCCGAGCCGCGGTCGGGTCGCGAGCCTCAGCGGGCTCCGGCCGCCACGGCCTGGCCCCAGGTGTAGATGTAGAAGGCCGGGCTGCGGGTGAACACGGCGAAGAGCTCGGTGTCGCTCATCCACGGCTTGGCGGATGCCGGTGACGCCTCGCCCGCACCCATGACGAGAGTGCCACCCGAAGCCGCCAGCTGCGCGGCGGTGAAGCCCAGGATGTTGTCGCGGTGTCCCCAGCATCCGCCCCCGCCGCTTCCACAGGCGAGGTTGCCCGACCCCGGGCCGTCGTCGTACATCCAGTTGTAGTTCGACCCCAGCGCCCCGGCGTTCTCGCTCCAGTTCGACGCCCACCGCATGACGCTCACGCCGGGGGGGAGGATGGTCGGCGTGGGGTCGGTGTCGGCCTGAGCGGCCGCCTGGGCATCCTGGTTCAGCTCGGCGACGAGCCCCACCGCCGGCGGCAGCCCCCGGTCCACCCGTTCGGTGTCGGCCAACACGAACAACTGCTCGGCCGGAGTGAGCGCCGAGTAGTTGCCCGGGAGCGTCATGGCCCCGAGGCCCTCGCGGGACCGGGCCGTGTCAGTCGCCTGGAGCGTCGACGCGACGCATCCCGCCGACGAGCGCGCCGGCGGCCAGGCACGTGGTCTCGAACAGCGGGGTCGGGGCGATGCTCGCCGAGGGGTTGCCCGGCGGGAGGATCCCCCTCGTGATGCTCGGTGCGGGCGCAGGGTGGACCACCGGCGCGGGGTGGACCACCGGCGCGGGGTGGACCACCGGCGCGGGGTGGACCGCAGGAGGAGCCGGTGCCACCGTCGGGGGCGGAGGGGGAGGAGGCGCCGCGGACAGCGCCTCGAACTGCGGAGCGGGGGTGGTCGTGGTGGTCGGCGCCGGCGAGGGAGGGGTCTTGGCAGAGACGAGGGTCCCGGTGCGCTTCTCCTCTTCCAGGATCTTGCGCATCGCGACGAGCGGCGACTCCTTGCGGAGGTGGTCGGCCACGGTGTGCCCGTTGTGGGAGTGGCGCGTCCCCGTCGCCGACAGCGCCGTCGGGCCCGCCGTCGCGGCCAGGACCGCCGCGCCCGGCAGCGACACCACCAGTCCGAGACGCGCGATCGTGCGACTGGCGGGACGACGGGCGTTGTGCCGTCGGGTGGCGCGGTTGGCGTGCATGGGAGCGGGTTCGCGACTCATGGTCGATCGGTGCGGCGGTGTTGGGTCGCCGCAGTCAGGTGACCTGCAACGCGACGTCGCGGCGCGCGAACCATGACGCTGTCCGTCTCCTCCACAGCTCCGCCGCCCGGCAGAGCACCCGACGGCGACCGTAGTGAACAGGGGAGAACCGTGCCAATCGCTGTGCGCGGTCGTCTCCTCCACGGACGTCACATATGCTTTGCGACGGCAACGAGCAACCGCTTCACTTGGGGATACGACGCCATGTGGTGTTCCAAACACACGCATTCCCTCGTCGCCAGTACGAGGACTGCGACCCGTTCCAGCGGCAGAGAGTGAGGCGACGGTGCCGAGGGTGAGTGCGGGGCTCCTTCTCTACCGCGTCAACTCGACGGACGGTATCGAGGTGCTGCTCGTCCATCCCGGGGGCCCGTTCTGGGCGCGCAAGGACGCCGGCGCATGGTCGATCCCCAAAGGCGAATACGACGAGGGCGACGACCCCGGCGCCCGCGCCGAAGCGGAGTTCGCCGAAGAGCTCGGCCGACGCGCCCCGCCGGGCCCGCGTCTCGACCTCGGCGAAGTCCGTCAGGCGGGAGGCAAGCGCGTGCACGCGTGGGCGGTGCGTGGCGACATCGACGCGCTGTGCCACCACGAGCAACACCTTCGAGATGGAGTGGCCACCTCGATCAGGCGAGCAACGCAGCTTCCCCGAGGTCGACAAGGCGGCGTGGTTCACGATGGACGAGGCGCGCACCAAGCTCCTTGCCGGACAGCTCCCCCTGCTCGAACGGTTGGAGTCGATGACTCGATCAGGACGACAATTCGAGGAGGGTTGAGTCAGAGCGGTGAGTCAGGGGATCCCGCCGTCGACGCGCAGGAGCTGCCCGGTGGTGAAGCTCGAGGCGTCGCTGGCGAAGTAGAGCGCGGCCCCGACCACCTCGTCGGGATCACCGAACCGCTGCAGGGCATGGCGCTGCGCCCCGTGCTCGATGACCTCTTCGGCCCAAGCCTTGGTCACGTCGGTGAGGAACGGGCCCGCCATGATGCAGTTGACCCGCACGGTGGGCCCGAAGGTCACTGCGAACCCCGCCGTCAACGAATTCACCCCCGCTTTGGCCGCCGCGTAGGGAAGGATGGCGGACGTAGGTCGGATCGACCCCACGCTCGAGACGTTGATGATCGACCCCCCGCCGTCGCGGACCATACGGCTCCCCACCAGTGCCGTGAGGCGGAACACGCCCTTGAGGTTGAGGTTCACGACCTTGTCCCACATGGCTTCGGTGACCTCGGTCACGTCCCCGTAGAGCAGGGACATCCCAGCGTTGTTGACGAGCACGTCGACCCGGCCGAAGGCGTCGTAGGCGGCGTCGGCCAGGGGCTCGAGCTCGTCCCAGTTCGACACGTTGCACGACCAGGCCAGCGCCCGGCGACCCATCGCCTCGATCTCGGCGACGACGGCCCGACAGGCGTCGAGCTTCCGGCTGGTCACCACCACGTCGGCACCGGCCGCCGCCAAGCCGAGCGCCATGGACCGCCCCAGGCCCCGACTGCCTCCGGTCACGAGCGCGACCTTGCCGCTGAGGTCGAACCGGTTTTGATGCAGCGACCGATGCTCCATCAGTGCAGGGACGTCGACGACGCCAGGTCTGCCGCCCTCTGGGCCAGGTTCAACACGACGTCGCCGAACGCTTCCATCTTCGGATTGTCGGCCGTTCCCGCCACGACGCGGGCGTAGCCGGCCTCGAGGACCACGGCCAGTTTGAAGCGGGCCAGGATGACGTAGTAGTCGATCTCGTCGGTGTCGCGACCGCTCTCGTTCGAGTAGAAGTCGAGGAGCTCAGCTCGCGAGGGCATGCCGGTGTAGTCGACGTAGCTGCCCGTGCTCGGTTCCTCGTCCTCGTCGAGCCAACCCTGGATGACCCAGCCCAGGTCGAGGAGCGGGTCGCCGACGGTCGCCATCTCCCAGTCGACGATGGCCGCCAAACGGGCCGGCGCGCCGGTGCGGAACATGACATTGGCGAACTGGTAGTCGCCGTGCATGATCCCGGGTACGTAGTTGCGGGGTTGATGGGCTCGCAACCACGTCGCCGCGGTGTCGAGCCCGGGGAGGTCACGGAACTGGACAGCAGCGAGATGGCTCATCCACCGGTCGACCTGCCGCTCGTGGAAGCCGTCGGGGCGGCCGAATCCCTCCAGTCCGTGCGCCTTCCAATCCACGCGGGCCAACTTGGCGATGCCGTCCACGAGCTGGAAACCCAGTCCTCGTCGGGCCTCGAGGTCGGTGTCGAAGGGCGCAGGCCAGCCCCCACCACCCATGGGGGACCAGCCGTCGACGTAGTCCATCAGGTAGAAGCAGCCCCCCATGAGTTCGGGGTCGTCGCAGACCGCCAAGACCCGGGCATGGGGAACGTCGGTGTCGGCCAGCGCGGCGAGCAACCGGTACTCGCGCAGCATCGTCTCGTTGCGCCCGGCGGGGACGATGCGTGGCGGGCGACGCAGGGCCATGCGGCGCCCACCGCGTCGGATCTCGAAAAGCTCGTTCGAGGCGCCGCCGGTGATGAAGATGGCTTGCACGGGCTCCCCCTGGCCGGGAAGGCCGTGGTCGTCGAAGAAGCGCTGGAGGCGATCGAGGTCGACGAGCCCCCGGGTGCGGACCTCGTCGTCGACTGCTTCGGTCACTGGTTGGCGACCTCGTGCTCGAGGTGCTCGGCGAACTTGGCGCGCGCCGCGGCGAGCTTCTCGGGCAGGTGCTCGGTCGGCCACGCGCCGGGGGCCGCCTGGTAGCGCTTGAGGATCTGTCGGGCCACGGTGACGCGGTGGACTTCGCTCGGGCCGTCGACGAGACCCATGACCGGGACCATCATCCAGTAGCCGCCCAGGGGGAGCTCGTTGGAGACCCCCAGGGCGCCGTGGACCTGGATGGACCGTTGCACGATGTCGTGCAGGACCTGGGCGGTGAGCACCTTGATCGCCGCGATGTCGTGACGGACCTTGCGGTAGTCCTGGTACTGGTCGATCTCCCATGCCACGAACAAGACGAAGAGACGGAACTGCATGAGCTGCGCGTAGGAGTCGGCGATGTAGTTCTGGACGCTCTGCTTGTCGGCCAGGATGGTGCCCTGGGTCTGGCGCGACAGCGCCCGCTCGCACATCATGTCGAGCGCCTTCTGGCACACCCCGACCGTCCGCATGGCATGGTGGATGCGCCCACCGCCGAGACGGGTCTGGGCGATGGCGAAGGCCTGGCCCTCCCCACCGAGCAGGCTCTGTGCCGGAACCCGGACCTCGTCGTAGTGGATGAGGGCATGCATGGGTTCGTGGCCGTCACCGAAATGCTCGCCCATGAGCCCGACGTTGCGGACGATGTCGACCCCGGGCGTGTCGGTGGGAACGAGGAACATGGACATGCCCTGGTAGGCGCTGACGTCGGGATCGGTCACCGCCATCACGATGAGGAACGACGACGTCCTGGCGTTGGACGAGAAGAACTTCCATCCCTCGATGACCCACTCGTCTCCGTCGCGTCGGGCCCGGGTCTCGAACCGGGTCGGGTCCGAACCGCCCTGGGGCTCGGTCATCGAGTACGACGAGAAGATCTCGCCGTCGAGCAAGGGACGGAGGTAGCGGTCCTTCTGCTCGTGGGTGCCGTAGTGGGCGATGATCTCGGCATTGCCCGTGTCGGGTGCCTGGCACCCGAAGATGATGGGAGCCCAGCGGCTGCGGCCCAGGATCTCGTTCATGAGCGACAGCTTCACTTGGCCGTATCCCTCGCCGCCGAGCTCGGGACCGAGATGACAGGCCCACAGCTTCTGGTCGCGCACCCGTTGCTTCAGAGGGTCGACGATCTTGCGGAGCTTGTCGTCGAGAGGATGAAAGGTACGGTCCCCCCACAAGAGGTCGAGCGGCTCGACCTCCTCGCGGACGAAGGTGTCAACCCAGTCGAGCTTGGCCTGGAACTCGGGATCGGTGGAGAACTCCCAACCCAACGACCTGCCTCAGCTTTCGCCTGTGCCGTACTGGGCCTGGGGGAGCGGGCCCGCCGAGGCGGCCGGAGGAGCAGACGTCGGGGTGGGGATGGTCCCCGCCGGGTCGACGACACCGGTCGTCTCGGCCACCGCGGCGTTGGCGGACGTCACCTGGATGGGCCCGTGCTCGGCCTCGAAGGCCTGGACGAGCCCGACGATCTCGGTCGCCCGGGTATCCGCGCTCGCATCGGCGCGCCCCATGCGCTGGGAGTAGGTGATGCCCCCCAACTCGAGCAGCAGGGCGTCGCCCTTGCGCTTGGCCTGGATGTCGGCGAGCTTGGCCTGGCCCGCCTGGCCCGCCTGCTGAGCCTTGTCGGCCAGCTGTGTCGCCTGTGCCTTGACCTTGTCCATGAGTCCCATGAGATGTCCTCCTTCTCCGAGCCCGACTGTAGGCCACGCACTCCGAAAGCGAGAAGGCGGTCAGGCCCCGGTCCAGGCCACGCTGCGCTCCCACAACTCGGCGCCGAGCTCGGGAGTGGCCCGCTCCGACGGGGCGCGCTCGGCGCAGCTCTGGTAGTAGCGGCCACTCGCGCCTGACAGCCCGGGTTCGGCTGCGCAGTACACCGAGGTCCGCATCCCCTCCTCCGGCGATTTCATGAAGAGCTTGGCCAGAGGCTCGAGAGGCCACGGGAGGCGTCGCCAGATGTCGGACGCGATCACACCGGGGTGCAGGGCGTAGGTGGTGAGGCCACCCGCCGTCCCGTTACCCACCCCGTTGGCCGTCCCATTGCCCGTCCGGCGGGCCAGCTCCTGCGCGAACAGGACGTTGCAGAGCTTCGAGACGCCGTACTCGGCGAGGCCGGTGCGGCTGGCGGTGCGCCGGCGCACGGCCTCGAAGTCGACACCGGGTGCCTGGTAGTGCGCGTCGCTCGCCACCACCACCACCCGGGCCGGTGCGCAACGGACCAAGGTGTCGAGCAAGAGGGTCGTGAAGAGGAAATGGCCCAGGTGGTTCACCCCGAAGGCGAGCTCGAAGCCGTCGGCTGTCAGGCCCCGGTGACCCGCCACCCCGGCGTTGTCGATCAGGACGTGGATCGGCTCGCCCGAGGCGATGTAGCTCTGCGCGCTCGCTCGCACCGAGGCCAGATCGGACAGGTCGAGGGGGAGGAAGTTCGCCGCCTCGGGGCCGTGGGCGGCCCTGATCTCGTCGAGCACGGGTTGGGCCCGCGGCAGAGAACGACAGGCGATGTGGACGCGTGCGCCTCGGCGAGCCAACTCGGTGGCGGTAGCCCGTCCGATCCCGGTGTTGGCACCGGTGACGATCACGGTACGTCCCTTCAGGTCCATCGAGAGAGCTTCACAGATCGAGCAGGGCCCGGCGGCCGTGCTCGGCGAACTGCGCGTCGAGCGCGTCGACATCGGCCGCGTTCATCGGGCGGTAGACCGACGGCGGTCCACCCCCCCGTGACTCGAAGGGGCGCCACCACACCGGGTCACCGGTGTTCCAGTTCTGGCGTCGGAGGGGACGTTTGTCGACCTTGCCGGAGCCCGTGAGTGGGATGCGGTCGGTGATGCGGACGAACCGGGGCGCCCATTTCGTCCCCAGGTCGCTCTGACCCTCGAGGAATGCCCCGAAGGCGACGGGATCGAAGCTGTCGGGGTGGGCCAGCTCCAAGACGGCCATGGCCTGGTCCCCGGTACGGGGGTCGGGGACCGGGAGGACCACCGCGGTGACGACGTCAGGAAAGCGGGCCAGGATCCTCTCGACGGGCGCCGCCGCGAAGTTCTCCCCGTCGACGCGCAACCAATCGGCCATGCGGCCCGCGAAGTAGAAGTAGCCCTCGCGATCGCGGTAGCCGAGGTCGCCCGACCAGAACCAGCCCTTTCGGGTTCGATCGGCGTCGGCCTCGGGATTGGCGTAGTAGCCCTCGAAGCGGGCCACGCCGTCTCGGCTCACGATCTCGCCGATTGCCTGGGATGCGTTGGTGAGCTTCCCTTCGGCGTCGATCTCCGCGTCGGGGCACTCGTGGCCGGTGGAAGGGTCGATGATCACCACGTCGGTCCCCGGCGGGGGCTTGCCCATGGCCTGGCGCGGCGTCCCGGGCACACGCGACATCGAGATCGCCCCCTCGCTCGACCCGTATCCCTCCACGATGGGACAGGCGAAGCGTCGCTTGAAGGTCGAGATGTCCTGGGGCGAGGCGTCGGTGCCGAATCCGAAGCGCAATGGGTTCTCGGCGTCGTCGGGTTGCGGCGGGGTGGCGAGCACGTAGGCCAGGGCGCGCCCCACATAGTTGAAGTAGGTGACGCCGTAGTGCCGGACGTCGGGGAGGAATCCCGACGCCGAGAACCGACGGCGCAGGACGAGCTGGGCACCCGCGGCGATAGCCGGCACCACGCAGGTGTTGAGGGCGTTGCCGTGGAACATCGGCATGGCGCAGTACATGACGTCGTCGGGACCGAATCCCGACCCGCCCGCCATCACCCTTGCCTGGCTCGCCATCCGACCCTGGCTCACGCGCACCGCCTTGGGAGCACCGGTCGACCCCGACGTGAACAACAAGAGATAGAGCGTGTCGGGGTCAATGGCTTGTCCGTCGTCTGCTGGGGTGAGGTGAGCGAGGACGGGAGGGTAGTCCGGCCCGTCGGACAGCAGGACCCGGGCCGTCTCCACCCCCGTGTCGAGACCGTCGAGCATCGCCGCCTGCGAGGAGTCGGTGACGATGAGCTGGCAATCGGCGTGGGCGACGTCTCGGGCCAGCTCCGCTCCCCGTCGGGTGGGGTTGATGCCCACGACGGTGGCACCGGCGAGCGCGGCGCCGCCCAAGAGGAAGAGGTACTCGGGCACGTTCTCGAGAAGGACCCCGACATGGAACGGTCCGTCCCGGCGCAGGGTCCGAAGCATCTGAGCGCGCCGTGCGCATTGCGCCACGACCTGACGCCAGGTCCACGACGCGTCCTCGAAGCGCAGGCCGGTGTTGACGTCCTGGGCACGCGCCAGGACGAGCTCGGCCACCGTCGTCATCGACCCGACGATAGTTTGATGACTCCCATGGGGATCTCCGAGCCACGCGACCTCGACGCACTACGCGAAGGGCTCACCGGGTGGGTGCGGTCGTGGCGGCCCGAGGCCAGCGATGTCTCGATCGCCCCCCTGGCACGACCGGCCACCGGTCTGTCCAGCGAGACGTTCTTCGTGGAGATCGACTGGAACCTCGGATCATCTCGGGGTGCGGCGGCCGAGCACGCCTCATGGGTCCTCCGCCTGCCCCCCAACGGGGAAGGGCTGTTTCCGTCGTACGACCTTGCCATGCAGGGTCAGCTCCAGAGCGTCCTGGCCCGCGCCGGTGTGCCGGCGGTGACACCGCTCGCCGTGGTGGAGGACCACAGCTGGGTGGGGTCGGCGTTCCTCCTCATGCCGCGCGTGGCAGGAAGGGTGGTGCGCGCCGACCAGCCCTACCTGCGCAAGGGATGGCTGGCTGAGGCCCCGGCCGCCGGCCAGGCGAGGTTGCACGAAGAGATCGTCGACACCCTGGCCGGTATCCACCGTCTCGACTGGGAGACCCTGCATTGCGACTCCATCGTGGGAGGCCGCCCCGTGGGCCGCCCCGAAGGCGGCCCCGGATGGCTGGCCGGGCAGGTAGAGCACTGGGCCCGGTACTTGGCCTGGGCGGGCGAGGGCACGGCGCCGCCGGTCTTCGAGGAAGCGGTGGCATGGTGTCGGGCCAACCTGCCCTACCCCGAGCCGCCCCCGTCGCTCTTGTGGGGCGATGTCCAGCTCGGCAACGTCCTCGTGGGTGACGACATGGGCGTGTCCGCCGTCCTCGACTTCGAGATGGCCTCGATCGGGCCCGCCGAGGTCGACGTGGCCTGGTTCACGGTCCTCCACGACATGGCCGTCGTCCGGTGTGGTGGGGACCTGCCCGGCTTTCCCGGGCGCGACGGCACCATCGCCGCCTACGAAGCCCGCCTCGGCCGTCCCGTTGCGGACCTGCGGTGGTACGAGGCCTTTGCCGCATTGCGCAGCGGGGCCATCCTGGTGCGCGCGGCGCGGTTGCTGGCACGCCTGGGTGTCGACGACAGCTGGCTCACCCACGAGAACCCGACCATCGAGCTCCTGGCTGGTCTGATCTCGGATTGATCCCACACGGTGACCCAAGTCGTGCTGCAATGAAGCCCGAGCACCACCCAGGAGGTCGAGATGACAAGCGCTGAACTACTCGCCGACACCTTCGGTCGGATCCGCGATGTCGTGCACGAAGCCGTGGAGGGCTTGTCCGTCGAAGCCCTGATGCAACGCCTCGACTCCGAAGCCAATTCGATCGATTGGCTCGTGTGGCATCTGACCCGGGTCCAAGACGACCATGTGGCCGGCGTGGCGGGTACGCGCCAGGTGTGGACGTCCGCGGGCTGGGCCCAACGGTGCGGCCTCCCCTTCGACGAGTCCGACCATGGGTATGGACACGGGCGCGCGGAGGTGGCGGCCGTCAACCTCGACGCCGCGACACTGCTCGGCTACCACGACGCCGTCTGTGACGCCACACTGGGATTCTTCGCAGGTTTGACCGACGGCGATCTCGACCGCGTCGTGGACGAGGGTTGGGACCCGCCGGTCACCCTGGGCGTGCGGCTCGTGAGTGTGGTCGCCGACTGTCTCCAACATGCCGGACAAGCCGCCTTCATCCGGGGCATTCTCACCAGGAGATGACCGGGCTCACCCCGGCCCGTGTCGGATCGCGTTGGCTTCTGATACCGCAGCGCGCTCGAGCAGGAACGTGCCCTCGCGACTGTTGCGAGTGAGGGCGGCGGCGCGCTCGAACTCCGCCCGTGCTTCGTCGAAGCGACCCAGCTTGGCCAGCAGATCACCGCGGACGCTCGGCAAGAGGTGATACCCGCGCAGCGCGGGCTCGTCGCGGAGCAGGTCGACGAGCTCGAGCCCGACCTGCGGACCGAACGCCATGGCGTAGGCCACGGCGCGGTTGAGCTCGACGATGGGTGACGGGGCCAGTTGCGCCGAGCGCGTCGTAGAGCGCCGCGATGCGCTCCCAGTCGGTTTCCTCCGCGGTGCGGGCCCGGGCGTGACAGGCCGCGATGGCGGCCTGGAGCGCGTAGGGGCCGAATCCCCGGCCCAACTTGTCGGCCCGGTCGAGGGCGGCCAAGCCGTGGCGGATGAGGACGTGGTCCCACCGCGAGCGATCCTGGTCGAGGAGCAACACGGGCTCTCCCGACGGGCCGACCCGGGCCCGGACCCGCGACGCCTGGATGTCCATGAGGGCCACCAGGCCGTGGACCTCGGGTTCGCCGGGGAGGAGCTCGGCCAGGATGCGGCCCATGCGCAGGGCGTCCTCGCACAGGGCGGGTCGCATCCAGTCGTCGCCGGCGGTGGCCGAATACCCCTCGTTGAAGATGAGATAGAGCACTTCGAGCACCGATGTCACCCGGGCGGCGCGGTCGGCCCCCTCGGGGACCTCGAAGGGGACCCGGGCCTCGGCCAGCGTCCGCTTGGCCCGGACGATGCGCTGCGCCACGGTGGGCTCACGGACGAGAAAAGCGCGGGCGATCTCCTCGGTGGTGAGGCCACCGAGGAGGCGCAGAGTCAGTGCCACACGCGCTTCGGTGGAGAGGACCGGGTGACAGGCGACGAAGATCAGTCGCAGGAGGTCGTCGCCGAAGTCGTCGGGGGGCTCGACGAGCTCGGCGAAGTCGGGGCCCGACAGGTCCGAGCGGGCTTCGAGCTCGCGTCCGAGCTCCTCCTGCTTGCGTTCGAGCACGGTTCGGCGCCGCAGGATGTCGACGGCGCGCCGCTTGCCCACGGCCATGAGCCAAGCCCCGGGATTGTCGGGAACTCCCGACCGCGGCCATTGCTCGAGCGCGGCGGCCAGTGCGTCATGGGCCAGGTCTTGGCCCATCCCGAGGTCGCCGACATACCGGGCCAACCCCGCGATGAGTCGGGCCGACTCGATCCGCCACACGGCGTCGATGGCACCGCGCGCCGCCTTGTCGCCCGGCGTCTCGGCCCGCGCCGTGGCGGCGCCCGGCGGGTCATGACCCGGCATCGTCACCCGCCGATCACAGGCCGGCGGCCCGCTGCACCTCGGGGGGAAAGTCCTCCATCTCGAAGACCTGGCGGACCTCGATGACCGGACCATCGGCACACGGCGCCCGCTTGGCCCACTCCACGGCCTCGTCCCTCGACTTCACGTCGATCAGCCAATAGCCCCCGATCACCTCTTTGGCTTCGCTGAAGGGCCCGTCGGTCACGGTGGCCTTCCCCCCGGGGAACGACACCCGGGCGCCGTTGGTGGTCGAGTGGAGTCCGTCGAGCGCCAGCAGCACGCCGGCCTTGGTGAGCTCCTCGTTGTACTTCGTCATGGCGGCCACGGCTTCGGGGTCCGGCATCCAGTCGTCGTCGGAGATGTTGGGGATCATCAACATCATGAATCGCATGGTCGGCTCCTCTTTCATGGGTATCGGCCTTCTCGGTTGAGGCGTCGAACGAGGTGGGCCCGAATCGACAGGGCCTCACCGATTCCTTGTCTTCATACCCTCTTCTTGCCGGCCCGTGATCGAAGTGATGAGTGTGCCTCATAACGAGGTATGCTCAGTATTCCGAGGCCACGGGCCTGTCGAGCATCCAAGGAGCAAACGTGGCCTCCCACACCCGGACCGAACCGTCCCGATCGCGACCCGACACCACCCTGGCGCTGGCCGAGCTGCTCACTCACACCTCGCGCCGGCTCCGGCGGGGGTCGATCGTGCAGCTCGCCCCGTTGGGCCTCACCTACGCGCAGGCCCGGATGCTCCGCCTGGTCGCGGCGCACGGGCGGCCCCTGCGGATGGCCGATCTGGCTGCGCAGCTCGACGTCGTCCCGCGGTCGGTGACGACCATGGTCGACGCCCTCGAGGAAACCGGGCTCGTGGCCCGTCACGCCGATCCCGGCGATCGGCGATCGGTCCTCGTCGTGCTCAGCGAGGACGGCCGACTCCTGCTCGACCGCCTCGAGAGCGGCGCGTCGCGACAGCGCCGATGAGGTCTTCGGGGGTCTCGACGGTGCCCAACGTCACCAGCTCCTCGACCTGCTCGAGATCCTGTGCCAGCGGGGCTCGTGCGTCAGCTGCTGCGGGCCCGACTCGACAGGCGGAGGTCATCGATGAGCATGAGCATGGGAATGGGCGGCCACGGGGGCATGGGGTGGGGACTCATGCGATCGCTCCGACGCGATGACTCGGTGACCCAACAGCAGCTTCCCAAAGGGATCGTGCGTCGGATCGCCGGATTTGCCCGGCCCTATCGCAAGGCGCTCGGGGTCTTCCTGGTCCTCATCGTGGTCGACGCCATCATCGGCGCCGCCAACCCGCTCATCTACCGCGAGATCATCGACACCGGGATCCTGAAGCACCGGTCCGGCCTCATCGTCGAGCTCGCCCTGGTGGTGGCGGGGCTGGCGATCTTCGACGCCGTCTTGTCGCTGTGGCAACGCTGGGTCTCGGCCCGGATCGGTGAGGGACTGATCTTCGACATGCGCACCCGTGTCTTCGAGCACATCCAGAAGATGCCCATCGCCTTCTTCACGCGCACACAGACCGGTGCCCTCGTGTCGAGGTTGAACAATGACGTCCTCGGGGCACAGCAGGCGTTCACCGACACCCTCTCGTCGGTGGTGAGCAACGTCATCGGGGTGGCGATCACACTGGCCGCCATGTTCTGGCTGTCCTGGCCGATCACGTTGGTGGCACTGGCCTTGCTGCCCATCTTCTTGCTGCCGGCCCGCTTCGTCGGCCGGCGCCTCGCCACCATCACGCGTGAGTCCTACACACTGAACGCGCAGATGACCAACACCATGACCGAGCGCTTCAACGTGGCCGGAGCGCTCCTGGTCAAGCTGTTCGGCCATTCCCGTGACGAGGTCAAGGGATTCTCCGAGAAGGCGGGGCGGGTGCGCGACATCGGCGTCACCCAGGCCATGTACACGCGGGTGTTCATGGCCGCGCTGCTGCTCACCGCGTCGCTCGCCACCGCCCTCGTCTACGGCTGGGGCGGGGTGCGCGCCGCCCAGGGCGCCCTCCTGGTCGGCACCGTCGTGGCGCTCACCGCCTACCTGACCCGCCTCTACGGGCCACTCACCGCGCTGTCGAACGTACAGGTCGACGTCATGACGGCACTGGTGTCGTTCGACCGGGTGTTCGAGGTCCTCGACCTGCCCCCCATGATCGACGACAAGCCCGACGCCACGCCCATCCCACGCGGTCCGGCGCTCATCGAGTTCGACCACGTCGACTTCGGCTACCCGAGCGCGGAGGAGGTCTCGCTGGCCTCGTTGGAGTCCGTCGCCGTCCTCGAGCGGACCGCCTCCCAACCGGTGCTCTTCGACGTCTCGTTCCAAGCCCAACCCGGTCAACTCGTCGCGCTGGTGGGCCCGTCGGGAGCCGGCAAGACCACCATCAGCCACCTGGTGCCCCGGCTCTATGACGTCCGCGGTGGAGCGGTGCGCATCAACGGCATGGACGTGCGCGACGCCACCCTCGAGTCGATCGGGGAGATCGTGGGCGTGGTCACCCAGGACGCCCATCTCTTCCACGAGACCATCCGGGGCAACCTGCGCTACGCCAAGCCCGACGCCACCGAGGCCGAGCTCGTCGACGCTCTGCGCGCCGCGCACATCCTCCCCTTGGTGGAGTCACTTCCCGACGGGCTCGACACCCTGGTCGGCGATCGCGGCTACCGGCTCTCGGGCGGCGAGAAGCAGCGCATCGCCATCGCCCGCCTGTTGTTGAAGGCGCCGGACATCGTCGTCCTCGACGAGGCCACCGCCCACCTGGACTCGGAGTCCGAGGTTGCGGTCCAGCAGGCGCTCAAGACCGCCCTGGCCGGTCGGACCTCCCTGGTCATCGCCCACCGGCTCTCGACGGTGCGCGAGGCGGACAAGATCCTCGTCATCGAGGAAGGGCGGATCGTGGAGGAGGGTCGCCACGAGGAGCTCCTCGCCGTCGGGCGGGCTCTACGCCGAGCTCTACACGACCCAGTTCGAGCACCAGGCCGACTGACACCGACGCCGACGGTGCGTGGGGCTGGTGGTCCCGTGCTCGCCGGCGCGCCCGCGGCGCGGCGACGGGGGTCAGGGACCCGGGACCGGCACCGGAGGCGGTGGGCCCGTATAGCGGGCCGAGGGACGGATGAGCCGGTTGTGGGCGGCCTGTTCGATGACATGGGCCGACCACCCGATGACACGACCCGCCGCGAAGGTCGGCGTGAACATCTCCCGAGGAATCCCGCAGGTGTGCATCACGACGCCGGCGTAGAACTCGACGTTGGTGAACAGCCGGCGCCCCGGCTTCATCTCGCGCCAGCACGTCGACCGCGCTGCGCTCGACCTGGGCGGCGAGCTCCACCAGCGGCCCCCCGAGAGAGCGGCCGACGTCGCGCAGGAAGAGCGAGCGGGGATCGTCGGTCTTGTAGACGCGATGCCCGAACCCCATGACGCGGTCGCCGCGCTCGACCGCGCCGCGCAGCCAACCGTCGGCCCGCTCGGCGCAACCGATCTCGTCGAGCATGGCCAGGGCACGACTGGGAGCTCCACCGTGCAGCGGTCCTGACAAGGCACCGATGGCCCCGCACACCGCCGCAGCCAGATCCGCACCCGTCGAGGTGATCACGCGGGCCGTGAAGGTCGAGGCGTTGAACCCGTGGTCGATGGTGAGGATCTGGTACTGCTCGACGGCGCGGGCGTAGCGCGGCGTCGGCTCGTGCCCTGTCACCATCCACAGGTAATTCGCCGCAGCTCGACAGGTCGGGTCTCGGTTCCACCACGGCGCCGACCTTCGCCGAGGTTGTAGGCGGCGGCCATGATCGTCGGCACCACCGAGCACAGCCGCAGGGTCTGGGCGCGCAGCTCCGCACCGTCGATGTCGTGGGTGGGGCGCCAGCCCAGCTCGGCACCGAGCAACGAGACCGCCGTCCGCAGGACCTCGAAGGGCGAGCCCAAGGTGGCCACCTCGGGCAACATCTGCGCCAATCCCGGGGGCAGGGCGCGCAGGGCCGCCACCTCCGCCGCGAAGGAACGCGCCCGGCCGGCAGCGGGGAGCTCTCCTTCGAGGAGCAGGTACCAGACATCCTCGAGCGATCGCCGCGCCGCGAGATCCACCGCCGAGTACTGGCGGTAGTGGAAGAACCCTTCTTCGCCGCGGACGTCGCCGAGCTCGGTCTCGGCCGCCACCACGCCCTCGAGGCCGGCCGGGATCTCCGTCCCGTGCTCGTCGGCGGGACGCAGACGGGCCACTCCCATCAGATCGCGCAACGACACCACGCCCACGAGCTCGTGACCGTCCACCACCGGCAGGTGCCGATAGTTGTGATGGGCCAGGCTGATCCAGGCCGCACCCACCTCTTCATCGGGCCCGAGGACATCGGGGTTCGCCGTCATCCACAATTCGACCGACTCCGCGGTCGCGGCTGTCGCCGCGGCGGCGGCCCGCAGGAGGTCCCGTTCGGTCAGGATGCCCGCCACCTTGCCCCGTTCGGTGACGATGATCGAGCCGATGCCCGCCTCCCGCATGGCCTGGGCGGCGTCGGCCAGCGAGGCCCCCGCCTCACAGGTCACCGGCAGGGGCCGACATGAGATCACGGACGACGGTCGGCATGGGCATGGCTCCGTTCCTCGGTGGTGCGTCCGCCGCACCGGCTGGTCAACACCGTCATCTTGCTCCGTGCTCCGCCCTGTGTAAACGTTGATCAACTCAATGTCATTGGAAGGCAGGCGGGCGGACCGGTGACAGCGGATGCTCGAGAGCGCCGATGCAGCCCGACGGCTGGGTGTGAAGCTGCCCACCCTCTACGCCTATGTCAGCCGGGGGCTCCTCGTGTCGCACCCCGCCCCCGAGGGCCGCCGGAGCCTGTTCGCGGCCGAAGACGTCGAGGCGCTGGCCAAGCGGTCGCGAGGCGGCCGGACCACCGAGACGCAGGCTGGCCACGGTCACGACCTCCACGACCCAGCTGCGCGACGACGGTCCGGTCTATCGGGGGACACCGGCCACCGAGCTCGCCACCACCGTCCCCTACGAACAGGCCGCCGAGCTGCTGTGGCGGGGCGACCCGCGAGCCGAGAGCGGCGAGCGAGACGGGAGCGGTTGGGAGCCCGTTGCCTTGGACCCGCCCACCACCCTGGGCGCGTCGGACCGATTGCGTTGGGCCGTGGTCATGGCCGGGGCCGGCGACCGGTTGCGCTCCGACCTGCGCCCCGCCTCGGTCGTGGCGGTGGCCCGGAGACTGGTGGCGACGATGGTGGCGGTTCTCCCCGGGCCCCGGACAACGGCCACCGTGCCCGCCCTCGAGCTCGGCCCCAACCGATGGGAGCACACCGTGGCCGGTGCGCTGACGGCGCGTCTGGCGCCCGAGCCCGGCACCGACCTGGTGCGAGCGGTCAACGCCGCGCTCATCCTTCTCGCCGACCACGAGTTGGCGACATCCACAGTGGCGGTGCGGGTGGCCGCTTCGGCTCGGGCCAACCTCTACGACGCCGTGTTGGCCGGCCTCGGGGTGGTGGCGGGCCCGTTGCACGGGGGGCATCCCAGTTGGCCTACGGCCTGGTACGAGACGCCGAGGAGATCGGCCCCGAGCGTGCCCTCGACGAAACCTTGCGCTGGCAACAGCGGTTGCCGGGATTCGGACACTCGGTCTATCGGGGCGACGACCCTCGCTTCACGGTGCTGAAGGGCTTGGTCGACGACCTGTGGCCACCCGAGCGCCGCCAGGTCCTCGACGCAGTGTTGGCGTTGGCCGCCGATCGTGCCATCCCCGGCCCCAACGTCGATCTGGGTTTGGGCGCACTCATACGCGCCGCGGGGATGGCCGAGGACGCCGGTCGCACCATCTTCACCATCGCCCGCGTGGCGGGGTGGACGGCGCACTACCTCGAGGAACTCGAGGAACGACCCATCCGCTACCGGGCCCGGGCCGTCTACGCGTCGCGGCCCTGACCGGCCGGCCCCGGGTCACAGCCAGTCCGTGCAGCCCGGCGCCGGACGCGACGGCGCCCGCACTCCCGTGTCGGGTGGCGGGCACCGTACTTCGATTGTCAGCGCCCTCGAACGACGTGGGCGGGACCCCGTTGCGGCTTCAGACGCCGTGATCTTTGCGACTGTGCCCTCGCACCAAAGCGTGAGGACGATCGTCGCCTATCTGTCCGGGGAATCTGTCCCAGGGAGCGACCGCGGCCACCCCGCTACCCAGCGCACCTGAGAGGCGCTCTGTTAAGGCCCGACGTACCAGACGCCTCACCTCCTTCATCCCAGACGATCGATACCTTCATCGTGCGCCTCCAGGGCCCCCGCCGGGTAGGGACCAAAGTCCCACCTTGCGACCGCCTGAACCTCGGGGTCACGTCGGGGTTACCTCCCGATCAGCCTGGCGACGGCGCCGTACATGAGCTGCTTGTGCTTGGCCACGACGTCGGGGTTCTTCCCCGACAGCTCGGTGGCCAGTGCTACCGCCTTGGGCACCACGTCACCCTCGGGCCCGGTGTCGGTGGCAATGCGTGCGGCCAGAGCGGCGGGCGCGTCGTAGCGCTTGCCGGTGGTGACGGCCTCGTGCAACGTGGTTCTCGGCAGTCGGGCCGCCATCACCCCGTGCATCGTGGGTGTGAGGGGCAGGCCGAGATCAACCTCGGGGAGACACCAGTAGCCGCGGTCGGATCGCATGATCATGAAGTCATGAGCAGTGGCCAACATCGCACCGGCGGCAAAGGCGTGGCCGTTCACCGCCGCCACCGTCACCGCCGGGAACAACAAGACGCGGACCAGGAGTCGATGGACCTGGTCCATGAACGCAGCGGGGTCCGGCGCCGTGGCCAGCCAGTCCAGGTCGAGCCCGTTGGAGTAGAACTTGCCCGTCCCCGTCGTGACCAACGCGGTGGGAAGCCCGGCCTTCTCGACCTGGTCGAGGCCTCTGCTGACCTCGGCCACAAAGGCCTCGTTGAACCGATTCTCGCCAGACCGGAAATGCATGACCCAGACCGGGCCGAGGTGTTCGAGCTCGATCATCATCTTCTCTTTCCGTCGACGCCGTCGATCGCCGCCCTGACGATACCGGCCCCCAGCTCAGCCGCATCAGCCAGCGGTTCGCTGTTCCCAAGCGCCACTGAGCGGGATGGCACCTTCGAAGTCGAGAGCCCGAACACCGCCACGCGACACGCGCCGCGCGCCGCCCCGTGCTGTCACCGGTGGCGGCGGCGGTTTCGACCCCGGCATCGTTGCGTAGGAAAGCGTCGCGTGCCGACCCTTCCGCCCCGGCGCCGATCCTCAATCGTGACGAGGGTGCGTCTCGACTCCCACAGGGAACTATCAGGTTCATGTCTCACAATGGAGGTTGTGGGCCTGACGATGCGGGGAATCCTGACGGAGTCAAGGAAATTCCGCTCGTCGCCCCCCGTGGGCCGGCCCGACCGTGCATACTCGTGACGGGGGGATCCGGCCTGTGAACAAAGACGAAATCGATTCGGGGGTCGCGACGCGGCATCACTTCCGCTTCTGGCGGTGGGTGGCCTTCCACCCCCCCTGCGCGATCCCAGGTCCCGCGGGTGCGGCGAGAGGGCAGTGACCTGTCAGGAGTGCAACTCCGACCTCGGCACCATCGACGATCCACTCGACGGGTTCTTCATGGCATGGCGTCACCGCAAGACGGTCCGTCGGGGCGCGTAGTCCCGGCCGATTCGTAGCTCTGGTCGAAGACTCGTCGTCGGGCGACGCCGAAGGCACCGGATCGAGGTGTTGGGTACGCTCCGGCGCATCACATCCCGACCCACCGAGTCCCCCGAAACTGGGTCCCCCGAAACTGGGTCCCCCGAGAGCGCGGCCGGCGAACCACCGCGCCCAGCACCGCCCGAAACCGCACGTCCGGTGCTGCGCGGGTGGCTCCACCTCGTCTCGTTCTTCGTCACGCTGGTGGCGGGGCCGATCCTCGTGGCCCACGCCCATACCGACGGCGCACGCGCTGCGCTGACCGTCTACGTCGTGTCGTTGGCGGCGCTCTTCGGCGTGAGTGCTGCATTCCACCGCATCCGGTGGTCCCCGGTCGGGCGTCGACGCATGCGACGAGCCGATCACGCCACCATCTTCCTCGCCATCGCCGGCACCTACACCGCCGTGGCCGGCCTCACGGTGCACGGGTGGGCCCAGGTTCTCGTGTTGTGCCTGGTCTGGTTCGGCGGTGCCATCGGCATCACCGTCCGCCAGGTGTGGCTGGACGCCCCGAAATGGGCGATCGCCGTGCCCTATGTCGTGGCGGGATGGTCCGCCTTGGCCATCATCCCGCAGCTCTTGGAAGGACTCGGCGGTGTCGGCTTCGGGCTGATCCTGGCCGGGGGGGCGTGCTACACGACCGGAGCGGTCTGCTACGCCATGAAGCGACCGAACCCCGTGCCCGGAGTCTTCGGGTACCACGAGGTGTTCCATGCGCTCACGGTCATGGGCGCCACGCTGCACTTCATCGCCGTCGCCGGCTACGCGCTCGCTCGATCCTGACCGGCGTGGCACCAGGCGCGCGTCACGGCACAGGCGCAGGCTCCTCCTCGATGGCGGGGGGCTCCCCGCCCACGGACTCGACGGTGTGCCGGTGCCACAACTGCGAGGGCCACCAGTTCCAGCGCCCGACGAGGACCACCGTGGAGGGGACCAACAAGGTCCGGACCAAGAACGTGTCGAGGAGGACCCCGACGGCGAGTCCGAGGCCGATCTCTTGGACCTGGGTCCCGCCCGTGGCGGTGAGCACTGCGAACGTTCCCGCCAGGATGAGCCCGGCCGAGGTCACCGTGGTCCCCGTGGCCTGTACGGCCCGGCGCACCGCGTCAGGTAGCGACTGGGTGTGGGCCTCCTCTCGGATCCGGCTCATGACGAGAATGTTGTAGTCCTCTCCCAGCGCCATGATGAAGATGAACATGAAGAAGGGCAGCACGAAGTTGATCCCCGCCTGGCCACCGATGATGACGAAGACGAGCACGGCCAGGCCCAGCGCGGCGAGATACGAGAGCGCCACGCTCAGCACCAGATAGATCGGTGCCACCAGGCTCCGGAGCATCAGGCCGAGCAGCAATGCCAGGACGAGCATCACGATGGGGAGGATCTTGGCGAGGTCGTGCGCGGAGACAGACGCCAAGTCGCTGAGTGAGGGGGCTTCGCCCGCCACCCCGCTGTCGGCGGCACCGATGCGCGTCGCCACTGACGCCACGACCCTACGAACGCGGGGGATGGCGTTGAGCGCCGGGGGGGTCTCGGGGCCACCGGCGGTCAGCGAGGTGTCGTAGAGAATCGTCTTTCCGTCCGCGCTCACGAACTGCGCCGTCGCCCGGTAGGCCTCATAGGTCCGGACCGCGACCGGCGAGGAGGGTGGCGCCGCGATGGGCAGGGACTGGGGAGGTCCGAGCTCGCCGTAGAGCTGGGCCAGCTGCGCAGGGGTGAAGGCGGCGGTCTTGCCGTTGGGGTTGAGCGCGCCGGCAACGGCATTGAACACTCCCGAGGTCGCCAGGTCGCGCTGCGCGTCGGCCAGAACGGCCGGATGGTGCCACACCGACGCCGGCATACCGAAGACGACGTTGGTGGGATTCGACTGGGCCGAGGCGAAGTGCGCGGTCAGCGCCGCTTGGCCCCGCGCCGAGTCACTGGTGGCTTTCACCGTTGGAGCCCCGAAGCCCGCCGGCGAGTAGTCGAGCACGGCCAGGGCGAGCCCGCCGAAGGCGGTGACACCGATGACGAGGGTGATGACGGGACGGCCCACCACTCGGCCCGCCACCGCGCCCCAGACACTGCGTCGGGTCTGTCCGGGCTTCGGCACCAACGGCCAGAAGACGGCCCGCCCCATGAGGGCGAGCAAGGCCGGGAGGAGCGTGAGATTGGCGATGAGCACGACGCCGATGCCGATGGCGAGCCCGGGCCCGAGGCCTCGGTACAGGCCGAAGCTGGCCAGCAGGAGGCTCACCAGCGCGGCGATGACCGTCATCCCCGAGAACGTGATCGATTCCCCGACTCGGGTCACCGACACGATCACGGCGTCTTTCGGGTCACGACCGGCGCGCAATTCCTCTCGCATCCGGAAGATCAGGAACAGCCCGTAGTCGGTGCCCGCACCGAGGACGATCACCACGAGGAGCAGCTCCAGCAGGCTCGAGACCTGGACGCCGATGTGGGTGGCCTCCGCGATCAGCGGTCCCGCCAACACCAGCGCCAACGCGGCCGGGAGCAACGTGACCACTGGGGCCAGCAAGGCCCGGAACACCACCAGGAGGAGGGCGATGATGAAGAGGATCGCCAGGTCCTGGGTGACGCGCTGGGTGTGCCCGGTGGCGGCCTGCTCGTCCACGAAGGTAGGGATGTTGCCGGCCAGGTGGAAGGCCAGGCCGCCCGGAGCGGGCGTGGCCGCCATGGCTTTGCGGATGGCGTCGACCGCGTTGGTGGCGGCGTCACCTCCGCTGAAGGGTGGCAGGTTCAGCTCCAAGATGATCTTCTGGGCCTGGCCATCGGCCGAGGTGCCTTGGTTGCGCTCGGCTTGAACGATCTTGACGCGACCGACCGCGCCCTGCAGCGCCATGACGGCGCTCTGGTCCACAGCGGTGAGAGGCCCGTCGTTTCGGACCGCGATGAGCTGGGCCGTGCCCTTGCTCTTGGGCTGGAACGGAGCGGCCAGCGCCGCGGCGTGCTCACTGGGGGAGTCGGCGGGGAGAAAGGCGCTGTTGTCGTTCTTGGCCACGCTCGACAACGACGGCAGGTGTTTGGCGGTGAGCGGGGCCCCGACCAGCCACACCACCAGGATCACCCACCGGAAGCGGACGACGAACCGCCCGAGGGATGCGAAGGGGTTCACGACTGCTCCTTGAGGATGAAGGGGAGACCGGGGAGATGGGGGAAAGGGAGGCGATGGTGACGATCGACGGCCGGGGGGCCGAGGGAGCAGATGGCCCCGCCCGCGCCGTCGAACTCTAGACCGCGGCCCGAGGTAGCTGACCGCGACCCTGACGGCCATGTCGGAGAACGGGCGGGGCGCGGTATCGTCGGCGGCGGCCCGGGCGCCGGCCAGGGCGGAGGGGGCGAACCTCGTGGACGCGACGATGGCGTGGCTGGTCGACCGGGCCCAGATCCGTGAGCTCACGGCTCGCTACAACCGGTGCTTCGACGACGGCGATCCCGAGGGTTACGCGGCGACGTTCACCGAGGACGGGGCCATGGAGGTCGACGGCGGACCGGTCACGACGGGCCGGGCCGCGCTCGCCGAGATGGTCCGGCGTACCCCCTACGGCATCGTCCATGTGACCGTGGACGCCATCATCGAGGTCCATGGCGACCGGGCCGTCCAGGACGTGACCCTGCTGGTGGTGGCTCGGCCACCGGCCGACGCACCCGCCGAGAAGCGCACCTCGCGTCTGGTGCGGACGGGTCGCTATCACGACCTGCTCGTCCGGACGCCCGAGGGCTGGCGCTTCGAGCGCCGTACGGCGACGCTCGACGGAGGCCTGTGACCACGCTCCTCACCGACCACCTACGGGCCATGGCGGCGGCCTTTCCCGACCGGGTCGCCTACCAGGTGACCGACGGTGGCCAGATGACCTTTGCCCAGTGGGAGGCGGAGTCCAACCGGTTGGCCCGGGCCCTGGTGGCCATGGGCGTCGCCAAGGGGGATCGGGTCTCGATCTACCTGCGCGCCGAAGAGGCCCTGCGCTTCATGGTGGGGTACTCCGCCATCCACAAGGCCGGCGCGGTGGCGGTGCCCACCAACACCCGGCTCACCGCCGGGGAGCTCGAACGCCTCCTCGGTCACGCCGAGGTGCGGGTGGTCCTGACCGACACCGAGCTCGCTCCCCTGGCCCACCGCCTGGCGCAGACCATCGGCGCGCTCGACCACGTGATCGTGGCACCCGGGTCCCAGGGCGGACCCGATGATGAGACGCCACCATGGAGATGGGCCGCCGCCGGACCCGAGGACGACACGACCTTCCAGGTCGAGGTGACCGGTGACGACCTGGCCGACATCCTCTATACGTCGGGGACGACGGGGCTACCCAAGGGTGTCGCCATCCGCCATCGCAACGCGGCGCTCATCCCCGGCGCGCCGAACCCGCAGTACTCGGGCCAGTGTTGGCTCCATTCGAGCCCGTTGTTCACCTTCGCCGGCATCGGCTTCATCTACAACCCCATGCAGCTCGGACTGTTCGGGGTCTACCAACCGAAGTTCGACGCCGGAAGGTGGCTCGAAGTCGTCCACGACCTCCGACCCCAATTCGTGTTCCTGGTGCCGTCGATGGCCCAGCTCATCGTGTCGCATCCGGGCTTCGCCGAGGCCGAGCTCTCGTCCATCGCCATCTGCGCCATCGGCAGCGCCCCCCTCGCGCCCGCCACCCTGCGGGCTCTGCAGGAGCGGATGCCCGAGGCGTCGGTCTCCAACAGCTACGGCATGACCGAGGCGGGGCCCGCCTTCTGCTCCATGCCCAAGGGGGAGGCGCTCAAGCGGATCGGCTCGGTCGGCCAACCCGTGGCACCGCTCGAAGTGCGGATCGTGGACGAGGACGGTGCCGACCTGCCCATCGGAGAGGTGGGCGAGGCCATCTTGCGGATGAAGGGCCGCGAGCGCGAGTACTACCGCAACGACGAGGCCACCGCCGGGACCTGGAAGAACGGCTGGCTCTACAGCGGGGACCTCGCACGGCTCGACGAGGACGGCTACCTCTACATCGTGGGAAGGAAGAAGGACGTCATCATCCGCGGTGGCAACAACATCCACGCCATCGACGTCGAGGCCGTGCTGCTCGAGCATCCTCATGTCGTCGAGGCCGCCGTGGTGGGAGTCCCCCATCCGGTGCTCGGCGAGGACGTGGCCGCCGTGGTGGTGCTCTCGCCCGGGGCGTCGACGACGACCGACGACCTCAGAGAGCTCTGCGCCGGCGCGCTGGCTGATTACAAGGTGCCTCGCCGCATCGAAGTGGTCGACGAGCTCCCTCGCAACGCCACGGGAAAAGTGTTGAAGGCCCAGCTCCAGCAACGTCTGGCCTCGTCGGCGACGAGGTAGCCGACAGGGGTCGTCACGGTGGTATCGACACCTTGGGGTCCGAACTTGAGCGATTTCCTCGAATTCGAAAATTGACCCTCTGACCTGCAACGACGCGGCCGTGGCGTTGCCCGGACGGGCCCCGGAGGGGCCCCCCGGACAGACCCCGGCCAGCGATCGGCAGGGAGTCGGATCCAACCTCTTCACCCCGGCGTCGAATCAGCCGAATTAAAGGTGTGAGCTGGACCGACGACACCGCCGAGGACCACGGCGCCGCCTTCGGTACCCGGCTCCGAGCCAGGCTGGTCGATCCGGTCAATCTCGCCGTTCCCCCGGTCATCGTGATCTTCTGCCTGATCCGGTCGTGGCACCTGATCGCGGATGTCCCCTATTGGGTCATCGCCGTGCTGATGGTTTCCGCCCTCGTCGTGAACTCGGTCAGCGTCGGGCTGTGGGGCGATAGGGCCACGGGATGGCGGCTGCACGCGCGGGTGGCGGTCGAAATGGCCGTGATCGCCGTGATCATCTACGGCATCGGGTGGGGTGCGATCCTCGCCATCGGCTTCGTCTTCGGCGCCGTGGACGTCATGCGCGGGGCGGGCTCCGCCGCAGGCCGGCCCGCCATCATCTGGACGTTGGTGTGCATCGCGCTGGGACAATGCGCCGTCGCGCTCGGCGCCGCCCCGACGCTCATTCACAAGCCGCTGGTCGACAGCTTGAGCGCGCTCGACGCGCTGGGCACGGTCTTCACGATCCTGGTCCTGCAAAGGTTCGCGGCGGCCCGGGAATTCGAGCGAAGGACGATTCGAGGCCCTCGTCCACGAGGCGAGTGACATCATCGTCGTGGCTGACACCGACGGGCGACTCTCCTATGTGAGCCCTGCCTTCGAGAGGATCCTGGGCTCCTCCGCGGGCGAATTCCGCTTTCGCTCAGCCGCCGAGATGATGCACCCCGACGACTTGACCAACATGCGGGGCCGGTCACCCGAGATCCGGGGGTCCGATCGCCACAGCATGAAGGCCGAGATCCGACTGCGCCACTCCGACGGGAGTTGGCGGTGGTTCGAGGCCATGGTGAGCAATCACATCGAGAACCCCAAAGTGCGGGGCATCGTCGGCAACCTCCACGACATCACCGAGCGCAAGCGCGCCGAAGAGGAGCTGCGCGACGCCCATGAGCGGTTCCGGTCCGCCTTCGAGAACGCTCCCATCGGGATGGTCATGGCCGATCTCGACGGACGGATCACCAGGGCCAATCCCGCCTTCGGGCGGATCCTCGGGCGCGACGCGGTCGATGTCTGCGGTAAGAACATCAACAGCTTCACCCATCCCGACGACCGCGAGCTTTCCAAGGACGAGGCGGACCGGCTCGTCTCGAACGATTCCGACGGATACCGGCTCGAAAAGCGGTATCTCCATGCAGACGGCCGCGACGTGTGGGTGTCGATCAACGTGTCGTGTGTCCGCGACGAGGACCAGCGCCCTCTGTACTTCATCGGGCAGATCGAAGACGTCACCGAAAGCCGGGCGCTGCGCGAGCGGCTCGCCTTTGCCGCCATCCACGACTCGCTCACCACCTTGCCCAACCGGGAGCTGTTCATGGATCGCCTCGAAGTGGCGCTGCGTCGGCTCACCCGGAGTCACCATCAGGTGGCGGTGATCTTCCTCGACCTCGATCGGTTCAAGCTCGTCAACGACAGCCTCGGTCACGATGTCGGCGATCGCGTCCTGCGGGCCGTAGCGGACCGGTTGAACAGCGTGATGCGGACCACCGACACCCTGGCCCGGTTCGGCGGCGACGAGTTCACGGTGCTCTGCGACGAAGTCGACAACGAGGCCGACGCCATCGCCGTGGCCCAGAGGTTGGTGAACGCCATGGACCTGCCCCTGACCCTCGAGAGCGGCGAGGTCTTCGCGTCGCTCAGTGTGGGCATCGCCTTGTCCGGTGACGGGAACGAATCGGGCGCGGTCTTGTTGCGCAACGCCGATGTCGCCATGTACCGGGCCAAGGGGCGCGGGCCCTCGCGCATCGAGGTCTACAAGGAGGACGACGAGCAGAACGTCCTGAGTCGACTCCGCACCTCCAACGAGCTCCACCGGGCACTCGAGCGGCACGAGCTCGTGCTGCACTACCAACCCCTCGTCGACCTCCATACCGGGACGCTGGTGGGGATGGAGGCGCTGGTGCGGTGGCAGCACCCCACCCGGGGGTTGCTCGCCCCCCTCGAGTTCATCGGGCTCGCCGAGGACAGCGGGCTCATCGTCTCGCTGGGGGCGTGGGTGTTGAACGAGGCCTGCCGGCAGGTCTCGGTGTGGAGCAAGCTCCGGACCGAGGCCGACCAGGACGAGGCTCGGCTCAACATCTCGGTCAACGTCTCCGCCTTGCAACTAGCCGACCCCGGCTTCGTCAACCAGGTGTCGCGCGCGCTCGAGACGTCGGGAGTCAATCCCGACCGGCTGTGGTTGGAGATCACCGAGAGCACCCTCATGCGCGACGCCGATGACGCCGTCGCAGTGCTCCACACGCTGCGCGCCCTCGGGATCCATTTCGAGATCGACGACTTCGGGACCGGGTACTCGTCACTGAGCTACCTGAAGCGGTTCCCCGTCGAGACCCTCAAGATCGATCGCAGCTTCGTCGACGAGCTGGACCAGCGAGCGGAGAACGTCGCCATCGTGCGAGCGATCATCGGTCTCGGCGAGTCCCTCGGCCTGTCGATCGTCGCCGAGGGCGTCGAGACTTCGGCCCAGGTCGACAAACTCAAGTCCCTGGGCTGCTTCTTGGCCCAGGGATACCTCTACGGCACGCCGCTCTCGGCCGCCGCACTGGGCGCCTTCCCCACCGACGACCTCGCCTCGTGGCAACTCCTCGTGAGGTCGGCGGCTTCCTGACCTCGAACTCAGCGCCCCGACGGTCCGAGGAGGAGGTCCGCCAGACGTTGGCGTTGGAAGCCCTGGGCCCCGAAGAGGAGGTCGTCCTGCTTGGCCCGGCGATAAAGCAGATGACAGTCGACGTCCCAGGTGAATCCCACGCCCCCGTGCACCTGGATGCACTCGGCGGTCACGGCGTCGGCGGCCTCGGCCACATAGCCCTTGCACATGGCCGCGGCCCGTTCGCGCTCGGGGTCGTCTGCGTCCGAGGCCCACGCCGCGTAATGGGTCCCCACCCGGGCCAGCTCGAGGTGATGGAGCATGTCGGCGGCTTTGTGCTTGATCACCTGGAAGGTGGCGATGGGCCGGTCGAACTGGACCCGGACCTTGGCGTACTCGACCGCCAGCTCGAGGGCCCGCTCGGCCGTGCCCACCAACTCTGCGCACAAGGCCACGTTGATATCGTCGAGGATCCGCCGCCAGGTCAATTCCTGGTCTCCGGCCGGGCCCACCCGCCGGGCCCGGCGACCGTCGAGCACGACCCGGGAAAGCTTGCGGGTGACATCCAGTGCCGGCACCGGGTCGCCGCCCGGAGCGTCGAGGAGGAAGGTGGCGAGACCGTCGGTGTCATGGGCTACGACCAAGGCGAAATCAGCGCAGGCCCCGTCGAGCACGAGGGGCTTGATCCCCTCGAGCGCCCACGGAGTCCCGTCCCCGTCGCCGGCACCACCGTCGTACACGGCACGCGCCGCGACGGTGCCAAGCGGATCACCGTGCCCGGGCTCCTCCACCGCCACGGTGCCGCGTCGGCGCCCCGACGCCAGGTCCTCGAGGACGTCGTCGACGCCGAGTCGGACCGCAGCCAGCGTCGCCGCCACCGCTGAGGACGCCAAAGGCCCCGGGAAGGGGAGCTTGCCCATCTCCTCTTGGAGCACGACGACGTCCACGAGACCGAGGCCCAGCCCGCCGTGGGACTCGGGGACGAGGACCCCCAGCCATCCGAGCCCCGCCATCGTCTCCCACAGCTCCGGGGTGACGCCCACGGGATCGTCGATCATGGCCCGGACATATCCGGGCGGCGCCTCGGACGCGAGCGTGCTCCGGACTGCGGCGCGGAAGTCCTCCTGCTGGGCGGAGAAAGTGAAGTCCACGGGCCTGAGTCTGCGCCGAGGGCCTAGGCCAGCCGCTCGATGACGGTGGCGTTGGCCTGGCCGCCGCCCTCGCACATGGTCTGGAACCCGTAGCGGCCACCGGTGGCCTGGAGCTCGTTGAGCAGTGTCGTCATGAGCCGGACGCCCGACGCCCCCAACGGATGGCCGATGGCGATAGCCCCCCCGCGGGGGTTGAGTCGGTCGGGGTCGGGCGAGAAGGCCCGGGCCCACATGAGCGCGATGGCGGCGAAGGCCTCGTTGCACTCCACGGCGTCGAAGTCGTCGACTTTCATCCCGGTCCGCTCGAGCAGCTTCCGCGTCGCGGGCACCGGAGCCGACAGCACGATGGCGGCGTCGTCGGCCGCCACTGCGAAGGCATGGAAGCGGGCCAGGATCGGGAGCCCCAGTCGCTCGGCCACAGACCGCTCGGCGACGAGCATGGCCGCGGCGCCGTCGGTCATCTGCGACGAGTTCCCGGCGGTGATGTCGGGCGCGGTGTCGGGATCGAATGACTGCGCGGGGGGGAGCGAGGCGAGGCGTTCCAAAGTGGTGTCCCTGCGGATGCCCTCGTCGGTGGTAAGGAACTGGTCGGTGATAATGCCCTCGTCGTCACGGATGGGGACGGCGATGGCTTCCTTGGCGAAGTGCCCCGAGTCCGTGGCCGCGGCGGCGCGCCGGTGGCTCTCGAGCGCGTACTCGTCCATGTCCTGGCGCGAGATCTTCCACTGCTCCGCGAGGAGCTGGGCCACGCGGAACTGCATCCACAACCGGCCCTCGATGACGTCGAGGAACGACGTCGGGAACGGGCCCGTCCCGCCCCGGGCGTTCGAGGCCAGGGGGACGCGGCTCATGGACTCCACACCACAGGCGATGGCGAGGTCGTAGTGGCCCGCCACGACCCCTGCGGCCGCGAAGTGGACGGCCTGTTGGGATGATCCGCACTGGCGGTCGACGGTCGTGGCAGGGACCGACTGCGGCAGACCCGCCGCCACCCAGGCGTTGCGGGCGACGTTGGTGGACTGCTCGCCCACCTGGCTGACACAGCCGCCGATGACGTCGTCGACGCGCTCGGGGTCGACCCCGGAGTGGTGCACGAGATGAGTGAGGGCGAAGGCCAGGAGGTCGACGGGATGCCAAGTGGCCAAGGCCCCGCCCCGCTTGCCGAACGCGGTCCGACACGTGTCGACGATCACTGCTTCGCGGCCCGCGGCCATCGTCAGCCCTTTCCGTTGGTGGTCATCGGCCCCTCCTGGCTGGTCGGCCAGTGTAGTAAGTTCACTGACGATGGTGTCAGGTCCGGTGTCCTTACGCCACCGGCGCGCGCCCGGGCCGGTGTGGTCGGCTCTTCCATGAGCGCGATCGACCTCGTCGAGGACGACGACCGGGCTGCACTGCGCAAGCTGGCTCGCGACGTGGCCGAGCGCGACATCGCCCCCCACGCGGCCGGTTGGGACGAGACCGAGGAATTCGCCGAGGCGTCGCTCGAGGCCCTGCGGCGCGCCGAGCTGTTCACGGTCACCGTGGGCGAGCAGTACGGCGGCATGGGCATGGGCGACGTCGAGGCCGCCATCGTCCTCGAGGAGATCGCCCGCGTGGATGTATCGAGCGCGATCCTGTGCCAACTCGTGTTCAACGGCCCCCCTCGTGCCATCGAGCACCTCGGCAACGAAACCCTGCGTTCCCGTTGGCTTCCTCAGGCTGCCGCCGGTGAGCTCTTCTGCATCGGCATCACCGAGCCCGACGCCGGCTCGGCCGCCACCACCATGCGGGCCCATCTCACCCCCGACGGCGACGGATACCGGCTCGACGCCTACAAGAACTACGTCACCGGCGGCCACAAGGCCGTGGCCTGTCTGGTGTGGTGCCGGTTCCCCGGCAGCGAGGCCGGCACGGGCAAGGGCATCGGCGCCGTCGTGGTCGACCTCGCACGCGCCGGTGTGAGTGTCGCCGGGACCCATCGCAAGATGGGGCTGCGGGGATGCACCGAGGCCGAGCTCGCCTTCGACGACGTCCGGATCGACCCCGACGACGTCCTCGTGCCCGGCAACCCCGCCGACAACTCCGGGCTCAAGACCCTGCTCGCCCACATCAACCACGAGCGGTGTGGCAACGCGGCCATGTGCGTGGGTGCGGCCCAGGGGGCGCTCGAGTACGCCATGGCGTACATGCGCGACCGCTTGGTCGGCACCAAACGGCTGTCGGAGCTCCAGGGGTTGCAGTGGAAGATCGCCGACATCGCCACCGAGCTCGAAGGGGCCCGGTTCCTCCTCCAACGGGCGCTCGTGTTGGCGGGTCGCCACGGCACGCCGCCGCCGCTCGAGTCGGCCATGGCCAAGATCGCCTGCAACCTCGCCGCCAAGCGGGTGTGCGACGAGGCCATTCAATTGCTCGGGGGCTACGGCTACAGCCGGGAGTACCCCGTCGAGCGCGCCTATCGCGACATCCGCGGCCTGTGCATCGGGGCGGGCACCGTCGAGATCCAACGCAACTTCGTCGGCACCGCCCTGTTGGGCGGGCGTGTCCCGGCCGGCCCTTGGTGGAAGGCCGCATCCCGATGAGCCCCGCCCTCAAGCGCGCCGAACTCAAGCCCGTCGCCATTGTGGGCGTGGGTGCCGCCGCGCCGTCGCTCCGACTGGCCGCCTCCGACGTGGGCGCGGCGTGGGGATCCGGCGGGGGTCGGGGCACCGTGGCGCTGTGCGACGCCGATGAGGACACCCTCACCCTGGCATGGCGGGCCGCCAACGACGCGCTCGACGCGGCCGGGATCACCGCCGGCGAGGTGTCGGGTCTGTGGTGGGGAACGGCCCGACCCCCCTTTGCCGAGGGCCCCAGCCACGCCTTCCTCGCCGCCACATTGGGGCTCGACCGGGGAGTGGGCGGAGGGCTGTCGAGTGGGTCGACCCATGCGGGGATCGAGGCGGTCATCGGCGCGTGGGACGCGCTGGCTGCCGGTCACGCCCAGTTCGCCCTCGTGGTGACCTCGGACGCGCTCGTCCCGGGGATCGGCACGGCCGGGGAGACGACGACCGGCGCGGGGGCGGCCGCCATGGTGCTCGGTGCGCTTCCCGACGCCTCGGAAAGACCGTCGACCAACGGATCTTCCCCGGCGGCGCGACTCGTGGCCCGGAGCACCCGGGCCATGCCCGCCGTGGACCGCTACCGCGCCGATGGCGACGGGGCCACCGGGGACGTCTACGACGCCCGGCTCTTTCGCGAAGAGGTCTTCGTCCCGCTGCTGACCGAGACGGGACGGGCCGTGGCCGGAGATGTCCCGTCGGCGGTCGGGTCCTGGGCCATCGCCGATCCCGACGGCCGGCTCGCCACCGCCGTGGCCAAGGCGCTGGGGGCGCCCTTGGCATCGGCACCGGTGTTCGGCGCCCTCGGGGACGCCGGGGCCGGCTCGGCATTGCTCGGTCTCGTCCACGCCTGTGCCGAGACAGGCTCGGCCGGCACCTTGATCGGTGTCATCGGATACGGCGGGGGTCGGGCCACCGCCCTCGTCGTCGACGCGGCGCGGGTCGTCCCTGGAGCACGCAGTGTCGAGGCGCTCGGCACGGGACGGCGGGTCTCGCTACCCCGAGGCCCTGCGGGCCCGGGGACAGCTCGAGCCCATGGACGACCCCATCGAGATGGGCCTGCCCCCGGGCGGTGCGGCTTTCGTCCGGGGCAACCCCGAGATGCTCGGGCTCTTCGGGGCCCGTTGCCGGATTTGCGGCACCATCTCCACCCCGCCGTCGATCCACCCCACCTGCACCGGGTGCGGCGGGACCGACCTCGACGTCGTCTCGCTGGCGCGCCGGGGCCGGGTGGAGACCTTCGTCGTGAACCAGACCATGCCGCCACCCTTCCAGGCCCCCCTGCCCCTCGTCGTCATCGACCTCGACGACGGCGCCCGGCTCATGGTCCAGGGCTCGCCCGCCGACGCCGCCGAGCTCGCCGTGGGCGACGAGGTCACGTTGTCGTTGCGTCGGTACGCGCTCGAACGGGGCATCCCCGTCTACGGGTACAAGGCCCTGCGGGTCGCGGGCGCCGGGGTTGACGGCGGGGCCACGGTAGGTTCGGGACGGGACCGCACTTCGAAGGAGGGTGGCTCATGAGTTGGAACAAGGTCGCCGTCGTCGGGGCCGGGCTCATCAAGATGGGCGAGCTCTTCGAGCAGAGCTACGAACAGATGGCGGCGGGGGCCTTCTCCGCCGCATTGGGGAGCGTGGACAAGGGCCTCGACAAATCGACGATCGACGCCGTCATCGTGGCCACCCAGCGGGGCTCGCTGTGGGGTCAGGAGGGCATCGGCGGCAACACCGTGCCGAGCGCCATCGGCCTGTCCGGAGTGGCCTGCACCCGGGTGGAGAACGCCTGTCCGTCGGGGTCCGACGCCTTTCGGATCGGCGCCATGGTGGTCGCCAGCGGCGTCCACGACATCGTGCTCGTCATCGGCGTGGAGAAGATGCGCGACAAGTCCACCCAAGAGGGCCTCCTCGCCCGGGCCGCGGCCGGCCACCCCCTCTACAACCGGGGCGAGACCGCACCCGTGCTGTTCGCGCCGTTCGCCACCCGGCACATGCACGAGTTCGGCACCACGCCCGAGATGCTGGCGTCGGTGGCGGTGAAGAACCACCACAACGGATGCCTCGACCCCTACGCGCACTTCCAGAGCGAGATCACCGTCGAGCAGGTGCTGGCATCACCGATGGTGTGCAGCCCGTTGCGGTTGCTCGACTGCTGCCCCCAGACCGACGGTGCCGCCGCGATCCTTCTCACCTCCGCCGAGTCGGGCCCACGAGTTCACCGACAAACCGGTCTACGTGGCGGGGTTCGGGCTGGCCACCGACCATCCCTATCTCCACGAGAAGACGTCGTTCGTCGGCCTTCCCGCCACCACGCTGGCGTCGGGCCGCGCCTACGAGATGGCGGGCGTGGGGCCACGCGACCTCGACATGGCCGAGGTCCACGACTGCTTCACCATCACCGAGATCCTCGACATCGAGGACCTGGGTTTCGTGGAAAAGGGCAAAGGCGGACCCGCCTCGCTCGAGGGCGAGACCGCCCTCGACGGCCGCATTCCCGTGAACCCCTCGGGAGGGCTCCTCGCCAAGGGCCATCCCATCGGCGCCACCGGGATCGCGCAGCTCACCGAGTGCTGGTGGCAACTACGCGAGGAAGCCGGAGAGCGTCAGGTCGCCATCCGCCAGGGATTCGCCCTCCAGCACAACGTCGGTGGCCGGGGCTCGGGTGTCTCGGTGGTGAACATCCTCACCCGCAACCCCTGAAGTCCGGGGACGCCGGACAACAGATCGGAGTATGTCGATGCCGCTCGAGGGGAATTACGTGCCGAGCGCCTGGCCCCCCATCGCCGACCAGGTGGCCCTGTACGAGGCCACGGACGGCAAAGAAGGTGACACCCTCGACGGCAAGCCCGTCATCATCCTCTCCACCCGGGGCCGCCACACCGGCGACGTGCGCAAGACGCCGCTCATGCGCGTCGAACACGAGGGGCGCTACGTGGTGGTGGCGTCGATGGGTGGAGCACCGCAGCATCCGGTGTGGTATCTGAACCTGGTGGCCGATCCCCATGTGACACTGCAGGACGGCGCCGTGGTGACCGACCTCCGGGCCCGCACGGCCAACGCCGAGGAGCGCGCCCTGTGGTGGCCCCGGGCCACCGCGGCGTGGCCGGCGTACGACGACTACCAGAAGAACACCGACCGCGAGATCCCGGTCGTCATCCTCGAACCGGCGTAACCCGGCCGCCCGGTCCGGCGGCGAGTCCGGTCGTGGCTCAGCCGTCCTTCTTTCCGAGCAAGGGGTGCGCCGGCATCCCCACGGGCTGGAGGTGCTGTCCGAGGACCTCGTGGAAATGCCCGGCGAGCTCGCTCGGCGTCCACCCCCCTTCTCGCCACATGGACGCGACCTGTCGGGGCGTCTGGAAGATCGTGTACGCGTACCCGGTCCGGCCCAGTACCTGACCGTTGACATAGCCGGCCTGTTCCGACGCCAAGAACGCCACCAGCGGTGCGTTGAGCGCCGGGTCCTGGTCGGGAGGCGCGTCCGCACCTCCGAAGAGGTTCTCGGTCATCCGGGTGAGCCCGGCCGGGGCCACCGCGTTGGCGGTGATCCCGTACTTGCCGAGCTCGAGCGCCCACACGAAGGTCATGCCCATGATGGCGGCCTTCGCCGCGCCGTAGTTGCTCTGGCCGAAGTTCCCCCGCAACCCCGCCGACGACGTGATGTTCACGATCCGGCCGTACCCCGCCTCGCGCATGTGCAGCGCGGCGTGGCGGGTGCAGTTGAACGTCCCCTTCTGGTGGACCGCCACGACGGCGTCGTAATCCTCCGACGTCATCTTCACCAAGGTCCGGTCGCGCACGATGCCGGCGTTGTTCACGAGGATGTCGATGGACCCGAAGGTGTCCACGGCCTGGGCGATGATCCGTCCCGCCCCGTCGAAGTCCGCCACCGACTCACCGTTGGCCACGGCCTTCCCGCCGGCGTCCTCGATGAGCCGGCACGTCTCGGCCGCCGGGCCCTGCGCGGTGCCGGCCCCGTCGAGGGTGGTCCCGAGGTCGTTCACGACCACCCGCGCCCCCTCCGATGCCAGACAGAGCGCGATCTCGCGTCCGATCCCACCGCCCGCTCCGGTGACCACCGCCACCCTGTCGTCGAGCAATCCCATTCCGTCAGTCCTCGCTCTCTGGCGGTCAGTTGGTGCTGGGGAAGTTCGGACCCACCACCCACAGTCCGACGGGTGGCTCGCGGCGCCCTGAGGCGGGGGACCACCGCGGGGTGCCGGTCCGGGAGTACCCGGCGCCATCGCACCGGGACCCCCGGGTGACAGCGATG
Source organism: uncultured Acidimicrobiales bacterium (assembly GCA_963796765.1). GTDB lineage: Bacteria > Actinomycetota > Acidimicrobiia > Acidimicrobiales > UBA8190 > Chersky-840. The sequence continues at coordinate 92,271 of CAWCMY010000002.1, read as the reverse complement.
GAGCACCACCGGGTGCCACCGGGCTCGACACGACATGGCGGGGCGGGGGCCCGACCCGTTCCTGGAGAACGGTGCGGACCCGTTGGCTGGCGCCCCGCCGAGCATGTGCGACTCGAGTGTCGACCGCGCGTCACGGGCCGGGCCCTCCCACGCCACCGCGCCCTTCACGAGGAGCACGGCCCGATCGGCGATGGCGAGCACCCGGTCCACCTGTTGCTCGACGACGAGGAGCGCACATCCCTGCCCGTGGATGGCGAGCAGTCCGTCATAGACCTGGTCGACGATCACCGGAGCCAGTCCGAGGGAGAGCTCGTCCACGATGAGCAGCTTCGGTGGCACGGCCAGCACCTTGGCCAGCGACAAGATCCGTTGCTGACCGCCCGACAGCGTGCCCCCCAGTTGCTTCCGACGCTCGGCGAGGACGGGGAAGGCCTGATAGGCGCGCGCCAGGGCCTCCGGCGTCTGCCTTGCGACCGATCCGTCGGCTGAACGACACCGTCAGGTTCTCCTCGACACTGAGCGACGAGAAGATGGCCCGACCCTCGGGCACGTGCACCATGCCCGCCCGGGCGATGCGGTGCGCCGGCCACCTCGTCACGTCTTCGCCCTCGAACCGGACCGACCCACCCGCGGCCGGGACCAGTCCCGACACCACCCGGGCCAAGGTCGACTTCCCGGCACCGTTCGAGCCGACCAGAGCGACGATCCCGTTCTGGGGGATCATGAGCGACACGCCGAACAGGGCCCGGTAGGTGCTGTAGGCGGCGGAGACGTTCTCGAGCTCCAAGACGGGGAAGGAGACGGGCACCGGGACGCTCATGCGGTTCGTCCCAGATATGCCCGACGCACCTCGGGGTCGGCCACGACCGATTCGAAGCTGCCCTGGGCGATGATCTCGCCCACGTCCAGCACCACCACCCGGTCAACGGCGGTCCGGACCATCTCCATGTCGTGCTCGACGAGCAGCACCGCCATGCCCTGGTCTCGCTGCACACCCCGCAACACCGCGGCCAGCGCGGCCGTCTCGGTCATGTCGAGCCCCGACGAGGGCTCGTCGGCCATGAGCAGTCGGGGCTCGCCACACAGGGCCCGACCCAGCTCCACCAGCCGGCAATGACCAAGGCTGAGCGCGGCCACCGGCACGTCGGCCATCTCCGTCAGCCCCACGAGATCGAGCACCGCCTCGACATGGTCGAGCTCTTCGGGACGGGGCTTGCCCTTGTTCAACAAGTCCTTCCACAGCGCCCCGTCACCGCGCCGGGCCCGTTCGGCCACGATCATGTGGTCGCGCACCGACAGCTCGGGGAACACCTCGACGCGCTGGAAGGTGCGCCGGATCCCGAGCCGGGCCCGCATGTGGGCGGGCATGTCGTCGAGGACGTGCCCGTCGAACGACACCGTCCCACCGCTCGGTCGGAGCTGCCCGCACAGGCAATTGAACAGCGTGGTCTTCCCCGCGCCGTTGGGGCCCACCAGACCCACGGCCTCGCCCGCCGTCGACCGAGACCGACACGTCCTTCAGCGCCGCGATCCCACCGAACCGGATGGAGATCGATCGGGCGTCGAGCAACGGTGCCGCGCCCGCCCCGGCGAGGGCGCCGAACGCCGGTGCGTGAGCGCCCGTACGCCCGTGCGGGACTCAGCCACCGAACGGCTTCCCCGACGGAATGCTCACCGGCGCAGGACCTCGCGGTATCCCTCCATCGAACCGCGGGCGTCTCCCACCGGAGGGCCCGGTCTTGCCGGCCCGGCGGGAGTCGTAGGCGGCGAACGCCTTGCTCACCCGCACCATCCACTTGCTCTTCTGGTACTCCACGATGCCCTCGGGGTGTGCGGCGTAGGTCATGGCACCGAAGGCGAAGAGGATGGGCTCGATGCCGCCGAAGCGCGCCGGAAGTACAAGGTGAGCAGGAGCTGGATGACGCTGAACCCGATACCGGCCTGCACCGCGCCCTCGACGGTCCGAGAACCGGTGGTGATCACCGCCACCACGAAGACGAGCGAGAAGGCGTAGCCGAAGAGATCGGCGTCGACCTGCTTGAGGACCGAGCCGTACAGCGCCCCGCCGAACCCGGCCGATGCCCGCCGACATGGCGAACACGGTGAGTCGCGCCGTGCTGCAGGCTGATGCCCATGCTGGCCGCGGCCACGGGGCTCCCCCGCATGGCGGCCAGGTATCGGCCGACGGTTCCCCGTTGCACCAGGAGCACGAGCACGCTGCACAGCACCAGCGCCAAGAAGCACAGCACCAGGAACGTCCGGTCGTAGCCGAAGTCGATCGATCCGATCAGCGGGCGCGGCACCGTGACCCCGGTGAGCCCACCGCCGGTCCACGAGTACTGGAAGAGCGACTGGTCCGCGAACAGCGCGAAGGCCAGGGTCACGAGCGCCAGCAACAGGCCCGACACCCGGATGGCCACGACGGCCACGATCGTCCCGATCACCGCGGCCAGCAGACCTCCCACCACCGCGCCGAGAAGCACGGGCAGGCTCGAGATGCTCGGCGAACTGTCCCGCTGCGAAGGCGCCGATGCCGGCGAAGGCCGCCTGGCACAGCGAGAGCTGGCCGCTCATGCCGGTGATGAGCGTGATCGACAGGAAGACGATCGACAGGCACAGGCCTTCGGCGAAGGCCGTGACGTAGTAGCCCGGCACCCAGGTCACACTCGACGCCAGGAACGCCACCACGAGAACCCAGAAGCCGCACGCGGGTGGGGACCTCGAGCCGGCGGTCGCGGATCGACACCGACGGCGGGGCCGGCGGCGGGTCGGCAGCGGCCAGCGGGTCGCGAGCTCAGCTCGAGCCGGCGCAGACCGGGGTTGAGCAGCAAGGTCCCCACGAGCACGACGAAGGGGAAGGCGGGGACGACGGTCTGGGCCAGCACGCCACCGGAGGGCAGATACCCCGACAACAGGTTCTCGACGATGCCGAGCCCGATGCCCGCCGCCAGGGCGATGGGGAGCGATCGCATGCTCGCCACCGCCGCGGCGGTGAGGCCCGCCACGAGCAGGGCCGTGAACTGGAGGGGGTCGGTGGGGCTGAGCGACGCCGTGAGGGGAAGCAGGAGCACACCGGCCAGGCCGGCCAGCGTGCTCGACAGCGCCCACGCGCCGGCCGCCACCCGGGGGCGTTGATCCCCTCGAGCTGCGACATGCGACGGCTCTCGACCACGGCGCGCATCTGCAACCCGATGTCGGTCCAACGGAACATGGCCACCACCGCCGGCCGCCACCACCACGGTGATCACGGTGGTGGTGACCTCACCGCCGTTGATCGGGGTCGAGAAGACGTGGAAGTAGACGTGGTTGGGATTGAGCCACAGGTTGGGGGGGTTCAGTCGCTGGCCGTTGCCGAAGAAGATCGGCAGCGCCTGGGGGATGGCGATGAGCAGACCCAGCGACGACACGAGCTTGGCGGTGGTCGAGGCGGTGGGGATGTACCGGAACAGGAACCGGTCAAGGGCGAGACCGAGCAACGGGGAGAACACGAGCACGGCGAGGACGAAGGCAAGCCCCACCGGGATGTGGCTGGATCTCACCAGGAGGTCGAAGATGAAGGCGGCCACGAAGGCCTGAGCGCCGAAGGCCAGGTTGAACACGCCGGTGGCCCGGAAGGTGAGCACCAGTCCCACCGCCATGAGGGCGTAATTGCACCCGTAGGGGATGCCCGGAATGGCGTAGCTCAGGAAGTGGCTCACGGTCCCCCCGAACCCATGGCGTTCACCGGATCGGCAATCCCAGGCGGGGGGTCAGGGCCCAGGAGTGCCGTGTCGGCACTGGTGCCAGAGTGGTGCTGTGCATCGTGAAACAGGTGAACACCTGTCGGTTGTTCTGGACGAAGGCCGGGACGAAGGCGCCGTTCTGCGACCTGCACTCCCGCTTGGCAGTACGGTGGCGTGGGCGTGGTGTGCGCTGTCTCCCAGTTCACCGGCGTCGTCAAGCCCGCCACCGTTGTAGTGCCGTCTCGTGGTTGATGGCGGCCACCAGCTTCTTCTGGGTCAGGTTCTTGCCCACCGCCTTGAGCCCGGTGACGAACTGGTCCGCCGCGATCCACCCGTCGAGGGCGACCTCGTCGTAGGTGTACTTGGGCTGGTACTTCTGCATCTCCTTGATGTAGGTGTCGAGGCCGGGGTACGCACCGGGGAAGGCCAGGGCGGCTTCGAAGGGCACGTGCTGCAGCCCGAAGTACACCCCGTTCATGATCGACCCGTACTGGGCCAGGGTGCTCCGGTCATAGCCGTTGAACCACACCTGCTTCATGGCTGAGGCCGTTCTGGCTGATGGCCCGGGCGAATCCCACGTTCCCGTTGACATCGAGGCACGAGAAGAACATGTCGACGTTGTCGTTCTTCATCTGCAGGACGTCGGGCGTGGGGTCACCGCCGAACACGAGGTTCGTGTCGGTGAACGAGACGTTGAGGCCCAGCCCCCGCATGCCGGTGATGGCCGCCTTGCACGCCGCCGCGGATTGGGGTACGCCGTAGGAGATGACGGCGATCGACTTGGCGCCCAACTGCTGGGCCAGGTACGCGTCTCCCGGCGCACCACAGGCGAAGCAGAGGACCGAGCCGTAGTCCGCGAACAGGGTGGGGCGGTCCTGCCAGTCGGTCGACACCGCGTAGCCGAAGGTGGGGGTCCCGTCGCTGGCCAGGTAGGCCGCACCCCCGAAGAAGGGGTGGCCACGCCCACCACGGCGAACACATGGTTCTGCTGGACGAGCTTCTGGGCCACGGACAGGTCGGTGGTGGGGCTGCCCTGGTCGTCCTCCTGGTAGGCCAGCTTGAGCGTCCGCCCGTCCACCCCGCCTTCGGCGTTGATCATGGAGAAGTACGCCTGCACCCCGTTGACGATGGGGGCGAACCCCGACGACAGCGGACCGGTCGACGTTGGCGATGCTGCCCACGATGATCTCGGTGGCTGTCACGCCCGGGGGCGCCTCCACCGGCAGCTGACCGGGGCTTTGGCGTTCCCGCAGGCGGCCATCCCGATCGTGAGCGCGACGACCGCCGCGCCCACAGTCGCGAACCTCCCTCGCCGACTGCGCGACATCGGTCCCCCTCTCCCTGTCACCGTCACCACAAAGGGCCAGGCCCCGCGGGTCCGGCGAGGCCCCGGATCGACGCCATGCCTGACGTCTGTGTCAGTTCGTGCTTTTGTCACTGTAGCCTGGGCTGTTGTGCGCCTACGCTACGGTGCCGGACCGCCTCGCCCGGCACCGGAGAAGCCGCCCGTCGGGACCGGCCGCTCAGGCCAAGAACAGCCGCTCGGGGTCGTACCGGCGCAGGGCGAGCACCTCCTCGGTCGTCACCGGGTCGAGTTCACTCACCGACCTCGACCACGGCGACGTCCCACCCACATCCGCCACGAAAGCCCGCACCCGCTCCGTCCACCGGGCCCGGCCCGCTCGCGACGGCGGCGACCTGGAGCTCCCCGTCGATGCGCCGCAACACGCCGAGGTCGGTCACGACGCTGGCGACCCGTGTGCCGGGGCTGGTGACGAAGCCGACGCGCTCGACCATCCGGTCCGGACGGGCCAGGGCCACCACCACGCACGCCGCGGCCCGGCTGGCGACGTCGTTGGCGCCGCCGGAACCCACCAGGAACGGGCCCCCGGGCATGAGTGTCGAGTTGAGGTTGCCTTCGCGGTCGACCTGGGCGGCGCCGAGACAGGCGATGGTGCGCGTGCCCGGTCCGCCGACGACCATGCCGAGCACGGTCGACGCGTCGGCAAGGAGCGGCGAGCCCGGGAACACGCGATGGTTGAAGATGTAGGGATCGGCGGGTGTGGGGGTGTACCCCCACAAGCCCAGCTCGGCGGTGAGCCGGATGGCGCTCCCCCTGGCCCGGGCCCGCGCCACGGCCACCCAGGCGGCGAGGTTGGCAACGCCCGCGCCCGCCAGGACGGCATCGGCGTCGTGCGCCTCGGCGACGGCCTCGAGCTCTCGCGCACCGTAGGCGGCGGCGTGCTCCCACTTGCTGGGCGCGGTGGTGGCATCGACGGGGTGGGCCTCGCGCGTCGGCCCGCCAGGACTCGGGGTCGGCGCGCGCCGACAACCAGTCGAGTCGTTCTCGTCCCAGCCGCTCGAGATACCGGTCCTGGGTGACAGGCTCGAGCACCCAGTGCCGAGCCCAGTCATCGAAGTCCTCGCGCGTGGCGGCGCGCACCTCGCCCCAAAACGCGTATGTCCTCGCCGTAGGACGACACCGGCGTCTGCGGCGCGTACAACCCGCCCGGGATGCGCGCCGAACGGTGCCTCGACCACGGCCAGGACCCGATGGGCGGGGATCTTCACCCGGTGGCCGAGCCCGTCGAGGCTCTCGACGACGCGCTCGACCGTCGCCACCACACCCCGACGCGCCGCCCATGCCCCCCACGCACCTTCGAGGAGAGGTTCGGACAGCACCACGTTTCCTTCGCGGTCTGCCACCGCGCCGTGGACCAGGGTGACGTCGGGCACGAGCGGCGCCAGGAGCCCGACGGGGCCGAAAGACGTCTCGGCCACCGAGAAGTCGGCGTTCGACGCCATCGACGACCCTTGCAACGAGCCCGTCACCATGGCCGGGAGTCCCCGCGCCGCGGCTTCCAGGCGTTGGGTGAAGGTCAGGATCGACCAGTGCTCGACATCGACGTCCCCTGAGGAATAGGCGTCCTGGAAGATCGGATTGGGTGTGTAGGTCGGGAAGGTGTCGCCGGAATAGGTGGTGATGACCTTCCGGACCATCTTTCCCCGGAAGAACAGCGCGCCCAGCGAGCTCAGGCTGAGCATGACGAGGGTGAAGCCGGCGTCACCGCCCCAGTGCTGGCGTGCCATTTCGCGCGCCGCCGCGGTCCACCGGCTGTGCCCGCACAACACCTGCACGGTGTCGCCCCGATGAACGTGGTGGGCGACGGCGTCTTCGAGGCTGACGTGCTCCACGTCGGGTCTACCGACCCGTCCAGCGCGGGGGCCGTTTCTCCACGAACGCGGCCGGCCCTTCCTTGGCATCCTCGCTCGAGAAGACCTCGGTGGCGATCGAGGACTCGATCCGGTAGGCCTCTTTCATGTCGACGGCGAGGCCCCGGAGCACGCTCTCCTTGGTCTTGCGCACCGCCAAGGGACCGTTGACGGTGATCCGGTGCGCATACTCCATGGCCTTGTCCCGCAACTGATCGGTGGGGACCACGGCGTTGAGCAGGCCGAAGGCGAGCGCCTGTTCGGCCGGCACCCGATCGGCGCACAACAGGAATTCCATGGCGGCCGGATACGGGATCTGACGGGGAAGGCGAACCGTGGTCCCGCCACCGGCGAACAGTCCCCGCTTGGGCTCCATGACGCCGAAGTACGCCTCGGGCACCGCCACGCGGAGGTCGCAACCTCCGAGCATCTCCATCCCGCCTGCCACACACGCGCCGTTGACCGCGGCGATGATCGGCTTGTAGAGCTTCACGCCCCGCAACACCGCCTTCACCCCGTCGTCGATCCGATAGCCGTCGAGCTCCTCGACTTGGCGCGAGGCGATCTCACGTTGGAGCTTGGTCACCTGCGGGATGTAGGTCTTGAGATCCGCACCGGTGCAAAAGGCGTTGCCGACACCGGTGATGATCGCCACCCATGCCTCGTCCTCCTCGCCGAAGCGGTCCCACGCGCCCCGCAGGGCGGCAAAATGCTCCATGTCGAGGCTGTTCATCGAGGCCAGACGATCGATGGTGATCCACACCACATGGTCGTCACCGAGCTCGTAGTGGACGGGCACTGCTATCTCCTCTGCTCGCGTGGAAGCCCCAGGATGCGCTCCCCGATCACGTTGCGCTGCACCTCCGACGTGCCGCCGGCGATGCTGGCCGCCTTCGACCACAACCATTGCCGCTGCCAGGGTCCCCACAGGCCCGACCCGGGGCCCTCCACCGCCAGCGCCGCCTCCGACATCTGTTGGGTCATGTCCGACCAGGTCAACTTCACCCAGCTCGACTCGGGGCCGGGCTCACCGCCGCGGGCCAGCTTCGACAGTGTCCGCCAGTTGTGCGTCCGCAGCACGACGAGCGACACATAGGCGTCGACCAGCGCGTCGGCGACATCGGGGTCATCGAGGCTGCGGTTGCGAGCCGCCTGCGCGAACAGCCGCGTCAGGTATCCCTCGTGCACCACTTCCTCTTTGAACGGGAAGTTCGTGCCCCGTTCGTGGGCCAGCGTCGTCGACGCCACGCTCCAGCCCTGCCCGGCCGGACCGATCAGATGCCCGGCCGGCACGGCCACATCCTCGAGGAAGACCTCGTTGAACTCGGCCTCGCCCGTGATCTGCACCAGAGGCCGGATCTCGATGCCGGCGGCCTCCATGTCCAGCGCCAGCAGCGACAAACCCCGGGGCCCGGTCGTCCCGGGCTCGGTGCGCGCCAGACACAACCCGTAGCGGGCGAACTGCGCGTACGACGTCCACACCTTCTGGCCGCTCACCCGCCACCCCCCGGTACCGGGATCCGGTTCGGCCCGGGTGACGAGACCCGACAGGTCCGACCCCGCCCCGGGCTCGCTGAAGAGTTGGCACCAGATCTCCTCCGCGTTCACGATGGCGGGCAGCCACCGGCTGCACTGGTCGGGACTCCCGTGCACCAGCAGCGTGGGGCCGGTCAGGTTGATCCCGACCCGGTTGACGAGCTGCGGTGCCCCGCTGCGCGCGTACTCGGCGTTGAAGATCGCCACTTCGACCGGCGACGCCCCCCGACCGCCGTATTCGGCGGGCCAATTGATGCCGACCCATCCCGCCCCGGCTAGCTTCGCCTGCCAGGCCCGGCCGCGCTCGATCGTCTCGGCGAGGTCGTCGTCGTTGCCGGCACCCGTGTCGGTGTCGGGGGGGGGTACGACGTTGGCGTCGAGCCACGACCGCACGTCCTGCGCGAAACGTTGCTCGGCCTCGGTCAGTGACAGGTCCACCTGGTCCTTCAGATCTTCCTACAGGTCCCAGGCCTGAGCCCGACCGCTCTCGCCGAAGGCAATCCGCAATGCCGACTCCTCGTCGGCTCCGAAGGATCGGTATCGGTCCTCACCCCGACCCCGCACGAAGACGGGGTCGCCTCCGACCAGATCGGACCGGAACTTCTGGTGCACCAGAGTCCGGACCAGAACTTTGTTGGTGGGGGTGGTGGGCAATGTGTGGCACACCCGGACATACCGGGGTCGCCACTTGGGGCTCAGGTCGCTCTGAGCCTCGACCCAAGCCGCGAAGGCGGCGGGGTCGAAGGCCGCGCCGTCGCGCAAGACGAGCGCGACCATGACCTGATCCCCCGAGTCGACGTCGGGGACGCCGTAGACAGACGCCAACATGACGTCGGGATGCCGGGCGACGATGGCCTCGATCGGCGCAGCCGGGAAATTCTCGCCGTCCACTCTGAGCCAATCCGAGGTGCGGCCCGCGAAGTAGACCCAGTCATCGGTGTCGACGTATCCGAGGTCGCCGCTCCAGTACCAACCGTTCCTGGTCGTCTTGGCCATGGCCTCGGCATTGCGGTAGTAGCCCTCGAAGGGGCCCACCCCTTCGACGTTGACGATCTCTCCCACGCACTCCTCGGCGTTGACGAGCCGACCATCGCTGTCGAACGCGGCTCGGGGCCTTTCCGCACCCTCGGGATCGACCACTTTGATTCCCTGGCGCAGCTTGCCCACCGAACCACGCGGCACGCCACCGGATCGGTCCAGGGCGATGCCGCCTTCGGTGGACCCGAACACGTCCACGACCGCCACACCGAAGCGCTTGGCCACCGCCTCCACCACATGCGGCGAACCTTCATTGCCGTAGGCCAACCGCAGCGGGTTCTCGGCGTCATCGGGGCGCTCGGGGGTGGCCAAGAGATAGGCCAGGGGCTTGCCCGTGTAGTTGAACCACGTGGCCCCGTACCTCCGCACGTCCTCCAAGAAGCGCGACGCGCTGAACCGCCGGGCCAGACCGACCGAGGCACCGGCCACCAACGCCGGAGCCAGACCCACCATGAGCGAATTCGAATGGAAGAGGGGCATGGCGAGGTACCCGACATCGTCAGGGCCCACGTCGAGCACCATCGTCATCCGGTTGCCGGTGGTGAGGAGCCGGCGTTGGGTGCATCGGACGGCCTTCGGAGCCGCCGAGGTGCCCGAGGTGAACAGCAGGACCCACAGGGTCTCCACGTCGGGCTCGAGCCCGCGGTCACCGCTCCCGGGCGCCCACTGCGCCAAGGCGTCGTCGAGCGACTCGCCCATGGACCGGGGAGGATCGCCACCCTCGGCGAACCGCTCCGAAACGAGCAGGCCCCCGGATAACTTGAGGTCACCCACCACGGGTTCGAGCAGCTCCTGATGGCGCGGCTCGGTGATGAGCAGCTGGACGTCGGTGTAGCCGATATCGGCGAGAAGGTGCTCGTCGCGCCGTGTGTGATTGAGGCCCACCACCGCGGCGCCGGCCAAGCCCGCTCCGGCCAGGCAGAACACGTACTCGGGGGTGTTGTCGAGCAGCACACCCACATGGGCCGGACGCGAGGGGTCGAGCCGCTCACCGAAGAGTGCCGCATACCGGGTGGACTCGGCGTACATCTCGGCGTGGCTCCAGGTCCGATCGCCGAAATGCAACGCGGGCCGCCGAGCGAACTCGGGGTCGGTGCCGTTGCGCCGCAGCAGCTCGGCGGCATTGGCTGCGGGCAGCGGGGCTTCGCCCGGCGCCGGTGCCAACGCCACCCGCTCGGCCACGTCGGGAGGGGCCACGATATGAGTCCGGGACGCGGCGCGTTCTCTGACCACGGCGTCAGGTTAGACAAACCGGCCCGGCGGTAGCGTGGCCGGATGCCCCATGTCCGCAGGGCTTCCACGCGAACCGATCGCCGGTCCGGGCCCCGCCTGCGCCCCACGTTGGTCCAGGCCGGAGCGGCGCGCTACCGGCGGGCCGGGGGGGCGTGGGATCGCGGCACGCTGGACGGGTCCTTCGCCACGGGCGCCGGGCGGGCGGGATCGGGGGGGGCCGTCGTCGACGCATCGGGCCGTCTCGACCCCCCGGCGGTCGACGCCGCCATCGCGGCACTGGCCGGACGGTTGGCGACGACCGGGGTGCGACGAGGAGACGTCGTGGCCTGGCAGCTCCCCAACGGCGCTGCCCCTCTCCTTCTCTATCGGGCGTGCTGGCGCCTCGGGGCCGTCGCCGCGCCCCTGCATCACCGGTTGGGGGGAGCCGAGGTGGCGGCCGCGCTCGACCAGGTCCACCCGACGGTCGTCATCGCCGCACCTGACATGCCGGGTGCGCACCGGACAGGAGCCCTCGTGCCCGCGGGGGACTCGACCCGAGATCTGATGGAGTTGCTCGGGTCAGGGCCCTCGGTGCCGAGCGGCTCCTCGCCGGCCCGACCCACCGATATCGCCGTGGCGCTGTTCACCTCGGGGTCCACCGGGGTACCCAAGGCGGCGCTGCACACCCACCGGAGTCTGGGCTACAAGGCCGAACTGATGGTGGCGGTGCACGGGCTGCGGGCCGGCGACGTCGTGCTCATGCCCGCACCCTTGGCGCACGTGTCGGGCCTCCTCAACGGTGTGCTTCTTCCTGCCACAGCAGGGATCCCGACGGTGCTCATGGCAGCGTGGGACCCCGACGAGGCCGTCCGTCTCATCGAGGAAGAACGGGTCTCGTTCATGGGCGCACCGCCTGTCTTCTTCACCCAGATGGCGGCGTCGTCGGGCTTTGGCCCGGAGAGGATGCAGAGTCTGCGGCTGATCTCGACAGGAGGAGCCTCGGTGAGCCCCGCCTTCGTGGATGCCACCAGCGAAGCCTTCGGCTGTCGCGTCAAGCGGACCTACGGATCGACCGAGGCACCCACCGTCACGACCTCGGGGCCCGACGACGCCGTCGAGCGGGCGCGCGACACCGATGGCCGCGCCCTCGGGGATGTCGAGCTCGAAGTCCATGACCCCGAGACCTCGGCGCGGCTGGGGCCGGGCGCGGTGGGCGAGCTCTGGCTGCGCGGCCCCGAACTGTTCGCGGGCTACGTCGACCCCGACACCACGGCCGGGGTGCTGTCGGAACGGGGTCGGTGGTTCCGCTCCGGCGACCTCGGCCTGCTCGACCAGGAGGGTTGGCTCCAGGTCGTCGGCCGACTCTCGGACATCATCATCCGCGCCGGGGAGAACATCTCGGCGTCGGAGGTCGAAGCCGTCCTCGAGGCTCATCCTGATGTCCGCCACGCCGTGGCCGTGGCTGTTCCCGACCCAGACGTCGGTGAGCGCGTGGCCGCCTTCGTGGAGGCGACCGCACCCTTCGACCTGGCCGCCTGTCGGGCCTGGTTCTCAGCACGCGGGGTAACTCGCTTCAAGACCCCGGAGATGGTGGTCCAACTCGACACCCTGCCGGTCCTCGCCGCCGGCAAGCCCGACCGTGCCGCGATGCGCACCATGGCGGCCGACGTCCGGAGTGGAGGTCGACCGGCCTGACTCAGAGCACCGGCAGTCCGGCCTCGACGCGCGACCGGAGGATGCGGGCGATCCGGTCGCGATGATGCGGGGCGTCGCCGAAGGTCACCTGGTCGAGCTGCGAGCGCTTCAGGAACAGGTGAAGGTCGTGTTCCCACGTAAACCCGATCCCACCGTGGACTTGGAGTCCCGAGGCCATCACACGCCGGGCCGCGTCCGAGCACCACACCTTGGCCGCCGATGCTGCCACCGTGGCTTCGGGGTCGCGAGCCCCCACCGCCCACGCCGCGTAGTACGCCACCGATCTCATGCCCTCGACGTCGACCAACATGTCGGCACACCGGTGCTTCACCGCCTGGAATCCACCGATCGGGCGCCCGAATTGCACGTGGTCCTTTGCGTACTGGACCGCCATCGCCAGCACGACATCGGCGGCGCCGAGCATCTCGGCACACACCGCCACGAGCGCCCTGTCGAAGACGGCACCGGCGAACCGGTCATCGCCGAGTCGCAGGGCGGGCCTGTTGTCGAGCTCGAGCCACCCGATGCTGCGGGTCCGGTCCATGGCCGGTTCGTGGCGGGGCCGGGCGCCGGGCTCCTCCGCGGCGAGCGCGAAGACCGCCGGGCCACCGCTTGTCTCGGCGAACACCAGGAGGACATCGGCCAAGGGGCCGTCGACCACGGGGTCGGTCCGGCCGGTCAACCGCCAGGTCCCATCGTCGTCACGCCGGGCCCGCACGGCGTCGACGCGACGCGACCAGGCGACGGCTCCGGTTGCCTCACCGGTCGAGAGCCGTCGTGCCCACTGCGCCGCGTCGACGTCTCCCAGGCCGAGACTCGCTTCTCCGGCAAGCCCGTCGAGCGCGCCGCTCGCCAGTGCAACCGTGATGGCCCCTTGGGTCACCACGGTGCCGGCGAAGGGGACCGGGGCCAGATGGCGACCCAGCTGCTCGCACAACACCGCCACCTCGACAAGGCCGAGCCCGAGACCTCCCACCTCCTCGGGGCGCTCGACCGCCGGCCAACCTTGCTCCGCCATGGCCGCCCACAAGGCGTCGTCGCGCTGAAGAGCGCTGTCGGCCACCTCTCGGACCCGGGTCGAGGAACAAACACCGTCGAGGAGGCTTGCCGCCGCGTCGCGGAGCGCGACCTGATCCTCTGACAGCTCGAAGTCCACGGGCCGGAGCCTACCGAGAGGCCCGTTCAGGAGCCTGACGCATGTGTCATGCTGGCGGGGGCGATGGACCTCACGACGACGCCCGAACAGGAGCGCCTCCGCGAACAGCTGCGGGGATGGCTCCGCAGCCACCTGCCATGGGAGTACGGGGTGGGTCTGCCGCCGCGTTTCGACGACCTGGCCGAGGAAGTCGCCTTCGGCCGCCGGTGGCAGGCCGACCTCGCCGACGCCGGCTGGGTGGCGGTGACCTGGCCCACGGCCTATGGCGGGCGAGACCTCGGTCCCGCCGAGAATTTCGTGGTCCAAGAGGAACTGGCGCGCGCCACGCGCGCCCGAGCTCGTGGGCCGGATCGGCGTCAACCTGGCCGGACCGACGTTGCTCGCCCACGGGACCGACGATCAGAAGGCCCGTTGGCTACCGTCGATCCCCACGGCCCGAGAGCTGTGGTGCCAACTGTTCTCCGAGCCCGACGCGGGCTCGGACCTCGCCGCGGTGCGGACCACCGCACGGCGTGTCGACGGCGGCTGGCGGCTCGACGGTCGCAAGGTCTGGACGTCCTATGCCCAGTTCGCCGACTGGGGGGTCTGCCTGGCTCGCAGCGACCCCGACGCCCCCAAGCACAAAGGCCTCTCCTTCTTCGTGGTGGACATCCACGCCCCGGGGGTGCAGGTCCGTCCCCTGGTGCAGCTCACCGGTGAAGCCGAGTTCAACGAAGTGGAGCTCACCGAGGTCTTCGTGCCCGACAACCAGCTGGTGGGGACGCCCGGGGAAGGCTGGCGGGTGGCGGGCTCGACCCTGTCGAACGAGCGAGGCGTCAACCCCCGTCAACTCGTGATCCACATGCAACATCTCGGGGAGCTCCTCTCGACCGCGACAAGCTGTGGCGCGTTCGACGACACCCGACTGCGCCGCAAGCTGGCTCAGGCGTACGTCGAGGTGCGCCTGTTCCAACTCCACAACTGGCGATCGCTCTCCAAACTGCAGCGCGGGCTCGAGCCCGGCCCCGAAGGGAGCATCCTCAAGCTCTACTGGAGCGAGATGAGCAAGCGTCTCCACGCGCTGGCTCTCGACGTCTTGGGCCCAGCGGCGCCGCTGTGGCGCGACGCCACGGGAAATCCCGGCGATGGATCGTGGCAGCGGGCATGGCTCTACTATCAGGCGGCGTCGATCTTCGCGGGCACGAACGAGATCCAGCGCAACGTGGTCGGTGAACGGGTTCTGGGCCTGGCCCGAGAGCCGGTCGCGCCCGAGGGGTCTCGTTGACGTCGGTCCCGGCGACCCCGGCCGCGACGACGAGGGCGATGGCGAAGGAGGCATGCGGTGTCGAGCAATGAGCCGGTGGTCCGCTACGAGGTCGACGGGCCGGTGGCGACCCTGACGATGAACCGACCCGAGGTCGCCAACGCGCAGAACAGCGCGCTGATCGACGCCCTCGACGCCTGCTTCGACCGCGCCGACGCCGACGACGACGTACGCGTCGTCATCCTGGCGGGTGCGGGCAAGCACTTCAGCGCCGGCCACGACCTCAAGGCGATCGTGGGAAACGAAGGAGCCGACGAGTGGGTCGCCATGCGGGCGACGCCGGAGGGGAAGTTCCATCACGAGCAGATCATGTATGTCGACCGTTGTCGCCGGATCCACGACTTCCGCAAACCCACGATCGCCGCGGTCCAGGGCAAGTGCGTGGCAGCGGGCCTCATGTTGGCTTGCATGTGTGACTTGATCGTGGCGTCTGACGACGCGTCGTTCTCCAACCCGGTCCTACGGATGACCGGCGCCGGCGTCGAGCTCCTGGTCGAGCCTTGGGAGCTCGGCATCCGCAAGGCGAAGGAATTCCTTCTCGCCGCCGAAGAGCTCGACGCCACCGAGGCGCTGCGACTCGGCCTCGTGAACAAAGTCGTGCCCCGAGCCGATCTGGCGGCTCGCACCATGGAGGTCGCCCGGCGCGTGGCCCTGGTCCCCCCGGTGACGGCCCAGGTGGTCAAGGGCTCGATCAACCACGTGGGCGAGCTCATGGGCAAGGGCGCGTCGTGGCGATACCACTTCATGGCCCACCAATGGGCCCACAACACCGCCACCGCGCTGTCCGCGCTCGAACAACGCAAGCAGATGGGCTCGATGAAGGAGGTCTTCGCGGCCCGCGACCGGGGGGATGCCGCCGACGCGCCCCCCGAGGAGGGCTGACTCCCGACATGGCGCGCCCCCTCGAGGGCCTCCGGGTCATCGACGTCGGCACCAGGATCGGTGCGCCGTTCTGCGCCGGGCTCCTCGGTGAATGGGGAGCCGAGGTCGTAAAAGTCGAGCAGCCCCGCGGCGGTGACTTCATGCGCACCATCGGGCCCTTCGTGGACGGCTACTCCCTGTTCTGGGCCGTCGAGGGCCGGGGTCGCAAGAGCGCCACCTGCGACCTGCGCTCGCCCGAGGGCCAAGACCTCTTCCGTCGTCTTGCCTCGACGGCGGACGTCGTCTGCGAGAACTTCCGGCCCGGGACGATGGAGGAATGGGGACTCGGCCCCGCCGCGCTCGAACCCCGACTGGTCTTCGTCCGCATCAGCGCCTTCGGCCAGGACGGCCCCTACTCCCGCCGGCCCGGGCTCGACCGCTTGGGTGTGGCCTACGGGGGCCTTCTCAACCTGACCGGTGAGGCAGACCGACCACCGGTACGACCGGGAGTGACAGTCGCTGACTATCTCACCGGGGTGTTCGCCGCCGAGGCGGCACTGGCCGCGCTGTACCGCCGCGACGCCGGCCGCAGCGCCACGGGTGCCGAGGCAGGTACTGGGAGGGGCATTGGGACGGGGGCGGTCATCGACGCGTCGCTCTACGGGTCGGTCCTTCGCATCTTGGAATGGACGATCCCGGCCTACGACCGCCTGGGAACGGTCCGGGGTCGCGAGGGCAACCGGTTGTCGAACTCGGCCCCGCTCGACAACTACCCGACCGCAGACGGGAACTACGTCTGCGTGGTGGCCGGAGGCGACGCCAACTTCGGTCGCCTCTGTCGAGCCATGGGTCGTCTCGACCTGCTCGAGGACCCCCGCTTCACCACCCTCGCCGATCGGGCCCGCAACGGCGACACCATCAACGAGTTGGTGGCCCAGTGGACCTCGACACAGAGCGCGGCTCAGGTGGAAGCGGCCTGTGTGGCCCACGACGTGCCGGTGGCGACGGCCTACAACGCTCGGGACATCGCTCTGGACCCCCACTTCGCGGCGCGCCACGATCTCGTGGCCGTCGACGACCCGGTCCTCGGACCGATCCGCCAACAGTCGCCATACCCGAGACTCGTGGGAGAGAGCACCCCCGTGCCCACCGGAGCGCCTGATCTCGGGGCGCACAACCGCGAGGTCTGGTGCGACCTCGTGGGCCTGTCGTCATCCCAATTGGAAGAGCTCCAAGCCAAGGGGATCGTGTGAGCGCTCGATCCGTCGTCAGCGTCGTCAGCGTCGTCAACGTCGGGCCCGATCAAGGACGGTCGATGTGAGAGCACTGGTGTTCGGCGCCCCACCTGCGCCCGACGAGGCGCGGCCCCAGCCCACCGATGACCTGGAGCGAATGTTGGCGGCGCTGCCGTTCGGGCTGCATGTCGTCGAGGACGCCCGGCCCCCCCGCCCGGACTGGGTGGTCACGAGGCCGATCCTGTCGGGTATCTGCGGGTCCGACGCCAAGCTGGTCCTGGGCGACTTCGGCGAAGGTGACATCGACAATCCCATGTCCGCCTTCTCGTCGCTCCCCCATGTGCCGGGCCACGAGGTGGTCGCCGAGGTCGTCGAGCTCGGCCCGACCGCACGGGGAGTGGAGGTCGGAGACCGGGTGGTCCTGAACCCGTGGCTCACCTGCGCACCGCGCGGTGTCGAGCCGATGTGCCCTCCGTGTCAGGCCGGTGATCTGAATTTGTGTTGGAGCTTCACCCGGGGGGCGCTCGGGCCCGGTGTCCATGTGGGCGTGACCACCGACGCGCCCGGTGCGTGGGCAGACCTCCTCGCCGCCCACGATTCGATGCTGATCCCGGTCCCCGCCAACGTGTCGGACACCTTGGCGGTGCTGGCGGACCCCTTCTCGGTGTCGATGCACGCCATCCTGCGCCATCCGCCACCGCCCGGGGGCAAGGCGCTTGTCTACGGCGCCGGTGCGCTGGGTGTCACCAGTGTCGCCGCGTTGCGGGCGCTGTTCCCCGACGTCGAGGTGGCGGTGGTGGCCCGCTTCGCCGCTCAGGCCGAGTTCGCCACCCGGCTCGGTGCCGGCAAGGTCGTCGCCCATGAACCGCGCCTCGCCGTGGTCGAAGAGCTGGCCGAGTGGTCCGGGGGTGTGCTCCACAAGCCCTTCGACGGGTTGCCCGTCGCCCATCCGGGCGGGATCGACGTCGTCTACGACACCATCGCCAGGCCCGAGACTCTCGAAGTGGGGGTGCGCGTCCTCGCCGAGCGCGGCACCCTCGTCCAGAGCGGCGTCTCGACTCCGGGACGATGGGAGTGGACGCCGATCTACTTCAAAGAGCTCACCATCGCCGGGTCCAACGCGTTCGGGATGGAGGTGATCGACGGGGTGCGCAAGCATGCCATCGCCCACTACCTCGACATGACCGCCTCGGGACGGGTGGACCTCACCGGGATGTTGACGCACCGATTCCCGCTCGAGCGATGGTGGGACGCCCTGCGAGCCATCGCCAGGCAGGACGAAAGCGGAGCCATCAAGGTCGCCTTCGAGGCATCTTGAGCCCCTCGGTGACTACGATGCCCCGGGAATGGGACCGGCCTCCACGCCGAGCGCCCCGACCGGGCCCGACCCGGTGAGCAACAGAGGCGCGAAGAGCGGCACGAACGGGAAGCGGGCTGCGTCTCGCGGCGCCAAGGTGGCCGTCGTGGCCGGGGAGCCCGCCAGTAAGCGCGCCCTGCGATCCCAAGGGCGCAAGACCATGCGCAAGCTCCTCGACGCGGCCATGGTCGTCTTTGCACGCCGCGGATACCACGCCGCACGGGTCGACGACATCGTCAAGGTGGCACGGACCTCACACGGCACGTTCTACCTGTACTTCTCCAACAAAGAAGACCTCCTGCGCGCCTTGGTGGGAGAGGCGGGCGAGGTCGTCGCTGCCCTCGACGACGCGCTGGGCCCGGTGGGGCCCGACGCCGCCGGGTGGCAGGAGCTGCGGGCGTGGATGGAGCGGTTCTCCGTAGCATGGCAGCGCTACGCCCCAGTGCTACGCGCCTGGACCGATCTCGTGATGAGCGACCCCGAGCTCGGGGCCCAGGCCCATGCGGCGGCGGGCGGGGTCGCACACACCCTGGCGGCTCGCATCGACGGGGCGGGGCCACACCCGGGGATCGATCCCAACGCCGCAGCCGAAGCCGTCGTGGCCATGGTCGACCGTTTCCATCAACTCCGGCAATTCGCCGGCGAGCCTGTCGATGCGTCAGCCCTCGACACCCTCACCACGATGGTGCACAGAGCGCTCTTCGGTGGCGGCCCACCACCCGCCCATGTCTTGTCGAGCGACGCCGGCAACGCCGCCACGTCGTAAACGGCGGGCCTGCGTCGGAGAGCTCGCGCCCGGAGCCCGCTCAGGAGCTTCCTACCCTCAGGTCGCGGGGCGGCGGTGCGTTCCTCGGTCATCGACCTGCGACGAGCCCCGTTCCCAGCCGCGACGAGCCCAAGGGAGTGCTTCGACCACCCGCAGGATCCCGAAGGCGGGCTGGGTCAAGACGATGCTGCCGGCGATCTCCTCCCAGGTCGCACCGACTTCGGCCGCCAGCATGGCGTGGCGTTGGACCCCCGGGGGATTCCGGATGATGACCGTGCACACCATGCGGATGAGCTCGTGGGTCTTGCGGTCCGGGGCCCGCAAGGAGTCGATCTGCGCCAACCAGGCGTTCTGGGCGTCGTGCAAGCCCGGCGCGAAGGCGTGGAGCTCGGCTTCGAAGGGAAACACCCAGTCATCACCCGTACCGCCGATCTCGTCGTCATGGTTATGAGACTTGGGGCTCACCGCTCCACCTCCTGGCCACAGCATGGCAGAGCACCTCGGAGAGTCCCAACCGGGGCGCACCGGGCCGCGCCCGGTCGCCGGTGTGTCGTCAGCCGATCGGGCTGAAGGCGAGAAAACGCGCGTAGCGCTCCGAGGCCGCCGCGGCCCAACGCGCATCGGGCTCCACGCGGCGTCCGACACGCGCCCACCGCTGGGCACCGTCGAGCGAAGACTCCAGTCCCGCCGTCCAGCGGGCGATATAAGCAGCACCGAGGGCTGACCCCTCGGCGACGCCCACGGTGTCGACGGGGAGACCACTCGCATCGGCGACGCCCTGCATCCACGCCGTGACATGGGTGCCGCCTCCGCTGGCGACGACACGGCGGGCCGTGATCCCCGCTCGGTCGAGCATGTGCCGGATGACGAACCCGCTGGCCTCGTACGCGGCGCGCTCCACCGCTTGCGCATCGTGGGTCATGTCGAGGTCATGAAGACCGGCTCGCAAGGTGGTGTCGTGATAGGGAGCCCGCTCACCGCGCAGATACGGCGTCCACACCGGCACGCGCCCGGGATCCCCACGGCGCTCCGACTCGACCGCCGAGCCCGTGGTCTCGGCCCCCGACGAGGGCCCTCGGGGCGTGGGTCGCTTGGCACCCTCGAGCACGGCTCGGGCCCAGTCCACGAAGAGGGCCCCGGCGTTGCTCGGACCGCCGACCAGGACCTTGCCGGCCACGGTGTGGGGAAGCGTCCACAGTCCCGGGGCCTCGACCCAGTCGTCGACCACGGCCCACACGATCAGTGTCGCCCCGAAGATCACGAGCACGTCGCCGGTTTGCGTCGCGCCCGAGACGATCTGGTCGCACAACGCGTCGACGGCTCCTGGCGCGAGCACGGTGCCTGAGCCCGTCACGGTTCCCGCCGGCTGCCCCATGGGAACGACAACAGGGAGTTGCTCCGGCGTGACGCCGAACTTGGCCAACACGTCGTCGTTCCAGTGGTTCCCGGTCCGCATCGAGCCCATGCAGATCGCCGTACCCGTGTCGATGGCAGGAACCCGACCCGAGCGCGTAGTTGGCCACCGCCTGTGCGGGCCAGTAGCCATGGGCTCCGGGCACTTCTTGCACGGCCCAGCGCACGAATCCCCCGGCATCGGGCATGACCGAATCCGTGTCGCCGACATCGGGTCCGGCGATGGCGCGCCCTCGCGCGTCGCCGTAGAGAAGACCCGGCGACCGGGGGATGCCGCGCCGGTCGACGGCGGCAAGAGAAGGCACCATGCTCGTCACACAGACCCCGGCGAGCTCGCCCACGCCCCGTGTCACCTGGGCAAGGGCGCGCCGGGGGCCACGGCGCCAGGCTTGTCCGGCGTCGTGTTCGAGCTGGTCCGGGGCCGGCGTCATCAGGCGGTGGGGAATGCGAGCGCGGGCCAGGACCGCCCCGTTCTCGTCCGCGGCGACGGCTTTGACAGCCGTCGTCCCGATGTCGATTCCCACGGTGACCGAACCTGACACGACCGTCATGATCGGCCATTATGAATGAGTTCGGCGCCCCAAGGAGGATCGATGGATCGGACCCGCCCTCGGGCGCTGGTGACCACCCCCGTTCGGGGTCCCGGGGTCGAGTTGTTGGAGGAGCTCGCTGACCTCGTCATCGACCCCTGGATCGACCACCAACCCCTTCGCATCTACAACGCCGACCAGCTGGCCGAAAGGGCCTCGGCCGAAGGCGCCACCATCCTCATGGTCGAGGCCGACCGCTGCGCCGGGCCGGTCTTCGACCTCCCCCTGGTGGCGGTGGCGAGCACCCGGGGTGACCCCAACAACGTCGACATCGACGCGGCTACGGCCGCCGGGGTGCCGGTGTTGCGGGCTCCTGCTCGCAATGCCGACGCCGTGGCCGAGATCGGGGTGGCACTCCTCTTGGCGGCCACGCGTGGCGTGCTGGGAGCGGACCACGATGTCCGCACCGGCGAGGTCTACAAAGACGGGACCATTCCCTACCAGCGCTTCCGAGCCTGGCAGCTGGCGGGCAGGACCGCCGGTCTGGTGGGCCTCGGGGCCGTCGGGCGTGCGCTTCGCTGGCGCCTGGAGGGCCTCGGCATGCACGTGGTCGCCTACGACCCCTACGCACCCGACGCCACCCACAGCCTCGAACAACTCCTCGAGGTGTCCGACGTGGTGTCGCTCCACGCGCCGGTCACCGAGGAGACCGCTGGAATGATCGGGGCCGCGCAATTCGCGGCCATGCGCGACGGCGTCGTCTTTCTCAACACCGCACGCGCCCAACTCCACGACGGCGACGCCCTGGTCGCCGCACTGCGATCAGGGAAGGTGAGCGCGGCGGGGCTCGATCACTTCGTGGGCGAGCACCTCCCCACCGACCACCCCCTCACCACCTTTCCGAATGTGGTGCTCACCCCGCACATCGGCGGTGCCACCTACGACACCGAGGTCAACCACACCCAGACCATCGCCGACGACCTGTGCCGACTCTTGGCGGGTGCCTCGCCGCGCAACATCGTGAACCCCGACGTCCTGAAGCACTGACGTCTCCAAGCACCGAGGGAACCGTGGACTTCTCCTATACCGCCGAGGACGACGCCTTCCGAGCCGAGCTGCGCGAGTGGCTCGAAGCCAACCTGCCCGAGTTCATGGCATCGGGCGAGATCGGCGACGAGAACAACCCCGACCGCCGCACCATGCTGCGGCGCCAGGCGTGGCAGCGGCGCCTGCACGGGGGTCGGTGGGCGGCGATCAACTGGCCGAAGGCGTGGGGAGGCCGAGAGGCCACGGTCATGCAGAACACGATCTATTCCGAGGAGATGGCCCGGGCCAAGACACCGGGCATCTACAACACCAATGGTCTGTGGCAGATCGGCCCGATGATCCTGCGCTGGGGCACCGAGGAACAGCAGCAGACGTGGCTCCCGGGGATCCTCAACGCCGATGTCCACTGGTGCCAGGGGTTCACCGAGCCCGAAGCCGGCTCCGACCTCGCCAACCTCCGCACCCTGGCCGTCCTCGACGGAGACGAATATGTCGTCACCGGCCGAAAGATCTGGATCTCGACCGCCCATCTCGCCAAATGGGGCCTGTTCCTCGTGCGGACGGATCCAACGGCCATCGATCGGGGGGTCAAACACGAGGGGATCACTGCACTCATTGTCGACATGGAACTGCCCGGCATCGAAGTCAACGTGATCCGCGACATCACCGGCGGGGAGTTGTTCTGTGAGGTGAACTTCGACGGGGCCCGCGTGCCCGCCGCCTACCGACTGGGCGAAGAGAACCAGGGTTGGAACGTGGCCATGGGAACGCTCGCCAACGAGAGGGTCGGTACGTCGGGGTTGTCGGTGTCGATGCGAATCGAGCTCGACAATCTCATCGCCACGGCGCGCAAGAACAATCCCCAGGCACTCGACGACCCCGGCATCCGGGATCGGATCGCCCGCCTGTGGACCCAGCTCGAGCTCACCAGGCTGTTGAATGCCCGGGCCCTCTCGAAGATCTTGAAGGGTGAGAAGAACTGGCCCGAGGTGCCGCTGGCCAAGCTCCAGTGGAGCTACCTCTCTCAGACCATCGCCGAGCTCGGAGTGGACATCCTGGGCGCGTCGGGTGTCTTGGCGCGCGGTGGTCCCGATGCTGTGGACAAAGGCCACTGGAGCCACAACTACGTGTGGCAGCGCTACACCTCGATCGGCGCAGGGACAACCGAAGTTCAGAAGAACATCATCGCCGACCGCGCCATCAAGATGCCCCGGCGCTGAGTCATCCCGCCCGAGTCATCGCTCCGCGCGCAGACCAGCCGCCGATGTCGTCCTGATCCGTCCCAGGGAATCGCCCGAAGACGACACCTGCGACACCCGGGCCTTCACCGTGCATTGGCATCGAAGACACATGCGGGCTCTCTTCGATGACAGCCAACCCGACGACCTCGGCGCAGAAGGCGCGAGCCCGGTCGAGGTCCGTCGTCGCCACGAACGCCACCAGATCACTCGATCCCAGCATCGGCCATCCTTTCGGCTTCGAGCGTAGGGGCAGGTCAAGAGGCTGCGGGCGGACGATATGCCCGGTGCGGCGGCGCCACACCAATTGTCACTTGCTACTTACGTAAGGATCTGCTTACATTCCCTCTGTGGACGCCGCCCTTCGTGCTATCGCCGAGCCTCATCGACGGGAAATCCTCCGGCTCGTCAGCGAGGACGAGCTCGCCGCCGGGGAGATCGCCTCGCACTTCGAGCTCAGCCGCCCGGCGGTGTCCCAGCACCTCCGGGTGCTCGTCGAGGCCGGCCTCCTCGAGAGTCGTCGAGACGCCACCCGGATCATCTACCGGGCCCGGCCCGAAGGGCTCGACGAGCTGCGTGAGTACCTCGAAGTGTTCTGGGCGACCGGACTGCGCCGCCTGAAGCGGGCAGTGGAGCGAGACATGGAGGACAGTGAACGTGCCAGCAGGCGATGACGTCATCGAGCAGGAGATCCGGATCGCGGCGCCGCCCGAAGCCGTGTTCCCGTTCTTCACCGACCCCGACAAGATGCGACGGTGGAAGGGTATGGACCACAAGGTCGATGCACAGCCGGGTGGGATCTACCGCGTCAACATCGACGGCACGCACGTGGCGCGCGGGGAGTATGTGGAAGTGAGCCCTCCCCACCGGGTCACCTTCACGTGGGGTTGGGAGGACGAGGGAAACCCCGTGCCGCCCGGGTCGAGCACCGTCGAGATCACGCTCACACCCGACGGGGACGACACCATCGTCCGTCTCGTCCACCGGGGCCTGCCGCTCGAAGCCGTCGAGCCTCACGCGGCGGGATGGCGCCATTACCTTTCCCGCCTCGCCATCGCCGGGGGCGGTGGGGACCCGGGCCCGGACCAAGGGCCGGCGTAACTGCGGCTGACCACGCCGTATTGCTTCACCGCAGCGCACACGTTGTTCTTCAGCACCTGTCACACCGAGCAGAGACACGACCAAACACCGATCAGACCGACAACCAACAAGAAGGGCAGGGACTCACAATGGGCAAGTTCGTATTTCTTTACACCGGCGGTCAGATGGCTGACACTCCGGAGGCTCAGAAGGCGGCCATGGATGCATGGATGGGATGGTTCGGCACCCTCGGTGACGACATCCTCGACCCGGGCAACCCCTTCGGCGCGTCGAGCACGGTGCAATCGGACGGCTCCACCAAGGACGGCGCCCCCGGTGCAGCGGGCGGGTACTCCGTCATCTCCGCCAACAGCCTGTCCGAGGCCGCCGGCAAGGCCAAGGGCTGCCCCGTGCTCGCCGGCGGTGGGAGCGTCGAGGTGTACGAAGCGATGCCGATGTAGTTGCCGCTCGTTACGGAGACGGGGCCGGTTCGCTCGGTGCAGGTGCCAGAGCGACGGCCTCGATCTCCACGAGTTGGCCGGTGTACCCGAGGACGGTCACACCGAGCAACGTGCTGGGCGGGTCGAAGGGATCGAAGCCGGACTTCACGACCGCCCACACGTCGACGAGATCCTCCTGAGACGACGTGACGACGTACACCGTGGTCTTGAGGACGTCAGCTGCCGATGCCCCCGCCGCGGCCAACGCCTCGAAGAGATTCGAGATGGTCGTGCGGGCCTGGACGACCAGATCGGCCGGGCCCGCCACGATCCCCTCAGGACCCACCGGACACGCGCCGGCACTGAACACGAGCCGACCCGCAGGCGCCACCGACGCATACGCGTAGGGGGCGTCGCGGTACAGACCGGCGGGCCTGACGAAGTCGATCTGATCGTCCGCCATCACTGCGACGGCAGGCGCTCGAGCTCGCCGCTCGGGTCGTAATAGAGCTCTTGCCGGGCGATCAGTGCGTTGCGGTAGCGGTAGACGACGACGTAATTCGACCGCAGTCGCGCTCCTTGCATGGTGAAGTCGAACCGCACTTTCACGTATACCCCCGCCTGCATCGCCTTGTCTTGCCCGACATTCCCGACGATCAGCGCCCGCTCGTCGACTGCGTAGGAGATGTCGCAGAGCCCCGTGATGGTCGTCTGGATGAACTCCAGCGCGTGTTCCACGCCGACGATCTGCGCCGGCCACCCGAACAGACGGGTGGTGGGGCTGACATAGACGACGTCAGGCGCATAGAGGGACAGGGCCAGAGAGATGTCCCCGGCTGCGAAGGCAGCCGCGAACCGCTGCTCCTGGGCGTCCACCGCCTCGAGCGACAACGGCCTCCGTGTCACACCGACAACAAGACGTGCAGGTCGAGCCCACCGAGCCGTGCCCGTCCCCCCAGAGCCACGATCTCGAGCAAGGCCGCCACGCCCACGACCTCGGCGCCGGCCCGGCGGAGCACCGCAGCTGTGGCGAGCAAGGTCCCACCCGTGGCGATGACGTCGTCGACGATCAGCACCTTGTCACCGGGGGCGACGGCGTCGGTGTGCATCTCCAAGGTGGCCTCGCCGTACTCGAGCATGTAGGGCTCCGCCACGGTGGCGGCGGGGAGCTTGCCCACTTTGCGCACCGGAACCAGCCCGGTGCCCAAGGCGTAGGCGACGGGGGCGCCGAGAATGAAGCCTCGCGCCTCGATGGCCGCGATCATGTTCGTCTTTCCCACGAAGGGGGCCCCCAGCCACGCCACCGCGTCGCCGAAGGCGACCGCATCGGCAAGCACGGGAGTGATGTCCTTGAACGTCACCCCGGGCTGGGGGAACCCCACGACGTCGCGCACGAGCGCTCGTACCTGCTCTCGGACCACGTCGTCATCGACGCGTCCGGGCGTCGCCCCCGGCATCTAGGCGGCGGGTGCGGCGGAGGCGAATTCGCTCGGTTCGATCGGAGCGGCGAAGGCGGCCGAAACCCCCAAGGCCGCGAACGTCCCACCGAGCATCGCCACCATGAGCCGGCTCCAGATCGGAAGTTCACGACTCCGCAGCGCTGCGAATGCGTCCCACGCGTCGCAGCCGGCCCCGAGCAACAAGGCTCTCGTCACCGCTTCAGGGCGGTCCTCTCGCAGAGCCTGGAGTAACACGATGCCCAGAGCCAGATCACGACCACCGAACACACGGCTCATGAATCGCACGCTCGGTCGTCTTGCTTCAGCACCGAGGTAGACGCGGGCTCCCGCCGTCGGCGTCGCCATGAGACTCAGGCCGAAGGCGACGCGACCCACGGCGATCACGGGGGGGATCCGGCGTCGCAAGTCTTCGTTCACCGGGCCGAGGTTAGCGGTGCGGCGCGGTCGGGGCGGCGGGGGCGGTCGCGGCGGCGGGAAGCCCGTACAGGGCGGCCGCGTTGGCGCCGGCAATCAGACGCTGGTCCTGCACCGAGAGCTCGGCGATGGCTTCGGACAGCTCGCGGGTCACACCCGGGAACACGGCATCGGGATGGGGGTAGTCCGATGCCCACACGATGCGATCGGCCCCGCACAGAGGTGAACGGGCCGTGAAGGCCAGGGTCGACTCGTCGGGGTCGAAGCTGATCCAGCACTGGCGACGGAAGTACTCCGAGGGCTCCTTCGTCAACTGCGGCACGTCCCACCCGAAGATCTCGTAGTGGTGATCGAGTCGCTCGAGCCAAGGCACGAGCCATCCACCACCGGCTTCCAAGAAGACGAGGCGGAGGTCGGGGAAGCGCTCGCACACGCCGCCGGCCAGGAGAAAGGCCATCGAGTTCATCATGTCGAAGGGGTTGGCGATGGCCTGGGTGAAGAAGATGTTGTCGATGGCGACGGTTCCCGTCTCGTCGGGAAGCGGGTTCGCCGATGTCCGCAGTCGGTTGATGCGCAGACCCTGACACGCGCCGGGGAGATCGGCGGCGAGGAAGGGGTGGAGCCCCACGGGCATCCCCGTCTCCGACGCCGCCCTCCACAGGGGGTCGTAGACGGAGTCGGAGAACGGTCGCCAGTCCGCGCTCGGGTTGGGACGCAGGAAGACGCCCACGATGCCCGGCAGCTCGGCCACCCGACGGATCTCGGCCGCGGCCCGCTCGATGTCCTGCTGGGGGAGGACCGCCACGCCGAACAGACGCCCGGATCCCGCCTGGGTGTGCTCCGAGAGCCAATCGTTGTAGGCACGGCACATCACCGCCGCGAATTCGACGTCGGGGTGGCCTTGGATGCCGAGCAGCAGCGTCGGATAGAGCACTGACTGGTCGATTCCGTCGGTGTCCATGTCGATGAGGCGCGCCGGCGCGTCCCACGCGGCGGGACGTACCTCGGTGTAGCGGAGCTCACCGCGCTGGGCCCGGTCTCGATCGTCGGCCGACATGCCCGCGGTGCCGGCCAGCGACATGAAGTTGGCCAAGTTGCGCGACCCGTCCATGACCGCCCACTCGCGCCCTTTGTCGTCGACCTCGATGTGCCACACGCGGTCCTCGAACCCTTTGGGCGCGAACTCCCGGAACCCGTCGGGATGCTCGAGCACGTGTCCGTCGGCGTCGATGTAGTCGAGGCCGGTGGCCGGGGGCTTCGTCGTGGAGGTCGGTGTGGTGGTCGCAGTACCTGGCATGAGCGCTCCTCGCCTATCGGGCCAGCTTGTAGAAGTCCTGGGCGTTGGCACCCGCCACCCGGGCCAAGGCGTCGTCGGTGAGACGCCCCTCGGCGTGCTCCTTCAACTCGGTGGTCGCCCTCGGCCAGGCACCGTCCCAATGGGGATAGTCGCTGGCGAACATCACGCACCGGTCCCCGAGCAGGTCCACCACGCAGGGCAACGCATCCTCGTCGGGCTCGCAGGTGACGACGACATTGCCGGCCGCAACGTATTCCGCGGGTGGCCGTCGCCATCCGTCGGGGATCCAGTCGCCACGTGATTCGTAGTGTTCGTCGAGGCGCTCGACGAACCACGGGAGCCATCCCGCGCCGGCCTCCAAGAAGGCGACCCGCAGCGCAGGGTGTCGATCGAACACCCCTCCGCTCACCAGAGCCGTCATGGCGAACATCTGGTCGAAGGGAAAGCTGACGCAGTGGACCTGGATGTAGTTGTCGAAACGGTCCACCCCGATCTTGGGCAGATGGATTCCCGGGGCCCCGTGCACTCCCAGCGGCATCTCGAGGGCGACCGCCGCTGCGTAGAAGCGGTCCATATCGGGGTGATCGAGATTCCGATCCTTGAGCCCGGGCGGGACGATGGTGGCGACGAGCCCGAGCGCCTTGGCCTCCTCCATGACGGTGATGGCCAGGTCGCCGTGCTCGATGGGTACGACGGCCACACCGTGCAGGCGCCCCGCGCTCTTGGCGCAGAACTCCGAGGCCCATTGGTTGTACATCCGGGCCAGTCCTGCGCCGAGCACCGGATCTTCGATGGTGGGGACGCACAGACCAAAGCTCGGGAACAGGACCATCTCGTCGATCCCGTCGGTGTCGGCGTTGGCGAGCACGCCGTCCACGGTTCCGGGGTCGACACCCGGGGCGGTGGTGAGACCGTGCTGCGGAGGACACCCCGCCCCGGGCCCTTCGTATTGGGGATAGGGCCGACCCTCGATGAGGACGCCGAGCCTGGTGTCGGTCCGCAGCGCCACGTGATCGGGAAAGCGCTGCAGCAGACTCGGCGAAGAATTCCAGAGGCTCCACTGCGTGAGCGTCGGCGTCCACGACGTGCAGGTCCGTCGCCATCATCTCTCCATTTCGTTCACGGTGCTGGGTTCACGGTGCTGGACCGTCGTCGTCGTAGACGATCACGGTTCTCGCCACCTCACCGGCCTCCATGGCCCGGAAGGCGTCGTGCACGTCATCGAGCCCGATGCGACGGGTGACCAAGCCCTCGGCATCGATCGCGCCTTGGCGGACGAGGTCGACGAGCACCGGGAAGTCCCGATCGGCATCGGTCGAGCCGTAGACGCAACCCATCACCGTCTTGGCGTCCACGAAGAGCTCGAATGCAGAGAACGAGACCTGCTCGGCCGGCGACCCCGCGCCGACGAGCACAGCCGTTCCCCCGCGACGGACCGCCGCGAACACCGTCCGGATGGTCTCGGCCCGGCCCACCACCTCGAAGCCGTAGTCCGCCCCTCGGCCTCCGGTGTGGGCACGCACCGCTGCCACCACGTCCTCGGCCGACGCGTCCACGATCGCAGTCGCTCCCATGGCCTTGGCCAACTCGAGCTTCGACGCAACCTGGTCGACTGCGACGATCGTGCTGGCTCCGGCCAGCCGCGCCCCCTGAATCACCGACAGCCCCACTCCGCCACATCCGACGACGGCCACCGAGGACGCCGGGGTGACCTGTGCCGTGTTCCACACCGCACCCACGCCAGTAGCCAGCGCGCATCCGACGAGCGCGGCGAGCTCCAAGGGCACCGACGGGTCGACGGGGACGACTTCGCCCTCGGGGACGAGGGTCTGCTCCCCGAAGGTGGCGGTGCCGAGACCCCGCACGAGGGGAGTTCCCCGGACCGTCGCGTAGGCACCCGACAACGACTCGGTCAGACCCACCTCGCACAACATGACCTGGCCCCGCAGACACCAGAAGCAGCGGCGACATGCCGGCATCCAGGTGAGCACGACGTGGTCGCCCGGGACGACTCGGGTGACGGCCTCTCCGACCTCGACCACGACCCCCGCGCCCTCGTGGCCGAGAACGGTCGGGAACATGAAAGGGATCGTCCCTTTCTGCACCGACAGGTCCGAATGACAGACACCACTCGCCACCATCTTGACCCGGACGTCGTGGGGACCTGTCGGCGCGAGCTCGATGTCCTCGATCGACGAAGGGGGCGCCCACCTCGTGGACGACGGCGGCCCGGACGGTGTTCCCCCTCGACCTGGCCCTGCTCATTGGCCGAGAGCTCCGGCTGATGCCGCCGCCGCCGCTCCGTAGCCCGCGGTCACCGTGTCGGTCTGTGCTCCCGACCGCAAGACCGAGCCCGGGAGCGACCCGGTGAATTCGCCCGACCGGACGATCGCCTCGCCGTTCACGATGACGTGCTCGATCCCGATGCCTTCGGCGTAGAGACGGCGGGCGCCTCCGGGAAGATCGTCGCGAGTGCGTTCGGTCCCGTGTCCCACCCGCTCGGGGTCGAAGACCACGATGTCGGCCCACCAACCCGGCGCCAACCGTCCCCGCTCGCGCAGGCCATAGAGCCGGGCGGGGACGTCGGTGAGCTGGCGAACGGCCTCCTCCCACGACAGCAGGTGGCGGGCCCGGACGCCGTCGCCGAGCATCGAGGTGGAATAGATCGCCCCGCACATCATGTCGAGGTGCGCCCCGGCGTCGGACCCTCCCACCACGGCGCGTGGGTCCTGCCACACCTTGGCCCGCAGTTCCCAGTCCGCTTCTGACTCGCCGATGGGCGGGCGCAGCCCGGTCCGGAGCTTGTCGGCCACCACGATGTCGAGGAGTGCGTCGAAGGGCTCCTTGCCTGTGCTCTGGGCGACGTCGCGCACCGAGCGTCCTTCGTAGACGGCGTTCTCGGTGGCGAAGGTCTCGTCGATGATCAGGTTCTCCCACCGGGCCAGCGCGCCGATGATGCCGGCTTCCTCGGATTTCGCTCCCGCGTCCAGCCGGGCGCGCTCGGCAGGGTCGGAGAGAACCTTCATGCGCTCGGGAACCGGCAACGGCGAACATCTCACTCCACCCCGGCAGGCTGTCGAGGATGGCGCCGGGGTCGAAGCAGAGCCGCAGCTTCATCGTGTGGGGCAATGTGAGCGCCACCACGGTTGCGCCGCGCTTGGCCGCGGACGTCGACGCGTCCAACTGATGCTCGAGTCCGCCGGGGTTGAGGGCGGAGACCCCGAGGACGTTCCAGTTGACAGGACGATCGGCCAGGAGCGACAGCGTGGTCATGAGGTCGACCTCGTCCTCGCTGAACCCGTTGAGACAGCCGGGCACGATGAGCTCGAGGGTCGTCCCGGGATGCGTCGACAAGACCCTGCAGAGCTCTTCGAGCTCGGCGCGCGATGCGGCGCGAGACGGCACCGGCATGCCGTCGCCGTCATTGTGGGTGGGGGCCTGGGAGGTGGAGAAGCCGAGAGCTCCTTCTTCGAGCGAGCGGGCCAACACCGATGCCATGGCCCGCACCTGATCGTCGGTGGCGAAGACACCGACGGCATCTTCGCCCATCACGACCCGACGCACCGCCGAATGGCCGACGAGAAACCCGGCGTTGACGGCGATGGAACCGTCGAGCCTGTTCACCCAGTCGCCGAACGAGCTCCATGTCCAGTCCAACTGCTCCAGCGCTGCGATGGGCATTCCCTCGACCCGGGCCATCATGCGCGCCAGGTACCGGGCATGCTCGGGCCCGGCCGGAGCCAGCGAGAAGCCGCAGTTGCCCCCGATCACGGTGGTGACCCCGTGCAGCGGCGAGGGACTGGCAGTCGGGTCCCAGGACAACTGGGCGTCGTAATGGGTGTGGAGGTCCACGAATCCCGGCGTCACCATCAGGCCGTCGGCGTCGATCACCTTGGCGGCCGGCTCGTCGGTCCCACCGATGGCCACGACCCGTCCGCCGCGCACCCCCACGTCGGCTCGTCGGGACGGGGCTCCTGTCCCGTCCACGACGGTGCCGCCGCGGATCAGCAGGTCCAGCACGACGACTCCGGCTCTCTCGACGGCAGCGGTGGGAACGTTCCTTTGATCGTCACGGCGTCACGCGTCACTTTGTCGGGGCCGCGAAGTGCAAGATCGTCTTCGGACGGGTGAAGGCCAGCATGCCCTCGGGTCCGAGCTCCAGTCCGTAGCCGGACTGCTTCCATCCTCCGAAGGGGGCTCGATGGTCCATGGCGGCGGTGCCGTGGTTGTTCACGAACACGGTGCCCGCTTCGAGCCGACCCGCCGCGCTGGCGGCCAGGTCTTCGTCGGCGGTCCAGATGGACGCGCACAGCCCGTAGGGCGAGTCGTTGGCGCGACGCACGGCGTCATCGACACTCCGGTAGCCGATCACCGGGACCGCGGGAGCGAACTGCTCCTCGCACACGATCTGGGCATCGTCAGGCGCGCCCTCCACGATGGCGGGAGACACCAGGTAGCCACCGGCGCCGGCATCCTCGTCACGGACGCGCGCCGGACGGTGCACTCGGGCACCGAGCGCGGCGGCTTCCTCCAACATGTCCTCGACCCGTTGGCGCGCCGCGGGACGGTGGACAGGGCCCATCGTCACCTCGGGAGCGAGCCCGTCACCGACGACTTCGGTCCCGACCCGGGCCACGAGCGCGTCGACCATGGCCCGCACCTTGTCCTCGGGGACGTAGAGGCGCTTAATGGCCATGCACACCTGTCCCGAGGTGACGAAGGTCGCCCCGGCCAGCTTGTCCGCCAAGGCGTCGTCGATCTCGATGTCGGGCGCCACGATGGCGGCGTCGTTGCCACCGAGCTCGAGCACGACGGGCCGCACCGCGCTCGATGCCGCGGCCATGACGGCCCGCCCGGTGGGAACGCCCCCGGTGAACGACACCATGTCCACACCGGGGTGCGACACCAGCATCTCGCCGAGCTCGGGTCCCGGGCCGTTCACCGCGTTCACGACACCCGGCGGCAAGGCGTCGGCCAGTGCGGCCGCCACGGCGAGCACCGCACCGGGGCAGGTCGGGGGGGCCTTCACCACGACGGTGTTGCCGGCGAGAAGGGCGGGGAGCACCTTGTTACCGAGCACCGACACCGGCCAATTGAACGGCAGCAGCGCGGCCACGACGCCGAAGGGCTCATGGACGACGCTGGTCCTGCGACCCCCGCCGGTGAGCGACCGGGTGGCCAGCGCCTCGGCCACGAGGGGCGCGAATGCACCCGCCATCCCTCCGATGGTGCCGGAGTCGAACTGGGCCTCCCACAGCACCTTGCCGTGTTCGCGCGTGAGCAGGGTCGCCAGATTCTGCGACGCAACGGCGGCGCCCGCGGCCGACGCCGCTTTGGCCACGAGTTCGGCGCGCTCTTCTGGAGCCATCGCTGCCCACGACGGGAACGCGGCCCGGGCCGAGGCTACGGCCCGGTCGAGCTGCGCCGGGGACGCCGAGGGCGCATCGAACACCACTTCGGCGGGACGAACCGGGTTGGTCACGGGGTAGGTCCCCGCCTCCCCCGGCACTACTCCACCGTCGATCACGAGCCCGATCGCGTCGCCCACCTGTCGCCCTCCCGTTCGGAGAATGCCGTTCTCCGGCGGATGATAGTTTCCGATCTCGATGCCGTCAGGGGCGCGTGACACGGCGGGCGCCGAGCCACTGCGAGGCGCCGAGCCACTGCGAGACATGGTCCGGACCGACGGGGATACCCTCGAGGACCCCGCCGAGGCGGGGCGCGCCGAGTTGCGCGTCGCTACCCGATGCGCGCGCCAGACAGAGCGAGGTGACGGCTCGGCTCGTCGAATCGGCGCGGGACCTCGTGTGGGACTCCGGCGGTCCCAGCTTCACCGTCACCCAGGTGGTCGCCGCCGCCGGGACGTCGCTCAAGAGCTTCTATCGGTGCTTTGCCGGCAAGGACGAATTGCTCGTGGCCCTCTTCGAGGACGACGCCCGACGGGGTGCCGATGCACTGTCGTCAATGGTCGACGTCGAGGCTGAACCGCTCGAGCGGCTCCGTGTCGTGGTCGTCGGACTGTTCCGCTTCCTCACCGTCGAGGGACGCCTTCCCTATGCGGCAGCCCTCGTTCGTGAGCATCTTCGGCTCGCCGAGTCCCACCCCGAACAGCTCCGGGGCGTCCTGCACCCCTTCGTGGCCGTCTTCGAAAACGCCGTGGCCGCCGCCCAGGTCGGTGGCGCGGTCCGCCCTGGCGATGCCCGACGCGACGCCCGGACACTGTTCCATCTGGTGCTTTCCCACCTGCATGCGCTCATCTGCCACCAGATAGAGGAGCCTCCGACCGAGGTCGCCGAGGAGCTGTGGGCATTCTGCGCCGCGGCTTTGCGCCCATGACCGGTGCGCGCCCGGACGAGGGCGGGGTCCTGCTCCCCGACCCCACGCCCCGTGCGATCCGGGTGCCGATCATCTCCGTCGACGACCATCTCATCGAGCCGCCCGACATGTTCCAGGGCCGGATGCCTGCTCATCTTGCCGAGCGGGCTCCTCGGATCGTCGAAGGGGACGACGGCGTCCAGCACTGGCTCTACGAGGACCGCACCTACCCCAACGTCGGGCTCAACGCCGTGGCGGGGCGCCGGCGCGATACCTGGAGCATGGACCCGACTCGTTTCGACGAGATGCGGCCCGGTTGCTACGACATCGATGCCCGCGTCGTCGACATGGACATCAACGGCGTGTGGGCGTCGTTGTGCTTCCCGTCGCTCGTGGCCGGCTTCTGTGGCTCGGTCTTCGCGCGATCAGCGGACTCCGAGCTGGGCCTGGCATCTTTGCGCGCCTGGAACTCCTGGCATGGCGAAGTCTGGGCGGGCACCTACCCCGAACGGATCATCCCGCTCCAGCTCCCCTGGCTCGGCGACGTGGAGGTCGCCGCCGAAGAGATCCGACGCAATGCGTCGCGTGGCTTCAAGGCCGTCAGCTTCCCGGAGTTCCCAGCCCGACTCGGCGTCCCGTCGATCTTCTCGGGCGCCTGGGACCGGTTCTTCGCGGCGTGCGAGGAGACCTCGACCGTCGTATGCCTGCACACCGGCGCTTCGGGCTGGGCACCGTTGCCGTCCCCGGATCCCCCATTCGAGCTCTTCCCGACCCTGTTCCCGGTCAACGCGCTCTGGCCGCGGCCGAGTGGCTCTGGTCCGGTGTACCGCTTCGCTTCCCGGGACTGGCGGTGGCGATGTCCGAGGGGGGGATCGGCTGGGTGCCGATGCTGCTCGACAGGGTCGACTACGTGCTCGAGCACTCCGCCTCAGGCTCGGAGAGCAATTCGTGGCCGTCGGACCTTCGTCCGAGTGAGGTGCTGCGTCGCAACTTCTGGTTCTGCACCATCGACGATCCGTCGACGATCGAATTGCGTCACCGGATCGGCGTGGACCACATCATGGTGGAGAGCGACTACCCCCACGCCGACTCCACCTGGCCCGACACCCAGCTCGTCCTCGACAAGACATTGGGCCACCTCCCCGACGACGAGTTGCGGATGATGGCGGCGGGAAACGCGGCCCGGCTGTTCCGTCACCCCATGCCACCCGCCGACGACTGGCGCAATCACCAACCGCCGAAGACCACCCCCGGCCAGGTGTCGTGACCGTTCGGCGCGACCTCGTCGTCGATGCCGACGGGCACGTGGTGGAGCCCAGCCACGCGTGGACACCGGTCCCCGAGCCCTACCGGCCCACGGTCAGGCGCGACCCCAACGGATACGAGCACGTCGTCGTCGACGGGGTCGAGATCCTGGCCGTGCCGCTGGGCACGCTCGCCACGCCGGGGTCGGTGTTCTCCGACCCGACGTCGTTCCTTCCCATCGAACAAGCTCACCCCGGGGGCTCGGATCCCGCGGCACGGCTCGTCGACATGAACAGCGAGGGCATCGACCAGGCGGTGCTGTTCCCCTCGATCGGGCTGTACTTCTGGGCCTTGGACGACCCCCGGGCCGCCGTGCCCATCGCACGCGCCTACAACGACTGGCTGGCCTCGTACTGCGCCGAAGATCCGACGCGGCTGTTCGGGGCGGCGATGATCCCGATGCAGGACCCGCTCGCGGCCGCGGCCGAGCTGCACCGGGCCCGGCACGACCTCGGCTTCGTGGCCGCCTTCGTCCGGCCCAACCCGTGCTGCGGACGCTCCTTGTCCGACCCGGCCTACGAGCCCGTGTGGGACGCCGCCGAAGAAAGCGCTATGCCCATCGCCGTCCACGAGGGAAGCTCGGTGATCGTCCCGACGCTCGGTTCCGATCGTCCTTTCAACCCCCTCGTGCTCCACGCCGTGTCACACACCTTCGAGGAGATGCTGGCGTGCGCGCAGCTCATCGCCTTCGGCGTGCTCGAGCGGCATCCGACCCTGCGCGTGGTCTTCTTGGAGTCCAGTGGCGGCTGGGTGCCGTTCTGGATGGAGCGCCTCGACGAGCAGGCCGAGAGCTTCGGGGGCTTCTGCCCCGAGCTGCGCCTCAAGCCGAGCGAATACTTCGCCCGACAATGTTGGATCAGCTACGAGATCGACGAGCGCACGCTTCCTGCCCTCGCGCCGTTCATCGGCGAGGAGCGCATCGTATGGGGATCGGACTATCCCCATCACGACGCCACGTTCCCCGGTGCAGTGGACACACTTCGTGCCACGATGACCCCGCTCGCCGCCGACGTCCAGACGAAGATTCTCGGCACCAACGCGTCGGAGCTCTACGGATTGCCTCGCCCCCGGCATCTGGCGACCTGACCGTGTTGGACGCCGTCGTACGCGAGGCCGCGGCCCGTTACGGAGATGCGGCGCTCTACGTCACCCCGGAGGGGAGCGAGCTCTCCTACGCCGAGCTCGACCGCCTCTCCGACGATGTCGCCTTGGGCCTGCGCGCCCGGGGCGTGGGTGTTGGCGACGTCGTCGCCCTCCTGCTTCCCTCCGGGCCCGCCTATGCCGTCGGCTATGCAGCGGTGGCCAAGGTCGGCGCGCTCACGGCCGGAGTCAACGACCGCTTGTCACCTCCCGAACGGCGTCGGTGCCTGGCCGTGGCCCGACCGAAGCTCGTGGTGACGTCGAAGGCGCTCGCCCTCGGTACCGCCCTCGACGAGGTGGCCGAGGTACAAGACGTCGTGGAGGTGGACACCGGTGCCGGCACTGACCCCCACTCGACGCTGCGCCGAGCTGCGAGGGGCCGCCCGGAGTGCGAGCACGACGGACCTCGCCCCCGACCCCGATCGACCCGTGGCCGTGGTGTTCACGTCGGGAACGACAGGCGAGCCCAAGGGAGCAGTGTTCACATGGCGCCAGCTCGAGGCGATCGGTGACATCGACGGTGGCGGCCGGTGGGGCGACGGTGGGCGAGGCTTGTCGTCGACGTCCTTCGCCCATCTCGGGTACATGACCAAGCTGCCCCAAGCGCTGCGGGGGGGCGGGACCACGTTCATCATGGGCCGGTGGTCGGCCGGTGACGCCCTCGAGATGGTCGAGCGTCATCGGCATCACCGCGCTCGGCGGTATCCCCACCCAGGTGGCGCTGATGCTGCGTCACGACCAGTTCGACTCCACCGACACGAGCAGCGTGCGCATGATCGCCATGGGAGGCGGGCCTTCGACGGCCGCGCTCGTGCGTGAGGCACGGGCGCGCTTCGGCGTCCCGGTGGTGGTCCGCTACACGTGCACCGAGGCGGGTGTGGGTGTGGGGACCGGGGCCGACGATCCCCCCGAGGATGCCGAGGAGAGTGTGGGGCGGGCCCGCAAGGGTGTCGAGCTCACCATCCGCTCCGACGATGACCGACGCCCTGCCCGTGGGCGAGCTCGGCCATGTCTGCCTGCGGTCGCCGGCGGTGATGCAGGGTTACTGGCGCGACCCCGAGGCCACCGCCGCGGTGTTCACGTCCGACGGCGCGGTACGGACCGGGGATATCGGCTACCTCGACGAGCGCAGGCCGGCTGCACCTGTCGGGACGGTCCAAGGAGATGTACGTCCGGGGGGGCTAC
This sequence comes from uncultured Acidimicrobiales bacterium, assembly GCA_963796765.1. GTDB lineage: Bacteria > Actinomycetota > Acidimicrobiia > Acidimicrobiales > UBA8190 > Chersky-840. The sequence goes on along the minus strand of CAWCMY010000002.1, from coordinate 54,313 downwards.
AACGTGTACCCGCTCGAGGTCGAGAACGTGCTGGCCGATCATCCCGCCGTCGCCCATGTGGCGGTGATCCCGCGTCTCGACCCGGTCATGGGCGAGATCGGTGTGGCCGTTGTGGTGCCTCGCCATGGCGGCGACGCGCCCTCGCTTGGAGATGCTGCGCGACCACGGCCGAGGACGATTGGCCGCCTACAAGCTGCCCGAGGCGCTCGTCGTCACCGATGCGTTACCGCGCACGGCCATGGAAAAGATCGACCGGACTGCGCTCGGCACGCTGGTGGCCTCGACACCGGCTCCTCCCGCGGGCCCTACAGCTCGGCGCCCGCGATGAGCAGCTCGTCGGGCCCTGACGGGTCGAGGACCGCGGCCAGGATCGACTCAGCCATCTCGTCGCACTGGAGCACCTCGTAGCGCAACAGGCCGTCGGCGACCCACTGTTCGAAGGCTTGGGTGGCCACGTCCCGGTCCCAGTTGTCGGCGAAGGACGAGGCCGTGTTCCCCACCGCCACGCACAGGACCCGAAGAAAGGGCTCTTCGCCCCGCAAGGCGCGTGCCATCTCGACCAGGGCCGCCTTGGTGGACCCGTAGACGCCGAGCCAGGGCCAGGGCGAGGCCATCGAGACGGTCGTCACGACCACCACGGGGTCGGCGGCGACTCGGAGATACTCGAGGGCGCCGCGCACGACGAGGGCCGCGCCCACGAGGTTCGTCGCCAACATCTCGTGCCACAACGACGCCGGCGCGTCAGCCACCCGGACGAGGGGCGAGCTGCCCGACATGTACAGCACGACGTCGATCCCGCCCATCCAGGCCGCCGCTTCGGCGACTAGGCGGGTGCAGTCCTCCTCCGAGGTCACGTCACAACGCCATGCTCGCGCCTCGGCGCCGGCGGCTCGGATCTCCTCGGCCGCCTCCTCGACGAGGTCCGACCGCCGGGCCGCCAACGCCACCCGGGCACCTGCTGCACCCGAGCCGCAGAGCCAGAGCGCGACCGATGCCCGAGGACGCCCCCACCACGAGCACCCGACGTCCCTCGAGGCTGGCGGGGATGGTCACCGGTGTTCCTCCTGTCGGTCCATTCGTGGCAACGGTAGCGCCGTGACTCTGACGGCGCCGTCAGGTTCATCCGCGGTGGCGTAGCATCTCGGCCCGTGACCCGAGTCGCTCCCACACCCGGCCGCGCCCGCCGCGCATGACCGCACCCGGAGCCGCGCGCGGCCCAGCCGTGCGCGTCCTGCCCCGCCTCGACGACACCAACCGCTTCTTCTGGACCTCGGGTGAGGACGGGCATCTGCGGTTCCTGCGGTGCAGTGCGTGTCGCCATTACGTGCACCCCCCGGTGCCACGCTGCCCCTACTGCCTCGACGGGGCCCTCGTGCCCGAGCCCGTCAGCGGCACCGGCGTCGTGCACTCCTTCACGGTGAACCACCAGCAGTGGATCCCGGGGTCTGACCCCTACGTCATCGGGCTCGTCACCATCGCCGAGCAGGACGACGTCCGGTTGACCACCAACCTGGTGGACTGCGCGCCCGATGACGTCCGCATCGGCATGGCGGTCGAAGTCACCTTCGAGCAGTCCGAAGACGTCTGGTTGCCGCTGTTCAAGCCCACCGGGCTCGGTTCGGCGGAGCAGGCCTCATGAGCCCGAGCCCGCCCGAGCGTCTCGAGCGGCGGTCGATCATCTCGGGCATCGGCCAGTCCGACGTGGGGCGTCGGCTCGGGCGCGGTGAGCTCGACCTCACCCTCGACGCCTGTCTCCAGGCCATCGGGGACGCCGGGCTCACCCGCGACGACATCGACGGGCTGGCCACCTTTCCCGGCGCCGGCATCGGCACCAGCGGCTTCGCGGGGCCGTCGACCCCCGAGGTCCAAGACGCCTTACGGCTCAAGCTCAACTGGCACGACGGCGGGCTCGAGGGGCCGGGGCAGCTCCGGGCCGTCTTCGCCGCCTGTCTGGCCGTGGCGGCGGGACTGGCCCGCCATGTCCTCGTCTACCGGACCGTCACCGAGTCCACCGCCCAGGGCGAGGGCGGGCGCCAGGGGATCGGCGGGGGTGGCGGCTCGGCCGGGGGCGTCGGGGGCTGCCGCGCTTCCCCGGAGTCATGCAGTGGACGCTCCCCTACGGGGCGGTGTCCGCCGCGAACTGGCTGGCGATGATCGCGCAGCGGCGGATGTTCGAGTTCGGGCTCACCCGAGAGCAGCTGGCGTGGATCGCGCTCAACGGCCGGCGCAACGCCCAGCGCAACCCGAAGGCGGTCTACCGCGACCCCATGTCGCTCGACGACTACCTCGGGGCCCGGATGATCACGACGCCGTTGTGCCTCTACGACTGCGACGCGCCCTGTGACGGGTCGACTGCGGTCGTGGTCTCGCATGTCGACTATGCCCCCGACACACCCGGCACGGCGTGTCACGTCAACGCCATCGGCACGGCATTGCGGGGTCGGCCCAGCTGGGACCAATTCGACGACATGACCACGTTCTCCGCCCGCGACGCAGCGGCGAGCATGTGGGAGCGGACCGAACTGCACCCGTCGGATGTGGATGTGGCCGAGCTCTACGACGGGTTCAGCATCCTCACCATGGTGTGGCTCGAGGAGCTGGGCCTGTGTGGAAAGGGCGAGAGCGGGCCCTTCGTCGAAGGCGGGAGTCGGATCGGGCTCGACAGCGCCGTGCCCCTCAACACCAGCGGCGGACAGCTCTCGGCCGGCCGGTTGCACGGCTTCGGGATGTTGCACGAGGCGTGCGTGCAGCTGCGCGGTGAGGGTGGCGAGCGCCAGGTTGCGGGCACCCCCGAGGTGGGCGTCGTGGCGGCCGGCGGTGGTCCCATCGCCGGGTGCATGCTGCTCACCCGAGGCACCTCGTAGTCCGGTCCGAGGTCCATTCGAGGCCGGTTCCTCCCTTTAGCTGACACGAACGTCAGGCAGCTACGATCCCAGCGTGCGCCTGCACTACGACGAGCAGACCGAGGAGTTTCGCCGCGAATTGCGGGCCTGGATGGAGGCGAACCTGCCTCCGTCCTCCGAACGGGCCGAGCGGGTCAAGTCATCCGCGCACATCCCGGCGTGGGCCCGGGTCTGGCAACGGAAGCTGTTCGACAACGGCTGGCTGGTGCCGGGCTGGCCCCCGGAATACGGCGGTCGGAACGCCACCCCGGTGCAACAGATGGTGTACTTCGAGGAGCTGGCCCGCCTGGGCGTCCCCCGCAGCTGCAACCCCCAGGGCCTGTCCATCATCACGCCGTCGATCCTCGACTGGGGCACCGAGGAGCAGAAGGCAGCGCTACGCGCTGCCCACCCTGCGCGCCGAGATCAGCTGGTGCCTGGGCATGAGCGAGCCCAACGCCGGCAGTGACCTGGCCGGCCTGCGGACCCGGGCCGAGCTCCACGGCGACCGGTTCGTCGTGAACGGGCAGAAGGTGTGGACCTCGGGGGCGCACCACTCCGACTACTGCTTCTGCTTCGTCCGGACCGACCCCGAGGCCTCCAAGCACGCCGGCATCAGCGTGCTCATCATCGACATGAAGACGCCGGGCATCCTGACCCGGCCCATCGCCGAGCTCACCGACAGCGAGCACGCCGACTTCAACGAGGTCTTCTTCACCGACGTGGAGGTGCCGGCCGAGAACCTGGTGGGCGAGCTCCACCACGGCTGGTCGGTGGCGGGAGGGTCTCTGGCGCACGAGCGCGGCATGCTGTGGATCAACGAGGCCACCGGGACCGAGAAGATCCTCGAGCGGGTCGTGACCACCGCCACCACTCCGCTGCCCGGGGGACGGCGTCTGGCCGATGACCCCGCCTTCCGCACCACCGTGGCACGGGCCTACATGCAGACCCAGTCCCTGAAGCTCCTCGGCTACCGGGGGTTCGCCAAGTTCGCCAAGGGGGAGAAGCCCTCCGAGCACTCGGTGCTCAAGCTCCTCGGGAGCGAGTTGCGCCGGGGGCTCGCCCTCGACGTGGGCGAAGCGCTGGGGGCGACGGGTCTCGACATGTCGCGACACGAGGCGCCCTCGGTGGGCCGGGGTGACAGCGAGGCCTGGTTGGTGCACTGGCTCCAGAGCTTCGCCGGCACCATCGCCGGTGGGACCTCGGAGATCCAGCGCAACATCATCGCCGAGCGCGTCCTCGGGCTGCCCCGCAAGTAGCGCCAACCACCGCACACCGCGGCACAGTAGCTCCGACAGACAGGGAGGGACCATGCCGAGCTACGGACCTGAGGTCCTGGGGCCCCCGCCCCGGGACCCCGGACAGAAGTACTGGGACCCCGAGGTCCAGACCATGGACCCCGAGAAGATGCGGGCCCTGCAGAACGAGCGTCTGGCCACGCTGCTGCGCAAGATCTTCGACAACCCCGTCCCGCTGTTCAGGGACAAGCTCGTGGCCGCAGGCATCGGCGCCCCCGAGGACGTGAAGACCGTCGACGATCTGCGCCACGTGCCGCTCACGGTGAAGCAGGACCTGCGCGACTCCGAAGCTGCCGACCCGCCCTTCGGCCAGTACCGGTTCACCGACCCCCGCGCCGCGGTGCGGATCGGGACCTCGACGGGGACGACGGGCACCCCCACCATCTCGCTGTGGACACGCCGCGACATCTGGATCGAGTACGAGTCCTCGGCCCGGACGTGGTGGCGGTACGGCTACCGGCCCGGGATGATCGCGACGCACGCCCATCCCGCCTACCTCTACGGCGGTGGCCCCATGCTGTCGGGGTCCTACGAGTACTTCGGGATGCTCAACATCTGGGTTCCCCCGCCCGACACCGACGAGGCGGCCGAGCAGGGCCTGCGGTTCTGGACCCGGGTCAAGCCCGACATCCCCTTCATGGGGTTCTCGACGGGCCGGTTCTTCGAGGTGGCCGCCAAGCTCGGCATCGACCCCAAAGACGCCGGCCTCGAGTTCAAGGGCATGCCCGGGTTCGGCATGGGCAAGGGCATGCCGCTCATGACCGCAGGGGCCGAGTGCTACGCGTACGTGGGCGGGGCCTGTGGCCAGCTCCCCGGCGCGCACATCAACGAGGACTGGGGCATCGTCCAGGCCGTCGACCCCGCCACCGGTGAAGAGGTCGCCGACGGCGAGTGGGGTGACCTCGTCGTCACCACCCTCGACCGCGACAACGGCTTGCTCCGGTACGACCTCGAAGAGGCCTGTGCCATCTTGCGCGAGCCGTGCCCGTGCGGCGAGACGAGCATCCGGGGGCTGTGGGGCGGACGGTTCAAGGACCTCATCGCCGTGCAGGGCACGCGGTTCCAGGCCAACGAGGTGGAGTCCGCCTTGCGGGGCGTGCCCGAGGTGACCGAGCCCACCCTCGAGTGGCAGATGGTGCAGACCCGTCGACGAGACGCGGCCGGTGACGGTGCGGGTCGAGCGGGGGTCGGGCGCGCCGCGCCGACGACACCGAGATCGCCCGGAAGTGCGCGGGGCACTGCAGGAGCGGCTCGGCATCGACACGGTGATCGAGGTGCTCGACCGAGAGACCATCCCCCGTTCGGGGTACAAGGCGGCCCGGGTCGTCGACGAGTGAAGCCGACCACACGGACGAGAAGGGTCTACGGCATGAAGACAACCTCCACGACCTCACGCTTGCCGACGTCCTGCGGGCGCACGTCGGCACGCGTCCGGACTCGATGGGTGCGGTGTGCGGCGAGCACCGGCTCACCTACGCGGCCCTCGACGGGCGGGTGAACCGACTCGCCAACGCGCTGGCCGCGCAGGGCGTCGGCGCCGGCGACCGGTTGTTGTGGCTGGGCCAGAACTGCCACCGGCTGCTCGAGGGTCTGCTGGCGGCGGCCAAGCTCGGGGCGGTGTTCTGCCCCGCCAACTGGCGCCAGAGCGCGGCCGAGTTCGTCTTCGTGATCGGCGACAGCGATCCCGCCGTCGTCTTCTACCAGGAGTCCGAGATCGGCGACACCCTGCGCCAGGCCCGGGACGAGAGCGGGTCCAAGGCACTGTGGATCGGCCACGACGTCGAGGGCGAGGGGGGATACGAGGCCTTCGTGGCCCGAGGCGCCGGGCACGACCCCGCCGCGCGACACCGACGAGGGGGCGTCGGTGCTCATGATGTACACCGCCGCGTTCACCGGGAGCCCCAACGGCGCGCTGCTCTCGAACCGGGCGCTCGTGCTCCAGGGGTCGCAGGTCGCGCAGATCCAGGGCGTGGGCGCGGACTACGTGTATCTCAACTGCGGGCCCCTGTTCCACGTGGCCACGTTCATGACGACGTTGGCCACGTTCCTGGTGGGAGGCAACAACGTGTTCACCCCGCGCGTCGACGCCGAGGAGCTGTGCCGACTCATCGCCGAGGAGCACTGCACGGGCGGGTTCATCATGCCGCCCACCATGGACCAGATCGTCGAGCTCAACGCCGACGGTCGCTTCGACCTCAAGACGCTGCCGGGGGTTCCCGGGCAAACCCGAGTGGACGGCGATGATCACCGTGGACGAGAGCCCGTGGGGCAAGCGCCCCGCCGGGTACGGCCAGACCGAGGTCATGGGCCTGGCCACGTTCAACGCGCTCGCAGCCCAGCATCGGGTCGAGCGGGAGGCCCGCCCCCTTCGTCCGGATCACCACCCTTGACCCCGACGGTGTCGAGCTCGGTCCGGGCGAGACGGGGGAGATCGGGGTGCGGGGACCCACGGTGATGAACGGGTACTTCAACCGCCCCGAGCTCAACGAGCAGCGCCAAGCCGGGCGGCTGGCACCACACCAATGACCTCGGTCGCATCGAGAGCGACGGCTCGCTCACCTTCATCGGCCCCAAGACCCGGCTCATCAAGTCCGCGGCCGAGAACATCTACCCCACCGAGGTGGAGGGGTGTCTCAAGCAACACCCCGCCGTCGCCGACGCGGCGGTGATCGGCGTGCCCGACCCCACCTGGGGCCAGAACGTCACCGCCGTGGTGGTGCTGCGCGAGGGCCAGCGTGCGAGTGCCGAGGAGATCATCGAGCACTGCCGGGACCGGATCGCCTCCTACAAGAAGCCCAAGCAGGTCGAGTTCACCGATGCCCTCCCCCGCAAGGGTTTCGCCATCGACTACGACACTCTGGACGAGAGCTACGGTGGCGGCGGCTACCCGGGAGCCGGTCGCTGATCAGCGATGTGATCAGGCATCTCGCACCTGACACCGACGTCAGGGTGCGGGTAACCTCGGGGCCATGACGCTGCCCAAGATCGTAAGTGTGGACGACCATGTCGTTGAGCCTCCCCACGTGTGGCAGACCTGGCTGCCCCGGCAGTACAGGGAGAGGGGGCCCCGAGTCGAGCGCAGGAGGTGGGGTGGCTTCAAACACCTGTCTGGCGCCAAGTACGACATGGTCGAAGACCCCGACGGGGAGTGGGGCGACGCCTGGTACTACGACGACGAGTTGATCTACGTCCAGAAGAAGTTCGTGGCCATTCCCCAGGCGTCGACCACGATCGACGGTCAGGGCAACATCGTGTTCGACCGGACGCAGATGACGATGACGGCCACGACCTTCGACGAGATGCGCAAAGGATGCTGGGACCGGGAGGAGCGCGTCAAGGATCTCGCCCTCAACTACACCGACGGGTCTCTCCCCTTCCCGACCTTTCCCAGATTCTGCGGTCAGACGTTCTACGAGGGCAATGACAAGGAGCTCGGCCTCGCCTGCGTGAAGGCGAACAACGACTGGATGGTGGAGGAATGGTGTGGGCCGTCAGGGGGCGTCAACATCCCTCTGTGTCTCATCCCTCTGTGGGACGCCGAGCTCGCAGCAGCTGAAACCAAGCGCAATGCCGAGCGAGGAGTCCGGGCCATTGCCTTCAGCGAGATGCCCACTCGTCTCAAGCTTCCGAGTATCAACACCGACTACTGGGATCCGCTGTGGGAGGTGTGCAACGACTACGGGGTGACCGTGTGCATGCACGTCGGATCGAGCAGTTCGAACCCGGTGGCATCCCCCGACTCGAACAAGGCGGTGGGAGTCGCCCTCGGTTTCAACAACGCCATCGCATCTCTCGCCGACTGGCTCTTCTCGGGCAACCTGCTTCGGTTCCCCAAGTTGAAGTTGGCCTACTCCGAGGGCCAGATCGGGTGGATCCCCTACATCCTCGAGCGGGCCGACACCGTGTGGGAGATGCACGACGCGTGGACCAACGCCAAGGAGCGGATCCCCGTGCCCCCGTCCACCCAGTACTACGGGCGTATTTTCGGTTGCTTCACCGCCGACCGACACGGACTGCGATCGCTGGAGGAGGTGGGTGAGGACAACATCTGTTTCGAGACGGACTATCCGCACACCGACACCACCTGGCCGCACTCCGAGACGTACATCGAGAAGTTGTGCGCCGGACTCGACGACGAAGTGGCCTACAAGATCCTGCGAGGAAACGCCATCCGGATGTTGGAGCTAGACCGGGTGTAGGGGTGGGCCTAGAGGCCGAGCAGATGTGACAGTCGCTCGAGGTGTTCGGGCCCGGTCCCGAACAACGCGGCGCCGGCCTTGGCCCGCTTCACATAGAGGTGCATGTCGTGCTCCCAGGTGTAGCCGATGCCGCCCAGGCATTGGATGCCCTCGGTGGTGACGAGCTTCTGGCAGTCACCCACACTGGCCTTGGCCATCGCCACGGCCACGTCGCGGCGCTCGTCTGACTCGGCGATGGCCGCCGCCGCGAAGTAGGCGGTGGCCCGGGCGGACTCGACCGACACGTACATGTTGGCCAGCTTGTGCTTGATGGCCTGGAACGAGCCCACCTTCACCCCGAACTGCTCGCGCTCTTGGACATAGGCGTGGACGATGTCGAAGATGGCCTGGCAGGTCCCCACCATCTCGGTGGCGAGGGCCACGGTCGCCTCTTGGACGATGCGAAGCAGGACGGGCCCCGCCGCAGCCGGCACCGCTGAGCACACGGTCGGGCTCGACACGGACCGAGTCGAGGACGCACGCGTCCCGTAGCTCCGGCTGGCGTCGAGGCCGACCATGGGCTCGGAGTCGAAGGAGTCCCGGGGGACGACGAACAGTGCCACGCCGTCCTCCCCTGTCGGTGCCGGGCAGTCGGGCCGCCACCACGACCTCGACGGCGACATCGGCGTCGAAGACGAAGTGCTTCTCACCGTCGAGGACGAAGCCCGCCCCGTCGGGGGTGGCGGTGGTCGTGATCGACCGAAGGGTCGAAGTCCCCCGCCGCCTCGGCCACGGCCAGGGTGCCCAGCGATCCCGTCGCGGGCCACCGCGCCCAGGAAGCGACTGCGCTGCTCGGCGCTCCCGGCGTGGAGGAGGGCGGGGACGAACTGGGTGGCGGTGGCGAGGAACGGTGCGGGGCAGATCACGCGGCCGAGTTGCTCGCACACCACGGCCAGCTCCACGAAGCCGAGCCCGAGGCCGCCGTCGTCCTCGGGGACCGCCAACGCGGGCCAGTCGAGCTCGACCATCCGGCTCCAGAGCTCCTCGGCGTGCTTGTGCTCCTCGACGACACTGCGCACCAGTGAGATCGGGCACTCGCGCTCGAGCACGGCCCGGACCGACTCCTGCAGCGCCTGCTGGTCGTCGGAGAGTTCGAGCTCCATGGGCTAACCCGCCGTGACCACGAGGGAGTCGACCGCCACCGCACCCTTCTCGAGGACGACGACGGGGTTGAGGTCGAGCTCGACGAGCCGGTCCCCGCACGCCGACGCCAGGCGGGCCACGGCGAGGACCACGTCGACGAGCGCCTTCACATCGCCACGGTCGCGCCCCCGCGCCCCGGTCAGCAGCGGGTAGCCGCGCAGCCCCTCGATCATCTCCTGCGCGTCGCGCCGGTCGAGGGGAAGGGGTCGGACCGCCACGTCCTTCAGGATCTCGGCGAAGACCCCGCCCGTGCCCACGAGCACGGCGGGGCCGAAGACCGGGTCACGGGTGACGCCGACGATCATCTCCGTGCCCCCGTCGATCTGCTGCTGGATCTGGACGCCCTCGATGCGGGCGCTGCGCTTGGCCCGGGTGGCCCGGTCGACGAGCTCGGTGTAGACCGCCTTGGCCTTCGACCCCGAGCCCACCGACAGCCGGACCAGCCCGGCGTCGGACTTGTGGGGGAAGTCGGGCGACGCGATCTTCATCACCACCGGGAAGCCGATGTCGCCCGGCGATGCGGGCCGCCTCGGCGGCGGAGTGGGCCAGGCCCTCCCCGGCCAGGGGGATGCCGAACGACTCGAGCAAGTGCCGCGGCCGCCTCGGCGCCGAGGGGCGACGGGCCGGTTCCCGTCGACGTCGGTGAGTGCACGTGCCGCCCCCTTCGGGAGGCGACCGGGCATGGGTTTGCGGGAGCGGAACGTCGACGACGCCTCCTCGTAGCCGGCGAAGGCGCGCAGTGCGTTGAAGCAGTTGCGAAACGACCGGAACAAGGGCACGCCGGCGTCGACCAGCGTCGTGAATCCCTGCTCGTCGGTCTTGAAGGAGTTCCACGTCACCACGATGGGCTTCTCCACCTCGTCGATGAAGGCCACGATGTCCTCGGCGAAGCGGTCCGTGAGCCGTCCCAGCGCCCCGGTGAGGCCGATCACGATGACGTCGATGTTCGGGATCGGCGGCGACGAGGTCGAAGACGCGCTTTCTGTCCTCGACCGGCGCGCTGGACGAGGAACTGGGCCCCGTTGTCGACGGGATTGGCGACGGTGAGGTAGTCGGGGATCATCTCGCGCAGCCCGGCCTGGGTCTTGGCGCGCCAGGACCGGCACCGGCACGCCCGCTCGACTCCGCCACCTCGGCCATGAGCGTGCCCGACCCACCCGAGATGGAGTACGAGCGCGCACCGGCCCCCGGTGCCCGCCGGCAGCTTGGCGAACAGCGCGGCCGTCTCGAGGAGCTCGTCGAGGTCGCGCACCCGGACCACGCCGTACTGGGCGAAGAGGCCCTCGACCACGGCGTCGGACCCGGCCAGATGGCCGGTGTGCGAGCTCGCCATGCGCGGTGCCCGCCTCGGTGCTCCCCATCTTGAGCGCCACGACCGGCTTGCCCTGGGCGTTGGCCGCCTCGAGGGCACGCCGGAGCTTGGCGGGGTCCTTGAACCCCTCGAAGTAGCCGGCGATCACGTCGGTGTCGTCGTCGTAGGCGAAGTACTCGATGAAGTCCGCCGCCTCGAGGTCGAGCTCGTTGCCCGTCGGCACCCACCGGCTGAAGGCCACCCCGAACTCGGTCCCCTGCACGAGCGGGCGGCCCTGATGGCCGCTCTGGGTCACGAGCCCGATGCGGCCGCCGCGCCGCTTGGGCGGTTCGGGCAGGACCTCGAAGGCGTTCGTGTTGGTGTTGGGCCCGAAGACCCGGATGCCGTAGCGGCGCGCCACCTCGCCCACCTCGCGCTCGAGCGCGGCGCCCGGCCTCGCCCACCTCGCTGAAGCCGGCGGTGAAGATGAGGACGTAGGGGACGCCGTGCTTGCCGCACTCCTCCACCGTCTTGCGCCACGAGCCGGGTGCCGACGTTGACCACCGCCAGGGTGATCTCGGCGGGGATGTCGGTGACGTGCTCGTAGACGGGGATGTCGCCGATGCGTGCCGCCCTTGGCGTTGACCAGGTACCACCGGTCGCCCCATCGCTCCGCGTACGCGGCGCGGAGTCGCTCGGGCTTGGCGTTGCGGTTGACCGAGCCCACCAGGGCGACGGCCTTGGGGTGGAAGAACTCCTCGAGGTCGCCCCGGCGCTGGGGCCCCGCGGCACCGGGTCTCCGTCACTGGCCTTCGGTGTCGCTGTGGACCTCGGTGCCACGATGCCGTCGCTCTCAGCCGGCCGGGGTCTCGCCCGACAACACCGAGAAGTCGAGCCGGGACGTGAGCATGCCGGCCGAGAAGCCGCCGTCCGCGTAGACGTTGGTGCCGGTGATGTAGCCCGCCGCGTCGCTGTTGAGGAACACCACCAGGTGGCCCTGCTCCTCGGGGGTCGAGTTGCGCCCGCCGAGAGGCTTCGGGAACCGGTCCATGAAGTCCTTGCCCATGTACGCCTCGAACGACGGCATCATCGGGGTCTGGGTGGGGCCCGGGCTCGTGCAGTTCACGCGGATGCCCCTGGGCGCGAGGTCGAGCGCGGCGTGCAGCGTCCAGATGATGATGGCCTGCTTGGAGAGCAGGTATCCCTCACCCACCGCCCCGGGGTGCTCCTCGCACCACTGCCGGGCCTCGGCGTAGCCCGGGGTGGCGATGAGCGGCATGCCACCTGGTCCATCGACGTTCTCCCAGCCGAACGCCCCGGCCGAGGAGATCGTGCAGACCGCCGAGCCCGGGCGCCATGTGCTCGGCGGCCAGCGTGGTGAGGTGACGCGCCGCGACGAAGTTCACGAGCATGACGTCGAGGCCCGAGAACGGGGGCCCGGGCAGACCGGCGCAATTGAACAGTGCGTCGAGCGGGCCTCCCAGGTCCGCCAGGTTCGATTCGATGGCGGCGGGTCGCGCAGGTCGACCGTCCGGTAGCTGGCCACGTCCGACGACGGGCTCCTTCACGTCGAAGACGTGGACCTCGGCCCCGAGCTCGAGCAGGTCGCGCACCGCCGCCGCACCCATGCCCGCACCGCCGCCACCGCTCACGAGCACCCGCTTGCCCTCGTAGCTCCACACGCCCGCCATGTCATCCTCCCCCGTCGTCTGCTGCCGCGTCACTGTCCCAACCAAGGTCAGTGCGTCGCCCCTGCGGGCGCGTGCAATGTGTGGCGCTCAGCCGCCCATCTGCAGGCCCGGCGCGCGCGAGTGGAACACGTTGGCGTTGACGCGCGGGGCCGATGTCCTCGGGCTCCCACCGGGCGGGCTTGCCCTTGGGCTCGACCGTGGCGCCCGAGCGACCAGGGCACGTAGTGGGTGATGCGGTGCCCGACGGCCCGAAACACCTGACCGGTCACGTGCAGCGCGTCGTCCGACGCCAGCCACGCCACCATGGGGGCAGAGTTGGCCGGGTTCATGGGGTCGTAGTCGCCCTCGTCGAGCTGGTCGGGCTCGCGCACCTCGGCGTCCTTGCGCAGCGTGGCGGTGATCCGGCGTCATGCCCCCCGGGGCCACGGCGTTGGCCCGCACCCCGTAGCGCGACAGCTCCAGGCTCGAGATTACCGTCAGCGCTGCGATGCCCGCCTTGGCCGCCCCGTAGTTGGCCTGGCCGACGTTTCCCTGCAGGCCCGCCGACGACACCGTGTTGACGATGGCGGCGCTCGGGGCTGGTTCCCGGCCTTGGACTGCTCGCGCCAGTACACCGACGGCGTGGTGCGTGGTGGCGAAGGTGCCCTTCAGATGGACGCGGACCACGGCGTCGAAGTCGTCCTCGGACATCGAGAACAGCATGGCGTCGCGGACGATGCCGGCGTTGTTGACGAGCACGTCGAGCCGGCCGAAGTCGTCGACAGCCTGGCGCACCAGGTTGGACGCGCCGGCCCAGTCCGCCACGTCGTCGTAGTTGGCCGCCGCCTCGCCGCCGCGGCTGCGGATGATGTCGGCGACCTCCTCGGCGGCGCGCTTGTCGACCCCTTCGCCGTGGACCGACCCGCCGACGTCGTTGACGACGACCTTCGCCCCTTGGCGGGCGAGCTCGAGCGCCTCACCCCGGCCGATGCCGTGGCCTGCGCCGGTGACGACCGCCACCTTGCCGTCGAGCAGTCCCATCGTGTGTTCTCCTTTTCGTTCTCGGCTCTTCCAGCCGCGCACCGACAGCGCGCGGTCTGCCCCTCGTATCGCCGCGACCCGTCCCTGCGGGTGCGGCGCCGCAGTGCTCTGTGGCTCAGCCCAGGCGGTAGAACTCCCGGGCGTTGTCGCACACCATGCGCCGCCGCTCGGCCTCGGGCACGCCCCCCATCGACTCCTCCACGATCCGCCGGCTGTAGGGCCAGTCGTGGCGGTGGTGCGGGTAGTCGGTGGACCACATCAGGTTGTCCACGCCGATCCAGTGCCGCACCGCCACCGCGAACGGCTCGCGGATGAACGTCATCTTCCAGTTCCGCCGGAAGTACTCACTCGGCAGCATCTTGAGCTTGGTCTCGGTCCACGTCCGGTTGCGCCAGTAGTGGTCGTCCATGTGCTCGAGGAAGTGCGGCACCCATCCCACCCCGCACTCCACCGCCACCATCTGGAGGTCGGGGAAGCGGTCGTAGATGCCCGAGTAGATGAACTTGGACATGAACTGCGATGCGTCTCCCACCGGGCCGCCCATCTCGGCCAGGCCGATGGTCCGGCTCATCGAGGCGGCCGCCTGCTGGAACGAGCCCGCGGTGCGCTTGCCGGCCTGGCGCAGACCACTGTGGATGTGCACCGGCATCTGCTCTTCCTGGGCGACCTCCCAGAACGGGTCGTCCTCGTCGGAGAGCTCCCCGTTTCCCGACGGGTAGGCCGAGATGATCACGCCCCGGTATCCCGCCGCCTTGGCGTCGCGCAGCCACTTGACCGAGGTCTGGATGTCGACGCCGGGCATCTGGGCCAGCCCGATGAGCCGTTCGGGGTCCGCCGCCATGAACTCGTCGTGCATCCAGGTGTTGTAGGCCTCGAGCCCGGCCAGGTGGTAGTCGTCGTCCTCCTGGGCCATGAAGGCGCCCATGGTCCGCTGCGAGGGGAACAGCACCTCGGCGTCGACGCCGTCGAAGTCCTGCTCCTCGAGGCGCGCCTTGCCGACGAAGGACCCCTGGAGGATGGAGTCGTAGGTGGCGCCGAACCACTCGAGGTCCTCGTAGCGCTTGCCGAAGCGTCCCGGCGTTGGTGACAAGGCCGAGCGGCATGGGGGCGGTCCCGGGCGCGAGCTGCCAGGCGTCGCCGCCCTTCTCGTCCTTCACCAGCTTGGGGGCCCGGTCGTGGAACTTCTTGGGCAGGTACTTCGTCCACATGTCGGGTGGCTCGACCGTGTGACCGTCCGCTGAGATCAGCCGGTATTCGCGAGCCATCGCACCTCCCCTGTCGTCCCCTCGCCGGAGGGATCCGCCCACGACCGCCGCCGGGCCGACCGGCGTTCTCTGACTTTCGTGTCAGCTTACTTCGGGGCACCCGACGGAGATAAGCCGACGTCCGGCCCTCACGGCGACCGTTCTCGCATGCCGGCAGGTGGCGTCGTCGTCGCGAGCTCAGAAGCCCTTGAACTCGGGCGCCCGGCGCTCGGCGAAAGCCCGCAACCCCTCGCCCGGCATCGGCGGTGCCCACGATCAGCTCCTGGGCCCACGCCTCCTCGTCGAAGGCGGTGCGCCGGTCTGACTCGAGCGACCGGTTGAGCAGCCACTTGGCCATGCCGATCGCCTTCGTCGGCCCTCCCGCCAGGCGTTGCGCCAGCTCGCCCGCGGCGTGCTCGAGCTGCTGCGCGCGGCACGACCTGGTTGACGAGTCCCAGCTCGGCCGCTTCGTCGGCGTGGAGGTCGTCGCCGAAGAAGATGAGCTCCTTGGCCTTTTGCAACCCGATCAGCCGGGGCAACAGGTAGGCGCCGCCACCGTCGGGGGAGATGCCCCGACGGACGAAGACCTCGATGAAGCGTGCCCCTTCGGCCGCCACCACCAGGTCGCAGGCGAAGGCGAGATGCGCGCCGATCCCGGCCGCGGTGCCGTTGACCGCGCCCACCACCGGCTTCTCGCAGTCGAGCACCGCCGAGATGAGCCGCTGGGCCCCGCGGCGGATCATCCGCGACGGCGTCTCCCATGATCCGGTCGGGAGCCCCCTCGGGGCGCGGCGGTGCGGGACGGCGCCCGGCGCGCAGGTCCGCCCCGGTGCAGAACCCGTCGCCGGTGGCGGTGAGCACCACCGCGCCGATCTCGACCTGGGCGCTCGCCGTCGTCGAGGAGCTCGATCACCCGCTCGCGCTGGTCGTGGGTGATGGCGTTGCGCACCTCGGGTCGATTGAGCGTGATCCACGACACCCGGTTCTCGACGCGGTGCTGTACCTGGTCCTCGAGCGGCTGGTCCGACACGGCCTCGTCCTCCTCGGGTCGCGGGGCGGTCGACGCAAAGTGTGCCATGCCGGGCTCTGTCGACTGACACCCGTGTCACCTCACCGGCTAGGGTCTCGCCCGTGAGCGAGGCGAACGGACGACGCATCCCCGTGGTCGACTACCTGGTGCTCGAGGGTGATCCCCATCTCGTGGCCCAGGCCTGCACCAGCTGCGGGGCGCTGTTCTTCGACCGCCGCAACGCCTGCGCGCGGTGCGGCAAGCTGGAGTTCGAGCCCAAGGCGCTGGCGACGACGGGCACGCTCCGGTCCTTCACCATCGTCCACCGGGCCGCCCCCAATGTCCCGGTCCCGTACGTGTCGTCGGTCATCGAGCTCGACGGCGGCGGCGTGGTGAAGGGGAACATCGTCGACGCCGGTTCCGACGCGGAGAAGTTCGAGCTCGGGATGAAGGTCCGCCTCACGACGTTCCCGTGTGGCCGTCGACGAGGAAGGCACCGAGGCCGTCGCCTTCGGCTTCACCCCCGTCTAGAACGCCAGCACAGTCCGTCGCACGAGCAAGGAGCGAGACATGGCAGGAGACGCCTGGATCATCGGGGCTTCGATGACCAAGTTCGGCCGGTACCCCGACAAGGACTCGATCGACCTCGCCAGCGAAGCCGCCCTCGCCGCGCATGGACGACGCCGGGGCCACCATCCACGACATCCAGATC
This sequence comes from uncultured Acidimicrobiales bacterium, assembly GCA_963796765.1. Taxonomy (GTDB): domain Bacteria; phylum Actinomycetota; class Acidimicrobiia; order Acidimicrobiales; family UBA8190; genus Chersky-840. The sequence goes on along the minus strand of CAWCMY010000002.1, from coordinate 37,785 downwards.
CTCGCCGCGGGCAGCCTCATGGAAGCGTCGAACATGCTCGGCCAACGTCTCCAGAAGCAGATCGGCCAGACCGGCATCCCCGTCTACAACGTGGCCAACGCCTGTGCCACGGGCGCCACCGCGGTGCGGACCGGCATCATGGCCATCAAGGCGGGCGAGGCCGACATGGCACTCGCCGTCGGGGTCGAGCAGATGGGCAAGATGGGACTGCTCGGCAGTGCGGGCCAGGCCCGGTCGGCGCCCGAAGGGCTTCGAGCCATCGGGGCGCTACGGCTCGGTCATGCCGGTGGAGGGGATCCTCGGGACCCAGCTCATGCCGGGCGTCTTCGCCCAGGCGGGCATGGACTACGCGTCGCGTCACGACGGGGTGGGCTTCGAGCAGTTCGCCAAGGTGGCCGAGAAGAACCACGCCCACTCCTCGCTCAACCCCCTGGCGCAGTACCGCAAGGTCTTCAGCCTCGAGGAGGTCATGGAGGCGGCCATGGTCGCCTATCCCAACACGCTGCTCATGTGCTGCCCCACCGGTGACGGGGCGGCATCGGTGGTGCTGTGCTCGGACGCCAAGCTCAAGACCCTCGACCCCGATGTCCGCCGGCGGGCCGTGAAGATCTCGGCCTCGGTCCTCACCTCGGATCCCTACGTCGAGTCCGACACGGCCCAGCCCGATGTCTCCACCCTCACCAAGCTCGCCGCCGCGGCCGCCTACGAGCAGGCCGGGGTCTCTCCCCATGACCTCGACCTCGTGGAGCTCCACGACTGCTTCGCCACCGCCGAGCTCATCCACTACGAGAACCTCCAGCTGTGCGAGCCCGGCGGCGCGGGTGACTTCATCGACCGGCGCGGGCCATGGCGCGACGGGGCCATCCCCGTCAACGTGTCGGGCGGTCTCATCTCCAAGGGCCACCCCATCGGCGCCACCGGTGTCGCCAACCTCTACGAGGTGGCCACCCATCTCCGCGGCGAGGCGGGCGACCGCCAGATCGAGGGGGCCCGGGTGGGGCTGACCCATGTCATCGGACTCGGGATCGGCCTGCGGCGTGCACGTCCTCGAGCGCGCCGCCTCCTAGCGGCGACCGCCCACCGGGTGCCGGCCGAGGGGGCGGGGCCCGAAGCGTTGCTCACGGCCTGCGCGTCCTCGACGCTGGCCGGCGAGCCCGCCGCGATGACGGGGCGTATCCTCGCCGATCTCGGCGCCACGGTCATCAAGGTCGAGCCTCCTGGCGGCGACCCCCTGCGGTCCGTCGCACCCCTCGGTCCCGACGGCACCTCGCTTCGCTTCGTGGCGTGGAACGCGGGCAAGACCTGTCTCGAGGTGACGGGGCCCGACGACCCCCGACTGGCCGCGCTCCTCGATGACGCCGACGTCGTCCTCGCCACGCCGGGGTGGCCCGGCGCCTTGGAGCTCGATCCCCGACGGGCGCCCGGGACTGGTCTGGGTCCTCGTCACCCCGTTCGGGTCCGACGGGCCCCGGTCGCAGTGGAGGGCGAGCGACCTCGGCGTCATGGCGTCGACGGGGAACATGTACTGCACCGGCGACCCCGACCGAGCTCCCGGTGCGCTGCACCGAGCCCACCGCCTGGTCACACGTCGGGCCCGAGGCTGTCGTGGCCACGTTGAGCGCGCTGGCCTCGGGGCGACCCCAGGTCGTCGACGTCTCCGCCCAAGAAGCGGTGATGATCGCGTCGATGGGCCACGTGGGCCGGTACCCCCGCACCAAGATGCGGGGCAAGCGCTCGGGCGCGAGTGTCGGCATCACCCGGGAGATCTGGCCCTGTCAGGACGGGTTCGTCTCCTTCGGCCTGCGCGGCGGCAAGGCGAGAGTGGCCAACATGCAGACCATCACCCGCCTCGTCGCCGAAGACTCCTTGGCCACATCCGCCCTCACCGAGCGGGACTGGACGACCTACGACCACAACCGGGTCAGCCCGTGAGGAGCTCGACGCCATCGCCACGCCCATCGCGCGGTACTTCACCCGTCACACCATGGCCGAGCTCTACGAGATCGCGGTGCAGACCAATCTCATGCTGGCCCCGGCCAACTCACCGAGCCAGCTCATCGAGAGCCGACAGCTCGAGTCGCGTGGGTTCTTCTGCGAGCTCGCTCCCGCCGCCCACTTCCCTCGCTCGTTCCTCCATGTCACGAGCCCGGGCGATGTCGTGGCGACGCCGGGCCCCACCGGGCCGGCGCGCCCCGTGCCGCGACGGGGAGACCCTGGGTTGGCCGGCGCGCCCCGCCACCCCTGCCACCAACCCCGGCGGACCCGACCGGATCACAGCGTCGGCACCGGCCTGGACGGGGACGAAGCTCCTCGAATTCGGCACCGGGGCGGCGGGGCCCATCGCGGTGCGCTACTTCGCCGAACACGGCGGCACCGTGGTGCGGGTCGAGTCACGGTCACGACCCGACTTTCTCCGCACCTACGGCATGGGACCGGGCAACCCCTGTGGGCTCGAGGGCTCGGACATGTTCGACGCCCTGAACGTGGGCAAGCTCGGGGTCACCCTCAACCTCAAGCATCCCGAGGGCGTGGGCCTGGCCAAGCGGCTCGTCCAGTGGGCCGACGCGGTGGCGGAGAACTTCGCGCCGAGAGCCATGCGGAGCTTCGGCCTCGACTACGCGTCGATGGTGACCGAGAAGGCCGACCTCGTCATGGTGAGCTCGTGCCTCCAGGGACAGACCGGCCCCCACAAGGACTACCCGGGATTCGGCGGCCAGGGCTCCGCGCTCGGCGGCTACAACCTCCTCACGGGATGGCCCGATCGCGAGCCGGTCGGGCCCTACGGCACCATCACCGACTCCCTGGCCCCACGTTTCGTCGCCAGCGCCCTGGCGGCGGGGCTCTTGTACCGGCGCCGGACCGGCAAAGGTGTGCACCTCGACGTGGCCCAGGTCGAGGCGGCGGTGTACTCGCTCAGCCCCTGGCTGCTCGACTTCGACGTCAACGGCCACGTCGGCTCGCGCCAGGGCAACCGCTCCGAACGCGCCGTGCCCCACGGGGCCTTTCCCTGCGCGGGCGAGGACCGCTGGGTGGCCATCGCGATCTGGGACGACGACGACTGGGCCCGACTGGCCCACGTCATCGGCCTGGACGACGCCAGGGCGCGGCGGTTGGGCACCTTGGACGCTCGGCGCGCCGCCATCGACGAGGTCGAAGCACTCGTGGCGAGTTGGACGGCGTCGCGCCACGCCGACGAGGTGGCGAGCACGCTCCAGCGAGCGGGGATCGAAGCCGTGCCCGTCGCCGATTTGGGCGACGCGGCCGCGGACCCGCAGCTCCATCACCGCCACCACTTCGTGACCTTGGAGCATCCCTGCATGGGCGAGTGCGGCTACGAGCGCAACGGCTTCCGCCTCAGCGATGCCCCGGCGGGCTTCACCCGGTCCAGCCCCACCCTGGGCGAGCACAACCAGTACGTCCTGGGAGAGGTGCTCGGGCTCGACACCACCGAGCAGCAACGTCTCCTCGACGACGGAGTGCTCGAGTAATGGGCCCCCCGGGGTGTCTCTGGCGGAGGACTCTGTGGTGGCGGGAGCCCCCCCGGCCCGCTAATCTAGAACACGTTCTAGTTCCGACCGGGGTCGCCGATCCTGGGCCGGCGTGCACCGACGGGAATGGAGGACACATGACCACCCGGGACCGTGAGCTCGGAGACGGTGAGCTCGGAAATGGGGCGCTCCGGATCGCCTTCGTGCAGTCCACCTGGCACGAGGAGATCGTCGATCGCTGTCGCCACTCGTTCCTCGCCGAGATCGCCACCCTCGGCGTGGCCCAGGACCAGATCGACGTCTTTCGCGTCCCGGGATCGTTCGAGATCCCTCTCCACGCCAAGCGCCTGGCCACCACCGGCCTCTACGGCGCCATCGTGGGCGCCGGGTTCGTCGTCGACGGAGGCATCTACCGCCATGAGTTCGTGGCCGACGCGGTCATCAGCGGCCTCATGCGGGTCCAGCTCGACACCGACGTCCCGGTCATCTCGGTGGTGCTCACACCGCATCATTTCCACGAGCACAACGAGCACACGTCGTTCTTCGCCGAGCACTTCCGGGTGAAAGGCGTCGAGGCGGCCCACGCCTGTGCCAGGACCATCCGAAGCTTGGCGCTGCTTCCCGTGGCGTAGACGATCTCGAAGAGATCCCCCTTCAGCCCCCGTCGGCGACAGAGACGAGGTCCCCCACCCCTCCGAGCGCACGCAGAAGGTCGTTCAGGTGCGTGCACGACGCGATCCCGGTCAAGGTGCCGGGCACCACCGAAGCCAAGGACTTCACCTCGCATCCGACCAGGGCCCCGACTGCGTCTGCGGCCGCCGGGCACTCGGGGAAGGGCAGCACCCGGGGCTCGGCCACGATCGAGCCGACCACCCCGTCGACCCCGCTGGCGCGCACGGCGTACTCGTGGAGCACGACCTCGTCGCCATCGCCCTCGCCCACCGTGTCGCGGAACATGGCCCAGATGGAGAAGGTGCCGTCGGGGTCGACCGAGACATCGATGCACCGGCGGCGGCGCATCCAGTCCATCTCGAGAGGGCCGAGCTCGTGCCAGGCGTGGGGATCACCTTTCGACAACACCGTGGCTGGAGGGCAGTCCTGCATGGGGACGCCCTGTCCCGACGCGGCGCTGAGCACGGCAGTCCCCCCGCTCCGCCATCCCGAGCACAGGTCGGTCATCCGGTGCAGGGCCCCCGTCGGCATGAGGCTGCCGGGATGGTGTCCCTTGCGATGCGCCATCCGCATGAGCCCGTAGCCCGAGATCAACGCGCCAGCAGGCATGTCGTCGAGGACCTGGCGAAGCAGCGATCTCGACTCCTCGGGAGGCACGACCTCCTCGAGGTGACGCCGGAACCCCCCGCCGGCGCGCGTCCCGATGACGTCGGCGGTCCAGGCCGCGGCGGGTGTCGTCACGAGCCACTCGAGCCGGCGCGAGATGTCGAAGCCTGCGCTGACGTGGACTTCCGCCAACACGGTGCGGTCATCTGGCCCTTCTGACCGGTCGGACCCGGTCCGCAGGTCGCGCGCGGCGCCCTCCATGGCCAGCGGCGAGCTCCACTCCCCCCGCGGCCCCACGTCGACGTGCATGGTCCGGCGCACCGACCCCGGGGCACGGGCGGGGACGTCGTCGAGCGGGGCGCGCAACGCCACCGGTGTGCCCTCGGTCATGGGGCCACGCTACCCTTCACGGCGCGTTCTCCGACGCCGGTGTCAGGTTTCTCCGGCGGCCCGGACGACGCCGATCCAGACACTGAAAGGGGCCTCATGGCGAGACGGGTGGCGATCGTGGGGGCGGCACTGTCGGACTGCGGCCGGGTGGACGACAAGTCCGCCTTCGAGCTGCACCACCAGGCCACGAGCCGGGCCCTCGCCGACGCGGGCATCTCGCGCAACGAGGTCGACGGCTTCATGTCGCACGGGACCGGCGCCCTCCCCCCCATCGAGCTGGCCGAATACCTCGGCATGGCCAATCACATCGACTACATCGACTCGACCGGCGTGGGCGGATCGTGCTGGGAGATGTTCCTCGAGCACGCCGTGGCCGCCATCGCCCAGGGCCAGATCGACACCGTCCTGCTCTCGTACGGCTCGACGTCGCGGGCAGATCTCAAGCGCAAGTTCCGCACCGCCAACCTCTTCTTCGGCAACCGGGGCCCCATCCAATTCGACGCCCCCTTCGGCCACACCCTCATCGCTAAGCACGCCATGTCGGCCCGCCGTCACATGCACGAGTTCGGGACCACCATCGAGCAGTTGGCCGAGATCGCCGTCTCGGCCCGCTACAACGCCGGGTTCAACCCCGACGCGTATTACCGCGACCCCATCACCATCGAAGACGTCCAGTCCTCGAAGATGATCGCCGACCCTTTTACCAAGCTCCACTGCTGCATCCGGTCCGACGGGGGCGGGGCCATCCTCCTCACCCACGAGGACCGCGCCCGGGACTGCGCCAACACGCCCATCTGGGTGCTCGGCACGGGTGAAGCCATCTCCCACACGACCATGAGCGAGTGGACCGACTTCACCGAGTCGCCCTGCGTCCGGTCGGCCAAGAAGGCATTCGGCCAAGCCGGCGTCACCCCCGCCGACATCGACGTCGTCGAGGTCTACGACAGCTTCACCCTCACCGTCCTCCTCACCCTCGAAGGCCTCGGCTTCTGCGAGAAAGGTGAGGGCGGCGCCTTCGTCGAGGGCGGCACCTTGCGCGTGGGCGGCGCCCTTCCCACCAACACCGACGGGGGCGGCCTGTCGTCGTGCCAGCCCGGTATGCGGGGCATCTTCTTGTTGGTCGAAGCAGTGAAGCAGCTCCGAGGCGAATGCGGGGAGCGTCAGGTCGCCGACGCCAAGCTGGCCGCGCGTGAACGCCACCGGCGGCTGGATCTCCTCCACCGGCACCGCCATCCTGGGGCGCGAGTACGCCCGGCGCTAGCCGCGCCGGTTCAGCCGGCGGGAAGGGCGATCGGCCTTGGTCTCGAGGTACTCCTCGAATCCCTCCACGCCGTTCTCGCGGCCCACGCCGCTCTGGCGATAGCCGCCGAAAGGGACATCGGGAGCGTTCCAGAACCCGCCGTTGACCATGAGGGTGCCGGTCCGCACCCGCTTCGCCACGGCCATGGCCCGCTCTTCCGAGGCGCTCGTCACCGCGCCCGACAACCCGTAGATCGAATCGTTGGCGATCCGCACGGCGTCGTCGTCGTCTTCGAAGGGGATCACGACCAGCACCGGCCCGAAGATCTCCTCCTGGGCGATGGTCGCCTTGGAGTCGACGTCGGCGAACAAGGTCGGCTCGACGAAGAAGCCTTTGTCGAACTGGGCCGGCCTCGAGCCCCCCCGGACCAGTCGGGCCCCCTCGGCCTTGCCTTGCTCGATGTACCCCATGACCCGGTCGCGCTGCTTGGCGCTGATGAGCGGGCCCTGGAGGTTCCCGGCGTCCCAGGGGTCGCCGTAGGTCACGCTCGCCATCAAGGCGTCGGCCAACCCGAGGTACTCGTCGTAGCGCGACCGGGGGACGAGCAGTCGGGTGGTGATGGCACAACCCTGGCCGGCGTGGGTGCACACGCCGATGGCGCTCACGGCGATGGCACCACCGGGGTCGGGCACGTCGTCGAGGACGATGTTGGCCGACTTGCCCCCGAGCTCGAGGAACACCTTCTTCACCGTCTCGGCGGCCTTGGCCATGATTCGTCGGCCCGTGGCGGTGGACCCCGTGAAGGTGATCATGTCGACGCGCGGGTCGGTGGTGAGCACCTCGCCCACCATGTGGTCCGACGACGCCACCACGTTGACCACCCCGGCGGGGATGTCGGTCTCCTCGGCGATGATCCGGCCCAGCACCGTCGCCGACCACGGCGTGTCGGGGGCGGGCTTGAGCACGACGGTGTTGCCCGCGGCCAGGGCCGGGCCCAGCTTGGCCAGGTTCAGGTTGAGGGGGAAGTTCCACGGCGTGATGGCTCCCACCACCCCCACCGCTTCGCGCCGCACCAGCCGGCGCTGCGGTTGGCCGAAGACGTCGCGCTCGGGCAGCCAGTGCTCGTACTGGTAGGAGACGGGCTTGTCGACCCAGTACCCCAGGTCGTCGAGGGGCAGGTCGACCTGATTGGCGTAAGTGAGGGCGATGGGACTGCCCACCTCGGCCACGGTCACGGCTCGCAGCTCCTCGATGTGCGCCCCGCAGGCGGTGTGGAACTGCTCGAGGCAACGCCGCCGCAGCTCGTGGTCCGTGGACCAATTGGTCTCGTCGAAGGCCCGGCGCGCCGCGCCGATGGCGCTGGACATGTCCTGCTCGGTGCCGTCCGCGGTGTCGCCCAGCACCTTCTCGGTGGTGGGGTCGATGTTGGCGAACGTGGCCCCCGAGCTCGCCTCGACGAGCTTGCCGTCGATGAGCAGCCGAGCCTCGCCCGAGACGTCGTGGGCTTGGGTCATGTCGTCTCCCCTCCACCGGCCGGAGCCGGTTCCATCCGCTCTTCACGCAGTCTGGTCTTGAGCACCTTGCCGTTGGGCTCGCGCGGCAGCTCGTCGACGAACTCGAGTGTCCGGGGAACCTTGAAGTCCGCCAACCGCGTGGCGAGGCGCGCCGTGAGCGCGTCGGCGTCGCGCGACGCGTCGGGGCGCAGCTCCACCACGGCGTGGACCTTCTGACCCATCCGTTCGTCGGGCAACCCGATCACCGCCGCGTCCACCACATCGTCGTCCTCGATCAACGCCGCCTCGACTTCGGCCGGGTAGATGTTGACGCCCCCGCTGATGATGAGGTCGGTGCGCCGGTCGGCGAGGAAGAGATAGCCGTCCTCGTCCAGCCACCCCAAGTCGCCCACCGTGAAGTAGTCGCCCTGCCACGCCGACTCGGTCTTGTCGGGTGCGTTGTGGTACTTGAACCGCTGCCCCCCGAAGGCCGAGATGTAGATCGATCCCACCTCACCGGCAGGAAGCTCCGCACCGTCCCCGTCGACGATCCGCACCGTCAGGCCCGGGAAGGGCCGGCCCACGCTGCCGGGCTTTCTGAGCCACTCGGCGGGGGAGATGACCGACGCCATCCCCTCGCTGGCGCCGTAGTACTCCCACACCGTGTCGGGAGGGAAGACCTCGATGATCCTCCGCTTCACCGGCACCGGGCACGGCGCCGCGGCGTGCAGGACCTTGCGCACGCTGGACCGGTCGTAGGTCTCCCAGTCCGCCTCGAGAATGCGGATGAAGTTGGCCGGCACCATCTGCGCGGTGGTGACCCGTTCGGCCTCGATGAGTCGGAGGCATTCGGTCGAGTCCCACTTGGCCATGATCACCACCGTCGCCGCCCTCGCCCAGGCTCATCGAGCGCGTAGGCGCTCGGGGCGGTGTGGTACATCGGGCCGCACATCAGATGGACGTCGTCGGGGCCGAAGCCCCAGAAGCTGGCGAAGGGGCTCGGGGGGGTCTCCCGGGCCGGGGCGGGAGCGGGTCGGGCGATGCCCTTGGGACGCCCCGTCGTCCCCGACGTGTAGGTCATCGCCACCACGGGGGTGCCCAAGAACTCCTCGGTGGGGGGATCGGCGCGTCCCGCCCCCAGCATCTGCGACAACGACGGCGCGCGCAGGTCGAGGGCGGGGACCCCGGCCGCAGCGGCGGCCCGCTCGGCCACCTCGGACCCGTCGTGCACGACCAGGGCGGCGGCGCAATCGCTGCACGATGTACGCCACCTCGGCCTCTTTGAGTCGGGTCGAGACCGGCACCACGAGCGCACCCAGTCGGGTAGCGCCGTGCCACACCGCGAAGGAGTCGGTGGAGTTGCCGGTCATGACCGCCACGCGGTCGCCGGGGTTGGCGGCGTAGGGTGCGAAGGCGTGCGCCATGGCGTTGGCGGCCCGGTCGAGCTCGCCGAAGGTCATCCGCCGGTCGCCGAAGACGAGGGCCACCCGGTCGGGGTCGACCCGGGCGACCGTGGCCAGTCCCCGGGGCGCGTCGGCGTGCATCGGGGCGCAGTGTAGGACCGCCCGCCGACCTGTGCCTGACACGGACGTCAGGTATATGATCCCCACGCCGCCGAGCTCGGAGGGACGAGCGCGCCATGCAAGCCGAAGATCTCATTCTTGTCAGCGTCGACGACCATGTCGTCGAGCCCCCCGACATGTTCGACGGCCGGGTGCCGGCCAAGTGGAAGGACCGCGCCCCCGCATCATCCACAACGACGACGGCACCGACGTGTGGTCCTTCGAGGGCAACCTCATCCCCAACGTGGGCCTCAACGCCGTGGTGGGCCGCCCCCCCGAGGAGTACGGGATCGAGCCGACCTCGTTCGAGGAGATGCGGGCCGGCTGCTACGACGTCGATGAGCGGGTCCGGGACATGAACGCCAACGGTGTCCTCGGGTCGATGTGCTTCCCCTCCTTCGTCCAGTTCTGCGGCCAGCTCTTCGCCCGGACCGAGGACAAAGAGCTCGCCATCGACATGCTCCGGGCCTACAACGACTGGCACATCGAGAGCTGGTGCGGGGCCTACCCGGGCCGGTTCATCCCCCTCTCCATCCCGCCCATCTGGGACCCCGCCCTCATGGCGTCGGAGGTCCGCGCGCGTGGCGGCGAAGGGTTGCCACGCCGTGACCTTCTCGGAGAACCCCTCCAAGCTCGGCTGGCCGAGCTTCCACTCCGAGCACTGGGACCCCTTCTGGACCGCCTGCGAAGAGGAGGGGACGGTGGTCTGTCTCCACATCGGCTCCTCGTCCCAGCTGGCCATCACCGCGCCCGACGCTCCCTTCGACGTCCTCATCGCCCTCCAGCCGGTGAACATCATCCAGTGCGCCGCGGACCTCCTCTTCTCCCCGGTGCTGCGCAAGTACCCCGACCTGCGCATCGCGCTGTCCGAGGGCGGGATCGGCTGGATCCCCTACTTCCTCGAGCGCGTCGACTACGTCTACCAGCACCACCACAAGTGGACGGGCCAGGACTTCGGCGACATGTTGCCGAGCCAGGTGTTCAAGGAGCGCATCATCACCTGCTTCATCGACGACGCCTTCGGCGTCGAGAACCGGCGCTTCTTGGAGCTCGACAACGTCTGCTGGGAATGTGACTACCCCCATTCGGACTCGACGTGGCCCAACGCGCCGGAGATCGCCATGAAGTACCTCGCCGGCGTGCCCGACGCCGACGTCAACAAGATCACCCACGAGAACGCCATGCGCCTCTTCCGCTTCGACCCCTTCGCCACCCGGCCCAGGGAGAAGTGCACGGTCTCGGCCCTTCGCGCCGAGTCGGCCGACGTCGACACCTCGATCAGGCCCCGGCGCGACACCGGGGAGCGCAAGAAGATCCTGGCTGCTGACCTGGGTCGGTTGGCTGAAAAGAACGACTGAGCCCGTCGCCACGAGGGCCACGACGGCTGTGGACGTCGAGAGGCCCGGCCCTACGGCCTGACCCCGGTGGGCCCGGACACTCGAGCCGAGGAAGGTGCCTGCCATGGACTGGACACGGGTTCCCGTGGTGGTGGGGGCGGGACAGCTCACCAACCGCGTCGAGGACCCCGGCGCGGCGCCGAACCCCTTCGAGCTCATGGAGTCCGCGGCGCGCGCCAGGCCATGGCAGACACCGGCTCGCGCCTCGCCGAGCTGACCCATCTCTTCATGGTCCACTCGTTGTCCCTGCGCCACGGCGACCCTGCCCCCGAGCTCGCCCGGCGCCTCGGTGCACCCCACGTGCGGGCGCGCTGCTCGGGAATGGGTGGATCGATCCCGCAGTGGCTCGTCAACCGCGCCGCTGAGCTCATCGCTTCGGGCGCCCAGCCCCGCGTGCTCATCGCCGGCGCCGAGGCCCTCGCCACGCGCCGGCGGGCCAGAAAGCAGGGCATCGAGCTCGACTGGCCTTCGTCACAGGGATGGCCCGACACCTGGCCCCCCCTCGAGCCCGACATGGGCCTGCACCCTGTCGAGGGCGCCCATGGACTGGCCCAAGCCACCGCGATGTACGCGTTGGTGGAGTCGGCCGTCGCTCACGGTGCGGGCCACGACCCTGCCACCCACAGCGCAGCCATCGGCGATCTCATGGCCCGGTTCAATGCCGTGGCGGTCGCCAACCCGATGTCGTGGTTCCCCACCTCGCGTGACGCGCAGGAGATCATGACGGTCACTCCCGAGAACCGGATGATCTACTTCCCGTACCCCAAGTACGTGAACGCGGTCATGGACGTGGACATGGCCGCAGCACTCGTCGTCACCGACGCCGCCACGGCTCGTTCATGGGGGCTCGGCCCCGACGAGGTCGTCTACCTGTCGGGATGGGCGGACGCTCATGACCTCTGGTACCTGTCGGAGCGCCCCGTGCTGCACCGCTCACCGGCATTGGCCGCATGCGCCCAACGCGCCCTCGACACCGCCAAGGTGACCATGGACGAGGTGGGGGGGCTCGACCTCTACGCGTGCTTCCCGAGCTCGGTGGAGGTGGCGCGCGACAGCTTCGACATCGCGCCCGACGACCCCCGACCTCTCACCCTGACCGGGGGCCTGCCTTACCACGGGGGACCGGGGAGCAACTACGTCACCCATTCCATCGCCAACACCTATCAGTGGCTACGAGACGGACGCGGCGACCACGCTCTGGTCCACGGCAACGGGTACTACCTCACGAAGCACGCGGTCGGCCTCTATGCACGCCGGGTCCCCGACCAGGAGCCCCGACCGCCCGAGAAGCTCCAGGAACACATCGACGGGCTGGCCGACGCGTTGGTGGTGGAGGAGTCAGTCGAGACCGGCACCGTCGGAACGATCGTGGCCTACACCGCGCCCTTCGACCGCGACCGGGGTCCCCAGGCGGCGATCGGCCTCGTCGACGTGGACGGTCGTCGGACCGTAGCCCTCGCCGATGAACCGCTCACGACCGAGCTCCTCGGCCACGACGGGGTCGGGACCCGTGTCGTGCTCTCCACCTCCGACAAGACCAATGCCATGCGAGGCGCCTGACCGGTTCCCGATGCCGCCCCGGCGGTCGGCGGTGTTCAGCCCTCGAGCGTGAGGGCGTGCTCCGGGCAATTGGCGACGCCGGTGCGGGCCGCGTCCTCTTGTCCGGTGGGCACCTCGTCGACGAGCAACACGCAGTGGCCGACGTCATCGGAGTCGAACAACATGGGCGCCAACGTGTAGCAGCGCCCGTGACCCTGGCACGCCTCGGTGTCGAGCCGTATGCGCATGCCCCGGGATCAGCCGGCCGGCTTGAACTCGATCGGCAGGGTCGTGAGCGACCGGAGTCCGGGCGTGTACTCGAGCACCGTCCCGGGCTTGAGCCAGTAGTCGGGGATCCGGCGGTGGAACTCGCGCAACGCCACGCGCAGCTCGACACGAGCCAGGTGCGATCCCAGGCAACGGTGCACCCCTCCCCCGAAGGCCAGGTGGGGATTGGGGTTCCGGCGCAGGTCGACGGTGTCGACACCGGGATGGGCGGCGTCGTCGGTGTTGGCCGACCCGATGAGGAGCATGACCTGCTCTCCCGCCTTCACCGGGCAACCCTCGTACTCCACGTCCTCGGTGACCACCCGGGGCACCGCCGGGACCGGGCTCTCCCAGCGCAGGAGCTCCTCGACCGCCGACGGAATGGCCGTCTCGTCCTCCACGAGCAGGCGACGCTGGTCGGGCTCCTGGGCGAGGTAGGCGAAGAAGCAGTCAAGGGAGTCGGTCACGGTGTCGAGCCCGGCGATGATGAACAAGAAGCAGATGTCGAGCACTTCCTCGTCGGTGAGCCGGATCCCGTCGACCTCTTTCTCCATGATCTGGCCGAGCAGGTCGTCGGTGGGCGCTTTGGCTCGGCGCTTCTTCACCTCGGCGTCGAAGTACTCGTAGACCTTCTGGCCCGCGGCCCTGCGGTGCGGGGCCTGCTCTTCCATGGTGAACCCGGGCGGGCGGATGATGTCGTCCTTGACGGCCAGGAAGATGTCCAGGTCAGCGAGGGGCAGACCCATCAATCGCAGGAAGACACGGCAAGGCAGGGGGACGGCGAACTCCTCGTGGAGGTCGCACGAGCCCTTGGCGGCGAACTCGTCGACGAGCTCTTTCACCAGGGCCACCACCTCGTCCTCGAGCAGGGCCATCTTCTTGGGAGCGAAGAGGGGGTCGAGGATCCGGCGGTACTTCACGTGTTGGGGAGGGTCGATCATGAGGGGAATCAGGGGCCGGATGTTGCCCAGGTCCATGGGGACCTCGCTCCAGCAGAACAGCGCTGACTTCCGCAGGGCGTCCTCGACGTGCTCGCGACGGGTCAGCAGCGTGAACATGTCGTCGATCCGCATCACGGGGGTTTCGCGCAGCGAGCGGGAGATCGCGCGCGGATCGTCTGACGAGGCCAGATCGGCCACCATGCCCGCAGACGTGCCTGCGCTGTGTTCTTCGGCCTGCATCCGCACTCCTCTCGCACCGGGCTCCGGTGGCACCTAAGACCAAGGTGTCGTGCGAATCGCCCAGGACGTTCGATGTCACCCCGCCCACCGCCCCTGGCCGGCCACGTTAGCGTTTCCTGACGCAAATGTCAGGCCTGACGTCCCCGTCAGCCCGGCCCCCTTGCGCCTGAGAACGGCCAGGTTGTCACTTTTGGTGGCCGCAATGATGCAAGCGGTGCCCAGGCCGAGCGCCGGTCGGAGTGGCGCCGGGCGGTCGGCCGGGGGGTCGCGTCGCGTAGACCCGGGTCGGGTCTGGCCCTGGGGAGAGTCGTCGATCCGCCCGTTGCTCACGCACGGTGCCGATGCGGCACGGTGGGTCGCCGTCGGCCGGATGGGGAGGTGGTAGGAAATTGGCCCCGGCCAAGGGCGGCCACCGACGGCCCCGTCGACACCCAAGGACGGGCCGACGGCTACCGAGCTCCGAACCGTCGACGCCTGCTCCGGCCAAAGGGATCCAGGATCCCGCTGAACACGCCGATGACATGCGAAGACCGGGTTTCGAGACTTCGCAGTACGATTTGGGGGGCCGTAGGGAGGGCACGTGGTTACCGCAGCCAGCGACAGGAGGATGCGGCGCCGCGGGGGACGACGCCAGAAGCCGGGCTCGACGCCCGCTGACGTCGGCGCAGCCCTGCGCGCCGCGCGTGAGGCCTCCGACACCGGCCTGGTCGAGATCCAGGACCGGACCGGCGTCGCCCTGGCCCGGCTGGAGGCGCTCGAATCCGGAGATCTCTCGCAGTTTCCCGACGTGCGCACGGCCCGGACCGCGGTGCAGCGCTACTGCGACCTCGTCGGGGTCGAGGGGGACGAATTCGCCGGTGTGGTCGAGAAGCACTGGGGAACACCTCTGGCCGGGTTCGACGGTGCCGGAGCAACCGGACACGGGTCGACGAACGGGGGCCGGACCCAGAGCGTCTACCTCACTGAATCTGCCTCCGCCGGACATCTGAGCCGGTACCCCGGCGACGGAACCCACCTGCGCGCCTTCACCCAGACCGACGAGGTCCCCGGGGTGCGACGCTCCGAGCTTCCCCCCCAACGGCCATACCGGCAACGGCGCGTTCCACGCCACGGGGGCATTCCCCGCCGTGCCGCCCGTCTACGCACCGCCCCGGGCCGTCCCGGTGATCCTGCGGGGCGCCATCTGGGTCACCGTGACCGTGCTGGCCGTGGCTCTCGGAGCGCTGGCTCTCCAGCACTACGACCCGCAGCTCCTGGCGGACATCCACGTGGTCCACCACGTCGGCACCACGATCCCCACCGTGCCCGGGGGGAACCCCGCCCCCGCAGGGGGTGCGCCGTCGCACCCCGCTCATCAGTCGCTGGTTTCGATGAAGGACACGGGGGCCGGCAGCGCCTCGGTGACTGTCCGGGCGTCGAGCTACACCGTCGTGGTGGCGGCGTGGGCGCGCTGCTGGACCGAGGTCCACACCCCGCAAAGCTTCTCTCCCGTCTTCGCCGCCATCCTCCAAGGGGGTCAGGTCAAGGAGTTCAAACCGGCCAACGGACAGCTGACGCTCAGCGTGGGTGCTTCCCCCGTGACCGTGCAGGTGCGCGTCAACGGGAAGACCGTGCCGAAGTGGTTGTTCAAACCGTCTTCGGTCCCCTACACCCTCAATTTCAACTCCACGACTTCCTGAGCGCTACCCCGGGCGCGCCGGCTCGTCGGGGAGGTCGAACAACGGACGGTGGCGTCCATGTCGCCGGTGATCAGCGCCGGGTCGTTGATCCCCCGCCAGGGCAACTCCTCCGTGCTGGATCAGGGCCGACGCCGTGCCCTCAGCGCTGCTCCGGGTAGATCGACGGGTCGTCGAGGGGGAGCCGTAGCCACTGGATCATCTGGCGCAACTGGCCGTAGGCGTCGAGGCGGGCCTCGGTCGAGCCGTCCTGCTCGGCGCGCTCGATGGGCTCCCAGAGACGATGCACCATGGTGGGACCGAGCTCCAGCAGACCACCGCTCCCACCTGTGGCGTACTTCGCCAACACGTAGCGCACCAACGCTCCGGTGGGCACGCCGACGTTCCGGCTCAGCGTGGTGATCGTGACCATGGGGTCGACCTGCGCGTAGAGCGCCACGTCGGCCTTGAAATTGGCGTCGGGGTCGTCGTCAGCCCACGGCCCCGCAAAACGCTCGAGCGTGATGCGGTCCCGGTCTCCGGTGCCGTCGGAGTCGATGTCGGAGTCGGGGCTCATGCCCCCATCCTGGCCGACGGATCGGTCTTGGCCCCCACGGCTATGGGCCCGGCGCGGCGCGCAGCTCGTAGTGCCCAGCGCCGACCCCGACGACGACCTCGCCGTGCCGTGCCGATACCTGACCGACGCCCGCCGTGCCGTGCAGGGGTCGTCCCCCTTCTGTGACGAGGCGCGGGCCGGCGGCCGGCACATGCAACGTGGCTGAGGCGTTGGGAGGGACGGTGACGTCGAGGACGAAGTCGTCGCCGGGGGCCGACGGTCGGCGCCACGCCACGGCGATGGGTCCCCGGGGTGTGGGAACGGTCCCCCCGGCCCATTCGAGCCCCGATGGGGGCGGTGTGACATCGAACGACGCGTACCCGGGGCTCGTGGGCCGGACCCCCAGCAGCGTCTGTTGGATCTCGACCAGCACGTTGGAGCCCCAGCCATGCGACATGCTGTCCCCGGCCGCATCCGACGGCTCCCACACCTCCCAGGTGAAGGTCCCCCCCTGCGCCAGGATGTTGGCCCAGCCGTCATGGGCGGGGTCGGTCAGGATCCGGACCATGTCGTCGACCCTGCCGTTGTCGGCCAAGCTCCGCAACACTTCGGTGGCACTGCTCACCGGCACGCCCATGCCGAATCCGGCCACGTACGCCGCCACATGGGAGCGGCGACCTCGAGGAACGATGCCATAGGCCAGCGCACAGGCGTTGGCGTACTGCGACGCCGTCGTCAACTTCGTCCCGTTGCCGTCGATCCCGTCGATGTAGGTGCCGTCGGGGCGCGTGAGATGGCGGCTGATGGCCCTGGTGAGCTGCGCTTGCTTGCCTCGGGGCCCGGTGACCTCGCCCTCGGGCCGACCAAGGGCGGCGGCGGCGTCGGCGACCCGGCGGAACACGTTCACAGCCAACACGTTGATTCTCGTGACGATGGGGAAGGAGTAGTAGACACTCGTGGCCGGAAGGTCATCGACAAGGTTGGTCGACGGATCGAGATATGTGTCGACATAACCAGCGATGTTGACGAGCACCGGGTAGACCGCAGCAAGCAAAGCGCGGTCTCCCGTGCGCATCCAGTACTGCCACACCCACTCGGGGTAGATCTCGGTGTACTCGTTGATGTCCTCGGCACCGAGGCCGGTGGGGTAGATCTTGTTGATGGAGCCGCTCTTCTCCCAGAAGCGGCGTTGAGACTGCGCGAATTCGAGCAGCGATTTGCGGGTGACGTTCTGCTCCCCGAACGCGACCATGGCAGTTTGGGACTCGT
Organism: uncultured Acidimicrobiales bacterium; assembly: GCA_963796765.1. Taxonomy (GTDB): domain Bacteria; phylum Actinomycetota; class Acidimicrobiia; order Acidimicrobiales; family UBA8190; genus Chersky-840. The sequence goes on along the minus strand of CAWCMY010000002.1, from coordinate 20,470 downwards.
TGAACCCGTCCCACAACCAGGGGCCCTTCTCCCGAGTGGGTGTGTCGATCCACTGCTCCTGCGCGCCGAACAGAGCCGAATGACGTCCGAGCTCGAACACCGCATCGATCACGGCCGACGACGACGCGAACGACGACCCGTGCTCGTCGGGCACGGCGGCGTGGCGCGTGCGGGCCACGACGTCGGCGGGTGTCAGAGTCTCTCCGGGGTCGTCGATCTGGAAATAGCGGAACCCGAGATAGTCAAAGGGATGGAACTCCTCGGCCCCGCCGCGTTGGATCAAGCTGTAGCTCATGTCCGTGTGCTGGGTGCCGCGCGTCGTCGACACCTGGCCCGGCTCGCCCGAGAAGGGTTGGCCGGCGACGGGTTCGTCGAGCAGGTAGCCGGCATGCATCGTGACGAGTCTCCCGGCCACACCGTGGCGGAAGGTGACGGTGGGCACCGCCGCGTACACCTTCCCGAAATCGGCGACCACCGCTCCGGATGCCAGGCGGTTGAGCGTCACGGCCGGGACGGGCTCCTCCACGATGCGCGTGCGCACCGACACGAGGTGCCGCCACGGAGCCACTCCGGTCGACCCCAGCACCGTGGCCCGGGCCCAGGCGCTGTCGTCGAAGCCCGGTGACTGCCAGCCGACCGGTTCGTCGGGGCCGCTCATGTTCTCGGTGAAGTCCACCAGGTCACCCTCGAGGTCACGTTGGGTGCCGGGCAACCACGGCCCCTTGCGGACCCGCCACGAGCCGTCGGTCACGACGAGCTGGCGCCGGCCGTCTCGATGCAGCACCGAGATCTGCGCCACCACTGCGGGTTTGCCGGCGGGATGTCCCTTGGTCGCCCCCTGCCAGCTCGACACGATGCCCAGCGCGTTGGACGCCCCTGGCCTCAGCAGCGTGGTCACGTCGAGAGTTTCGTAGTACTGCGAATCGGGGAACGAGTACGCCTGCCCCTTTCCGGCCCGACTGCCGTTCACATAGAGCTCGTACTGTTGATCGCCCGACACATAGGCCCGGGCCCGGACGATGGACGCGCTCGACAACGCGAACTCGCGGCGCGCGTAGGTGTACTCGTCTGGACCCGGCCCCTGGGGAAAGGATCGCCCGATCCATTTGGCCTTCCAGTCGCGGTCCGCGAGCCCGGTCTCGAATGTGGCATGCGGCGCGAACGGGCTCGGGGGCCCCGTCGCCGGCCACGACTGCACCGTCCAGCGATAGACGGTGTCGGGTGCCAGCCTGGGTCCTCGGTAGGCGACGAACGCTTGTTGCGAGGACGACACCCGACCGCTGTCCCAAACCACCGGCGCCGACGACCTCGTTCCGCCGGTCAGTCGGGGGCGTGACACGACCACTCGGTAGGCACGTTGGACCGCACCGCGCCGGTCGTCGCCGAGATGCCATGCGAAATAGACGTCGTCGAGGCCGAGTCCGATCGGTGCGGGCAACCCGTCGACGGTCAGTGCCCGGGGGCTCTTGTCGATGGATTTGGGGCCACCAGTCGGAGCCGGGGCGGCGGCGTCCACCTCGCATCCGGTGACACCGACACCCGCGGCGACGAGCCCGGTGGCTCCCACCAACCCCCCACCCAGCACCTGCCGACGACTCAGGATCCGTTGCGAATGTCGCCTTTCGCCCGAATCGCCGCACACGCCGCCCGAAGATAGATCGGCGTGCCCTCGCCCGCTACGACGCGCTGACCTGGCCGTCCGCGACCGGCTCGGAGATCGGACCATCCGAGCCGTGTTCGGACGGCGTGGCACCCGGGTCGGTCGGGGTGACTTCGGACACGGCGCTGGCGGCCACGGTGGCCACGCTTGCCTCGTCGAGGATCCTGGCCCCGAGACTCTCGGCCGGGAAGGTGAGTGCGCCGGCCGCAGCCGCTCCACCCGATACCGAGGCCAGGCTGGCCAGGGTGCTGACGGCAACCTTGGCCGAGCGGGCCCGGCCCGGCCGCACGCTCTTGACCTTCGTCAGCTCGTCGGCCTGCAAGGCGGTGAGGACCGCTTCGATGGCTTCGCTGTCGAGCTCGGAGGGCAAATGGCGATCCAGCATGATCGACTCGAGCAAGGCTTCCAGTCGGGCCGGTGAGATCCCCGAGATCGGCAACGGGACCGCTACAGGCTCGGTGGCCCACTCCGTGAACACCCGGGCGGGGGTCCGCATGAGCTCGACGATCTCCGAGGCCGGCAGCGGAGGGCTGAACCGAAAGCCCTGCACTTGGTCACAGCCGTGCGCGTCCAGGAACTGGAGCTGCTCGTCGGACTCGACACCCTCGGCCACCACCACGAGGTCGAGGCTGTGGGCGAGCGCGATGACCGCCCCGACGATCGAGGCACCGCTCGCTTCGCCGTCGATGCGCAGAATGAACGAACGATCGATCTTGATGGCATCGATCGGCATCTCGGCCAGATACGTGAGCGCGCTGTATCCCGTCCCGAAGTCGTCGATCGAGCAACGCACACCGAGGGCTCGGAGCTCGTTCAGGCTGGCGACCACCTCGTCCACGCGCTCCATGAGCACGCTCTCGGTCACCTCGAGCTCCAGCAACGATGGATCCAAACCTGTCCGTTTGAGGACGCTCGTCACCATCTCCACCACCGGTTGATGCGCGAATTGGCGAGGGGAGAGATTGACCGCCACCGGGATGGCCGGAAGTCCCTGCTCCTGCCATCCTTGCGCCTGTCGGCAGGCGACATCGAGCACCCACTCGCCGAGGGTTGCCACCAGGCTCGTCTCCTCAGCGAGCGGGATGAACGCCCACGGAGGTATGAAACCGAGGCTGGGATGGCGCCAGCGAGCCAACGCCTCGACCCCGACGATGTCCCCGCTCGCCATGTCGAGCTTGGGTTGGTAATGGACTGCGAGTCGACCCGAGTCGACTGCAACGCGGAGGCTGTCCTCGAGGGCGAAGCGCAGTCGGGCCCGGGCACTCATGCCCGAATCAAAGACCTGGTAGGTGTTCCGGCCCGCCGACTTGGCCTGGTACATGGCGGTGTCGGCGTGCTTGAGCAGCGTGTCGGCATCAGCCCCGTCCCACGGGGACACCGCCACGCCGATGCTCGCCTTGACCGTCAATTGCCGCCCCCCGACGCTGAAAGGGTCTTCGAAGCGATCGAGGAGCCGCTCCGCGAAGTCGACGACGTGACCGTCTTTGCGCCCACTGTCAGGAATCAAGAACGTGAATTCGTCGCCGCCGAAACGTGCCAGGGTGTCGTGCTCCCGTAGGCACCCCTGCAATCGCTTGACCACGGCCTTGAGGAGTTCGTTGCCAACGGCGTGACCGAGACTGTCGTTGATGTCCTTGAAGCGGTCGAGGTCCAAGAACATGACCGACACGGCGCTGTTGGTGCGGTCCGCCTGCACCAACGCCCGCTGGAGCCGATCCTCGAAGAGCAGGCGGTTGCAGACACCGGTCAGAGAGTCGTGTTGGGCCCGGTATTCGGCGGCGGCGTGGGTGAACACCTGGTGCAGGAGATACAGGACCAACAACGATGGCAACAGGGTCGAACCGATTATGAGCGCCGGCTGGCGATCGCGGATGCCCAAGACCGACTCTGCACTGAGCACGGCGGGTACCACGAGCCCGACGGCGACGAGCATCGCCACCCGTACTCCCCGGGGTCGAACCGATTGCAGTGGCACCGGGTCGAAGGCGACCTTCCGAGACCGATGGACGAACCCGACTCCCCACAACAGTGCACCCAGGAGAGCGATCGTGGCGACCAGGTGCGGCGAGTGCGCGCCACCTCCGAGCGCCAGCGCGGCGTAACTGGAGTTCGCCACGAAGAGACCGAGGAACCCACCCAGCAGATAGCGGTACAACGCCGGGTTGCGCTCGGTGAGAGACAACAGGCAGCAGATGAGCCAGAGCAGGATCATGTCGAGCAGCGGCGCCACGATGGCCGGGAGCTGGAACCCGGGCCGCCAACCCTGGGAGGGAACGACCACCAGCGCCAGAATGACGAAGCCGAGGGCCAAGGTGGAGAGCAACGCTTCTGCCAGCGAGTCGGCGGAGCGTTCCGGTAGCCGCTGATGGATGAGCGAGATCAGGCCCATGATGGCGAAGACGTCGCCGGCAGTGCTTAGGATCATGGGGACACCGACTTGCGTGGGCGGGCCTCCCGCATGGACCGCCTGGAGCAGCTCGGCCGTCGCGATGCAGATCAGTCCGCACCCGAGTGCCTGCCACGCCGAACGCCAGGACCCGCGATGCAGATCCCGGTTTGACCGAAGGCCGTACGCGACCGCGCCCGCCACCAGCACGGCGACGACCACGGCATCGATCGTCGGGTTCAGGATCTTCCCCGTGATCCCTCCTAGCAGCGACGCCATCATCGCGAGGGCCCCCACGTCCGCGCCCGCGTGGCTCGTGGAGAACGCCGCATAGCCAGACCCACGTTGGGAGCACCGACGAGCGACGTCACAGCAGACCTGCTTCTGGGATCCTCGGTGGCGCTGCCACGACCGCACCTCCGCCTTTCGCCTGGTTGGCAACTGGTGACGCTCGATCCGGGCGCGTCTTTCAGCACGACAGTGTGAGTTTTCGGCGTGGACGGGGCCGGGCTTGAGCCGAGCTGCCGCCACCCACCGTGGCCAGGAACAGATGACAGGGCCCCCATGTCAAGGACAGAGGTGGCCTGGCCGATTAATGCACGTGACCATGGCCGCCCCGGACCAGGAGCCGACCCCCCAGAAGCTGCGCCGGCCCGCTCGGTTGGCCCGGGGCGGGTCCGCTGTGGCGCCCCAAGACCCCAACCAAGACATCCACCAAAACATCCACGGGGACATCCACCAAGACTCCGGCCAAGACCCCAACCAAGACATCCATCAAGACGACCGGCCAGGACAGCGATCTGGAAGAGGAGCGGGTCGTTCTCGCTGTCGGGTCGACCTACTTCCACAACGGTCGAGTCAGCCCCGAACGCTACGCGTCGGATCTGGCCCCGTCGTTCCTGGGCGCCATCGCCGCCAGCCACACCCTGCTGCGCGAGCTGTTCAAGGAGATGGGGGCGCCCGAAGGCGCCACGATCCAGGCCGACTGTGAGCGCTGGCACCTGCGCTACGGGTCCGACGTCAACCAGGCCCAGTTCTCCGTCGACGAGCAGGTCTCTACCAAAGGAACCGGCGCCCCGTCGACTGCCGGGGACCGGGCCGGTGCCGACGGGTGGGTCCGGGGCCTCGTGGCGTCGCGCGACGCCGATCACGCCCAGGCTCTGGCGGCGTTCGAGGCCGAGGCCGCAGAAGCAGCCGAGGCGGGCGCACCGCAGCGAGCCGCCATCGCGTATCGCGCCGCGGGTGCCGCTGCCCTGGCCGCAGGCCGGGGCGATCACGCCAATCGCCTGCAGCGACTGGCGGGCAAGGCCTACCTGGAGATCGCCGAGAAGTCCGAGACCCTGCCTCAGGGTGTGTTCATGGCATATCGCGAGAGTGCCCGCTGCTTCCTCGAGGCGGGCAACCTTCCGTTGGCCCACAAGTGCCTGTCGAAGGCGATCGCCATCGGCGAGACCCTCGGGTACACGGAGTCGGCGTGAAGATCTACCTCTCCACCGAAGGGACCTATCCGTTCGTGCTCGGAGGCGTGTCGACCTGGGTCGACCATGCTCGTCCACGGCCTCCCGCACCACGACTTCGAGATCGGGGCCCTGGTCGACAACCCTCATCACCGCATCCAGTACCGGCCCCCGCCCAACGTCACCCTCCAACCCATCCCCCTGTGGGGATTGGAGCTGGCCGAGGAGTACCTGCCCCGGCGCGACGGTTGGCGCCGAGCGCTGCGGACGTCGTCCCCGGTCGTGCGCGACCGGTTCCTGCCGTCGTGGGAGCACCTCGTGGACTGTCTCGCTGCGCCCGAAGCCGATCCGCGGGCGCTCGGCGACAGCCTGTCCGCCGTCGCCCACTTCGCGGAGCGCTACGACCTGCGTCGCGCCCTCGGCGACGCCGCGTCATGGGCCCTGCTGCTCGACCGGCTCCAGGCCAACCCCATCCACGCCCGGACGGGGCTCGCTCCCGCCATGGACTTCGCCCGCACCATGTACCGCTACCTTCTCCCCCTCACCGCCGCCGACTCCCGTCTGCGACGTCGCCCACAGCACGGCAGCGGCGTTGTGCGCGCTGCCGGCCGTCGTGGCCAAGTACCGCTACGGGACACCTCTCGTGCTCACCGAGCACGGCATCTACCTGCGCGAGCGCTTGCTGGCCATGTCCACCGAGCCCTTCGGGACCAAGGTGCTGTTCGCCAACTTCTACCGGGCCGTCGTCGAGCTCGCCTACCGCGAGGCGGATGTGCTCACCCCGGTGTGCGGCTACAACGCCGGGTGGGAAGAGGCTCTCGGTGTCGAGCCTGAGCGCATCCGGGTGATCCACAACGGCGTCGACCCGGCGCGCATCGACGTCTGGCCCGAGCCCGACGGTCCTCCCACGGTCGGGTTCGTCGGTCGCATCGACCCGTTGAAGGACGTCTTGACCCTGATCCAGGCTTTCGCCCGGGTGCGAGCGCGCCATCCGCAGACGCCCGGCTCCGCATCTGGGGGCCGGCAACGTCCCCGAGCTACCTGAAGGAGTGCGAGATCGCCGTTCGCGATCTGGGGCTCAGCGACGCCGTGACCTTCGAGGGCTCCACCAACGACATCGCGGCCGCCTACGGCGCATCGCACGTGATCGGGCTCTCCTCGATCTCCGAAGCCTTCCCCTACACCGCCGTCGAGGCGATGCTGGCGGCACGCCCCATCGTGGCCACAGCCGTCGGGGGTGTCGCCGAGGCCGTCGGCCCGGCGCAGTGTCGCGGGACGGGATGGTGGTCGAGCCCGGCGACCCCGGTGCCATGGCCGAAGCCCTGCTCGCCGTGCTCGGCGCGTCGGCGGTCGAACGAGGCCATCTCGGCGCCTGGCTCCGAAACCGCGCCCTGACGCTGTTCACCGCCCAACGCATGTTCGACGACTACGACGACGTCTACACCGCCTTCGAACAGTCCGACTCGGCGACACCTGAAGTCGGCGGTCCCTCACCGGCGTCACGGGCAGACTCTCGCCTGGCTCGGACAGGGCCATGGCGCATGCGGTCTCATGACCACCGGCACGGTTCAGACCACCGAGTCAGGTGAGCTCGGCCTCCACATCGCCGCCCGCACGGTCGTCGGTCGATGCCCGGCCCCGCTGAACGCGGTGGAGGTCGCGGTGGTGCTCGAGACGTGTGGCTACACCGCGAAACGGGCCCGCGCCCTCGGATCCGACGGGCTCAACGCTCTCGCCGAGCGCGTCTTCGCGCTCGTCCCTCTGTACTCGTCCGCACTGTCGCGCCAGGCACTGGCACCCGTCGCCATCCGATCCCGGCCCCCGGGGCCCGTGGACCTCGCCCGGGGTCTCGCCTATTCGTCGCCGTGGCTCGTGAGCCTCGCCACGTTGCTGATCTCTGGCGTCTCGTTCTGGTCGTCGAACATCGCCATCCCCTCGATCGCCAACGCCGTCACGTTGGCCACCGCCGTAGCCCTCCTCGTCACCGGTCCGTTCATCCAGGCCTTCGGTCGGCGGGCGTCGTTCTACATCGGCCTCGGGGACCAGGGCATGGTGGTGCGGATCACCCGGTGGACCCTCGAGGCTCGGCTTCCTGGTCACACGGTCGTGTCGGGTCTGGCGCTCTACCTCGTGCGCAATGACGTGCTCGCGGGCCGGCACCCCGGCCACGGCGCGACTGGGCCTCGCCGCCGCCGTCGACCATCGCCGCGTTGCAACTCGGACTGGCCGCCTTCTACGTGCGGCGCGCCTTTCTCTCCATCGGGGTCATCGTCGGTGGCGGAGCCGGCGGTCCTTGCTCTGGTTCGTGAGCCACATCCGGGACGTACACCGATCCCACCGTGCTCATCGTGTGGCAGATCCGCCTGCGTGGCGGTGATGGCGGCGGTGTGTTGGATGCGCGAGCGCGTGGTGGCTCTTGCGAGTCGACTCGTCCGCGCCGGCCGCAGCTGTGGCGCCCTTCGGGGTCGGCCCTGCTCCGGGCGGTGGCGCCCTACGGGCTCTACGGCTTCGCCTTCTTCGCCATCGTGGTCGCTCCCCAGCTCGTGAGCGGGGGCCTTCTCCGGGGCCGGCTACACCTTCAACGCGCCGTTCGCCATGACGAGCGGCGTCGCCATCGTGGTGCTCGTGCCACTGCTGGCCCAGACCGTGGCCGCCACCGAGCACCTGCTGGCGCGCCAGTTCCCGGCGTGGTTGTCGCGCTTCACGGTGGCGCAGACCGACGAGTTCCGACAGAAGGTGCTGCGGTACTGGCGCGAGCAGCTGCTCGTGCTCGGCGGCCTCGCTGTGGTGGCCGGGGCCGGGGTCATCGTGGGGGCCCCCCGCCTCGGGGCGACGTTCCCGATTCTCGCAGATCTGGCCCGGCACCCGGGCCTGCTCGCGGCGTGCACGGTCGGCTACCTCTTTCTCGGCATCGGGCTCTTCTGCAGCCAGCTCCTCTTCTCGCTTGTCCGCTCCGATGCGACCTCTGGCGGCGGCGTGGGCCGGCCTGGCGGCGCTGGGCGCGACGTCGATCGGCGCGGCGTGGGCCGGGCCGACCGTCTCCGCCGTCGCCGGGCTCGTGGCCGGGGCCGGCGTCTACGCGTCGTCGCCGTCGTGCTCGCCGCACCGGGCCTTCGCCCGGGCCGACCTGACCTACTACCGGACGCTCTGAGGGCGAGGGCGTCGACGATGGTCGTCCAACTCTCCCCGGCCTCGAACGCCGGCCCTACCAGCACACCGGACAGGGTCACGACCGCCGCCTACGACCCCGCCGTGGGGCGCGGGCACGCGCCAATCTGTGGCGCGTCGAGGTCACCCTCGGGGCCCTCATCCTCGTGTTCGTCACGATCGCGCTGACGACGTGGCCCGCCACGGCGCTCCGGCACGACCCATGCCGCCCGGTCTGACCCTCACCCACTCCGGGCTCGTCATCGCCGATCCGTTCACGACCGCGACGCCCAACCGTCAGCTCCTGGACCACTACGTGTTCAACGGTTCCGCCGCGCCCGGGGTGGGTTGCATCGACGCCTCCAACCGGGGTCTCGACGTCGGGGTCCGAGCCCACTCGAGTTGGGCGGGCTGGTTCGCGGTCACACTCGCGCGCCGCCGGACCCGACGTCGTGTGGCACGCCATCATGTCCCGGCCTCCGACACCGGTCGGATCGGGCGTCGGTGAGGCGGTCCTCGCCGTGCAGTCAGCCTCGACCCAGAGACAACGGTTCGATCAACTACGTGGTGGTCGCGGCCCTCTCGTCACAGGGCAAGAGCACGTGGCAGATCGGATCGGCCCACGGCTTCGTGGCCGACGCCGTCACCGACAAACTGTGGCAGGAGCCGCTGCGCGCCGACACCCCGTCCCGCGAGCCGGTCACCATCCGCACCGACGGACACCGCAAGCCTGACGGTGTGGTTCGGGGATCGGCGGGTGTACTCGAGCGATCACCTTCACATGAACGACCCGCCGCCGTTCCAGGCCTACCTCGAGGTACAGGGGCGCGACATCCCCTACGTGTCGAACTTCAAGGACTTCTGGGTGGCCGACGCCGCGCCGGTGATCGTCGAGGGAGCGGCGCCGGGCTCCCACCTCACGCTCGACACCGGGCACGGCGTCGGTCCCGCCACCACCGACGCGCCGGACGGGCCGCGCTGAAGGTCCCGGCCCGGAGTTGGTCGGCACCGGGCACCTTGACGCTGCGCGAGTCGCTCGGGCGTCCGACACTTCCGCCATCTGCACTACGCGGGGGGCGACGTGGTCCAGCTCACGTCACTGAGCCAGCCGAACGCGTGGTCCCCGACAGTCAGGCCGAATCGTCCCTCCGCGTCCGGCAGATCGACCCGGTAGCGTCGCGACCGCAGCCCTGCTTTCATCCGAAAGGGGGCACACCGTGCCCGGACCGCTCGGCAAGATCAGAAGCCCTTGGATCGTCATCCTGCTTTCGATCGTGACGCTCGGGATCTATGGCCTCTATTGGCAGTACGCGATGTTCAAAGAAATGAAGGAATACTCGGGCCAAGGGATCGGCGGCGTGCTCGGCCTCGTCCTCGCCATCCTGCTCTCCATCGTGAACATCTTCGTCATGCCGTCGGAGGTCGGCAATCTCTACGCCGCCGAGGGTCAGGCCCGAAGCCGGTACAGGGCGACGACGGGCTTCTGGATCCTGCTCCCGCTCATCGGCGGCTTCATCTGGTTGTTCAAGGTGCAGGGCCATCTCAACAAGTTCTGGGCGGCGCACGGGGCGCTTGCCGGATAGCCCGGCACGTGTTGGATTGGATCGGCCTCACTTCGTCGAAGCGGTAGCCGGTCCTCGTCGTCTGACCCTGTACATACGCAGGCGCCCGTAGCCCTTCGCCGCCGGCATGTGTCCGACGTAGTCGCAGCCCACATCAGAGGAGCCAGACAGCTCGAGTGCGGCCGCGAAGGCCTCGGTCACGTAGACGGCGCCCGGCGGGGTCACGGGCTCGATTCGTGCAGTGCGACTGACATGAGACCCCATGAACGCGTCGGCCTTCAACACCGGGTCTCGGATCGGGAACACCGGTCCGATATGCCCTGACAGGCGGAAGGCCAGATGCAGGGGTAGTCCGTGTGCTACGAGGTCCACCGTGCCCAGGGCATCTTGGAGGTCCAAAGCACAGCGCGCCGCCACCGGCGCTCTGGAGAGCACCACGTAGAGCGCGTCCCCCAGGTGTTGCGATACTCGATGTCCGCGTCGTAGTCGGCGAGGACTCGAGCGAAGCTCCCGAGCACGACCTCGGCGAACCTCGGCAGCTGCTCATCGGTCAGCTTGGAGAATCCGCTGATATCACCGATGAGCATGGCCCGGATCACCCGCTCGATGTGGCGGCCACCGTCACTGTCCCGAGGCGCCACGGTCTGGGCCACGTCGTCAGACCCAGGCGTGCGTTGTCCGGGTGAGACCACGACGACGTCACGGCCCGTCGAACGCCATCTCGCCACGTCCGCCGCGGTTCCAGCCACACCGGTCGGGGCCCCACCGTCCCACAACGCCAGTTGGTGCACCTCGGAGTCGAGGTGTCGGGCCCGCACGAAGGCGAGTCCCATGGCGAGTTCAGAACAGTAGCTATACAGCACGTCGTCATCGAGATAGGCGTCCTCGGTGGCGTAGCTGACCGTGATGGCGGCATCGAGGCAGCGTCGGAAACGCTTCACCCAGTCCCTCCCCGCGGGTGCGACCGACGTCCCGATGAATTCGTCGAGCGCGAAGGGTAGGACGACGTGGAGTTCGCACCCTTGGGCCAGAAGTGCCTCGGCCCACAAGATGTCGCCCCCGCTGGCGAGTGATCCGTAGGCGTATCCCGCCGGGCGCCGCTGGACCGCCTTCTCGACACGAGAGGTGACATCGGCCTCCTGACCGGGCAGGAACCGTCCCGCCTCACCCGGTCCGGCCATCCGATGGCCGCAGTAGTGTGCCACCGCCGGTCCGGCCAATGCCGACAGCATCTCCGGGTCGATACCGCGGGTGGTGCAAATCATGCGCAGCTGACGGCGCGTCGTCGACAATGCACCGAAGTCTCCGCCGTGGAGGGTCGCGGCCCGGGCGAGGGCCGCACGCGCCGCGGCGTAGTCACCGAGGAGCAGAGATGCCTCGGCCTCGGTTGCCGCCGCGAAGTACGACCCCTCGTTCGAGGCCGCCACCAGAGCCAGGGCGTCGCGGGCGAGCGCCTGCGCGCCGGCGACGTCTCCGGCCACAAGAGTCAACGTGGCGGCATTGATGGCGGGAAAGTAGCCGTCCGTCCGGTCCCGGATATCCCGATACGCGCCAGCGGTTTGGACCGCGAGGCGTCGGCGTTCGTCGCCCGTCGCGGCCAGTGCCACGTCCTTCCCGATCCGCGCCTCGAGCGCGGCCACATCCTCGGTGTCCACCGAGGCCAGGTCGAGTTCCGTGAAACGTCGCGCCGCCTGAGCGGTCGAACCGGTGCGGGCGAGAGCGAGCACGGCGTGATATCGCAAAGCCATGTCACCGGGATACTCCTCGAGGCCCCGCTCGGCCAGATCGAAGGCGGCGAGCAACTCGCCCCGTCGCTCTGCGTCCCGCACATCTGCCAGCCAGGCTTCGGCTGTCCGAAACGTCAGCTCGTCCGGTCGCCCGTCACTCGATGGCGCCATGAGCGAATCGTAGAGGCCCGCATGACTCCACCGGCGAGGTCCGCTTCGGCGCATCGTGACCGGCGACAGCGGCCCGAGCCGATTCGGGGGAGTTCACGAAACGGGAGAGAACCCCGAGCCGCCATCGGACCCACGCCAGCTCAGAAAGTAGAGTTGGCACATGTCCGGGGTTCCCTCCAATGGCACGTTCATGGCGGCGAAGAGGACCCGATGACCGGACCTGACCGAGCCCCCGTGTACGACCCCGAGGCCGTCCGCGCCAAGTACCTCGCTCGAGCGCGACAAGCGGCTGGTCCCGGGCCGTTCCGACATCCGTGACCTGCGAGTCAGACGAGCACTTCGCCCGTTACCGTGACGACCCGTTCACGCCGGTCACCGAGCGCGACCCGGTCGCCGACGACGTCGATGTCGTGATCGTGGGCGGGGGGATCGCCGGGGTCCTGGCCGGCGCGCAGCTCCGCAAGGCCGGCGTCAAGCGGATCCGCATCGTCGACCAGGCGGGCGGCATCGGGGGCACCTGGTACTGGAACCGCTACCCGGGCGTGATGTGCGACGTCGAGTCCTACATCTACCTTCCGATGCTCGAGGAGCTCGACTACATCCCTACCCGGCGCTACGCGTTCGGCGAAGAGATCCTGGGTCACCTCGAGGCGATCGCTCAGCGGTTCGACCTCGTGGACGATGCTCTGTTCCACACCGGGGTCACCCGGGCCGTGTGGCAGGAAGACACGGCCCGGTGGCGGATCCACACCGACCGTGGCGACGAAGTCAACTGCCGATGGTACGTGCTGGCCGTCGGGATCCTCAACCTCCTGAAGCTTCCCGCCATCGCGGGCATGGAGGACTTCGCCGGGTGCTCCTTCCACACGGCCCGGTGGAATTACGGGTACACCGGCGGCGGGCCGCACGCGCCGCTCACGGGCCTGACGGACAAGGTCGTCGCCCTCCTCGGCACCGGGGCGACCGGCATCCAGTGCCTGCCACCTCTGGCCGAGTCGGCGAAGCACGTCTACGTGTTCCAGCGCACGCCGTCGGCCATCGGCGAGCGGGGCAATCGGCCCACCGATCCCAGCTTCGCCCACGAGCTCGGGCCGGGCTGGCAGCGCGCCCGCATGGACAACTTCCAGGCGATCATGCTGGGCCGAGCCGTCGAGGTCGACCTCGTGGACGACGGGTGGACGCACCACTACGCGGCGGTCCATCACCCCCCGCGAGCCAAGGGCTTGACGGTGGCCGAGTACCTGCGCAGCGCCGAGGAGCTCGACTATCAGATCATGGACTCGCACCGTCGACGGGTCGAGGAGCTGGTGGCCGACCCACGCACAGCCGCAATCCTCAAGCCGTACTACCGGTACCTCTGCAAGCGGCCGTGCTTCCACGACGAGTACCTGCAGGCCTTCAACAACCCCAATGTCACGCTGATCGACTGCCCCGCCGGGATCGAGCGGATCACCGAGCAGGGCCCGGTCGTCGACGGGCAGCAGTACGAGGTCGACTGCATCATCTACGGGACGGGCTTCGAGGCCGAGCTCACCCCGCTGTTCCGTCGCGTCGGCCACGAGATCGTCGGCCGCGGCGGGGTCACGCTGGCCGAGAAGTGGGCCGACGGCGCCGCCAGCCTGTTCGGGATGATGAGCCGTGGCTTCCCGAACATGTTCGTCATGCCGGCGCCGGGGCAGCAGGCTGTGGTGACGGTCAACTACACGCAGCTGGCCGTGCTCGGGGCTGCGTTCATCGGCGGCGCCATCAGGCTGCTCGACGAACAGGGAGTGGAGGTGTTCGACGTGAGCGCCGAGGCCGAGGCGGCGTGGACGGAGAAGATCGTCGACTCCTTCGTCGACGGCAGCGCCGTGATGTCCGCCTGCACGCCCTCGCGGATCAACAACGAGGGCCACCCCGAAGCGATGAACCCCCGCAACGGCAACTACGGCCGGGGGATGGGCGACTGGTTCGCCTACCGCGAGCTGCTCGAGCACTGGCTCGAGGCCGGCACGTTCGAGGGCCTGGAGCTCGAGGTTCGGTCGACGGCGTCGTGAGCGTGCGTCAGCGGATCGCCGTTGTGACCGGCGGCGGGGGTGGGATCGGAGCGGCGATCGCCGAAGAGCTCGGCCGGGGCGGCTGGTTCGTCGTCACCGTCGACCCCCTCGTGACCCTCGACGGGTCGGAGCGGCTCCCCGAAACCGACGAGACGACCGCCGGTCGCATCGTGGCGGCGGGTGGCTCAGCCCGAGCCTCGTCGGTGTCGGTGACCGACGGCGAGGCGGTGCGCGACCTGTTCCAGGAGCTCGTCGATGAGCACGGCGGCCTCGACGCAGTCGTCAACGTAGCCGGCATCACCCGGCACAGCAGCTTCGCAGAAGGCACCGAAGAGGACTGGCTCGCGCTGCTCGCCATACACCTCGGGGGCTATCTCAACGTGCTCGATGCCGCGCTCCCGCTCATGGCCGCCGCCGGGCACGGCCGCATCCTGGGCGTCACCTCCGGCTCGGGATGGCGGCCCGCCGATGCCGGCGCCTATGGCTGTGCCAAACGAGCCGTCGCCGCCCTCACCTGGCAGCTAGGTCGCCACTCGCCGTCAGGCGTGGCGGTGAACGCCATGTCCCCCATCGCGGCCACCCGAATGGTCGCCGCTGCGGTCGAACGCGCTCGCAAGGCGGGCGGGGCATCGCGCGGTGGCGGGATGTCGCTCCGGTCGATGCCCGGCCCCGAGGACCTCGGGCCGCTCGGTGCACACCTCGTCGGTGACGACTTCGGATGGTGCACCGGTCGGGTGTTCTTCGCCGGTGGTTCGGAACTGGCGGTCGTCGACGAGCCCCGCCTCCTCGAAGTGGTGCGCACCGACGAGGTGGTCTCCCTGGCCGGGGTGCTCGGGGCGGTCATCCCCCGCGCCTTCGCCCCGGCCGAGACGGCCCAGGCGAGCGGTGGTGGTGGCAACCCCCGGTTCGGGCCGATCTTCGACGAGCCTGCCCCCGCCGACGTCGTACCCGGGCACGGGCGATCGTGTGCCGTCGTCACCGATCGGTCCCGGTTGGCCGCGTCCCTCACCGCCTCGCTCGAAGCCCGGTCCGTCACCTGCCACCGGGTCGAGGTCACAACCGGCTTCGACGACGCCGCCAACGCACTGCGCTCCGTCGTCGAGGCCACCGGACCGATCGACGCCATCGTGATCGCACCCGCCGATCGTGAGTCGACGGCCACCTCGACCACGGGATGGGAGCGGGTACTCGCCGAGCATCGCTCCGTCGTCGAGCACCTCCATGCCGATGCCGGCTGGGCTCGAGCCGCAGCCGACTACGCGGCAAACGGCAGCCACCGCGTCCAGCTCGTCACCCTCACCGACGCCCGCACGACGGGCGGTCGAAGTCGAGCCCAGGCGTCGGCGCAGCTGGCACGGGCTGCCGCGGGTTCGACGCAGGGGCGCATCGCGGCCTTCGCGGCGAGCATCGAGGCTTCGGAGGAAGCCGCCTGCGAACCGGTCGGTGCGCTGGTCGCCCATCTGCTCTGCCACCCCGAGGCAACCACCCTCGCCGGTGCAGAGCTAGTGATAGGCGCCGGTTGGCTCGGCCTTCGTAGTCATCCCCGACCAATCGGCGCCGTCACCTACGGCGGGCCGGCCGTCCCCGGTTGGCTCGACGCCACGCTCCGGGAAGTCGTGACCGGCGACGGCCATCCATCAGCCACGGAGCCTCGATGACCGTCCGGCCTACCCGGGTCGTCGACGCGCACGTCCACCTGTGGGACCCCGCTCGCACGGACTGGTACCCGTATCTGGCGCGCCCCCCGCAAGGCGGTGAAGGTGACGCCTCGAGGATGTATCGCCGTTTCGATGGCGACACCTATGAGGCCGATGCTGCGGGGTGGAACGTGGAGAAGATCGTCAACGTCGCTGCCGCCACCGGTCGTCACTCGATCGAGGAGACCATCGAGCTCGATCACAACGCGCAGACCAGTGGCCTTCCTGCCGCCATCATCGGGGGTCTCCCGCCGGCCGACACGGTGGCTGAGGCCGTCGAGCTCATCGACCGCCAGATGACGGCATCACGCTTCCGAGGGGTCCGCCCCATGGGCGCCAACATGGGACCGCTCCCCGACGCCGACGTCCTACGCGCCCTGGCGGAACGGAACCTGGTGTTCGAGCTCATGACCCACCCTGATCAGCTTCGAGCGGCGGCGGCGGATCTCGCCGGCTTCGACGATCTGACGGTTGTCGTCGAGCACACCGGATGGCCCCGCTCGGATTCCGACGAGGAGCGCGCCCTGTGGAGGTCCGGCATCGACGCCTTGGGTGCCCTGGGCCACAACGTCGTGTGCAAACTCTCGGGCCTGGCCATGCCGCTGCAGTCCATGGACGTCGACGCCTTTGCCCCCTGGCTCGAGCACGCCATCGAGATCTTCGGCGTCGACCGCTGTATGTTCGCCAGTAACTTCCCCGTTGACTCGATGTACGGCACCTTCGACGAGCTCTACGGAGCGTTCAGCGCCTTGACAGCCGGCCTCGACGGCGAGTCCCGCGAGAAACTCTTCGCAACGAACGCGGAGCGCGTCTACCGCTGCTAAGTCCGACCCGTCACGGTGGAGGAAGGGACCAAAGACTCTGTCCCGAAGCGGGCATCTCAGCCCAGGCTTTCACTGTGACCACCAAGTTCGAGAAGGCACTCGAAGGGTTGCGCACGACACGCGCCAGCGTCTCGACTCGCGAAGTCGTCGAAGCACTGAACCGACACGGTCGGGAGGAAGCGGAACTCCTCGAGCGGTACCAACGGTTTGTCGACGAGGCAGAGTCACCGGCGGCTCGGTATCTGGTCCAGCTGATCCTCGATGACGAGAAGCGACATCACCGGGTGCTCGAGGAGCTTGCCAACACGATCGCGTGGGGATGGACGAAGGGGGTGCCCGACGAGATCGTGCCGGTCTTTCCGACAGACGGCAACGAAGGGGCCGTGCGAGCCGAGACTCGGGCCTTCCTGGGACACGAGCTGAGAGATCGAATCCACTTGAAACGGCTCCGAAGGCGGCTCCGCTCCTATGGCGACGCCCCCGTGTGGGCTCTCCTTGTCGACATGATGCAATCGGATACCGAGAAGCACATCGATATCCTCCGGTTCATTCTGCGGAACACCTCGCGACGCCGACGCAGCCTCAGCAATCACTGGCGGCACGGTCATCGGTGAATTGACCGTCAATGCCGAGAAAGAGCCCTTGAGTAGGGATGCGGCGTCACCGCCATTGACCGCCCAGCCTCCCTGGGGGTGGCCGGGACACGGGAGCGACGTCGAGGTCCTCATCGTGTCTAGGGCGCTGCCGTGCCCCGCCAATCCCTGGGCGGCCCTGGTGCCATGGAGGTGCACCGACCCCCCGGATCCACCCACCAGTCACCCTATGCCGGGGGAGGACGCGCGTCTACGGACCTTCGGCTCTATCGCCCTAGGGGTGCGAACCCAGGGGCGTCGTCCGGGTGCCGTGCGGGTCCAGGATCCGCCCCGGGAACCCCGCTCGGACGGGGTCCACCGGGAGATCAAGCGGGCGCTGCGACGTGGTGGGGGGGTCTTCCCCGATGACGCGGCACTCGCCCGATGCCTGTCGGAGACCTCGATGGCGGGGTGACGCCATAGCCTCGGGGGATGCCGGCCACGGTCCTCCCCGAGCTCGACATCGAGAAGCTGCGCCGCTTATGCCGAGGCCGCGTCCCCGACTCCGTTAAGGACCAGGTCCGTCTGGAGGTGACGGTCAAGGGCAAGCGCGTCTCGATCCACGAGCGACGGCCGCCCTGGCAAGGTGGTCACGGTGACTGGACCTCCGTGCCGATTGCCCAAGTCCGTTACGAGGGCGACGGCACCTGGACGCTCTACTTCGGCGACCGATACGGCGGCTGGACGATGTACTTCGACCTGGCCGCCAAGCAGCCCATCGACGTGATCATCGAAGAACTCACCTCCGACCCGACGTGTGTCTTCTGGGGCTGATTACCATCTCAAAAGCCGGAGCTCACATGTACACCATTCGGCGGGTCGTGATCCAGACCATCCGGTATTCGCTCCACCATTCCGCATTCCCAGAGCGACGGCAACGCATGCTGATCGTCTGCCCCCGTTCCCCAGGGCGTTTAGTGCACTTCCTCGTGTACCGCAGCCGTGCGACCCTGCGCGTCGGTCTCCTGGCGGTCGAAGGTGCGATGCCCGCTGACAGCCGGTCGGGAGGTGGCGTAGAGGACGGCCGAGCCGACGAGGCCGACCGCCCCGACGACCATGAGGATGACCCCCACCGTGGGAATCCGGACCCCGTGACCGTCCGCGGTTATCGCCCAGCACATTACGGCACCCGCACCGATTGAGATGAGGCTGAAGACCATTCCTGCCAGACCCACGGCTTGTGCCTCATCTCGGCGTCCTGGCCATAGACCGGGTCGCGAAGGAAACGTGGTCCGGGTTGCCTTCAACTCAGAAAAATGTCGCATGCTCACGGTCAACCTTTCCGGAATCCCTTGCAGGAGCGCCAAGGTACGAACCGCCCGGCGGCTGCAGACCGTAACTGACCTGCCCAGGGTCAGGTGAGACGCAGCTGCGAGTCGTGCCTCAGCTGTGCTGTATCAAGAGTCCTCGGTGCTCTCCTCCTTTCTCTGTATCGACCGCCATCGGTCACCCCTGAAGTGTCCGGCCTTTCGACGGGGTTGCACGGGGGGCAATCTCTCTTGGGGGACGGGCTGCACTTCGGGGTAAAAGCGCAGGCAGACTTGCCCGGTACCGCTTCGCGTCAGCTCGGAAGCGGCCCCATCGAGACGTCGGCGTTCGTCCCGGATATCGAATCGGCGCGGGCGTGAAGCTCTGGCGTCAGTCTCGTCATGTTTCAACGGAAAGACGACGACGACGGGGTGCTCGACACCCGTGACCAGGTGCAGAGCAGTGGGGCTAGCTGGAATCGAACCAGCGACCTCAGCATTATCAGTGCTGCGCTCTAACCGGCTGAGCTATAGCCCCGTCTGGTAAAACGTTTTCTGCTAGTGCCTTTGGCCTACTTTCTGGACTACAACTCTGCTACCGTAGCGCAGTGGCACGCGGGGCAGGAACGATGACAGAGCGGCCGCCGGGGTCAGGTGCATGGCGGCTGCGAGCGTACGCGGGCCGCGACACGGTCACCGACCACCCGATCCAGATCACGCGGAGCTTCCGGGGCACCGAGACAGCAGCGCGCAAGGCGCTCGCCAAGCTCGTGACCGAGGTCGAGGCTGGCAAGTTCGTCCGGTCCAGGGTCACGGTGAGCGAGCTCCTCGACAAGTGGCTCGCCCACATCGAGGCCGTCGGCAAGGCCCGACCCAAGACCATCTACGAGTACCGCCGCAAGATCGACGGGCGGATCCGGCCGGCCCTCGGTAGCGTCCGTCTCAACCGGCTCGAGCCTGACACCCTCGACGGCTGGTACCAGCGGTGGCTGGCTGAGGGACTCTCGCCATCGACGGTGCGCATCTATCACTCGATCCTCTCCGCCTCGTGCCGCCAGGCTGTCAAATGGGGCTGGATCGACCGTGCTCCGACAGACCGGGCTAGCGCGCCGACACCCAAGTCGCCCACCATGAAGGTGCCCACGCCGGCCCAGCTCTCCGCCATGGTGGCAGCAGCCGCCCTCGATGACCCCGTGCTGGCGGCGGCTATCGCTCTCGCGGCACTCACTGGTGCCCGACGGGGTGAGCTGGTAGCGCTGCGGTGGTCCGACATCGACTTCGAGGTCGGGATCGTGCGCATCGAACGAGGGATCACGGTGGTCGGCGGAGTCGCTCATGAGGGACCGACCAAGACCCATCAGGTGCGCCGGGTAGCCCTCGACGAGGTCGGGGTCGAGACTCTGCGCCGGCACTGGCGATTCGTAGTCGACCGCTCCGATCTCGTGGAGAGCCCCCTCGTCGACCACCCCTACGTTCTCAGCTACCAGGCGCACTCGGGGACCCCGGTCAGCCCCGATACCGTGACCCACCGGTTCAAAGCCCTTTGTACGAAGCTCGAAGCACCAGCCAGGGCGACGGCAAAAAAGCGGGGTCGGGACCTGACCGCCGATGAGCGCTGGCCTTTCCACTTCCACGAGTTGCGTCATTTCTCCGTCACGACGCTGCTCGCCGCGGGGGTCGACGTCCGCACTGTGGCTGAGCGCCATGGCCATGCCCAGGCCACGATGACCTTGAATCGCTACGCCCATGCTCTGCCGGAACGGGATCGAGTGGCCGCCGGCGTGCTGGGGCGAGCCCTCAGCAGCTAGGGCCTCCTCCTTCTCGAGGTTCGCCAGAATCTGGCACGCCGTCTGGGTGCCGACGCGCCCTGAGCTCACGAGTCTGTGCTGTCGGAATGAAGGTACCGCTCCAGGCGCGGTACCGA
>CAWCMY010000001.1:0-418998 GCA_963796765.1 uncultured Acidimicrobiales bacterium | reverse complement strand
GGTCAACGCCATCGCACCGGGGCCGTTCCAGTCCAAGATGATGGCGGCGACACTCGAGGCCTTCGGGACCAGATCGCAGCCAACGCACCACTCAAGCGCATCGGTCGTCCCGATGACATGGCGGAGCCGCCATCTTCTTGGCATCGCGGGCCGGGGCGTATCTGACCGGTGCGCTCATCCCTGTCGATGGTGGGATGTCCACCGTGGCGCGTAGAGTCGTGATCGGGCGCGTGGACCACTGCCCCGCGCCACACGATCCGGGGCGACCCGCGGAAAGGAAGCCCGATGCGCCTGAGCACGATGCTCGATTACTCGCGAGGCGTCAAAGAGTCCGCCGACCATGTCGCCGATCTCGAACGGGCCGGGCTCGACATCGTGTGGGTGGCCGAGGCCTACGGCCTCGACGGACCCAGCCAGATGGGGTACATCGCGGCCAAGACCGAGCGCATCGAGATCGGCTCGGCCATCCTCCCCATCTACTCCCGCACTCCGGCTTTGCTGGCCCAGACCGCGGCCGGGATCGACGCCTTGAGCGACGGGCGCTTCATCCTCGGTCTCGGGGCGTCGGGGCCGCAGGTCATCGAGGGATGGCACGGCGTGCCCTACACCCAGCCACTGGAACGAACCCGGGAGATCATCGACATCTGCCGCAAGGTCTGGCGTCGAGAGGTCGTTGACCAATGAGGGCTCTACCCCATCCCGCTGCCTGCGGGCCTCGGCACGGGCCTGGGCAAGCCGCTGAAGCTCATCAACCACCCGGTCCGTGCAGACATCCCCGTCTGGGTGGCCTCGATGGGACCGAAGAACGTCGAGATGACCGCCGAGCTGGCCAACGGATGGTTCCCGTTCCTCTTCATCCCCGAGCGGGCGAACGATGTCTGGGGAGACGCACTGGCCGCAGGTTCCGCCAAGCGATCGCCCGCACCTGGGCCCGCTCGAGATCGCCGCCGGTGGGACTGGTTGCCATCGGCGACGGCCTCGAGCACCTGCGCGAGTTCGCCCGGCCCATGACCGCCCTGTATGTCGGGGGCATGGGCGCCAAGGGACGCAATTTCTACAACGCCCTGACCCGTCGATACGGGTTCGAGGCCGAGGCCGCGCTCATCCAGGATCTCTACCTGAGCGGGAAGAAGGAGGAGGCCGCCGCGGCCGTCCCCGCCGAGCTCCTCGAGCTGACCTCGCTCGTGGGCCCTCCCGGCTACGTGAAAGAGCGGATCGCCGCCTATCGAGAGGCGGGGTCAGTGTGCTCAACGTGACTCCGATCGGGCCCGACCCGCTCTCCATCATCGAGCAGTTGAAGGAGTGGTGCAATGGAACCGCCGCATCGTCCTCGTCACCCGGCCGTCGGGCATGGTGGACGAGGCCACGACCCGGTTGGAGCAACCCCCGTGCCCGAGCCCGGGCCCGGGAGAGGCGCTGGTCGGGTCCGCTATCTGTCGATGGACCCGACCATTCGGACCTGGATGGACGATGCTCCCGGGTATCTGCCCCCTATCGGGATTGGCGAGACCGTCCGGGGGCGGGCGTCGGGGAGGTGATCGGTCCAACAGCGACCGGTATGCGGTGGGCGACCTCGTGGTCGGGCTGACGGGATGGCAGGACTACGTATCGCCGATGAAGGCAGCGGCCTCGATGCAGGTGATCCCGCCGGGGGTCGACCCGCCCATGGTGCTGAGTGTGCTCGGGGTCACGGGCATGACGGCGTACTTCGGCATGATCGACGTCGGCAGGGTCACCGAGGGCGACACGGTGGTCGTGTCGGGAGCAGCCGGGGCAACGGGGTCGGTCGCCGGACAGATCGCCCGCATCAAAGGAGCCACCAAGGTCGTCGGCATCGCCGGGCACAGCCGAGAAATGCGCATGGATCGTCGACGAGCTCGGGTTCGACGCGGCGATCAACTACAAGACCGATGACGTCGCCGCCTCCTTGCGCTCCCTGTGCCCCGAGTGGGATCGACCTCTACTACGACAACGTGGGCGGAGAGATCCTCGACATCTGCCTCGCCCAACTGGCCATGCGAGGACGGATCGTCCTGTGTGGCGCCATCTCGGTGTACAACGAGAAGAGCCGCCCCGGGGCCGCGCAACATCTTCAATCTCATCATCAAGCGGGGACGGATGGAGGGTTTCTCGTGCTCGACTACCTCGACCGGTTCCTCGAGGCGCAGATCGACATGGTGGGGTGGCTGGCGCAGGAAAGGTCAAACACGCCGAGCATCTTGTCGACGGCCTCGAGCATGCGCCCGAGGCCCTGAACCTCCTGTTCACAGGGGGCAACACCGGCAAGGTGATCGTCAAGCTCTGATCGCGGTCGGTCACCGCACGGCGATCGAATCAGGGGTCGTCGTCGAACCAGTCCCAGCTCCATGGTGTGATCGTCTCCAAAGGACCGGCGAACAGCACCGACGCAGGAATCGCAGTCGACCCCGGCGTGTACGAGTCGCCCAGTCGAGGTGCGACCGACGAGCGGCGCCACGTCGAGGTAGCACACGGTGATCGTCTTGTCTCCGGGGCGCCACCGTGACGGTCGAAGCGGCTGTCGGTGGCGAAGCTCCACACCCCGGCCACGCCGTCCACCCCGAGCAACGCACCCGCCAGCGCCATCCTCGTCATCCGAGGCCTCGACGGAGCGGTTCGGCCCGTCGCGGTGCCGCCCTCGCGCACGACGACATAGACCCCTCGGTTGGGCCGGAAGGGAATCGGCCTCGGCTGACACGAGCACCCGGGGGGCCGCCGGAGGCCCGTGACGGGGAGGGGGCCCGAGAGGCGCGACCTTCGGTGCTCGTGGAAGCGCCCTGCAGCCCGGAGTCGCTCCCCGAGGGCCCGGAATTCCTCCAACGTGGCGTCGACGGGCTCGCCCATGAGGTACAGGGTCATGTAGTGGATCGGAGCGAGAGCGGGGTCGTCGAAGGCCCGCGCCGCGCGGCACGCGGGGGTGGACACCCAACGTTGTCCGAACACCACCCCCGGCGATCGGGAACTGCTCGGGCATGTGGTCGAGCTGGTGCCACTCGTTGTACGACCGGTGCTCAGCAGGATCCGTGACCTCGGTGAACGAGAAGAACCCGATCCGGACGTTGGCCATGGCCTGCAGTCCAGCACGACCAGCACCACTGCCGCGCCCGCATGGCGCCGCCCGAAGCGACAAGACTCGCTCCATGGCACGGAAGAGCGCCGAGGCCGACGGTGGCGACGGCCGTGATGACGGCGGCGCTGGTGGGTGGGTGCACAGCCTGTGCGACATCGTCCCCCTCCTCGTCACTCGGAACGCCACAGCTGTCGACCACGTCGGTCGAGCCGGGCTCATCGACGTCGGATTCGGCCACGACGACACCAGACATCGCCAGCGGCGTGGCTCACCTACGGCGGGAACTTCGCCCGCACGTCGCTCGACAGCACCGACCCCGCTTTCCACCACAAGCCGCTGCGGCATGGACCTCGCCGGCACTCGACGGCCCCGTCTACGGAGAGCCGCTCGATCTACAAGGGCCAGGTCTTCGTGGCCACGCGAGAACGACACGGTGTACGCGCTGTCGGCCGCCGACGGCACGCTGGCGTGGTCGGTGCACCTGGCCTCACCGGTTCCCGCCGGCGATGCTCCCCTGTGGCGACATCACGCCCACGGTGGGGTCACGTCGACCATGGTCATCGACCCCACCTCGGGCACGCTGTTCGCGTCTGCCGCCGCCTTGTCGGGGTCGTCGGTCAGACACATCGTGGTGGCCATCGACACCGCTGGCACACCGGGTGGTGTGGACCCGTGACGTCGACCAGCCCGGATGGACCGCCGGCGCGCAACTCCAACGGACCGGGCTCGCCCTCTCCGCCGGCCATGTCATCGTCGCCTTCGGCGGCAATTACGGCGATTGCGGCGCCTACCACGGCTGGGTCGTCGGAGTCCCCGAGTCCGGCGCCGGGGCACGCTGCTCGCCTACCAGGTGCCGACGGCCGTGAAGGTGCCATCTGGGCCCCCGCCGGGGTGACGGTGGACGCGTCCGGCGACGTCTTCGTGGTGACGGGCAATGGCGAGCGCCGGCGCCGGGCAGCCTTTCGACCACGGGAACGCCGTGATCGAGCTGTCGCCGACCCTCGCCGAGCGCCAGTACTTCGCGCCGTCGAACTGGGCCCAGGACAACGCCGATGACGGTGACCTGGGATCGACCGCAGCCATGCTTCTCGACACGCTCGAGGATGTTCATCGTCGGCAAGCAACAGACCGCCTACCTCCTCGACGCCACCAAGCTCGGCGGGATCGGCGGGCAGTCTGCCGTCGATCAATGTCTGCGAATCCAGGGGTGGCAACGCCTACCAGTCACCTGATGTCTACGTGGTCTGCATCTCCGCAATGGCACCATCGACCAGGTCCGGGTGGGACCCGGAGCCGACCATGGCACGCGGGTGGACCTGGACCTCCCCGACCGGAGAGGCCGGATCTCCCACGATCGCGGGCGGGATCCTGTGGACCATCGACATCGGCTCGTCCCTGCTCTACGGAGTCGACCTGTCCACCGGGGCGACCCGCTACACGCTGCCGCTCACCACGGGCACGCCGCAACACTTCGCCGCCCCCAGCATCGCCGGAGGGATGTTGGTCGTGGCGGGAGCGAGCCACGTCGAGGCATTTCACTGGACCAAATCCAGCCACTGAACCAGATCCAGAGCTTGATCCCGGGCAACGGCCTCAGGGGGAAGCGGGCTCCTCGGCGCGAGTGGTCAGCGTCTCGATCTGCGTCGCCGTCGGCCAGCGCACCTTGGTGACCCATCCTGCCTTTTCGAACATCCGGATCAACCCGGCGGCGAGATCGACCTGATGGCGAGGACCCCGTGTCGGGCCGAGGCCGGCGCGGCGTGGTGAAAGTTGTGCCAGCTCTCTCCGAACGACACCAAGGCCAGAGAAGCCACGTTGGCGCTGTTGTCGCCGGTGGTGAAGGGCCGGCGGCCCCAGAGGTGACAGACGGAGTTGATGCTCCATGTGACGTGGTGCAGCAGCGCCATGCGGATCAGTCCGGCCCACAGGAACACGCCGAGCGCGCCGCCGAGCGTTCCGGTCACGGCCCAACCGATCGCCAGCGGGATGACGAGCGAAAGCACGGCCAGGGCCGGGAACAGCCGGTCGATCACGACCAGGTCGGGGTCTCGCAGGAGATCGGGGGCAAAGCGCTTCTGGCTCGTGGGGTCAGAGGCGAACAACCAAGCCACATGGGCCCAGAGGAAACCCCGGGTGGTGGTGGGGTTGTCGGTTCCGTAGCTGACCGGAGAATGCGGATCGCCGGGACGGTCGCTGAACATGTGGTGACGGCGGTGCGTCGTCACCCAGCTGATGACCGATCCTTCGAGCGCCATCGTCCCCGCCATGGCCAACACGATCTTGAGGGCCCGGTGCGGGTTGAAGCTGTGATGGGCGAACAGGCGATGGAATCCCACGCTGATCCCGAAGCCGGTGAAGAGATAGAACGCGGCGGCCAGGCCGAGGCCCCAGATCGTCTTGTCCCACCCCAACCGAGCGGGATGAAGACGGCCAGCGCCACCAACGGCCCCGCCACGAGCAGCGAGGTCACGACCCGCGCCGAGGTGAGAGGGCCGGGAGGGGGGCCGTCGAGCTTCGGCTCCGGTGAATCAA
Organism: uncultured Acidimicrobiales bacterium; assembly: GCA_963796765.1. Lineage (GTDB taxonomy): Bacteria > Actinomycetota > Acidimicrobiia > Acidimicrobiales > UBA8190 > Chersky-840. The sequence goes on along the minus strand of CAWCMY010000001.1, from coordinate 413,378 downwards.
CGGCGGCCCGGGGTGGGGGCAACCTCTCGAGAAGGGTCTCCGACACGGCGTCCATTTCCTGCCTGCGCGGCGAAGGACAGCTCCGCCGTTGGGGCGTTCAGGGTCACCGTGGTCTCGGGCGACAGGTTTCAATGCATATTCTACCCCCGACGTCGGCGAACAACGGGCTCGTGCGGCGTCTTCAACGGAGTAGTCGCAGGCCGAGGCGCAATCGGGTAGGGCGACGTCGAAAAGAACGTTCAGATCCGCCGATTCTCGAGATCGCTCAGGTAAGGAGATAGGGCATGGCGCGGTGGGGCCTCCCGAAGCGCATGTGCAAGGCGATGACCCCGCTCGTGACCGCCGCCCAACCGCACCACACCGACGCGAAGCCGTCCACGGTCAACTTGGCGATCACGACCACGGCGAGGAGGTTGGCGGCCCCGAAGAGCACGACGTGGCGGTATCCGGAGAACAGCAGTGTCCCGCAGCAGGCAACCACGTAGAGGGTGATGACGATCAAGCCGTGACCAGGCTTGATCGTGTAGGCCAAATGTACGGGTGCACCGCGACTCCGACGGGCCCGCGCACCATCGCCCCGAACAGCCATGCGGCGACGCCGACTCCGATCACGATGAACGGGACCATCAAGAGTCTTCGCCGTTGGTTCGTTTCGAGTGCAGCACCGCCACGGGGACGACGATGGGCAGCAGCACGAACGCGATCAGCAGATAGATCCATAACGCCACGTGACCGATCGCCGACGGCACGTGCCCTTCTTGTCCCCACCAGACGAATGCCTCGTCGAGCTGATGAGCGCCGAGAACGAGCGGGAGCGCGGCCAAGGCCATGTGGTCCCGACGTCGGTGCACATGGCGGACGACATCGACACCGATCCCGCTGATCACGAGGCCGCCCACGATGTCGGCTTGCGGGGAGAAGCACACGGCCGGATCTACTCGTCGCGGCGAGACACAGGTGTCGACGCCCCACACCTTGCGAACGCTCGTCACGGCGCCTTTCGAGTCCCGCCGGCGCCGCGGCCGAGCGGGGGGGCCGACCGCAGCGTGGCCGAGCTGAGCGATCGGTCGATGACGGCTCGGGCGACCTCACTCAGGGGCATGCGACTACTTCGGGAGTATCCCCGCAAGAGCGCGAACGCTTCCTCCATGCTCACCTTCTGCTGCTCGGCAACGACACCTTTCGCTTGTTCGATGACGATCCGGGAATTGAGCGCCCCCTGGAGCTGCCCCGCCACGTCGACCTGTTGTCGGACACTGCGTTCTTGAAGGATCCCGATGGTTGCCGCGTCGGCCAGCGCCTGGCTGATGTTCACCTGGGGGGACGTCATGTCCTTCAACTCCGTGTCGAAGATGTTCATGGCGCCGATGACGTCGTTGCGGAGTCGCAGCGGCAGGGCGTGCACCATCTGGAACCCGGCGGCCTGGGCCATCGGACCGAACCGTGGCCACCGCTCCTGCATCGACTCGAGAGCCTTGTTGATGACCTGCTCGCCGCCACGCTGGCAGTCGAAACAGGGCCCTTCCTCGTTCTGCACCTCGAACAACTCGGCCACCCGCATGCGCTCGGTGGATGATGCCATCACCTGCAGGCCACCCTGACGGTCGAGGAGCACAAGGCCCACTTCGACGGTTTCGAGCAGTTCCACGCATCGCTCGGACAGTGTGGCGAGAAAGTCGACGACGTCGTAATCGGCGACAAGGGTGTCGGCCAATTCGACGAAGGTCCGCGCCAACCATTCATCCCGCCGTTCCATGGTCAATCCATCCCCTCCGTCGCTTTTGCCCGGGGTGGGTCGTCGATCCCCCAGCTGTGCCCAGACATCAGTGGACTCTCATTTTGCCACCGCGTGTGACGAAATGGGGACGTATCGCTGGTCACCAGGGCGGGGGTCATCAGTCGTCGAACCGTAGTTGTCCGGTCACCACGGCCTCGGCAACTTCTCGAATGGGCCGGTCGGCGGCGAAGGAGTGGGCCCGCAATCGGACGAGAGCCTCCTCGACATCGGCCTCGATCTGCACCGCGATCATCCCCGTGGCCTGATGGACCACGGCACGGTGATCCGAGACGTCGAGCGCCCAGGCCACCGATTCGGTGGCCGCCTCGGACTGCATGACGAGGACGAGTTGCGTGATCAGGTCGGCGACTTCGAGGGCGTCGGCGAGCTCGCCGGCAGCCAATGCCCCGGCTTCGTCGCGATACAGCACCAGGACCCCGATCCTGGTCGCGATGCTCTTCAGGGGAAGTGCGAACACGGCGCGGACTCCCATGGCCGCCACGGCAGTGCTGAACTGCGGCCACCGGCCATCGAGGTTCCGAACGTCGTCCACCAGGACGGGCCTGCCCTGGGCGTAGGCAGTCCAGGGCGGGTCCCTCCCCCAACGTGAACTCGAGGTCCTGCATGGCCCGTGCCGTGCCGTCAAAAGCGCTGGCGACGCTCTGAGCCTGAGCCGGATCCATCAGCGAGATCGCAGCACCGCTCACGGGCAGGAGCGCGACACATCCCCGACACAACGTCTCCAGCGAGGGGGGTCCATCTTCACCGGCGCCCGACAACACCGCCCAGAAACGTCTTGGATCGTCGGGGCTCACTGGGAGCGCCCGTCGCACGCGGGCACTCGTTCTCGTGGTGGTGGCTCGGGGTCGGTCGATGCGGTGACGAGCCGCAGACGTGTCGTCGGCACGCGCCACGAAGGGCTTCGGCGGCACGGCGGGCACAGCCACCGGACCGAAGTGTCGTCGGAGCAGGTCGACGGGTGGCGGGCGAAGGTCCGTCGACAACGCCGGCAGGTCCTGGCGGCGCGAGGGCGTTCCTCGTGTCCGGGATCAACTTCTGGAGCCGGCACCACCAGGTGGAGCCGAGCGGACGGGACGACAGGCATGACGGTCCTTTGTCGATGCTCAGAAGAGGCGTCGAGCCTGCAGAGAGCCGACAACCCAGGTGCGGTCGTCCGACCCAAACAAGGCGTCACTCCCAAGGGCGAGCCCTTCAGACGCTACACGGGAACGCCTCCCAGGGCCGGCCCTCGGGCTCGGTGTGCCGGACTTCATCCCTGAGGAGCAGAATGGGCCTCATGGCCGCCGCCTCACCCTCAGCCGACAGCTTCTCCACCCGCGCCACGATCGCCGTCGGCGACCGGAGCTTCGAGGTACACCGACTCGACGCCCTGGCCGGTCGATTCGACGTCGCCCGCCTGCCCTATGCCATGAAGGTCCTGCTCGAGAACCTCCTCCGTCACGAAGACGGGCGCCAGGTCCACGCCGCGGACATCGAAGCCGTGGCGGGCTGGGCCGGCCGTCAGCAGGCCGGGGTGGCGTCGACCACCGAAATCGCCTTCACACCCGAGCGGGTCCTCATGCAGGACTTCACCGGCGTCCCGGGTGTGGTCGACCTGGCGGCCATGCGCGATGCACTCTCGGAATTGGGCGGCGACCCCAACGCCATCAATCCTCTCGTCCCCGTCGAGCTCGTCATCGACCATTCCGTCATCGCCGAGTCCTCGGGACTTGCATCGTCCTTCGCCACCAACGTCGACATTGAGTACGGGCGCAACATCGAGCGGTACCAGCTCCTGCGGTGGGCACAACAGGCATTCGGCGGCTTTCGGGTCGTCCCGCCGGGGACCGGGATCTGCCACCAGGTCAACTTGGAGTACCTGGCCCGCGTGGTGTTCGCCACCGACGACGGCCAAGCGTTCCCCGACACTCTGGTCGGGACCGACTCCCACACCACCATGGTGAACGGGCTGGGCGTGCTCGGCTGGGGCGTCGGCGGCATCGAGGCCGAGGCCGCCATGCTGGGCCAGCCGCTCACGATGCTGGTGCCACCAGTCGTCGGGTCTCCGGCTCACCGGGGAGCTGCCCGAGGGGACCACGGCCACCGACCTCGTGCTCACGATCGCGCAGTTGCTCCGCGAGCACGGCGTGGTGGGGAAGTTCGTCGAGGTCCACGGCCCCGGCCTCGCCCAACTCCCTCTCGAGAACCGGGCCACCATCGGCAACATGGCACCGGAGTACGGGGCGACGTGCGTGATCTTCCCGATCGACGACGTGACGCTTGCGCTACCTCCGTTTCACCGGGCGCGACGAGTCGCATGTGGCGTTGGTCGAGGCCTACGCCAAGGAACAGGGCATGTTCCACCGTGCCGAAGACCCCGAGCCGGTGTTCTCCGAGTTGGCCACGCTCGACCTCTCCACCGTGGTACCGAGCCTGGCGGGTCCGTCCCGACCTCAGGACCGTGTGGCTCTGACCGACACGAGGTCCGGTTTCCGAAAGACGTTGAGCTCAGGCGGACAGGGCGAAGGTGCGGGCGCATCGCTCCGAGTGGCGACGGCGCAGGGCGATGATGACGCCCCGGTCGAGATCGCCGACGGCCACGTCGTCATCGCAGCCATCACGAGTTGCACGAACACCTCCAACCCACAGGTGATGTTGGCGGCCGGGCTTGCTTGCCCAAAAGGCCGTCGCCCGCGGGCTCCGCTCCAAACCGTGGGTGAAGACCTCACTGGCCCCGGGGTCGCGCGTCGTCATGGACTACTACGACCGGGCCGGCCTGCGCGAGCCCCTCGAAACGCTGGGATTTCAGCTCGTCGGCTTCGGATGTACCACCTGCATCGGGAATTCGGGTCCCCTGTTGCCCGGCGTCTCCGAGGCGGTGCACGACGGCGACCTGTCGGTGGCCGCGGTGCTGTCGGGGAATCGCAACTTCGAGGGCCGCATCCACCCCGATATCCGCCTGAACTACCTGGCGTCTCCCCCATTGGTGGTCGCCTACGCCTTGGCGGGCACGATGGACCTCGATCTCACCACCGAGCCCCTCGGTTCCGACAGCGACCGGCCAACCCGTCTACCTGCGCGACCTGTGGCCGACACCAACCGAGGTATCGGCCGCGATCGAACAGGCTGTGACGTCGGAGATGTTCCGCACTCGTTACGGGTCGGTCTTCGAGGGCGACGACAGGTGGAAGGACATCGACACCAGTGGCGGTGACACGTTCAGGTGGGATGCTCATTCCACCTACGTCTTGAAGCCTCCCTTCTTCGATCGTTTCAGTGCCGACCCGCCTCCGGTCGCCGACATCGTCGGCGCACGGGTACTGGCCGTACTCGGTGACAGCGTCACCACCGACCACATCTCCCCGGCCGGTTCGATCCGGGCCAGTTCACCGGCGGGGATCTATCTCACCGAACATGGCGTGGAGCCGTCGGAGTTCAACTCCTATGGAGCCCGTCGAGGCAATCACGAGGTCATGATGCGAGGGACGTTCGCCAACGTCCGTCTTCGCAACCTGCTCGCCCCCGGTACCGAAGGCGGCATCACCCGGCTTCTGCCCAGCGGCGAGCAGATGAGCATCTACGACGCCGCCGTGCGCTATCGAGCCGAGGGCACCCCGTTGGTCGTGCTGGCGGGCCGAGAGTACGGGTCCGGCTCGTCACGCGACTGGGCCGCCAAGGGGCCGGCGCTCCTCGGTGTTCGGGCGGTCATCGCGGAGAGCTTCGAGCGGATCCATCGCTCGAACCTGTTGGGGATGGGGATCCTTCCCCTGCAATTCACCGACGGGAACGTCGATGGCCAGCCTCGGTCTGACGGGAGAGGAGATCTTCGACATCGCCGGCCTCGACGCCTTGCGGGCCGGGGATGTGCCCAAAGAGATCGCGGTGCGCGCCGGAAGACTCGAGTTCAACGCGCGCCTTCGGATCGACACGCCGATGGAAGCTGAATACTTCCGGCACGGGGGCATCCTTTCCTACGTCTTGCGCCAACTCGCTCGCTGAGCGGGCTCGTCTCCCCTCCGCCGCTCATCCGCCGCTCATCGGTCGCACCGCCGAACCCGCATAGCCTCGGACCCGACCGTCGGATCGTCGCACCCATGGCGTCGTCGAACAGGTCCGGTCGCGCCCGGCTCCCTCTGCGGGTGCTCGGCGTCGCCGTCCTGGTCTCGATGGGGATGGCATGGGCACTCGGCGAACCACCCGCCGGCGCGCAAGTGATTCCTCGAATCGCCCAGGGCGTCACCACACCCGCCTACGACGCAGACGCGCCGGACCCCGACGTGATCCGGGTGGGCACGACCTACTACGCGTATACGACGGGCAGCGTCCTCGGGAACATCCCCGTGCTCATGTCGAGCGACCTCCAAACCTGGACTCCGGCCGGCGATGCGTTGCCGACACTGCCCTTGTGGTCGGAACCGGGGCGCACCTGGTCGCCGGGGGTCGTCTTGCTCGACGGCCGCTACCTCATGTTCTACGCAACCGAGGTGACCGGCACCGGTCAGCAGTGCATCTCGACGGCGACCTCCAGCGCCCCGACCGGTCCGTTCCTCGACAGCTCCCTGGCACCCATGATCTGCCAGACCGGCCTGGGCGGGTCCATCGACCCCCAGCCCTTCGTCGACATGAACGGCGCCCTGTACCTGTACTGGAAATCGAATGCGGGCCTTGCGGCCGCTCCGGCGTCGATCTTCGCAGCACTGCTCTCTCCCGATGGTTTGTCACTGGCTTCGTCACCTCATGTTGTGCTCGCACAAGATCAACCCTGGGAGTCCACCGTGGAAGGGCCCGACATGGTCGACGCTTCGGGCTCCTACGTCTTGTTCTACTCCGGGGGCGCATGGAACAGCCCCGGCTACGGGGTCGGCTACGCCGACTGTGCGGGCCCGTTCGGACCGTGCACAAAGCCCAAAGGCGCCCCCATCCTCCACTCCGACGCGGCGCGACTGGGCCCGGGGGGCGAATCGCTCTTCCAGGACCCCTCAGGGAGGTGGTGGATGGCGTACCACGCCTGGGACGGACCGCTCAGCCATTACGCCTACAGCGACGGCGACTTCCGCAGCCTCTGGATAGCGCCGGTGACATTCTCGGGGGACACGCCCGTGGTGGAGGCCGGCCAGTCCCCCGAGGGCTACCACCTGTTCGCCACCGACGGCGGGGTGTTCACGTTCGGGGCGGCCCGTTTCGCGGGGTCGATGGGTTCCACTGCACTTCGTGGGGCCGTGGTGCAAGGTGCGTCTGACCCGGCCACGGGTGGGTACTGGGAGGTGGGCACCGACGGTGGCATCTTCGCCTTCGACGCGCCCTTCGAGGGGTCGATGGGTGGCCGTGCACTCGACGCGCCCGTCGTCGGGATGGCACCCACGTCCGACGGCGGTGGCTACTGGCTCGTGGCGTCGGACGGCGGGATCTTCGCCTTCGGCGACGCCCGGTATTTCGGCTCCATGGGTGGCCGACGTCTCGCCGCGCCGGTCGTGGCCATGGCTCCCACCTTCGACGGCGGTGGCTACTGGCTCGTGGCGTCGGACGGCGGGATCTTCGCCTTCGGCGACGCGCCGTTCTACGGCTCGATGGGTGGCCGTGCCCTCGACGCGCCCGTCGTCGCCATGGCGGCCATGCCCCAGGGCGGTGGCTACTGGCTCGTGGCGTCGGACGGCGGGGTCTTCGCCTTCGGCGACGCGCCGTTCTACGGCTCGATGGGTGGACACCGGATCAACCGGCCCATCGTCGGGATCGTCGCCGGTCCGGGGAGCGGGGGGTACTGGCTCGTGGGGTCGGACGGCGGGGTCTTCTCCTACGGAGACGCCGCATACCTCGGTTCGATGGGGGCGGTCCGCCTGGCCGCACCGGTCGTCGGGGGCTCGACTCCCTGACCTCGACGGGGCGGAATCCGTCGTTGCGACGGGCCGGTGCCGTTCCGAGGTGTCAGCGACCGGCCAAGATGACCACCGGCTCCTCGGTGACGACGAACGCGAGGCGTTCGACATCGAGGAACTTGGGCAAGTCCGCCCACACGTCGGCGAAGTCCTTCTCGGCGATGTGGGCTTGGTACTCCTCCATCGACTCGAACCACTGCTCGGTCACCCCGTCGTACTGGCCGTCATCATCGGGCCCGTAGTCGCTCAGCGCGCGGTGATGCTGCTCGTAGCGCTGGACGTGGCTGCCGCTGCGGGTGGACAGCACGAGCGGTCCGTGGTGGTCGCGCCAGTAGGCGTGGAACTCCTCGGGAGACATCCCCTCCTTGCGGCGGATGAGGCAGGTGAGCTTGACCATGGCGAGGTCCTCCGTCGGGGCTGATTCGTGGGCACCCCGGGGCCGACCCCGCCCCGGGGAAGAGCAGGTTGCCACGCCTCGCTCGACCCGGGCGAACCGGAACGGTGTCGTCAGTCGACGGTTTCGGCGAGGTCGACGGCCAGCGTCACCTCGTCCGCACCCCGGACCACGAGGACCTCGACCGAGGCAGCGGGGACCGAGCTCTCGAGCGCAGCCGCGAGCTCGTCGACCGTAGTGACGTTCGTAGCGGCGACGCGCACCACGAGGTCGCCCGGGCGGATCCCGGCTCGATCGGCGACTCCGCCCTCCTCGACGGCGTGGACGAGCAACCCGTCCCGCTCCGGGAGGCCGACCGACTGTCGGAGGCGGCGCGCCACATGCGGGGGCGCGATGGCGATCCCGAGCCGAGGACGGCGCGGCACGTCGCCGCGTGACAGGGCTTCGACGCGGGCCTCGAGGTCCTGGTCGGCGGGGAGGGCCAGGTAGAAGCCGTCACCGACGCGATGGGTGTCGATCCCGACCAGGTTGCCGAGGACGTCGACCACGGGCCCCCCCGAGGATCCGCGCGCCAGCGGTGCGGTGTGCTCGATGGCTCCGCCCACACGCCGCCCGCCGGGGCCCCGGAAGGCCACGTCGAGCGCGGAGACGAACCCGACGCTGACCCGCACGGCCCGCCCGCCCGGATTGGCCAGGGCCAGGACCGCATCACCCATGCGGACAGAGGATCGGGCGAACGCCAACACGGGGGCGTCGTCGGTCTCCACTGCCACCACGGCCAGGTCGCCCTCCACGTCGACGCCCGCGGGACGACCGTCGGCCCGCCGTCCGTCGGCGAAGGTGACGACGACCTCGTCGCGACGGATGTTGTGGGCGTTGGTCACCACGAGCCCCGGACCCACCACCACGCCACTCCCACCGGCGCCCACGCCGACCACCGATGGGGCCACCCGGGCCGCCACGTCCGCAGTCGCCTTCGAAAGCTCCTCTGCCACCGTTGCCATCGCCGTCCTCCAAATCGTGCTTCTGACCTGCACTTTCACGTGCCGGTCTCATTCCGCTAGTCACTTGCAACTTGCAAGTTACCATGGTGGGCGATGCAGCGGACACGGCTCGGCCCGACGCCACATGCGAGGATCACCGACGTGACCTCGGGACTCGACGCCGCCATGGCTGCCGTCGGGGACCGGTGGACCCTTCTCGTCGTCGACGCCCTGCTCGACGGACCCCGACGGTTCTCCGAGCTCCAAGAGGCCATCCCCAAGGTGGCACCGAACGTGCTCACGGCCCGGTTGCGGCGGCTCGAGGACCAGGGTCTGGTGGCGGGAGCCCGCTACTCGGACCGACCGCCGCGCGTCGAGTACCGGGTCACCGAAGCCGGGCGGGACCTCGCCGGGGCGCTCCGACTGCTCAGCCGGTGGGGTGCACGCGACGCCGGCGGCGACGTGGAGGGCCCCCACCACCGCTCGTGCGGCACGTCGCTCGAAGCGCGCTGGTATTGCCCGACGTGCGCACGCGTCACCGAGCAGGCCGACGACGATCTCCGCTGGGTCTGACTCCCGAAGCGACGGACCGTGGCGAGATTCGACTGAGGCGACGTCGAACTCAGGCGCGCAGCGCCATCTCGACGAAGCGTGACAACACCCGGCGCCCCACCGCCTCGACGGCCCGGCGTCCTTCGATCCCGAGGGTGACTCCCGGGGGCAGCTCGGGTGCCCAAGCTTGCGCCATGGCGTCGTCGACCTCAATGTGGAATTGCAAGCCGTACGCGACGGGGCCGTAGCGAAACGCCTGATTCGAATAGGTGGCACCACGTGCGAGGTGGACGGCGCCGGCGGGGATCTCGAAGGTGTCGCCGTGCCAATGGATGACCGGCACCCGCTCCCCCTCGGGGCCGAGGACGGGATCGGCTCGACCCTCTGCGGTCAGTTCGACCGTACCGACGCCGATCTCGGGTGCGAAGCCTGTGGTCACCGACGCACCGAGGGCCGCGGCCAGCTGTTGGGCGCCCAGGCACACCCCGAGGACCGGCACGTCGGACCGAACCGCGTCGGCGATCCACCGGCGCTCGGTGTCGAGCCAGGGGAACTCGTCGTCGTCGTGGACCCCCATGGCGCCGCCCATGACGACAAGGCCACCGAGATCTCCCGGCGCGGGGAGCTCGTCCCCACGATCCAGCCGCACGACACGGCTGTGCACTCGGGCATCGGCGAGCACATCGGCGAGAAGGCCCGGCCCTTCATGCGGTGCGTGTTGGGCGACGACCCAGGGGCGCCCCGGGCGCGGCGGAGGCCCGTGGCGGTCCGACGGCACGGCGACGTCAGGGGGCGACGACGACCTTGAACAGCTCGGCCATCCGACCGTCTCCCAGACCCGCGGCGCGCCCACTGGCCTCGACCCAGGTCCGGATACGCTCGTCGAGCCACTCACCCTCGCCCACCTGACTCCGGTGTCGACGCAGCGCGGCGACCTTGCGGTCGAAGGTGTCGGTGACCTCGACGGCTCGATCGGGATTCGGGGCGGCCATCAACCACATCTCGGCGACGGTGTGTGGTTCGAGTCCCTCTTCGAGGAGCTCGGGATGGGCGAAGGGATTGCGGGCATCGGGATAGACCGAGCACACCGACGCCTCGCCTGCCGCCAGGTGGTCGGGATGACTGGCCCCGATGCGGTCCCAGAGTCGCTCGGGTGACTGGCACACGAGTCGCTGCGGGCGGTAGATGCGGATCTGCCTGCTGATGTCACGACGCAGCTCGATGCTCGGCGTTAGGCACCCGTCGGGGTAGCCCAGGAACGTGACGTCGTGCACGCCCACCTCGGCCGCGGCGGCCCGCTGTTCCTCGCGTCGGAGCACCGCCATGTCGGCGCGGGAGATGGAGCGATCCGATCCACCCGCGTCCCCGTCGGTCACGATGCAATAGGCGACGTCGATCCCCGCCTTCACCCACACCGCCACCGATCCCGCCACACCGAAATCGACGTCGTCGGGATGCGCGCAGACCACCAGGATCTTCTCGACGCCCTCGGGGTCGTCGAGAGCGATGGGAGTCGGGGCACGTTCGTCGTTCGCCATCTCTGCGATCCTAACCGGGGCCCTCCGACGACCGGTCAGGCCGTGACCCCGATGCCCGCGCCAGCCAGGGTGTCGAGCGCGCCCTGGACGCGGCGTTCAGCCTCCGACGCGAACAAATGCCATCGGGCCGGGTCGGCGCCGCGGGGCCCGAGCGCGTCGGCTTCGTCCCAGAGCTCCACCTCGACCGGTCCCAGGACACTGCGCACGGACTCGAGCGATGCCACGTCGGTCTCGGCCGCACGCGACACCGCCGCGAAGCGGCGTGCCCAGAGCTCACCAGCCAAGGCGTCTGGGACCGAACCGCTCGGCGCCGTGGGCGACGGGGCCACCACGGGCATGAACACCGACGCACACGGGTTGCCGAGGGCGACCCACGCCCGACCGGGTACGCCGTCGTGGTCGTCGAGCGTGAGCTCGGCCACCATCGACGACGTCGTGGCCTCGAAATCGCGGATGTGCATGCACACCGTCACGCCGGTGCCATCGGCGTCGACGGCGGTCGGTGCCGCGACGACCGGACCCGGACTCCCGGGCGCGCCCCACGGTCCCGTGCCGTGGTCGCGCAGATGCGCCACCACGGTACGCGCCGTGTCAGACGGGCCGCGGGGAGCGGGCGTGTCCAGGCTGCGCTGCACGAAGGCCCGGCTGGCGGCCAGGCGTCCGTCGGCGAACCCGGTGGGCGTCGCCGGGTCGCGCCAGTTGTCGATGTCTGTCCCGGGAACCACCCCCGGCGAGGCGCGGGTCCAGTCGCGCCGCAGGGTCAACCGGTTGGAGATGGCATCGCCCCTCCCGACCGGTCGCGCCGCCCACGCCCGCCCCGAGGTCTCCAGAACCCAGGCCGAGGAATTATCGGCGATGAGGAAAGAGGACCAGTAGGCGACGGTGTTCACGGCGTCGCCTACCCCGCCCTGGCCGTATTGCTCGAGGAGCCCGGTCATGACGTCGAGCGCGTCCTCGGCGGTGACGGCGCGTTCGAGGCCGAGACGGACGAGGTCCATGCCGAGCAGAGCCGGAGGTGCGAGCCGGGGGTCGTCGACGGTGTTGACCATCTCGTTGCCGATGGCGACGCCGTGCTCGTTGATCCCGTGCTCGGCGCCCCACAGCCAGACCGGACGCGACAACACCGTGGCGGCGGCGCCGGCGTCGGGCAGATCGAGATATTGCGTTCGCACCCGGCCTCCGGCCGCGCGGCGGCCGTGGACCTCGACGACTTGCGCCTCGCTGAGGGGACGGTCGGAGTTCTTGGCGAACAGCGTGGACCTGTCACCGAGGACGCACAGGGTGTCGCACACGGGGAGCCGGTGCCGTCGCGGTTACGCGGTCCCCGATGCTTCGTTGCTCAGGCTGCGCCCTTGTCGGGTTGCCACGCGGCCAGGTCGTCGAGGCGCGGGTCGTTGGAGAAGATCTCGACGATCGGAGCCCGCAGGCTCAGGCGCTTCTGGATCCGCTCGACGTCGAGGATCTCGTTCCACAACACCAAGGTGGCGACGACGCCCGAGCCCCCGGCCCGGGCCGTCCGACCCGAGCGATGGAGGTAGGCCTTGTGGTCCTCGGGCGGGTCGTAGTGGACGACGACGTCGACATCATCGATGTCGAGGCCCCGAGCCGCCACATCGGTGGCCACGAGCACGTGCAGCCGTCCGGCGGTGAAGTCCTCGAGTGCCTTCTCACGGCTCGACTGGCGGAGGTCTCCGTGGATGGCCGCCGCCCGCACCTGCTCACGCCCCAGTTGCTCGACGAGACGGTCGGCGCCGCGCTTGGTGCGGACGAAGACCAGTGCCTTGGAGGCACCCCGGCAGATCGACGCCACCACCTTCACCTTGTCCATCTGATGGACCTGCAGGAACCGGTGCTCCATCGACTCGACGGTGGCGGTCACCGACGCCACCTCGTGACGGACCGGATCGTGGAGGTGGCGCTTCACGACGCGGTCGACGTCGCCGTCAAGTGTGGCCGAGAAGAGCATGGTCTGGTGACGACCTTCGATCTTGCGCAGCACCCACTCGACCTGGGGCAAGAAGCCCATGTCGGCCATCCGGTCGGCTTCGTCGAGGACCACGACTTCGACCTTGGCGAGCGACACGGCGCGTCGTTCGGTCAGGTCGATCAGCCGGCCCGGTGTGGCGATGACGACGTCGACGCCCTTGTGGAGCTTCTTGATCTGGCGCTCGATGTCAGCGCCGCCGTAGACGACGACGACGCGCCTCCCCGTCGACTTGCCGAGCGGCTCGAGCACGTCGGCCACCTGGACGGCGAGCTCACGCGTGGGAACGAGGACCAGAGCACGGGGGCTGTCGGGGCCGCCCGTGCCCGCCCGCATGAGCAGCGGCAGGCCGAAGGCCAGAGTCTTGCCCGAGCCGGTCTTGGCCTTGCCGCAGACGTCGCGCCCGGCGATGCCGTCGGGAATGGTGAGCGCCTGGACCGGGAACGGCGCGGTGATGCCTTGCGATTGCAGGACCGCTACCAGCTCCGGAGCCACCCCCAACTGTTCGAAGGTCGTGGCGGCTATGGGTTGTGGCGCGTCGAGCTCGGGATCGGAGCTCTCCAGCTCCGCCGGGCCCCTGGAGGTCATTGTCATCGGTTGTGTCGCTCGCTTGTCTTCGCTGACGGCCGCCCATCGGCCGCGGGGCGGGCCCGCCTCGATGACTCCGCCCCGGCCGCCTCAGTGGCGACCTTCGAAGAACCGGTGAGGAAGACCCCGGTGCGCGCGGCACGTCGCCGCGGCATACGTCTTCAGTGTAGCGCTCAGGGCTCCGAACAGGACGTTTCCGACCCGGAGCCTGGTCAGACTCCTGCCGGCGCCGTGCCCGTCAGGCCTCGGCGGGGGTTCGGTAGATCTCGGCCCCCGTCGTACGGAACTCCACTGCTTTGGCCTGCATGCCGAGCTCGAGCGCCTCTTCGGGCGACACCCCTTGCGCGTCGGCGAGCGCCCGCACGTCGTGGCTGATGCGCATGGAGCAGAACTTGGGCCCGCACATCGAGCAGAAATGCGCCGTCTTGGCCGGAGCGGCGGGAAGGGTGGCGTCGTGGTAGCGGCGGGCCGTGCCGGGGTCGAGGGCGAGGTTGAACTGGTCCTCCCAGCGGAATTCGAAGCGCGCCGCCGAGAGGGCGTCGTCCCACGCCTGGGCACCGGGATGGCCCTTGGCAACATCGGCGGCGTGCGCGGCGATCTTGTAAGCGATCATCCCTGCCTTCACGTCCTCGCGGTCGGGAAGCCCCAGATGTTCCTTCGGGGTGACGTAACAGAGCATGGCGGTGCCGTGCATGCCGATCACCGCCGCACCGATGGCCGAGGTGATGTGGTCGTACCCCGGGGCCACGTCGGTGGTGAGAGGTCCGAGTGTGTAGAAGGGGGCTTGGTGGCACACCTCTTGCTGCAGCGTCACGTTCTCGGCGATACGGTGCAGCGGGACGTGGCCGGGGCCCTCGATCATGACCTGGACGTCGTGACGCCAGGCCACCTCGGTGAGCTCTCCCAAGGTGCGGAGCTCGGCGAACTGGGCCTGGTCGTTGGCGTCTGCGATCGAGCCCGGCCGCAAGCCGTCGCCGAGAGAGAAGGCCACGTCGTAGCGGGCGAGGATCTCGCAGAGCTCTTCGAACCGCGTGTAGAGGAAGTTCTCCTCGTGATGGGCCAGGCACCAGGCCGCCATGATCGAGCCGCCCCGGCTCACGATGCCGGTGACGCGTCGAGCCGTGAGCGGGACGTAGCGCAACAGGACCCCGGCATGGACGGTGAAGTAGTCGACGCCTTGTTCGGCCTGCTCGATGATGGTGTCTCGGTAGATCTCCCAGGTCAGCTCCTCGGGGCGGCCGTCCACCTTCTCGAGCGCCTGGTAGATCGGCACCGTGCCGATGGGGACCGGCGCGTTCCGCACGATCCATTCGCGGGTGGTGTGGATGTCAGGGCCCGTGGAGAGGTCCATGACCGTGTCGGCTCCCCAGTGGGTGGCCCAGGTCAGCTTCTCCACCTCTTCGGCCACCGACGAGGACACCGCCGAGTTCCCGATGTTGGCGTTCACCTTCACGAGGAAGGCCCGTCCGATGGCCATGGGCTCGGACTCGGGATGGTTGACGTTGGCGGGGATGATGGCCCGGCCCGCCGCCACCTCGTCGCGCACCGTGGAGGGGTCCATCTGCTCGCGGAACGCCACGAACTCCATCTCCGGGGTGATCTCTCCGCGGCGCGCGTAATGCAGCTGGGTCACGGGATCGGGCCCGCGGCCGACCAGAGGGCGACGACGCGGCCCGGGGAAGGCCTCGGGTGCCTCCGCTCGGCGCATCGCGGCCGCGCCCGTCGTCGCGGAGGCTCGGAGCGCGTCCCTCGTGCTCCAGGACGTCCCCCCGACCGGAGATCCACTCCAGGCGCAACGGCGCCAGGCCGGCGCGGGGATCGGACCCGGGCCCCGAGGTGTCGTAGAGCAAGACGGGCGCGTTGGGCGTCCCGGGGCCAGGGGTCGGTGACAGTGAGACCTCGACGAACGGGACTCGCACCCCCGGTGTGGGCGCTTCGACGTAGACCTTGCGACGGTTGAACGTGGCCTGGTCCGACTCTGGGTCGGTGGTCTCGGTGACTTCGGTGCTGGTCATGACGTGACCTCCCTCCGCCGGCATTACCCGGATCAGGTCGACGGTCGGCGCCGGCGAGGCGCCCTCTCAGCCCGGTACCTCCGAGCTCCCGCAGTCCGAGTCTCGCGCAGGCGTCGGTCGGGCGCGCCCGACCAGGCCGACCAGGCCGGGGGGTGTGGGGCTGGGTCAGTGTGGCTGTGTCATGGTGGGGCGCGACCCGACCAGAAGGAGCTTTCGGTGCCGGACAAGACAGATGACAAGACACGCCTCGGGCCCGGCGACAAGGCCCCCGCATTCACACTGCCGGACCAGGACGCCACGTTGGTCTCGCTACGCGACTTCGCCGGCAAGCCCGTGGTCGTGTACTTCTACCCCGCCGACGACACCCCCGGGTGCACGAAAGAGGCGTGCCAGTTCAACGACAACCTGCGGGCCTTCTCCCGGGCGGGCGCGGCCGTGGTCGGCGTCTCACCCGACGGCGCCGAGAGGCACCTGGCGTTCCGAAAGAAGTACGGCCTCCGCTTCCCGTTGCTGAGCGACACGGACCATGCGGTGATGGAGCGCTACGGCGCATGGGGAGAGAAGACGCTGTACGGGAAGAAGTCGGTCGGCGTGATCCGGTCGACGTTCCTGGTGGGTGCAGACGGCAAGGTCCAGCGCGCTGGTACCACGTGAAGGCCGACGGACATGCCGAGAAGGTCCTCGCCGAGATCGGCGACTGACTGACCCGACCCGAGTCGATCAGTGCTGGTGCTTCGGGCACCACCAGCTCGTCCGGCCCCCGACCGTTGACCGGACGAGCTCGGTCCCGTCACGCGGGCAGCGACCGCCGAGGGTCCGCTCGGGCATGAGGTCCCCGAGATGCGATCCGCCGCGCCTGATGAGCTCGTCGAGGGCCAGGTGGAGATGACGGTGGAGTCGGCGGAGTTCAGCCGGCGTCAGTGAGCCGGAACGTCGGTGAGGGGCGAGTGAGGCACGCCACAGCACCTCGTCGGCGATGAGATTGCCCACGCCCGCCAGGCGGTGCTGGTCCATGAGCCGGGCCTTGATCGCCACCACGCTGTGCTCGAGGGCCCGGCGGAGCTCCGCGAGGGTGACCCCGAGGGCGTCGGGCCCGAGGACCGACTCGTCGGGGTCGAGCTCCACCCCACCGAGCAGGCGGGGGTCGCGGACCACCATCCGACCACCGTCCTCGAAGACCACCGTGAACCGGTCCCACCTCGCCTCGTCGCGCTCACTCGAATGGATGAGCCGCTCCACCCCGGCTCGCCCGTCGACGAAGAGCCGTCCCGTCATCCCGAAGCGCAGCCCGAGGTGGGGAGCCCCGTCCGGACCGTCGGAGTCGAGCACAAGCAACTTGCCGTGGCGCCGGGCAGCGGTGAACGACACCCCGGCCAGCGCGGCGGCGAGGTGACGGGGCGACGAGGGTCCGCGGGCGAAGCGTCTGTCACCGAGGAGGGCGCGCTGCCACCGGCCGACCGAGAGCCTCTTCGGCCAACTGCCGATACGCCTCCACTTCAGGCAACTCAGGCACGACCGCCGACGCTACTGTGGGCGCCGTGCCTCCCGAGAAGCCGCATTGGGCCGACCTGTACAAAGAGGTCGTCACGTCCGGACTGTGCACGGGGTGCGCGGGTTGCATCATCGCCTGTCCCCATGACGTCTTGAAGTACGACGACGAAGGCGGGGTGTACCGGCCGTGGAAGGTCGACGAAGACGGCGGCCCCACCGACTGCACCCACGGGGTCAAGGGCTGCACGATGTGCACTCGGGCCTGCCCGCGCTTTCGCAATTGGGAGACCGACATCGACTCGTTCCTCTTCGGGCGCGAGCGGACCACGGACGAGGTGGCGGGGATCTCCGGGGACATCGTGCTGGCCAGGGCGACCGACCCCGAGATCCTCGACTCGGGCCAGGACGGCGGGCTCGTGTCCGCCATCCTCATCTGGGCACTCGAGCACGACCGGATAGACGCTGCGCTCGTGTCGGCGCTCGAAGGCGAGGGCACCTGGAAGGCGGTCCCGGCCGTGGCCCGGAACCGGGCCGAGGTGCTGGCCGCGGCGGGCTCGCGCTATACGTATTCGGCGAACACCCTCGCCTATCCCCAGGCCATCGCGGCCGGAGCGGAGCGGATCGCCCTGGTCGGGATGAGCTGTCAGGCCTCGATCCCTGCGGTCATGAAGGCCCGCAAGACGGGCAAGGTGGCCCGCCGGCTGGCGCTCTCGATCGGCCTGTTGTGCTCGAAGACCTTCGACGATGCCATCTTCCCCGAGCTCTTCGAGGCCAAGTACGGCCTCGAGCGCGCCGAGATCACCAAGATCAACATCAAGGGCGTGTTCCA
The DNA here is from genome assembly GCA_963796765.1 of uncultured Acidimicrobiales bacterium. GTDB lineage: Bacteria > Actinomycetota > Acidimicrobiia > Acidimicrobiales > UBA8190 > Chersky-840. The sequence goes on along the minus strand of CAWCMY010000001.1, from coordinate 395,354 downwards.
GATCTGGACCCGTGACGGTGGGTACCACGAGGTGCCTCTCAAAGAGGGCCACGCCTGGACCCGCGAAGGCTGTAAGTCGTGTCCGGATTTCGCCGCCGAACACGCCGACATCTCCACCGGCGGCATCGGGGCTTTCAGCGACTGGACCCTCACCATCGTGCGCACCGACCAGGGACGCGACATCCTCGCCGGCATGGTCGCCGACGGAGTGGTCGAGACACGCCCCGGTGACGACGACCCCGGGGCGCTGGAGCTGCTGCGCAAGCTCGCCCGGGTCAGCAGGCGGCGATGGCCCGAGCAGACAGCGCGTGACGGGGCCGGGCGTGACACCGTCACGACCGTAGAGCAGGGATCGAGAGCAGACAGAGAGACGGTCAGGGGCCCCGGGCCGGCGGCGGACCTGGAAAGGCGGCGAGTTCCCGGGCCCGGGAAAAGACGGCGTCGAGCATGGGCTCGGTGAGCTTCCCGGTGAAGGTGTTCTGCTGGCTCGGATGGTATGAGCACACCACGGTGCGTCCGTCAGGCACGACCGCTTCCACGCCGTGCCCGAACTTGGGGCGGGGCCGCAGTCCGAGCTCGTCGGCCAACACCTGGTAGGCGAACTGGCCCAGCGCCACGACGACCCTGAGCCCTCCCAGCAGTCCCAGCTCCCGATGCAGAAAGGGGCGACACCGGTCGCGCTCGATCGGGGTCGGCTTGTTCTGGGGAGGGGCACAGCGCACCGCGGCCAGCACGTAGGCACCGCGCAGCTCGAGCCCGTCGTCGACCGAGACGCTGGTGGGCTGGTTGGCCATGCCCGCCCGCCACAGCGCCGCGAACAGCCAATCCCCGGAGCGGTCGCCGGTGAAGACCCGTCCCGTCCGGTTCCCGCCGTGGGCCGCCGGGGCCAGGCCCACCACCGCCACCCGGGCCCTGGGGTCACCGAACCCGGGGACGGGCCGACCCCAGTAGGCCTGGTCGGCGAACGCGGCGCGTCGCTCGACGGCGACCTCTTCGCGCCAGGCCACCAAGCGGGGGCAGCGCCGGCATTGTGTGATCTCGCTGGTCAGCTCGTCGAGCGGCGAGACGTGCACGGCCGACAGCGTACGATGGCGCGCCGTGCCCGCCCGCCGAAATCCGGCCCCTGCCGTCGCGCTCCTCGTCCGGCACGGCCGGACGCCCACGACGGGGTCGGTGCTCCCGGGGAGGGCGCCGGGCCTCCACCTCTCGGACGAAGGAAAGTCGCAGGCCAACACGGCTGCTCAGCGCATCGCGGCGTTGAAGAAACCACCGGTGGCGGTCTACGCGTCGCCGTTGGAGCGGGCCATGGAGACGGCCAAACCCATTGCCAGCAGCCTGGGGCTGCGCGTCCGGGTCGAGCGGGGCCTGCTCGAGTGTGACTTCGGTACGTGGACCGGAGCCAAGCTCTCGGCCCTGCGCCGGCGACGCGAGTGGCGCAGTGTCCAGGCCTTCCCGAGCTCGTTCCGGTTCCCCGACGGTGAGTCGTTCATCGAGATGCAGGCTCGCATGGTGTCCACCCTCGATCGACTCGCCGATCGACATCGCGGCGAGACCTTCGTGGCGGTGTCGCACGCCGATCCCATCAAAGCGGCCGTGGCGGCGACCGCAGGGGTGCCCTTGGACCTCTTCCAGAGGCTGGCGGTGTCCCCGTGCTCGGTCACCGGGCTCGTCCGGGGCGAATCGGGTTCGTACGTGCTGTGTGTCAACGCCACGGCGTCGCTCTCCGAATTGGCCGTCTCATGAATGGGGCACGTCATGAACGTGGCAGCGTCATGAACGTGGCAGCGTCATGAACGTGGCAGCGTCATGAGCCCGGCCCTGGATCTGGGAGACCTCGACCGCTTCACGGTCGGCACCGAAGGGCCCGTGGGCGAACGGGTCTTCTTGCTGCAGTGTCGCAGTGGGCTGACCGTGGTGACGTTGAAGGCCGAGAAGCAACAGGTGTCGGTGCTGGCGGAGTACCTCGGACGCCTGCTGGCGGATCTCGACCGACCCGAGGACCTTCCCATCAACCTCGAGCTCGAAGAGCCCGCCGACCCCCACTGGGTCATCGGTACGCTCGGGGTGAGCTACGACGAGGCCCTCGACCGGATCGTGCTCGTCGCCGAGGAGCTCGTCGCCGAAGATGAAGAGGGCGACATGGCACGCTTCACGATCACGCGCTCGCAAGCGGCCGCCTTTGCCATCCGCGCCACGACCCTTGTCGAAGCCGGACGTCCACCATGCCCGTTGTGCGGTGGCCCGCTCGACCCTTCCGGACACGAGTGCCCGAGGACGAACGGCCACCGGCCGCCCGCCACTTGAGGCTTCTCGCCGAGGGCGACGTCGAGATCGTCGGCCGCATGCCGTGGAGCTCGAACCATACGTTCCTCGTGACCTGCACCTTCGAGGACGAGGAGGCGAGCGCGGTCTACAAACCCGGGCGCGGCGAGCGGCATCTGTGGGACTTTCCCGAGCCCATCTACCGGCGCGAGGTCGCTGCCTACGAATTGTCCGAGCCCTCGGGTGGGACCTCGTCCCTGAGACCATCGAGCGTGACGACGCGCCACTGGGTCCGGGATCGCTCCAGCTCTTCATCGCCGCGGACTTCTCCCAACACCATTTCACCTTGGTCGAGGACGACGCCCACCACGACCAGCTGCGAGCGATCTGCGCCTTCGATGTCGTGGCCAACAACGCCGATCGCAAGAGCGGGCACTGCATCCTCAGCGAGGACGGCCGGATCTGGGCCATCGACAACGGCCTGTGCTTCCACGCCGAGCCGAAGCTGCGCACGGTGATCTGGGAGTTCGCCGGACAAGGCCTTCCCGCCGGGCTCGTCGACGACTTGGCCCGGATGGCCGACGCTCCACCCGACTCGCTGCGAGCCCTTCTCTCGGCCCGCGAGATCCAAGCCGTCCGCCGGCGCGCCGGGGCGCTGCTCGAGTCCGGTCGGTTCCCGGTCCCCGATCCCGACACACACCACTATCCCTGGCCGCTGGTCTGATCAGACGGTCTCCCGATGGCATCGGTCCCGGGACCACCGTCCGGGAACGTGATGGTGGGCGACTCGTCGACGAACCTGTCCGAGGGCGACGATCTCGATCGGCTGGGAGATCGAGGCGACGTGGGTCTAGACGGGCCCTGCGCTCGGGGGTCTGCTGCCGGCCATGGACTCGAGGGCGTCGACGGCCTCGGACCTGAGACCATCGTCGGCGATGGACCGGGCCAGGCGGCGTGCGTTTCCACGAAAACGCTCGTCTCCGAGAACTCGGGTCACGGCGTTGCGGATGTCGGGCACCGATGCCTTGGGCGTGAGCCGGATACCTGCTCCGTGGTGGACGACGCGTGCCGCGGTGTCGTTCTGGTCCCGGCCCATCGGAATGCAGACCATGGGAACGCCCGCGGCCAGCGTTTTGATCGTCGTCCCGTGCCCGCAGTGCGACACCACGAGCGCGGCCCCGCCGAGGACCTGGGAATGCGGTGCCGATGCCACGACGGCGACATTGGGTGTCGAGGTGATCTCTGCGGCGTCGAGTCGCTGACCGACGGTCACCAGCGCACGCACCGACAGCGTCGAGAGTGCGTCCACCACCCGACGCAGGAGCGGTCCTTGGTCCTGATACGTCGAGCTGAAACCGACGAGGACCAGAGGGCGGCGATCGCCGTCAGGCCAGGGCGAGGTCCACGCCTCCACCCAGTTGGGGTCGTCGAGGATGGGGCCCACGTAGCTCACGTTGGCCGGAACCGAGCTCGAGGCGTAGTCGAACAAGGCGTTGGAGAGCACCAGGATCCGATCCGCGGAGAGGGCCTGGGCGTAGAACGAGGAGAGCGGTGCCAGCCCGTACCGGGCCCGGGCCTGGTTGACCGATGGCAGTCCTTTGCGGAAGAGACGGTTGACCACCGCTGTCATGGCGGTGTCCCGAGTGCGCCCGAGGAAGGTCCGGGCCGGTGCGAAGCCCGGTCCGATGGGCGGCGATCCCGGCGTCGGCATGACCCAGATGTTGGACACGAGCAGGGCCACGGGCAGGCGGGCGGCCTGCGCGGCGATGACACAACCGAAGAGAAATGCATCTGCGACCACGACGTCGGGGTGGAACCTCTCGATGGCACCAAGGGCGTCGGCGGCGAACTCGGCCGCCGGACCCCCGATGAGCCGGTCACGGACCCGCTGCAGCAAGACGAGTGGATTCCGGGTCTCCCAATCCCTGAGGAGATCCTCGCCAGGGTCGAGCGACGTCATGTGTGGGGCCCGCTCCCATGCGCTGAACGTGGCTCCGGCCCCCCCAGCGGCGTCGCTGAGGGTCGGGTCGGCGATGACGTGGACCTGATGGCCCCTGGCAACGAGCCGTCGGGCCACACCGAGCTCGGGAGGGACGTTGCCGCCACCGTCCCACGTCGGTACCAGAAATCGACGTAGTCCACTTCCCATCGTGACGTCTCCTGCCGTCGAGTTCGCTTGCGTGGAGTGTGCCTCGGGCGGACCGAAGGTCCAAGGTGGTCAGCCCGTTCTCCTTCGTCGTGCTGGCACCCTAGAGGTGGCGTTAGGGTCTGGCGAGGTCGGGCCGAGGAGAGCCTTTCGATGGCGAACACGAAGGTCAGCGAGGATCCGAGGATCGATCCTCGCATCAAAGCGCTCATCGGGTTTCTCGAAATTCCCTCCCCCACTGATGTGGCCAGCCGCGAGGACCTGCTCGTGGAGGCCGCCACGCAGGAGGCGGTGGCGGTCCGGAGTCTGGTCACCGCCTTCCTGGGGATGTGCGACACCGAGGAGGTTGCCCCGTCGACGGGCCTGACCATCACCGAGCACATCGTGGTCTCGGCTCCCGACACCAACAAGATCAACATCCGATTCATCCGCCCCAATGGCGCAGACAAGCTGCCTTGTGTCTATTACATCCACGGCGGCGGGATGGCCACGATGTCGTGCTACGACGGCAACTACCGGGCGTGGGGGAGGATCATCGCCGCCCTCGGCGTGGCGGTGGCCATGGTCGACTTCCGCAACTCCGTCGTGGCTTCGACCGCAGACGAGGTCGCCCCCTTTCCGGCCGGTCTGAACGATTGTGTGTCGGGCCTGCGGTGGGTGGCGGAGAACCATTCCCTGTTGGCGATCGACACCGATCGGATCGTCGTCGCCGGCGAGAGCGGTGGCGGCAACCTCACCCTCGCCACCGGCATGCGCCTGAAGCGCGACGGCGATCTCGGCCTCATCAGCGGCCTCTATGCCCTGTGCCCCTACATCGCGGGCGTCTGGCCGACCTCGGAGAACCCGTCGTCGACCGAGAACAATGGGATCTTTCTCGACGTCCACAGCAACCGGGGTGCCATGTCCTACGGCATCGACGAACTCACGGCCCGCAACCCGTTGGCGTGGCCGGGCTTCGCCAGCGAGGACGACGTGCGTGACCTCGTGCCCACCATGATCAGTGTCAACGAGTGTGATCCTCTGCGCGACGAGGGCATCAACTTCTACCGACTGCTCCTGCGGGCCGGAGTCGACGCCCGCTGCCGCCAGGTCATGGGCACGATCCACGGCACCGAGATGCTCCCGATGATGTGTCCCGACATCAGCCACGACACCGCGCTGAGCATCGCCGACTTCGCCCGGACCGCGGGCACCTGAGAGAGCGGTCGACCTGGTGCCCCCGAGACGACGACCACCCGACTCCCCTAACGTGGGCGATCTTCACCCGAGGAGCGGCGAGAGCAGACCGCTCCGCTTCCAACAGAAAGGTGACCTATGCCTGCGCAGTTGACCTTGGAGTTCGAGGGCGTCACGGAGAAGCAGTACTGGGCCGTCAACAAAGAGCTCGGCATCGACGCCACCTCCGGAGAGGGCGACTGGCCCGACGGGCTCGTCACCCATGCGGCCGGGCTCGACGAGAACGGACATCTGATCGTGACCGAAGTGTGGGACACCCCCGAGCACCAGGCCAGGTTCATGGAGACCCGCCTCGGCGCGGCACTCGCTGCAGGAGGGGTCTCGGGCCCTCCCTCGAGCATCACGTGGCTCGAGCTGGTGTCCCACCAGATCCCCGGGGCCTGATCGTCCCCGAAACGGTGTCGGGGCGGGACTCGGCCTAGGCGAACCGGGCCCACACGGCCCGTGGGTCGTCGTCGTCATCGACCATCACCTCGATCGCTTCGAAACCGGACCGGTCGAGGAGGCGTCTGATCGAGTCGGCTTGGTCACCGCCCAGCTCGAGCAGGACCGATCCCCCGGGACAGAGCCAACGCGGGCTCCGCCGGACCACCTCTTCGAGGAGGTCGGTCCCGTCCACCCCGCCATCGAGCGCCAGTCGGGGCTCGAAGGCCTGGACATCACGCGGGAGCAGCCGCATCGAGCCAGTGGGCACGTAGGGGACAACCGCGCTCAGGACGTCGACGCGGTGCTCGAGCTCGGCCGGGACGGGGTCGTCGAGAAAGCCCTCGAAGACCTCGACCCCGTTGCCGCGCGCGCACCGGAGGGCGGCGGGGTCGAGCTCGGTGCCCACCACCCGCGCCGTGGGGACGGCGGCACCGAGGACGACCGCGATAGCTCCGGATCCCGTGCACAGATCGACGGCCACCCCCCCGGGTGGCAGGAGTGTCGCGGCGCGCCACGCCAAGGGCTCGGTGTGCCATCTCGGCACGTAGACGCCCGGGGTCACCGACACGGAGAGGCCGCAGAACACCACCGACCCCGTCAGCCACGCCAGGGGTTCGCCCGTGCACCGACGGCGGACGAGCTCGTCGAGCACCTCCCGCTCACCGTCGGCGGCGGCGATGAGCTCCTCGGCTTCTTCGGACGGCGCGACACAGCCCGCCCCCCTGAGCATGCTCGTCACCGAGCCGCGGTCGAGGCCCACCTCAGTGGTCGACGGTGCGGAGCCCGAGGAAGGTTGCGCTCCCGAGCGTCACCGTCGCCCACGAGTCGTCGGAAACGCCCAGGACCGCCAGCGCCGCGGTGGGAAATCCCCGCTCGAGCACCGTCGCCGCCTCGGTGTCCTCCCCGTCGAGGAGGCCGACAGCCAGCTCGTGCATCGTCGGGTTGTGCCCCACCACCATGACTGAGGCGACGTCGTCGGCAAGCCCCCGGAGGATGTCAACGACGGCATCGGCATCGGCACCGTACAGGGCGCGCTCCACCACGAGCTCGACACCGGACCCGAGCTGAGCGACGACGAGCTCGGCGGTCTCCACGGCGCGGCGTGCCGACGACGCCAACACGAGCCGCGGCGTCTCCATTCCTCGGACCGGGGTCCGGGCGAGGTCTGTGCCCACGGCAGTGGCCTGGCGCCGACCGCGCGCCGTAAGGACCCTGCTGTGGTCGTCGGGTCCTTGCGACGCGGCCTTGGCGTGGCGCAGCACCCAGACAGACCTGGTCCTTACAGGACGAGTCCCCACTCGTGTCCCATGAAGGCGATGGCGGCCTGGCTCAGGCGCTGCGCGCCGGGGACCGCGATGTGGGTCCCGTCGGGGGCGCGGACCTGGACCTCGTTGCCCGAGGTGTCAGGGAGGAAGGCGCTGTAGTGACCCTGGGGATTCGAGAGCACGGACCACGACGCGAAGAAGGTGACGCCGGGGTGCGCGGCGGCCTGGCCCGAGTCGATGCCGTTGAGGTTCTCCATCTTGGCGTTGAGGCTGGGATCGGCCATGGGTGGCATCCCGATCCACATGACCCGGGCCCCCGATGCCGTGGCCGCCGTCATCAACGCGTTGACCCGTTTGGCATAGGCGGCGTTCCATGCCGGGGTGCCATAGGCCAGCGAGGTCGACCCGTCCACGAAGTTCTGCGGGTCATTGGCACCGATGAAGACCACGATGGCCTGGGGTTGATACTTGGTGATGTCGCGCTGGAGCTCGGATTGCCAGTCGAAATAGTCCGACCGGGCCAGGCCCGTGTCGATGTGGCCGTCGAGCACCGCGCTCACGACGTCGGTGGCGGCAAGGTCGTTGACGAGCGGCTGGCCGAAGTCGATTCCCAGGGAGTCGCCCAACACGAGCAGCCGCAACGGGGCCGATTGGCTCGGCACGGCCAACGGCGCCAACCCGTCAGGAGCCGTGACCGGCGTCGTCGCCACCGGTGCCGGCACCGTCGACGCCGAGGAGATCGGCGGCACGGTCGTCGATGGCGCCGTGGTGCGCGTGGACGGGGGCAGCACATTGCGGCGGTGGGCGGGGGGCCCTTCGACCCGGAGCACGCCGGTCCCCGTGTTCCCGGTGCGCCCGATGGCCCGATTGGCTCCCCCCACGACATGGGACAGGCCCAGCGCCCGCGACACCGCCGCCACGGGTCGGAGCATCTCGATGGCCACGGTCCGGCGCGTGCCCAGCGGAGCGTCCTGGGCCGAGTGCAAGAGCGTGGGGCTGTCGAGAACGAGCCACAACCCGAAGCACGCCAGGCCCGCCCCCAGCGCGTGGCGCCAGCTGACATGCACCCGACCCGGCACGGGACGCGTGTGTCTCGGACCCACGGCACCACCGTTTTTGGTCACGGGTGGATCACGCACGGGTCGGTCGGTTCCGTTGACACCGTCTCTTCCGCCCACGGGCGATGCCCCGTTGGTCTCATCGTCGTGCAGCGCCACCGACCTGGCATCCCCACCGTCGTCAGCCCGGCGGAGCGGTCCCCACTCCTCGGTCGCCATGGGCGCGTGCCGCCGGTGCTCCGACGGGTCTCGGTGATCGGTGGGGATGTCGGTCATGTGGTTCGCGTGTGCATCTGCATGCTCGGAACCGCCCCCCGGAACCTCGAAAACCGAATGCCGAACCCTCGGGCCGGCCCTAGAACTTGTAGTAGATGAACGGTGCGACGCCCTGTGGCCCGAGCGTCGTGATGACGAGAAGAACGACCCCCAGTATGGCCCCTTGCACCACCCAGGGTTGACCGGCGAATTCCCGCTGAGCCCGTCCTCCCAGTGACCGCGGCAGGTACTGCAGCGCCACCGCACCCACGACGGTGATCACCACCAGCGGTGTGACGAGCGGGGCGCGGCCCCAGGCGGTGAAGAGCCGGCCGATCAAGGTCGTCGCCGTCGAGAACGAGTCTGCCCGGAAGAAGACCCAGCCCAGACACACGATGTGGAAGGTGATCATCCGCTGCACCCAGATCCGGACCGTGCCGTCGGGCACAGGGGTGAGGCCCGCCGAGGCCCGGGTCGACCGGCGCAGATGTCCCACCACCTGGCCCGACCCGTGGATCGCCCCCCAAACCACGAAGGTCCAGGCCGCACCGTGCCAGAGGCCGCCGAGGATCATCGTGATCATGATGTTCCTGGCCACGGTGAGGCGCGACCCTCGCCCTCCCCCGAGCGGGATGTAGAGATAGTCGCGCAGCCAGCGCGACAGGGTCATGTGCCACCGTCGCCAGAAGTCCTGGAGGTTCCGTGCGGTGTAGGGCGCGTCGAAGTTGTCGGGGAACCGAAACCCGAGGAACATGGCCAGGCCGATGGCGATGTCGGTGTACCCGCTGAAGTCCGCGTAGATCTGCACGGCGAAGCCGTAGATGCCGAAGAGGATCTCGAGCGCCGAATGTTCGTGGGGTGCCGAGAACACGGGCGCGACGATGGCCGAGTCGATGTAGGAGGAGATCACCACCTTCTTGAACAAGCCCCCCGCCACCAACCACGCGGCGCGCCCGAAGTCGATGGCGGCAGGGTCGCGCTTGCGCCGTATCTGCGGGAGCAGTTCCTCGCCCCGCACGATGGGCCCGGCGATGAGGTGAGGGAAGAACGACAGGTAGACGGCCACGTCGAGGAAGTGGGCGGGCTGGATCTGACGGCGATAGACGTCGATCACGTAGCTGAGGGCCATGAAGGTGAAGAAGGAGATGCCCACGGGGAGCGTCACCTCGAGCAACGGCAGGAGCCGGCCCGAACCCAGGGTATGGAAGAAGTTGTCCACGTTCACGGCCACGAACCCGTAGTACTTGAACCATCCCAGGATGCCGAGGAGCGCGGCCACGGTGCTCACCATGGCGACCCGCCGGTGGCGTTCGCCCTCGAGCCGGTGCACGGCCGTCGCACCCACCTGGGCGGTGATGGTGACCGCCGCCAGCAGGAACACGAAGCGCCAGTCCCACCAGCTGTAGAAGACGTAGCTCAACGCCAGCATGGCGAGCTTCCAGGGGCGCGGGTACGGGTTCAGCAACCAGTTCGCCGTGAAGGCCACGGCGAAGAAGATGGCGAAGTCGATCGTCGGGAACAGCATGCGTGGAAGTCACCCGCTGTTCAGAGAAGGACGCACTCGGGGATCACCGGGGCGGAACGAACCCCGCGGAGGCTACTGCGCGCGCGCCTCGGCGCCACCCCAGCGCCAGGCGCCCAGGTCAGCTCCGTGCTTTGAGGGCCTCGATCAACTTGGGCACCACCTTGTGGACGTCGCCCACGATGCCGAGGTCCGCCACCGAGAAGATGGGGGCGTCCTGGTCCTTGTTGATGGCGATGATGTTCTTCGAGCCCTTCATGCCTACGAGGTGCTGGGTGGCACCCGAGATGCCGCACGCCAGGTAGACCGTCGGCTTCACCGTCTTGCCGGTCTGGCCGACCTGGTGCGAGTAGGGCACCCACCCGGCGTCGACGATGGCACGGCTGGCGCCGGCCGCGCCGTGGAGCAGCTTGGCCAACTCCTCGATGAGGGCGTAGTGCTCGGCACCCCCGAGGCCCCGGCCCCCCGACACCACGACTTCGGCCTCGTCGAGCTTCGGTCCGGTCCGCTCCTCGGCGTGCCGGGCGAGAACCTTGGCCCCGTTGGTGGCTCCGAGCTCGGGCACCCCGGCCGGCACCACACCGGGAGCACCGCCGCCGGCAGGCTCGGCTGCGAAGGACTTGGCCCGCACCACGAAGACCCACGGGCGCTCCCCGGTGAACCGGGCCGTCGCCACCTGGGCGCCCCCGAACAGCCCGTGCTGGGAACGCACCTCGTCGCCCTCGGTCGTCAGGTCCACGACGTTGGTGATCACGGGCGAGTCGAGACGCACCGACAGGCGCGCCGCGATGTCGCGGCCGTCGTAGCTGGCCGGCACCAGGATCACGTCGGGGCGGTTGCCCGACGCCACGAGCGAGGCGATGGCACCGGCCACCGGCGACCCGGGCAGCGCGTCGCCGAGGTCACCCACGTCGTAGACGGTGGTGGCACCGAAGTTGCCGAGCTCACCGGCCACCGCCGCGGTGTCGGCTCCCCACGCCACGGCCTCGACCGTTGCTCCCATGGCGCGGGCCTGGGTGAGCAACTCGAGGGTGGTACTGGTGGGCTTGCCCTCGGCGGATTCGGCGAGGACCCAAACCTTGTCGATCGACATTCTCTTCTCCTGGGGTACGTGCGAGCGGGGCGGGTCGGCTCAGACGAGCTTGAGCTGCTCGAGAAACGCCACGATGTTCTGGTAGCCCTCGCCTTCGTCGACGACGATCTCGCCGGCCTTGCGCTCATCCGCGGCGGTGACGTCGGTGACCTCCGAGCGAGCCCCGGTCGCGCCCACCTGGCCGGCGTCGAGGCCGAGGTCGGCCACGGTCAACTGGTCCACGGGCTTGGACTTCGCCGCCATGATCCCCTTGAACGACGGGTAGCGCGGCTCGACCACACCGGCGGTCACGGTGACCACCGCGGGAAGCGGGCAATCGACCTCGTCGTAGCCCGCCTCGGTCTGCCGCTCGACGTGGACCCGACCCTCGCCGACGGAGACCTTCTTGGCAAAGGTCACCGACGGGAAGCCGAGCAGCTCGGCCACCTGGACCGGCGTGGTCCCGGTGTAGCCGTCGGTCGACTCCGTCGCCGCGATGACGAGGTCGGGCTGGACCCGCTCGATCGCCTTGGCGAGGACCTTGGCCGTCGACAGCGCATCGGATCCCTTGAGTGCGTCATCGCTCACGAGAATGGCCTTGGCCGCTCCCATGGCAAGGGCGGTCCGCAGTCCTGAGGTCTCTCCCGCCGGGGCCATCGAGACCAGCGTGACCTCGCCCCCGCCGGCGGCTTCGGCGAGTTGCAGGCCCATCTCCACCCCATAGGCATCGGAATCGTCCATGATCAGCTTTCCCTCCCTGACCAGGGTGTGGGTCTGAGGATCGAGGGTCCCGGGGACAGCCGGGTCGGGGATCTGTTTGACGCAGACGACGACGTTCATGGCCTCGATTGTTCCCGAGAACCTTGCCCGTCGACCAATCCGCGGGCGCGGCCCTCGGCGAGCAGCGCTCGTGGCGTACGCCCCGATCCCTCAGTGACGGCCCAGGTGGGCGAGGGTGTCGGTCACCGAATCGGTGATGACGACGTCGACTCCGGCGTCGATGGCGGCGTCGATCTCCTCAGGGGTGTTCACGGTCCAGGTGGCCAGGGCGAGACCGAGCCCGTGGGCTCGGTCCACGAGATCCTCGCTCACCTGGGTGTGATGGGGATGCACCGCCACGCACCCGAGCTCGGTGGCCGTCTCCAGGGCGCCGAGCGCATCGAGGGCGGGGTGCACGAGGAGCCCGAGCGGTGCGGCGCTGTTGTGCCGACCGAGCACGGCCAGGGACTCGGGCCAGAACGACGACACCACGACGCGCGCCGGCGATGGGGACGGCCCAGGGTGGTCGGCGAGGGCGGCGAGGGCGGCGGCGACCTCCACGGCGACTCGTTCGATCGGGTCGTACCCGGGGTCGGTGGGGATGTTCTTGATCTCGACGTTGACCACCGCACCCGCGCACGCCGCCAGGGCGGCCTCGAGGGTGGGGACCCACGCCGGGAGCTGGTCACGCCGACACTGGTGGATGAGACCCGAGCCCGGGACCTCGGCGTCGTGATGGACCACGAGCTCTCCATCGGCACTGCGCCGCACGTCGAGCTCCACGCCGTCGGCGCCGAGTCGAAGGGCGGAGCCGAAGGCCTCGAGGGTGTTCTCGCGCCATGGCCCGGTCCCACCTCGATGGGCGAGCACAATCACCGGGTCGCCGGGACGACGCCGTGGCCAACGCGCCGCGGGAGACGGCTCGGGCGGTCGGGTCCGTGCGGGTTCTCCACCTCGGCTGCCCACGGGACGCACCATAGGCAGGACCGGCCCACGGCGACGGCCCCGACGCACAGGTGTTGAGCCGGAGGCGAAGTGCCTTGACCGCGCCAGCCGCGGACACTGCACGAGAAACGCTGCCATTCCTCGCCATTTCCCGCATCCGGCGAAGAGTCGGGCGTCACCGCGATGGGGTCATGGGGAACCGCAGTTTGACGTGCCCGCCCGATTTACCCGCCCGATCCAACGGTACGCGCCACGGTCGGCGTCGCCCGCGGGCCCACCTGCCAGAGGCCGAGACGCCCGCCCTCGGCCAGAAGTCAAACGTGATCTTTACGGATCGTGGCAACCCCCTCGCCACCGAGTCTCTTGGGGCGCCTGCACTACCCTGGAGCGACGCCGATGGGAGCGACGAGGGCGGGGGCAGTGGCCGAGCAGGTGACGAGTTCCCGGAGCGACCGGTTCCTCGCATCAGGAGACGAGTCGGGCACCGCCCCCGAGGACCGTCCCTTCCGGCCCGACGTCGAGGGCCTGCGGGCCGTGGCCGTGCTCTTGGTGGTGCTCTTCCACTCGGGAGTCTCCACGCTGTCGGGTGGCTATATCGGCGTCGACGTCTTCTTCGTCATCTCGGGGTTCGTCATCACCGGGGTGTTGCTCCGGGAGCGGGCGGCGTCGGGCCACACGTCGATCCTCGCCTTCTACGGGAGACGGTGCCGCCGGATCATCCCCGCCGCCACGCTGGTCATCATCGTCACGGTCGTGGTGTCGTATCACTTCTTGGGCATCGGCAACGGGGGCCGGACCGCCACCGACGGGCGCTGGGCCTCGGTGTTTCTGGCCAACTTCCATTTCGCCGCCATCGGGACCGAACTACCTGAGCTCGCAGCAGCCCCCCTCCCCGCTGCAGAACTACTGGTCGTTGTCGGTGGAGGAGCAGTTCTACGTCGTCTATCCCACGCTGTTCCTGCTTCTGGCAGCGATCCGCACCCGCCTGGCGCTGCGGAGCCGGCTGGCCGTCAGCCTGGTGGTCGTGATCGGGGCGTCGCTGGTGTTCTCGGTCACCGACACCGCCTCGCACGCCACGGGGGCCTACTTCTCGCCCTTCACCCGGGCCTGGGAGCTGGCCCTGGGTGCCCTGGTGGCGGTGGGGACGCCGTGGCTCCAGAAGCTGCCCACCGCCGCCGCGGCGGCGGCCAGCTGGGCCGGCCTGGGGGCCATCGTGGTCGGTGCCGTCGCCTTCACGGCCCAGACGGCCTATCCCGGGTCACTGATCACCATCCCGGTGGTCGGGGCCGGCCTCGTCATCGCCGGAGGGGTCAAGGCCCCGCGCTACGGGGCCGAAGCGCTCTTGGGCCTGGGGGTGTTGCGGGGACTGGGCAAGCTCTCCTACTCGCTGTATCTGTGGCACTGGCCCATCTTGATCATCGCCGCCGAGTACGCCGGGAAGACGAGCCTGTCGGTGCCCGACAACCTGGGCTGGGACCTGGTGGCACTGGCCGCATCGGCGCTCACCTACGTGGTGGTGGAGAACCCCGTCCGCCACGCCCGGGCACTTCTGCGTATCCGCTGGGCCAGCGTCGGCCTGGGGGCGGTCCTCGTCGCCGTGACTCTGGGAGCCATCACCGTGCAGTCCGACGTGGCCAGTGGCTCGGGCCCCCGCCCCACGACCGCGGCGCCCCTCCCGTCGGGAACGGCCTCGCTCCAGAGCGTGCTCCGCCTCGTGGCGGCGTCCAACAGCATCCGGACCGTCCCGTCGGACCTGGTGCCGCCGCTGGCCCAGGTCCTCGAGACCCCGTTGTCGAACCTGGGCATACCCTCCTTCTATTCGGGATGTTGGCCATTGAGTTCCCAGAGCACGGTCCCCGCATGTGCTTTCGGTGACCGTGCCGGAGCCCACACCATGGTCCTCTACGGCGACTCCCACGCCGGGATGTGGTTCCAAGTGCTCGACGACATCGCCAAACGAGCGCGCCTGGAAACTCGTCGTTCTCACAAAGGCGGGGTGCCCGGCGGCACCCCTTTCTGTCGAACAGACCGGCGGCGGTCATTCGTGGGTCGCCTGTGACCAGTGGCACCGGTTCGCCATACGACGGATCAACCAGATCGATCCGAATCTTCTGATCATCTCGCAAGCGTCGGGATACCACGCTCTGAACGGAGCTAGCTACACGACCAGGCAATGGGAACTCGGCATGATGCAATTGTCGATGCGAATCAAGACCACCAAGACGGCGAAACTCGTCATCGGGAACATTCCATCGTCGCGAGGCTCAGATTGCCTGGCTCGCCACATCGACAATGTCCAGGAGTGTTCCGGTGCCGCCGTCTCGGTTGAGACTCCTTACAACGAGGCCGAGGGGCTCGCTGCTGCGGCGGAGGGAGCACGTTACGTCGATACAACAGCCTGGTTCTGCGCGAAGACCTGTAGCGCCGTCATCGGAAACTACGACGTCTACTACCTCACACATCATGTCAGCTTGGGGTATTCGCGCTTTCTTGAAGGCGTGCTCACCGAAACCCTCGACCTCTCGAGATTCGACAAGTGATTCCTCGGCACTGAGCAGAGCGCCCGTGGAGTCACCCAGTCGATACCCACCGACGGAAATGGCCCGCGGGAATCTCGACGATGGCGACGAGGGGGTGACGAAGGGGTATGGCCAACGGCCGCCGTACGCGGCAGCTCCCCAACGCACCGAGACCCACATGCCAGCCGCGCCGCCCACCTTGGCCGGAAACAGTCGGGGCGTGTCGCCGGGGCGGCGGCCATCACGTTGATGACGACGGGCCTTGTGTCCGAGGCCGCCGCCATCCACTGGGCGCACCACAGGCAAGAAACGCTAGCTGAAGTATCTGTTTTGGAGCGTGGAGTGGACGGTGCGGGGACCCGGGCGTCGATCCCCCTATTCCAATCATTTCCCCGCCATTCCCATGCCTTTGACACCCTCCGAGTCTCCTTCGCGCTTGCAGGGGTGAGCGCTTGGGAGTAGCTTCACATTCACCGTTTCCCGTGGCGGCCAACCCCTGTGGCCAGCCAAGTGAACGGGTTCACAAGGAGCGGACGGTCGGAATAGCCCGGAACTGCACCGTCCCGGAGGAGGTAATCGTGGCACTCATGTGGAACCGCTCGGTCGAATGGGATGCCGAGGACTGGCGCAAGGTTGCAGCCTGTCGGTACACCGAGCCCGACCTCTTCTTCCCTGTCGGCACGACCGGGCCGGCCATCGACCAGATCGAGGCCGCCAAGCGGGTATGCCGGGCCTGTGAGGCCATCGAGCCCTGTCTCGAGTTCGCCCTCGCCACCAACCAGGAGTCGGGTATCTGGGGTGGCACTTCCGAAGAGGAGCGCCGCAAGCTCCGCAAGGCGTGGCTCGCCGCCCGTCGACGGGCCTCGTAGCCACTCTCGGCACAAACCACCCAAATCGCGTCATTCCGGCCCCGGAGCAAATCCGGGGCCGTTTCGCGTCGAGTATCAGGGTCTTACCCACCGCCGCCTCGGTATCCTCGACTGACGAGGAACGCGTCGGCCTCTCCGTTCTCCACTTCCCCTCGGTGAGAGGCACCGCTCCTCGCTGAGAGGTGCCGTCATGCGTGACGCGTCGAGTGGACAACGGCTCGGCACCAGGTGGGTCGACCGGTCCATGCGGACCAAGGGCCTCGTGGTCATCGCCGTTCCCATCGCCATCCTCTTCATCGTGCTGGGCTCGACGTCGTGGTTCACCCACGTCGACAACCGGGCCCAGGACGTCGCTGGTCACTCCCGCGAGATCGTCGATGCAGCCACCACGCTGGAGAACAGCCTGTTGTCTGCGCAGACCGGCCTCGGCGACTACCTGCTCACCGGGGACCCCTCGTTCTTGGCCTCCTATGTCCGGGCCGAAAAGGCACTTCCCCCCCAGCTCGGCCGGCTCGAGGCGTTGACCCTCGACTCGTTGCCCGAGCAGATCTCGGGACGTGCCATTCAACGCGACACCGACCAGCTCGTGGCGGCGTTGGCCCGCCTGAAAGACCAGCAGCCGTCCCCGGCTCCGTCGGCCAAGGTGCGGACCCTGCTGGAGTCGGTCAACGTCGAGACCGACAAGCTCCTCAACGACATCTCCTCGCTCACGGCCCGCGAGAGCTCGGTCATCGCCAGTCAGCAGTCCGACATCCATACTTCGAACATCTTCCTGCCCGCCATCGCCATCGCGGCCGTCGTGCTCGCCTTGGCCGGGGGCGTCATGGTGTCTCAGCTCTTCACCACCGGGGTGGTCAGGCGCCTGCGTCGTCTCGAACGCGCCACCGAAGATCTCGAACGAGGCGTGGCCCCGGTTCAGGTGCCCAGCGGACGCGACGAGATCGGCCGCCTGTCGACGAGACTCCTCGACACCACCGCCCAACTCCGCGAGCGCGCCGAGGAACGTGACCGCGCCCGGGCCGAGCTCGAGAACATCCTCACCGCCAGCCCGGTGGTGTCACTGCGCTATGACGTCGGCACCCGGCGCTTCTCCTACGCGAGCCCCAATGTCGACCGGCTCCTCGGGATCTCCGCCGAGCAGGCCATAGCTTCGCCGCGACGCGTCATGGAACGGTTCCATCCCGACTCGGCGGACCAGTTCCGCGAAGCTCTGGGCGACCGGACGGCCGGCCACGGGGAACGCCTCGAGATCCTCATGCGCTTCCGACGCGACCCCATCTCGGAGGACTGGCGCGAAGCCGAAGCCGTCTACACCCTGGAATGGGGCCCCGCCGGGGAGCTCCAAGGGCTCGTGGCGTATCTCATCGACGTGTCCGAGCGCCATGTCGCACAACGCGCCGCGGACGAACGCCGATTCCTCCTCGAGTCCATCTTCCACGCATCACCCGACACCATCGTCGTGCGCGACATCTCGGGCCAGGTCGTCCTGGGCAGCTCGCCTCTGGCGGACGTGATCGGCACCACCGACACTGTCCGCGACGACGTGGACCGGGCCGTGCTCGACGAATTGATCGCACGATGCGTGGCCGGCGAGCAGAGCCCCGATCCGGTGATGACCACGGGCCGACTGCCCGGGGGCGAACAACGCACCTATGAGACCCGGGCCCGCCCGGTGTTCGACCACAGCGGGAGAGTCACGGGGACCGTCACCATCTCGCGCGACGTGACGGTGCGTATGCACCTCGAGCAGTCCCTCCGCCACGCCTCGGTGGAGGCCGAGCGGGCCAGCCAGGCCAAGAGCGAATTCCTGTCGCGGATGAGCCACGAGCTCCGGACCCCGCTCAACGCCATCCTCGGCTTCGCGCAACTGCTCGAGATGGACGAGCTCCCCGCCGAGCAGGCGTCGAGTGTCGACCAGATCCAAGTGGCAGGGCGTCACCTGCTGGCGCTCATCAACGAGGTGCTCGACATCTCGCGCATCGAAGCGGGCCGGGTGAGCCTGTCGACCGAGCCCGTCGAAGTCGAGCGAAGTGCTCGACGAAGTGACGACGCTGCTGGCGCCGGTCGCCGAGGCGGCGGGTATCGAGCTCTCGGTCGACATCGACGGATCGCGGTGCCTGCGCGTGCGCGCCGATCGCCAGCGATTGCTCCAGGTGCTGCTCAATCTCGGTTCCAACGCCGTGAAGTACAACACCCGGGGCGGCTCGGTGGCGTTTGTCACCGGGCCCTGCGACGACGGTCGGGTCCGGTTCGAGGTCCGCGACACCGGGCCCGGGATCCCACACGAGAAGCAAGACCAGTTGTTCCTCCCCTTCTCGCGGCTCGGAGCCGAGCGTTCCGCCGTCGAAGGGACGGGGGTCGGTCTGGCCCTGTCGAAGCAGCTCGTCGAAGTCATGGGCGGCGTCATCGGCGTGGACTCGTTCCCCGGACACGGTTCGACGTTCTGGGTCGAGCTCCTGGCGGCCCCGTCCCCGGCCGCCGACGACCACCCCCAGGTGGCGAGCGCCGCACCCCGGCCGGCCTCGCTCGCGCGGCGGAGCTGATCTCAGGTCCAACGGCACCCGGGCCCCGGCGGAGGGCGGCGCGGGGGTCGTCGTGCTCCAGATCGAGGACAACCCCTCGAACTCCGCCCTGGTCGAGCAAGTGCTCGCCAAGCGCCCCGGCGTCAGGCTGATTTCAGCCGGCGAAGGCAGGGCCGGACTCGAATTGGCCCGGCAACATCGCCCTGACCTGGTACTTCTGGACCTCCACCTGCCCGATCTTCGTGGTGACGAGCTGCTGCACCGGCTCAAGGCCGTGCCTGAGTTGGCCGACACAAAAGTAGTCGTGGTGAGCGCAGACGCCACGCCGAGCAGAATCAGGGAGATGCTCGACCTCGGGGTCGAGGGTTACCTGACGAAGCCGGTGGACGTCGACGCTCTGCTTCGACTTGTGGACTACGAGATCGGAGCCAAGCAGGGTGAGGCGCAGTGACTGGTTGCGACGACTCCGGAGCAGGCCGGCAGACGCAGGGACGGTCGTGGGGGGCACCTCGACCACAAGGACGAGATCGAAGACGACCGGAGGTAGTGCTGTGACGATGACGTTGCCCGACGAGGACCACATGGTCCTGGTCGCCGAGGACGACATGGCCAGCCGCACCGCCACGCGGCTCTTTCTCCAGCGGGTGGGATACCGGGTGGGGGAGGCCGCCGACGGGCCCGGGACGCTGCGCGAGGCGAGTCTCGGTAGCTACGACCTCGTGGTCTTGGACCTCGGCCTGCCCGGACTCGACGGTGAAGAAGTGCTGGCACGGCTGCGGCGCGACAGCGCGCTCCCGGTCATCGTCCTCACCGGTCGTTCCGAGGAGTCCGAGCGCGTCCGCGTCCTGAACTTGGGGGCCGATGACTACGTCGTGAAACCCTGCTCTCTGCCCGAGCTCGACGCCCGCATCCGAGCGGTGCTGCGCCGCGGCCAACAGACGCCGTCGACCAACCAGATCGAGCACGACGGGCTCGTGATCGACCGAGCCGCGCACCGCGTCACCGTGGGTGCGACGACCATCGAACTCACGCCCAAGGAATTCGACCTTCTGGCCTTTCTGGCCGCCACACCCGACCAGGTCTTCACGCGCGAGGAGCTCCTCGAGCACGTGTGGGGGTCGACCCAGGAGTGGCAGGACCCGGCCACGGTCACCGAGCACGTCCGTCGGTTGCGCCTGAAACTCGAGCCCGACGCCGGGAGCCCCCGCTGGCTCCACACCGTGCGGGGCATCGGCTACCGCTTCTCAGTGGTGGCCGAAGACTGAGCCTGGGGCTCCACCGCCTGCGGCGGGCACACCTCGACGACGTTCGGGGGCGTCGCCGGTGAGCTCGCGTTGGCCGGAACCGACATCGGCGTGGGAAGCGGCGTGGGAAGCGGCACGGGCGCGGTCTGTTCCGGCAGTGTCACGGTGTCCAGGACGCTCCCGCCTGCACCGAGAACCTCGAGCGTTCCTCGCACCTCATAGGGCCCGCTGCCCACCGATGCCACGGCCGGTGCCACCTTGTGGGCGAGCACAGCGACGCCGTTCACCGGTGCCATCTCGTCGACGGAGCCGTCGGGGAATGTCATCCGCACCGAGGTGGCCTCGGGGCCCACCGCGACCGCCACCCACCACACCGGGTCACCCTCGGTGACGCCGAAGACCCCGGTGGCAAGCCCCTGAGGCTGGCCCGGAGTGGACGGCGCGGCGTGGGCACGGTCGTGACAGGCGCTGTGGTCATCGGCGAGGTGGTCATCGGCGCGGTGGGGAGCGGGTTCGTGATCACCCCAGGCGGAGTAGACCCGCCGCCGACACCCCCGCCGGAGGCCATGACACATTGGGTCTGCGTGATGGCACCTTGTCCCACGGCGTCGGCGTCGGAGAGCTCGATGGTCATGGTCGTGCCCGGCGGGAACACCGGAGACGTGACCGAACCAGACGGCGCCGGAACGGTCGTGGCCGGTGACGGCGGGTTCGAGTCGGAACCCGCCACGGGTGTGGGAAGCCCGATGCACGACCCACCGGTGGTTGCGTCTTGATAGACGCGGATCGTCACGCCGTCGGAGGTGGTGCGGGTGAACACGTGGGTGGCAGAGCCGATGTCGCCAGACCCGTTGGTGGCAGTGGTGCCCGACGACGTGCCGGGTGCGCCGCCCGAGGAATTCGGACACAACACGGCCGGTCCCGATGCCGAGGGGGCAATGGACCGGGTCCCTGGCGACGGCGCCGTGGTGCTGGATGTCGATCCGGGGCCCGTGGCCCGGGCTGCCACCGGTGCGGCCGCGGCCTCACCGAAGTACCCGCCCGCGGCCCCCACGACGAGCGCCAGACCGGCCGCGCCGATGAGTGCTCGTTGCCGTCGGCGGGTCGTGGACGCCAACCGCCCCGCCAAGACTCCCCAGTCAGCCGGGGCCACGGGGCCGCCCTCTGCCTTCGCGGCCATGGCACGGCGCAGTCGGGTTTCAATGTCTTGAGGCATGGTGTCTTCAGGCATGGTCAACCACCTCTCGGAGTCGTTCGAGACCCCGGTGGACGAGTGAGCCCACGGTGCCGGGTCGGCATCCGAGGGCGACGGCGATCTCCGCGTCGGGTAGGTCCGAGTAGTACCGGAGCACGAGCGCGGCCCGTTGGCGGTAGGGAAGGGTGGCGAGGGCGGCGACGAGGACATCGGCATCGTCAGACCGGCCCTGCTCGGCCGCGCCGTCGACGACGGGCCCGAGTTGGCCGGGCCCGGGACCCGAGGTCGGTGCCGTCCCCCGCATGGCGTCATCGACACGGGGCCCGCGCGTGCGTTCGCGCCAGGCACGCCGGTGATGGGACCGACAGGCGTTGACCACCGAGCGGTGCAAGTAGGCGCGCGGGTCGCGGACGCCCCCCCAATGCCGGTGGAGATGGACGAAGGCGTCCTGGACCAGATCCTCGGCGGTCTCGGGAGAGTCGACGAGGACTCGGGCCAGGCGCACCATCGCTGCGAAGGACCCCAGGTAGAGCTGGCCGAACGACGAGGCCCCGGGATCCGCGGGTGCCGAGACCACACCAGGTCCCGCGGCCGGGTCCGCCGGTGCCGGGAGACCCGCTCTCTCCGGGTCGGACTCGGTCATCACGACTCCCGCATTGGTGGCCATCGCTTGGTTAGACGCACGGCGGGGCGAGAACCTTGCACCGTGGAGAGAATTTCAGAGCGAGGTGGCGTCGTTCGACGATCGCTGGACCGGGATGTCGATGGTCACGAGAGTCCCGCCGTTGCTCTGCATCACGATGGACCCTCCGAGCTGGCTCGTGACCAGGTCACGGACGATCGAGAGCCCGAGGCTGGCGGTGTGATCGATGTCGAAGCCCTCGGGGAGCCCGCATCCGTCGTCGCGGACCTGCAGGGTCAGGTGATCGGCGTCGTGGGCGAGGACGAGCTCCACGTGGCCGACGGCTTCGCCTTCGTCGTTGCCGATGAACACCGAGTCGCCACCGACCGAGGAGAAGGCGTGCTCGACGGCGTTCTGCAACAGCTCGGCCAGGACCACGGCCAGGGGTGTGGCGACGTCGGCGGCCACTTCACCCACGTCGCCGGTCACCTGGATCCCGATGCGGTCCCCCGACACGACCGAGTCCTCGGCCATCCGCACCAATGACCCCACGATCTCGTCGAAGGGCACCTCGTCACCGGGCTCGCGCGACAAGATCTCGTGGACCAGCGCGATCGACCTGACCCGACGTTCGGCTTCGCGCAGCGCTTCTTGGCCCTTCCCGGGCTCGAGACGTCGGGCCTGGAGCCGGAGCAACGACGATATCGTCTGCAAGTTGTTCTTCACCCGGTGGTGCACCTCACGGATCGCGGCGTCCTTCGACAACAACAGGCGGTCGAGGCGGCGCAAGTCCGTCACATCGCGCAACAGGACCATGGCCCCCGTGACCGTCTTCTGCTCGAGCAGGGGCGTGCACTGCATCAAGACGATGACGTCCGGTCGGCGCTCGACCTCCTCGGTGACCGGGCACCCGGCGCGCAACGCCCAGTCAAGGGCAGCATCGTCGATCCCCAGCTCCGAGAGCCGTCGTCCTTCGACCACGTCGCTGACACCCATGCGGTGCAGCGCGCTCATGGCGTTGGGAGACGCGTAGCGGATCTGTCCGTCGGGCTCGATCTGGAGAAGGCCGTCACCCACCCGGGGTGCATCCTCGGTCGTGTAGTCCTCGCCCATGAAGGGGAAGTCACCGACCGCCACCATGTGGGACAAGCGTCGGTAGAGGTCCCGGTAGACCTTTTCGAGACGGCCGGGGCGCCGGTCCTCGAGCGGCGCCACCCGGACGATCACCGCCACGGGATCGCCATCGTGGCGCACGGGCACACATTCGAGCTGGGCCGTCTCCGGTACGACGGGCACCTCACCGGTGTCGCGGGAGGTCGGGGTCGACCGACGCCATCCGGACCCGGACCGGGACGGGGATCACCGCCAGGCCCGATGACATGGTCCCGGCCTGGAGTGCCTCGGTCACCACGGGCCAGTCCGAGCCCTCGACGATCTGGCCCACGAGGTCGACGCGCAGGAGCGTCGCCCACGTGGTGGGGCGGATCTGGCCCAGCACGATGAGCTGGGCGCCGGCGGTCCCTCGCACGGGCGCCACGAGCAAGAGGTCCGAGAACGACAGGTCCGACAGCACTCCCCACGACCCGAGGAGACGTTGGAGGTGGTCAAGGCTCGCCGCATCGAGACCCGTGTGCAGCGCGGCGAGCTCGCCCGGCGTCTTCATGGACCGGACACCGTCGTCGCCAAGGGGACGTCCTGCGGGCGCCGGGCACGAAACGCCCGTAGCGACGTGACGTCCAAGGCGTCGAGCAGGCGCGCCAGATCCGCGCTGCGATGGGCCACATCGGAGAGACGATGGGCGTCGGAGGCAGTGGTGAGCGGGACGCCGCCGTCCACGAAGCGCTCCAGCAATCCGGGCGCGGGATAGGCCTCCCTGGCGGGCTTGCGCCATCCCGCCGACGAGAGCTCGGCGGCCATGCCAGATTCGACCGCCGCTTCGACGAGTCGGTCCCAGCACTCCTCGGGGGCCACGGGCCGGTGTCCCGCCGCCTTCACGAGATCGGGGTGGGCGAGCACGTCGCAGGCGCCGGTGGCGGCAAGCTCCTCGATGGCGCTCACGTAGTCGGTCCACGCCGCGTCGACGTCGCGCCTGGACCACTCCGCCATCGAGAGCGGGTCGTCGATGTCGTCGAACCGCCACGCCCCGATCCAGTGGACCGACCCCAACAAGACGTCGAAGGGATATCCGGCGAGCAAGGTGGCGACGTCGTCCATCCGACCCCGGTAGTAGTCCACCTCGAGTCCGAGCACGACGGGAAGGCCCGCGGCCTTCGCCGCGAGCACGGTTTCCACATAGACGTCGAGATCGGCACGGGCATGGTCGTCCCAGTAGTCGGCCATCGACGACCGCAGGGCGGCGTCGGGCTCGTCCTCCCAGAAGCCCCGGAGCAACCGGTCGGCCTGGCGGAAGCGGAAGAGATGCTCGGTGAGGGCCACCTCGTGGACACCGGCCGCGCCGGCGCTCTCGCAGTAGTCGGCCACGTGATCGAGGGTGGGAGCCGTGTCACGTTGGCCATGGGGCCACAGATGCAGGTGGTAGTCGAGCATCGAACCGGCTCTCCCGAGGGCGCTCACCCGCCGCCGGAGGCGACGGGTAATTTCCGGATGAGGGTGACGCCGTCTCGGACCGTCGTCTGCACGCAGACCACCCTGGGGTCGGCCACCACGGCGTCGTTGAAGGCGCGGATGGCACGGGTGTCGTCGGATTGGTCGGTGTCGTCCACCACCCTCCCGCTCCACAAGGTGTTGTCGGCCGCGATGAGGCCCCTCGGGGAGAGCTTTCCCAGGACCGCCTCGTAGTAGGCCAGATAGTTCGTCTTGTCGGCGTCGATGAACACGAAGTCGAACGGCCCGTCGAGCGTCGCCACCGTCTCGAGGGCGGGGCCCTCGATGACCTCGATGGCGTCGGGGTACGGGCTCGCCGCGATATGGGACCGGGCCGCGGCGGCATGGACCGGGCTCAACTCACAGGTCGTGATGCGGCCCCCCGGGGGAAGACCGGCCGCCATGGACAGCGAGGAGTAACCGCTGAAGGTCCCGATCTCGAGGACCCAGGCCGGACGCAGGGCGAAGACGATCATCTCGAGGAAGCGTCCCTCGAGCGCGCCCACCATCATCTGCGGGGCGGTGAGTGTGGCCCGCGTCTGCTCGGACAGCGCCACCAGATGGGCCTCGGGCGCGGTGGAGTGGGACTCCGCGTAGGCCTCGAGGTTTGGGTCGGTGATGTCGGTCATGGGGGCGGTCCCTCCGCCCGCATCGTAGGCGGCGCCGGCCCGCCACCGGACCGTTCAGGAGGCGACGAGGGGCCTCACGAGGCGCATGACCCGATCGAGCGCGCACATATACGCCCGGTGGGCGTCGGGCGTCCCGTCGCGCGCTGCCACGGCATAAGTGGCATGGAGCCACCGGTGTGCATCGATCCCCTCGAGGTCCCCCGCGAATCCTTCGTCCTCGTCGATCTCGCACAAGAGCCAGTAGAGGTCGCGTGCGCCGAGTTGGTCGAAGAGCTGCACCAGGGTCTCGAGATGCGCATCGGCATCGGGACGCTCGGACACCCCGGCCGAGATGTGGCCGTTCACCGGGGCTAGATGGCGAGCCCGCCCCCGCTCCTCGTATCCGAGGACCAGCAGTGCCCCCACCCGGCCGAATCGCTGGACGACCGCGGCACGGGCGACGGGTGAGGCGTTGGGGTCACCCAGCAGGGCCAGGGCCGTCGAAGAATCGCCCAGCACCGTCTCGGCCCGCAATCCGACCTGGTCGGCGTCGTCGCTCGCCATGGCCAGTCGGATCAGTTCGGTGGCGCGTCGCGTCCGGCTGCCCGGGCGGCGGGCCCGGACGTCGGCGGGCGGGGATTCCGGGCGGGCGTCGGCGCGAACGGGAGCGGCATTGGGCGCGCCGTCAGATACGGCGCCAGGCGAACTCGGGTGGCCGGCGCGACACCACGGGGATTGGTCGGAAACGAGGTTGGCACACGGTCGACCTGTGGTAGTGAACACAAAGCCACACGTTCTCGTCACCATCACCGCGCCCGCGTCGGGTCGGGTACCTCGTGCACCCGTCTCCGACCGATTGGCCATGCACTGCCTGTCGGCATCTCGAGCACCGTTCTTCATCCAGGGCGACACAATCTCCGGCCAAGGCCACATCGAAGAGATCTCGTCTCGGCCCTCGATCCCATCGTCGGGACGCGAGACGACTCACCACCGACCCATTGGCGGGACCACATTGGCCGGCGCCGCCACTGCCACGTTGACGGCGCCGGTCGGCGCCTCTCGGACCGGTCCGAACCCTGTCCTCCCCCGACCCCTGATCGAAGCGGGCACCTCCTCGCCGGCAGGCCCTCGACCCCACTCGCCTCGGAGGGCCCTCACCAGGGCAAATGACCGCCATGAGGCCCGGGAGGGTGCCCTCGAGGGTCAGCGGGCCCCGGTAGGGCTCTTCCCGTCCAGACCCAGGCTAAGGCCGGGGGCCGCCACAGCCGATGGAGTCCTGGTGATCGAATCGCGCGGTTTGCTCGACATAGCTGTCTGGCTCCCCGACGCGGTCGTCGTTGTTGACGCCTCTGCCCGGCTGATTTGGGCCAACGACGCCGCGGAACGGTTGTTCGGAGTGGACAGCACGCGCCTGGCCGGAGCCGACGGGCTCGCCTTCTTGCATCCCGACGACCAGGAGGTCGCCGCGGTGGCGTTGACGAGCATCCAGGGCAAGACGGTGGGGACACCCATCGAGCTCAGGGTCCGTACCCCCGAGGGTTGGAAGCTCGTGGAGGTCATCGGCGCCAATCTGCTCGACCGGCCCGCGGTCAACGGGCTCGTGCTCTGTCTTCGCGACCTGACCCAGCGACGCCGTTGGGAGATCGCCGGTGACGAGGTTGGGAAGTTCCGCGCCATCGTCCACAACGCCACCAGCGTCATCATGCTGCTGGACGGTTCGGGCCGGATCGAGGCCGTGAGCGCCGCGATCACCCGACTTCTCGGCCACGACCAGGAGCTCGTCGAAGGACGACCGCTGGTGGAATTCGCGGCCGCCCATGATCGGGGGAGCCTGGCGGCGGCATTGTCGCGGTCCATCGACGTACCTTCGTTCAGCCGAGCACCCACCGTCGTCGAGGTCGAGCTCATGCGGCGCGGCGGCAACGAGTCGGTCCCGTTCGAGCTGAGCATCGTCAACCTGCTCGACGACCCGACCGTCAACGGCCTCGTGGTGTCGGGCCACGACATCACCCAGTTGCGCGCCACCAGGGACGCCCTCGACGAGTTGACGACATTCGACCCCCTCACCGGACTGGCCAACCGGGTGACGCTGCGAGCGCACGTCGAACGGTGCCTGGGCAACCCCACGACGGCCGTGGTGTTCATCGACCTCAACGGGTTCCGGCCCATCAACGACGAGCACGGCCGGGCCACCGGTGACGAGATCCTGCGCCGGGTGGCGACGCGCCTCGAGGCGTCGGTACGCAAAGGTGACGTCGTGGCCCGCTACGGGGGGGACGAGTTCGTGGTGGTCGCGGCGATCCGCGACCCCGAGGAGCTCCGGGCTTTGGCGGCACGGCTCGCCGAGGGGATCCAACGGCCCATCGAACTGCCTGAGGGCACGTTCCGGTTGACCGCCAGCGTGGGCCTTGCCCACCCGGGACCGGGCGACACCGCAGCGACGCTGCTCGGTCGGGCCGACACCGCCATGTACATCGCCAAGCAACACGCCGAGGGCGGCGGTCCCTACCCCCAGCAGTAGCGCGAGCGCGAGCGCGAGCTCGTCACGAGCCCCACAACTGCGCCCCCAGCCGGAGCAGTCCGGCAAGGTCATAGACGTCAGTCTCGAAATAGGGAACGCTCACGAGCGCTTCGGGCACCGTGGCCAGCTCCGCCTGTTGTTCGGCCTCTCGTTGGGCCACGACCTGGTAGTCGAGATAGCTCCGGCCGATCTCCGACAGTACGCGCCGGATCTGACTGACGTCCCCGGATCGGACCTTGGGGGCGAGGGCGTCAGCGAGCTCGTCGGCCCGGTCCCGTAGCTTCTCGGCCACCGCAGCACCCTGCGGGTCGCGTAGGTAGGCGGGCAGCACCTTGTTCAAGACGATGGCGCCGAGATGCAAGCGCCGGTCCTTCAGTGCCTGGGCGAAGAACTCGGCCTCGCGCAGCGGGACCGCTTCGAGGGTGGACACCACGATGAACGAGGTGCGGCGGTCCGCCATGAGGCGGTGCACAGCGTGCGCCCGCTCGACGAACCCGTCGTACATGGACTGGAAGAGCACGAAGAACTGGGCGACGTCTTCGAGGAATTGGGTTCCGAGGATCCGGTCGGCAATTTGGTAGAAGGGTTTCGACGCCAGGTTCACGAGCCTCGAGCGATACGGCACGATGAGCCAACGCAGGAGTCGGCTCGAGAAGAACTCGGCCATCCGTTCGGGGGCATCGAGGAAGTCGAGCGCGTTGCGGGTGGGCGGGGTATCCACCACGATCAGGTCGTAATTGCCCGCGGCGTGGATCTCGAACAACCGCTCCATGGCGATGTAGTCGTGACTCTGGACAAAGCGCGACGAGATGTTCAAGTAGAGCGGGTTCGACAGGATCTCGTCCCGGGTGCGGTCGTCGGGGGCGTGGAGTCGGATGAGAGAGTCCCAGGACTCCTTGGTGTCGAGCATCGCGGCCCACAACTCGCCCCTCGGCTTCACCCCCGCGGCGAGGAACGTTTCCTCGGGAACGCGCCGCTCGGTGTTGCCGATCCCCTCGAGACCGAGGGCGTCGGCGAGACGTCGGGCGGGGTCCACCGTGAGGACGAGCACCTTGCCACCGAGGTGCGCGGCGGCCATGGCCGCGGCTGCCGCCGCGGTGGTTGTCTTGCCCACTCCCCCGGGCCCACACGCCACGACGATCTCCTTCGACGCCATGAGACCGTCGAGCGACGCCCGGCGCACGTCGCTCTTGGCGGGGCTCCGCCTGGCCATCACGAAGCCAGCTCCTCGCCCAGGGACAGGGCGACTTGGCGAAGGGTCCGCAACCCGTGGAGGCGCGTAAAGAGGAACGGCAGGTACATCATCGGGACCACGGGGTCGATGCCACCGCGCAACCGCTCGAGATGCTCGGCACGCGTGCGGCGCAGGGTAACGGCGAGTCGCGCCGCGTCGAGCACCGGACGGGGGTCGTCAGAGACGAGCTTCTTGAGCTCGGCCGCGGTGGCCGGTCGGCACAATTCGTCGAAGACCGTCTCTTCGCTGCGACCGAACAGCTCGGGGAGGACCCTATTCACGATCACCGCGGCGAGCTCGACCGATGTCTCGGTGGCGACCTTTCCGGCCAACTCGATGGTCTCGTTGACTGGCATCTCCTCGGGCGTAGTCACGATGACGAGACCCGTCGTGGCCGGATCGGAGAGGATGTCGAGGATCCAGTCGGTCTGTGAGCGGATCAATCCGACCTTGACAAGGTTGTTGATCGCCTGGGGTGCAGCCAACTGCCCGACGATGTGGCCCGTGGCGGACGCGTCCACGACGACGAGGTCGTAGTTTTGCTCGCGTACCTCGTAGCAGAACTTTCCCACGGTGAGGATCTCCCGCACGCCGGGGGCGGCGGTGGCGACGAAGTCGAAGGCCTTGGCCAGGGGCCCGATCCGGCCCACCACGGGGATGCGGAGATTGAGGCGGAGGTACTCGCGCAGCGATGCCTCGGTGTCCATCGACATCGCCCACAGCGACGGGAACACCTCACGCGCCGCAAAACTGGTGGGACCGGTCTCGAAGTACGCGGCCACATCGCCCTTGGCGTCCATCTCACACACCAGCGTGCGCCGGCCGTGCTCGGCCGCATACAAAGCCAGCCCGGCGGCCACCGTCGTCTTGCCGACCCCGCCCTTGCCCGTGACAAACAGAAGACGGCGGTCGAGAAGTCCGACCATCTGGCGCTCGGCGGTGCTCACGGGTGCAACGACCGCCCCTCCGGGTCAGGGATTCGGGTCAGGGAATCGGGTCAGGGAATCGGGTCAGGGAATAGTCAGGGGATGGTTCAGGGGGCGCCGAAACCGACCCGGCGCTCGTGGGTCGGGGCTCCGACCTCGACATAGGCGACCTTGGCCACGGGAATGGCGACGCGCCGACCCTTGCGGTCGGTGAGCCACAACACTCCCGATTCCCCGACCAGAGAGGACTCGATGTCGGCTATCACCGCCTCGCGATCGGCGTCGTCGGCCAATTCGACCTCGAGCTCCTTGGCGCTCTGCACGATCCCGATGCGCACGTCCACGTGTGTTTCGCTCCTCCGATCGAACCGGCCGGGGCCGGGCGGCCAACGACCATACAGCTGTGCGCCACACTAAAGCCCATGGAGCCAACCCCCGTCGCGCCGACCGAACGGGGTCGTCGCTGGGCGGCGACCATGGCGGGGCACGGCGGCCAGGGCCTGCGTACGGCCCATGCCGACTCCTCCGCCGGCCTGGGCATCGATACCGAAGCCCAGGCCTACGGGCGTCCGGAGCGCGAGGCGGCCGAAGACCTGGTGCTCGCACCGGGGGCGACCCGGGCCTCGGCCGGGGGTCGACGCACCGTGGCCGAGGAGCCCGACCCGTGGCGGACCTGTTTCGAACGGGATCGGGACCGCATCTTGCATTCGGCTGCGTTCCGGCGGCTGGCGGGCAAGACCCAGGTCTTCGTCTTCCCCGCCGACCATCAGCGGACCAGGCTCAGCCACGCCCTCGAGGTGGCGCAGGTAGCCACCGGGATCGCCCAGGCATGCCGGCTGAACGTGGCGCTGACCGAAGCCATCGCCTTGGGTCACGACTGCGGGCACGGTCCGGGAGGCCACATGAGCGAGGATGCACTCGGGATCTTCCTCCCGGGTGGCTTCGATCACGCCGTCTGGGGCGCGGATGTCTCGGTGGCGAACCTGAACCTTTGCGAAGAGACACGCGACGGCATCCGCAACCACTCCTGGTCGCGTCCTGCGCCCGCCACTCCCGAGGGAGAAGTGGTGAGTTGGGCGGATCGGATCGCGTACCTCTGCCACGACTGGGAGGACGCCGTCTCGGCCGGGATCGTCACCCCGACGCTCCTGCCGGACATCGTGCTCGGTCTTTGTGGTGAGACCCGCTCCCGACAATTGCGGACCTTCATCGAAGGGACCGTCCGAGCCACACTGCGCAGCGGCCGGGTAGGGATGGACGAGGAGCTGGCCGAGGCCCTCGCCGCCTTCCGGCGGTGCAACTACGAGCACATCTACCTCCGCCCGGCATCGGTGACCCAAGGCGAATCGGTGGTGGCGATGTTGCGGGCCCTGGTCGCGCACTTCACCGACCAGCCCAACCTCATCCCCGGGGTGCGAGGTGGCGGAGGCCTGGCGGGGGGCAGTGACGGCGCAGTATTCGAAGCGGTCGCGTACGTGGCAGGGATGACTGATCGCTTCGCGGTGGGCATCGCTGTGTCCGCCCTGGGATGGGATCGCGACCGGCTGCCACGCGGCGTCGACTACCTCACCGGACGTTGAGCTCCCGCCGGTAGATACGAGCCGGTCCGAGCTCGTCGAGGCGAGTCGCCAAGGCGTCGAAGGCCTGGGCCGCTTCCCCACCGGGATCCGACACGTGCACCGGCACGCCGATGTCGCCGCCGATCCGGAGGTCGGGGACGAGCGGCACCTGACCCAGCAGCGGCACCTCGAGATCATCGGCCAGCGCCTGGCCGCCACCGGCTCCGAAGAGCTCGTCAGCGCGTGCCGTCGTCGCCGGTGAACCATGACAGGTTCTCCACGACACCGCGCACGGCGAGCTTGAGCTTCTTGGCCGCGTAGGCAGAACGTTGGGCCACCCGCTGCGCGGCGGCCTGTGGAGTCGTCACCACCACGATCTCGGTGCGAGGGAGGTATTGCCCCAACGAAAGGGTCACGTCGCCGGTCCCCGGGGGCATGTCGATGAGGAGGAAGTCGGGCTCTCCCCAATACGAGTCGACGAGAAACTGTTCGAGCGCCTTGTGCAGCATGGGACCACGCCAGATCACGGGCTGCTCGTCGGGGACGAAGAAGCCCATCGACAGACAGCGCACCCCGTGGACCACCGGCGGCACGAGGAGGTCGTCGACGGCGACGGGGCCCTGGGTCACCCCGAGCATCTTCGGGACCGAGAAGCCGTAGACATCGGCGTCGAGCAGCCCGACGTCATGGCCCCGCGCCGCCAGCGCCACGGCCAGGTTCACCGTCACCGACGACTTGCCCGACTCCACCTTTGCCCGATGAGATCCCCACCACCCGGGTGCGCGATCCCGGGGCCATGAAGCGATTGGGTCGGCCGGCCTCGTGCCCGAGTGGCGCGGGCGGGCCATCGGCCCCGTGCGCATGGGCGGGTCGGGCCATGGGCATGGTCTCGACCGGTTCGCCCCCGGGCCCGAGCGCCAACCGGCGGTGGAGCTCCTGACGCTCCTCGCCGGTCATGGTGGCGACCTCGACCTTCACCTCTCCCACGCCGGGCAGGGCCCCCACGCTCCGGACGATCTGGTCGACCAGTTCGTCGGCCGTGGGCCACCGGTCGACGGGCAGCGCCACCACCACCGACGCCTGGCGGCGCCCCGATCGCGCCGAACGCACCATCCCGAGCTCCCCGAGGCCGCGGCGCAAGGCCGGGTCCTCCACGGCCGCGGCGGCGGCGAGCACTTCGGCATCGGTCGGGGCCACGGCGCCTCTCTCGGAAAGGGTCCGGCGGCGCGACCAGGGATTACGCCGCGCTCAACCGGTAGACTACCGGTGTGCAATCCACGCCCGATTTCGCTGCGAGCGCCCCCGCCGATCGCAGGTTCTCGGCTGCGGTTGCCGCCGTGACCTCCGCGTTCGGAGACCCGACACGGCGCGAGATCTACCTCCACGTCCGCTCGCACCCCGGTGCGACCGCCTCGGAATTGGCCGCGGAGTTCTCGGTGCACCCCAACGTGGCCCGGCACCATCTCGACCGGCTCGCCGCCGGGGGGTATCTCGAGGTGAGCCTGGAACGCTCCCCCACCGCCGGAGCGGGACGCCCGTCCAAGCGCTACCGGGCCGCGGACGGTCCCGGTGGTGATCCCACGCTGGACTTCGCCAGTCACCGCGACGACCTGATCGTGGCCCTGCTCGCCGAAGCCCTCGAGCTGCTCGGTCCCGTCGAGGCCGAGCGCATGGCCGAGCGACTGGGCGAGAACTACGGCCGGGTGCTCGCCGATCGGATGGAGCCTGGCGAGGGACAGCGCTCGGTGCGCGCCGCGATGCACGCCATCGCCGATGCACTGACCGCCCACGGCTTCGCCGCACACGCCGAGGACCGCGGGGAGTCGACCGCGGTCGTGGCCGAGCACTGCCCCTTCGGCGAGGCCGCCACCCAACACCCCGTGATCTGTGCCGTGGACCGGGGCCTCGTGCGCGGGCTCCTGGCCGTCTTGTGCGGCGAGGAGGCCGATGCGCCCATCCCGGTCGTGCTGTCGTCGCGCGCCCGTGGCGACGACGCCTGCGCGGCGCTGGTCTGAGCCCTGGCGCGCCACTACCTCGACCACGCCTCCACCTCGCCACCGCGTCCCGAAGTGGTGGCGGCCATGACCGCTGGTTGGAGTCGGCGCGTCACACCACCGGCGACCCGGGCCGGGTCCACACCGAGGGTCGCATCGTCCGCGCCATCGTGGAGCAGGCGCGGGAACAGGTCGCCGCGCTGCTCGGCGTCCGCCCCCGACAGGTCGTCTTCACCTCGGGCGGGACCGAGGCGGTGAACGCCGCCACGTGGGGGGCGACCCGGGCGCGCCCGGGCGGCCCATCGTGCTCGCCGATGTCGAGCACTCCTCGGTGCGCGACTCGTCGGCACGCGCCGGCACGGTGGTGCGCGTCGAGGTCGACCGTCTCGGACGCATCGACCCCGCCGCAGTGGAGAGCGCCCTCGTCGAAACGGCCCGACGCATGGCTCTCGCGCCGCCCTCGTGCATTGCCAGAGCGCCAATCACGAGGTCGGCACCGTGCAACCCGTGCGCGACGTCGTCGAGGTGCGCTCGGCGCCACGACGCCTTCGTCCACGTCGACGCGTGCATGACCGCCGGGCACGCCGAGATGGATCTCGACGAGCTCGGCGCCGATCTCGTGTCGGTGAGCGCCCACAAGCTGGGAGGGCCTCCCGGGATCGGCGCTCTGGTGGTTCGGCGGGGCCTGCGGGTCGAGCCGTGGCTGGTCGGCGGCGAACAGGAGCGGGCCCGGCGCGGCGGGCTCGAGAACATCCTGGGCATCATCGGCTTCGGGGCCGCCGCCGAGGTGCTGACCGAGCCGGGCCGACTTGCTCTCGAGTCCGCACGAGGCGACGCGCCGCACCGACGCCATCCTGGCCGCCGCCACCGCCGTCGACGACGTCGAGGTGCTGGGCGACCCCGAGCGCCGGCTACCGCACCTGGTGTGCGTGGCGGTCGGCGGGGTCGAGGCCGAGCCGGTCCTCCTGGGCCTCGACCAGAACGGGATCGCGGCCCACTCCGGCTCGTCGTGCTCATCGGAGTCCCTGGCGCCGTCGCCCGTGTTGGCGGCCATGGGCGTCGACGCCGAGCGCTCGCTGCGGCTGTCGGTCGGTTGGTCCACCACCGATGACGACGTCGAGGCGTTCGCGACGGCGTTCCCCCGGGTCGTCGCGCAGTTGCGCGCCCTTCGGGCCTGAGCCCCGGCGTTCAGCCCGTCGGTTGTGTCGTGCCGGTGGTGGGTGAACCGCTGGCCATGGGCGGAACGGGCTGGTGCGCCTGGCCGAACGCCTGGGTGATGATCGACCTGGCGAGCTGCACTTCCGATGCCGGCGGCCCGTCGGCGAGGAACTGGCGGAACTCGGCGACGGCGGCGGTGGCATTGCCCTCGGCGAGCAGCATCGACCCCAGATACAGATGCGGCGCGTAGGCGCCGGGGGCGGCGCGTTCTGCCGTCTGCTCTTGGTCCTGGGCACGCGACAACACCGCAGCGTCGCCCGACCTCACCCCGGCCTCGAACTCGAGCCATCCCGACTCCGCCAACGCCTCGGGTTGGGTCGGGTCCTGGGCGAGCACCTGCAGGAAGAGGCGGAGAGCGCCCGAGGCGTTCCCGGACGTCTCGAGGGTCTCGGCCTGGGCCAGGGTCCGTTGCAATTGCGCGGCCCGGCTCAGGCTCACCGATCCCGACCCGGTCTGACCGGGGAGCCGGGTACCGGTCTGGGTCACGACGACGGTGATCGCCACCGCGGCCACGACGACGAGAGATCCCGCCACCAGCAAGGTCCGTCGGCGCCGCCGCGCCGGTGCCGGTGCCGTGGCCGGTGCGGCGGGTTCGCGGTACCGGTGCATCTGTGTCGAGGGTCCATCGGGTCCCGACGCCTGTGGTGGTTCACCGGTCTCGAGCGCACGCAGGACCTCGGCGGCGCGCCGGGTGTAGCGATCGCGCAAGACCACGAAGTCCGCCTCGGAGAGGTCCCCCGCGCCCCGCTCTCGCTCGAGATCCTCGAGCGAGTCCAAGAGAAAGGACCGTTCGTCTTCGAGCTCGGCGCGTGTCAAGGCGCGGGTGCGGGCTCCGCAGCCTGCGCGGCGGCGCGCGGCCGCGGTCGACCAGGGCCCGGTCGACCAGGGCCCGGTCCTCGTCTGCGACCGACACCGCAGCGTGCTGGCGGCGTCGCCACAGCACCACGACGAGCCCGGCCACCGCCACGACCACCGCCATGGGAGGAAGGACCCACACCCACACCGTCCAACCCCCGGGCGGGTGGACGCAGCAGGATCCCGGGTCCGTAGCGACTCACCAAGAACGCGTCGATCTGGCCGTCGCTCTCCCCGGCCCGGACCCGGGCTGTCACGGCGTGGCGGATCGCCACCGCCGTCGACGCAGAGGAATCGCGCCACCGAGATGCCGTCACAGCTCGGGCATCGCACCAGGGCGTCGATGGCGTCGGCCCGTTGGGTGACCGTGGGGGGAGCACCACCCCGAGACGCCCCGAGACCGAGAGCGACCGCCACCACGATGGCGAGCACCATCCACGACACCCAGCGCGTCCACCGGGGCCGAGACGACCCGGTCACCGAGGACTCCCCTGCGCTCGGTTCAACCAGTAGTCGAGCGAAGCATTGGTCATGGGACCGTCGAAATGTGCCACCACGGTCCCGTCGGGCGCCACGATGAAGGTCTCGGGTGGTCCGCGCACGCCGTAGTCGAGAGCGATCTGCCCGCCGCTGTCGACGACGGCCGGCCACGTCGCGCCGGTGGAGCGCATGAAGCTTCGAGCCGTCGACGCCGAGTCGTCGAACACCACGCCGACCAGGGCGGCGGATCCCGGCGATCGGTGCGCGTAGGCGAACGCGACCAGCTCGGGCTTGCTCCTGCTGGCACGGGGGGCACCAGCTGGCGAAGAAGTTGACGACGACCCAGCGGCCCCGCCATGCCGACAGATCGAACGAACCGCCCGCCGAGCGTCGGGCCCGGTGATCGACGGCGCGCTCTGGCCGACGAGCGGTGTGTCGACCTCGGTGGCTGTCTGCGGAGGCCGCGTGGCGAGCAACGCCACCAGGGCGGCCCCGGCCACCAGTGCGACTCCTGCCACCCATTTGGCCGTGTGCCGGCGCCGGGCGGTGACGCCGGGCTCGGCGCCGCCCGCTGCCGTGTCATCGTCATGGGGATCCGGCCGGAACGGGCTCGGGCACGTGCTCGTCGTCGCCGGGCTCCTCCGACTCGACGTCCTTCGAGTCGACGTCCTTCGAGTCGACGTCGTGGCGCGCTCGAGGCGACGTCGCGACGGGCTCGGCGTGGGCGTCACCCGATCCCGTGCTGCCGTCCCGGCCTCGGTTCCGGGCACCGGCGCGGAGACGGGGTCGGTGGGCACGCCGCCGCTTCCCGGGCACCGCGGCGAGGGCGGACCCGATCACGAGGAGCAACCCCCCACCCCACAACCAGACCACGAGCGGTTGGACGGTGACACCGATCGTGACCGGCCCCCCGGCTCTCACGGGCAGGGCGTCAACGGTGAGATAGACGTCGTCTTCGAGGCTCGATGTCGATGGCCGGGGTCCCTACCGCCTCGGTGTTCTGCCCGTACTGGCTGACGGCGGGGAGCAGCGGCCCGTGCCCGTCGACCATGACGAGGGCCTCGGTCGCGGTCCGGGCCGAGGTGCGGACCTGGGTCAGGCCGACGAACTTGATCCGGTGGCCGTCGGTCGAGGCGACCTGGCCGGGGCGCAGCGTCACCTCGCTGCGGTGGCCGAACGAGGTCGCCGCGGCCAGGGCGACGGCGATCACCACCACGCCGAGGTGGACGACCATGCCCCCGTTGGCGCGGCCCACGAGACCCCGCCACGCGCCGGCTCCGCTGCGATGCGCCCCTCGGGCCGACAGCACGAGCTGGCGGCCGTTGGCCGCGGCGGCGAATCCGCCGAGTCCGAAGGCGACGAGCGGTCCGAGGCCGCGCACCCCACCGACCACGCATCCCACGATCACGAGCCCGCCCACCCAGGCCGGCACCGTCAACCGGTCGCCCAGCGTGCCCACCGTCGTCTTGCGCCAGGGCAGGGCGGGGCCGATCGACATGAGAAAGAGCAAGGCGAGGCCGATGGGCAGGGTCATGGCGTTGAAGTAGGGCGCGCCCACGGTGACCTGCTGGCCGCGAAACGCCTCGTAGAGAAGAGGGAACACCGTCCCGAGGAGCACGACGAAGGCGAAGGCGACGAAGAGAAGATTGTTCACCAAGAAGGCGCCCTCCCGGCTCACCACCGAGTCGATGCCTCCGGGTGAGCGCAGTCGGTCGCCGCGCCACGCGATGAGGCCCACGCCGGTCGCCATCACCGCTCCGAAGAAGCCGAGCAGCAGGGGACCGATGTCGGAGTCGGAGAAGGCGTGCACGGACTCGATCACCCCTGACCGGGTGAGGAACGTGCCCAGGATGGTGAGGCTGAAGGTGGCGATCACGAGCGAGAGGTTCCAGACGCGCAGCAGACCTCGTCGCTCTTGGACGAGCACCGAATGCAGATAGGCGGTGGCGCACAACCACGGGAGGAACGAGGCGTTCTCGACCGGGTCCCATGCCCAGAACCCTCCCCATCCCAGTACCTGGTACGACCACCACGCGCCGAGCACGATCCCCACGGTCAAGAATGCCCAAGCGAACAACGTCCATCGGCGGGTGGCGAGTTGCCATCCCTCACCGATCCTCCCGGTGATGAGCGATGCGATGGCGAAGGCGAAGGGGATCGTGAAACCGACGAATCCCAGATAGAGGATGGGAGGGTGGAACGCCACCAGCGCGTTGTCCTGCAACAGCACGTTGGGCCCGAGCCCGTTGGCCGGCACCGCCCCGGCCACGGTGCGGAACGGATCGGCGGGCCCCGCCATGAGCCCGAAGAAGAAGACGGCCACGACCAGGGTGACGAGCGTGGCCCACGCCACGAGGGGGTCGGCTGCCTGGCGGCGGAACCGCCACACCATCGCCACGATGTACCCGGCGAGGATGAGCCCCCACAGCAGGATCGACCCCGCCAGCGCCGACCACATGCCGGTGATCGTGTAGAGCAGCGGCGTCGACCGGCTGTTGTTGGCGGCCACGAAGGCGAGTGAGAAGTCGTGGGTGATGAGCGCCCGCTCCATGGCCACCGTGGCGACGACCGCGCCCACGAGCACGAGCGCGGCGTAGAGCCGCCCGGTGCGGGCCAGCTCGGGACGGTTGCGGGCCAGGCCGTAGCGCGATCACCGCCACGCCGACGATCGACGCCGCCAAGCCGAGCAGGACGCCGCTGTGCCCGAGGGCGGCGTTCACCGCGTGGTCCCGTTCGGTGCCTTGACTCGGTTGGGATGCGCCTGGACGTACTGGGCGCTGTGGTCGACGATGAGCTGGTCCGAGACGAACGAGGTCCCGGCGAAGTGGCCCACCACCACGACCGGGACGTCGGGCTGGAAGAGCTGGGGCGGGTTGCCGTGGTTGACGACGTCGACCCGTGTGCTCGGTGCCCGCCGCCACGAAGGCGACGCCGCCATGGATGCGGTGGACGGTCCCGGGGACGACGACTCCCTCGAGCCGGAAGGTCTGGGAGCCGAGCGTCGCCTTGTGGGCGAGAGCCTGATCGACGGTCTCGAAGTAATTGAGCGAGCTGCCGAGACCTTCGACGAGGAGAAGGGCGAAGGCCCCCACGAGGACCGCGGCGACGCCCCACAGCCGCCACCGGTGGCGGCGCGCGCTTCGGCGTCCGCGGCGATCCGCGGAGTCCGATGTGCGCCGAGCCGCTGCCCGTCAGCGGTCCCGGGCGCCGGGACGACGGACGGCGTGGCCAGGATCGTCGGCTCGGTCATGGCTGGGGCGGCGGTTGGTCGCGAGCAGCCGATCGCTCGAGACGCTGCCGCCGACGCCACAGGACCGCAGCGTAGGCCGACAACACGCCGAAGGCGATGGCGTAGCCGGCGTTGATATAGCTCATGGCGTCCGCTCTCATGCCCGGCGTCGGCGTCATGCCAAGGCTCGCGCCAGGATCCGTGACCGGGGCCCTTGCCTTCGGCCCACCGCTCGTGCAGCGCCACGTCGA
Source organism: uncultured Acidimicrobiales bacterium (assembly GCA_963796765.1). Taxonomy (GTDB): domain Bacteria; phylum Actinomycetota; class Acidimicrobiia; order Acidimicrobiales; family UBA8190; genus Chersky-840. Next base: position 355,958 of record CAWCMY010000001.1, on the reverse strand, counting down.
GCTCGGAGTCCTGGAGCTGCTCCGACAACACCTCGACCCGGTAGCGGATGGCGAGCATCCACGCGAACAACAGCGTGAAGGCGACGAACCCGAGCAGCAGCGTCCACGCCATCGAGCCGTGGATGGTGGGCGAAAGATTGGCGTTGAGGACGGTGGCCCCCTGGTGCAGCGTGTGCCACCAGTCCACCGAGAAGTGCACGATGGGGACGTCCACCGCGGCCACGAGCGCGACCACGGCGCTGCGTCGGGCCCGGGAGTCGGGGTCGGCCGGCACCCGGCGCACCGCCATGTACCCGAGCAGGAGCACGAGCAGCAACGCCGTCGAGGTGAGCCGGGCGTCCCAGGCCCACCACACCCCCCATGTCGGACGACCCCAGATCGAGCCCGTGACGAGCGTGAGCGCGGTGAAGACGATGCCCACCTCGACCGCCGACACCGCCAACCGGTCCCAGAACCGGCTCCGGGTCCGGGGCCACAGCCACAGCACGCTGGACCCTGCCGCCACGCCGAAGGCGAGGTACAGCGCCACCCAGGCGATGGGCGGGTGGATGTAGACCAAGCGGACCAGGTTGTGCTGGACCTGATCGGGTGGGGTCACCCACAGGCCGAGCCAGAGGGTTCCCGCCAGCGCCAGGGCGGCCGCGATCCCGATACCGCGCACGATCCACGTGGCGCGACGCGCGCTCCACGGCGCCACGGCCGGGTCCGGCGGAGCTCACGACGCCTCCTGCAGGGGTCCGAAGATGACGACGCCCAAGGCGAGGTACACCGCCGCGAAGACGAGCAGGAGCCGCACCCACGGGTCACCGGCACTCCCGGCGCCGATCCCCAATGCGGCCTGCCACGCCCGCGTCCCGGCCAGCAGGACCGGAGCCGCCACGGGCAGGAACAGGAACGGCAGCAGCGTCTCGCGCACCCGCAGTCCCGCCGCCAGGGCGCCGTAGAGCGTGCCCGCCGCGGCCAGGCCGGCGGTGCCGGCGAGGCCCGCCACCACGATGGACCCGTAGGAGCGGATGTGCGAGCCGTAGAGGACGACGATGCCGGCCGTGAGCACCACCTCGAGGATCGACCATCTCCAGCGCCACCGCCGCGGTCTTGCCCAGGAACACCCCGCAGGATCGAGCCCCGACAGGCGCAAGCCGTCGCGCGCGCCCTCGGGAGCCTCGAGGGCGAAGCTCCGCTGCACGGCGAGCACGCTGGCAAAGAGCACGGCCACCCAGAACAGACCCGGCGCGGCGCGGGCCATCGGGGCGCGGTCGGGCCCGAGGGCGAATGCGAACAGGACGAGCACCAAGACCGCCACCGGCACGACCTGGTGCATCACGACGCGTGAGCGCAGCTCGATGCGCAGGTCCTTTCCCGCCACGAGCACGCTGTCACGCCACATGGACACTCCCCGGGTACCGACCGCAGCGCGTCCGGGCGTCGGCGCCGGTCGGCGCGCCGTGGCACCCACGTCGCGTACCTCGACGACGCGCCCGCCCACGAGCGACACCACTCGGTCGGCCAGCGGCCACGACTCCTCGGGCTCGTGTGACGCCAGGAGGACGGTGGCGCCTTCGGCGACGACCTCGGCCACGATCTCCCCGAGCACCGTCCTGGCGCCGGCGTCGAGCCCGGCATGGGGCTCGTCGAGGAGCCAGAGCTCGGGGCGACGCGTCACGAGCAGGGCGAGCGCCACACGCCGGCGCTGGCCGGCGGAAAGACGGCCCACCGGAGTACGGCGCACCCTGCCCCCGAGCTCGAGGCGATCGAGCACGGCGTCGACGTTCGACAGACTCCGCTCGGCGGCCGCTCGAACCGCGAAGCGAACGTTCTCGACGACGGTCAGGTCGTCGTAGAGGGCGGCGGCGTGGCCGAGCATGCCCGACCCGCCGACGCAGCGCGGGCGCGTCGTGGCGCAGATCGCATCCGAGCACCGTGCCCTCGCCCCCCGTCAGGGGGAGGAGGCCGGCGCACACCCGCAGCAGGCTCGTCTTGCCCGCCCCGTTCGGCCCTTCGAGAACGACCACTTCACCCTGGGCGACGGCGAGATCGACGCCGGCCAGGGCCGGAAACCGCCCGGTCACACAAACGGCGGTACTGAGGTGGACTGCGGGGGCCATGGCCTCGGCCCATGCTACGGGGGACCCCCTCGGTGATTCCAAGCGGGAGCCGCCCTGGCCAGTGCCCTCGGTCGATGGTCAGCTGACCGTAGCCGGCCGAGCCCGACACCTCTGAGCACGTCCGCGGTGACCGAGGACAACCAGTGGAGGTTGTCGGTGAGCAGCAACACACCGAAAACCACCAAAGCGGCACCCGAGACCATGTTGACGAGGAACAGGCGCCGTTTGAACCGGGCGAACAGCGAGGTGAGCCGGCCGAAGGCCAGCCCGGTGGCGAGGAAGGGCACACCGAGACCCAGTGAATAGGCGACGAGCAGGGCCACGCCCGAGGTGAGGGTGGCCCGGGTGGCGGCCAGCCCGAGGACACCGCCGAGGACAGGCCCGATGCAAGGAGTCCATCCGAAGGCGAAGGCCATGCCGAGCACCGGAGGCGCCCACGCGCCCAGCCGCGACGGCAGGGGGTGGAAGCGCCGCTCGCGGAGGAACCGACCAGGGGTGGCCAAGCCGACCATCGACACCCCGAACACCACGACGAGCACCCCGGCGACGACGTCGAGCTGTCGTTGGTGGCCGAGGAGAAGATGGCCGAGGCCCGACGCGGCGGCACCGAGGGCGGTGAACACGATGGTGAAGCCGGCCACGAAGCCGAGCACGCCCCGCACGAGCGGAGCCATGTCACGCGTCGCTCCCGCCTCGATCTCGGCCGCGGAGAGCCCCGACACCATCGACACGTACCCGGGGACGAGCGGCAAGACGCACGGGGAGAGGAACGACAACATCCCTGCGCCGAATGCCACCAGCACGCCCAGAGGGTCGGCCGAGATGGTGGCGTGTGCGCCCAATGCCGCCGACATCGTCATCACGACGCCGTCGGCGTCGCCTCGAGGTCAGCGGTTCTGCACACGGAGGAGCTCCACGTCGGCGTCAACCATCATGGCGACCAGATCGGCGAAGGTGACGGTCTTCTCCCACTTGAGCAGTGTCTTCGCCTTCGTGGCGTCCCCCACGAGGAGGTCCACCTCCGCAGGCCGCAGGAACTTGTCGTCGACGACGACGTGCTCGTGCCAGTCGAGGCCGACATGGGCGAAAGCGATCTCACACAGCTCTCGTACCGAGTGGGTCTCCCCGGTCGACACCACGAAGTCGTCGGGCTGGTCTTGCTGCAGCATCAGCCACATGGCCCGGACGTAGTCACCGGCAAAGCCCCAGTCACGCTGGGCGTCGAGGTTGCCGAGGAAGAGCTTGTCGTCCATCCCGGCCGCGATCCGGGCCACGCCGTGGCTCACCTTCCGGGTGACGAATTCGAGCCCCCGACGAGGGCTCTCGTGGTTGAACAACATGCCCGACGAGGCGTGGAGGCCGTAGCTCTCTCGGTAGTTCACCGTGATCCAGTGGCCGTACACCTTGGCCACCCCGTAGGGGCTGCGTGGATAGAAGGGCGTCCCTTCGTTCTGGGGGACCTCCTGCACCTTGCCGAACATCTCCGACGACGACGCCTGGTAGAACCGGATCTCGGGATCGGCGATCCGGATGGCGTCGAGCACCCGCGTCACACCGAGCGCGGTCGTCTCACCGGTCAGGACGGGCTGGGTCCACGAGGTCTGGACGAAGGACTGGGCCGCGAGGTTGTAGACCTCGGCGGGCCGGTGCTCACGCAGGATGCCGATGAGCGAGATCTCGTCGAGCAGGTCCCCCGCCACAAGCGAGACCCGGTCCTGGATGTGGGCGATGCGCTCGAAGTTCAGCGTCGAGGACCGACGCACCATGCCGATCACCTCGTAGCCCTCTTCCAAGAGGAGCTCGGCCAGGTACGACCCGTCCTGTCCGGTGATGCCGGTGATCAGAGCCCTCTTACGCATTCTTCACTCGCTTCGTCGATCCGGCACGGTCCCTCAACGCCCCCGCCAACGAGGCGCACGCTTTTCCAAGAAGGCGGCGATGCCCTCGGCCGCGTCCTCGGTCTGGGCCGTGAGCGAGAGCATGGCATGGAGATGGGCGAGGGCTTCGGGAGCCGCCATGTCCCACACAGCGTAGAACGCGTCCCGACCGAGCTTCATCACGGCCGGCGACTTGGCCGCCAAGGTCCCGGCCAGCTCCGAGACAGCCCCGTCGAGCTCGCCGTGGGGAACGACTTTGGTCACGAAGCCCAGGCGGAGCGCTTCGGCGGCGTCGACCATGCGGCCCGTCAGCATCAGCTCGAGCGCCTGCTTGGGGGGCATGGAGCGGACGAGGGGAACGGTGATCATGTAGGGCCACAGGCCCACGTTGACTTCCGGAGCCCCGAATCGGGCCCGTTCGGAGGCCACCACCAGGTCGCAGGCCAACGCCAGGCCGAAGCCACCCGCCAGCGCGAAGCCCTGCACCCGGGCCACGGTGGGCTTGCCCAGTTGCCACAGAGCCGCCGAACACCTCCGCCAGCACGCCGCGCTGCCTCGTGGACCGACAGGATCCCCGCCTCGGGCTCGTCGGCTCCGGTCATCTTCCCGAGGTCGGCCCCGGCGCAGAAGGCGTCCTCACCGGCGCCGGCCAGGACCACGACACGGACGTCGCTGTCCTTGGCGGCCTCGGACAGTACCCGCCGAAGGCCCCCCATGACCTCCCACGACATGGCGTTGCGACGCTCGGGACGGTTGATGGTGACCCGGGCCACACCTGCCTCGACCTCGTACAGCACGGTCGGGGTCCCCGAGACGCCCCCCTCGGGGGACCGGAGACCGTTCTGGGGCGCAGACACCGGAGCGACGGTAGCGCCCGACCCGGTTCGAAGCCCAGCCCGAGATGGCCCGGCGCCGGGCCGCCAGTAGCGTTGCGGGACCGTGGCCAGACCTGTCGCCGCCATCGTGTCGTTCCGCCTGGGGGGCTCCGACGGGGTGGCCGTCGAGGCGGCGAAGTGGGGCGGCGCCCTCGCCGTCCTCGGTTTCGACGTCCGCACCGTCGCCGGCGAAGGCCCCGTCGACCGCCTCCTCCCCGGGTTGGCCATGGCCGCCACCGACCCGCCGACGGTGGGCGAGGTCGAAGGGGCCCTCGGGGACGCCGACCTGGTGGTGGTGGAGAACCTCTGCTCGCTCCCGCTCAACGAACCCGCCGCCGCGGTCGTCGCCGCGGTGATCCGGGGTCGACGGGCGGTGCTCCATCACCACGACCTCCCCTGGCAACGCGAGCGGTTCGCCGGCTCGCCCCCGCCACCTGACGACGATGCCTGGGTCCACGTCACGGTGAACGAGAGGTCCCGACGAGAGCTGGGCGACGTCGGGATCCCGGCGACGGTCGTACGCAATGCCTTCGACGTCGACGCGACCCGAGGTGATCGAGAGGTCACCCGTCGAGCCCTCGGACTGGGCGGCGACACGAGGCTCGTACTCCAGCCCACCCGGGCCATCCCGAGGAAGAACGTCGCCGGTGGCATCGCCCTCGCCGAGGACCTGGGCGCCGACCTACTGGCTCCTCGGGCCGGCCGAGGACGGTTTCGGTCCCGAATTGGACGGGCTCGTGACCCGGGCCCGGTGTCGGTGCGTGCTCGGCCCCGTCTGCCAGGGAGAGGGTGGGCGGGTCGTCGACGCCTACGCGGCGTCTGACGTCGTGGTCCTCGGATCCACCTGGGAGGGATTCGGCAATCCGGCCATCGAGTCGGCGGTGCATCACCGCCCGCTCGCCATCGGCCCCTACCCCGTCGCCGCAGAATTGGCCGCGTTCGGCTTCCGCTGGTTCGCTCACGACGACCCGTCGGCGGTGGAGGCCTTCCTCGACGCTCCGGACCCGGCCCTCTTGGAACACAACCATCTGGTGGCCCGCCGGCATTTCGCACTGCCCGATCTGCCCGGTCGGATCGGACGGGTCTTCGAGGCAGCCCGGTGGAGGTTCCCGTAGACCTCCCCGGGCTCAGACCTGGGTCACCGAGCAGGTGCCGGTACGCTGCGGGTATGGCGACCCGTCGTCCCAACGGCACTGGCAGCGCCGCCAAGCGCCTCCCCGCCGACCGGCGGCGCCAGCAGCTTCTCGACGTTTCCTTGCAGCTCTTCGCCGAGCGCGGCTTCAACGCCACCACCATGGACGACATCGCCGAAGCCGCCGGTGTCACCAAGCCGCTGCTCTACCAGCACTTCGCGTCCAAGCGCGCCCTCTATCTCGAGCTGCTCGACTCGGTGTCGCACACCATGCTCGAGGCCATCGGGAAGGCCATCGCGGCGGCCGGGGGTCCACGCCAGCAGGTCGAAGGGGGCTTCGCCGCCTACTTCCACCTCGTCGTGACCCACGCCGATGCTTTCCACCTGCTCTTCGGCAGCGAGGTCCCCAACGACCCGGAGCTGTCCCGAGCTGTCCGCAACGTCGAAGACAGCATCGCCGAGTCCATCGACGTCCTGATCGACGCCGGGCTCGACGAGGACCATCGCCGTCTCCTCGCCTTCGCCGTGGTCGGCATGGCCGAGGGTGCGAGCCGGCACTTTCTCGCCGAGCGCGACCCCGAGGAAGGTGATCCCCACGAGTCCGAGGCGACCCGACTGGCCCGACGGCTCGCCGATCTGGCCTGGGCCGGACTGCGCTCGGTCCATCCCGACTGACACGGGCTCCCACCCCGGGATGAAATGCCGACCTGAGAGGTAAGCTTTCGGCGCGACCACGCAACGGCGTGGCCCGGAAGCCAGGTGGACAACATGGGCACACGGCTCAGGTCGGTTTTCAGCTTCCCCAACCCGGTGAACGAGATCGCAGCCCGGGTGGTGGCGGGTGGCGTCGTGGCGATGTGCGTCGCTGGCCATCGCACGGACGCCAGCCATGGCTGCTCGTGGCACTGGCCTACGGTTTCTGGGCCCGGGTGCTGACGGGACCCACCATGAGCCCCCTCGGCCAGCTGGCCACCAGGGTGATCGCCCCCCGGCTCCGGGTCGGCCCCCGTCTGGTCGCCGGCCCCCCCAAGCGCTTCGCGCAGGCCATCGGCCTGGTGTTCTCCTCGAGCTCGGTGGTGTTGTGGTTCGGGCTCGGTGCCCAGAGCGCGGCATGGGTCGTCATCGGCCTGCTCGGGGTCGGGGCCGTGCTCGAGTCCGCCTTCGGCCTGTGTCTCGGCTGCAAGGTCTTCACGCTGCTCATGCGGATCGGGCTCGTCCCCGACACCGTGTGCGAGGCGTGCGCGGACATCACCCTCCATCTCCCCGAGCTCCGACGCGAGCCCGCCGGGGCCTAGAAGCGCCGGGCGGGATCGTTCAGACGAGCCGGGGCGCCAGCTCGCCGATGAGCGCCGACAGCTCCCGGGCGCAGTCGACGTACTCCTCCTCGTCGCCCCCGGCCGGGTCGGCAACATCGCCTTGTCCCAGGGGATCGATGCCCCCCAATTCGAGGGCGGCGACGCGCTCGGACAGCGGCTCTGTCCCGATCGGGAGGTGCTGGACGAGGAAGCGCAGGGTGGCGGTGCGCGGCGCGCCCAAGGGGTGACGGCGGCGGACGTACGACACATGTTCGCTCGCCATGGCCACGACCACATCGGCCTCCGAGACATCGGCATCGGTGATCTGGCGGCTCCGGTGCACCGAGGCATTCAGGCCGACGGTGTCGAGCGCGTGGCGGGTGCGGATGCTGACGGGTTGGTACTCGACGACATGGGTGCCCGCGGTCGTGACACGCACGGTGATGCCACTGGACTCGAGCATCGCCCCCGCCATGACCGAACGGGCCGCGTTGCCGGTACAGAGGAACAGGACGTGCGGCGTCATTGACCGGCCCGTGAGATCGACGACCGGATGGGCGCGCCCCGTCGAGGCGCACACCGGCCCGGTGGGTGTGGTCGGAACCTACCGGATGTGGATACCCGAGACGGCCCTGGCGATGATGAGCCGCTGGATCTCGGAGGTCCCCTCGAAGATGGTGTAGATCTTCGAGTCCCGGTGCCAGCGCTCGACCGGGTGCTCACGGATGTAGCCGTAGCCACCCATGATCTGGATGGCCTGCTCGGTCACCCACACCGCGGTCTCGCCCGCATAGAGCTTGGACATCGACCCTTCACCGGCCACGAAGGGCTTGCCGGTCCTACCCATCCACGCCGCTCGCCACACGAGGAGCCGCGAGGCGTCGATGCGCATCTTCATGTCGGCCAGCTTGAAGGCGATCCCCTGGTTCTCGATGATGAGCCGACCGAACGCCTTGCGCTCCTTGGCGTAGTCGAGGGCATATTCGTAGGCGGCACGGGAGATGCCGAGCGCTTGGGCACCCACCGACGGGCGAGTCGCCTCGAACGTGGCCATGGCAGCTTGGGAGTTGGACCGCTTCCCCTCGCGGGCCCGGGCCATCTTGGCGTCGAGCTTCTCTTTGCCCCCGAGCAGGCAGTGCCCGGGCACCCGCACGTCGTCGAGAATGACTTCGCCGGTGTGCGACGCCCGGATGCCCATCTTCTTGAACTTCTGACCAGCCGACAGGCCCGGCGTCCCCGGGGGGACGATGAAGCTGGCCTGACCGCGCGAGCCGAGCTCGGGGTCCACCGTCGCCACCACGACGTGGATATCGGCGATGCCGCCGTTGGTGATCCAGGTCTTGGTCCCGTTGATGACCCACTCGTCCTTGGCTTGGTCGTAGACGGCCCGGGTGCGCAGCGAGCTCACGTCGGAGCCGGCGTCGGGCTCAGACACGGCGAACGCGGCCATCTGGATCTTCTCGGGAGTGCCGAAGCACTGGGGCCCCCACTCACCGAGCTGCTCGGGTGTCCCGTTGGCGACGATGCCGGCGAGCCCCAGGGCGCTGCCGAAGATGGCGAGGCCGATCCCGGCGTCACCCCACGCCAGTTCCTCGTTGGCGATGGGCATCATCAACCCGCCCGGATCGAAGAAGCACTGGGTCATGAAGTCGAAGGAGTACAAGCCGATCCGGGCGGCCTCCTCGATGATGGGCCACGGGGTCTCTTCCCGCTCGTCCCATTCGTGGGCGGCGGGTCGGATGACGTCCTCGGCGAAGTCGTGGACCCACTTCTGGATCTGCAGCTGGTCTTCGCTGAGATCGAGCGAGAACTCGGACATTTCTTCCCCTCCGTCCACGCACCGTCCGGGCCTGTGGGGCCTGGTCGGCACGGTTGTGGCGTGAGCGTCCTGTGCCTGGGGGCACCGGGACGGCCTCGACCTATCCGTTGTTACTCAACGGTAACCTATGGGCGGCGGTTTCGACAACCATTCGGGTCGAAGTTGTCCTGCCTCTTCCCATCACCAGGGAGAACACCAGGGCCCCGGCGATGACGAGTCCTCCCTCCAAGAACGGGGAGCCCACACCGAGCAGCTCGTAGGACAGCCCCCCGACCGCCGGTCCGACGATCCGGGCCAAGGCGGAGAGCCCCTGCTGGGCCCCGAGGGCGGCGCCGCGGCCCCCGGGCCCGGCCCGAGCCACGACGAGGGCGTTGAGTGCCGGGGTGCTCAGGCTCTGGCCGGCGGTGACAACAGGAGAGGAAGGACGAGACCGACGCGGGCGTGCACCGTCGGCACGAGCACGAGCCCGCCGCACTCGGCGACCAGCCCCGCCCGCAGACAGCCGAGGTCCCCGATGCGCGCCGCCAGAGGGCGGACGAGACCTCCCTGGACCACCACCGCGACCACGCCCACCATGGCGAAGACGGCCCCGATGGCGGCCAGGCCGAAACCCAGACGTCGCTGGCCGAACAAGGCGAAGGTCGCTTCGAAGGCGCTGAACGACGCGATGAGCATCACGGTGACGACGGCCGGGGCCGCGATCCTTCGCAGGACGTTGCCCATGGAGTCAGGGGGAACGGCCCTTCCGCTTCCTCGCCGTGGCGTCGGGAGCCCGGCGCGGGGCGGGTCTCGGGGAGCCTTCGGATGGCGACGACGGCGTTGACCCCGGCGATGCCGGCCGCCACGTAGAACGGGAGGCGGGGCCCACCCAGAGCGGCCAGCCCCCCGATGGCCGGGCCGATGACGAACCCGACCCCGTAGGCGGCACCGAGGAGCCCGAAGACGCGGATGCGGTCGTCGGGACCGACCATGTCGGTCGCCGATGCCTGGGCCACCGCCACGCTGCCGCCCGACGCCCCGTCGAGGACCCGGGCCACGACGAGAAGCCACAACGAGCCCGCCACCCCGGTGAGGAGGCTCGCCGCCGCAGTTCCCGCCAGCGACACGATGAGCAGAGGTTTGCGCCCAACCCGGTCCGACAGCCGCCCGAGCAACGGCGCACTCACGAACTGCGCGGCCGAAAACGCGGCCAGGAGGAGGCCCACCGACGCGGGGCCGGCGCCGAGGTGCCGCGGCGTACAGGGGCAGGAGGGGGACGACGATGCCGAAGCCGAGAAGGTCCACGGCCACCGTGGTCCACAACACCCCGAACCCCGGCGGAAGGCCACGACCCACCGCGTGCAGACCGGGGAGCGAGGCGCGCCCTGACGCCCGGGCCTCCGACATGAGTCACAGCAGAGGGCAGTCCCCACGCAACGTCAAGTCGGGCGGCGAGCCTCCCGCCTCGCTCGACGCGGCGACGGTGTCAGGCCGTGGCGGGCCTGACCTCGACGGCTTGCAGTCCCTTGGGCCCCTCTGTCAGCTCGAACTCGACCGGCTGCCCCTCCTCGAGGCTGCGGTAGCCGTTCATCTGGATGGCGGTGTGGTGAACGAAGACGTCTTCTCCTTCGGGCTGCGCGATGAAGCCGTACCCCTTCTCCGCGTTGAACCACTTGACCGTTCCCGATGCCACCCCATTCTCCCCTCTGTTCTCCTGCATCCCCCCACGCCCAAAAAGGTAGCAGCGACCGCGTCCGACCTGGGGGTTTCATCGGGCTCGGACCGCGCCGCGGGCCTCCCGACCGGCGTCGGCTCAGCGGTGCAGGCGCGTGCCGTCGGGGCCGTCTTCGACGACCCAGCCCCGGGCTTCGAGCTCTCGTCGGATGGCGTCGGCCCGCGGATAGTCGCCCCCGGCACGAGCCCGGTCGCGCTCGGACACGAGCTCGGCCACCTCGGCGTCCAAGGCGGGATCCGAGCCGGCCAACGGCAACCCGAGCGCGCTGCACAGCACGGCGGCGGTGACGGCCAGGCGCCGCCCCTCGTCGGGCTTGCCGTCGTCGGCGGCGGAGTGGGCGCGGCGGGCCAGGTCGAAGATCTCGGCCAGGGCTCCAGGGGTGTCGAGGTCATCGTCCATGTGCTCGACGAACGACGCCACGGCGCTCTCGTCGGCTCCGATGCCGGCGGCTTGCACGGCAGTGACACCGTCCGCCGGCGCGGCGACGTCGAAGCGGCGTGCCAAGTCGTCGAGTCGGGCAAGTCCTTGTTCCGCCTGTTCGATGGTGGCGGGGTCACCTCGATGGGCGAGCGGTAGTGGGCGCGCAGCACCAGCAACCGGTAGGCCCGGGCATCGGCTCGCTCGAGCAGATCGGTGAGGGACGTGAAGTTCGCCAGCGACTTCGACATCTTTTCTCCCCCGACCATGACCCACCCGTTGTGGACCCAGTGGCGGGCGAAGGCACGCTCGAGCCCGACGGCCTGGGCGCGCTCGTTCTCGTGATGCGGAAAGGCGAGGTCGAGCCCCCCTCCGTGGATGTCGAAGTCCTCGCCGAGGAGGTCGAGCGACATCACGACGCATTCGGTGTGCCACCCCGGGCGCCCCGGGCCCCACGGCGAGGGCCAGGTGGGCTCACCGGGCCGGGCCTTCTTCCACAGCACGAAGTCCAGAGGGCGAGCGCTTTTCCTCCCCGGGATCGACGCGCGCCCCCGAGCGCAGCGAATCCAGGTCCTGGCGCGCCAGCAGCCCGTAGCCGTCGATCCGGTCGACCGAGAGGTAGACGCCGTCGCTGGTCTCATAGGCCACGCCCCGATCGACGAGGGACCGGATCAACCCCACCATGTCGACCACGAAGGCGGTGGCGTGGGGGGTCTCGGTGGGTCGCTTCACCCCGAGGGCGTCCATGGCGTCCCACCACACCGCCTCGTACTCGGCGGCGACTTCCGCCTCGCTGCGCCCCTCTTCTGCAGCCCTGGTGATGATGTGGTCGTCGATGTCGGTGATGTTCGACACATAGCGCACCTCGAGCCCTCGAAACTCGAGGAACCGCCGGAGCACGTCGAAGACGAGGGAAAAGCGGCCGTGCCCGAGATGCGGGACGTCGTAGACGGTCGGGCCGCACACATAGATCGAGGCGCGGCCTTCCTCGCGCAGTTCGAGGGGTCGGACCGTACCCGTCGCAGTGTCGTGAAGGCGCAGCACTCGGAGTACGGTAACCGCACCGTGGAGACCACCGGGAACGTCAGCGCGACCACCGAGATACACCCGCCCGAGCTCGAGGAGCCGCGGTCGCCCGAGGTTCCCGACAAGCCGTCTCTCGAGGGCCTCGAGGCCAAATGGTCGGCCCGGTGGGAGGCGGCGGGCACCTATCGATTCGACCGCTCCGCCCCGCGCGCACAGGTCTTCGCCATCGACACGCCACCCCCCACCGTGTCGGGCTCGCTCCACATCGGCCACATGTTCTCGTATACCCACACCGATGCCATCGCACGCTTTCGGCGCATGTGCGGCTACGACGTCTTCTATCCGATGGGTTGGGACGACAACGGCCTCCCCACCGAACGACGCGTCCAGAACTACTACGGCGTGCGGTGCGATCCGAGCCTGCGCTACGACCCGTCCTTCTCGCCCCCCGAGAAGCCCGGCAAGGACGCCATCTCGATCTCGAGGCCGAATTTCATCGAATTGTGCGATCGGCTGGTCGTCGAGGACGAGAAGGCGTTCGAGCATCTGTGGCGAACGCTCGGCCTGTCGGTGGACTGGACCCAGAACTACGCCACCATCGACGTCACTTCGCGTCGGACGTCACAGCACGCCTTTCTGAACATGCTCCGGTCCGAGAACGTGTACTCGACAGAAGCACCCACCCAGTGGGACGTCGACTTCCAGACCGCGGTGTCCCAAGCCGAAATGGAAGACCGAGACCTTGCGGGTGCGTATCACCGGCTTCGATTTGCCCGGGTGGGCGCCGATGGGGCCGTCGACATCGAGACCACCCGGCCCGAGCTGCTGCCAGCCTGTGTGGCTCTTGTCGCCCACCCCGAGGACGACCGCTACCGAGCACTCTTCGGCCACGAGGTGGCCACCCCGCTCTTCGGAGTCCGCGTACCCGTGGTCGCCCACCAACTCGCCGATCCCGAGAAAGGTTCGGGCGTCGCCATGATCTGTACGTTCGGCGACAGCACGGACGTCACCTGGTGGCGGGAATTGGCTCTGCCCACTCGGACCATCGTGGGCCGTAACGGACGGCTTCGGGCCGTGCCATGGGGCGACGACGAGTGGCCATCCGAAGACAGCGCGGCAGCGACACGAGCCTACGGCGAGATCGAGGGACGCACCGTCTCTCAGGCCCGGGCCCGCATCGTGGAGATGCTGGCCGAAGCGGGCGCGCTCATCGGCGAGCCCAAGCCCATCCGACACCCGGTGAAGTTCTACGAACGGGGTGACCGGCCGCTGGAGATCGTCTCGAGTCGGCAGTGGTACGTGAAGACACTGCAGATCGCGCGAACGCCTGCTCGAGAGAGGTCGTCAGCTGCAGTGGCATCCACCGCACATGCGTCACCGGTACGAAGCGTGGGTGGAAGGGTTGAACGGCGACTGGAACATCAGCCGGCAGCGTTTCTTCGGCGTGTCGTTCCCGGTGTGGTACCCCGTGGGCGACGACGGCTCGATCGACTTCGACCACCCCCTGCTCGCCGCCGAGGACCGCCTGCCCGTTGACCCGTCGAGCGATGTCCCCGACGGGTACGACGAGGACCAACGAGGTGTGGCGGGCGGGTTCGTCGGTGATCCCGATGTCATGGACACCTGGGCCACGTCCTCGCTCACCCCTCTGATCGCGGGCCGCCGGGAAGAGGACCCCGACCTCTTCTCGAGAGTGTTCCCCATGGACTTGCGGCCCCAGGCGCACGAGATCATCCGGACCTGGCTCTTCAGCACGATCGTCCGGAGCGAGCTCGAGTACGGATGCCTGCCGTGGTCCGACACGGCGATCTCGGGATGGGTCCTCGACCCTGAGCGCAAGAAGATGTCGAAGTCGCGCGGCAACGTCGTGACCCCCCTGCCCCTTCTCGAGTCCCACGGCGCCGACGGCGTGCGGTACTGGGCGGCCAGCGGCCGACCCGGGGTTGACACGGCGGTGGACGAGGGGCAGATGAAGGTGGGCCGACGTCTCGCCATCAAGGTCCTCAACGCGTCGCGTTTCGCGCTGACGAGACTCCGCACGCAGGCCGCCGGCCAGAGCAGTGCGGTGAGCACCCCGCTCGATCTCGCCATGCTGCACCGCCTCGCGGATGTCGTCATCGAAGCCACGACGGCGCTGGACTCCTATGACTACGCGCGCGCCCTCGAGCGCACCGAGGCCTTCTTCTGGTCCTTTTGTGACGACTACCTCGAACTGGTCAAGACCCGCGCCTACGAAGACTCGACAGAGCCCGGGCCCGACGTCGGCACGCGCTGCGCTGGCCATCGCCTTGTCGGTCCAGCTGCGCCTTCTCGCCCCCTTCGTGCCCTTTGTCACCGAGGAGGTGTGGTCGTGGTGGCACGAGGGCTCGATCCACCGATCCCCGTGGCCCGATGCCCGAGAGCTCGCTCCGGCGCAGCACCAAGGCGACATCGCCGTGCTGGACATGGCCGCCGCTGTGCTCGGAGAGGTGCGCAGAGCCAAGACCACTCGTCAAGTGTCCATGCGGGCCCCGGTGGCGAAGCTGACCGTCGTCGACGACCCTGAGCGTCTCACCTTGCTCGGCCTGGCCGAATCGGACCTGCGCGACGCCGGGGGCGTCGACGAGCTCGTCATCCGACCAGGGCCCCCCGAGGTCATCGTCGAGTTCGCCCCGGCCCCTGACGGGCACGAAGGAAGAGGGCCCTGATGGCCGGCCACCCGGCCCACTCCCCCGAGGAGGTCGAGGCCGAGCTCGACGCCGTCTTGCGAGGGTGTCGGGCATCGCACGACATATTGGTCAGCACCCTCTCGGACCTCGACGATGCGGCTGTGCGAGGGGCGAGCCGACTGGAGGGCTGGACGGTGGGACACGTCATGACGCATCTGGCCCGCAATGCCGACTCTCATACCCGGATGCTCGTCGCCGCGCTCAAGGGCGAGGCTGTCGAGCAGTACGCCGGCGGTCGCCAAGAACGTGCGGATGCGATCGAGGCCGGATCCGGGCGCAGCGCCGCTGAGATGTTGGACGACACTGTGCGCTCGATCACCGAGCTCGATGGAGCCTGGGCGGCGATGACCCCTGCGGCCTGGGACGGCAACGGGCTCGCCCATGGGCGACCATGGCCGTGCCGGGCCATGCCCTATTTCCGCTGGCGAGAAGTCGAGATCCATCACGTCGACCTCGGGACGGGGTATGGCCCCGCAGACTGGCCAGAGGAGTATGTCGGTCGAGAGCTCCAGCTCACCCTGGCGACGGTCCCTGGCCGTCTCGCCGCTGCCACCGAGCGACGCTCGCTCTTGGCATGGCTCACGGGCCGGGCCGCCCGGCCGGGGGATCTCGACCTGGCGGGATGGGAGTCGCGCCCGGGGAACTACTTCAGCGGCATCTCGGGCTGAGCGGGGCCGGACCGCGCCGAGAGCAGACGCTGTCAGTCGTCGAGCTTGAACACCCGCATGGCGTTCTCGCGCAGGAACTTCGGCCAGACGTGATCGCGGAGGGGCACATCGGCCAACTCCGAGAAGATCCGCTCCAAGGTGAGAGCCATGGGGTAGTACCCCGCATACAGGATCTTGTCCGCGCCGCGCGTGTTGGCGTAGTCGACGATGGCCCTGGGGTAGTACTTCGGAGCGAACGCGCTCGTCATGTAGTGGAGGCCGGGCCACTTGAGCATCAGCTTGACCGCAAGGTCCTCCCAGGGCTCCGCCCCGTGTCGCATGACGATCCGCAACTCGGGGAAGTCGTAGCAAACCTGGTCGAAGTGCATCACGTCCTGACACGCAGAGGGCACCCGGGGCCCGGCGATGCCGGCGTTGACCACGATGGGGAGATCGAGGTCGATGCACGTCTGGTAGACGGGGTAGTACCGCCGGTCGCTCACCGGCACCTGGGGGTTGCACCCCGCCGGGAAGGTCGTCACCGCCTTGATGTCGTGCTCGGCATGGGCCTGCCGGATCCGCCGCACCGCCCCGGTGATGTCGTTGGGGTCCAATGCCTCGAGATTCGCCTTGAACCGACCAGGGTGCTCGGCAAGCGCACGGTCCACAACCGAGCCCGCCAACCCCACGAGCCCGATGGCGATCCCGAACCGGTCCATCTCGGCCAAGGTCACCGCGACCGGGTCGTCGTCCTCGGTGATGGCGTTGGGGTCGCCCTTGAACATATAGGCGATCGGGGACTGCGAAGACGCACTCTCCTCGTCACGCAGTTGCGGCTTGAGGAAGTCGAAGCGGCGGGCGGGGCGTGCACTCGGGAATCCGATCATGCAGTCGACCACCCCGACGTCGGTTGGCATCGGCACGGCCCGCCACCGTACAGGGGGTCGGAGGGGTCCCGGGCACCGACGGCCGGGAGGTCCCGGGCATCTCCAAGCAGCCCGACGATCGCAGTGGCAACCTAGAGCGCCCGTCGCGGGCAGATGCCGGCTTCCCGGCTCGACATTGGAGGATGGGATCGATGGACGTCGCCGACATGACGGGCAAGACCGTGATCATCACGGGTGGGAATTCCGGGATCGGCCTCGAGACCGCCGTGGCCCTGGCCAAGGCCGGGGCGAAGACCCTGATCACGGCACGCGAGCCGCGGTCGCGGCGAGGCCGCACTGGCCGAGGTCCGCGCCCGGTCGGGACACCAAGACGTCGATCTCGTCGTCTTCGACCTCGCCAGCATCGCCTCGATCAGAGGTGGGGCAGCCGCCATCTTGCAGAAGTGCGACCGCATCGACGTCCTGGTGAACAACGCGGGGTTGGTCCTGTCAGACCGGCGCCAGACCGAAGACGGCTTCGAGGCGACCTTCGGGGTCAACCACCTGGGCCCATTCGTCCTCACGGACCTCCTGCTCCCACGGATCAAAGACAGTGCTCCGGCGCGCATCGTGAATGTGGCCTCGACGGCACACAAAGGAGCGGGCAAGGGTCTCGACTTCGACGACCTCCAGTCCACCCGCGGCTACAGCGGCATGCAGGTCTACTCCAAGTCCAAGCTCGCCAACATCTATTTCACCACTGAGCTCGCCCGGCGCCTGAAGGGCACCGGGGTGACCGTGAACTGCCTGCACCCGGGCACGGTGGCGACGGGATACGGCCGAGACGGCGACTCCTCGGGCGTGCTCGCTTTCGGTCTCAAGGTCATCAAGCCGTTCATCCTCAGCGCCGAGCAAGGAGCACGCACGTCGGTCTATCTGGCGTCATCGCCCGACGTCGCCGACGTCACCGGCCAGTACTTCGTGAAGTGCCAGGCCCGAAAGCCCTCCAAGGTGGCCCAGAGCGATGAGGCGGCTCGACGTCTGTGGAAGCACAGCGAAGAGCTCGTCGCCACCAGGGCGTAGGGCTCAGCCCACCTCACCCATATAGGTGTCCAACAGGTGATCGCCGACTTCGGCCGGCGACCCGCTTCGCACCAGTCGACCGTTCACCAAGACCCCGGCTCGATCGGCGATGGCCAACGCCGTCTGGGCGAACTGCTCGACCAGCAAGATCGTGATGCCCTCCTGGGCCACGGCTTGGGCCACGAGCTCGTAGAGCTCGGCGACGACGAGCGGAGCGAGCCCCATCGAGATCTCGTCCAGCAACAGCATGCGGGGATTCGTGAACAGCGCCCGGGCCAAGGCCAACATCTGTTGCTCGCCTCCCGAGAGCCTTCCCGCCAACTGGCGACGCCGTTCGCCCAGGACAGGGAACCGGGCGTAACTCTGCTCCTCGAGGTCGGCGACCTTCGTCGCCCTGCTGCGATAGCTGTACATGAGAAGGTTCTCGGCGACGGTCAGGTTGGGAAAGACGGCGCGACCCTCGGGCACCGCACACAGACCCCGGCGCGCCAAGCGGTCGGGCACGTGGCGCCGGATCTCTTCGCCGTCGAAGGTCACAGCACCTGTCGTCGCCGGCATCCGGCCACTCGCCACCTTGAGCAACGTGGACTTGCCCGCGCCGTTGGGACCGAGCAACGCGTAGACCGACCCCTCCGGAACCTCCAGCGACACCTTGTGGACGACCTCGATACGGCCGTAGGCGGCGCTGACATCGGTGATCGCCAACATGGGTGGGCTCGACGCCGGGGACGGGGGCGGGCGGGGGAAGGCGATCATCGTGCTGGCGTCGCCGGTGGGGGCGGGGCGAGCTGCATGTCCCGGTGAGCCCATGAACACCGGCGACGACCGCTCAGGAGCAGGCGCTTCCTCGGCTGCACCCAGGTACGCAGCCTGGACAGCCGCGTCGGCTTGCACACTGGCGGGGTCGCCATGGGCGATCACGGCGCCGTAGTCGAGGACGCTCACAAAATCGCAGATGTTCATCACGAGGCTCATGTCGTGCTCGACGAGCAAGACGGCGATGCCGCGCTGCGCGAGGTCGACGAGCACCCGACCCAGCTCCACCGTCTCTTCCTGGTTCAACCCGGAGCTCGGCTCGTCGACAAGGAGCACCGACGGGCCGGTGGCGAGCGCCCGGCCGAGCTCCACCAGACGTGCCAGGCCGGTGGGAAGCAGGTCTGCCGGCTCTTCGGCCACGTGTGACAAGCCGACGTGGGCGAGGACGATGTCCGCTTCGGTGCGCGAGCTGGCCCCAGTGGGGCGGCGGCGCCTCGTCTCCGCCGCCATCTGGACGTTCTCGCGCGCCGTGAGGGTGCCGAAGAGCTCGAGTCGCTGGAAGGTGCGGGCGATCCCGAGCCGGGCCCGTTGATGGGGAGAGACCCTGGTGATGTCGACACCGCCGAGTCGTACCCGACCCTGGGTGGGTGGCTGCAGGCCGGTGATGACGTTGAACAACGTGGTCTTCCCGGCGCCGTTGGGACCGATGAGCCCGTTCACGGCCCCGGCATGGACCTCGAGATTGACATCGTTGAGGGCCTGGAGTCCGCCGAATCGAACGGAGATCTCCTCGACGGCGAGCTCAGCCAACGGAACGAACCTCCGTCGCCACCATCCCCATGGCAGGGGCGGGTGCAAGCCCGGTGTCCAGCTGGTCGACGAGCGGGGGGCGCCGCCCCTGGCGTCGGTTCCAGAAATCGGTGACCTCGGCGTAGAGCTTGCCGATGCCGTTGGGGTTGCGGCCGATGGTGACGACCCCGAAGCCGATGAGGAGCTGGGTGAGGTTGGGGATCTGCGGGACGTGCTCACCGATGACCGGTCCGACGGCGATGAACACGCCGGCGAGCACGGCACCCGTGAGCAAGTTGACACCGGCCAGTGTCAACCCCACGAAGATGGCGATGCTGAAGAGGAAGTTGAACTGCTGGGCCCCGACCACGGTGCCGATGCCGCCGTAGAGCGCGCCGGCCAGCCCGGCCAGCCCGGCCGAGAAGGCGAAGACGACCAGTTTCGTGATGGTGAGGCTCAACCCCACGGTGCTGCATGCAGCGGGTGAGTCGTTCATTCCGACGAGGCGCCGGCCGAAGGGCCCGCGGCGAAGGGCCCCCACACCCATCATGCAAAGAGCCAAGACGACGGCGAGAAAGACATCAAAGGCCCGATTGGTGGCGAAGCGCATGCCGAAGATGTTTGGACGTCCGACCGGCACCGTGCCGCCGACTCCCATGATGGAGCTCGATTGGAAGAACACGTTGTCCATCAGCACGGCGAAGGCCAAGGTGGCCAATGCCAGGTAGAGGCCGCGCAGGCGCAAGACCGGAAGGGCGAGCACCGCACCGACCCCGGCACAGACGCCCACGGCCGCCAGCAAGCCCAGCACCGAGCTGCCGCCGTCGACGGCATGCATCGTCACCGCCCCGATGCCGAGGAACGTGAACTGACACAGCGAGACCTGACCCGCGTACCCCGAGAGCGGTACCAGGCTCAATGCCAGAAGCGACAGCGCCAGGGCGTTGCCCATCGTGAAGAGGCTGGTCCCGGTCAGCACGGCCCCGAGCACGATGACCACGATGACGACGGACACGCCGCCCACCAACGTCGTCCTGGCGCTCGCCACCCGTGGGGGCCGGACCCGCGCCACCCGGCCGATGGCCAGGCGCACCTCGGGGATGAGGAGCAACGCCAGGAACAACATCGCCATGGGCAGCGCCGCGTCGACGTCGTTCACCAGGCTTTGCGGTGCGTAGCCGATGGCCATGGCGTTGGCCACACCCAGGATCATGGCGCCCAGGAACGTCATGGGCAGGCTCCGCAGCCGGCCCACCACGGCGGCGGCGTATCCGTAGATGACGAGCTGGGTGAGGGTCTGGATGTTCATCCCCTGCACACTGGGCGCGAGGAGGATGCCGCCCAGCCCGGCGAACATGACGCCGATCATCCAGGCGTACGCCGAGATCCGCCCTGAAGGCGCCCCTGACAGCGACGCCAGGCTCGGGTCGTCGACCACGGCGCGCATGGCCACGCCGGTCCGGGTGCGCCGGAAGAACACCCGCAGGAAGATCGCCACGGCGATGGCCACGCCCACGGTGATGAGCTGTTCCCACGACAGCGTGATGCCGGCCAGGGAGACGGG
This sequence comes from uncultured Acidimicrobiales bacterium, assembly GCA_963796765.1. GTDB lineage: Bacteria > Actinomycetota > Acidimicrobiia > Acidimicrobiales > UBA8190 > Chersky-840. The sequence continues at coordinate 335,285 of CAWCMY010000001.1, read as the reverse complement.
GTTGCCGCTGAAGAGCTCGGGGGTGTTGTAGGAGTTGGCGGTCGGGCTCCAGATGGCGCCGGCGGCCCCCACGAGCACGAGGAGGAGGCCGAGGGTGACCGCCAGCCGGATGCTCGTGGCCGCGCCGTAGAGAGGTCGCATCACGACCCGTTCGACGACGACCCCGAGCACGGGGGCCGCCACGAACAGGACGAGAGCGATCGACAGGGGTTCCGACAGGCCCCAGCCCTGCCACAACTGCCAGAACAAGTAGGCCATGACCATGCCCATGGCGCCGTGGGCGAAGTTGAAGATGCCCGTCGTGTTGTAGGTGACCACGAGACCACTGGCGCTCACGGCGTAAATGGCGCCGAACACCAGGCCGGCGATGAGGAAGCTGAAAAACTCGGTCACCGAACGACCTGCTCCTGTGAGCGACCGCCCGAGGGTCGGGTGTTTCGGCGATCGTCCATCTGCTGCCCTACCCCGTCGGCCGAATCATCGCGGTGTAGCCGGGCTCCTTCAAGAAGCTGTTCGAGCCGCAGTAGAACCCGGTGTTCGGCGTGGGCGGTACCCGCTTGATCTTGCCGTTCTGCACCTGAGCCAACAAGAAGCACCCCGACGGGATGGCTCCGGCGGGATTGCTGGGGGGAACGAGTCCACCGGCGTCGAAGAACGTGACCTTGTTGAGCGCCGCGATCAGGCCCGACCGCGTGGGCGGATTGCCGGCATTCTGCAGTGCCTGGGCGAAGAGCATCGCCGACGCCCAGCCGTAGACCGCCTCGATCTCGAAGTTTGGCTTGGAGCTGACCTTGTTCATCCACTTGTTGAACAGTCCGACCGCGGGCACGGTCTTGGCGTCCTGGCCGAGGTACAGCGCGTAGCCCTGCTCGATGTACACGTTGTTGGCAGCGCTACCGGCCAGCTTCAAGAACTGAGCGGAGTAAGCCGCACCCTCGATGTGGATGACCTTGAAGTTCTGCTGCTGGAACTGCTTGGCCAGGGTGGCCGCGTAATTGTCCGGCAGCTCCGTCGAGAAGAACATCTTCACGCCCTTGTTCTTCATGGCGATGATGTCGGGGAGGAAGTTGGTGTCGAAGGGCCCGACCCCGTGGTCGTAGACGATCTGCATCCCGGCGGCCTTCATGGCGGCCTCGACCGCGGTCTCAGCCGCCGTCGTCGACGCCGTGGCGTTCTCCCAGATGACCCCGACCTTCTTCACGGCCTGCGGGTAGGTCTTCTTCAGGTATTTGAAGAGGTTGAGCGGGTAGTAACTCTCAGGATTGGGAAGCGGGCTGTAGAGATAGGGATCCGCCGAGAGCCCCGGGCTCAACGAGAACCCGACGTCGGGCACCCGGGCCAGGTCGATGAGGGGCTTCTCGGCCTCGTCGAGGAGGCTGAACCCACCCACGAGGGCAAAGTCGTGGAGGATCTGGTTGCCGGTGACAGTGGCGACCTGTCCACCTTGGAAGGTGCTGTCCTGGGCGTCGAGGATCAGCTTGCGACCGTTCACCCCACCCTTACTGTTGATATACGCGAAGTAGGCCTTGGTGCCGTCCTCGGCTCCTTTGAACAACCCCGGGATCGGCGACGACAGGTCGTCGACCTGTCCCACGGTGACCGACGTGGCCGTGACCCCCGGTGAGGCGCCCGATGTCCCCGACGAACCGGACCCGCCGGTGGGAGTCGAGGCCTGGGTCGTCGAGCTGGCGGAGGGCCCGTTCTTCGAGGAGCAGGCCACGAGGGCGACGACGCACACGGAGAGTGTGACCGCGAGGCCGGCACGTGGCGAAAAGGGGCCCGCCAGGCGTCGTCGGCGCGATCGCCTTCGCACCCTCTCTCGGTTCGCGTTCACAAGGCCCCCCTCTGCGTCCCAATCCTCACGGTGTGACTCATCCCCTGAGTCACACTTCCAGCTTGCCATGTCACCCAGTCAAGGCTGGCGCGACCCCCCTCAGGACACCCGCCGATGCCGGGCCGAGCACAATCACGCCCGCGCCGAAGCGGAACGCGTTCTAGTTATTCATGCTACGTCAGATGGGGGCGCTATGGGTAGTGGCCGGCCGGCACCGGGGCTGACCTGGCCGGGACCCTGTGACGCGCAGGGGTGGCTCGAAACGGATCCTGGCGCCGGGCTAGGACGCCCGGGGTGTCTCGGTGTGCTCCGCCTCCACCTCGGCGCCCCGGGGGGGCCGGGTGGCTTCGAGGAAGCGCACGACCGCCGCCACCGCATGCGCGCTGCGGACCGACGGGAGCACGTCGAAGGCATGTTGGGTGTAGGGAAGCTCCGCATACAACACGAGCGATTTGGAGACCGCCCGCAATGCGCTGACAAAAGCACGGGCGTCGGCCACGGGGACGAGCGTGTCGTTGGTCCCGTGGACGACGAAGAACGGTGGTGCGTCAGCGTTGACCCGGTGGAGGGGGGACGCAGCCTCGAACACCGATGGTTCGTCGTCGAGCTTTCGCTTGAACACCCGGCGCTCGAGCAGCGCCAGGAGTCCTTGGTCGTACCTCGAGCCGCCCCGGCCGGCGGTCATGTCGTAGACGCCATAGAACGGCACGCATGCGTCCACGGAAGTATCGAGGTCCTCGAACCCAGGCTGGAACGAGGGGTCGCCAGGGGTGAGCGCGAGCAGGGCGGAGAGGTGGCCGCCCGCCGATCCGCCTGACACGGCGATGAACTGGGGATCACCGCCGTACTCGGCAATGTGCTCGCGCACCCACACCAAGGCCCGCTTGCAGTCGACGACGTGGTCGGGCCAGGTCGCGCGCGGGCTCAGCCGGTAGTTGATGGTGACGGTGACCCACCCTCGACGGGCGAGCTCGTGGAGAAGGGGGAGGCCCTGTTCGCGTTTGTCCCCGATGACCCACGCGCCGCCGTGGATGTAGAGCATGACCGGGCCACCTTTGGGCGGGTGGCCCCGTCGCACGATGATGTCGAGGCGATGCCCTCGCACTCCGTCACCCACGTAGTCGATGTTCCGAATCGCCCGCACCGACCGAGCCGGGCGCGGCAGCGGATAGAGAAGCCGCCGGAAGCCCCACATGGTTTCGCCACCATGCAGGGGGAGATCGGTGATGTCCGAGGTGGGCAGCGGCGTCTCTGTCTCGGCGCGGAGAAACACGCCCCGAGCGCCGGCCGAGATCCGGGCGTGGACGACGAGCCCACTCCACGAGACCGCGTTGACCCCCAGGGCCACCCAACCCGGCCACGACCCGAGAGCTCCTTCGAGGCCGAACACGACGGTGGCCGCCACTTGCCAGGCGATGTGCCAAACCGGCATCTCGGCGGTGTACCAACCGGCGAAGAAGCTCGGAACCACCAGGAGCTGATGCCGGGCCGGCCGGAAGGCGTTGACCACCAACAGGGCGCCCACGAGGCTGACCGCCAGGTACACCCATGCCCACGTCATGGCACCATCCTCGCTCATGGTGGGAAGATGGCGCACGCCGAAATGGCGGGCGGCCGCGGGGCGTCGGGGGGGCACGAACCGACCAACGAGGGCAAGACGACCATGGAACAGCTCACAGGACTCGACGCCACCTTCTTGTACCTGGAGACGCCCAGCCTGCACATGCACGTCTCGATGGCGGCGATGTTCGACCCGTCGACGGTGCCGGGCGGCTACTCGTTCGACAAGTTGCGCGACCTGGTGAGCTCGCGGCTCGAGCTGGCTCCGATCTTCCGCCGGCGGTTGGTCGAGGTTCCCTTCCGCCTGGGCCACCCCTACTGGGTCGACGACCCGACCTTCGACATCGAGTACCACATCCGCCGGGGCGCGGTACCGGCTCCGGGGGGCGTCGAGGAGCTGGCCCAGTTCGTCGGTGACGTGTGCAGCCGCCAACTCGACCGGAGCAAGCCGTTGTGGGAGATGTACATCGTCGAAGGATTGCGCGGGGGCCAGATCGCAGTGGTGACGAAGATCCACCACTGCACCATCGACGGCGTGTCGGGCGCAGAGTTGCTCTCCCAGCTCTTCGATCTCGAACCTGAGCCTCCGGCTCGATCTGCGCCCGACGCTCCCGTGTCGGTCGACGACCACTTGCCTTCGGACCTCCACCTCATGGCCCAGTCGCTCGGCACCCGCTTCACGCGGCCTCTCGGGATGACGAGGCTGGCGTGGCGCACAGGACGGGCCCTGCTCGACGTGCGCCGGGTACGGGCCCGGGGGGAAGGCCGCGCCGCGTTGCCCCTCACGACCCCGCGCACCTCGCTCAACGCGGCCATCACGCCTCACCGACGCGTGGCCTTCGCCTCCATCTCCCTCGAGGACGCCAAGCGCATCAAGCGGGCTTGTGACACCACGCTCAACGACGTGGTCCTGGCGGTGTGCACGGGCGCGCTGCGGCGGTACCTCCTCGACGGTGACGAATTGCCCGACGGGCCTCTTGTGGCGACCGTGCCTGTGTCGACGGCCCCGACCGACGCCAACCGACGGGGCGCCAACAAGGTCTCGGCCATGTTCGTGTCCCTCCCCTGTCACCTCGCCGATCCGGTCGAGAGGCTCCATTCGATCCGCGAGAACACCAAAGGAGCCAAGGAGGAGCACAACGCGCTGGGTGCAGACGTCCTGCTCAATTGGGCCGAGCACTCCACGCCGAACGTGTTCTCCGCCGCCGCCCGCACCTATACGAGGCTGAAACTGGCCGATCATCACCGACCCATCCACAGTCTGGTGATCTCCAACGTGCCGGGACCGGACTTCCCGTTGTACCTGGCGGGAGCGGAGATGGTGGCCGGCTTCCCCCTCGGCCCGGTCATGGACGGGGCCGGGCTGAACATCACCGTCATGAGCTACCGGGGTGTCCTCAACTGGGGCTTGATGGCCTGTGCCGAGACCGTGCCGCGCCTTGCCGACCTGGCGCGCTACATCCCCGACGCCATCGAAGAGCTCGCGTCGGCCGCCGAGCTCGCCCCGACCCGGCCTGTGGGCGTGGCACCCGGTCGACCCCAGCCGAACCAGATCGTGACGTCGGTGCAACGCACCCCCCAGCCAGCACGCTGACGTCCCCAGCGAATCGGCGACGGGAGGCCAGGGGTGGGCGAGGGTCGACGGCCCCTGCGGGTCGGCCTGGTCGGCTGCGGGATGATCGGGCAGATCCATGCCGACGGGCTCGGCAAGCTGTCCGAGGACGGCGAGGTCGTGACGGTCGGGGCGGCCGATCCCTCCGAAGCGTCGAGGACGGCGACCGCGCAGAACTGCGCCTTTGAGTACCTGACCGACGATCCGATGCGGGTCATCGAGGACCCGGGGATCGACGCGGTGATGATCACGTCGCCCACATCGACGCATCGCGAACTCGTTCTTGCCACTCTGGAGTCGGGAAAAGCGCTGTTCTGCGAGAAGCCGCTCGCCCCGACGTTCGCCGAGGTCCGGGAACTCTGCGACGCGGTGGCGATGACCGCACGCCCCGCCCAGGTCGGGTTCCACTCGCGCTTTCACCCCATCGTCAACCGAATGCGGCGCCTCGTGGAGTCGGCCGAGCTGGGCGCTCCCCATGGCCTACACGCTGCGCGATGACCAGTACTGGCCTACCGGTGCGGTGGTGCCGGGCCACAGCTCATGGCGCTCGGATCGCGCCCAGGCGGGAGGAGGGGCTCTCCTCGAACACTCGATCCACGCCGCGGATTTGGTGTGCTGGATGTTCGGTCCCGCCACCCGGGTGAGCGCCAACATCCGGTCGGTGTTCGGCTACGACGTCGAAGACGTGGCGACTGTCCTGGTCGAGCACGCGTCGGGTGTCGTCGGTACCATCCTGAGTGTCTTCAACGGCGTTCGGGGACGCGAGGAGACGGCGTTTCGAGGTCTTCTTCGAGAACGCCGCCGTCGAGGCCACCACCGACTTCATCGTGGGAGCCACCGAGGACAGCTTTCTCGTCCAGAGGCCTGGGACACCCCCCGGGCGCCCTGATCTCGCCGCCATGCGGGAGGACCACTTTGCCCAGCTCGGACTGCCACGGCGCGACTTCGTCTTCTACACCTATCCCGCCGACCGCCACTGGGTGCACTGCGTCGACCGAGACGAGCCCGCCGCGCCGGGATTCGACGACGCTCTCAGGGCTCACGAACTGGTCGACGCCGCCTATCGATCAGCCGCCACCGCAACGCCGGTCTCTCCCTGACCGCCGTCTCGGTGACCGGCATGATGCTGAGATGACCGACGTCCCCACCGAGCCCCCGCACCAGCCGTCTCGTCTCGGCATCGGAGGCCTCGCATCGGCGATCTCCAAGTGGTTGGAACCTGAGGACAATCCGTCGGGCGTGATCTACGGGACCATCGCCGTTGGCGCGGTGTTGGCCGCCGAGAGCACCCGTCGCGAGACATTCGCGGACACCATTGAAGCCACCGTCATCATTCTCGGGCTGTATTGGCTCGCCCACACCTACGCCACCGTTGTCGGCGACCGGCTCAAGACTCGAGAGCCTCTTTCACCGCGCCGACTGTGGCGTGCGGTCCTGCACGAGGGGTCCATCGTCAAGGGCGCGGCCATCCCGATCGCCGTACTGGGCGTGCTCTGGGGTGCGGGGGTCTCGCTGCAGACCGGGGTCACCTCCGCGCTGTGGAGTAGCGCGCTCTCCCTCGTCGGTTTCGAGATCATCGCCACGATCCGAGCTCACGTCACCGGAGCCCAACAGTTCGTCCAGATCGGAGTGGGGGCGCTCCTCGGTGCCGGCGTTTTGCTCGTGCGTGTCGTCTTGCACTGACACCAGAGCGCCACGGGTGGAGTTCACCTGGGCGGGACGGAGGAGGCCGCAGGCCAGTCCCGACAGGACCGCCATCGACGCCGCGTACCACCACAGGTGCCGGAAGTTGTCGAAGGCTCGCAGCGCCGTGTGGGGCGTGCCGAGGATGACGACGAGCACGGCCACACCGAATGCTCCGCCGACCTGGCGGGCGGTCTGATTGACGGCACTCCCCACGGCAAAGCGCTCAGGATGCAGGCTCGCCACTGCGGCTGCACTGAGCACGGGGAAGGTGAGGCCGATCCCGAGACCCGTGATCAGCGTGGCCGGCAGCCAATGGGCGAGGTAGGACGGACGAAGGCCGATCTGGGTCGCATACCAGACAAGTCCACCGGCGAAGCAGGCCGTTCCTGCCAGAAGAACGGGCCGGAACCCGACGCGGGCCGCCACTCGCCCGGCGGGCCCCGAGACCGCGGCGACCACCAGTGGCCCGGGGGTGACGGCCAGACCGGCGCGCAAGATGGAGTAGTGCCACACAGACGTGAGGAAGAGGATGTTGCCCAGGAGCATGGCGAAGAATCCCATCGCATAGAGCAAGGTGGCCGCATTCGCCACGCTGAAGGATCGAGCCGAGAACAAAGTCAGGTCCAACACGGGCTCGGCGTGATGAGCGGAGCGGTACAGAAACGAAGCCCCCAGGACCGCAGTCGTCACGAAGCAGGCCACCACGCGGCCGCTCGACCATCCCCATGTCGGTCCCTCGGAGATCCCCAGCACCAAGGCGGCCAGTGCCGTGCTCACGAGCACGACCCCCAGGTAGTCGGGGCGAGCTCGCATCTGGTCGGATTTGGAGTCGCTGAGGACCCGACGTCCGACGAGCCAGGCCAAGGCCCCGACCGGAAGGTTCACGTAGAAGGCCCAACGCCAACCGCCCGCGGCGATCAGCGCCGCGCCCAGGGAAGGGCCGGTCGCCACGGCCAGGGCTCCGACACCGCCCCACACGGCCACGACCTGGGAGCGGCGTTCGGTCGGGAACGCTCCGAGAAGCAGTCCGAGCGATGCGGGCAGCATGGCGGCGGCCCCCGCGCCCTGAATCAGTCGTCCGGCGATCAGAAGGCTCACCGACGGCGCCAGGCCGCACAACGCCGATCCCAGGCTGAACACGGCCAGACCGGTGAAGAACACCCGTCGACGGCCCGACGCGGTCGGCACTTCGCCCCGCCGTCACGAGGAGGGACCCGAACACGATGCTGTAGCCGGTGATCACCCAGGCCAAGGTGGCCCGGGAGTCGTGAGGGAAGGATCGCTCCAGGGCGGGAAAGGCAACGTTGACGATCGACAGGTCGAGCGACGCCATGAAGGCCCCGAGCGCGGTGACCACGAAGATGGCCGAGCTGCGCGCCGTGGTCTCGGGAGCCGGTGCGGTCACGACCGACGAGGATCCTCTCATGGAACCCACTGTAGGAGATTGCATTTCATCATGCAACTCACTAACCTGGGAGCGTGGAACGGAAGAGCTTCGCCGACATGGATTGCTCGGTGGCCCAGTGTCTCGAGGTCGTGGGCGAATGGTGGAGCATGCTCATCGTCAGGGACGTCTTCTTGGGCGTGAGCCGTTTCGACGACTTCCAGCGGCGCCTCGGGATCTCGCGCAACATCCTCCAGCAGCGCCTGGCCCACCTCGTCGAGGCCGGCGTCTTGCACCGGGTCGCCTATTCCGAGCACCCGCCCCGCTACGACTACCGGTTGACCGACAAGGGCCGGGACCTCTGGCCCGTTCTCACCGCCATGCGGCAGTGGGGGGATCGCTACGCCGCTCCTTCGGGCCCGCCTCTGGTGGTGTCGCACAAAGGATGCGGATCGGCATCCGAAGCGGTCCTGGTCTGTGGGTCATGCCGTGAGCCGATCGGGCCCAGAGACGTCGAGGCCAAGCACGGCCGAGGCCATCGGGGGGTTGAGTTGTTGGCTCCCCGACCCCGTCAACGGGCCTGACGCCAGGTCAGATCCTTCCGGCTGATCCCCGCATTCCTGCTCTTGTCTTCGAGCTCAGGGAGAGATAGGTCAGGCAACACGATCGCGCCCCCCTGGGGCCGGGACCGCCGTCTCAAGAAGATGCGCCCAAAGGCCGATGACCACAGGCGGCGACCCCGGCCGTCGCGGTTCGGGAGGCTCAATCCGAGCCGCCGGGCACTTCGGTGCAACGGGGTCTGGAGGTCGTCTCGTGAGCGACGCCTGGCATGGTCCCGGGTACTGGTTGGCTTCCGACGGGAAGTGGTATTCCCCCGAGCTCCACCCTGACGCGTCCCCACGTGTGGCTTCGGCATCAGTGGCACCTGTCGACCCTCGACGCATCGACGGTCCAATGAGCGCTGAACCTTGGGGCGGTTCGTGGTCCCCTCCGAGCTGGGACAGCTCCCCGACGGCGACGATCCCCCAACCACCGCGGCGGCTCGGGCCCGACGCCGACGCGTTCGCCATGGGCCCGTTGAACGCCGGCCGGCCGCGACGCGTCAATCGCCGCACGCTGCAATGGGGTTCGGGTCTGTTGGCGGCCTTGATGCTGACGGCGGGGATACTGGTGGCGCTCTCGGGTCAGAAACCGAAATGGGACCCCCGGGTGCTCGGGATCGTGCATTTCGACGAACAACACCGCGGCCTGACATTCAAAGAGCCGGTCAGGGTCGAATACCTCAGCAATGCCCAGTTCAACAAAGAAGTCAGCGTGCCCGCACCGACGTCCGAGGCAGACCGCACCGCCGAGAACCACGCGCTGGGTGAGCTTCGTGCTCTCGGACTCGTGCACGGCAACGTCAACCTTGCCGCCTCCGAGAACAAGCTGAGCCAGTCAGACATCGTCGGCCTGTACGTGGACACCAAGAAGACGATCTTCGTCCGCGGCACGGAACTTACGCCATATGTCAGAGTCACCCTCGCCCACGAGCTCACCCACGCCCTCCAGGACCAGTACTTCGACCTCACGAAGTTGCAACGATCGGTGAAAGACGGCAACGACGCGGGACTCACCGCGCTCATCGAGGGCGATGCCGTGCGGGACGAGAACCTGTATGAGCAGAGTCTCTCCACCGCCGACCAGCAGGCCTACCAAAAAGAACAGGGCCAGCTCGAGAAGAGAGCCGGCCAGACATCGAACATCCCCGAGATATTGAGTGACATGCTCCAGTTCCCTTACGCCTTCGGTCCGACCTTCGTCGACTCTCTGGATGCGAACGGCGGTACCGCGGCTATCGATCACGCCTTCGGGGATCCCCCGCTCTCCGAAGCTCAGATCGTCGACCCCGTCGAATACCCCATCGGATGGCGACCCACTCGAGTTGCGACTCCGACGCTACCGGCGGGCGCGCATCGGCTCGACAAGCCGAATTCCTTCGGGCAGGTCTCGCTGTTCGAGGTCCTCGGGAGCCGGCTCGGCTACGACCGGGCCTGGAACGCCGTGCAGGGTTGGCAAGGAGACAATGCACTGCCCTACAAGGAACATGGCCGCACGTGCATGGTGATCGATGTCGCCATGGGCAGCACCGGGTCGGCGACACGTCTCTCGGAAGCGGCCCGCGCATGGGCGCAGACGATCCCGGGGGCGACGGTGACCCAACACGGGAAGCTGGTCGACCTGCGGTCGTGTGACCCCGGAGCCAAAGCGCCGGGCCCACCCACGATCACGCCGTCCGCCTTCGACGTACTTTCGGCCCGGGCCGGGATCATCGACGACATCGTCACGAACGATTTGGTCGATTTCGCCATGGGCAAATGCGTCGTCGACAAGATCCTCGTCGGCGTGGGACCCTCTCACTACGGTGACCTGATCTCCAACAGCCTGTCGGCGGACCAAGAGGCGCAACTACGGCAGCTGGCGGAATCGTCAGCCACCAGTTGTCGGGCCGAGGGCGTCAATTAGGAACCGGGTCCGCCGGTGCGCTTCACCGCATTGACAGCGTCGAGGAAGGGTGCGCCGCCGTGGTGACAACCCGGGCACCGCGCCCCGCTCGTCGATACCTGAGTCGGTCATTGCGATTCCCCGAGGCGGCTCGTGACCTGCAGGAACCAGGACTCGAGCGAGGCCTGGACGACCTGGAGGCGGTAGACCGAGATCCCGCCGTCGACGAGCACGCGATTGACCTCGGCGACCACGTCGCCCCCGGTGCCCGCGGGCAGGGTGACCCGCAGCCCGGTCGCCTCGGCGGTCACGTCGGTCCCCTCGCCGGTGCCGACGCCGGCGGCGGCGACGAGAGCCCCGGCCCGATCGGGATCCGAGCACTCGACCTCGAGGACCAGTGATGCGCCGGCCAGCAATTCGGAGATCGGCCCCTGGCGCACCACGCGGCCGCGGTCCGCGATGGCCACGGCGTCGCAGGTCCGTTCCACCTCGTCGAGAAGATGCGAGGACAGCACCACCGTGCGGCCCTCAGCCACCAAGGACAAGATCATCTCTCGCATGGCCTGCATGCCGGCCGGATCCAGGCCGTTCATGGGTTCGTCGAGGATGAGGAGCTGGGGGTCCCCGATCAGGCAGGCGGCGACGCCGAGTCTTTGGCGCATTCCCATCGAGTACTTCGACACGTGGTCATCGGCGCGATGAAGGAGGCCGACTCGCTCGAGCGACGGCTCGATGCGATCGCGTGCCGCGGGCTCGCGTGCCGCGGCGAGGATCTGGAGGTTCTGAGTGCCACTCAGGTGACCGTGGAACCGGGGCTCGTCGACGATGGCCCCGACCCGAGCCAGGGCCTTGTCCCGATGCCGGGGAACCGGGTACCCAAGCAAGGACATCGTGCCGCCATCGGCGTGCGTCAGTCCCAGGAGCACCCGGATGAGGGTGGTCTTTCCGGCGCCGTTGGGACCGAGGTATCCGAAGGCGCATCCCCGTGGGACAAGCAGCTCGACTCCGTTGACGGCGACGTTGTCCCCGAAACGCTTGGTGAGTCCGTGCGTTTCGACCGCCCATCCATCGCTCGAGTCTCCGTGCCGAACGATGGAAGGCACCGTGGGCGATCCCGGCCGCTGACTCGGATCTGCGTCCTTCGGCTTTGCGCGCCACTCAGGCTCAGATGATTGCGATCGTAACCTCTTGTTCTCGGCTCGCTGAGTGACCAAGCGATATACGCCGTAGACGAGGCCCCCGAGAACGAGGATGGGGAGGAGGCCGGGGCCCATTAACTCAGTCGGGTCCCTGGCACACGGAAAAGGTTACCCATGGTCCCATATTGGCAGCGGGCATCACCATGAAGCGGTCGTCGATCCACCGCTAAGCCCGGACGATCCCGGCTGGGACTTTCCATTCGTTGTCCAGCGTGGGTTCGTGACGTGGGAGCGCATACGGGCCGATCCTGTGCATGCCCCGACAGAAACGATGGCTCCCCGAGAACGACGCCCCTCCACGGTTCTTTGCTCCACTTGCAGCTAGCCACTGTCGCCGACGTACCGGGACCGTCGCCCACCTGTCGAAGCCGGGCCGAACAGTGAGGTACGGGTGCCGGAGCCGGAGCGAGACAGACCCACCGAACTCTCCCATCGGGCGTGACGCAAAAAGGGGGGATGGCTGGTGGGCCGGCTCTCGGGAAACAGAAGAGCCCTTCCCGAAGGAAGGGCGCTTCTGTGACTTCGTTGGTGGCGGGGGGAGTATTTGAACCTCCGACCTTCGGGTTATGAGCCCTTCCCGGACCGTCCAGGGCCTTCCGGACCATCCGTCGGCGTCCGTCCACATCCCCGTCTAGCTGGGGCTTTATCCGCACTCGCCATCTGACCAGGAGTGGGATCGTGACACCTCGGAGCCGCGTTCGTGGGATATCCGTGGGATGCCTGTCGAGGCGCTTCAGTCTGCGCCTTTATGTCGACGGACATGAGTTCACTGGCGATCCCTTGACCGTGGTCCTTCGCTCCCGTCAAGAGCTTGTGCTGTGGTACGGACCATCGACGGAATCGCCCTCGGTGCCGGTCACGTACCAGTTCGCCGCCGGAGAGTGAGCGCGGAACCTGGTCCACGGTCAGTGGGAGGGATCTGCCGACAGGGGCGGCGGTAGAGGGGCAGAGGTAGTGAATCGGCGGATTGCAACGCCACTCCAGATCAGTTCGACGACACCCAAGGGCCATGCTCCTGACAGGAACCCGTAAATGCTGGACAGAACGCATCCCGTGGCGAAGGCAAGGACGAACCACCTAATGCGACCTTCGAATGCGTACATGATCATCATGTATGTCACCGCAACGACGCCATAGATTGTGACGGCGAGGCTCATCGCGAGATGATCGCATGAATGAACGCCACGGTCAGATTGGACTGAAGATTCGTCGGCCATGATTGGATTCCTGCTGTTGGCAGCGTCCGCCGTCCTCCTGACCGCAGGGTCGGAGCTGTTCGCCGAGCATGCGTCGGCGGCTGGACGTCGATTCGGCGTGACCGCCCTCGCCATCGGCCTTGTTCTCGCCGGAGCAGAGCCCGAGGAGATGGTCACTGCGGTCTTCGCATCGGCACGTCACCTTCCGGGCATCGCCGCCGGGGATGCCATCGGCGCCAATGTGACGATGCTGACCGTAGTCATGGGCATGGCCGCCATCGCGAGACCCTTCGCCATGAGCAAACGGCTCCGCACATACGCCCTCGCCGCATCGGCCGCTGGAATCGCGGCCGCCCTCGTCCTGCGCGGTGGCGACGTCAACCGGCTTGAGGGAGCGCTCCTTGTTTTGGGGTACGTCGCAGCAGTGGCGATCGTATGGTGGCGTGAGCGCCAGCCTCCAGCGTTCGGCGAGGCGGCCGAGTTGCAGGAGGAGCACCGAGAGTCGATCGAGATCCGCGCTCAGCGTGACACGCGTGCAGCGTTGCTCGTGCTGGCGGGCGTGGCGGGAATGGCCGTCGGGGGGTGGCTCGCAGTAAGCGGGGCCGAGCGGATCGTCAACGGCCTGCACCTCGGTCAGTCCATTGTGGGACTGACCTTTGTTGCGCTCGCGACGACGGCGGAGTTGTTCGCCCTCGTCTGGGCCTCATTTCGGCGAGGGATCGAGGAACTGGCGATCGCCGGAATTCTTGGATCTGCCCTCTACAACGCTACTGCGACGCTCGGAGTTGCTGCGTTGGTCCGACCTCTCCACGGCGTGCTGGTGGGCTGGCAGGCGTGGCTTGCCGCCCTGCTCCCGATCGCCATCGTGATCGCCTCGATGAGGCTTGGGCGCATCGGCAGGATCGGCGGTGTGGCTCTTGTGACCGCCTACGGGATCTTCCTCGCCTTCACCTTTGCATGACTAGCGCGTCCTCGCCGTGTCAGTCGGGTCGAGTTGTTACGCTTGTTGGTTGGCGGCCAGATGACACACCGTCCTGGCCCCCAGGACGATCAGCTCTCTGTCTCTCTCAATCACGCTGCGAGTTGAATCGTCACGTCTGGCGGCTGTTCAAGACTGTTGTGGACGGTGCAGTGTGACGCCACCGCCAAGAGAGCTGCTCGACGGTCGTCGGGAACACCATCGGGAATTTGAATGGACAGTCGGATCTCGCCCACCCGGGCTGGATGCTCGCCCATCGTGAACTGGGCAGTCACCGACAGGCCGTCGGTTGGAAGACCGTGGCGGGAAAGGAATCGCCGACCGTAGAAGGCCACGCAGGAGGCGAGGCTGGCCACGAACATTTCTGTTGGCGTGGGGGCGGCACCAGAGCCGCCGTCCTCGGTCGGCTGGTCGACGTGCAGTACGTGCTGACGAACGGCGATCTCGAAGAGATCGCCTCCCTTGTGATCGACTCGAATGGTCCTCTCCATGACTGCCTCCGGCGTCGACGTGATGGCTAGCTCGGGGCGGCCGTGCGTCGGCCGCCGAATATCCGTCCCCATCCCGTCGGCCGGGACGTGGACGACAGGTTCTGGTCGCACTGGCACCGGTCTGCGGCCGGAACGTGGCCCAAAACCTGTTCGACGTGGGCGCCACAGCCTCTCCAGGTTGGGCGGCCACACTTGCGACAATTCACTGCCCTGCACATACCCCCTAGGGTATCAGAATACGATGGTGATCGTGACATCGCGACCGGATGCGACGGACATTCGAAGCACGAGGAGCGAGCCGCTATGGAGATGCCGGAGGACGCGATCGAGGATGTGCGCCGCCGGCTGCACCGGGTTGCGGGTCAGGTGGGGGCGATCGAGCGAATGCTCGACGAGGGCCGTGAGTGCCGCGACGTTGTGACTCAGATCTCGGCCGCGACAAAGGCCCTTGAGGAGGTCGGATTCCGGATCGTGGCCGCCGGACTCACGTACTGCGTGCTGCATCCGGACGATGCTGCTGCAGAGGGCTATCCGCTGGACGAGGTGCGGCAGATGTTCATGAAGCTGGCGTGATCGTCACTGCCGGCGAGCCCAGAGGATGACATCGGTGCCCGGCTCGCTGACGTCGCTCTTGCCGCGCCGCTGCTCCAGCCGGATCACATCCAATCCCGGGATCTCTCGCAGGTCGTCCTCCGTGTAGAGACGCAGCGGGTCTGGCGGTCCGGTCACGCCGAGCGACGAAACGTGATGGCCGACGACGAACAGGTGACCGCCCGCACTCAGCGAGTGGGCGGCGGCGGTCAGCAGCTCGGCGCGCCCCGATGGATCGGGGTGGACATAGGCGAGAACGACCAGGTCGAAGCTGGTCTCTGCGACCCGGGCATCGGCAAGGTATGAGATGAGATCGTCGGCGACCGTGTTGATCGAGAGTGCCTCGACTTCGGCAGCATCTGACAGCCGATCCAGTGCCACCCGTGAGGCATCGACGGCCACGACGTTCCATCCCCTTCGGGCCAACCACAGGCTGTTGCGACCCTCTCCCGCGCCGAGGTCGATGGCTGTCCCGGGAGGAAGTGGTGATACCAGCTCGACCAGGCTCTCGTCCGGCTCGGCACGGAACACCTGGGGCGCTGACGCATAGCGTCGGTCCCACTCCTCGGCGAGGGCCCCGTGCCGGTCGTCAGGCGGCATGGGAAGAGTCTGACGGACTTTCCAAAGGTGGCTGCTCACGTGACGCCGGGGGTGGTCGCAGCCACCGAAGGGATTCTTCGTTCCCGAGGAGGGCGAGGCGTCGCGACAAGACGGGATTGTCGCTCAACTGGCTCGTGTGGCACGAGATCGCTTGACGCTGACGGGAGCGGTCCACCTTCACCACAACGTCGATGTCGTGGTCATCCCTGCCAACGAAGCTCGCGCCGAACTCGGCGTTGAGGACGTCGGCGACGTCACGGGGCAGACTCCAGGCGAGGACCGGGAGGGCAGGCGCGCCCACGAGGGCGGCTTCGGTGGCGCGGTGGTGGTCGGGGTGTCCGGTGATCCCTCCTTCGTCGAAGACGAGGAGGAGGTCGGCACGGACCTCGTCGACCATGGCGGCGACCTCATCCGCCAGATCCTCCAAGGACTCCTTTGCGAGCGATCCGTCCTGACGGTCGAGCAGCTTGATCCGCCCGATACCGAGCGCAGAGGCCGCGCCGGCAAGCTCGGCGCTGCGGGTCTCGGACAATGCCCGCTCTGAACGGCCCAAGGTGGATGCCTCGCCATGGGTGAAACAGAGCATCGACACGTCGGCTCCGCCGGCGACGAAGCGGTGCAGCAGGGCGCCGAGGCCGAAGCTCTCATCGTCGGGATGGGCACAGACAGCGAGCACCGAGGAAGCAGCAGGTAGAGACCCTCCTGGTCTCGCGCCGCCCATTGTCAGCCGCCCAGCTGGTCGAGGGCTCGGCGGAGGGCAACGGCCGCCTCTTCGCCCAGGTCCCGCACATCGTTCTTCGTCGCCGGGTCGCCGAGAGCGAGCATGGCGCGGGGATCGGCGATGGAGACACGAGCACGGCCGTCCCCGATGTCTTCTACGACGACGTTGCAGGGCAGGAGAAGCGCCAATGACGGGTCGAGGGTAAGGGCTCGATGGGCATAGGCCGGATTGCACGCACCGAGGATCTTGAGGGGAGGACGCCGCACGCCCAGCTTGGCCTGCAGGGTGGCGGCGACGTCTATCTCGGTCAGGACCCCGAATCCCTCCTCCACCAGCGCCCGGCGGATGGCCGACTCGGCGTCTTCGACGGGTTGGTCCACTGTCGTCTCGAAGGCGTCCATCTCAGCTCTCCATGTGGCCCGGTCGCGGCACTCGCTCTCTGATCATGAGGCCGTACGCTCCTGCTCGGCGACCTGGCGACGAACCTCGTCCATGTCGAGGGCCTTCACCTTGCCGATGAGGTCCGCCAGCGCCGCGGCAGGCAGCGCCCCAGGTTGGGCGTAGAGCAGAATGTTCTCCCGGAAGGCCATGAGCGTCGGAATCGACATAATCCCGAACCGGGCCGCCAGTTCCTGTTCGGCCTCGGTGTCCACCTTGGCGAATACGACGTCGTCGTGGGTCTCGGAAGCGGCCTCGAAGACAGGGGCGAACATCCGGCATGGGCCGCACCAGCTGGCCCAGAAGTCGACGAACACCACCTCGTTCGACGTAACTGTCTCCTGGAAGTTGCTGTTGTCGAGTGCCACGGTCGCCACGGTCGTCCTCCTGTGCTGAACCTGTCATCGTTGTTCAACCGGTATACCCCCTGGGGTATTCCTGGTCTGCGGCGGCCGGCCCCGGTGTCAACGTCGGGTTGCCGACCTGGTGAAGCACCGTCCTGACCTCCAGCTCGACGCATCTTCTACCGACTCCTCTACCGATCGGCCGCTTGGCCGCCGGGGAGGAGGTCCGATCCATGAGGGGCTATGTCGTGAAGAAGGGCACCCGCTTCTATGCGGTGATCTACGAGGGTGTCGACCCTCTCACCGGGCGCGAGCGTCGGCGCTGGCACCCGGCAGGCGAGGTCCGCCACGAGGCAGAACTCCTGGCGGCGGGCCTTGCTGCTGCCGCCCTCGGTCGTCGTTCGTCAGCCGGGCCCGACGTTGGCCACCTACCTGCTGAGGCAGTGGCTGCCGGCGAAGGAGGTGAGTCTTCGGCCGAGCACCTGGGATGGATATCGACGGCTCATCGAGCTTGACGTCGTGCCGCGCCTCGGGGTCGTCTCGTTGCGTCGGCTTCGGGCCGAGCAGTTGGAGGCGCTCTACGCCGAGCTGCTTGCCACCGGGCGACGGAACGGCCGCGGCGGACTGGACCCGAAGACCGTGCTCGAAGCCCACATCGTCCTCCGCAAAGCACTGGCCGACGCTCGCCGTCGTGGTCTGGTGATCCACAACGTCGCCGAAGACGCCGAGGCGCCGAAACGACGCCGGCCCAATGCGCCACTTCGGGCCTGGAACGTGGAGCAATTGCAGGCATTTCTGGCGGCCGCAAGGAGCAAGCGCTTGTTCCCGGCATATTGGTTGGCGGCGACCACCGGCATGCGGCGCTCCGAACTCCTCGGCCTGCGCTGGGGCGATATCGACTTGGGGCGGGGCGCCTTTCGATCAGCCGGGCACTCGTTTCTATGGCCTATGTGCTCCATGACTCCCCGGGCAAGACACGTACTTCTCGTCGTGCCGTCGACCTCGACCCCCTCACTATCGAGATCCTGCGCACCTGGAAAGCTCGCCGAGTGGACGAATCTGATTCCCTTGTGGAAGATGACGACTGCGTCTTCGCCTCACCGACGGGCGAGCCGATCCACCCGGACAACTTCTCGAAGTCTTTCGAGCGGATCGTGTCGTCGGCCGGGATACCCCGACTCCGCCTCCACGATCTGAGGCACACGCACGCCTCGCTGTTGCTCAAGGAGCGAGTTCCCATAAAGGTCGTCAGCGAACGCCTCGGCCACGCCACACCGGGTTTCACGATGGCCACCTACCAACACGTGCTCCCGGGCATGCAGGCCGACGCCGCACGCGTGTTCGCCGGGCTCATCGGCTCGACCGGCTTCAACCCGGTAGAAGGGTCGGTAGAACGACCTTTCGGCGCGGTGAAGTCCTCACCAGAAGGGTGCTCTGACCTGGACTTCCTAGTGGCGGGGGGAGGATTTGAACCTCCGACCTTCGGGTTATGAGCCCGACGAGCTACCAGACTGCTCCACCCCGCGTCGTGCCCGGAAGGTTAGCACCAGGTCCGGAGACCGGTTCCACCGCTACGGGCTGGGTTTGGGCCCGAGGAGCCCTCGCAAGGCCACGCCGTTGGGGACCGTCGTGCTGGTGGCGCTCGACGTGGACGTCGAGGACTTCGACGTCGAAGACTTCGACGAGCCTGTGTTCCCCGTGGCTTGTTGCAGCTGCTGGAGCACGCCCTGCAGGTTGGTGATGTCGGTCCCGTAGGCGGCGAAATTGCCGCTCTTGAGGTCGGTCTGGGCCTGTTGGAAGTCGGTATTGGCTTGGGTGATCAGACTTTGGACGTGCTGGCTCACCGACGCCGGCCCCGTCGGCTGGGTTGGTGTCTGGGTTCCCTGTCCCGGGATCGACACCGAGAACAGATCCTGGAGCGCCAAGGGGAGACTGGTGTCGAAGGCGACCTGGCTCTGGCCGGTGGGCCCGGCGTAGACGACGATGAAGTAGTCGAGCTTGGGGAACGGGTTGCGGGCCGACTCCACGTAGAAAGGACGGAAGTACAACATGGAGTCGCCCACCGGAACCACCTGCAGGTTGCCCAACTGGACGGTGGTCCCCTGCTGGTTCAACAGGCTGATCTGCGACGAGATCTTGCCGACCTCGGAGATGTCGGCGTCCACCAGAGCCGGTCCGTCGATCGGCGGAGTCTGGAACACCGTGAGCTTGCCGTACTGGCCCGGATCGGATCCCGCCACGATGAAGGCGGACATGGTCTGGATCTGATCACCCTTGGACACCGGGACGAAGGCGTCGACGAGATTGAACGACTGCGACGTCTGCCCGGGAACCTGGAGCAGCTCGTAGATCGGTGACATCCGGGCCACCTGGCCGGTGGACACGAGGTTCCCCTGGGCGTTGGTGGTCAACGTGGCGGGCAGTGCCTGGTCCGGCGATCCTGCACCCGCACTCTGTGAGACGTTCCACGCGTTGGTGGCGTTGTAGAAGGAGAGGGGCTTGGTGAGGTGGTAGCGACCGTAGGTGGCGGCCTGCACCGACAGAAGGTCTTCGGGATAGCGGAGATGGGCCTCGAGGGCCTTGGGCATCTGCGACACCGGGACGAACATGCCGGGGAAGACCTTCTCCCAGGTCTGGAGGATCGGGTCCTTGGTCTTGGTGAGCCCGGTCACGTCGTAGAACGTCATCTTCCCGGAGTAGGCGTTGACGACCACCTTCACCGAGTTCCGCACGTAGTTGAGGTTCTGGTTCAACCCGCTGTTGGCCGGCAATGACGACGTGTCGACGTTCTGGGAGTACGGGTAATTGTCACTGGTGGTGTAGGCGTCGAGGACCCAGGAGATCTGGCCTCCCGAAAGGACCGGGTACGGGTCCGAGTCATAACTCAAGAACGGCGCCGCCTTCTGTGCCATCTGCGTGATGTCGCGTACGAACATCAGCTTCGACTGCGACGTCACGAGGTCCGAGACCAGCAGGTTGAAGTCCTCGAAGCGGACGGCGAAGGCGGCCTTCACGAGGAAGTTCTTGAGCTGCACTCCCCCGCTCCCTTTGTAGGTGCTCTGGACCGGGTTTCCCGACGAGGACGCGGCCGGGTAGTCGATCTCGGCCTGTCGGGTGTTGCCCAACACGTAGTTGACGTCGCCACCGTTGGGGTTGTTCAGCCCGAAGTAGACCCGGGGCTCTTTCACCTTGGGAGCTCCGGTCGACGACACGGGGGGCACCTGCGAGATCGAGAAGGCCGGTTGCCCGTTGTTGGTCTGGTTGGAAGGCGCCAGGATCATGGCGTAGCCGTGGGTGTACTGGAGATGGGTGTTCACCCATCCCTGTGACGGCAGGTCGCTGTCGTTGACCTGACGGACACCGACCACCTCGGGATCCAACGATCCGTTCACCTTGTACCGGTCGACGGCCAGCGTGTTGAACGAGTAGTAGGACTTCGTCGCCTGGAGCTTGGTGTAGGTCTGGCCGGTCGAGTGTGGGGTCCCAGAGCTGGACGTTGTCGAGCGTACTGGCGTTGGCCTGCACCTGGGCGGGAGTGAGGGTCTGGGTGCCCTTGAACGTCGACCGCGTGACGTTGTTGATGCCGATGGCGTTGCGCGTGGCGTCGATGTTGCGGGCGATGTAGGTCTGCTCGAGTGAGTTCTGCGCCGGGGTGACCTTCACGGCCTGGACGATGGCCGGATAGATCGCACCCACGACCACGGCGACGAACGCCCACAGGCCCACCCCGAGCACGGGCAGGGCCCAGCCCCGGCGGCGGATGTTGATGAGCAGGATCACCGCGGCCAGGACCGAGATCCCGATGAGCAGAGTGAGCGCGGGCAGGCGGGCGTGGACGTCGGTGTAGCCCGCCCCCTGGACGTATCCGTTCTGGGAGAGGTCGAGGTTGTAGCGCGCCAGGACGTATCCGGCCGCCTTCACGAGGGCCATGCAGGCCAACAAGACCGAGATGTGCACCTTGACCTGAGGGGCCACGCTGGGTGTCCCCGACTGCACCCGGATCCCACCGTTGAGGTAGTGGGCGATGATCGTGAAGACCGCCACCACCACGAGTGTGACGAAGGCCCAGGAGACTATGAAGGACAAGAAGGGCAGCTTGAACACGAAGAAGCCGACGTTCTTGTGGAACTGCGGATCAGTGGCGTCGAACGACCCGCCGTTGGTGAAGAGCAGGTAGTTGCGCCATTGTCCGAGTGCCCCGGTGGCCGCGATCAACGCGATCACCGACCGAGACGAGGCTCCGGACGAGCACGGCGCGCGGCGCCACGCGCTGTTGATAGCGACGGACTAACTCGTCCTCGGGCCCGAGGGCGAGCTCGCTCGGGGCGAGTCGGTCGACGACGGCGAGATTCACCCACATGAGCACGAAGAAGATGGCCGCAAATCCGAAGAACAACTCCGCCTTCACTTCGAAGAGCCGTCGCCACACCCCGCTGAGATGGACCGACCCGAACCAGAGGTAGTCGGTGTAGAAGGTGGCCAACGTCCGCAGCGAGGCCAGGACGACGACCAGCACGACGATGGCAACGAGCAGCCACAATCTCCCCCGTCGGACGGCGCGACGCGCCCGACGGGGCAGGTCCTGCGGGGTGCGCACGGCGCCGCAGCTTAGGCGTTCGCCGGAACAAGCAAACAGCGGCAACCGGCGTGCGCCGGTGGATGTGGATGGCCCGTGGGGAAGGCCTCGCGGGACGGGACCGGCCCCGCCAGTGCGTTGTCGTCGCAGTCCGGGCATTCGGCGACGTCGTCGTCGACGACCCAACGAAGCACGGTGCCCTCGGGCACCGCCGCCAGCGCCGCCCGGGAGAAGGCGAAGACGGTCTGGTCCCCGGCCAGCCGTTCGGTGCGTGCACCCTTCCATTCGCGGAAGGCCGCACCGACGAGCTCGACCAGGGCGGACTCGTCGCCTTCTTCGACCGACGGGCCCGCACCCTCGAGGCGCCGACGCAACGGAGCCACGATCTCCGATGCCATCGAGGCGGCCACATCGTCGACGCCGGGCGCCTCGTCGGCCTTGCCTCCGGCGAAGGTCGCCCCGGCCCGAGCCGCCTCCAGCAATTGGTCGGTGGCGGCCTTCACGTAGCGCTGGGCGTGGTCGTCTTCGGACAAGAGCACCCCCGGCGCCCAGCCCCCCTTGGCCCGCAAGGCGGTCGAGGATGTCGTTCTGGTCATCTTGCAGCGCCCGCTTGAGCCGCCGGGCCAGTGACGACACCAGCGGAGTGAGCACCTCGTCACGTTGCGCCACGACGGGGTCGACGACCGGCTCGGACGTCGTCTCGCCCTCGGTCCCGGCGTCGCCCTGCGCGCCCGGCGCGTTGGACGCGACGTCGCACCGGGATCCACGACCTGGCCCCTCCGGCGGGCGCAGCCGGGGGGTGCCTCGGGCTTCGACGCTTTGGCACGGTCCGGGGCCGGCTTCCGGCGGGAGGTCGCGCTCCGAGCCGAACCGCTTCCGCGCCGATGCCTCGGCCGACCCACCGCCCGCCGCCGAGGACGCCGACGGTCGCCGAGGACGCCGACTCGGTGGGAGTGGCGGGCACGATCCGGACGCTTTCCACGAAGTCGTCGGCGCCGAGCTCGCCCGAGCCGGGCTCGCCGACGGTCACCGCCACCGATCCTTCGTCGGGGGTGACCTCGGGAGCGCCCGAGGCACCGGCCTCGGCCCGCAGCCGGGCGAACAGCTCGTCCACCGACGGTCTCGGGCCGGGCTCG
This sequence comes from uncultured Acidimicrobiales bacterium, assembly GCA_963796765.1. Taxonomy (GTDB): domain Bacteria; phylum Actinomycetota; class Acidimicrobiia; order Acidimicrobiales; family UBA8190; genus Chersky-840. The sequence continues at coordinate 312,454 of CAWCMY010000001.1, read as the reverse complement.
TCGTCTCCCGCGGCCAGCTCGCCCGGGGACGCCCCCGTCGGTGAGTCTCGATGGTCGTGGCCTCCGAGAGCTCTCCCTGGGCGGCCTGGCGCCCGGCCGCCTCGGCCGCCAGTCGGGCTTCGTCCTCGGCCCGGAAGAGCTCGTCGGTGATCTGGTCGACGGCGAGCCGGACGTCGCCGATCGTCTCGGCCAGGCGCTCGCGTCCGGCCCGCAACTGCTCGATCTGGCTGTGCAGCACCCGTCGGCGACGACCCAGGTCGGCCAGGACACGGGCGCGGAGCTCCTGGGCCTCTTGGACCATGGAGCGACATTCGGCGCGCGTCTGGGTGACGAGGGCCTCGGCCTCGAGCTTGGCGCCCTTCCACCCGGGCGCTCGCCTCTTCTTGGGCCCGCCGACGGAGCTCGGTGGCCGCCGCGTCGGCCTCGGCGGACCGGTCGTGGGCGCTCTGCTCGGTGTGGCGCTGGAGCTGCTCGGCATCGTCTTGTGCCTGGGCCCGCAGACGTGACGCGTCGCTCTCGGCCCGCGCCACCAGCTCGGCGGCGGCCTCGTGCGCCGAGCGCAGGACCCGGGCCGTCTCGAGACCGAGGGCGGCGGTGAGCGTGGACTCGTCGAGGACGGGATTGGCGGCCCGGTTCTCGGCTTCGGACAGCGCCCGGCGCAGCTCCTGCTCCCGGTCCGCGCTCGCCACCAGTTCGCGGGCCACGTGCTCGAGGAACGTGCGGACCTCGGCGGGATCGAAGCCGCGCCGCTGGGTGCCGAAGGTATGGCGAGCGACCTCGTCGGGATGGACACGGGCGGACGACGAGATCGAGAGCCGCTCCTCTGGCATGGGCGAGAGCCTACGACGCGCTGGTTGGGCGGGGGTGCAAAAGCCCCGGGGGTCGACGACCCGACTAGCTCCACGGTGAGTTCTGCCAGTCCGTGGGCACGCTGTGGCCGTCGGGACCAGCGGGTGGGCCCGTGGCCGCCGGGCCGAGCTTCCCGCCCAGGTGCTCGAGGTCGGTGAGGGCCTGGGCGAGCGATCCCACCTCCATCACCGTGAGCCCCGGAGTGGCCATGGACCGGGCCGATCTTCAGCTCGGCGTGATTGGGTGTCTGGGGCACGAGGAACAGCGTGGCCCCGGCGCGCTCGACGGCGACGGTCTTCTGCTGGACACCGCCCACGTCGCCGACGGTGCCGTCGGGACGGATGGTCCCCGTGGCCGCCACGATGCGGCCGCCGGTGAGGTTGCCACCCCCCAAGGTGTTCAGGATCCCGAGGGTCCACGCCAACCCCGCCGACGGTCCCCCGATGCCGTCGCTGTTGATGCTGACATCGAACGGGGAAGTCGTAGACCGGTTGGGTTCCCATTCCCTGGAAGGGACGGCGGGGTCGCCGATGCCGAGGAACGCCACCTTCTTGTGGTTCGACGTGATCGATCCCAGACGGACCGAGACGTCGTGGCCGGGCGTGGGTTGCGCGATCGACCCCACCCGGATCAGTCACGGTGTCACCGGGTTGATGGGCGCGCACCGGCGCTTTGCAACGCCGTGGGGCTGGTGGTCGGGACTCCATCGATGGAGGTCACGACGTCACCGACCTGCAACTTGCCCCAGGCCGGCGAGGAAGGGTCGATGACGTAGATCGTCACGCCTACGTCGCGCATGGGCACGGCGTACCCCAATTGGCGCAACGCCACGGACTTCGCCGTCAGCTGTGATTCGGCCATGTCGACCTTGCCCTGGGCCACGAACTCGCTCTCGGGCAGGTTGTAGGTCAGCTCACCGGTGGGAACGATCTGGTTGGCCGGGTTCGAGAAGATCTTCAACCAGTAGTACTCGAGGTAATGCAGCGTCTGCACCCCGACGTCGGTGAGCAGGACCTTGCCGTGGATGGGGTGGGCGCGGTCATGGGGCACCGTGATGAGGTTGGACTACCGGCTGGGCGTCGCCGGGGACGAGCTCGGTGTACGGCGCCGTGATCGAGCGACGTGGCGATCACGAACCCGGCCACGAGGATGAGGACCGCCGACCAGGACCACCGGCCAACGACGACGGCGCGGGGAGGTCGGACCGGTGGTCGGCGGTAGCGTGGATTGGGAGGTCGACATGGGGAAGGGCGAATCAGGAGGTCACCAGCCTGCCATGGTTCGTTCCTCGTTCCTGGGCGCCCCGGTACGCGAAGCGGTCGTGGCGGGCCACACCGGAGATCTCGACGCCGCGTTGCGACTCGTGGGCGATCAGGACCCTGCCGTGCGGGCCGCCGCGCTCGGGGCCCTCAGCAAGATGGGGGCTCTCGAGACCGAGGTGCTCACGGGTGCCATGACCGATACCGATGCTGGGGTCCGTCGGCGGGCGTGTGCACTGGCGGGTCGAGCCGTTGCCACTCCGGAGACCGTGACCCCCGATCACAGCGGTCCCAGCGACGAGGCCGATGCGAGGGTGGGGTTGGTTCTCGACGCGTTGTTGGGAGCACTGACAACGGACATCGATGCTTCTGTGGTGGAGTCCGCGGCGTGGGGCCTGGGCGAAGCGGGGTCGAGCTGCGGACCCCGGGTGGTCGACGCGCTCGAGCTCGTGACGAGGGGCCACGTCGACCCGTTGTGTCGCGAGGCGGCGGTGGCTGCACTCGGGGCCATCGGCGACAGGGCCGCGTTGGACAGTGTCCTGCTCGCGCTGGAGGACAAAGCCGCGATCCGACGACGCGCCACCATCGCGCTCGCCGCCTTCGACGACCCCCGCGTCGACGTCGGCGCTGCGGAGGTGCCTGGAAGACCGTGACTGGCAGGTCCGGCAGGCGGCGGAGGATCTGCTGGGCCGGTCCTGAGCGCCCGGTGTGGCGGCGGCGCGCTCAGGCGTCGGCGGCGACGAAGAGCTGGCGGAGCTTGTCGAAGGACTCCAGACACTGCCCCGCCCCCAGGGCCACGCACTCGAGCGGTGTGTCGACGAGGTGGACCGGCACGGCCGTCTCATTGGCGAGGCGGCGCGCCATGCCCCGCAGCAGGGCCCCGCCTCCGACGAGATGGATGCCCTGGAAGATGATGTCCTGGGCCAGCTCGGGCGGCGCACCACCGAGACAATTCACGGCGGCGGTGATGATCTGGCGAACCTGGTCCTCGACGGCGCCGCGCAGCTCCCCGGGTGTCAACACGACCGTCTTGGGCATCCCGGTCATGAGCTCGCGGCCGCGGACCTCGGCCTTCACCTCGTCGCCGTACGGGGCGGCGGACCCGATGGCCAGCTTGATCTCTTCTGCGGTCCGCTCGCCGATGGCGACGCCGTGCTCTCGACGCACGTAGGTCTGGATGGCGGCGTCGATGTCGAAGCCGCCGCAGCGGATGGCCTCGGACGCCACCACACCCCCGAGCGAGATGACGGCGGTCTCGGAGGTGCCGCCCCCGACGTCCACCACCATGTTGCCGATGGGCTCGTGGATGGAGAGCCCGGCGCCGATGGCCGCAGCCATCGGTTGCTCGATCAGATACGCAGCCGACGCGCCGGCTCGATGGGTCGCCTCCTTCACCGCCCGGCGCTCCACACTCGTGATGGCCGACGGCACGCAGATGAGCACGCGGGGACGGTTGAGGCGCGACACCCCGCAACGCTGAAGCAGCAGACGGATCATCCGCTCGGTGATGTCGAAGTCGGTGATGGCCCCTTGTCGAAGGGGTCGGACCGCCACGATGTACCCGGGGGTCCGCCCGATCATCTGCCATGCGTCCTGGCCCATGGCCAGGACCTCGTGCGTCCGGGTGTTGAGAGCGATCACCGTGGGCTCGTTGAGGACGATGCCCTTGCCCCGCGCGTAGACGAGGGTGTTGGCGGTGCCGAGATCGATGGCGAGGTCCCTAGCCACGTCGCCCCGCTCGCACGGGACCATGCTATGGGTAACCACTCAGGCACGCCTCGGGCGGCACGGTCGCGCCGTCGCCCCGACGTCCCTTGCGCAAAGCTCGACAGTAACCTCGGGGCACGATGGAACGTGGGGGCCCGTTCACCGGAGGGGAGAATCCGGAAGATCCCGAAGGCGCCGGCGACGATGCGGGCGCCCCCCAGCGCGGCTGGCTTTCACCCGAAGACCGGTTGTGGCGCCACCCGTCGGAGGTCTCGGGTCTCGGGCCTCCCCGGAGCGGTCACTCCCTACCTGACCTCGGGGGCGGCCCGGCGCCAGCGTCGCCGGGCACGTCGGGCTGCCTTGGCCGCCGGCGTGGTGGGCGCGGCCGCCATCGCCACCACCCTCGCCGTCGTGTTCACCTTCATCGACTCCAAGGGAACCACGACGGCCCTCAAGGCTGATCCCAGGGCCGGGTCGAACATCATTCCCGTCTCGACGACATCACTGACCTCCACACCCGTCGTCGGCCACGACGTGATGCAACTGGTGGCCGCCATCCGACCGTCGCTCGTCGGTCTCGAGCCCCTCGACGGCAGCGGGCCGGTGCGGATGACCGGCGTGGTTCTGCCCGGGGGCGCCTACGTCGTCACCGCCGCGTCCGCCGTGGCCGGCGCCTCGCAGATCGACGTGGTCACCGCCTCGGGGAAGCGGATGCGAGGACAGGTGGTCGGCTCCGACGCACACTCGGGCGTCGCCGTCATCAGCACCGACGGCGGGCTGACGCCCGCCACCTTCGCCGACGAGGACGTCCAACAAAATGACCTTGCCGTCGTGGTCTGCCTGTGCACCGGTGCCCCCGCCTCGTCGTCGGGAGCAGTTCCCGCCGCCGCGGTGGGCATGGTCCAAAGTGTCGGGTCCGGCGTGGCGCTCGACAGCGGGATCAACCTCGTCAACACCATCCAGGCGGAGATGCCACTCGGCCCGACGTCGTGGGGCGGTGTGCTGCTCGACAGTCACGGGCGGGTACTCGGGATCCTCGACGGACAGATGACTGTCGGGAACGACACCATCGGGCTCTTCGTGCCGGCACCGTTGGCCGAAGGCGTGGGTCTGGAGCTCGCCAAGACTCACCGTGTCGACCACGGTTGGCTCGGTGTGAAGTGCACTGACCCGGTCGCCTCCGATACCACCCAGCCGACCCAAGGTGCGGAAGTGGCCACCATCTTGCCCGGGAGCCCGGCGTTGAAGGCCGGCCTTGAGCCCGGTGACATCGTGATGGCCGTCGACACCCACCACGTCGACTCCGTTGCCGATCTCCAAGAGCGCCTCTACACCGTGGCGCCGGACACCACCGTCCAGCTCAGCGTGGAACGCGGCACCGGCCAGAGTGTCGTCGCGGTGAAGTTGGCCAACACTCCCGGGGACTGACACCCCCAGAAATACTCCCGGAGCCCGGCTCGCGGAGGAGGGCGCGGACCGGGCCCGGTGACGCCCCGCCTACGATGCCAGGAGTGGCATTCCCCGGCCCGGGCGCGGGCGGCAACTTCCTGGAACAGATCCTCGGAGACCTGCTCCAGCTCATGGGCGGCTCGTCGCCGGGCGGCGCGCGCATCGACCTGGCCCGGACGCTGGCGCAGGGCGTGGCGAGCGGTGGGGAGCCCGAGCCCAACGTCGATCCGGCCGACCGGATGAAGTTCGAGGAGCTGGCCCACGTGGCCGAGCTCCACGTGGCCGAGCTCACCGGTCTCCCCATCACCTCGACGGGGGCGACCATCGAGATCGCCGCCGTCGCGCCGGGAGCGTGGGCGTGGCAGACCGTCGAGGACTGGCGGTTCCTGCTCGAGGCGATGGCCGAACCGCCCCCGCCCCCCGACGCGAAGAGCATCGACGCCGATGCCGACGGATCTCTCCCCGAAAAGGACGGCCCCCGTCCCAAAGGCACCCTCGGCTACGTCGACACGTCGCGCGACCTCGACTCGCTCGATGACTTCGACCTCCCGGACCATCTCGAGGCCTCCGACGCGTTCGCCTCCGACATGACCGCGGATCGGGGGACAGGACCCGCGGACCTGCTGGCGCGCTGGATGGCGACGATGGGGCCGATGCTGGCCGCCATGCAGCTGGGCTCGGCGGTGGGGCACCTGTCGCGATCGACGATGGGCGCCTACGAGCTCCCCATCCCCCGCAACGCGCCCCGACTCCTGGTGGTGCCCGCCAATGCCGCTCGGTTCGCCGAGGACTGGAGCCTCGATCCCGACGAGGTCCGGCTGTGGGTGTGCCTGCGCGAATTGACGGCCCACGCGGTGTTGTCGCGCCCGCACGTGGCGGACCGATTTCGCGAGTTGTTGGTCCGGGTGGTCCAAGGAATGGCCGAGGACACCGCGGGCTTGGTGGACAACCTCCAGGGCATGGATCTCACCTCGCCCGACGCACTCCAGAGCCTGCTCGGAGACCCGACCGCGTTGATGAGCCTCGAGCCCTCACCGGCACGCCGGCGCGCCGCCGAAGACCTCCTGGCCGTGGTGGCTGCCCTGCTCGGCTACGTCGAGCACATCCTCGACCTCGCCGCGGTGAGGCTGCTCGGGGGTCGGGGCGCCATCACCGAGGCGTGGCGGCGCCATCAGGTCGACCGGGAGAGCTCGGACCGGGCCGCCGAGCTCATGCTCGGCCTGGACCTGGGTCCGACCCAGATCGATCGGGGGGCGGCGTTCGTGCGCGGCGTCTTCGAACGGGCCGGCGACGAGGGCCTGGCCCGGCTGTGGTCGAGCCCACACACCCTGCCCACGCCGGCCGAGGTCGACGCGCCGGGACTGTGGTTGGAGCGGATCGACCTCACCGAGCACGACCCGTAGATCAGCGGGCGCCCGACCCTGCCGGCCGGGGCCCGGACGGATGCTCAGACGGTGGTGGCCGCCTCGGGAGCGGGCGGGGCCTCTTCTTCGGGGAGGCCGAGGTCCCACTCGAGCTCGAGGTTCTCACGCTCGGCATCGCGGACCACGCGCTCGCGGTTGCGGCGGAATTGGGGATCGTGGGGCGGGAGCAGGGTGAGCCGGGCGAGCGTCCGGTCCCGGAAGGGGTCGATCAGCGAGGCCTCGCCATAGGTCGACTGGACCTCCCAATGCGGCGCCACAGGGCCCAGGTAGACGACCCGGACGTGTCCGCGCGGCGGTTGGGGCTCTTCTTGCTCCTCGATCTCCTCGACCACCGCGCCTCCTCGTGTCCGGCGCCCAGACTAACTGGTGACGGATCCGGCCTCGCCCGACGTATGCAGGGTCGCAAACGCCACCCGCACCGGCGTCCCCGGGATGTCCCCGAGGGCCACCGGTCGTGCCAGCACCATGACCGGTGGCCCGCCCGGGGCCGTGGAAAAGACCGGCTTTCTCACAGGTTGGTCACAAGGAGCCACTGGTATTGTGACCGTGGCATCGGAGGTGCCATGGACAACGAATGGATGGCCCAGGGCAAGTGCAGGGACATGGACCCTGCCCTGTTCTTCCCGAGCGACGGCATCGGGGTGCAGCTCGCCCAGCGCACCTGCTCCCAGTGCCCCGTGAAGGCCCCGTGCCTCGAATACGCCCTCGCCAACCGGGTGGACCACGGCGTGTGGGGCGGCACCTCCGAGCGCGAGCGGCGCCGGATCCTGCGCCGACGTCGTATTTCCAGCCTCCAGGCCGCCCGCAACTGACGCCCGAGGCACCGCTGCGGTGCCCGAGATGAAGCCGGTGGGAACCACCGTCGTGCTCGAGTGCGTCGTCAACGTGAGCGAGGGCCGGGACAGAGACGTCGTGGCCGCCATCGCCCGAGCCGGGTCCGACGCCGTGCTCGACGTGCACACCGACCCCGACCACCATCGCTCGGTCCTTACCCTGGCCGGCCCGGGGCCGGGTCTCGAGGAGGCGGTTCGGGCCGTGGCCCGGGCGGCGGTGGAGGGCATCGACCTCCGTCACCACGACGGGGTCCATCCCCGGCTCGGAGCCCTCGACGTGGTGCCCTTCGTGCCACTGGGCCCCGGCGGGAGCCGGGGCGGGCCCGGGACCGACCTCGGCCCTGCCATCGAGGCCCGCGACCGGTTCGCGGCCTGGGCCGGGGCCGAGCTGGCGCTGCCCTGCTTCGTGTACGGGCCCGAGCGAACATTGCCCGAGGTCCGGCGGGAGGCCTTCGGCCGGCTCGCACCCGACACCGGGCCGCCCGGCCCGCACCCCAGCGCGGGGGCCTGTGCCGTGGGGGCGCGCCCGGTCCTGGTGGCCTACAACGTGTGGCTCACCACGCCCGACCTTGCCGTGGCACGGGCCGTGGCCAGCGCGATCCGGGGACCGGCGGTGCGGGCCCTGGGGTTGGCGGTCGGAGGGGCCACCCAGGTGTCGTGCAACCTGATCGACCCGCTGGTGCTGGGCCCGGCGGAGGTCTATGACGCCGTGCGCCGCCTGGCCGAGCAAGCCGGCACCGAGGTGGAGCGGGCCGAGCTGGTGGGCCTGGCTCCCGCCGCGGTGGTCGAGGCCGTGGCGTCGACGCGTCGCGCCGCCTTGGACCTCGGTCCCGAAAAGACGATCGAAACGCTCCTGTCGAGTCCCGGCATCTCCTGAGGGCGCCCGCCCGCCCGCCCCAGGAGGCCGAGGAACTACGAAGCCGAAGCGGTTGCCGCGGCGCGGCGGCTCATGGCGCGAGCTCGACGAAGACGCCGACGCTCGCGTTCAGAGAGCCCTCCCCAGATCCCGAACTTCTCACCGTTGGCGAGCGTGTACTCGAGACAGTCCTCGCGCACCACGCAGCCCCGGCAGACTTCCTTGGCTTCGCGCGTGGATGCTCCACGCTCCGGGAAGAACAGATCGGGATCTACTCCCATGCAGTTGGCCCTCGACTGCCAGTCGCGGTCCTGGCGGCCGTACAACAGTGAAACTGCGTCCACCGGGTACGCCTCCCCTCACCATCTAAGTGGCATCTTTGTAATTACAGCTGTGTGAATTACAGCTGTGTCATCATCGTTGATCGTTCATGGAGGCGCAAGGGGCAATATTCGGGCCGACCTCGGTGCCACTGCGTCGCGTCGTCCACGCAGCGTGACCGACGCGCCGTCACGCAACGGTGGAACGTTCGACGCACCGTGGTGCTGTTGCCGCGTCGCGCTGGCAATGGCGCGTTCGGTCGGTTATCCACAGGCGATACACCACACCCGACCGGCGGAGTGTGACTGCGAGGGGGCTACGCGCCGCGGCGAGTGGCCGAGCGGACCGTGCGGCGATGCTCGAGGAAGTCGACGAGGACGTAGTCGCCGAGGGTCTCGGGAGTGGTGAAAAAAGCCCGGCCCCGGTTGAGTTTCGTCATCTGCTCGACGAACCCCTGGAGCGAGCGGTTGGCATCGAGCATGAACGTGTTGATGGTGATCCCGGCGCGGGTGCAGCGCACCACCTCGGTGAGCGTCACACGCACCGTCTCCGCCGTGGGCGGGTAGTTGAATTCCACGGTGAAGCTCCCCGCCCCGTCAGGGATGATGTGGGCGGTCGGCTCCCCGTCGGTGATCATGATGATCTGTTTCGTCCCGACGCGATGGGCCAGCATGCGGCGGGCCAACATGAGGCCGTGTTGCATGTTCGTGCCGTAGACGAAGTCCCACGACACTTCGGGAAGGTCCTGTGGCTTGATCTCGCGCGCCACCTCGGAGAAACCCACCAGCCCCAAGAAGTCACGGGGGAACTTGGTCGAGATGAGCGTGTGGAGCGCGATGGCCACCTTCTTCGCGGCGAGGAAGTTGTCGCGCATGGGCATCGACAAGGAAAGGTCGACCATGAGGACGGTCGACGCCTGGGTCAGGTGCTCGGTGCGCGAGATCTCGAAGTCTTCGGGCGCGAGATGCACCGGGGTGCCGGCTCCTGACCGGGTCACGGCGTTGTGCATCGTGCGCTGGATGTCGAGGGTGAAGGGGTCACCGAACTCGTAGGGCTTGGTCTGGCCCTCGGGCTCGTGGCCCGTGCCCACATAGGTGTTGCGATGTCCACCGAGGCGGTCCTTGGCGAGCTTCGAGAACAAGTCGGTGAGCGCCTGCTGGCCGATGCGACGGATGCCCAGCGCGGTGAGCTCGTAGCGTCCCTCGCGCTGCTCGATGAGGCCGGCCTCCTCGAGCTGCTTGGCCAGGCGGGCCAGGGTCTCGAGGGACCGGGCCCCATCCTCGCCGAGATACCTCGAGACCTCCTCGAGGTCCACCTCGGCCAGTGCCCCGGGGGACGTCGCCGAGCGCAGGAACTGCTCGAGCTGGTCCATCTCGCCCAGGCGACGAGCCGAGGCGGCCGCCTCGGCCAGGCCCATGGGTTCGTTGCCGCTGTACTGGTAGCGCCGCCCCCAGCCCGCCCCGGGCACGGCCAGGCGCAGGTTCTCGGCCAGGCGGTCCATCTGCCAGCGGAGGTCCATGTCCTCGAACAGCGAGGCCGCGAGCGCCTGGAGCTGGGCCCGTTGCTCGGGGGACATGGAGTCGAGAGCGGCCTGGACCGCCGCCATCTGGGCCGCGAACTGCTCGAGGAGCTCGTCGAGGGTCTGGGGGTTGCCGGGAAAGAAGTCCCCGAAGGACTCCATGAAGGACTCGAAGGTGGGGTCGAGCTCCGCCCCGGCCTGGCGCTGCTCCATCATCCGGTTGAGGGCGTCGAGCATCTGGCGAACCCGTTCGAGCTGTTCGGGGTCCGGGTTCGTCATGGCCTCGGCCATCTGGTCGAAGAAGCTCTTGGCGAGCTCCTCGCGCAGCTTCTCCAGGAGTTGCTCGAAGTGCTCCCGGGCCTCAGAGGAGACGAAGTCGTAGTTCTGGAGCCCCCGCACCTTTCCAGCCAGGTCGGGAGGGAGCAGGTCGAGCTCGACAGACCGCTCGGCCACCACGTCGTCGGTGACCTCGCGGCGGCGGTCGTCGCCGGATTGGCGGGCGTCCTCGGCGAGAGCCTGCAGCCCCTCGCGCTCTTCGTTGACCACGTCGTCGAGCTGCTGGGCGATCTCGTGGAAGGCCCCCCCGAGATCGCCGCTCTCGAGCTCCTCCTGACGGCGTTGGCGGAGGCGCTCCATGAGCTCGCGCAGTCCCTGGACCTGCTCGCCGTCGGGCCGACGGAACCCCGAGGTGAGGAGCCGGCGCAAGGCCGCGTCGGGGTCCCCGTGATAGAGCAGGTCGTCGGCGAGCTCGGAGAACAGGGCGTCGACCTCGTCTTCGAAGCCGGTCTGGGAACCGTCCCAGCGCCGGTAGTCCCAGCGTCGATTCATCCCCGGCCCCGGTAGGTCGCCTTGGCCCCGGCCGCCTCCTTGTTGAGGCGTTTGGTGAGATGGAGGCCCTCGAGGATGAACTCCGCCGCCGAGGCGACCGCGCCCGGGGTCTCGCCGCCCGCCAGGGCCAGCACGGGGCCTTCGAGCGCGGGGACCTGGGCCAGGACCTCGGCATAGGCCGAGGCGGGGAGGTCGTCGCCGGCGTGGACCACCCGGGCCTCGTCGAAGGCGCTCACGATCGGGCCGAGCTGCTCGGTGGGGCAACGGCGACGGAAGACACTGAGCACCGAAGCCGACACGAGCCCCTGGAGGATCCGCTCCTCGCGGCCCTCCTCGAGCGCTTCGATCTCGATCTTTCCCTGGGTCGAGGCGATGAGCGAGGCCAGGTCGCTGATGCGGGGCACGGCGTCGGGCTCGCCCAGGCGCAGGGAGCGGCGCACGGCGTTGGCGGCCAGGGTCTCGTAGTTCGAGATGCTGAGGCGGACCGAGACGCCCGAGCGCTGGTTGACATGGGGGCTCTGGCGGGCCAGCTGCGACAGCTCGGCCACGATCTCGGCCATGAAGTCGGGGATCTCCACCCGGGGCCCGCCCGGGGCGCTGATGGGGGGTCGGGCCTCTTGGTGGACGATGGCGAGCTCGGTCTCGGTGTCCTCGGGGTAGTGGGTCCGGATCTGGGCGCCGAACCGGTCCTTGAGCGGCGTGATGATCCGGCCTCGGTTCGTGTAATCCTCAGGGTTGGCGGTGGCCACGAGCACCACGTCGAGGGGCAGTCGGACCGTGAAGCCCCGGATCTGGACGTCGCGCTCCTCGAGGACGTTCAACAGGCCCACCTGGATCCGCTCGGCGAGGTCGGGGAGCTCGTTGATGGCGAAGATCCCCCGGTTCGACCTCGGCACCAGGCCGTAGTGGAGGGTGAGCTCGTCCGACAGGTACCGGCCCTCGGCGATCTTGATGGGGTCGACCTCACCGATCAGGTCCGCGATCGAGGTGTCGGGCGTGGCGAGCTTCTCCGAGAAGCGCAGGTCCCGGTGGACCCAGGTCAGCGGCGTGGCGTCACCCTTCTCGGCCACGAGGTCGCGGGCGTGGCGCGACACCGGGAAGTAGGGGTCGTCGCGGATCTCCGACCCCGCCACCACGGGCAGCCATTCGTCGAGAAGCGTCGTGAGCGACCGGACCAGCCTGGTCTTGGCCTGGCCCCGCTCGCCCAGGAGGATGATGTCGTGGCCGGCCAGGAGGGCGTTCTCGAGCTGGGGGAGCACCGTGTCGTCGAACCCGAGGACCCCGTCGACGAGGCCGAGCCCCCCGGCGATGCGGGCGGCCGCGTTGCGGCGGAGCTCTTCGTGGACCGGTGTGGGCTCCCAGCCCGACGCCCGGAGCTCGCCGAGCGTGGAGGGAAGGTCGGACGGGGGCTCGGGAGGGAGGGTCGCACTCATGGGCCGAGCCTAGGCGTGCGCGCCCCGTCCTTCGACAGCGCCCCTCCTCCCCGGAGCAGGGGGCCTCGCCCGACGACCCTCGCCGGTGAAGGGGGCCGGAATGTGAACATTGGATTGCGTTTCCCTTGTCCGAAGGGAAAGATGATGAGCCGTCAGAGCCCGGCCACGCGGCGGAGTCCGATGGGACGACGTCGACGGCCGGGCCGGTGCGAAGTGTCAGGGGTGGCCGCGCGCGCCGAGGGATCTAGAGGAGGACGACCAGCGCGTGAGTACGACACTCCAGGACCTCAAGCCTGTCCCGGTCGAGCTGGGTGGGGTGCGGGGAGGGCCCGACGTCCGCACCCTGCGTCGCGACGGGTGGTGGCGCAGCCCGGCGGCCACCGTGGCCTTTCTGACCGTCGTCGTCGTCTACGCCACCTGGGCGGTGTTCCAGAACTCGCACTTCTTCGTGGGCGCGGCGTCGCACCGTGACCTCATCTCCCCGTTGTACTCGCCCTGCATCACCGCCAACTGCTACGGGACGGTCACCGGCGGCTGGCACCTCTCGTGGTGGAAGATCTCCCCGGGACTGCTGGCGCTCACCATTCCCGGGGGCTTCCGGGCCACCTGCTACTACTACCGCAAGGCCTACTACCGGGGCTTCTGGCAGTCGCCTCCGGGGTGCGCGGTGGCCGACGGCCACGGCCGGTACACCGGGGAGACGCGCTTCCCGCTCATCTTGCAGAACCTCCACCGGTACTTCTTCGTGCTGGCGCTGGTGTTCAACGTGGTCCTCACCGTCGATGCGGTCATGGCCTTCCGGCTCCCCGGGGACGGTGGGATCGGCGTGAGCGTGGGCACCCTCGTGCTCGTGGCCAACGCCACGTTGCTCTGGCTCTACTCGGCGTCGTGCCACGCCTGTCGCCACCTCTGTGGCGGCCACGTCGACGAGTTCTCGAAGCATCCGGTCCGGTACCGGCTGTGGAAGCTCACCACACCGCTCAACGCCCGGCACATGCAGATCGCGTGGGCCAGCCTGGCCATGGTGGCCTTCGCCGATCTCTACGTCCGGCTCGTGGCCAGCGGCGTGTTCTCCGACCCGAAGATCTTCTGAGCCGTCTCGTGGCCGACACCAAGAACGATCTCGAGACCCACGACTACGACGTCGTCGTCGTCGGCGCCGGCGGGGCGGGGCTGCGGGCCGCCATCGAGGCCCGAGAGCTCGGCCAGCGGACCGCGCTCGTGTGCAAGTCGCTCCTGGGCAAGGCCCACACCGTCATGGCCGAGGGTGGCGCCGCAGCGGCGATGGGGAACGTGTGGTCCGAGGACAACTGGAAGATCCATTTCCGCGACACCATGCGGGGCGGGAAGATGCTCAACAACTGGCGGATGGCCCAGTTGCACGCCCAGGAGTCGCCCGACCGCATCTACGAGCTCGAGCGGTGGGGGGCTTTGTTCGACCGGACCAAGGACGGCCGGATCCTCCAGCGCGACTTCGGGGGCCATCGCTACGCCCGCCTCGCCCATGTCGGTGACCGCACGGGCCTGGAACTGATCCGGACCCTGCAGCAGCGGGCCATCACGCTCGACATCGACGTCTTCATGGAATGCAAGATCCTCCGGCTCCTCAAAGACGCCGAGGGCACCGTGAGCACCGCCGTCGGCTACTGGCGGCCCACCGGGACCATGGTGAGCTTCACGGCCCGGGCCTTCGTGCTCGCCACCGGCAGCATCGGCAAGTCGTGGCTCTACACGTCGAACTCGTGGGAGTCCACCGGCGACGGCCACGCCATGGCGGCATGGGCGGGCGCGGACATGATCGACATGGAGTGCGTGCAGTTCCATCCCACCGGAATGGTCTGGCCGCTGTCGGTGCGGGGCATCCTCGTGACCGAAGGCGTCCGGGGCGACGGCGGGGTCCTGCGCAACAGCGAGGGGAAACGGTTCATGTTCGACTACATCCCCCCCATGTTCGCGGCCGAGACCGCCGATAGCGAGGAAGAGGGGGACCGCTGGTACGACGACCACCTCAACAACCGCCGTCCCCCTGAGCTCCTGCCCCGCGACGAGGTGGCCCGGTCGATCAACTCCGAGGTGAAGGCGGGCCGGGGCGGGCCCCATGGTGGGGTGTTCCTCGACATCGCCACCCGGCGCAGCGCCGATGAGATCCGGCGGCGGCTACCGTCGATGTACCACCAGTTCAAAGAGCTCGCCGGCGTCGACATCACCGCCCAGCCCATGGAAGTCGGCCCGACGTGTCACTACATGATGGGCGGGGTACGCGTCGACGCCGAGACCGAGCAGACGACGGTGCCGGGTCTCTTTGCCGCCGGCGAGGTGGCCGGAGGCATGCACGGTGCCAACCGGCTGGGTGGGAACTCGCTGTCGGACCTCCTCGTGTTCGGCCGTCGGGCGGGGATGGCCGCCGCGGAGTTCGCCCAGGGCCGGACCCGGGCCCCCGCCGCTGACGCCGCCGAGGTGGCGGCGGTGGTGGCCGAGGCCGAGGCTCCCTTCGGGCGAGACGGCGGGGAGAGCCCCTATGACCTGCAGAACGCCATCCAGCAGATGATGCAGGAGCTCGTGGGCATCATCCGGACCGAGACCGAGCTCAGCCGGGCGCTCGACGAGCTCGACACCTTGAGCGACCGGGCCCAGACGATGTCGGTCTCCGGTGGTCGGGCCTACAACCCGGGATGGAACCTCGCCACCGATCTCCCCTCCATGCTCACCACGTCACGGCTGGTGGCCAAGGGGGCCCTCGAACGACGAGAGAGCAGAGGAGGCCACACCCGCGAGGACTACCCGTTGCCCGATCCCGAGCTCGGCAAGGTCAACCTCGTCCAGCGGATCGACGCGGATGGCCACTACGCACTCGAGCCCGAGCCGCTGCTCGAGATGCCGGCCGAGCTCAAAGAGCTCTTCGAGGAGGAGCCCCACTGATGGCCGACGTGACGATGCAGGTGTGGCGGGGTGACGAAGACGGTGGCAGGTTCACCGAGTACGTCATGCCCGCGGTGGAGGGCGAGGTCGTGCTCGACGTCATCCACCGCATCCAGGCCGGACCCGCGCCCGACCTCGCCTGCCGGTGGAATTGCAAGGCCGGCAAGTGCGGGTCGTGCTCGGCCGAGATCAACGGGCTGCCCAAGCTCATGTGCATGACCCGGATGGACGTGCTGCCCGAGGGTGAGCCCGTCGTGGTGGCCCCCATGCGGACGTTCCCCATCATCCGCGACCTCGTCACCGACGTGTCGTTCAACTACACGATGGCGCGACAGGTGCCACCCTTGAAGCCCCGTGAGCCCGAGGCCGACGGCACCTACCGGATGCAGCAGATCGACATCGAGCGAGGGCAGGAATTCCGCAAGTGCATCGAATGCTTCATGTGCCAAGACGTGTGCCACGTCATCCGGGACCACGAGGACAACAAGGCCTCGTATGCGGGGCCGCGCATGTTCATCCGGTTCATGGAGCTCGAGTCCCATCCTCTGGATACCGACGACCGGCGCGAGCTGCTCCGCCAACGCATGGGACTCGGCATGTGCAACATCACCAAGTGCTGCACCGAGGTGTGTCCCGAGCACATCAAGATCACCGACAACGCCATCATCCCGCTCAAAGAACGCGTCGTCGACGCCTCGTACGACCCGGTGGCGTGGCTCGGTCGCAAGATCCTGCGCCGCACCAAGCGCTCCGCGCTCGAGGCCGCTCTCGACGCGCCCGGCCAAGCCACGCCCACCCGCCAGGAACAGCCGACGCGCCCCGTGGCGTCGGCCGCCGACCACGCCTGAGTGCTGCCTGCGACGGGGCCGGTGCGCCCGTGATCAGATTCCTCAGCACGCAGTGGATGGCCGCGTTCAACGAAGCCCTGCTCGACGTGGTCATCGAGCCTCCCGGGCCCGATGCCGGCCTGGCCGTGCGGGACGGGCGATTCAGCATGGGCCAGGTCGTCACCGGCGGCCCTGGAGGGGACGTGGAGTCGACCCTCCAGGTGATCGACGGTCGGGTCACGATGACCGGCGGGGGGTCCTCGGACGCGGCGGTCACCATCAGGCTGACCTGGACCGACGCCGTGGCCATGGCGGCCGGCGAGCTGGCCCCGGCCGACGCCATCGCGGCCGGTCGGGTCCGGGTGCGGGGGGATCTCTCGGTCCTGGCCGAGGCTCAGGCGGTGCTGGCTGCGGTACAACCGCAGCTCCAAGGACTGCGCGAGCGGCACTGAGTACTAACGACCGGAGAGGGCTACAGTCGGAAGTGAGGAACGGCTTTCGAAATGGAAGCCGACGAGGGGAGGTTCCATGACCGTGCCCGGCGTACTGGACGACCAGGCCCTCCGTCGCTACCGCGAGTTGCTCGACGCGGAGGACGCCGCATTCGACGAGTTGGAGCATGCGTATGAAGAGGGTGACCGTGCCCACTTCGAAGCCGACCTCTCGGCCTGGCGTCAGTCACTGGCACGGAAGCTCGCCTTCCTCCAGCGCATGGGGATCGACATCCCGCAACCGGCGGTTCCCGCCACCGTCTGATTCGTTCGGCGGTCTCCAGACTCGCCGTGTGAGGATTCAGCCGAGCAGGGCGCGCACCGCGGCGCGCTCGGACTCGAGCTCTTCAGTCGTGACCCGGATCCGGTCCCGGGCGAAGTCGCTGTGCTCGAGACCTTCCACTACTTGCCAGGTCGATGCCGTCGGACCGGACGGGGAGCCCGAAGACCAGTCCCTCGGGCGCTGCCGTATTCGCCGTGGGAGACGACCGCCAGCGACACGCAGTCGCCTGTTGCCGTCGGCTGCACGATGCTGCGCACCGAGTCGACCACGGCGTTGGCGGCCGATGCGGCCGACGAGGCCCCGCGCGCGTCGATGATCTGCGCGCCGCGCTGCTGGACGGTGGTGATGAACTCGCCCCGGAGCCACTCGACGTCGCTCGATCACCTCGGGCAGCGGGCTGGCCGTCGATCCGGGCGTTCTCGAAGTCGGGGTACTGCGTGGCGGAGTGGTTGCCCCAGATGGCCACGTTCGTGACCGAGGCCACCGGCACCCCGGCCTTGTGGGCCAGGAGGCTCTGGGCCCGGTTCTGGTCGAGTCGGGTCATGGCGAAGAAGCGGTCGTCGGGGATGTCCGGGGCATGGGCCCGGGCGATGAGGCAGTTGGTGTTGCAGGGGTTGCCGACCACGAGCACCCGGACGTCAGAGGCGGCGTGCGCGGCGATGGCCTCGCCCTGGGGGCCGAAGATGCCGCCGTTGACGGTGAGGAGGTCGTTGCGCTCCATCCCCGCCTTGCGGGGGATCGACCCCACGAGCAGCGCCCACGACGTCCCGTCGAAGGCGGTCTTGGCGTCGCGAGGTGGGCTCGATGCCGGCCAGGAGCGGAAAGGCACAGTCGTCGAGCTCCATGACCACGCCCTCGAGCGCGCCCATGGCCGGCTCGATCTCGAGCAGGCGCAGCACGACGGGCTGGTCGGGACCGAACATCTCACCCGAGGCGATCCGGAACAACAGCGAGTAGCCGATCTGCCCGGCGGCGCCGGTGACGGTGACCTGGACGGGGGTCTTCGACGGTGCCATGGACGCCGAGGCTACCGACTGTCAGAGGCGGTCGACGATGGCGGCCGCGAACTCCGAGCACTTCACCTCGGTGGCGCCGTCCATCAGCCGGGCGAAGTCGTAGGTGACGATCTTGTCCGCGATGGTGGCTTCGAGGGCGCGCCACGATGTCGGTGGCGGCGCCGGCCCACCCGAGGTGCTCGAACATGAGCACCCCCGACAGGATCACCGAGCCGGGGTTCACCTTGTCCTGTCCCGCGTACTTGGGCGCGGTGCCATGGGTCGCCTCGAAGACCCCGTGGCCGGTGACGTAGTTGATGTTCCCGCCCGGCGCGATGCCGATCCCACCGACCTGGGCGGCCAGGGCGTCGGAGAGGTAGTCACCGTTGAGGTTGGTGGTGGCGATGACGTCGAAGTCCTCGGGCCGGGTGAGGACCTGCTGGAGGGTGATGTCGGCGATGGTGTCCTTCACGAGCAACTTGGTGCCCGGCTTCCCGTCGCAGTCGTCCCAGCCCACCGCCACGTCGGAGAACTCCTCGCGCACGAGGTCGTAGCCCCAGTTGCGAAAGGCCCCTTCGGTGAACTTCTGGATGTTGCCCTTGTGCACGAGGGTGACGCTCTTCGCGCTCGTGGCTCAGTGCGTATTCGATGGCGGCGCGCACCAGACGCTTGGACCCGAACTCGGAGATGGGCTTGATCCCGATGCCCGACTGGGGCCGGATCTCCCACCCCATCTCGTCGCGCAAGAAGGCCGAGAGCCGGTCCGCCTCGGGGCGTGCCCGCCTGGACCTCGAGCCCGGCGTAGACGTCCTCGGTGTTCTCCCGGAAGATCACCATGTCGACCTTCTCGGGATGGAGCACCGGCGAGGGGACGCCGGTGAACCAGCGCACCGGGCGGAGGCAGACGTAGAGGTCGAGGATCTGGCGCAGGGCCACGTTGAGCGAGCGGATCCCTCCGCCGATCGGCGTGGTGAGGGGCCCCTTGATGCCGATGAGGTGCTCGCGGAAGGCCTCGACGGTCTTGTCGGGGAGCCAGTCGCCGGTCTCTTTGAACGCCTTCTCCCCCGCCAGGACCTCCTTCCAGGCGATCTTCTTGCCGTGCTTGGCGGCGGCGGCGTCGAAGACGAGGCGCGAGGCGGGCCAGATGTCGACGCCGGTCCCGTCACCCTCGATGAAGGGGATGATGGGCTCGTCGGGGACCTGCAGGGTCCCGTCGGGACTCATGGTGATGCGCTGTGCCATGACCAGCGAGCCTAAGCGTTCGGTGGAGAGCCCCAGTGCTGCGTAGATCTCCCGGGTCGCGTTGGACCGGTTGAGCGTGTAGAAGTGCAGGCCCGGGGCGCCGGCCTCGAGCAGCTTCTCGCACAGCTCGGTGGCCATGGCCACACCGGCCTGGCGCACGGCGTCGTCGCCGCCTCGGGCCGACGCCTCTTCCAGCCGGGCCACGGCCCAGGCCGGGAGCGCCGCCCCCATCTGCGCCATCCGGGGCACCGAGCGCAGGGCGGTCACGGGCATGATCCCGGGCAGCACCGGCTTGTGGACGCCGCGCCCGGCAAGGTCCTCGACCAGGCCCACGTACTCCTCGACCTCGAAGAAGAATTGCGTGACGGCGAAGTCCGCCAGCCGGAGCTTGGCGGCCAGGAGGTCGCGGTCCGAGCCGCATGTCGGGTGACGCCGGGTGACCGGCGGGATGGGCGGCGACGCCGATCGAGAAGCCCCCGATCTCCCGGGCCAGCTTCGACGAGCTCGACGGCGTGGAGGAGCTCGCCGGGGCCCGCCGAGGGATCGGTCGGGGGGTCGCCCCCCAGGGCCATCAGGTTCTCCACGCCCGCCTTGCGGAACTGCACCAGGATCTCGGCCAGCTCCAGCCGGGTGTGGGCGACGCAGACGAGGTGCGCCATGGGGGTGAGGGTGGTGGTCCGGAGCATGCCCGCCACCAGGTCATGGGTGCGCTGGCGGGACTCGCGACCGCCCCGGTAGGTCACCGAGACGAACGACGGGGCCAGGGGCTCGAGCTCGCGCAGGGTCCGGACCAGGGTCAGCCTGCTCGGCATCGTTCTTGGGCGGGAAGAACTCGAAGGAGTAGGTGGCACCCCCCGCGAGCATCTCCGAGATCAGGGCCATGACCAGGCCATCGTAGTGCCGGGCCGGTTCTTAGTCCCTGGGCCCGGACGGCCGATGCCAGCGGTCAGAAGAGCTGGACCTGGCCTCTGGTCAGCGTCGCCCATGTCGCGACCATCCCAGGACGGCCCGTCGAACAGGTCGCCCGGCCCCGGGCTAGGCGCTGCGCTCGGCGGCGCGCACCGCGTTGCGCAGGAGCATGGCCCGGGTCATGGGGCCCACACCGCCGATGCGAGGCGTGATCCAACCCGCCACCTCGGCCACCGACTCCTCGACGTCGGAGAGGACCTTGCGCCCCTCCCAGGTCGTGCCCGCACCCACCACGGCCGCACCGGGCTTCACCATGTCGGGCGTGACGAGCCCGGCCGAGCCGGCCGCGGCCACCACGACGTCGGCGCGGCGGACGTAGTCGGCGAGGTCGGGCACTCCGGTGTGGACCACGGTCACCGCCGCGTTGCAGCCGGGGCGCTTGAGCGCGAGCAGCAGGGCCAGAGGGCGGCCGATGGTGATGCCACGACCGATCACGACGACGTGGCGCCCCTCGACGGGCACGTCGTAGGCGTGGAGGAGCTCGACGATGCCCGCCGGCGTGCAGGGCAGGGGCCCGGGCGTCCCCATGACGAGGCGCCCGAGGTTCACCGGGTGCAGTCCGTCGACGTCCTTGGCGTCGTCCATCGCCAGCAGGGCGGCTTCCTCGTCGAGACCCTTCGGGCAGCGGGAGCTGGACGAGATAGGCATGGACGGCGGGATCGGCGTTGAAACGACGGATCACCGCTTCGAGCTCCTCCTGGCTGGTCTCGGCGGGCAGGTGCTCGTGGACCGAGGCGATGCCGACCTCCTGGCAATCGGCGTGCTTCAACGCCACGTAGCGCTCGCTCGGCGTGTCGTCGCCGACGAGGATGGTGCCGAGCCCGGGTCGGATCCCTTCGGACACCAGCCGCGCCACCCGGTCGGTGACCTCGGCGCGAAGCGCGCCGCCAGGGTTTCGCCGTCGAGGAGTCGCGCCGTCATCGAAGCTCGCTCAGTGTCGGAAGTGACGCTCGCCGGTGAGCACCATGGCGATGCCGTGCTCGTCGGCGGCGGCCACCACCTCGCCGTCTCGAACCGAGCCACCGGGCTGGACGACGGCCGCCACACCCGCGGCGGCGAGCACGTCGAGGCCGTCGCGGAACGGGAAGAAGGCGTCGCTGGCCGCGGCACCACCCCGGGACCGGTCCCCCGCCTTTCCCACCGCGATCTGGGCCGCCTCCACCCGGCTCTGCTGGCCCGCCCCGACGCCCAGGGCCTGTCCGTGGGCCGCCACCACGATGGCGTTGGACGACGTCCGGGCGCAGACCCGCCAAGCCAGCTCGATGTCGCGCCACTGGCTGTCGGTGGGGGCCACCTTGGTGGGCACCTGCCAGTCCGAACGGGTCGTGGCCAGGTCGTCACGGTCCTGGACGAGGAAGCCCCCGCCCAGGCTGCGCAGCTCGAGCGTGCCGGCGCTATGGGGCGGCGCTTCGAGCAGCCGGGTGGCCTTGCGTCGCCGCCGTCAGGACCTCGAGTGGCGTCGGCGTCGAACGACGGCGCCACCACGACGTCGGCCTGGGGGCCCTCGGCCACGGCCTGGGCCACCTCCAAGGTGCACGGGCCACCGAGGGCGACGACGCCTCCGAACGCCGACACCGGATCACATTCGAGGGCGCGTCGATAGGCGTCGGCGAGTGTGGAGGCGAGCGCCGCCCCGCAGGGGTTGGCGTGCTTGATGATGGCCACGCGCCGCATCGCGACCGGTGCCGAGCTCGGACACGAGGCGCCAGGCCGCGTCGGCGTCGAACAGGTTCAGGTACGACAGCGCCGTGCCGCCGTGCTGGACGACGCCGTCCCACCACGTGGATCGGCGCCGGTCGCGGTAGCGGGCGCCGCGCTGATGGGGGTTCTCGCCGTAGCGGAGCTCCTCGGCCCGCTCGAGCGCCAGGTGCAGCGTCGGGGGCAGCAGCTCGGGCGTCACCGCCGGCTCCGCCCGCGTCGAACCACGCCACGATGGCGGCGTCGTAGCCGGCGGTGTGGGCGAAGGCGGCGCGGGCCAGTCGCCGCCGGGTGTCGGCTCGACAACGACCCGCCGGCGCGCAACTCCTCGAGGACGACGCGGGTAGTCGGCCGGGTCGACGACCACACCCACGTGCGCATGGTTCTTGGCCGCGGCCCGCACCATGGTGGGACCGCCGACGTCGATCAGCTCGATGGACGGGTCCGAGGAGAACGGGTAGAGGTTGCACACCACGAGGTCGATGGGCTCGACGTGCTGTGCGGCGAGGTCGGCCACATGCGTCGGATTGGACCGGTCGGCCAGGATGCCACCGTGGACCTTGGGGTGAAGCGTCTTCACCCTGCCCCCGAGCATCTCCGGAGCGCCGGTGATCTCGGCCACCTCGGTGACCGCGATCCCGGCATCGGCCAGCGCGGCCGCGGTCTTGCCGCTGGCGATGAGCTCCCAGCCGAGCTCGATCGAGGCCCCGGGCCAGGTCGAGTGAGACCGGTCTTGTCGTAGACCGACAGCAGCGCCCTCATCGTCCGCGCCTCGCGGTGCGCCCGGCCCACTGCCGCGCCCGTCGAGGTCGTCGATCATCTTCTTCACCGTCGCCGGGTAGAGCCGGCGCTCGACCTCCTTGATCCGCTCGTGCGAGGCTCTCCACGGTGTCGCCGGCGAGGACGGGTACCTCCTCCTGGGCGAGGACCGGGCCCGGCGTCGGTCTCGACCGTGGCGAGGTGGACCGTGCAGCCGGTGACCGCCACCCCGGCCGCGAGCGCCTCCTCCACGGCGTGCCATCCGGGGAAGGCCGGGAGGAGGGCGGGATGGGTGTTGAGGACCCGGCCCGGGAAGGCGTCGAACAGCGGTCGGGCGAACACGGTGCCGAAGCCGGCCATGGCCACGAGGTCGATGTCGTGGGCGCCGAGCACCTCGGTGACCCGGCGGGTGAAGCCCCAGCGGTCGAACCCTGCGCCGTAGCCGCCGAAGGCCTGACGGTCGACGAGCTCGACGTCGACGCCCGCCGCGGCGGCGATCTCCAGGGCCCGACACGGCCGGTCGGCGAGCACGAGCGCGACCGGGACGTCCTCGGCGAGCATGGCGTCGAGGATGCTCCCAGTACCCGACACGAGCACCGCCACGCGCACGTCGGCCACGCTACCAGCGACCGAGCGCCGCGCCCCGCCGTGGCTCAGTCGAGGGTCTTGACGATCTCGACCATGCGCTCGCCCGCCTCGGTCGGGTTCAGCGCCACGGTGGCGCCGGCGTCGGCGAGGGCGGCCATCTTGGCCTGGGCGGTGCCTTGGGATCCCGAGATGATGGCGCCGGCGTGTCCCATCTTGCGCCCCGGAGGAGCGGTCACCCCGGCGATGTAACAGACGACGGGCTTGGACATGTTGTCCTTGATGAACTGCGCCGCCTCTTCTTCCGCCGAGCCACCGATCTCCCCGATCATCATCACGGCACGGGTGTCGGGATCCTCCTCGAAGGCGGCCAGGCAGTCGATGAAGCTCGTCCCCGGGACGGGGTCACCGCCGATGCCGACACAGGTGGTCTGGCCCACCTTCTGCTGGGACAGCTCGTGCAGCGCCTGGTACGTGAGGGTCCCCGAGCGGCTCACGATCCCCACGGGCCCTCCCGGGAGGGCGATGTCGCCCGAGGTGATGCCGATGTTGCACTTTCCCGGCGAGATGACGCCGGGGCAGTTGGGGCCGAGCAGGCGCACGCCGGGGTGGTCGCGCCGCAAGACGTTGAAGAAGCGGGCCTCGTCCTGGGCGGGGATCCCCTCGGTGATGCACACGATGAAGCGGACTCCGGCCTCGGCCGCCTCGAGGATCGCGGCCGGAGCGCCCTTGGGCGGGACCGACGACGAACGAGGCGTCGGCCCCCGTGGCCCGCACCGCGTCGCCGACGCTGTCGTAGACGGGGACGCCGTCCACGTCGGTGCCGCCCTTGCCCGGCGTCACGCCCGCCACCACCTGGGTGCCGTAGTCGCGGTTGCGCAGGCCGTGGAACCGGCCCTGGCTTCCGGTCAGGCCCTGGACGATCACCTTGGTCTTCTCGTCGACGAAGATGCTCACTGTGCTCCTCCTGCCAGCGCCACGGCGCGCCGGGCGGCGCCGAGCATGGTCTCGTCCACGACCAGGCGGTCCGAGATGTGCGAGGCCAGGATGGCGTGGCCCGCCTCGGCGTTGGTGCCGTCGAGGCGCAACACGATGGGCGAGCGCAGATCGACCCGCCCCAGGGCCTCGACGATGCCGTTGGCCACCTCGTCGCAGCGGGTGATGCCGCCGAAGATGTTGACGAAGATCGACCGCACGGCCTCGTCGGTGTTGATGACCTCGAGGGCGGCCGCCATGACGTCGGCGTTGGCACCGCCCCCGATGTCGAAGAAGTTCGCGGCGCTGCCGCCGGCCTGGGTGACGACGTCGAGCGTGCTCATCGCCAGCCCCGCCCCGTTGGCGATGATGCCGACCGAGCCCGACAGCCCGATGTAATTGAGGCCCTTCTCCTTGGCCAGGAGCTCGCGCTCGTCGAGGGTGTCGGTCTCCGCGAACTCCTCCCACTCGGGATGGCGGAAGGCGGCGTTGTCGTCGAGGGTGACCTTGGCGTCGAGGGCGTGGACACGACCGTCGGTGGTCAGGATCAACGGGTTGATCTCGGCCAGGTCGCAGTCGCCCTCGACGTAGCACCGGTACAGCGCCACGAGGAGCTCGGCAGCCGGAGCCGCGTGCTTCGGGGTCGAGGCCAGCCTCCTCGACGAGCCGCCGCGGCGGCGGCGACCGACAGCCCGTCGACGGGATCGACGTGGAGCTTGGCGATGGCCGTCGGGTCGGTGGCGGCCACCTCCTCGATCTCGACACCGCCCTTGGCCGACACCATGCAGAGATGGAGCTTGGCGGCCCGGTCGAGGGTGAAGCTGGCGTAGTACTCGCGTGCGATGTCCGATGCGTGCTCGACCCACAGGCGGTGCACGACGTGACCGTGGATGTCCATGCCCAGGATCGCCGACGCGTGGGTGGCGACCTCCTTGGCGTCGTTGGCGAGCTTGATACCCCCGGCCTTGCCGCGGCCGCCCACCTTCACCTGGGCCTTGACCACGACCGGATAGCCCGCCGCCTCGGCCTGCGTCACGGCCTCGTCCACCGTGTCGGCCACACCGCCCGCCGACGTGGGAATGCCGTAGCGGGCGAAGTACTGCTTGCCCTGGTACTCGTAGAGATCCACCGGTGCTCCTTACTCCTCTCCGCCGCCTTTGTGGCTGGCGCCCGTCCGCTGCGTCACTGTTCTCTCGGTGGCTCAGCTCCCGGCGGTGGCCTCCTCACGCCCGTCGAGGGCGTCAGCCAGCCAGTGGACCATGGTGTCGAGCGACGCCCCGGGCGTGAACACCGCGGCCACGCCGAGCTCCTTGAGGGCGGGGATATCGGCCTCGGGAATGATCCCCCCCACGATCACGAGGACGTCATCGAGGCCCTGGTCGCGAAGCCCGTCGATGACCCGGGGGACGAGGGTGAGATGGGCTCCCGACAGCAGCGACAGGCCCACCGCGTCGGCGTCCTCTTGGACCACGGCCTGGACCACCTGCTCGGGCGTCTGATGGAGCCCGGTGTAGATCACCTCGAAACCGGCATCCCGAAAGGCGCGGGCGATGACCTTGGCACCTCGGTCGTGGCCGTCGAGCCCGGGCTTGGCCACCACGACCCGGTAGGGACGCTTCATCGGGCACCGAGTGTAGGCACCTGGGCCTACGGGGGCGCCAGACGGCCCGAAACGGCCGACGATAAGCGGAGGGCGCATGGTAGCGTCGGGTTCGGCCACAAGCGGGTGGCAGCCCATGCGCTCTCGGCCCGTTGGCCCGACAACCTATGGTCCGCGCCGTCACCAGCCAGTGGGAAGGGCAGCCAGAACCGCCCGGTCCCGGGTCGGGATCCTCGACGCGGTGGTCGGGGTTGCTGCGCATCGCCAGGCCGCGCCACTGGGTCAAGAACCTCCTTGTCTTCGCCGCTCCCGCCGCCGCCGGCGTGCTCTCGCACGGCACCGTGGCCGCTCATGCCGCGGGCGCCTTCGGGGTCTTCTGCCTGGCCGCCTCGGGCACCTACTTCATCAACGACACCCTCGACGCGGAAGCCGACCGGCACCATCCGGCCAAGCGCCGGCGCCCCGTGGCCGCGGGCGTGGTGCCCGCTGCCCTGGCCGCCCTGGTGGGGTCGGTGCTCATGGCCGCCTCGATCGGCCTGGCGTGGTGGCTGGCGGGCAGCCACCTGGCTCTGGTCATCGCCGTCTACGTGGCCGTGAACATTGCCTACTCGGTGCGGCTCAAGCACGAGCCCGTGGTCGACCTGGCCTGTGTGTCGACGGGGTTCGTGCTCCGGGCCATCGCCGGCGGCGTCGCCACAGGGGTCCCTCTCTCGGACTGGTTCATCATCGTGTCCTCGTTCGGGGCTCTGTTGGTCGTGACGGGCAAACGCAGCGCCGAGCAGGTCGACCTGGGAGAGCTCGGAGGGGTGCACCGTCGCACCCTGAGTGAATACCCCGAAGCCTTTCTCCGCTCGGTACGCCTCCTGGCGGCGGCCGTCACCGTGAGCGCGTACTGCCTCTGGGCCTTCGAGCGTTCGGTCCAGAGCGGCCGCGGTCACCACCCGATCTGGTTCGAGTTGTCGATCGTCCCGTTCGTGATCGCCATCTTGCACGTGGAGCTGCGCTTCGCCCGCGGCCACGGCGGCGCCCCCGAGGAGATGGCCCTGCAGGACCGCATGCTCCAGGTGCTCGGCTTCGTCTGGGTGGCCCTGGTCGCGATCGGGATCTACACGTGACGAACAACGGCACCACCCCGCACCCCCCACCCAGTGCTCGTCGCCGCTCCTTGACCGGATGGGGTCGCACGGCGCCCAGTGCCTGCGACGTCACCGAGGTCCGGACGGCCGAGGACCTCGACCACCGTCTTGTCGGGCGCGGCACGAAGCAAGCGCAATGTCGTGGCCCGGGGGCTGGGCCGTTCCTACGGCGACGCCGCCCAATGTGCCGGAGGTGTCGTGATCGACATCACCGGGCTCGACGGCGTGCTCGAAGCCGACCTCGACACCGGCGCGGTCCGGGTCGGGGCGGGAATGAGCCTCGACGCCCTCATGCGCGCCTTCGTCCCGCGGGGTTGGTTCGTCCCTGTGACCCCGGGAACTCGCCATGTCACCGTCGGAGGCGCCATCGCGGCGGACATCCATGGCAAGAATCACCATCGCGACGGGTCGTTCTGCTCCTACGTCACGCGTCTGTCGCTGGCCACACCGTCGGGGCGCGTCGAGGTCTCCCCGAAGAGCGACCCCGACCTGTTCTGGGCCACCGCCGGTGGCATGGGCCTGACCGGGATCGTGGTCGACGCCACGGTCCAGATGCTGCGTGTCGAGACCGCCACGATGCGAGTCGACACCGAACGGGCCCAGAACCTCGACGACTGCTTGGCGCGCGATGACCGAGCGCGACCGACGAATATCGGTACTCGGTGGCGTGGATCGACTGTTTGGCCCGGGGGGCGAAGATGGGTCGGGCCGTGCTCACCCGAGCCGACCACGCCCGCCTCGAGGACCTCCCCCCGCTCGACGCGCCGACGCCCTCGTCTTCGACCCCGTGGTGCGCGCCGAGGTCCCGGTCACGCCGCCCTCGGGCCTGCTCAACCCGGTG
The DNA here is from genome assembly GCA_963796765.1 of uncultured Acidimicrobiales bacterium. Lineage (GTDB taxonomy): Bacteria > Actinomycetota > Acidimicrobiia > Acidimicrobiales > UBA8190 > Chersky-840. The sequence continues at coordinate 284,656 of CAWCMY010000001.1, read as the reverse complement.
ACCGTGGCGGCCTTCAACGAGCTGTGGTTCCGCAAGGCTCCCCGCTCACGGACCGGTGAGCTGCAACCGATGGCGACCTACTTCCACCCCCTCGACGGCGTGGGGTCTTGGAATCGGATGTACGGCGCCCGGGGGTTCGTCCAGTACCAGTTCGTCGTCCCCTTGGGCGCAGAAGACGCGTTGCGCGACGTGCTCACCCGTCTCAGCCGGGGCCGCATGGCGTCGTTCGTGACGGTGCTGAAGCGGTTCGGGCCTGCAGACCCCGGTCCGCTCTCGTTCCCGATCGAAGGTTGGACGCTCGCCTTCGACCTCCCCGTGGGGCCGCTCTCGACCGGGGCGGTCCTCGACGCCTTGGACGAGACCGTGGCCGGTGCGGGGGGCCGCGTCTATCTCGCCAAGGATTCCCGGCTGCGACCCGAGCTGCTCGAGACCATGTACCCGCGCCTGGCCGAGTGGCGCGCCACCCGAGCGCGGGTCGACCCCACCGGGGTGTTCGTCTCGGATCTCTCGCGCCGTCTCGGCCTGGTGTCGACTCCTCGACCCCGCCGGGCATCGCGGCCCTCACGGGCCCGGTCCAAGGCCAACACCAAGTCCAAGGAATCCGCCACCCCATGAGCCAGCGGCAAGGTTCCCGATGAACGACGCCATGGGCATGCCCCAGACGGCGGTGGTCATCGGAGGGACCTCCGACATCGCCCGGGCGGTGCTGCGTTCGTTGGTGGCGCGCCGGCTGCGGCGCATCGTCCTCGTCGGTCGAGACGAGATCGGCCTGGCGTCGGCGGCCAAAGAACTCCAGGCGCTCGGGCCCATCGAGGTCGACACGATGACCTTCGACGTCACCGACATCGCCACGCTCCCGGGCATCGTCTCGGACACCTCGACGCGACTGGGACAGGTGGATCTGGTGCTGGTGGCAGCCGGCGTGCTCGGCGACCAGACGAACGATGAGTCCGATCCTGAGGCCGTGGCTCGGGTGCTTGGCACCAACTTCACCGGGACCGCCTCGGTGATGACCGCGTTCGCGGCGGTGCTCCGCCTCCAGGGTCACGGCCGCATGGTCGTGCTCTCGTCGGTGGCGGGGGTGCGCGTGCGTCGGGCCAACTACGTCTACGGGGCTTCGAAGGCCGGGCTCGACGGCTTCGCGCAGGGGATGGCCGAGTCCTTGCGAGGCTCGGGCGCGTCGCTCATGATCGTCCGCCCGGGTTGGGTGGCCACCCGAATGACCGCAGGGCTCGACCCCGGCTCCCTTCGCGACGACACCCGAGGCGGTGGCCGGCGACATCGTGGCGGGCATGGAGCGATCCACGCCGGTCGTCTGGTCGCCGCCACCGTTGCGACTGGTGTTCGCCGTCATGCGACTGTTGCCCGCCGCGCTGTGGCGCCGGCTACCGGGCTGAGCCCGGCCCCGACGGTCAGGAACGGCGGCGGGCGCTGATGTTGAGGCGGACGTAGTCGATGACCGGCTCGGGCATGGCCGCGGCCACCTCGCTCAGGAACCGGGCCCGTTGCTGCGCGTGCATCCCCGCCACGTGGGTGCGCAGACACACCGTCTCGAGATAGGTCTCGAGCTCAACGCCCCGCTCCAGGGGTGTGGGCTCGGGGTGGGTCCACACCTCGACGTCGTCGAAGCCCGCCCGAAGGAGTCGGTCGTGGGTCTCTTCTGGCGACGCATAGAGCCATTTCCCGGCACGTTCGAACCCCGTCGAGCGCACGGCCTCGATCAGGCCCGCGATGTTGCCGGCGGCACCGCATTGTGCCGCCAGGACGGCACCGGGGCGCATGACCTGGGCCAGATTGCCGAAAAGGCGGTCGTGGTCGAGCACCCAGTGGAAGGTGGCCGTCGACAATACGGCGTCGACGGGGGCGTCGGCCCCGAGCTGCGCCGGCGACAATTCGAGAAGATCGCTCTCGACGAAGGTCACCTGGGAGCCGAATCGCGCCAGACGCCGGCGGGCCTCGACGAGCATCGAGGGTGCGGCGTCGAGCGCCACGACCCGGCCCGTGGGCAGGCGATCGAGCAACATCTCGGTCACGCGACCACTCCCGGCCCCGGCGTCGAGGACGGTCTCGTCGCCGTCGAGCACCAGGCGGCCGAGCACATCCGCCCCCCAGCGCGTCATGGGGTCGGCGATGCGGTCGTAGGTCGCCGCGTCCCAGTCGCGGCGGACCGGTGATGGCGTCGCGGTCGGGTCGATGGTGCGGGGCGGTCACGGCCTCGGCGTCGTGCCGTTGCGCCACTCCGCCATCTTCGGCAGCCGGCTCTTGCGTCCCGAGAGGCGCGAGCCGGGAGCGGCCGAGGCGGGAGCGGGTCGCCGCGTCGGTGGGGCCGAGCGCGTCGGCGGGACCGGCTCGCAGTCGCCCCACGGGTCGGGGTCGTGGAAGTCCTGCGCCCACTCGTCGCCGGCGTCAGGCGCCCCCTGCCCGGTGTCACCGGCGGTCGACTCGTCGACCCCCTCCCATTCGTCTGCCTGGTCAGGTGGCCTCGCCGCTCGTCGGCGCGACCAGGAGACCGCTCGCAACGGGTCCGGGCGCTTGGTCCACGACGAGCCCACGTCGCGGACCAGATCTCGGGGAAGCTCGGACAGGAACCGACTGGGGATGGCGTGGCTGGTCGATCCCCACAGGGTCCGGCTCCAGGCGTGGGTCAGGTAGAGCTGACGTCGGGCCCGGGTGATGCCGACGTAGCACAGACGCCGTTCCTCTTCGAGCTGGAGGGGGTCCTCGAGGGCGCGCATGTGGGGGAAGACCCCGTCCTCGAGGCCCACCAGGAACACGGCTGGGAATTCCAGGCCCTTGGCGGTGTGCAGGGTCATGAGCGACACACGACTGTCGGCGGCGTCGAGCTCGTCGCTGTCAGAGACCAGGGCCACCGATTCCAGGAACTCGTCGAGGCTGTCGTACTCGGTCGCCGCTCCCGCCAACTCGGCGATGTTCTCGATGCGGCTGTGGGCTTCGATGGTGTCCTCCGCCTCGAGGGCGGCGCGATATCCCGTGCGCTCGGCGACGGCCTCGAGGATCGCACCGGGCCCGGCCCCGCGCTCGACCATGGCCCGCAGTTCGTCGAGCAGTGCCCGTAACTCGGCCGCCCCCTTGACGGCTCTTCCCGTTACTCCGGCCTCGGCGGCGTGGTCGAGCGCGTCGACGAACGAGCACTGGTTCTCCCGTGCCCAGGTGGCCAGGCGTTCCACCGACGCGTCGCCCACCCCGCGGCGCGGCACGTTCACGATGCGCCGCGCCGAGACCTCGTCGGAAGGGTTCCCGAGGAGACGCACGTAGCCGAGCAGGTCCTTGACCTCTCGACGGTCATAGAACCGGGTACCGCCCACCACCTTGTAGGAGATGGCGGCGCGTACGAGCTCCTCTTCCAACGCCCGGCTCTGGGCATTGGTGCGGTAGAAGACAGCCACGTCGCCGTAGTCGATGCCATCGAACTCCCGCAGCCGGCCGATCTCGGTGGCCACCCAGGCCGCCTCGTCGTACTCGTCCTCGGCCCGGTAGCGGACGATAGGGCCGCCCGCGTCGCCTTCGGTCCACAGCTCTTTGGGTACCCGGGTGACATTGTTGGCGATCACTGCGTTGGCCGCGTCGAGGATCGTCTTGGTGGACCGGTAGTTCTGTTCGAGGGGGATCACCGCGGCGTCGGGAAAGGCCTCTTCGAATTCGAAGATGTTGCGGATGTCCGCCCCGCGCCATCCGAAGATCGACTGGTCGCTGTCGCCGACCACGCAGACGTTGTGATGCTCCGCCGCGAGCATCAGCACGATCTCGTTCTGGGCACGGTTGGTGTCTTGGAACTCGTCGACGAGAATGTGCTTGAAGCGCGTCCGGTAAGCATCGAGCACGTCGGGCGCGCTCTGGAAGAGTCGCACCGTGAGGAGCAAGAGGTCGTCGAAGTCCATCGCCGAGGCGGCGAACAGCCGTTGCTCGTACTCCTGGTAGACATCGGCGATGCGCCGTTCGAACACCGAGCGCGCGCTCTGCCGCATAGGTCGCCGCACTGGCGAGCTCGGCCTTGGCCCCGGAGATCGCAGCCTGGACACCCCGGGCGGGCAGCTTCTTGGCGTCGATGTTGAGATCGCGCAGGATGTGCTCGACGAGGCGCCTCGAGTCCGAGTCGTCATAGATCGTGAAGGACTTTCGGTACCCGAGGCGATCGGCATGGGCCCGCAGCATGCGGACACAGGCGGCGTGGAAGGTGGAGACCCACATGCGCTGGGCGACAGAGCCGATGAGACCGGCCAGCCGTGTCCGCATCTCGTCGGCCGCCTTGTTGGTGAAGGTGATGGCGAGGATCTCCCACGGCGTGGCGTCGCCGGTGGCGATGAGATGGGCGACGCGGTGGGTAAGGACCCGGGTCTTGCCCGATCCCGCCCCCGCCACCACCAGCAAGGGGCTGCCCCGGTGGACCACGGCCCGGCGCTGGGGGTCGTTCAGGCCCTCGAGCAGCTCGTCGGGCCGGGGAAGGTCATCGGTCCAGCGCGCCCGCCGGGCCCGAGGAGCGGGCGCCTGCGCATCGGCCTGCTCGGTGGTGTCGAAGCCCTCGAACTCGTCGACGCCATCGAAGGAACCGAGCCCGCCGAGACGGGGCAACGGGGCATTGGCCACCCTCACTCCCATTCAATGGTCCCGGGCGGCTTCGACGTGATGTCGAGGGCCACTCGGTTGACGCCGTCCACCTCGTTGATGATGCGCGACGACAGGCGCTCGAGCAGGTCGTAGGGCAGCCGGGCCCAATCGGCGGTCATGGCGTCGTCGGAGGTGACGGCCCGGATGACCACGGGGTACGCGTAGGTACGCTCGTCCCCCATCACCCCGACGGTACGGACGGCGGGGAGCACGGCGAAGCTCTGCCACAGCGTTCGGTAGAGCCCGGCGCGGCGGATCTCGTCGATGACGATGGCATCGGCGGCGCGCAGGATCTCGGCGCGCTCGGGGGTGACCTCACCGATGATGCGTACGGCCAGGCCGGGCCCGGGGAACGGCTGGCGCCAGACGATCTCCTCGGGCAGTCCGAGCTCTTCGCCCACGGCGCGCACTTCGTCCTTGAACAGGGGACGCAAGGGCTCCACCAACGCGAACGCCATGTCCTCGGGCAGCCCTCCCACGTTGTGGTGCGACTTGATGGTGGCTGCATCTCTGGTACCCGATTCGATGATGTCGGGGTAGAGCGTGCCCTGGACCAGGAACCGGGCGCCCTCGACGTCGGCGGCGACCTCTTCGAACACCCGGATGAACGTCTCGCCGATCGCTTTGCGCTTCGCCTCGGGATCGGTCACGCCTGCGAGGACACCGAAGAACCGGTCGGCAGCCTTGACGTGGATGAGGTCCATGTGGAATTGGCTTCGAAACGTCTCCTCGACCTGGTCGGCCTCACCTGTCCGCATGAGCCCGGTGTCGACGAACACGCAGGTGAGCTGGTCGCCGATGGCCCGGTGCACGAGGGCGGCTGCCACCGCGGAGTCCACGCCACCCGATAGCGCGCACAGGACGCGCGCCTCTGCGACCTGGGACCGCACCGCGTGGACGGCCGACTCGATGATGTTGGTGTGGGTCCACAGGGGTCGGGCGCCACACACGTCGAACAAGAAACGTTCCAAGAGCTCCTGGCCGCGCTCGGTATGGACGACCTCGGGGTGGAACTGCACCCCGTAGATGTGCCGCTCGGCATCGCTCAGGACCGCGACCGGCGCTTCGGGTGTCGACGCGTTGGCCACGAAGCCGGTGGGGACCTCGGTGATCGAATCGGCGTGGCTCATCCAGACGTCCGCCGGGCCCTGGGGGGGCCAGTCGGCGAACAGCGGAGACGTGGCCGTGCGGGTGAGCGCGGTGCGTCCGTACTCCCCCCGACCGGTGCGCGACACGACGCCCCCGATTGCTGGGTGAGCAGCTGAGCGCCGTAGCAGATGCCGAGGATGGGGACCCCGGACTCGTAGACGGCGGGGTCGACGGCAGGTGCCCAGTCGGCGTAGACCGACTTCGGGCCCCCCGACAGGATGATCCCCTTGGGGTGCCGGGCCAGCAACTCCGTCGCCGGGGTGTCGAACCGCACGATCTCGGAATAGACGCGCGCCTCACGTACCCGGCGGGCGATCAGCTGGGCGTACTGGGCGCCGAAGTCGACGACGAGAACGGTGTCCGGGGTGTCAGTCACTACCAAGGTGGTGTCGGGGGTGAAGGGAACGGGGCCGGCTGGCGCTCAGTGCCCCATCCCCACTCCCTGGGAGCGCTGCAGCGCTTTGCCCTCGGTCTGCAACGCGGGGGCCACCATCACCTCGGCCTTTTGGAATTCCTTGACCGTCTCATACCCACACGTGGCCATGGCGGTGCGCAAGGCTCCGAAGAGGTTCATGCGACCGTCGTTCTCGTGGGCGGGGCCGAGGAGGATCTCGGTGAGGGTCCCCCGCACCGTGGTGCGGACGCGTGCGCCGCGGGGAAGGGTGGGGTGGAACGTGGCCATGCCCCAGTGAAATCCACGCGCGGGGGCTTCTTCGGCCGACGACAGCGGGGACCCGAGCATGACGGCGTCGGCACCACAGGCGATGGCCTTGGCGATGTCACCGCCGCGGCTCATCCCGCCGTCGGCGATCACGTGCACGTAGACGCCGGTCTCGTCCAGGTGTCGCATGCGCGCCCCTGCCACGTCCGCGATGGCAGTGGCCTGGGGTACGCCCAGCCCCAGCACGCCCCGGGTCGTACACGCGTTGCCCGGGCCCACGCCCGACGAGCACACCTACCGCGCCGGTGCGCATGAGGTGCAGCGCGGCCTGGTACGAGGCACAACCGCCCACGATCACGGGGAGATCGAAGGCCCGGATGAACTTCTTCAGGTTGAGCGGCTCGACGGTCTTCGACACGTGCTCGGCCGAGACGACGGTCCCTTGGATGACGAGCATGTCGAGCTCTCCGGCCAGGATGGCCGGCGCCAATCCCGTGGTGCGCTGGGGCGTCACCGATGCGCACGAGACCACCCCGGCCGACTTGATCTCACGGATGCGCTCGGTGACCAACTCAGGGTTGATGGGCTCGAGGTACATCTGCTGCATCCGGGCTGTGGCCTTGTCGTCGTCGAGCCGGGCGATCTCCTCGAGCAGCGGTTCGGGGTCCTCGTACCGAGTCCACAACCCCTCGAGGTTGAGCACGGCCAGGCCCCCCAGGCGGCCGATCTCGATCGCTGTCCTCGGGCTCACCACCCCGTCCATGGCGGCCGCCATGAGCGGCAGGTCAAAACGGAAGGCGTCGATCTCCCAGGAGATGTCGACGTCTTCGGGATCCCGGGTCCGTCGACTGGGCACGATGGCGATGTCGTCGAAGCCGTAGGCACGGCGCCCCGACTTGTAGATGCCGATCTCTATCTCAGCCACCTGGCCGCCTCCTGCACGTCGGTCGTGACACCCGCCTTCGCCCGCGGCGTTCCTCCACGATACCGTCCGCCACCATCGGCTCCGCGCCGGTCGCGGCGTGGTGGCACCGGTGCCGACGATCGGCCCGCGACGACGCGAAGGGCCAGGTCGAGGGGGAGGTGCGAGGCCTCAGACCCCGAGGACGATGCGGAGCAACTCCACCAGCATCCGGGCCGTGGCCCCCCACACCGTGTCGTGGGGAAGTTCGAAGAACCACACCGGGAACGACCCGTCCTCGCCCGCGTCCACCACGGGCATCGGCCGTCCGGGCACGACCCACCGTTCCTCTCGGAAGACGCCGTCGGCCGCCAATTCGGCGAGTGCGACGTCAAAGACATGCTCCACCTCATGGGGGTTGGCCACGAGGCGGGGCTCGGTGGCGAGGATGCCCACCACCGGGGTGATGCTGGCACTGGAGGAGAACGTCACGAGCGGGGTGAGGCGACCCACCACGTCCACCTGGGTGGCGTCGAGGCCGACCTCCTCGGCGGCCTCACGCAAAGCGCCCGCCTCGGGGGTCTCGCCGGCGTCGAGGCGGCCCCCGGGGAAGCTCACCTCTCCGGTGTGGGTGCGGAGATGCGCGGCGCGCCGGGTGAGGACGACCCGGGTCTCGCCCGACCGTTCGAACAGGGCTACGAGCACCCCGGAAGGGGCTCCGGGATCGGGAAACCCGTCGAAGGTGACCCGCTCGGCCGCCAGGAGCCCTCGATGATGGGCCTCCACCGCGCTGCGCACCCCCGCCAGTGCTATGCCCCGCCGGCGGACCGGCTCGAGCGCAGCCCACGGGGCACCGACGCCGGCATAGGCCCGGGCCGGGCGGGGGATCACCTGGCGTCCCGACGGCGGGAAGACCTCGGGCGCCCTTCGTGCGCCGTCAGCGGCGTCGGCGGAGCCCGTCATCGGATGGACGCTACCGGTGTCACCACCGACGACGAACGGCCGGGCCCGAGGCCCGGCCGTTCAACCCGAACATGCCCGCCCGGTGACGGCGGGCCGGTCTTGGCTACATCATCCCCATGCCGCCCATGCCGCCCATGCCGCCGCCCATGCCACCCATCGCCGCAGCTGCTGCGGCGGGGTCGCTCTTCTCAGGCTTGTCCGCCACCACTGCTTCGGTGGTGAGGAGCAGCGCCGCGACCGACGCGGCGTTCTGCAGCGCGGAGCGGGTGACCTTGGCGGGGTCGATGACGCCGGCCTTGACGAGGTCCTCGAAGTTCCCCGTCGAGGCGTTGAGGCCCACGGGCCCCGACTCGCTCTCGACCTGACGGACCACGACCGCACCCTCGAGCCCGGCGTTGATGGCAATCCACCTGAGAGGCTCCGAGAGGGCGTGGGCCACGATGCGGGCACCGGTCGCCTCGTCGCCGTCGAGGCTCTTGGCGAGCTTCTCGACTGCCGCCCGGCTGCGGACGAGGGCCACGCCACCCCCGGCCACGATGCCCTCTTCGATGGCGGCTCGCGTGGCGGACAGCGCGTCTTCGATGCGGTGCTTCTTCTCCTTGAGCTCCACCTCGGTGGCAGCACCCACACGGACGACCGCCACACCGCCGGCCAGCTTGGCCAGGCGCTCTTGGAGCTTCTCGCGGTCCCAATCGGAGTCGGTGTCCTCGATCTCACGCTTGATCTGGGCGATCCGACCCTTCACGTCCGCGTCGGCCCCGTTGCCGTCGACGATCGTGGTGTCGTCCTTGGTGACGATCACGCGCCGGGCCTGGCCGAGCAGGTCGACCGTGGCGTTCTCGAGCTTGAGGCCGATCTCCTCGGAGATGACCTGGGCGCCGGTGAGCACCGCCAGGTCCTGGAGCATCGCCTTGCGGCGGTCCCCGAAGCCCGGTGCCTTCACCGCCAGCGACGTGAAGGTTCCCCGGATCTTGTTCACGACCAGGGTGGCCAGTGCCTCGCCTTCGACGTCCTCGGCGATGAGCAGCAGGGGCTTGCCCGTCTGCATGACCTTCTCGAGCACGGGCACGAGATCGTGCACGGCGCTGATCTTCTGGTTGGCGATGAGGATCAGCGGCTCCTCGAGGATCGCCTCCTGGCGCTCGGGGTCGGTCACGAAGTAGGGGGACAGGTAGCCCTTGTCGAACTGCATGCCCTCGGTGAACTCGAGCTCGAGACCGAAGGTGTTCGACTCCTCGACCGTGACGGTCCCGTCCTTGCCCACCTTGTCGATGGCCTCGGCGAGGACCTCGCCGATCGACGCGTCGGCAGCCGAGATCGACGCTACCTGGGCGATCTCGGTGCGCGAGTCGATCTCCTTGGCCTGCTTCTTGATGGCCCCGACGGCGGCCTCGACGGCCTTCTCGATGCCCCGCTTCAGCGACATGGGACTCGCCCCGGCGGCAACGTTGCGCAGTCCCTCGTGGATCAGGGCCTGGGCGAGCACCGTCGCCGTGGTGGTGCCGTCACCGGCGACGTCGTTGGTCTTGGTGGCGACCTCCTTCACCAACTGGGCGCCCATGTTCTCGAAGGGGTCCTCCAGCTCCACCTCGCGGGCGATGGTCACGCCGTCGTTGGTGATGGTGGGGGCACCGAACTTCTTGTCGATGACGACGTTGCGACCCTTGGGGCCGAGCGTCACCTTCACGGTGTCGGCGAGCTTGGCGACCCCGGCCTCCAGGCCGCGGCGCGCCGCTTCGTCGAACTTGAGGATTTTGGACATCGCCGGTCGCCCTTACTTCTTGCTGATCTTGGCGAGCACGTCACGGCTGGACAGGATGAGAAGATCCTCGCCCTCGAACGTGAGCTCGGTGCCGCCGTACTTCGAGTAGACGACGGTGTCGCCCGCGGCGACATCGACGGGCACGAGGTCGCCGGTGTTCTCGGCACGACGGCCGGGGCCGACGGCGATCACCTCACCTTGCTGGGGCTTCTCCTTGGCGGTGTCGGGGATCACGAGCCCGGAGGCGGTGGTCTCTTCCGATTCGCCGGGGCGGACAACAATCCGGTCCTCGAGGGGGTGGAGCTTCATGGCAGGTGAGCCTCCTGTAGGCACTTAGCACTCGAACCTTGCGAGTGCTAACGATAGCGGGCGCCGGAGCCACGGGCAACCGGGCCCCCGGACAAGCCGGCACCGCGCCGGGGCCGCCCGGCTCAGCCGAGCAGGGGCAGGCGGAGATTGGGATCGGCGCCGGCGTCGAGCGCGGTGGGGCCCAGGTGCTCGAGCTGCCACCAGCCGGCGGCGGCGATCATGGCCGCGTTGTCGGTGCAGGTGGCCAGGCTCGGGAGATAGGCGGGAAGGTCGAGCTGCGCGCAGGCCTGGGTGAGCGCCCTGCGCAGGACGCCGTTGGCCGCCACCCCTCCGGCCAGGCACACGCCACGGGCACCGACCGAGACCGCCGCCCGGGACGCCTTGGCCACGAGCACATCCACCACGGCCTGCTGGAACGACGCCGCCACGTCCTGGTCCGCGGTGTCGGGACGGGCCCGGACGGCGTGGACGACAGCGGTCTTGAGCCCACTGAAGGAGAAGTCGAGCCCGTCGCCCACAAGGGCCCGGGGAAAGGCGAAGGCGGTCGGGTCACCCGACACCGCGGCCCGCTCGATGGCGGGCCCGCCCGGATACCCGAGGCCGAGGAATCGAGCCACCTTGTCGAAGGCCTCCCCCGCGGCGTCGTCGAGGGTCTGGCCGAGCAGCCGGTAACGCCCCGGGCCCTCCATCGAGACGAGCAAGGTGTGGCCTCCCGAGACCAGGAGCACCGTCACCGGCCACCGGATGTCCGGGTGATCGAGGAGCGCCGCGAAGAGGTGCCCCTCGAGGTGGTTGACCCCGGCGAAGGGCAGGTCCCAGGCCAGGGCAAGGGCCTTGGCCTCGCTCACGCCGACGAGCAGCGAGCCGATCAGGCCGGGGCCGATGGTGGCGGCCACGGCGTGCAGATCCCTTCCCGCCACCCCGGCCCGACCGAGCGCTTCCCCGATCACCGGCGTGAGGAGCTCGAGATGGGCGCGTCCCGCGATCTCGGGGACCACCCCGCCGTACATGGCGTGCAGGTCCACCTGGCTCGACACCACCGACGACAACACCTCGGTCCCACCGTTGACCACCGCCGCGGCGGTGTCGTCACACGAGGTCTCGATGCCGAGCACGAGGGCGTCGGTGGCGGTCACGAGCCCGATCCCAGCTGTTCGTCGATGTCCGCCAGCCGTTTGGCGTAGTGGGCGGTGTCGATGTCGCGGGCCCACATCACGATGGCGTCCTCGCCCGTCTCGGGGTAGTAATTGCGGCGCACCCCGACCGGAGCGAACCCGAAGCGCCGGTACAACAACTGCGCCGGGGTGTTCGACGCTCTCACCTCGAGGGTCAGGTGGCGGACGCCGAGGGCGGGGGCGGCACGCGCCTGGTCCAGGAGCAAGACCGTGCCGATGCCGCGTCGATGCCAGGCCGGGTCCACGGTGAGGGTGGTGATGTGGCCGTCCTCGCTGACCATCATCAAGCCGCTGAAACCGACGATGAGCGGACCGATCGTGGCCACGGTGTAGCGCCGCGACCGGCGTTGGGCGAGCTCGGACAGAAAGACCGTCGACGTCCACGGGCGCGGGTAGTTGGCTTCTTCGATCTGGACCACGTGGCGGAGGTGCCGGCGCCGCAGGGGCGCGATCCGCACCGCCTCCGCCACGCCACCGGCGTCCGCGCCGGGGTTGTCGTCGGGAAGGGTCGGCCCTTCGTCGTCCCACACCGGCGCCATCTCAGCCCTCCGCACCGGCACGTGGTGCCCGCGTCTCCCAATTGATCCGGGTCTCGGCGTCGCGCAGGTACTGGGGAAGCGCGGACCCCACATCGGTCTGCTCGCCCGAGGCCGCCTTGGACAGGACCACCGTGGCCAGGACACCGGGCGGGGGGAAGTCGAGCGCCCCGCCGCCGAACACCACACCGGGCACGGTGGCGAGGACCGACCGGTACCGGCGAGCGCCGTTGCCCGCCACCACCATGGGCTCGCCGAGGGCACCGAGCTCTTCGGCGAGCACCTCAGGGGTACGGCGGCGCGGCGGTTCTACTGGCGCCATGCCGTGCGCGGTGGCGCGGAAATTTCCCACGAAGACCTCACCGCGCCTGGCGTCGACCACGGGGACCAGCAGGGTGCCCGGCGCGGCGCCACAGGTCGCCATGGCATGGGCCAGGACCTCGAGGCTGCCGCAGGTGACGAGGGGCCGCTGCAGCGCGAACGCCAACGCCTTGGCGGTGCCCACGCCGACGCGCAGGCCGGTGAAGAGACCGGGCCCGACGTCCACCCCGATGGCGTCGAGGCCCGACATCGTCACCCCGGCGCGACGACACACGAACTCGATCGCCGGCGCGATCGACTCGGCATGACGGCGGCCCCGCGACACGGTGGCGGTGGCGACCACGCCGGCCTCGTCCGCCAGGGCCACTCCCGCCAGCTCGGTCGAGGACTCGACGGCGAGCACCATCATGGTGCCGCCCAGGTCGAGAGCGCCCGACTGAGCTCGTCCCGCCGAGGAGACGAAGACCCGGCCACGCTGATCGTCACGCGCCGCTCCTGGTCTCGGTGCCCCTCGGCGAGGCGGACGGTGATGGCGTCGGCGCCGAGCACGGGCTCGGCCACGTCTCCCCACTCCACGACGGCCACGGCGTCCTCCTCGACCAGCTCGGCGATGGCGAGGTCGACGACTTCGCCCAGGTGCTCGAGGCGATACAGATCTGCATGCAGGAACGTCCGGACGGCCGGGTTTCCACGGCGGAGGGGCCCGTCGACCGCCTCGGGAGCCGTGGGGCACGGATAGGAGCGGACGAGTGTGAAGGTCGGGCTCGTGACGTGATCGACCACGCCGAGGCCGGTCCCGATCCCCTGGGCCAGGGTGGTCTTCCCCGCCCCCAGGTCTCCGGCCAGCAACACGACGTCACCGGGTCGCAGGCTCCGCGCCAAAGCCGCCCCCAGAGCCCGCGTGTCGTCGGTCGATTCGGTCCGGAGCCGCACCGGGTCGGGGTCCCCGGCGGCCGGGCTCACGGTCGATCGCCGGCCAGGAGCAACTTGGCCCGGACGAAGTCGGCGCGCATCTCCGCCACGACCTCGGCCCCGCCACGCAACCCGGCGGCCGGGTGGTACGTCGGGACGAGTTGACCCCGGCCGAAGGGATAGGCCCGGCCCCGCAGCCGGCGAATGCCCTCGCTCGTGTCGAGCAGCAGCCGGGTGGCGAAGTTCCCGAGCGTGACCACGACGCTCGGAGCGATCAGCTCGATCTGGGCTTCGAGGTAGGGACGGCACGAGGCGATCTCGTCGGGAAGAGGGTCACGGTTCCCGGGGGGCCGGCACTTCACGACGTTGGCGATGTAGCACTGGCTCCGGTCGAGACCGATCTCCTGGTGGAGGAGCTTGTCGAGGAGCTTGCCCGACCGTCCGACGAAGGGCTCCCCGGCAAGGTCCTCCTCGCGCCCGGGGCCCTCGCCCACGAACATGAGCGAGGCGCTGGGATCGCCGACGCCGAACACGACCTGGGTCCGCCCCGTTGCCAGCGCGCAGCGCGTGCAGGCCAGGGCCTCGGTCTGCAGCTCGGCCAAGGTGCCCACCGGCCGCATGGTACCGCCGCCGGGCCCTCGGCCCGCCGGGAGTCAGGCGATCTTGGCCGCGAACTCCTCGAGGAGGCGGGCGAACTCACGGCGACGCTCGATCATGGGCATGTGCCCACATCGGGGGAGCTCGACGAGCTCGGAGCGGGGCAGGGCGGCCGCGGTGCGGAGCGCGTGGCGTGGAGGGGTGAGGCGATCGTTCGAGCCCACGACGACGAGGGCGGGGAGATCGATCGACCCCAGCCATTTCGACAGGTCGAAGAGCGCCAGAGCGGGAATGAGCTCGGCCACCGTGGCCGGCGACGTCGACAGATGGAGCCCCTCGACGAATCGGACCTGGGCGGGGGGGGCCTCGGCGCCGAATCCGACTCGGGTGAGCCACCAGCGCAGGTCGGGGGACGCCAACGTGCGCACACCCCACCGGTCGGCCAGGCTCATGGCGCGGCGCCGACGCCGGCCCGGCCAGACGGGCCATGCCCCCGAAACCGGGCACCTTGGCGAAGGGACCTCCGGTCGTCGAGACGAGCGCCAGGCCCGCCACGCGGCGATGCAACTCGTCGGCGGGCGTGTCGTGGGCGAGTTGGAGAGCCACCATCCCACCCATCGAGTGCCCGACCACCAGCGCGTGCTCGACGTCGAGCGCGTCGAGCACCGCCAGGACGTCTCTGGCCATGCGCCGCACGGCCGGAGAGCCCTCCTGGGCAACAGCGGTGCGGGCATCGGCGCGCAACTCGTCGACGAGACCGGGAGCACCCGCCAAGGCGAAGCCCGACGAGCCCGCCACCGACGACCCGTGGCCCCGGAGATCGGGAGCGATGACCCGGTGGTGCAGCGCCAGGTCGCGCAACTGATGGGCCCACAGTGCCCCGCTCAACATGAACCCGTGCAACAACACGACCGGTGGTCCCTGGCCGCGCTCGATGACGTGGATGGCGCCCCCGTCGTCGACGTCGACGACGCGTTGGATGCAGTCGTCGGGAACGGTGAGGCCCTCCGCCGCGATGTCATCGACGGTGGAGTGCGTGCGCGCCACTAGGCGGTGTTGGGCGGCCCACCCCGCGGCCAGCGCGGCGCCGGTCCCCGCGGCCACACCCCGCACGAGACGGCTCCTGTACAGAGGTCGCTTCTCGCTCATCGCTGATCCTCCCGGTCGACGACCACCCGCGGCACGCGGGGGCCGATGCCGCAGAACACCTCGTGCGAGATGGTGCCGAGCATCTCCGCCCACTCCGGCGCCGTCAGCGACTCGGACCCCTGCTCGCCGATGAGCACGACGTCGTCGCCCACCGCCACGTCGTCATCGGGGCCGCAGTCCACCACGATCTGGTCCATCGTCACCATCCCGGCCAGGGGCCGGCGCCGGCCGCCCACGAGGACGGTACCGCCCTCGGTGAAGTAGCGCCGAGGTACGCCGTCGGCGTACCCGAGAGGCACCGTGGCAATCGTCGACGGAGACGCCAAGGTGTAGAGGCGGCCGTAGGACGGACGCTCGTGCGCGTCGAGCCGACGCACCAGGGTCACCTTGGCCCGTAGCGACAGCACCGGACGCAGGGACCGGGCACCGGTGTCGTCCATCACCCGGTCGACCGCCGCGTCGGCCACGGGGAACGGGGAGACGCCGTACAGGGCGATCCCGCACCGCACCATGTCGAGGCGGGCCGCCGGATAGGCGAGGGCGCCGGCGGAGTTGGCGGCGTGGAGCATCGGTGGCACATGCCCGGCGCGCGCCAGAACATCTCGGGCCTCACCGAGACTTCGCATCTGCGCCTCGGTGAAGGACCGGTCCTCGTCTCCGACGCCGTCGGCCACCGGGAAGTGCGTCCACAACGCCGCGAAGCGAAGTGACGGCTGCGCCACCACGGCTTGGACGATGTCGAGGAGCTCGGCGGTCGACGCCCCGACACGGTGCATGCCCGTGTCGACCTTGACGTGGACATCGGTGACCACTCCGGCGTGCGCGGACGCCGCCCCGGCAGCCTCCACGGCCCCTTTCGAATAGAGGGCCAGCGTGAGCCCGCGGCCCACGACATCGGCCATGGCCTTCGGAGGTGGCTCGGACAGGACGAGCACGGGAGCGACGACGCCGGCATCGAGCAGGTGGACGCCTTCTTCAGGAGTCGCCACCGCCAACCAGGTGGCGCCGCCTTCCATCGCAGCCCGGGCCACCGCCACGGCCCCGTGCCCGTAGCCGTCCGCCTTCACCACCGCACAGAGGGCGGCCGGCGCGGCCACCGAGCCCAGGAGGGACGCGTTGTGGCGGACGGCGCCGAGGTCGATCTCGGCCCACACCGGGCGCGACCCCACCTGCGCCGGCGTCGCCACGGCATCCCCGCGGACGTCGGACCGGCTCATGGCCGGATCCCCGACAGCCAACTCCCGATGAGCTCGGCGAGATCTCCGGCCACGAGCCCCTCGGGAGCACCGAGCTCGGCGGCCCGACCGTGGACGTGCGCGGCCAGGGCCGCGGCGCGGAGCACCTCCACACCGCGGGCCACGAAGGCCCCGATCACGCCCGACAGCACGTCACCGGTCCCCGCCGTGGCCAGGCGAGGTGATCCGGCCGTGGCCAACAACACGCTCCCGCCCGGCTCGGCGACGACGGTCGTCGGGCCCTTCAGCAACACCACGGCCCCGCTGCGCCGGGCCAACGCCACCGCGGCGGCGATTCGATCGGCCCCCGGTGCTGCTCCTGCCAACCGGGTGTACTCCCCGTCGTGGGGGGTGAGCACCGCCACGGGGCCGCCCCGGCCGGGACCCGCCGACAACGCCGCGCCGATCTGGTCGCCGGTGCCCAGTGCGTAGAGGCCGTCGGCGTCGATCACGACGGGCACCGGCGCCGAGGCGACGAGGCGACGGACATCGGCGACGGTGGCGTCGGCTCGACCGAGCCCGGGGCCCACCACCACTGCTCGGCACCGTTCGGACATGACGAGCGCCTCGGCGCACCACCCCGCCACCGGCAGAGATGTCCCCACGGCCTCGCTCACGGGGAGGTCGGTGGGGTCCCCACCGGGGATTCCCAGGCGGACCATCCCCGCCCCGGCTCGGTACGCGCCCCGGGCACACAGCCCGGCGGCGCCGGCCATCCCGGGTGATCCCGCCACCACCGCCACCGCCGAGAGCCATTTGTGCGCGTCTCGAGGCCGCGGCGGGAGCAGGCGGGCCACATCGGCGTCCTCGATCACCCACATGCTCGCCCCGCTCACGTCGAGACCGATGTCGACCACCTCGACCCGTCCCGCCAGCAGCGACCCGTCGCCTTGGACCAGCCCGGTCTTGAGGGCCGCGAACGTCACAGTCAGGTCGGCGCGCAGGGGCTCGCCGCACGCCTCGCCGGTGTCACCGTTCACGCCCGAAGGAATGTCCACGGCGAGCACCGGTACCCCCGCCGGCACCGCCGGGGCCCGGTAGGTGCCGCGGAACCCCGTCCCGTAGGCGGCGTCGACCACCAGGTCGACGGTTCGGGCCGTCCCGATGCGGTCAGGAGCGTCGGTCGCCTCGACGACGGTCACCCGGGCGCCGCGTCGACGCAGACGCGCCGCGGCCACCCGACCGTCGGCACCGTTGTTGCCCTTCCCGGCCACGATCACGACGTGTCGTCCGTAGGTGCCCCCGAGCATGCGCACCGCCCAGGTGGCCACGGCCGTCCCGGCCCGCTCGACGAGGATTTCCTCCGACACGGTGCCCAGCGCCTCGGCGTCGACGGCGCGCATCTCCTCGACCCGCAGGACCGGCTTCACAGCGTCGTCGCCTCGTTCGGGCCGGTCGCGCCCTCGGCCACCACCGTCGCCACCGCCATCGTGTCGGTATGGGTCAACGACAGGTGCCACCGCGCCACACCCCGGCCGACGCTCAATGCCGCCGCACGCCCGGAGAGGGCCACTCCCGGTGCACCGTCGTCGGACCGGACCACCTCTACGTCGCGGAACCGGGCCGCCCCCACACCGACACCAAGGGCCTTCAACACCGCTTCCTTGGCGGCGAAACGGACGGCGAGACGAGGACCGGGGTCGCGGCTGCCGTGCGCGTAGGCCTGCTCGGTCTCGGTGAACAGACGGTCCACGATGCCGGGCCGGCGTTCGATGACCCGACGGAACCGGACCACGTCGACAGCGTCGACGCCGATGCCACGGACTCCGCCTGCACCGAGGTCGTGGCGGGGTGCGGTCACTCCACCGTGACGGTCTTGGCCAGGTTGCGGGGCCGGTCGACGTTGTGACCGTGCAATCGGGCGATGTGATACGCCAAGAGCTGCAGCGGCACCACGTCGAGCACCGGTGCGAACAGGTGGTGGGTGTTGGGGACCCACAACACCTCGTCGGCCTGCGCGGCGGTCTCCTCGTCACCGTCGTTGACCACCAGCACGACCGTGGCGCCCCGTGCTTTCACCTCGGCTACGTTGCCCATCATCTTGTCGTGCAGGTGCGTGCGGGTGGCCACGCCCACCACGACCGTGCCGGGCACGATCAGCGCGATGGGGCCATGCTTGAGCTCGCCGGCGGGGTAGCCCTCGGCCCGCACGTAGGAGATCTCCTTGAGCTTCAACGCGCCCTCGAGAGCGACGGGGAACCCGACATGGCGGCCCAGGAAGAAGAAGTCGCGGGTGTCGATGAACTTGGCAGCGACCTCGGCCACCTGCGCCTCGCGCTCGGCCGAGAGCGTCTGCTCGACGAGCTCGGGCAGTTTGGCCAGATCTTCGAACAGGACTCGGGTGTCGGCGGGCTTCTCGAACCCGCGCAGCTGGGCCAGATAGAGCGCGAACAACTCGAGCGCCACGACCTGCGTGAGATGGGTCTTGGTGGCGGCCACACCCACCTCGGGCCCGGCTCTGGTGTAGACCACGCCGTCGGCTTCGCGCGCCATCGACGAGTCGACGACGTTGGAGATCACCATGATCTTGGCGTCCCACTGGCGGGCCTCGCGCATGGCCTGGAGGGTGTCGATGGTCTCACCCGACTGGCTGACTCCGATGACGAGCGTGCGGTCGTCGAGCACCGGGTCGCGGTAACGGAACTCCGACGCGATGTCGATCTCGGTCGGCAGTCGGGCCAGGCGCTCGATGGCGTACTTGGCCACCATGCCAGCGTGATAGCTCGAACCACAGGCCACCACGAACACCTTGTCGATGTGGCGCAGGTCGTGGTCGCTGATGCGCAGCTCGTCGAGTTCGATCGTGGCGTCGGGCTGCAGGCGGCCGAGCAGCGTATCGGCGATCGCACGCGGTTGCTCGTGGATCTCCTTGCCCATGAAGTCGGGGTAGCCCCCCTTCTCCGCCGCTTCAAGGTCCCACTCGACATGCAGCTCCTTGGGCTCGACCTCCTTGCCCTGCAGGGTCTGGACCCGCATCGAGCCCGGTCGCAGCACCACGATCTGGTCGTCGTCGAGCACCCAGAACTTCCGAGTCCGGCCGAGCAGCGCGGGGATATCGGACGCGAGCAGGCCTTCGCCGTTTTCGCCATCTCCCATGCCGATGATGAGCGGCGACACCCGACGTCCGGCCACGATGGTGCCCGGCTCCCCTGCGCACATCACCGCCAGAGCGAAGGCGCCGCGCACCTGGCGCAGCGTGGCCCGCACGGCGTCGGCGAGCGAGTCGCCGCCCGAGAGCTCTCTCTCGACGAGGTGTGCGATGACCTCGGTGTCGGTGTCGGACACGAAGATGTGACCCTCGTCGCGCAGCTGCTCGGCCAGCTCGCGCCAGTTCTCGATGATGCCGTTGTGCACGACCGCCACGTCGCCGGTGCAGTCCAGGAGGGGGTGCGCGTTGGACTCGGTGGGATGGCCGTGCGTCGCCCACCGGGTGTGGCCGATGCCGGCTGAAACCCCCTTGGGGCCGTCCTCGATGACCTTGCGAAGGTCCTCGAGCGACCGGGTTCCAGTGGCGGCCCGGGCCCGCCACAGCTCCCCTTCGGACTGCAGGGCCACGCCGGCGGAGTCATACCCCCGGTATTCGAGCCGCTCGAGCCCCTCGAGCAGGACGCCCAGCACTTCGCCACCGCCGGTGGCTCCGATGATGCCGCACATGAGATCCCAGGCTACGGGGTCGCCGGCCTCAGGCGGGAACGCCGGTCCCAGGCGGCCGGGGCCAGGCTCAGTCAGGCGCGGACGCCAAAACGAGTGCTTTCTCCACGACCGCGCACAGGCGTTGCGCGGCGGCGTGGGCCGCTTGCTCGTCCTCGGCCTCCACCATCACCCGGACGAGGGGTTCGGTGCCGCTGGCCCGCAGCAGCACCCGACCGCGACTTCCGAGCTCGGTCTGCACCGCCACCACCTCGGCTTGGACTGCCGCCGTGGCGACGACGAGGTCGGGTTGCGACGCCTCCACGTTGATCAGAACCTGGGGGAGCCGTTGCATGGACTGCTTCGCCAACGCCGCCAACGGAGCGCCCGAACGCTTCACGAGGTCGAGCAGCAAGATGCCGGTGAGCACGCCGTCTCCGGTCGTCGCCAATTCTCGGAACACGATGTGGCCCGACTGCTCGCCACCCAGGGTGAGCCCGTCCGCATTGAGCGCCTCGAGGACGTACCGGTCTCCGACCTGGGTTTCGCGCACGGTGATGCCCCGCTCGGCCATGGCGTGGCGAAAGCCGAGGTTCGTCATCACCGTGACGACGACGGTGTTGCGCGCCAACTTGCCCTGGCCGGCGAGGTCGGTGGCGAACATCGACACCAGCTCGTCCCCTGTCGTCAGCGCCCCGGTGTGGTCCACCGCCAGCAGTCGATCGGCGTCTCCGTCGAGAGCCAGTCCGAGGTGCGCGCCCCTCGAGACCACCTCGGTCGCCAACGCCTCGGGATGGGTTGAGCCGCATCCGTCGTTGATGTTCGAACCGTCGGGCTCGTGCGCGATGGCGTGCACGTCTGCGCCCAGACGCGCCAAGACTTCGGGTGCCACGGTCGATGCGGCGCCATTGGCGCAGTCGACGACGACGCGCATGCCGGTCAGGTCCCGTCCCTCGAGCACGCCGACGAGATGGTCGACATACCCATGCTGCGCGTCAGGCTCGTCCCACAACCTCCCGACACCCTGGCCGACCGGCGAGGACGACGGAGAAGGCGAGGACTCGAGCACCCGGCCGAGCTCCTCCTCGATGGCGGCTTCGGTGAGGTCGGGCAGCTTGACGCCGCCTGGCGCGAAGAGCTTGATGCCGTTGTCGGCGAAGGGGTTGTGCGATGCCGAGACCACCGCGCACGGATATCCCCGCTGCGCCGACCACCATGCCACTCCCGGTGTCGGAAGGATGCCGAGATCGATGACATCGGCACCCTCGCTCGCCATCCCGGCCGACAATGCCGCTTGGAGGAGGGGGCCCGAACGTCTGGTGTCCCGACCGACCAGGAAGCACTCGGCGTGCAGGGCGCGGGCGGCTGCCCGCCCGAGCGCCATGACGAGCTCGGCGCCCAACTCGGCGTTGGCGACTCCGCGAATGCCGTCCGTGCCGAACCGCAGCCCCACGACCCGCTACCGCTTGGAGTACTGCGGTGCCTTGCGGGCCTTCTTGAGGCCGTACTTCTTGCTCTCCTTCTCGCGGGCGTCGCGGGTGAGCAGTCCGGCCTTCTTGAGGATGGCGCGCAACTCGGGGTTGAGCTCGACGAGCGAGCGGGTGATCCCGAGGCGCATCGCACCGGCCTGACCCGACACACCCCCGCCGGCGATGGTGGCGTCGATGTCGTAGCCCTCGATGAGGTTGGTAACCCGCAACGGCTCGGTCACGACCATGCGGTGGGTGGCGGAGCTGAAGTAGTCGTCGAAGGCACGACGGTTGATGGTGATCTTGCCCTCGCCGGGCCGGATCCGAACCCGTGCCACCGCCGCCTTGCGGCGGCCCGTGTTCTGGCACAGGGGAGCGGGGAGCTTGACCTTGGTCGTCACGTTCGTGGTTCCTGTCTCTTGCTCTTGTGGGACTCGGTGACGACCCGGGGACTCACGACCGGGCCCGGGCGCCGGGAACGTCGAGGGGTTGGGGCTGCTGGGCCTGATGGGGATGGTCGGAGCC
Source organism: uncultured Acidimicrobiales bacterium (assembly GCA_963796765.1). Lineage (GTDB taxonomy): Bacteria > Actinomycetota > Acidimicrobiia > Acidimicrobiales > UBA8190 > Chersky-840. The sequence goes on along the minus strand of CAWCMY010000001.1, from coordinate 262,736 downwards.
GGCGTAGACCTTCAACTTGTTCAGCTGCTGGCGTCCGAGCCGTGTGCGAGGCAGCATCCCCCGTACGGCGCGCCGGACGACCTCCTCGGGCCGTTCTGAGAGGAGCTCACCGTACTTCTTCTTGGTGAGACCGCCGGGATAACCACTGTGGTGGTACACGAACTTCTTCTCGGACTTGTCCGAGGTGAGCACGACCTTCGCCGCGTTCACTACCACGATGTGGTCACCGGTGTCGACGTGGGGGGCGAAGATGGGCTTGTGCTTCCCGCGCAACCGGGAGGCGACTTCGGTGGCCAGACGTCCGAGCACCATGCCCTCGGCGTCGATGACGTGCCAGGACCGGGTGATGTCGTCAGCTTTGGGCGAAAACGTGCGCACGCAGAATCCTCGTCTTGTAGCCCGGGCCCGGACGGGCGTCACGGCACCTACCGGCTCGGGTGCCGACCGCTGGGCAACCCCATGCATACGGGCAGCTCCTGCACGTAGCCGGCGGACAACGTTAGGCGCTCGGAGTGCCCTGGGCAAGCGGCGCCGAGCACCGCCGGGCCGGGCCGAACCCCGGTAGTCACTCCTCGTACTCCACGCCGACCAGGCACAACCCCTGGGGTGGGGCGATGACGCCACCCACGCGGGACCGGTCGCCGCTCTGCAGCAGCCAGTTGACATCCGACGCCCGCCGCCGGCCCCGGCCCACCTCGACCAGGGCCCCTACCACCGAACGCACCATCTGATGGCAGAACGAGGTCGCCGAGATGTCGAACCGCAGCAACCGGGCGGCGGGGCCCAGCTCGCCGGCACGCACCGGCAGGTCGGAGAAGCGGGCCTCGAGCACCCGTCGACGGATGGGCGTGCCGGCCTCGGTCCCCGGGACACGCCGGCAGAAGGCCCGAAAGTCATGCTCACCCAGCAAGGCATCCGCCGCGCTCGCCATGGCCCGGAGGTCGAGCGGGCCCGGCACGTGCCAGGACCACGGGTGCGAGCAGCGGGTCCGAGGTCTCGTCTTCGAGGATCAGGTACCGGTAGTGCCGGGCCCGGGCCGAGCGCCTGGCGTCGAACCCGGGCGGGGCCAGCTCCGCGGACCGCACCACGACGGTGGGCTTGAGCAGGGTGTTCACCGATCGGACCAACCGGGCGGTGTCCACGTCCTCCCGCACGTCCACATGCACCACCTGTCCCCTGGCGTGCACGCCGGCATCGGTCCGCCCCGCACAGACGAGCTCGACCCGATGGCCCACGACCACGGCGATGGCATCGGCCAGGACGCCGGCCACGGTGCGCTGACCGGGTTGCACGGCGAAGCCGCGGAATCCCGCCCCGTCATAGGAGATCGTCAACCGCAGGCGCGTGGTCACGGTGGGGACCTCGTCGCCGCGTCGGGGGGTGTCGTGCGCAGTCGCGGTCAACGCCGTCGAGGGGTTCGGAGCCACGGCGGTCGATCCGGCTTCGGTCGACCCCGCTCGCGACCGCCTCGGGGGCAGTCGTGAGATCGGGGTCGAACAGCGTCAAACCAGTTCGATGCGCGCCATGGGCGCGCTGTCGCCCTGGCGTGGGCCGAGCTTCAAGATGCGGGTATAGCCGCCGGGCCGGTCCGAATACCGCGGGGCGATCTCCGCGAAGAGCTTGTGGGCCATGTCCTTGTCCCTGATGAGGGCGACCACGTTGCGATGGCGGTGGACCCCGCCTTTGACCGCGGCGGTGATGCACTTCTCCGCCACCGGTCGCAGCGCCTTGGCCTTGGCTTCGGTCGTCACCAGTGACTCCGCGGCGATCAGCGAGGCCACCAGGTTGCCCAGCATGGCCTTCTGATGCGCGGCGTCGCCGCCCAGTCGCCGACCCCTTCGGGGTGTGGCTCGCATGGCCGGCTCAGTCCTTGATGCGGAGCGACAGGCCCCGCTCGTCGAGGCGCTGGATGACCTCGTCGAGGGACTTCTGACCGAAGTTGGTGATGGCCAGCAGGTCCTCGGCCGTCCGTTCCACCAGCTCGCCGATGGTGTTGACCTGGGCCCGCTTGAGGCAGTTGCGGGGCCGCTCGGAGAGGTCGAGGTCCTCGATGGCGAGGTCGAGGTCGGGCGAGCCACTGGTGGAGGTCCCCACCTCGCCCAGCTCGAGGCCCTGGGGCTCGTCTTCGAGGTCGGCGACGAGACCCACCAGGGAGCGCAGGGTGTCGCCCGCCGAGGCGAGCGCCTCGCGCGGCGAGAGCGACCCGTCGGTCTCGATGTCGAGGACGAGGCGATCGAAGTCCGTCGACTGCTCGACCCGGACCGGCTCGACCGAGAACGCCACGCGTCGGACCGGCGAGAAGATCGAGTCGACCGGGATGACGCCGATGGTGTTGGACCGCTTGTTGCGCTCCGCCGAGGCGTAGCCGCGACCGCGCTCGACGGTGACGTCGATGGCCAGGCGACCCTTGCCGTTCAGGGTGGCGATGTGGAGATCCGGGTTGAGGACCTCCACGTCCGCGGTGAGCTGCAGGTCGCCGGCCGAGACGTCTCCGGGCCCGCGCTTGTCGCAGCGCAGCGTGACCGCCTCATCGGCGTGCACCCGCAGGACGACGTCCTTCAGGTTCAAGATGATGTCGGTGACGTCCTCTTTGACTCCGGGCAGCGTGGTGAACTCGTGCAGGGCGTCGTCGAACCGGACCTGGGTCACCGCGGCCCCGGGGATCGACGACAGCAAGGTCCGGCGGATCGAGTTTCCGAGGGTGTGACCGAAACCGGGCTCGAGCGGGCTGACGGCGAACCGCTGACGGTTGCCCTCTTCCTCGCCGATGGCCTCGACGGTGGGGCGCTGGATGATGAGCATGGGACTGGCTCCTGGGTGTCGTGGGGGCTGAGTGTCTGGGGCTCGGGGTGTCTGGGACTCGGGGTGGCGGGACCGAGGTGCTACTTGGAGTAGAGCTCGACGATGAGCGACTCGCGCACGGGCTCGTCGATGTGCTCGCGCTCGGGCAGCGTGGTGACGCGCACCTGGGTGCGGGCCTCACCCGATTCCAGCCACAGGGGCAGGGGACGGTCGAGGGTGTCGAGGTTCCGTCGCACGAAGTAGAGCTCTTTCGACGACGGCTTGAGGGTGACGACGTCACCCTGGCGGACCCGGTAGCTCGGGATCGTGACCCGCTTGCCGTTCACGAGGATGTGCCCGTGGCGGACCAGCTGACGGGCCTGGGCCCGACTCGCACCCCACGTGGCCCGGAACGTCACGTTGTCAAGGCGCAGCTCGAGAAGGCGCAGGAGGTTCTCGCCCGTGATCCCCGGCTGACGGCTGGCCTCGGCGTAGAGGTTGCGGAACTGGCGTTCCAACAGCCCGTAGATACGGCGGGCCTTCTGCTTCTCACGCAGCTGGGCCAGGTACTCCGAGCCCTGGCGCATCCGGTCACGGCCGTGCTCCCCGGGCGGGTAGGCGCGGCTGTGGCGGTCGGTGACCGCCTCGCTCACAGGACACTTGAGCGAGTAGCAGCGCTCGCCCTTCAGGAACAGCTTGGTCCGTTCGCGCCGACACAAGCGGCAGACGGGACCCGTGTAACGCGCCATGCGGTGGTGCTCCTTCCGTTCCCGCTAGACCCGGCGCCGCTTCTTGGGGCGGCAGCCGTTGTGCGGGATGGGGGTGACGTCTTTGATGCCGGCGACCTCGATGCCGACGGCCGCGAGCGACCGGATGGCGGTCTCACGACCGGAGCCGGGGCCGCGGACGAGCACGTCGACCTTGCGCACGCCGTGCTCCATGGCTCGGCGGGCGGCCTGCTCGGCGGCCAGCTGGGCCGCGAAGGGCGTGGACTTGCGTGATCCCTTGAAGCCGACGTTTCCGGCCGAGGCCCACGCCAGGACGTTCCCCTCGTGGTCCGAGATCGAGATGATGGTGTTGTTGAACGAGCTCTTGATGTGGGCCACGCCGTAGGCGATGTTCTTGCGCTCGCGCTTGCGGGGTCGGCGGACCGCGGCGGCCTTGGTGGTGGTCTTGGCGGCTTTGGATGCTTTGGCGGTCTTTGCCATCAGTGCTTCCGAACCTTCTTCTTGCCGGCGACGGTCTTCTTCGGGTCCCTTGCGGGTGCGGGCGTTGGTGTGGGTCCGCTGGCCGTGGACGGGCAGGCCCTTGCGGTGGCGCACACCCTCGTAGCAGCCGATCTCCATCTTGCGCTTGATGTCCTGGGCGATGTCCCGACGGAGATCACCTTCGACCTTGAAGTTGGCGTCGATGTAGGAGCGGAGGCGGACGACCTCCTCGTCGGTGAGGTCCCGCACGCGGGTGTCGGCGTTGAGGTCGGTCCCGGCGATGGTCTGCTGCGCTCGGGTCCGGCCGATGCCGAAGATGTAGGTGAGAGACACCTCCAACCGCTTTTCGCGGGGGATGTCCACACCGGAGATCCGTGCCACTTGTGTTGCCGCTCCTCTCGTCCTGGTCAGTCGGTGGGCCGGGCGCTCAGCCCTGGCGCTGCTTGTGCCGTGGGTTGTCGCAGATCACCATCACCCGGCCGTTGCGGCGGATGACCTTGCACTTCTCGCAGATCGGCTTGACGCTCGGTCGAACTTTCATCGCTGTCTTCCCTGCCTCGAACTCGCCGTGCCTACTACTTGTACCGGTATGTGATCCGTCCGCGACTCAAGTCGTAGGGCGTGATCTCAACCTGCACGCGATCGCCGGGGAGGATCCGGATCCGGTGCATGCGCATCTTGCCGGAGCTGTGGGCAAGCACCTTGTGGCCGTTTTCGAGCTCGACACGGAACATGGCATTCGGGAGCGGCTCGACGACCGTCCCCTCGAGCACGATCGCATCCTCTTTGGGCTTGGGCAGGTGACTCCTCCTCGTACTTGTCGAATGGCACGCCGCGCACCGGGACGCAATTGACCGGGACGACACCCGACCGGACCCGAGGACCCGTTTGCAACGGCGGTGATGGCCCACCGCCACCCGAGCCGGAGGGGGGCCTCCGCTCGGCGAGCCGACCTACCAGCATAGCGCCCATTTCCGCGCCCGGCCAGGGCGTCGTGGCTGCCCAGGGCACCGGAGCCGGCGGCCCCGTGGAGCCGGACGGCGCTCAGGGAAGGGTCAGGACCTCGGGCCCGTCGTCGGTGACGGCGATGGTGTGCTCGAAATGGGCCGACAGCTTCCCGTCGGCGGTGACCACGCTCCACCCGTCCTCGAGCACCCGGGTGGCCGGGCCCTCCCGCGTTCACCATGGGCTCCACGGCGAAGACCATCCCGGACTTGAGCATGGGCCCGCCCTGGCCCGGCCAGTAGTTGGGCACCTGGGGCTCCTCGTGCATGGCGGTCCCGATGGCGTGGCCGACGTACTCCCGGACCACGGAGAACCCGGCCGCCTCGGCCACGTCCTGGACGGCCCGGCCCACCTCGTGGAGGCGGTTCCCGCTGGCGCAGCTGCTCGATCCCGGCCCACAGGCTGCGCTCGGTCGTCTCGATGAGCCGGGCCGCCTCGCCCGATCACCTCCCCGATCGCCATCGTGAAGGCGGCGTCGCCGTGGTAGCCCTCGATGATCGCCCCGCAGTCGATCGACAAGATGTCGCCCTCCTCGAGGATGTAGGCCCCGGGGATGCCGTGGACGATCATGTCGTTGGGCGATGTGCAGATCACCGCCGGGTACCCCCGGTAGTGCAGGAAGTTGGACTTGGCGTCCCGGCGGTCCAGGACGTCACGGGCCACGGCGTCGAGCGCGGCGGTGGTCACACCGGGCTTGGCCGCCTCCCGGGTGGCCTCGTGCATCTCGGCCACGACCCGCCCCGCCCGGCGCATCTTGGCGATCTCCTCGGCGCTTCGTCTCATCGGGCTTTTCCTCTGCCCCGCCGATCCTCCACGGCCCGGATGATCCGGCGCAGCACGGCGTCGGGCGAACCCACCCCGCTGACCTTGGCGAGCTGCCCGCGCGACTCGTACCACTCGATGAGCGGTGCGGTCTGGCGCTCGTAGAGCTCGAGGCGGCGGCGGATGGCGTCCTCGGTGTCGTCCTGGCGCTGGATGACCTCGCCACCGCACACGTCGCACATCCAGTTGACCTTGGGCGGGGTCGACACCGAGTAGTTGGCGCCGCAGTCGGTGCACACCCGGCGGCTGGCCAGGCGACGCAAGGCCTGGGCGGTGGGCACCTCGATGTCGACGGTGAGGTCGAGCGCTCCCGGGGCGCAGCAGGGCGGCCACGGACTCCGCCTGGTGCGTGGTGCGGGGGGCAGCCGTCGAGGATGAAGCCCCGGGCCCTGGCGTCGGGCTCGGCCAGGCGCTCGGCGACCATCTCGATGATGAGGTCGTCGCCGAGCAGCTCGCCGTTCTCCATGGTCTCTCGCACCTTGAGGCCCAGTGCCGAGCCGGTCTTCACCGCGGCGCGCAGCATGTCCCCGGTGGAGATGTGCGGGACCACATAGTGGTGCGACAGGCGCACGCACTGGGTTCCTTTGCCGGCCCCCTGCTTGCCGAGGACCACGAGCCTGACGCCGGGTACCACCGTCAGCTACTTGAGGAAACCTTCGTAGTTCCGCATCATGAGCTGGCTGTCGATCTGCCGCATGGTCTCGAGCGAGACGCCCACGGCGATCAGCAACGTCGTCCCGTAGAACGGGTAGCCCTGGATGTTCCACAGCGCCATCAGCAGTGATGGCAGCACGGCCACCACGGCCAGGTACAAGCCCCCGGGAACGGTGATGCGGTTCAAAATGCGCGCCAGATAGCGCTCAGTGGGCGGGCCGGGCCGAATGCCCGGGATGTAGCCGCCCTGCTTGCGGATGATGTCGGCCTGTTGGTGCGGGTCGAACGCCACGTACACGTAGAAGAAGGTGAAGGCGAAGATCAAGATGCCGTACGAGACCACGTACAAGAGACTGGTCGGCGTGATGTGGTTGTTCACGAAGGTCCGGAACCCCGTCCACGGGATGATGTTGGCCAGCAGCACGGGGATGTAGAGCAGCGAGTTGGCGAAGATGATCGGGATCACACCGGACTGGTTGACCTTGAGCGGGATGTAGGTCGAGGACCCCCCGTACATCCGCCTGCCCACCACCCGTTTGGCGAAGGTGACGGGGATGCGGCGCTGGCCCTGCTCCATGAAGACCACGACCACGAGCAGCACCAGGGTCACCGCCACGATCACCCCGAACTTCGAGGCTCCCGCCCTGGGTGAGCACGGCCGTGCCCCCGGCGGGGATGCCCGCGGTGACGTTGGCGAAGATGATGATGGACATGCCGTTGCCGATGCCGCGCTGGGTGATGAGCTCACCGAGCCACATCACGAAGGCCGTCCCGGCCGTGAGCGTCAGGCAGATGAACCCCCCCTTCCACAAGGTGAAGTTGGGGATCAGGTCCACGTTCTTGGTGCCGAGCAGGCCACCCCCGCCGTTGTGGAACACGTAGACGAGGCCGGCCGACTGCAGCAGGGCGAGGCCGATGGTGAGGTACCGGGTCGTCTGGGTGAGCTTCTTCTGCCCGACCGCACCCTGGTCACGCCATTCCTCGAGCTTGGGGATCACCGTGGACAGCAGCTGGATGATGATCGAGCTGGTGATGTAGGGCATGATCCCCAGCCCGAACAGGGCCATCCGCAGCAGCCCGCCGCCCGAGAAGAGGTTGAGGAATCCGAGGATGCCGGCCTGCTTGGCCGATGCCTCGAGGGCCTGGACCTGCTTGATGGAGATGAAGGGGACGATGAGGTTCGCACCGAGCTGGTAGAGCCCGATGATCAGCAGGGTGAAGAGGACCTTGTTGCGCAGGTCAGGGACCTTGAAGATGTTCTTCAGGCTCGAGAGCAACGCCCCTCCTCCTCGCTGCGCACCGGCACCCGGGAGTACGAGGCTACCGGTTGGTGAGCGCGTTGCCCCGCGCCGGCGGACGCCCGTTGCCGAAGGGCATGGGCAGGATCTCGACGCTCCCGCCGGCGGCCTCGATCGCAGCGCGGGCCGACGCCGACACGGCGTGGACCTGGACCGTGCATGGCGCGGTGCAGCTCCCCGCGTCCGAGCACCTTGACCAGGGCGCCCTTGCGGACGCGCCCCACGGCGCTGAGCGTGGTCGGGGTCGCCTCCTCCCCGGCGAAGGCCTCGAGCGTGTCGAGGTTCACCACCGCGTACTCCACGCGGAACGGGTTGTGGAACCCCTTGAGCTTGGGGATGCGCTGGGCGAGCTGGAGCTGACCGCCTTCGAAGCCGGGCGGCACGCTGCCACGGGCACCGGTGCCCTTGGTGCCGCGGCCCGCCGTCTTCCCACCCTTGCCGGCGATGCCCCGACCCACCCGTCGCTTGGGGCGGTTGGCGCCCGCGGGCGGGCGCAGGTCGTGGAGTTTCATGCGAGCTCCTTGTGGGCACGGCGCGCCCTCTTGGCCGGTGTCGGTGCCGCCGTCTTCGGCCATGCGCCTTCCGGAGACGCGCCGGGCCCGGCGGGCTGGCGCATTTCGTTCGCGCTGATGGGCGGCCTCGTCGTCGCCGGCGAGCTCCACCGTCACGAGATGGGGGACGCGCGCCAGCATGCCCCGGACATCGGGGCGGTCGGGGAGGACCCGGCTGCGGCCGACGCCGCGCAGGCCCAGCGCCCGCAGCGTGCCGCGGTGCTTGGGCTTGGTGCTGATGCCCGAGCGCACCTGGGTCACCCGTAGGTGGCCCTCGGCGCCGGCGTCCGCGAGCCGCCTTGGCGGCGCTCACGTCGGCACCTCCTGGAACAGGTCAGAGGCACGCTGGCGCTCGCGATAGGCACGGAGCACGCCGCGGGGCACGCACTGGTCGGCGGGCAGACCCCGCAGGCGGGCCACGTCCTCGGGCCGCTTGAGCGACTTCAGACCGGCGATGGTGGCGTGGGCGACGTTGATGCCGTTGGACGAGCCCAGCGACTTGCACAAGATGTCGTGGATGCCCGCCATCTCGAGGATGGCGCGGGCCGCGCCGCCGGCGATGACGCCGGTACCGGGAGAGGCGGGCTTCAACATGACCCGGCCCGCACCGGCCACGCCCATCACCGGGTGGGTGATCGTCGAGCCGGCGAGGGGGACGTCGAACATGTTCTTCCGGGCTTCTTCGATGCCCTTCTGCACCGCCAGGCCCGCCTCCTTGGCCTTGCCGTAGCCGAGGCCCACGCGCCCGTTGCCGTCCCCCACGACCATGAGAGCCGTGAACGAGAACCGCCGACCGCCCTGGACCACCTTGGCGACCCGGTTCACCCGGATGGTGCGCTCTTCGAATTGTCCGTCGAGCATCAGAACTCCAGTCCTCCCTCGCGGGCCGCGTCGGCCAATGCCGCCACTCGCCCGTGATACCGGAAGCCCCCGCGGTCGAACACCACCTGGGTCACCCCCGCCGATTTCGCCCGGTCGGCCACCAGCTTGCCGACCGCTGTCGCCGCGGCGACGTTGCCGCCTGTGGCGCCGCGCAACGCCGCCTCCACCGTGCTGGCCGCGGCCAGCGTCCGGCCGGCGGTGTCGTCGATGACCTGGGCGGAGATGTGGCGTCCCGAACGGAACACGGCCAGCCGGGGCCGGCTCGTGGTGCCCGCCACGTGCTTGCGCACCCGGGCGTGGCGGCGGATACGCAGGGTCCTCTTGCGCGCTGCTGCGGTGGCCATGGCTACTTGGCCGCCTTGCCGGCCTTGCGAATCACGCGTTCGCCGGCGTAGCGGATGCCCTTGCCCTTGTAGGGCTCGGGTTTCCGGAGCTTTCGGATGTCTGCGGCCACCTGGCCGACCTTCTCCTTGTCGATGCCCTTGACGACGATACGGGTCGGCGTGGGGACCTCGAAGACCACCCCCTCGGGAGCCTCCACCGTGACGGGGTGGGAGAAGCCCAGGGCGAGCTCGAGGGACCCGGGGCCCTTGGCGATGGCCCGGTAGCCGACACCCACGATCTCGAGGTCCTTCGAGAACCCGGCGGTGACCCCGGTGACCATGTTGGCGACGAGCGACCGGGTGAGGCCGTGCAGGGCCCGGTTCTGGCGCTGGTCGTCGGGCCGCTCGACGAGCAGGGCCGAGTCCTCCTGGCGGACGGTGATGGCACCGGGGAGCGGGCGCGTCAAGGTGCCCTGGGGGCCCGCCACGGTGACGACCCTCTCGTCGAGGGTCACGGTCACCCCGCCGGGCACGGTGATGGGGGCGCGGCCGACACGGGACATCAGCGCACCTCCTCACGACGCGCGAGTCGGAGAGCCTCTCACCACACATAGCAGAGGACCTCCCCGCCCACCCGCTTCTGACTGGCCTCGCGGTCGGTCATGAGCCCGTGGCTGGTCGACACGACCGCCACACCCATGCCACCCAGGACCCGCGGGAGCCCGTCGGCACGCGCGTAGATACGCAGCCCGGGCCTCGACACCCGCTTGAGGCCGGCGATCGTGCGCGTCCGGTCCGGCGCGTACTTGAGTTGGATCTCGAGCACGTTGCCCGGGCCGGTCCCCGACTCGGTCACGTCGAACCCGGCGATGTAGCCCTCACGCTGGAGGATGACGGCGAGAGATTCCTTCAGCTTCGAGCTGGGCATCTTGACGCTGTCGTGCATCGCCGTGTTGGCGTTGCGGATACGGGTGAGCATGTCGGCTACGGGGTCGGTCATCGTCATGAGCGCGTTCCTCCCCTCACCAGCTCGCCTTGGTGACGCCGGGGATCTCCCCCGAATGCACCATGACTCGCAGGCAGATGCGACAGAGCCCGAACTTGCGCAACACGGCCCGCGGCCGTCCGCACCGCCGGCACCTCGTGTACGCCCGGACCTTGAACTTGGGCGTCCGCTGTTGCTTCTCGATCAATGCCTTCTTGGCCATGGGGCTAGACGATCTCCTGCTTGAATGGGAAGCCGAAGGCGACGAGGAAGGCGCGGCCCTCTTCGTCGTTCTGGGCGCTGATGCAGATGGTGATGTCCATGCCGCGGATGTTGTCGACGCGGTCGTAGTCGATCTCGGGGAAGATGAGCTGCTCGGTCACCCCGAAGGTGTAGTTCCCCCGTCCGTCGAACGAGGTCGGTGACAGGCCTCGGAAGTCACGGATCCTGGGAATGGCCACCGAGATCAACCGGTCGAGGAATTCCCACGCCCTGTCGCCGCGCAATGTCACCTTCGCACCGATGGGCATGCCTTCGCGGAGCTTGAAGGCGGCGATGGACTGGCGGGCCCGGGTCACGACGGGCTTCTGGCCCGTGATCACCTCGAGGTCGCGGACCGCACCCTCGATGAGCGAGGGCTGCTGGGTCGCCTTGCCGACCCCCATGTTGATGACGACCTTCTCCAGGCGGGGAACCTGCATGATGTTCCCGAGCCCCAGGTGCTGCTGGAGCTCGACCCGAAGCGTCTCGTCGTAACGCTCCTTCAGGCGGGGACGCACCCGCGTGGCGACTTCGGTCATGACAGGTCCGTCCCGCACTTGCGACACACCCGGACCTTGCGGCCCGTCTCGTCGATCCGCATGCCGATGCGGGTCGGTCCGCACGACGGGCAGACGATGGCGACCGCAGACACCGGAAGCGGCATGTCCTTGTCGATGATCCCGCCCTGCATGGTCGCGCCTCGGGGCTTGGTGTGCCGCTTGGCCATGTTGGCGCCGTCGACGATGACCTTGCCCTGTTCGGGGAGCGCCACCATCACCTGGCCGCGTTTTCCTCGGTGCTTGCCCGAGAGCACCTGCACCGTGTCACCCTTGCGAATCCGCATCACAACACCTCCGGTGCGAGCGACACGATTCGCATGAACCGCTTGTCGCGCAACTCGCGTCCCACCGGGCCGAAGATTCGGGTCCCGCGTGGTTGCTGCTGGTCATTGATGAGAACCGCCGCGTTCTCGTCGAATCTGATGTAGCTGCCGTCGGGCCGACGGGTCTCTTTGGCGGTGCGCACCACGACACACTTCACGACTTCGCCCTTTTTGACCGCCGCCCCCGGGATGGCGTCTTTGACGGTCGCCACGAAGATGTCGCCGATGCCCGCGTACCGGCGGCGTGAGCCCCCGAGCACCTTGATGCACAGCACCACGCGTGCCCCGGAGTTGTCGGCCACCTTGAGGCGCGACTCCTGTTGGATCACCGGGCACGCTCCAGCACTTCGGTGACCCGCCAACGCTTGAGCTTCGACAGGGGACGCGTCTCGATGACCCGGACCCGGTCGCCGACCTTGGCATCGTTCTCCGAGTCGTGCGCGTAGAGCTTGCGGGTGCGTTGCACGGTCTTGCCGTACGCGGGCGTGGCGGACCCGCTCGGTCACGGCAACGACCACGGTGGCCTGCATCTTGTCGGAGACGACGAGACCCTCGCGCATCTTGCGGCTCCGGCGCGGCTCCTGGTCGGTTGTCTCTTGCTCGGCCATCACTGTCCTCCTCGTCGACAACGTCGCCGTCGCCAACCTCGACGTCCCCGTCGTCGACACTCGTCGGAGTCCTCGACGCTCTGGGCCTTTGGCTTCCTCGGCCGACGCACCGGGGTCTCTTCGTCCGCGACCTCGACGTCCTCGACCGGCCGGCGCCGAGGCCGGGCGGCGGGCACCGGTGATGCGTCACGACCCTCGGCCAGCGCGATCTCCCGATCGCGCAGGATCGTGAGCACCCGGGCCGACGTCCTTGCGGACGACCGAGATGCGCACGAAGTTGTCGAGCTGGCCCGTGGCGAGCTGGAAGCGGAGATTGAGCATCTCGCGGCGGTACTCGGCCAAGCGGCTCTCGAGCTCCTCGTCGTCGAGCTCACGCAGTTCTGAAGCGTTGGGCATGGCTCGGCTACACCTCCACCTCGGGCGCGCCGTGCGTGCCCGGGCGTACGACGAATCGGGCCTTGAAGGGAAGCTTCTGGATGGCCCGTTCCATGGCTTCTCGGGCCAGGTCGCGCTCCACCCCCGCCAGCTCGAAAAGGATGCGGCCGGGTCGGACCACCGCCACCCAGTGCTCGGGGTTGCCCTTGCCCGACCCCATCCGGGTCTCGGCCGGCTTCTGGGTGACGGGCTTGTCGGGGAAGACCCGGATCCACACCTTGCCGCCTCGCTTGACGTGGCGGGTCATGGCGATTCGGGCGGCCTCGATCTGGCGCTGGGTGATCCACGCCGGCTCGAGGGCCTGGATCCCGAAGTCGCCGAAGTTGATCGTCGACGCGCCCTTGGCCAGGCCGTTGAGGCGACCGCGGTGCTGCTTGCGGTGCTTGACCTTGCGAGGCATCAGCATCAGTCGGACTCCTTGCGGAAGTGCGGCGTCTCGTGATGCTCGTTGCGGGTGCGGCGCTCGATCTCTTCTTCCTCGGCCAGCAGACGCTCGAAGTCGTCTCCCGCCGGTGCTGCGCCGGGAAGGGGCGGCGGTGGCCGTCTCGGCGCCGGCGTCTCCGGCCCCACCGTCAGCGGAAGCAACACCGTCGACGTCGGCCGAGTCCGGCGCCGTGATGACACTGCCGGGCTCGCCCTGCTCGGCGCGGCGACGTCCACCACCGGCGGTGACGAGGCGGCGCGGCCCCGACTGGCCCGAGGTCTCGCCGGCGGCCATGGCCGCCTCGCGCGAGATCTTGTCCTCGGACGAGAGCTTGTAGGGAAGGATGTCGCCCTTGTAGATCCAGACCTTCACGCCGATGCGGCCGAAGGTGGTCCGGGCCTCGCGAAAGCCGTAGTCGATATCGGCGCGCAGGGTGTGCAGGGGGACCCGACCCTCTCGGTATCCCTCACGACGGGCCATCTCCGAGCCGCCGAGTCGTCCCGCACACTGGACGCGCACGCCGAGGGCACCGGCTTTGGTCACCGTCTGCATGGCGCGCTTCATGGCCCGGCGGAAGGCCACCCGCCGTGTCAACTGGTCGGCGATGCTCTGGGCGATCAGGGCGGCGTCGAGCTCGGGCTGCTTGATCTCCTGGATGTTGAGCTGGATGCGATTGCGAAGACCGGTGATGTCCTCGAGCTTCTTCTTGAGCCGATCGGCTTCCGAGCCTCGTCGGCCGATGACGATGCCAGGACGGGCGGTGTGGATGTCGACCCGCAGCCGGTCACGCGTCCGCTCGATCTCGATACGGCTCACCGCCGCGGACTCGAGCTGGGACATCAGATAGTCACGGATCTTCCAGTCCTCGATGACGAAGTCCTGATAGTTGCGCTCTTCGAACCAGCGCGACTTCCAGTCGGTGGTCACGCCGAGGCGGAACCCGTAGGGATTGACCTTCTGGCCCATGGCTCAGCCCTTCTCCTCTTCGACCGATCCGCCCACGTCGCTGTCGCCCGCCTCGCTGTCGCCAGCTTCGGCGGCAGCTTTGGTCGTGCTCTTCCGGGCCCGGGCCCGGCGCGCCTTGGCCGGAGGCGCTTGCTCCTCGGCTTCGGTCTCGGCCCCGGCGGCGGGTCCTTCGAGTTCGTCGTTCAGCCATTCGGGCTCTTTGAAGTCCTCGTCGTCGGTGACCTCGACAGCCGCCACTGCGTCGACATTGGCCTCTGCATCAGAGACTTCGTCATCGAGGTCGTCGACGTCGGCCTCGACGACCTCGGTCGACGTGGCATCGAGATCCTCGACTTCTGCGTCGGCGCTTCGGGTCTGGGGCGAAGGCGTCTCGGTGCCGTCGGTGTCGCCGCGGCGACGAGATGCGGCCACCCGGCGAGAGCGCAGGCCGGAGGTCTCAGTCGCCTGGCGCGACCGGCGCCGCTCGAGCCGGTCGTCGGGGAGCCGGCTCACGATCACCGTGATGTGACAGGTGCGCTTGCGGATCCGGGTGGCGCGGCCTCGGGCCCGGGGGCGCCAACGCTTGAGGGTGGTGCCCTCATCGGCGTAACAGGCCGATACGTAGAGCTCGTCGGGGTCGAGCTGATCGTTGTTCCGGGCGTTGGCCACCGCCGAGGCCAGCACCTTCCCGACCACCCGGGCCGCCTCGCGCGGCGTGGCGTTCAAGATCTCCTCGGCGCGATCGGCGTCACGACCCCGGATGAGGTCGAGGACCTGGCGAGCCTTGTACGCCGACATCCGGTAGTGACGCAGCACGGCACGGGTGCCGGCAACCTCGTTGGTCTTCACGCCCGGCACGTCATCGCCTCGCTTGCCGTTCTTGGCCGGCGTGGTACCGGAAGGTCCGAGTCATAGCGAATTCACCGAGCTTGTGACCGACCATGGACTCGGTGATGTACACCGGAACGTGCTTGCGTCCGTCGTGGACGGCGATGGTGTGACCGACCATGTCGGGGATGATGGTGGAGCGTCGCGACCACGTTTTGATCACGCGCTTCTCGTTGGTGGCATTCAGGGCGTCCACCTTCTTGAGCAGGTGGTCGTCCACGAAGGGCCCCTTCTTCAGGCTACGAGGCATACGACGAGGCTCCTTCGGTTCCGGTCATCGCCGGGCCCCGCGCTTGCGGCGGCGGCGGACGATCATCTGGTCGGACTGCTTGTGGCGCGAGCGGGTCCGGCCCTCGGGCTGGCCCCATGGCGACACGGGGTGTCGGCCTCCCGACGACTTTCCTTCGCCACCACCGAGCGGGTGGTCGACGGGGTTCATGGCCACACCTCGGGTCTGGGGACGCACGCCCTTCCACCGGTTGCGCCCGGCCTTGCCGATCGAGACCAGCTCCGACTCGGCGTTGCCGACTTCACCGAGCGTTCCCCGGCAGTCGATGGGCACGCGCCGCATCTCGGTCGAGGGCAGTCGGATCGTGGCGAACTGGCCCTCTTTGGCCACGAGCTGCGCGCTCATGCCGGCGCCGCGGGCGAGCTTGCCGCCTTGGCCGGGACGCAGCTCGATGTTGTGCACGGTCGATCCCACCGGGATGTACCGCAGAGGAAGTGCATTGCCAGGCCGGATCTCCGAGCCTTGGCCGCTCGCCAGGACGTCTCCCACCTGGACCTGGGCGGGGGCCAGGATGTAGCGCTTCTCGCCGTCGTAGTAGTGCAACAGCGCGATCCGGGCGTTGCGGTTGGGGTCGTACTCGATGGCGGCGACCTTGGCGGGGACGCCGTCCTTGTCGCGTTTGAAGTCGACGAGCCGGTATTGCTGCTTGTGACCGCTGCCACGGTGCCGGGCGG
This sequence comes from uncultured Acidimicrobiales bacterium, assembly GCA_963796765.1. Taxonomy (GTDB): domain Bacteria; phylum Actinomycetota; class Acidimicrobiia; order Acidimicrobiales; family UBA8190; genus Chersky-840. The sequence goes on along the minus strand of CAWCMY010000001.1, from coordinate 246,820 downwards.
TCTTGCGGCCATAGCTGTTGCGCCCACCCGTGCTGGGCTTGGGGACGACAAGGGATCTCTCGGGCTTGGACCGTGTGATCTCGGAGAAGTCCGAGACCGTCTGGAACCGGCGACCGGCACTGGTCGGCTTGCGTTTGCGCAGGGCCATCGGAGGAGACCTCTCAGCTCTTCTCGAACAGGTCGATCTTGTCGCCAGGGGCGAGCGTGACAACGGCGCGCTTGGTAGCGGACCGGGTCCCGACGGTGTTGGTCTTGCGGTTGCGGCGCTTCTTGCCCTTGCGGTTCATGGTGTTCACGCTCTTCACCCGGACACCGAAAGTCAGCTCGACGGCGTGACGGACATCGATCTTGGTGGCATCAGGCGCCACCACGAAGACATAGGCACCGTCTTCCATGAGGGCATAGGACTTCTCCGACACGACCGGCCGCACGAGGACCTGCGAGGCGTCTTTCACCCGTCGCCCCCCTCGTTCTCGGTGTCCGCCGCGTCGTCGTCGGCTGCGGTCGCAACCTCGTCGGTAACTGCGTCGTCCGTGGCTGCATCGTCTGTGGATGCCGCGTCTTTGGATGCCGCGTCTTTGGGTGCGGCCGCGGTCCGGCTCTTCGACGCGCTCCGGGCCGCGCGGGGAGCCGGCGCGGGCTTCCCGGGTGCGGGGGTCGTCTCCCCGGGCAACGTGGCATCGCTGAAGACGACGAAGTCGCTCCTCAAGACGTCGTAGGCGTTGAGCTCGGTGCTCTGCATGGTCTGGACGTCGCGGAGGTTGGCGAACGAGCGATCGGGGATCCCGTCGTCGGGGCCGAGCACCACGAGGATGCGCCCGGTCAGCTCGAGAGCCTCCAGAGCGGCGACGGCATCCTTGGTCCTCGGTGCCGGGAAGGACCATTCGTCGACCACGACGACCTTGCCTTCCGAGGCGCGATCGGAAAGGGCGGAATACAAGGCGAGGCGGATCATCTTCTTGGGGGTGCGCTGGCGGTACGAGCGGGGCTTGGGCCCCAGCGCCACCCCACCACCGGACCACTGCGGGGAACGGGTCGACCCCTGACGGGCACGGCCCGTCCCTTTCTGTCGGAAGGGCTTGGCACCGCCTCCGCGCACCTCGGCCCGGGTCCGAGTCGACTGCGTGCCGGCGCGCGCTGCGGCGAGCTGGGCGGTGATCACCTGGTGCAGCACGGCCTTGTTGGGCACGATGCCGAAGATCTGTGGGTCGAGGGTGACGGTGTCGATCACGGTGCCGTCGATCTGACGGCGCTCGACGGCGCGGTGCTCGGGCTCGGCCCGGTCGCGCCGACGCTGCCCGCCGGGGGCGGGAACGGTGGCGATGGTCATGACGTCACGCCGTTCGTGCCCTTGACGGTGTTGCGCAGGACGACCATGGCGCCACGCGGGCCGGGGACCGCACCCCGGACGAGGATCAGCTCCTTCTCGGCGTCGGCCTGGACGACCTCGAGATTGAGGGTCGTGACCTGATGGCCACCCATCCGCCCTGCCATGCGGGTCCCCTTGAAGACACGGGCGGGCGTGGCGCAGGCACCGATCGAACCCGGCGACCGGTGCTTCTTGTGGTTGCCGTGGGATGCGCCTTGGCCTTTGAAGTTGTGCCGCTTCATGGCTCCGGTGAATCCCTTGCCCTTGGAGACGGCAATGGCGTCGACCCGCTCACCCGCAGTCATGAGATCAGCGGTGAGCTGCTGGCCCACCTCGAACCCACTGGCGTCGTCGAGTCGCAGCTCCACGAGGTGCCGACCGGGCTCGACCCCAGCCGCAGTGAAGTGGCCCTGCTCGGGCTTGTTCAGCGACGAGGGGCGGCGGACCCCCCATGTCACCTGGAGGGCGGAGTACCCCTCACGCTCAGCCGTCTTGACCTGGACCACACGCAGGGGCGCGATCTTCAGCACCGTCACCGGAATGGCGCGGTTGTTCTCGTCCCAGACCTGGGTCATGCCGACCTTTTCGCCGACGATCGCCTTGGTCGCCACGGTGGATGGGTCCCTTCCGTCCTCATGCTGGAGCGGCCGCCATGTCGCGGCACGCCTGGTTTGGTTCTTCGGCGCCGTCACCGGCGCCCGGTTCGCATGCCAACGCTCCGCCCGGGAAGACCCGAGCGGAGCGCTCGCCAGGTTCTGCCCCGAGGTCCCTACCTGGAATGCCGGTAGGCGCTCGGAGACGTCGATTCGGCCCTACTGGGCCGAAATCGGCCCGACCTGCGACGTTACACCATGGGTTCGGGGGCCTGCCAGACGAATTTCGCCCTTGGAACAGGGCGAGGCAGGCTCAGACGTTCTGGATCTTGATCTCGATGTCGACGCCGGCAGGCAGGTCCAAACGCTGCAAGGAGTCCACCGTCTTCGGGGTGTGCTCCACGATGTCGACCAGGCGCTTGTGCACCTGCATCTCGAAGTGCTCACGACTGTCTTTGTACTTGTGCGGCGAACGGATCACGGTGTAGCGGTGCCGCTCGGTCGGCAACGGGACCGGGCCCTGGACCTTGGCCTGGGTACGGAGAACGGTCTGGACGATCTTCTCCGTGGACTGGTCGAGGATCTCGTGGTCGTAGGCCTTCAACCGAATCCGGATCTTCTGGCGCGATGCGTCTGCCATTGGTGGCTTCTCCGATTCTCTTCCTGCCGCCGCGCCCTGATCCCTTACTTGAGGATCTTCGTGACCCGGCCGGAACCCACCGTGCGGCCACCCTCACGGATGGCGAACAGCAGACCCTCGTCCATGGCGATGGGCTTCTGGAGCTCGACCGTCATCTCGGTGTTGTCCCCGGGCATGACCATCTCGGTGCCCTCGGGGAGGGTGATCGAGCCCGTGACGTCGGTCGTCCGGAAGTAGAACTGAGGCCGGTAGTTGTTGAAGAAGGGCTTGTGGCGGCCACCCTCCTCCTTGGTGAGCACGTAGACGTTCGCCTCGAAGTTCGTGTGGGGAGTGATCGAGCCCGGCTTGGCGAGCACCTGACCCCGCTCGACGTCTTCCTTCTTCGTGCCACGGAGAAGGGCGCCGATGTTGTCCCCGGCCCGGCCCTCGTCGAGGAGCTTGCGGAACATCTCCACGCCGGTGACCACGGTCTTCTGGGTGGGACGGAGCCCGACGATCTCGATCTCCTCGCCCACCTTGACCTGGCCCTGCTCGACCTTGCCCGTCACGACGGTGCCACGGCCGGTGATGGACATGACGTCCTCGATGGGCATGAGGAAGGGCCTGTCGATGGGGCGGTCGGGCTCGGGGATGAAGTTGTCCACTGCGTCCATGAGCTCGAAGATCTTGGGAGTCCACTCGGGGTCGCCCTCGAGTGCCTTGAGGGCGCTCACGCGGATCACCGGGACGTCGTCGCCGGGGAAGCTGTACTGGGTGAGCAGCTCGCGTACCTCGAGCTCGACGAGGTCGAGGAGCTCCTCGTCGTCGACCATGTCCGCCTTGTTGAGCGCCACCACGATGGAAGGCACACCCACCTGGCGGGCCAGCAACACGTGCTCACGGGTCTGGGGCATGGGACCGTCCGCGGCGGAGACCACGAGGATGGCGCCGTCGACCTGGGCGGCGCCGGTGATCATGTTCTTGATGTAGTCGGCGTGGCCCGGCATGTCGACGTGCGCATAGTGGCGCTTGTCGGTCTCGTACTCGACGTGGGCGATCGAGATGGTGATGCCGCGCTGCTTCTCTTCGGGGGCCTTGTCGATCTGGTCGAAGGGAGTGAAGGAGACGTTGGGGTTCTTCTCCGACAGCACCTTGGTGATGGCCGCCGTGAGCGTGGTCTTGCCGTGGTCGATGTGACCCATCGTCCCGACGTTGACGTGAGGCTTCGACCGCTCGAACTTCTTCTTGGCCATGACTGTTGCTCCGGCTCCCTGATCTCCGGCGGCTCCCCCTCGGGGGCCGCCTCGCTTCCTGTGTCTTTGGTGCTAGGTGCTGCGTGGCGTTCTGACGAGCCGAACTGTGCGGCTCGTTGGTGCGAGGGTCTTTACTCGCCGCGTGCCCGAGCCACGATCTCGCGTGCAATCGAGTCCGGGACCTCGTGATATGCGCTGAATTGCATGGTGTACGTGGCCCGACCCTGGGTCCGCGAACGCAGGTCGGTAGCGTAGCCGAACATGTCGCCCAGCGGCACCAGAGCCCGCACGACGTGGCTGGTGCCCCGCTGTTCCATGCCCTCGACCTTGCCCCGGCGGGACGAGAGGTCCCCGATGACTTCGCCCATGTAGTCCTCGGGGGTCACCACCTCGACGGCCATCACGGGCTCGAGCAGGACCGGGCTCGCCCGGCGGGCGGCTTCTTTGACCGCCATCGACCCGGCGATCTTGAAGGCCATCTCCGACGAGTCCACGTCGTGGTACGAGCCGTAGGTGAGCAGGACCCGAACGTCCACCATGGGGTACCCGGCCAGGACCCCGTTGGTGAGGGCTTCTTGGATCCCGGCGTCCACGGCCGGGATGTACTCCTTGGGGATGACCCCGCCCGTGATCTTGTCGACGAACTCGTAGCCGCCCCCGGGCCCGGTGGGCTCGAGGCTGATCACCACGTGGCCGTACTGGCCCCGGCCTCCGGTCTGGCGGATGTAGCGACCTTCGACCTTCTCGACCAGCTTGCGGATGGTCTCGCGGTAGGCGACCTGGGGTTTGCCCACGTTGGCGTCCACGGAGAACTCCCGCAGCATCCGGTCCACGAGGACCTCGAGGTGCAGCTCGCCCATGCCCGAGATGACGGTCTGGTTGGTCTCGTCGTCGGTTCGGACGCGGAAGGTGGGGTCCTCCTCACTCAACGCGAATAGGGCCTTGCCCAACTTGTCCTGGTCGGCCTTGGTCTTGGGCTCCACGGCCACGTGGATCACGGGCTCGGGGAACTCGAGTGTCTCGAGAAGGATCGGATGTCCAGGGTCGGTCAGGGTGTCACCGGTCGTGGTGTCTTTGAGACCCACCGCGGCCACGATGTCGCCGGTGAAGATGGCCTCTTTGTCCTCGCGGTGGTTGGCGTGCATCTGGAGGATCCGACCCACGCGCTCTTTGCGGCCGCCCTTGGTCGAGTTGATGATGGTCGACCCCTTGGAGAGGGTGCCCGAGTAGACCCGCAGGTAGGTCAGCTTGCCCACGTAGGGGTCGGTCATGATCTTGAAAGCCAACGCCGCGAAGGGCTCGGAGTCATCCGCGTTGCGCTCGATGGGCTCGCCTTTGGTGGTGGTCCCGATGGCGGGAGGGACGTCGAGGGGACTCGGCAGGTAGTCGACGACGGCGTCGAGCAGGGGCTGGACAGCCTTGTTCTTGAAGGCCGATCCGCACAGGATCGGTACCACCTGGCTGGCGATGGTGGCCCGTCGCAATCCCTTGCGCAGGTCGTCGTCGGTGATCTGCTCGTCGCCGACGTACTTCTCCATGATCGTGTCGTCATAGTTCGACAGGACGTCGACGAGCTGGTGACGTGCCGCGTCGGCCTCGGCGGCGAGATCGGCGGGGATCTCCTCGACACGCCACTTCTCACCCATGTCGTCGTTCCACACCAACGCTTCCATGGCCAAGAGGTCGACGACCCCCTGGTAGCCGCCTTCGACGCCAATGGGGAGCTGGATGACCGCCGGCACCGCGTCGAGGCGGTCCCTGATCATCTCCACGGCGCGGTTGAAATCGGCGCCGATGCGGTCCATCTTGTTGATGAAGCAGATGCGCGGGACCGAGTACTTGTTGGCCTGGCGCCACACCGTCTCGGTCTGGGGTTCGACCCCGGCGACGGCGTCGAACACCGCCACGGCTCCGTCGAGCACACGGAGGGACCGTTCCACCTCGACGGTGAAGTCCACGTGGCCGGGGGTGTCGATGATGTTGATCCAGCAGTCACGCCATTTACAGGTCGTGGCGGCGGATGTGATGGTGATGCCCCGCTCTTGTTCCTGGACCATCCAGTCCATGGTGGCGGCGCCCTCATGGACCTCACCGATCTTGTAGTTCTTGCCCGTGTAGTACAGGATCCGCTCGGTCGTGGTGGTCTTGCCCGCGTCGATGTGGGCCATGATCCCGATGTTGCGGGTCCGGGCGAGGGGGAACTCTCTGATGGGGCGTGCGTCGGCCATGTTGCTGAGCTTTCAGGTGGTTTCTGGATGGGCCCGGCTGCAGCGGTGGTGCCCGGTGGGCGCCTGGTCCGCTACCAGCGGTAGTGGGCGAAGGCCTTGTTGGATTCGGCCATCTTGTGCATGTCCTCCCGGCGTTTGACAGCGGCACCGGTGGCGTTGGCGGCGTCGAGGACTTCGTTCGCCAGGCGCTCGGCCATCGTCTTCTCGCGTCGCTGGCGGGAGAAACCCACCAACCACCGGATGGCCAGGGTGGTGGCTCGACGGGGGCGAACCTCGACGGGCACCTGGTAGGTGGCGCCACCGACGCGCCGGCTCTTCACCTCGAGCTCGGGCCGGGTGTTCTCCACGGCCCGCTTGAGGATCGTCACCGGATCGCCACCGGTCTTCTCGCGCACGACGTCGAGGGCGTCGTAGACCAGACGTTCCGCCAGCGTGCGCTTGCCGCGCGATAGGACCTTGTTGACCACTTGGGTGACGAGCACCGACCGGAAGACCGGGTCCGGGACGAGCTCGCGCCGGGTGGCAGGGCCTTTGCGGGGCATGTCAGGACTCCTTCTTGGCGCCGTAGCGCGAACGGGCCTGGTTGCGCTCGCGCACCCCGGCCGCGTCGAGGGCCCCGCGGATCACCTTGTACCGGACACCGGGCAGGTCTTTCACCCTGCCGCCGCGCACGAGCACGATGGAGTGCTCTTGGAGGTTGTGGCCCACGCCCGGGATGTAGGCGCTCACTTCGATCCCGCTCGTGAGTCGCACCCGGGCCACCTTGCGCAGCGCCGAGTTCGGCTTCTTGGGTGTGGTCGTGAAGACGCGCGTGCACACACCACGACGCTGGGGCGCGCCCTTCAGCGCCGGCGTCTTGGTCTTGGACTGCTTGGATGCCCGACCTTTGCGGACGAGCTGTTCGATCGTGGGCACGCGTGACCTCGGGACGATTTTCGGGACTTGCTCGCGGGAACTGCCGTGCGCGGGGTCCGTACGGACACCACGCCACGCGAGCAGGCAATGGTAGAGCTTATGGGCTGTTCGGAGCAATCGCGCCGGGGGCCCTGACGAGGCCGGAGGTCAAGCGCCGGCCTCGAGCTGACCGTTGCCCTCCACCCCGTGATCGGTGCCCTCCCCGTTGGAGGAGACGGCGAAGGGATCGGCGGTGCCGGCGTCGAGCGCGCCCCACCCCGCGGAGCTGCCTCCGGGCTCGGGGAACTCTCCGTAGGCAGGATCCGCCAACCCCGCCTCGCCGAATCCGGCGTCACCGGCTCCGCTCGGGCCACCCACGTCACGCAGCCAGGCGGCGAGGTCCTCGGTCTCCTCGTCGAACCCGTAGGTCCGCAGGGACACCCCGGCCGCATCGGGCAGGTCGACCTCGATGTCGCGGTACCGGCCCATGCCGGTCCCGGCCGGGATCAGCTTGCCGATGATGATGTTCTCCTTGAGGCCGAAGAGCTGGTCCGACTTGCCTTCGATGGCGGCTTCGGTGAGGACCCGGGTGGTCTCTTGGAACGAGGCGGCCGACAGCCACGAGTCGGTGGCGAGCGACGCCTTGGTGATCCCCATGAGCTCGGGCCGACCCTCGGCGGGGCGGTTGCCCTCTTGGACCAGGCTCCGGTTGACCTCGGCGTAGATCTGGTTGTCGACCCGCTCGCCGGGGAGGAAGGGGGCGTCCCCGGGCTCGGCCACGAGCACACGGCGCAACATCTGCCGGACGATCAGCTCGATGTGCTTGTCGTGGATCGACACGCCCTGGTCCCGGTAGACCTTCTGGACCTCTTCCACCAGGTACTGCTGGGTCTCGCGGATGCCCTTGACCTCGAGAAGCTCCTTGGGGTCCTTGGGGCCCTCGACCAGGGCGTCACCGGCGGCGACGTCCTGGCCTGCGGTCACCTCGAGATGGGCTCGGGCCGAGACGAGCACCGACTCCTCGGTGCCGTCCTCGGCGACGACGGTGATCCTGCGCCCACCTTCCTCGTCCTCGATCCGGGCCACGCCCGAGTGATGGGCGAGGACCGCAGCTCCCTTGGGGGTCCGGGCTTCGAAGAGCTCGACGACGCGGGGCAGGCCGTGGGTGATGTCCTCGCCCACGACACCACCGGTGTGGAACGTCCGCATGGTGAGCTGGGTCCCGGGCTCGCCGATGGACTGGGCCGCGATGACCCCGACGGCTTCGCCCAACTCGATGAGCCGGCCCGTGGCCAGGGACCGGCCGTAGCAGGTGACGCACACTCCGTGCTCGGACTCACAGGTCAGGACCGAGCGGACCCGGACCCGGTCGATGTTCTCGTCGTCGCGGATGCGGCCCACCATGTCGTCGTCGAGCATGGTCCCGATGGGGATGACGCCATCGGCCAGGTTCACGTCCTCGGCGAGGACGCGACCGTAGGCGCGCGTCTCGAGGTACGAACGTCGGCCGGCCTCGTCGGGCACCATGCCTTCGAGCCAGATGCCTCGCGACGTCTCGCAGTCGTCGATCCGGATGATGAGCTCCTGGGCCACGTCGACCAGACGCCGGGTGAGGTACCCCGAGTCGGCGGTGCGCAGGGCGGTGTCGGCCAGGCCCTTGCGGGCGCCGTGGGTGGAGATGAAGTACTCGAGCACCGACAGGCCCTCACGGAACGAGGACTTGATGGGTCGGGGGATCATCTCGCCCCGGGGGTTCGAGACCAGGCCCTTCATGCCGGCGATCTGGCGGATCTGCTGGGAGTTCCCTCTCGCTCCGGAGTCCACCATCATGTCGAGCGGGTTGAAGGCGATGGCCGACAGGGTCTTCTCCATGGCCCTCCCGACCTCGGACGTCGCCGAGGTCCAGATCTCGATCTCCTTCTGGCGTCGCTCGTCGTCGGTGATGATGCCCCGCTTGAACTGGGCTTCGGCCTTCTCCGCCTCACGCTCGTAGCGGTCGAGGATGGCCCGCTTCTCGGGCGGGGTCCGGACGTCGTCGATGGAGATGGTGAGCCCGGACTGCGCCGCATAGCGGAAGCCCAGCGCCTTGATGCGGTCGAGGCTCTCGGCCACGACGTTCTTGGGCTCGGTGGCCGACACCTCTTCGACGATGCCCCCGATGGGGGTGGACCTCTTGCCCACCACGTCGTTCACGTAGCGGAAGCCTTTGGGCAGCGCGCTCGTTGAAGAACACCCGTCCGGGCGTGGTGACGATGGACAGGAAGTCGTCCTCGCCGGGAACGGCGTCGAGGGCCTTGGTCAGGGCGGTGTGCATGGACGAGCCGGGGTTCGTCCGCAGCACGATCTTGGCGTGCAGGTCGATCTCCCCCTCCTCGAAGGCGCGCTCGACCTCATAGGCGTGGCGGTAGACGTAGCCCTCGCCCTTGGCCCCGTCGACTTCGAGGGTGAGGTAGTAGGCACCGAACACCATGTCCTGGGTGGGGACGGTGATGGGCCGCCCTGTGGCCGGAGACAGGATGTTGTTGGCCGACAGCATGAGGACACGGGCCTCGGCCTGGGCCTCGGCCGACAACGGCAGGTGGACCGCCATCTGGTCGCCGTCGAAGTCGGCGTTGAAGGCCGTGCACACGAGGGGATGGACCTGGATGGCCTTGCCCTCGACCAGCACCGGCTCGAAGGCCTGGATGCCCAGGCGGTGCAGTGTCGGCGCCCGGTTGAGGAGCACGGGGTGCTCCTTGATGACACCCTCGAGGACGTCCCAGACCTGGGGGCGTCGACGCTCGACCATGCGCTTGGCCGACTTGATGTTCTGGGCCAGCTCCAGGTCGACGAGGCGCTTCATGACGAACGGCTTGAACAGCTCGAGGGCCATGAGCTTGGGCAGGCCGCACTGGTGGAGGAGCAAGGTGGGGCCGATGACGATGACCGAACGACCCGAGTAGTCGACGCGCTTGCCCAGGAGGTTCTGGCGGAACCGACCCTGCTTGCCCTTCAACATGTCGGACAGGCTCTTCAAGGGACGGTTGCCCGGGCCCGTGACGGGGCGGCCGCGGCGGCCGTTGTCGAACAATGCGTCGACGGCCTCTTGGAGCATGCGCTTCTCGTTGTTGATGATGATCTCGGGAGCGCCGAGGTCGAGAAGTCGCTTCAACCGGTTGTTGCGGTTGATGACCCGGCGGTAGAGGTCGTTGAGGTCGGAGGTGGCGAACCGGCCACCGTCGAGCTGCACCATGGGGCGCAGGTCGGGCGGGATCACGGGGACGACCTCGAGGATCATGGCGCGAGGGTCGTTGGCACGACGGCCGTGGTCGTCGCGCCGGTTGAAGGCGGTGACGATCTTGAGCCGCTTGATGGCCTTCTGCCGGCGCTGGGCGGACAGCGGGCGCCGTCCGTCGGTGGCGTCGATGGCCTCGCGGAGCTTCACCTCTTCGACGTCGAAGTCGATCCGGTCGATCAACCGGGCGATGGCCTCGGCTCCCATGCCGCCCTCGAAGTAGTCGTCGTAGCGGATCTTGAGCTCCCGCCACAGCAATTCGTCTTCGATGATCTTGCGGGGGAAGAGGTCGCGGAACTCGTCGAAGGCGCGCTTGGCCAGGTCGATGTCGGCCTCGGACCGCTCGCGGACCGAGCCGATCTCCTTCTCCGACAGGCGCTGGCGGGCCTTGATCTCGGCGTCCTTGGCCCCACCGGCCTCGAGCTCGGCCAGCTCCTTCTCGAGCTCCTTGAAGCGACGGTCGATCTCGAGGTCGCGCTGGCGCTCGAGCTGGGTGACCTCTTCGGCGAGCTCTCCCTCGAGGGCCGACAGGTCCTCGTGGCGGCGTTCGTCGTCGACCCAGGTGACCAGGTTGGCGGCGAAGTAGATGACCTTCTCCAGCTGCTTGGCCTTCAGCTCCTCACGGGCTTCGGTCCCCATGAGCAGATAGGCCAGCCAGCTCCGGGTGCCCCGGAGGTACCAGATGTGGACCACGGGCGCGGCGAGCTCGATGTGCCCCATGCGCTCGCGCCGGACCTTCGAGCGCGTGACCTCCACGCCACAGCGCTCGCAGATGATGCCCCGGAAGCGGACGCGCTTGTACTTCCCGCAGTAGCACTCCCAGTCCTTGGTGGGACCGAAGATCTTCTCGCAGAACAGACCGTCCTTCTCCGGGCGCAGCGTCCGGTAGTTGATGGTCTCGGGCTTCTTGACCTCTCCGTTGGACCACGAACGGATGGACTCCGCGGTGGCCAGTCCGATACGGAGCTGGTCGAAATTATTGACGTCCAGCACGGCTAGAAGCTCCTCTCGGCGGCACGACGTTCGTCTTCCTCGTCCGACCCCCGCTCGGGCCGGCTGATGTCGATCCCGAGCTCTTCGGCCGTCCGGAAGACGTCCTCGTCGAGCTCGCGGATCTCGATCTCCTCACCGGTGGTCGACAGGACCTCGACGTTGAGGCACAGCGACTGCATCTCCTTGATGAGCACCTTGAAGCTCTCGGGGATGCCCGGCTCGGGAATGTTCTCGCCCTTCACGATGGCCTCGTAGACCTTGACCCGGCCGAGGACGTCGTCGGACTTGATGGTGAGCAGCTCCTGAAGCGCGTAGGCCGCCCCGTACGCTTCGAGCGCCCACACCTCCATCTCTCCGAACCGCTGCCCACCGAACTGGGCCTTTCCGCCCAGGGGTTGCTGCGTGATCATCGAGTAGGGCCCCGTCGAGCGGGCGTGGATCTTGTCGTCCACGAGGTGGGCGAGCTTCAAGATGTAGACGTAGCCCACCGAGATGGGGTTGTCGTAGCGCTCGCCGGTCCTCCCGTTGTAGAGCGTGGCCTTGCCGTCCCCACCGATGAGACGCGTCCCGTCGGCGGAGTCGGAGTGCAACAGCTCGAACAGCCGCTTGATGGTGGGGTGCCGCCCGGCGTCGTCCTCCTCGTCCCAGTGGGCCCCGTCGAAGGCGGGCGTCGAGACCCACACGGCCGGATCTGTCCGGGGTCGGGTCTTCTCGTCGTTGGTCCCGGCTTGGGTCTGATGGGCCTCGGAACCGTCCCAACCCCAGCGCGCCGCGTAGCCGAGGTGGCTCTCGAGCACCTGGCCCACGTTCATCCGGCTCGGCACTCCCAGGGGGTTCAAGATGATGTCGACGTGGGTCCCGTCGGACAGGAACGGCATGTCCTCCACGGGCAGGATCTTGGAGATGACGCCCTTGTTCCCGTGGCGTCCCGCCAGCTTGTCGCCCTCGGAGATCTTGCGCTTCTGGGCCACGTAGACCCGGACGAGCTGGTTGACCCCGGGGGGGAGCTCGTGGGAGTCCTCCCGTGAGAAGACCCGGACGTCGATGACCTTGCCGGACTCACCGTGGGGCACCTTGAGCGAGGTGTCGCGCACCTCGCGGGCCTTCTCCCCGAAGATGGCCCGCAGCAGGCGCTCCTCGGGTGTCTGCTCGGTCTCGCCCTTGGGCGTGACCTTGCCCACGAGCACGTCGCCGGGCCCGACCTCGGCCCCGATGCGGATGATGCCGCGCTCGTCGAGGTCGGCCAGGATCTCCTCGGAGAGGTTCGGGATGTCCCGGGTGATCTCCTCCGCCCCGAGCTTGGTGTCGCGGGCGTCGACCTCGTGCTCCTCGATGTGGATCGAAGTGAGCACGTCGTCGCGCACGAGCCGCTCGGAGAGGATGATGGCGTCCTCGAAGTTGTAGCCCTCCCACGGCATGAAGGCCACGAGGAGGTTCTTCCCGAGCGCCAGCTCGCCGTTGTGGGTGGCCGACCCGTCGGCCAGGACGTCGTTGGCCACGACCCGCTGGCCTTCGTCGACGACCACCTTCTGGTTGATCGACGTGTTCTGGTTCGAGCGCCGGAATTTGGCCAGGGTGTAGCGGCGGCGGCCCAGGTCGTGACCCAGACCGTCACGTTGGCCCGAGCGGTACTCGACCACGATGTGGTCGCCCGAGACCTCGGCCACGGTGCCTTCGCCCTCCGACAGCAGCACGTCACCGGCATCCTGGGCGGCGCGCGCCTCGACTCCGGTGCCGATGTAGGGAGCCTCGGGCACCACGAGCGGGACGGCCTGCTTCTGCATGTTGGCGCCCATCAGGGCCCGGTTGGCGTCGTCGTGCTCGACGAAGGGGATCAGCGCGGTCGAGACCGACACGATCTGCTTGGGCGAGACGTCCATGAGGTCGACCTCGGCCGGCGGGACGTAGTCGATCTCGCTGGTCGTGCCGTAGGAGGTCGTGGTGGCGCCGACCCGGACGCCCGCCCCTTGGGGACCGCGTCGCACCAGGACGCGCTCGTCGACGAACCGGCCCCGCTCGTCGAGCTTGGCGTTCGCCTGGGCGATGACGTGCTCCTCTTCCTCGTCCGCGGCCAGGTACACGATCTCGTCGCTGACGCGACCGTCGACGACCTTGCGGTAGGGGGTCTCGATGAACCCGTACTCGTTGACCCGGGCGTAGGTGGCCAGGGCCCCGATCAGGCCGATGTTGGGACCTTCCGGCGTCTCGATGGGACACATCCGCCCGTAGTGGGATGTGTGCACGTCACGGACCTCGAAGCCGGCCCGCTCACGCGACAGGCCACCGGGCCCGAGCGCGGAGAGACGGCGCTTGTGGGCCAGGCCCGACAGGGGGTTGTTCTGGTCCATGAACTGGCTGAGCTGGCTGGTGCCGAAGAACTCCTTGATCGCGGCGACCACGGGGCGGATGTTGATCAGGGTCTGTGGGGTGATCGCCTCGACGTCCTGGGTCGTCATGCGCTCGCGCACCACCCGCTCCATCCGGGACAGCCCGACGCGCACCTGGTTCTGGATGAGCTCGCCCACCGACCGGATCCGCCGGTTGGCGAAGTGGTCCTGGTCGTCGATCCGGTACCCCGACTCGCCGTCGGCCAGGTGGAGCATGTAGGTGGCGGTGGCCAGGATCTCCGAGGGGCTCAGCACGCCCTGGGTCGGCGAAGGCCGCTCCAGGTCGATGTCGAGGACGCTCGAGATCCGCTCGATCTCGGGCCCGAGCTTGCGGTTCAGCTTGTAGCGACCGACCCGGGTCAGGTCGTAGCGCTTGGGGTTGAAGAACGCGTTCTCGAAGTAGGCGCGCGCCGCGTCGGCCGACAGCGGCTCGCCGGGGCGGGCCCGCTTGTAGATCTCGAGGAGGGCGTCCTCCCGGGTGGGGGCGAGCTCGCGCTCTTTCTCCCACTGGCCCTCGAGGAAGTCGAAGTGGCGGACGAACCGGTTCAGGAATCCTTCGTCCTCGTACCCGAGGGCCCGGAGCAAGACGAACAGCGACAGGCGGCGCTTGCGAGCCACCCGGGCGCCGGCGGTGACGTCCTTGGACGGCTTGGCCTCGACGTCGAACTCGATCCACTCCCCCCGGTAGGGGTGGACGGTGCCGGTGACGATCGTCTTGACGTCCCGTCCGGGCTGGAAGATCACACCCGGGGACCGCACCAGTTGGCTGACCACGACCCGCTCCGTGCCGTTGATGATGAAGGTGCCCTTGTCCGTCATCATCGGGAAGTCCCCCATGAAGACGGTCTGCTCCTTGATCTCCCCGGTCTGCGCGTTCATGAACCGCGCCCGGACGAACACCGGGGCGGCAAAGGTCATGTCCTTCTCCTTGCACTCCTCCTCGGGGAACTTGGGAGGTGGGCGAAGGTCGGGGTCGGTCGGGTCGTACTCAAGCTCGAGGCTCAGCTGGCCGGTGAAGTCCTCGATGGGGCTGATGTCGGCGAACGCTTCGGCCAGACCCTTGTCCAAGAACCACCGGAACGAGTCCCGCTGGATGGAGATGAGATCCGGCAGTCGCAGGACCTCATCGAGGTTGGCAAACGAAAAACGCTCCGGGCTCTTAGACCGTGAAGGCAACGGTCGACTCCTCCCAGGTGGGTGGCGGGCAATGAACGAGACGGCGGGACGGTGGCGGGTGGAGTGTCCCCGGCAGGCCGGGGACCGGTGGTCGGGGGGCTACACGGGACGGACAGGACAGGAACTGAAAACCGTGGCGATTACGCCTGCGCCGCGGGCATAGCGGCGCGCGTCAGCCAGCCGGATACGGCAAGGGTGGCGCGAAGAAAGGGGCACGGCAACCGCACAGCATACGCGCGCGCGCGGCAAATGGCAACCCCTTCGTTACTGCCACCGACAGGCTACGGACGCACCGCGGTGTCGTCAAGCACTCCGGCCCCATATGGCACCGGGGGCTACTTGACTTCGACGGTCGCCCCGGCCTCCTCGAGCTGGGCCTTGGCCTTGTCGGCGTCCTCCTTCGACACCCGCTCGAGCACGGGCTTGGGGGCGGAGTCGACCAGATCCTTGGCCTCTTTCAGGCCGAGGCTCGTGAGCGACCGGACCTCCTTGATGACCTGGATCTTCTTGTCGCCAGCCGCATTGAGGATGACGTCGAACTCGGTCTTCTCGTCGTCCCCGCCCGAGGCGTCCCCGCCACCGGCGGCCGGGGCGGCGGCCACGGCCACAGGCGCGGCTGCGGTGACCCCGAACTTCTCCTCGAAGTCCTTGAGGAGCTCGGAGAGCTCGAGGACCGAGAGGTTGGCGATCCCCTCGAGAATGTCGTCTTTGCTGATCTTGGTGGCCATGGTGGCGCTGCTCCTTTGAATTGCTCGATGGTTGGAGAGTGTCTCGGTGGTCCGATCCGGCTCAGCCCTCGTCGCCTGCGCTCTCGGTCGCGGGCTCGGCTTCGGCGGTGACCTCGGCTCCGGCGGTGACCTCGGCCTCGGCGGGGGCTTCTGCGGCGGGCCTCGGCTTCGGCGCTGACCTCGGCGGAGGTTTCTGCCGCAAGGGCGGGGCTTGGCTCACCCGTCGCCTCGGGCTCGGGTGTCGCCACCTCGGCCTCGGGTCTCGGCTTCGACAGCGTCAGCCGCTGCAGGGGCTTCGGCGGGAGCACCGCCTTGCTGGTCGAGCAGCGCCGAGAGCCCGTAGGCGAGGTTGCGGGGAAGGGCCTGGAGGAGGCCGGCGAACTGCCGCAGCGGTGCTGCGATCGTCCCGGCCAGCTGGGCCAACAGCACGTCGCGCGAAGGCAGGTCGGCGAGGGCGGCTGAGGTCCTGGGTCGACAAGAAGTCGTCGCCGTGCAGGCCGCCCTTGATGACCAGGTTCGGATAGGTCCGGGCGTAGTCGCGCAGGGCCTTGGCCGCCGCGCTTACCTCGCCCGACGACGAAAGCGATGGCGGTGGGGCCCTCGAGAAGCGGTGACAGCACGTCATGGCGACCGCCGCTAATTGCCAGCTTGACCAGGGTGTTCTTGTAGATCTTGTAATCACCGCCGGCAGCCCGGAGCACGCCCCGCAAGGCGGCCAGCTCGGAGACGGTCAGCCCCCGGTACTCGGTCAGGATGGCGGCCGCGGCGGCGTCGAGTCGGGCCCGCACCTCGGTCACGACGGCCACCTTCTCTGGCCTGGGGTTCTCCATCAATCGACTCCCGTGCTCGGAACGGTGCGGCACCGCTCATCCCATGCCGTCACCGCATCCACCGAGCAGGGCCGATGCGCCCTTCCCGAGTGTCACGATCGTCACCTTGTCAGGCGGGCTCGGGAGCCCCTTCGACGCCCAAGGGCGTGACCGGAGGTCTACGGCGACGGCGAAAACTCGATCTGTGGTACTCGACCTCCGAGGAGGTCGCCGGGAAAATCTACTACTTCTCCCGGCCCTGGTTCTCTAGGGCGACTTCTCAGGCCGACTCGGCGAGGTCCTCGTCGAGCTCCCGGGCCCGGGCCGGATCGATGTGGATCCCGGGGCCCATCGTCGACGACAGGGTCACCCCCCGGAGGTACCGGCCCTTGGCCGCGGCGGGCTTCGCCCGCATCAGCTCCTCGATCACGGCGTGGACGTTCTGGAGCAGCTGCTCTTTCGTGAACGACTTCTTGCCCACCCGGACGTGGACGTTGCCCACCTTGTCGGTGCGGTACTCGACCCGACCACCTTTGAACTCGGTCACGGCCTTGCCGACATCGGTGGTGACGGTGCCGGTCTTGGGGTTGGGCATGAGCCCACGCGGTCCGAGGACCCGTCCCAGCTTGCCGACCTGGCCCATCATGTCCGGGGTGGCGATGGCCACGTCGAAGTCGAGGAATCCCCCTTCGACCTTGGCCACGAGATCGTCGGCGCCGACCTCGTCGGCACCCGCGGCGCGGGCCTCGGTGGCTGCGTCACCCTGGGCGAAGGCCACCACCCGGGCCGTCCGGCCCGTCCCGGCGGGCAGGCTGAGCGTGCCCCTGACGATCTGGTCGGCCTTGCGGGGGTCCACCCCGAGGCGGACGGCGAGCTCGACGGTCTCGTCGAACTTCGCCGGCGCCAGCTCCTTCACGAGATCCACCGCCTCGGCGGGCGAGTACAGATGTTGCCGGTCGAAATGCTCGAGCGCGGCCCGGTACTTCTTGCCTTTTTGCACGTCGGGCTCCTGTTCTTGGTCTTTGCGCGTCGCGGGGCGATCAGCCCTGGACGGCGATCCCCATCGAGCGCGCCGTGCCCGCCACCTGGCGCTTGGCCGCATCGATGTCGTCGGTGTTGAGGTCGGGAAGCTTCACCGTGGCGATCTGGGTGATCTGGGCGTCGGTGATCGACCCCGCTTGTTCGCGGCCTGCGGCGGTGGCCCCCTTCTCGATGCCGACCGCCTCTCTGATGAGGGCGGGGGTCGGCGGGGTCTTGAGCACGAAGGAGAACGACCTGTCCTCGAAGATCGTGATCTCGACAGGCACGATCGTGCCCCGCTGGTTCTCGGTCGCGGCGTTGTACTGCTTGCAGAACTCCATGGTCTGGACGCCGTGCGGCCCGAGGGCGGTGCCGACCGGCGGCGCGGGCGTGGCGCTCCCGGCGGGGAGCTGGATCTTCACGACTGCGAGGACCTTTTTTTTGGGGGGCATGGCGGGGAGCCTCCTGGAACTAGAGCTTGGCGACCTGGCTGAATTCGAGCTCGACCGGAGTCTCCCGGCCGAAGATGTTGACCAGCACCTTCAGCTTCAGCTGGTCCTCGTTGATCTCGTCGATCTGGCCCGAGAAATCGGCGAAGGGGCCTTCTTTGACCCGCACCGTCTCGCCGACCTCGTACTCGAGGCGGGGCCGGGTCTTCTTGATGGGCTCGGCTCCGCCCTCCACCTTGACCTGGAGGATGCTCTCCACCTCGCGCCGGGACAACGGCGTGGGCTTGGTTCCGGGACCGACGAACCCGGTGACTCCGGGGGTGTTGCGGATCACCGACCACGAGTCGTCGTCGAGGTCGCAGCGGGTGAGGAGATATCCGGGGAAGACCTTCTTCTGGACGACGACCTTCTTGCCGTTCTTGAACTCGACGACGTCCTCCATGGGGATCACGACCTCGAAGATCCGGTCCTCCATGTTCATCGAGACGATCCGGCTCTCGAGGTTGGACTTCACCTTGTTCTCGTAGCCGGCGTAGGTGTGCACCACGAACCACCGGCCCGGCCGGTCATAGGGGCTCTCGACGATGACGGGGAGCTCATCCTCGTCGTCGTCGTTGTCCCAGCCCGGCCCCTCGACGTGACCGTTCTCCTCGGCCTCGCCCGACGGGCTCGCCACGACCTGGGGAGGCTCGTCATCGATCGCCGCCGCGGCCGGCTCGGGATCGGTGGCGGCATTGACTGGCTCGGCGACATCGACATCGACATCGACATCGGCCGACGGCAGGCCGGTTCCGAGGGACGCGGCCATCGAGGAGCGCCAGGGAGGCCCCGAGGTCCTCCCCCGGCTCGAGATCGGGATCGCTCATGACTTGAAGAGGAAGATGACGGCGTGCGAGAAGGCGTAGTTGAGCAAGAAGATCAGGCTGACCAAGAGCACGAGGGTGATAAAGACGATGGTGGCGGAGTTCGCCACCTCTTTGCGCGTGGGCCAGGCCACCTGGCGGAGCTCGGAGCGCACGTCGCGGAAGAACTCGGCGATCCGGCCGAAGACCGACTTCTCGTCCTGGACGACGGGACGAGACCGAGGCGGCGGGGTCCGTCTGGTCGTGGGAGAGCCGTCAGCCTCGATCTGACCTTGGCGCTGCATCATGCGCTTCATCTCACGGTTCACGGCTTCGCACGCCTTTCGACGGCCAGATGGCAGGGCAGGAGGGACTCGAACCCCCAACCGCCGGTTTTGGAGACCGGTGCTCTACCAATTGAGCTACTGCCCTTCGGCGGCACGGACACCGGTCACCGCCCGAGCGGCCAAGGGGGCCGGTCAGTGAGGTTATCACCGGTCGCACCCGCTCTCCCGACGGTCCCCGAGCCGGCCGCGCCCCGACCCGAGGCCGGCCGAGGGGGGTCCCTCGGGCCGGGCTCTTCGGTCAGCGGGTCTCTTTGTGGAGGGTGTGCTGGCGGTCCCAACGGCAGAACTTCGTGAGCTCGATCCGCTCCCGGTCGTTCTGCTTGTTCTTCATGGTGATGTAGTTGCGACGCTTGCAGACCTCGCAGGCCAGGGTGACCTGCACCCGCTTCTCGTTCTTCGCCATGACTGTGCTCCTTCTCGAGCCCTCCGCTCGGAGCGGGGGCCGTTTCCCTCAGGCTGGTAGCGGCGGCGGGACTCGAACCCGCGACAACACGATTATGAGCCGTGTGCTCTGACCAACTGAGCTACGCCGCCAGGGGCGAGCCCCCTGTCGGAATCGAACCGACGACACCAGCCTTACCATGGCTGTGCTCTGCCGACTGAGCTAAGGGGGCGGACACGGCAACTCCGCGCCGGACGAGCATAGTCGCCACGTGCTCGTTCTCCGGTGGGCCTCGGAGGGCCCGACGACCTCCCCGCGGGGTCGAAGTCGCCGCCGGTACGATCGTCCGATGGAGGTCCGGCTGGCACGCCAGGAGGACACCGAGGCGATCCGCACCATCTACAACGTGGAGGTCCTGGGCTCCACCGTGACCTTCGACCTCAAACCCCGCAGCGCCGAGGAACAGCGCTCCTGGGTCGCCCGTCATCAAGGCGCCCACCCCGCCGTCGTCGCCGTGGAGTCGTCGGTCGTCGTCGGCTTCGGGTCGCTGTCGCCGTTTCGCGACCGGGCCGCCTACGCCACCACGGTGGAGGACTCCCTCTACGTGGACCGCGCCTGGCGCGGCCAGGGGGTGGGCCGGCTCCTGCTCGACGAGCTCGTGGCCCTGGCGGTGTCTCGAGGGTTCCACGCCGTGATCGCCCGGGTCTCGGGTGACAACGAGCCTTCGATCGCGCTCCATCAGGCCTGTGGCTTCGCCATGGTGGGCGTCGAGCGCGAGGTGGGACGCAAGTTCGGCCACTGGATCGACGTCGCCGTCCTCCAGCGGATGCTCTGAGCCCGACCGGGGGTCAGACCTCGACGAAGTCGAGGGAGCCGGCCGGCTCTTCGAGCGAGGGACCGGGACCTCTGTCGCCCCGCCGACGCCACCGGGCCAAGAGGCGCTCCCGGTCGAAGGGTGACAGCGGCAGGGTCAAGATGGCGAGACACACCAAGAGCGCCACGGCCACGGTCAGGGGATCGGCCCGGAACAGGCCCGACACCAGCTGCCGACCTGCGGGCAGCCCGATGAAGGCCGCCACGATCGAGGAGCCGATGATGAGGGTCCGGACCTTCCCCGTGGCCACGGGGGCGAGGACCACCAGCCCCCACGACAGGTACCAGGGTTGGACCACCGGGCCCAGGGCCACGATGATCAGCATCGTCAGGCCCATGGCCCGCAGCGCCCCGATCCGGTCCGATCGCAGCAACAGCCACACGCCGGCGCCGATGGCGACGAGGACCCCGAGCCCACGGGTCAACGACAAGGTGGTGTGCAACGACACCCCGATCCCCACCAGATGGGCGATGTCGGTGAGGAAGATCCCCGCCCCGGTGGCGGGCGCGACCCAGGACCGGACGGTTCCTGGGGTGGACAGGTTCAAGACCCAGCTCCACCCGAGGCCGGTGCCGACAGACAACGCACCCATGACCGCGGTCGCGATCAAGCCCGCCGTGACCACAGGCCGTATCCGGGCGCGCACAGGCAGACCGGTACCCATCCAATCCCAGCCGATGTACAAGACACCCAGCGCGGCCGGGACCTTCACCGCCGCGGCCAACGCGCACAGCACGATGCCCGCCACCGGTCTCCCTCGACGCGCCACGGCCAATCCCGCCATGAGCAGGCCGAGCATGAGGGCATCGTTATGGGCACCCCCCAGGAGATGCAGGATCGTGACCGGGTTCAGGACCGCCATGGTGAAGGCGTAGGACGGATCTCGCCCCAGACTTCGAGCCAGCGACGGGATCGACAGGGCCATGAGCCCGACCCCGACGAGGGCGAGCAG
This sequence comes from uncultured Acidimicrobiales bacterium, assembly GCA_963796765.1. GTDB lineage: Bacteria > Actinomycetota > Acidimicrobiia > Acidimicrobiales > UBA8190 > Chersky-840. The sequence continues at coordinate 225,631 of CAWCMY010000001.1, read as the reverse complement.
CCGCAACAGGGCCAGGTCGACCAGTTCGCTGTGTCCCGAGGCACTGGTCAAGAGCCCGTCGGTCTCCATGAACAATGGCCCGTAGGGCACCGGCGTGTTGAGCCACAAGTGATCGACCAGCGTTACCGACGGGGCCGCGCCGAGGACCCCGGGGCCGTAGTGGTACGGGCTGATGTGGTGGCTCATCATCTCGCCCTGGGCCGCGTAGCTGTAGATGTCCCGGCTGAACAGCGGCGGCGCCAGGAGCAAGGGGGCGATCCACAGCGCCATGACCATCACGAGCTTGCGGACCGGCACCCCCTTGACCTGCGACAGGGTCCGGATCAAGCCGTACCAGACGCGCATGAAGAGCACGAGGCCGCCGTACATGGCGATGAGCCCGAGGAAGTTGAGGGGGTGCTTGGTGGTGTCACCGACGCCGGGGACGCCGTAGAACCACGCGCCCGGGCGCTTCAACACGAAGGGCGAGCCCTGGGGGAACGATCCCAGGGTGATGGCGGTGACGGCGATGAACCCGAGGACCGCCGGTCGGACGAGCAGTCGCGACCCGTCGCCGTCGACGGCGCCGGGCTCGAGGTCCGGACCCACTAGCGCGCTGAAGGGCCACCGCCGGCGTACGGCCTCGTCCCAGATCGTCAACCGGTCGAGGACGCGGCCGACAACGGGGACGGCCGAAGGGTCAAAGCCGCGTACCGATGCGGCGGTCCTTCCTATGAGACCCATCGTGTCGGCCCTCGCCCTGACGTTGCTTGCACCCGGTCTGTGTCTCCGCGCCTACTACGGCCCCCCGTCCGCCAGGCTCGGAGGATACGGATCGGACACATTCGTAACGGCATTGTAATGAAAGCCACGGCCCGGGCAAGTGCACCGCCGGAGCCCCACGCCTGGCCTCGACGTCCCCAGCGCAGAGTTGGGGAGCTGGAGTGGGAGTGGGCCGGGAAGGATTCGAACCTTCGTAGGCTGTGCCGGCAGATTTACAGTCTGCTCCCTTTGGCCGCTCGGGCACCGACCCGCGAGCCGAGACCATATCGCGACCGCCTCGCGCCGCGCAGGAGACCAGATCGGCGATGGCGCCGGCACTATCGTGTCGCTGATGCCGACGTTCGACGTGGTCTCACAAGTCGACATGCAAGAGGTTCGCAACGCCGTCGACCAAGCCAACCGCGAGGCCGGCACCCGTTTCGACTTCAAAGGAACCGAGTCGAGCATCGAGCTCGGCGAGAACGACATGGTCCTGCGATCCTCGACCGAGGACCGGCTGCGGGCCCTCCATCAGGTCCTCCAGGAGAAGATCGTCCGCCGGGAGGTGTCGCTCAAGGCTCTCGACGACGGCAAGATCGAGGAGGCGACCAAGGGCACGGTCCGCCAGAAGATCTCCATCAAGGCCGGCATCTCCGCCGATCACGCCAAACGCCTCAACAAGTTCATCAAGGACATGAACCTGAAAGGCGTCTCGTCACAGGCCCAGGGAGACCAGCTCCGGGTGACGGGCAAGAAGCGCGACGACCTCCAGGCCGTGATCAAGGCGCTCAAGGAACAGGACTTCGGCATCCCCCTGCAGTTCCAGAACTTCAGGGACTGACCCACTCCCACCCGAGCTCAGGGCTCGGCCCCCTCCACCTCCACCACTGCTTCGATGAACAGCTCGGCGTCCGCGTGCGCGACGGGGTCGACGTGGAAGAGGCGGTTGAAGACCAGGAACTTCACGATCCACAGCACGGCGAAGGCGGCGGTGTTGGCTCCTTCGACCACCACGGTGCGCCCGAAGTGGTGGAGGTCGTAGACGTTGCTCAGGTGCCGGGCCAGTGACGCCGTGCCGATCGACATGGTGATCCCGATGGCGGTCATCGTCCAGAAGGGGACGACCTCCTTGAACACGTGCGACCGTCCGCTCTTGCCCCAGGACCAGGTCCGGTTGAGGTAGTAGGCCGGCACCGACGCCACCAGGTTGGCGAAGACCGTGCTCGGCACCTCCGTCCACAGCCGGAATACGCCGAAGACGATGCCGAGGACGCTGAAGGACACGATGGTCGAGATGACCGACACCGTGGCGTACCGGAACATCTTCTTCCCGGTGGGGGTGTGGTACAGGCGCCACAGGCGCTTCACGGCGGCGACCATCGGGCGAATTTAGCCTGCTCGGCTGAGTTTTACCCAGTCGAGCCCGCGCCCGAGGCCCTTCTCAGGGCACGGCGTTGGCCCGGGCGACTCCTCCGAACCACTGCGCGCTCGGCTTGGGGCGGCGTTCGAAGGTGGTGTGGTCCACCTCGACCAGGCCGAAGGTCGGCCCGTACCCGAGGACCCACTCGAAGTTGTCGAGCAGGCTCCAATAGAAATATCCCCGCACGTCGACGCCGTCGTCGAGGCACCGTCGGACGCCGGCCAGGGCTCGCGTGACATAGGCGATCCGAAGGCTGTCGTCGGGGGTCCCTATCCCGTTCTCGGTCACGACCACCGGTGTTCCCCCGGTGAATTCCCAGGCCCGCCGCACCGTCGCCTCGAGGGCCTCGGGATAGAACTCGTAGCCCATCTGGGTCGTGGGCACGCCCTCCTCGGTCCCGAGGGTCCCCTGGGGGCCGATCCGCATCCGGGTGTAGCACTGCACGCCCACGAAGTCGTCGCCCGCCGTGGCCTCGAGAAACACGTCCTCGGTCGGCTGCCGGATCCGCTCCAACCGTTCCTCGCCGCCGGGCAGGGCCTGATAGTCGGTCATGGACAGGGTGAGCCCCACGGGGAAGTCCCCCGGGCCGCTCCGCAGGGCCTCGACGCCCAAGACATGGGCCCGGCACAGGGCGGCGTTGACGGCCTGGCGACGGCCCGAGTCCCGCACGGCGGGAGGGAACACCTCGAAGAGATACCCCATGGTCGCCACCACATTGGGCTCGTTCAGCGTGCACGCCCAGCCGACGAGGTCTCCGAGGTGCTCGACCACCTTCTCGCAGAATCGGCCGAAACGCTCCGGCGCGTCGGCCGCCTCCCAGCCGCCACGCTCGGACAGCCAACGGGGGATGGTGAAGTGGTTGAGGGTGACCACCGGCGACAGGCCGAGCTCGTGACACGCGGCGCATTGGCGGCGGTAATGGTCGAGCGCAGCCACCGACCACTCCCCCTCGGCGGGCTCGATCCGGCTCCACTCCACCGAGAACCGGTAGGCCCCCAGTCCGAGCGATGCCACCAGGTCCAGGTCCTCGGGCCACAGCCGCCACGAGTCACACGCGTCACCGCTCGACTCGAGACACGGTGTCCCGGGGGCGTGCTCGAAGGACCACCAGTCGTTGTTGGTGTTCCCACCCTCGATCTGATGAGCGGCGGTGGCGGTACCCCACAGGAACCCTTCGGGGAAGTCGGTCTTCGGCACAGCGACACCGTAGCGGCGAGGCCTGCCAGGATGTGGTGGTGAGCGACGCGCTGGACTTCCTCGTCAAACTTCTCGACATCGAGCCCATCGAAGTGAACATCTTCCGGGGCGTGAGCCCCGACGAGCACCGCCAACGCGTTTTCGGCGGCCAGGTCGCGGCGCAGGCCCTCATGGCGGCGGGGCGCACCGTCGAGCGCGGCCGTGTTCACTCGCTCCACGCGTACTTCCTACGGCCCGGGGACCCCAACGTGCCCATCCTCTACGAGGTGGACCGGATCCGCGACGGCCGCTCCTTCACGACCCGGCGCGTGGTGGCCATCCAGCACGGCCAGGCCATCTTCAACGTGGCCGCCTCGTTCCACGTCTACGAAGAAGGCGCCTTCGACCATCAGGCCCCCATGCCCGAGGTGCCCGACCCCGAGACCCTTCCCTCGCTCCACGACCGGCTCGAACCGCTGCGCGACGAGCTGGCGGATTGGTTCGCCCGCCCCCATCCCATCGACCAGCGCCACGTGGGCGAGCTCCCCTGGATGCAACACGAGGCCAGGGACCCCGTCCAGCGGGTCTGGATCCGCGCCGACGGCACCTTGCCCGACGACCCCCTGCTCCACTCCTGTGTGGCTGCCTACGCCTCTGACATGTCGCTCTTCGACACCATGCTCGCCCCCCACGAGGCCCGCTGGGACGACGCCGAGTTCATGGGTGCCAGCCTGGACCACTGCATGTGGTTCCACCGGCCCTTCCGAGCCGACGAGTGGCTCCTCTACGACATGGACAGCCCCAACGCTTTCGGTGCCCGGGGCCTGGCTCGGGGCTTTCTCTACACCCGCGACGGCGCCCTGGTGGTGTCGATGGTCCAGGAGGGCCTCATGCGGCTGGTCCCCAAGGTCACGCCCTGACGCGACGACGCGGGGCCGGCGCGGACTACCGCTGGGCGATAGGCACGTACGGGCGCGGCTCGGCTCCGATGTAGAGCTGGCGGGGCCGGGCGATCTTGGAGTCCTGGTCGAGCATCTCCTGCCAGTGCGCGAGCCACCCGGCGGTGCGGGGGATGGCGAAGAGGACCGGGAACATCTCGAGGGGGAACCCCATGGCCTGGTAGATGAGGCCGGAGTAGAAGTCGACGTTGGGATACAACCGACGCGATGTGAAGTACTCGTCCGACAGCGCGATCTCCTCGAGCTTCAACGCGATGTCGAGGAGCGGGTTCTTGCCGGTGATGGCGAAGACCTCGTCCGCGGTCTGCTTGATGATCCGGGCCCGCGGGTCGTAGTTCTTGTAGACCCGGTGGCCGAATCCCTGGAGTCGTCCCCCGTTGCCCTGCTTGACCGAGTCGATGAAGGCGGGCACGTTCTCGATCGAGCCGATCTCGGTGAGCATCCGGATGACCATCTCGTTGGCGCCCCCGTGGCGGGGCCCGTAGAGCGCGGCACAGGCCGCCGCGCAGCATGAGTACGGATCGGCGTGCGACGACCCGACCACCCGCATGGCGGTGGTGGAGCAGTTCTGCTCGTGATCGGCGTGAAGGATGAACAAGATGTCGAGCGCCCGGGCCAGTGTGGGGTTGGCGTCGAACCGGGGCTCGGCCACCTTCCACATCATCGACAGGAAGTTGCCCGCGAAATCCAGCGAATTGTCCGGGTAGACGAAGGGCATTCCCATCGAGAACCGGTGGGCGGCGGCGGCCAGCGTGGGCATCTTGGCGATGAGCCGGATGACCTGGCGCCGTCGCGACTCGGGGTCGAAGATCTCTTTGGCATCGAGGTAGAACGTCGAGAGCGCCGCCACCGCGGAGACGAGCATCCCCATGGGATGGGCGTCGTAGTGGAACCCCTCGAGGAACCGCTTTCGTACGTTCTCGTGGATGTAGGTGTGGTACGTGATCTCGTGACGCCACGAGTCGAACTCGCCCGCCGTGGGCAACTCGCCGTGCAGCAGCAGATAGGCGACCTCGAGGTAGTTGGAGTGCTCGGCCAACTCGGCGATCTCGTAGCCGCGATACCGCAGGATCCCGGCGTCTCCGTCCACGAACGACACCGAGCTCTCGCACGCGGCGGTGGCGGTGAAGCCCGGGTCGTAGAACCAGATGCCGGGGAGGAGCTTGCTCCACTCACCTGCCTCCACTCCGCCGTTGCGGATGGGGATCTCGAGCTGATTGCCCGTCCGGTTGTCGGTGATGGTGATGCTCTCTGCCACGACGCTCGGATCCTCCTCTGACGTAGAACCCCGATCCTATGGCTCCGTGGTCACCTGGGTCACCCCGGCACACTGGTCCCACCCCTCGAGCCGGATCGGTCGACACCGGGCCGAGTGCGAGGGGCTGCTCGGTCCCACCTCGAGGCGGTCCCACCTCGAGGCGGTCCACCTCGAGTCAGTCCACCTTCAGGGTGATGGCCGGAGACATCGACCCCGCGTCGCGCGCGTCACCGGAGTACTGGGCCGTGATGGCGTGCGCCGACGCGGCGGGGTAGGTGACGAGACACGTCGCCTGTCCCTTGTGGACGGGCCGGGCCCCGCACCCCGCGATGGTGGCGCCGTCGTCGGCGAAGGTCACCGTCCCCGTGGGCGACGCCGCGCCCGACGAGGACCGGGGTCCCGACAGCGACGAGGTGACGTCGGCGACGAGGGTGACCTGTCGACCCCGGACGGCGACCAGGGGCGACGATGTCACCGAGGTCAAGGTGGCCGCCGGTTGGACCTCCACCTGGATCGTCCGAGCCGCCAACGCGCCGGTTCCGGGCGAGTGCGGCGACTCCGCCACGACCTGCACGGTGTAGGTGGAGCCGGGCACCACTTTGAGGCCATGGAGCGCCATCGTCGTGGACCGCGCCGCGGCCAGATTCACGGTCTGCTGGACGAGCACGGGGCTCGCCGATGCACCTTGGAGCGTCGCCTCGCCTCCGACCTCGACACCGTGTTCGTCCACGTTGCCCTGATTGGCCAGCACGACGTGGAGGACAAGGGAGGTGGCCGCAGGCGCCACGAGCGTGGACCCACTCTCCACGGCGGTGGGATCGGTCACCACGGCCAGGACCACGATGCCGTGGACCGGGGTAAGGGCGTGCGACTGCGCCACCGCCGAGACCAAATGGCCCGCGGCGCCGGCACTGAGGAGTCCAGGGTGCGGCATCCACGTCGACTTCGGGACCAGGGCCGACCCCGGGGCGCGTCGCAGGGCGCGCCGACACGTCGCCCACGACGCGTCGGCGGACTCCAGCTCGGCACCGACCGAGGTCACCGCGTTGGTGGCGCCGGCCTCGTCGACGACACCCAGCCCCGTCCGTCCACCGACCACACCTTCGAGTGAGATCCGCAACCTCGACACGGCAGTGGCCCGCTCGGCAATGGCCGTCGCGCATCGCGCGCCCGTGGAGGGATCCGGCGGCGTGATGGCGTCGAAGCGGCGATGAAGCCCGGCGGTGTCCGACGCCAGTGTGTCGAGATCGAAGAAGAACGCGATCCGACCCAGTGAGCTCGCCTCGTGCAAGAAGGAGACCAGGGCTGCCGCCGATGCATTGGACTCCTCTGCCAACGGTTGTGCCAGGGCGGCGTACCCCCGGTCCACGGTCCGCCGGTAGGGGCCCGAGGTGGGACCGATCTGGGCCACGGCACTGACAGCCAGGACCACCACGACCGCGGATACCACCATGGGGACGGCCCACCGCACCACTGCTCTTCCTCGCGCCCGCCGTCGCCCAGGTCGACGTCGATCCCCGGACACCGGCCGACGTCGCTCCCCGACCATCGCTGCGACCCTACTGGCACCGAGGACCGGCCCACCTGGTCGACGGCCGGACGGGCTGGCGAGATGGCCCCTGCATGACGAAGTCGGGCGGTACCGCGCCGCTACACTCGCCTCCCGTGCCTGAAAGCACCCCCTCGGCACCGCCGCCCGTCTTCGGCCGCGCCGACATCCGCAAGAAGACCCGGTCCCGGACGACACGCCGACTCTTCCGAGTGGGCCTGGTGGTGGCCGCCGCCATCGTCGTCATCGCCGGCGCCGGCATCGGCTACGCGGAGTACATCAGCCACAAGATCCAGCGCGTCGTCGTGGGCAATCTGGTGGCCCAACCACCGTCGGGGGTCGAGAACATCGTCCTCGTGGGATCCACGTCACGATGCGCCCTCAAGCAGCAGAACAAGGCGTTCGGGCTGTGCTCCGAGGGCGTCACCGGCGTCAACAGCGACGTGGTGATGATCCTCCACGTCGACCCGACGAAGAACACCGCCGCCATCCTGTCGATCCCCCGAGACCTCTTCGTCCCCAACGCCCGGGCCACGGGTGCCAACAAGATCGACGCCGCCCTGGTCGAAGGGCCCCAGCAGCTGGTGAGCGCGATCGAGGAGGACTTCGGGATCCCCATCCACCACTACGTGGAGCTCAACTTCGACAGCTTCCAGGGCGTCGTGAACGCCCTGGGTGGGATCAAGATGTACTTCCCCGAGCCCGTCTTCGACGCCTACTCGGGCCTCAACGTGCCCACGGCGGGGTGTCGACAGCTCAACGGCTTCCAGGCGCTCGAAGTGGTCCGGGCCCGGCACCTCGTCTACAAGGGCCCCAATGTGAAGACCAACAACCACGCCGATTGGACCCCGGACCCCCAGAGTGACCTGAGCCGGATCCGCCGGGACCACGAGTTCCTCCGGGTGCTCGCCACCGCGGTGGACAAGCGGGGACTGGGAAACCCGATCACCGACCACGACCTGCTCCTCGCCGTGGCCCCGCAGCTCCAGGTCGACTCGGCCTTGTCGCTTCCGTCGATGTTCGGCCTCGTGACCACGTTCCACGGCATCAACATCCAGAAGACGCCCCAGCAGACCCTTCCGGTGATCGTGCTCTCGAGCCTCAACTACCTCTACCAGGGATACGACTACGGCAACGTGGAGCTCACCAGCCAGCCCGAGGACGTCCAGGCCATCTCGAGCTTCCTCGGCATCGGCGCCGACACCAACACCATGACGGGCAAGCCGCTCCCGTCGCCAGGTTCGGTCACCGTCTCGGTGCTCAACGGGACGGGGCTGACCGGCCAGGCGGGCAAGACGGCATCGGCTCTCGATGCGCTCGGGTTCAACGTCGTCGGCCAGGGGGACTCCCCGGCGAGCGGCTCGCTGTCGGAGACCTACGTCTACTACTCGTCTCCGAGCCATCTGGCCGACGCCGAGCAGGTCCTGCATTCGTTGTCGGGGGCGGCCACGCTGGGCAAGGCCCCCACCAGTTTCGGCGCCGACGTGACGGTCGTCACGGGCTCGAACTTCGCGGTCAACGCGCCCGCACCGGCCAAGTCCTCGTCCGGAAGCTCGGCTGCGACCACCCGACGACCTCAGCTCCGACGGTGGCGACACTCCAGGCGCCCACCCCGCCGACCCAGGCCGCTGGCCCCCTTCGACCCCCGGTCGTGCACCGCCTCGGGAGGCGAGGGGCCCTAGCCCCGGCCGGCCGGTGCTCAGGCGGGCGGGTCGGTGACGAGCCCGGCCGATGTGGGCAGCGTGCTGGCCGTCTTGCGCCACTGCACCGTGGGGGCGATGGCCTGGACGTCGGCCCGGTCGCGGTGGCGGTCGACGACCGCCAGGAGCGAATGGATGGTGGCGGGGCCCGAGCAGATGGGGCACGAGGCCGAGGTCGAGCAGCTTGGTGTGGGCGGCCCGGTAGTAGTGCTCCTGCTTCTCCACCCGGGGGTCTTCCACGTGGTCGATGGTGGTGGCACCGGGATAGGCGGCGGCCACCATCTCGGCCATCTCGAGCACCGAGAAGGACTCGGTGAACTGGTTGAAGACCCGGTACTCGCCCGGGTCGGCGGGGTTGAGCAGGGCCAGCTCCACACAGGCCAGGGTGTCTCGGATGTCGAGCATGCCCCGGGTCTGGCCCCCCTTGCCGTAGACCGAGAGGGGATGGCCCACCACGGCCTGGACGCAGAACCGGTTGAGCACGGTCCCGAACACGGCGTCGTAGTCGAAGCGCGTGGCCAGGTCGGGGTGCATGGTGGTCTCGTCGGTCTCCTGGCCGTAGACCACGCCCTGGTTGAGGTCGGTCATGGCCGCAGGCCCCAGATGCGACAGGCGAAGTGCATGTTGTGGCTGTCGTGCACCTTGGAGAGGTGGTAGAAGGACCCGGGCTGCTTGGGATAGGGCAGGACGTCGGTCCGGCCCTTGTGGGTGATCTCGATGAAGCCCTCTTCGATGTCGATGTTGGGGGTGCCGTACTCCCCCATGGTCCCGAGCTTCACGAGGTGGATGGCGGGATTGCGCTCGGCGATGGCGTAGAGCAGGTTGAGCGTGCCCGACCACGTTGTTGACCTGGGTGTAGACGGCATGGGCCCGGTCGATCATCGAATAGGGCGCCGAGCGCTGCTCGGCGAAGTGCACGATGGCCTCGGGCTCGAAGCGGTCGAGCAGGGTTTCGACGAACCGGTGGTCGGTGAGATCTCCGACGAAGGCGTCGACGGTCAGGCCCGAGACCTCGTTCCAGCGCCGCACCCGGTGCTGGAGATGGGCGATGGGGACGAGGCTGTCGACCCCCATCTCGAAGTCGTATTGCCGCCGGCAGAAGTTGTCGACCACGCCCACGTCATGGCCACGACGAGACAGGTGCAACGCCGTCGGCCACCCCAGGTACCCGTCGCCCCCCAGCACGAGGATCCTCACCCGCGCCACCTCCTTCTTCGTTCCCCGCTGCGCACCTGCACCGGGCAACCCAAGGATCCCCGATCAACCTGGGAATCACCTGGGATGACCTGCAACTACTTCTGTGATGCCGTCAAGAGACCGTGAGAATACAGGGCACGGCTCCCCCGTCCAGACAAGCCGACGACCTACGATGGCGCCGTGCCCGGCGCCACCCCTGTGCTCTTCGCCGCGCACGGTGCTCAGGTCCACCTGCACCTGAGCTGGTTCCAAACCGTGGTCCTCGGCGTCCTCCAGGGCGTCAGCGAGCTCTTCCCGGTCTCGAGCCTGGGCCACATCGTCCTCCTGCCCTCGCTCTTCGGGTGGCACCAGGTGGTAGCGGTGCAATCGGACCCCGAGTCACCCTGGCTGGCGTTCGTGGTCATGCTGCATGTGGGCAGCGCGCTCGGCCTGCTCGTCTACTTCTGGCGGGACTGGCTGGCCATCATCGGAGCCTGGGTCCACACCCTGGCCACCAGGAAGATCGAGACCCCCTATGAGCGTTTGGCCTGGTTGATCGTCGTCGGCACCATCCCCACAGCCGTCATCGGGCTCAAATTCGAGCATCAGGTGCGGGTGGCACTGGCCAAGCCGGAGTCGGCAGCGGTGTTCCTCATCGTGAACGGCGGGATCCTGCTGGGTGCAGAGCGCCTGCGGCGACGGTCCGAGGTCAGGGCGTTGGCCATGCGGGAGGGCGCCAAGCAAGACGGAGGTCGTCGCCTCGAGTCGATGGCATATCGCGAGGCCGGCGTGGTGGGGCTCGCCCAGTCGACCGCGCTCATCGCCGGCATCAGCCGAGAGGGTGTGTGCATGGGCGTGGGCATGGCGAGGGGGCTGGACCACGAAGACTCGGCCCGCTTCGCCTTCCTCCTCGCCACCCCCATCATCCTGGGCGCGGGGCTGTTCAAGCTGTCGGACCTGACCGGGCCGCTCGGCAACGGGCTCAGGGCCCAGGCGCTCGTGGCCATGGTCATCACCGGCATCACCGCCCTGATCTCGGTGCGCTTCCTGATGCGTTACTTCAAGACCAGGACCCTGACCCCGTTCGGGATCTACTGCCTGGTCTTCGGGACCTTCATGGCCATCTATATCGCCGTGAAGTGATCTCTGCGCCGGCGCCACTCCCCGTCGAGACCCGGGGCGCGCCCAAGTTGCGCCGGACCGGCCGGTAAAATGGCGATTGCCGGCACCGGGCAGGTCAGTGGGGGTGTCCAGGCACGGGAGGGGGGGCAGTGGCGCGACAGCAACCCGGGAGCGGGCTTCGCGACTCGCGCACGTCTCCGACGCCTCTGAGCCTCGTGGAACCTGCCACTCTGCCTCCCCCCGTGCTCGATCTCACCGTCGTCGTGCCCTACTACAACCCGGGCCCGGTGCTGCGATCGACGGTGGAGCGCGCCGTCGAGGTCCTGTCGGCGACCGGGATCTCCTTCGAGATCGTGACCGTGTCCGACGGCTCCACCGACGGGAGCGACGCCTCGCTCGCGGGACTGCCGTCGGACCTGGTGGTCCAGGTCGTGCTGCCCCACGCCGGCAAGGGCAAAGCGGTGCGGGCCGGGCTCGCCCGGGGACGGGGCCGCTACCTCGGGTTCATCGACGGCGACGGCGACGTGCCGCCCGAGCTCCTGGCCGAGTTCGTGACGGTGGTCGAGCAGAGACACCCCGACGTGGTCCTCGGGAGCAAGCGCCACCCCGACTCCCAGGTCGTCTACCCCTTGGCCCGGCGGCTGTACTCGTGGGGATACCAGCAACTGGTGCGCGCCCTGTTCCATCTGGATGTCCGCGACACCCAGGCCGGCATCAAGCTCGTGCGGCGCGAGGTCCTGGCCGAGGTCCTGCCACTCGATGGTCGAAGAGGGGTATGCCTTCGACCTGGAGATGCTCGTGCTCGCCCGGCGACTCGGCCACCGTGACCTCGTCGAAGCACCGGTCCGCATCGGCATCCGATTCTCGAGCACGGTGTCGCGCCGAGTGGTGTTCGACATGCTGCGCGACACCTTCGCCATCTGGTGGCGGCTCCACTCCGGCGACGCGTACGGGGCGAAGCGCCCGGCCTGACCGGCCCCCGAGCTCGGGCCGGGATGCTCACCCGGGCCTGTCACAGCAGGCGGTGAGACAGCGGCGCCGTAGCATGCCGCGATGACGCGCAGCCCGGTCACCGATCAGGTCATGGCGGTCGCCGCCGACCCGGTCGTCACCGCGCTGTGTGGCGCGGTCGCAGCATGCCAAAGGACCCGACCCCCTCGCACCGGTGACCGTGGTGGCGCCGTCTGCCTACTCGGCGCTGTTCGCGCGTCGAGCGCTGGCCTCCTCGCTCGGGCCGGAGGGACGCCGGGGGGTCGTCAACGTCAGCTGCACCACCGTGGACAAGCTGATCCGCCAACTCGGTGTCCCCGTGCTGGCGGCACGCGGCAACAGCGCCTCGTACCGGCTCCGGTCGATCTCGAGGCCATCCGCACCAGGGCCCTGGCGTCCCGGGGTTGGCTGGCCGATCTCGTCAGGCACCCGCGCGGCTTGGTGGCGCTGCGCGACGGCGTCACCGAGTTGCGGCGATGCCCCGCGTCCCATCCTCGAGACGCTGGCCCGACGCCGGGGCCGGATCGGCGACCTCTGCGCCCTCGCTGGCCGACGTGCGCACGCATCTGCACGACGTGGCTTCGCCGACACCGTCGACCTGGCCCAGGCCGCCGCTGCGGCCGCCGACGGCGCCACCGGGACTGACGGTGCGCCGGGCGTGCTGGGGACGCTCGGCCCCGTGCTCGTTGCTCGAGCCCGGCACCATGGCTCCGTCAGAACGACAGGTCCTCGACGTCGTCGTGGCCCGGACCGGCACCGTTCGCTTCGAGTCGGAGGCCGAAGCCGGCGGGCGGAGGCCTTCACCGAGGTCCGCGTCCTGCGCCGACCCCGACGAAGAGGTGCGCGCCGCGGTCCGTGCCGTGGTGGCCGCCGATCGACGCCGGCGTCCCGGCATGGGCGCAAGCCGTCTTCCATCCTCCGGGTCCCGGCTACGTCCGGGCGTTGCACCAAGAGCTGGCCGCAGCCGGTGTGGCCGTCAACGGACCGCGAGACCCGACACCTCGACCGGACCGTGGCCGGAGCCACGGTGCTGGGCCTGCTCGATCTAGCCGCCTCGGACTGGGCGCGCCACGAGGTCGTGGCGTGGCTCTCGACGGCCCCCATCGTGTCGGGCCCCGGTCGTGGCCGCATCCCCGCCAGCCGGTGGGACTCGGTGTCCTCTGACGCAGGAGTCGTACGGGGCCCCGTCCAGTGGCGCGAACGACTCGGGAACCTCGCCGACCGGCACGCCGACCTCGCCGGCGCGGCCGGGGCCATGGCCGAGTTCGTCGAGGATCTCGTGACACGGGCCACACCCCCGGGCGGGTCGTGGTCGACCCATGCCACCTGGGCTGGCGGAGCTCCTCGACCACTACCTCGACACCGACCCGGCGTCATGGCCCCCCGACGAGCTCGCCGCCACCGACCAGGTGCGGGCGATCGGTCCTCGCTCTGGGCGAGCTCGACGCCGTGTCGGAGCGCACCGACCACGGCGCCTTCCGGCGGGCAGTGCACACCCTGCTCGAAGAGACCGCCCTCGACACCTCGGACCTCCCCGACGGCGGATTCGGCGACGGGGTGTTCGTGGCCCCCTTCGGTCGGGCCCGGGGCCTGCGTTTCGATCGTGTCGTGGTGGTCGGCCTGGCCGACGCCGTGGTCCCCGGCGGCATGGGCGACGATGCCCTGTTGCCCGAGGACATCCGCCGACTCGACGACTCCGGCGGCTCTGCGCACGCGCGCGGCGCGGCTCGAGGAGCTGCACGACGACGTCGTCGCCGCCATCGGGGCCGGCACCGCCCGTCGCAGCGGCGACCTACCCGCGTGTCGACCCCCGCACCGGGCGGGCCCAGGTGCCGTCGCGCTGGATGCCCCGGCTCGACCGGTGTCGGCACGAGGTGGCGGTCGGTCGACTCCTTCGCGGCGGGGATCTCGTCGGCCAACCCACCGCTGTCGGTGCGCGAGCTCGAGCTCCATGACCTGGCGCGCTGGGCGACAGACGGGAAGGACCCGGCCCGCGTCACCGCTGGCGCTGTCGTCGGAGCGACTGCGCGTCGGCATCGGCGCGTCGCAGGACCGGATGGGAGAGGACTTCACGCGCTTCGACGGGAACGTGGGGCTCGGGCTCGTGTCCCCCTTCACCGCCGAGGCCCCGATGTCGGCCACCCGCCTCGAGGCGTACGCCAAGTGCCCGCGCCGTTTCCTCTACGACCGCGTGCTGCAGGTGTCCAAGCGCACCCTTCCCGAAGAGATCTGGCAGATGGAGCCGACCGAACGCGGCACCCTCGTGCACGCCATCCTCGAGGAATACCTCCTCGAGCGCCTCGACGGCGCGCCGCGCTCGCTACCTCGACTGCTCGCCATCGCCGAAGCCGCAATTCGCCGTGGCCGAGGGGGGCGGACTGGTGGGCAAGCCGCTGTTGTGGCGGATGGACAAGGCCGCGCTCGTGCGCGACCTCGTGCGCTTCCACGACGAGGAGGGCGACCTCGAGCCCTTGGCGGCCGAGCTCGAATTCGGCACCGGCGCCGAGGGCGCGGACCCCGCGGTGACCGTCACGTTGGCCGACGGCCACGAGGTGCGCTTCAAGGGCAAGGCCGACCGCGTCGACCGGTCCCCCTCGGGCGAGCTCGTGGTGTCGGACTACAAGACCGGCAAGCAAAGCACGCTCAAGTCCCTCAAGAAGGACCCCGTGGCAGGGGGCCGGCTCCTGCAGCTCCCGATCTACGCCATGGCGGCCCAGGCCCGCTTCGGCGGGGAGACGGTCCAGGCGCGGTACTGGCTGCTGTCGGCGAAGCGCGTCGCGCCCCGCTACAGCCTCACCATCACTCCCGAGGTCCAGGCGCGTTTCGTCGACGTCCTCGGCCTCATCGCGCGAGGGCGTGGACGCCGGTGCCTTCCCGGGCGCGCCCGACCGAGAGCCAAGGCGACCGGCAGTTCGAGGCCTGCCGGATATGTGACTTCGACGTCGTGTGCCCGGTGGCGCGGGACCGCCAATGGGAGCGCAAGCGCGACGCCCCCGAGGTCGCCCCGGTCCGGGCGCTCATGGACACCGAGGCCCCGACCGAGCTCGATGGGGCGGTCGTCGAAGGCTTCGCGGACGACGGAGGGATCAGCTCGTGACGGTCCACGACGACGACGCCCGCGCCCGCATCGGTTCGAGCTCGACTCCACCCTCGTGGTGGTGGCGGGGGCCGGCACGGGCAAGACGACGGCACTCGTGGGCCGGATCGTCGAGCTGGTGCGAAGCGGACGGCATCACTGCGCGAGATCGCGGCGATCACCTTCACCGAGGCCGCCGCGGCCGAGTTGCGCCAGCGTGTGCGGGAGAAGATCGAGGAAGTCGCCACGGAGCACCCCGATGAGACCCGCCTCGAGGCGGCCCGCCAAGAGGTCGACGAGGCGGCCGTCTGCACCCTGCACGCCTTCGCGCAGCGCATCCTGGTCGAGCATTGCGTCGCCGCCGGCATCCCGCCGGGGTTCGACGTGATGGACGAGACGGCCGAGCGCGCCGACTTCGACGTCGCGCTTCGGGCGCTTCGCCGACACCTTGCTGGCCGACCCCGACGCCGAGCCGGCGCTCGTGCAGGCGTTCTCGATGGGGTTGACTCCCGACAACCTGACCGAGATCGCCCGGGCCCTGAACCGGCACTGGGACCGGCTCGTCGACGGTGGGCTCGAGTGCCTCGAGCGCATGCGCCCCGCACCGGGCGCCTGGCCAGCCGCCGAGCGGCACTCCGGTCGTGGCCGCCATCGACGCCGCCTTGGCCATGGCGCCATTGGTGCACCAACGACCAGGACAAATTGCACGAGCACCTCGACCGTCTCGCCGGCGATTCGGCGTCGAGCTCGTGTCGTGTGCCGACGGGATGGCGACGCTGCAGTTCCTCGAGGGGCTCAAGCTGGCCAACAAGAACGGACAGCAGGCCAACTGGGGAGACCATCTCGACGACGTGCGTGGCCGCCACTGCAGCCGCCGAGCAGGCGCGGCTCGATGTCCTGCATGCCAGCTATCACGCCGTGCTGGGTGAGCTCGGCGCCCGGCTGGCGTCGTTCGTGTTGAGCGCGGCCGACGAGCGCCGGATCGAAGGACGCCTCGGGTTCCACGACCTGCTGGTGCACGCCCGACGATTGCTCAGAGAGGACCCCGAGACCGCCCAATCCCTGCACCGCCGGTACCGGCGCCTGCTCATCGACGAGTTCCAGGACACCGATCCCATCCAGGTCGAGTTGGCAGCGCGCATCGCGGCGACGGTGGGCGGCTCGGCGTCGCTTGCCCACGCCGAGGCGGGCGGCCTCTTCGTGGTGGGGGACCCCAAGCAGTCGATCTACCGGTTCCGACGTGCCGACATCGAGCTCTTCGCCCGGGTCGGACGCGAGATCGGCGAAGAGATCGTGCTCGTCACGAACTTCCGCTCGGTGCCAGGCGTCCTTCGGTTCGTGAACGCGGTGTTCTCCACGCTCTTCGGACACGACGTGGCGGGACAGGCTGTACATCACGAGCTCGTGGGCGAACGCGACCCGTTGCCGTTGCACCATCGGGGTGCTCCGTCGGGCGCCGGATCGCAGCCCGCGGCGCTTCCCCACACGAGCGCGGTGCAGCTGTCGTTGGGCGGGTTCGAGCCCGTCGAAGCATCGGTCGAGCGCGACGCCGGGGCGGCCACCCGGCGCCGGACCTCGCCGGGAATGCCACCCGTGGTCCTGTTGGGTGGACCGATGCGACGGAGCATGGCCGAGGTGCGTCGGGCCGCGGCCCACGACGTGGCGATCACCATCGACGACATCCACAACAGCGCCTGGGCGGTGCTCGACGAGTCCAATGGCAAGACCCGGGCGGCGCGCTGGCGCGACGTCGCGGTGCTGCTCCCGGCTCGCACCGCGCTGGCCGCGCTCGAAGAGGCCCTCGAGCAATCCCGCATCCCCTACCGGCTCGAAGGTGTAGCGCTTTTGTGGGGATCCGACGAAGTACGCGACGTCCTCGCCGTGCTGCACGCGGTGGACGACCCCGTCGACCGTGTGGCCGTGCTCGGCGCACTGCGCAGCCCGGGATTGGCCTGCGGCGACGACGACCTCGTCTCGTGGCACCAGGCGGAGGGCACCTGGGACCCGCGCCGCCCTGCACCGGAGGGGCTCGAGACCCATCCGGTCGCCAACGCCATGGCGGTGCTGGCGCGCCTGCACGAGGAGCGGTGGTGGCGCGAGCCCTCGGCCATGATGGCGCGGGTCTTCGAGGAATTGCGCAGCTTCGAGCTCTGCCTCGCCTATCACCGACCCCGCGACCACTGGCAACGGCTGCGTTGGCTCATGGACCAGGCCCGGCTCTTCGACGAGACCGTGGGTGGGTCGTTGCGCTCGTTCCTGGTCTGGGCCGAGCTCCAAGCCGAAGACGACCGACGCAGCGGAGGCGTAGGCCCACCGGACCCCGACGACGACGCCGTGCGCGTCATGACGATCCACGGGTCCAAGGGACTCGAGTTTCCCGTCGTCATCCTGGCCGGGCTCGAGCGCGACGTGGCGCCCGGAGCGAGAGGCCCCACGGTGTTGTGGTCCGAGGACGGGACCCCGGAGCTGCGCGGGGGCGGACAACTGTCATCGCTCGGGTTCGATGACGCCAACGCGCGCGAACGGGCGCTCGACGCGCTCGAGGCCCACCGTCTGCTCTACGTCGGGATGACGAGGGCCCGGGACCACCTCGTGATCTGCCTGCACCACAAATTCAAGGAGACCACGACCACCGCGCCGACCGTGGCCGCCCAGCTGTACGAGATCTGCCTGACCGTCCCGGAGCTGACGCGTCGTCTGCCCATCGCGGCCCTGACGCCCGACGACCTCGACGACGAGGCCTCAGAGGACCTCGACGATGACGACGCCAGGATCGAGACGCTGGCGAAGGTCGTCGCGGGATTCGGGCTCGCCGATGACGAGCTGGAGGCCCAGCGCGTCGCCCGGGGAGTGAAGGACGAAGAGGTGGTGGCATGGCGCGAGGACGTCGCTGCTTTCGCGGCGCGACGAGCAGAGGCAGTGGCGTCGACGCGCCGTGCCCCGGTGACCACCGCCACCGCGGTGGCCGAACGCGTCGACGGCGACCGCAGTCCTTCCAACCGGGCCAGCGGCGACCGAGAGCGACCACACCGGACCCGGGTTCGCCCGACGCCACGGGGGCACTGTGGCGCGACGCGGACACGGCGCTGCAGATCGGCCGGGCCGTGCACAGCGCCCTGGCCGCCGTCGACTTGTCGACGGGCTGCGACGACAGCGGGCATAGCGCCGCAGATGTGGCCCGAGGGCGCGCCGGCGCGCACGGGGTCGGCGGGCACAGCGATGCGATCGTCGCCATGGTCCGTGGGGCCCTGGCCTCGCCGACGGTGGCGGCCGGGGGCGGGCCGTCGGCACTGGCGAGAGCTCTTCGTCGCCGTGCCCCTCGGGGCCGGCGTCCTCGAAGGATTCGTGGACCTCGTCCTCGAAGAGGACGACGGGTTGGTGGTGATCGACTACAAGACCGACCGCATCGACGCTCCGGACGGTCTCACCGCCGCGGCGGTGCGCTACGGGCCCCAGGTGGCGAGCTACGCGCTCGCCCTCGAAGAGGCCACGGGCCGGCCGGTGCGGCGCGGCGTGCTCGTGTTCGTGGGACAGGGCGACGCTGTCGAAGTGGTCCTCGACGACGCCCTGCTCTCCGAGGCGCGTCAAAAGGCGAGAGGTGCCGCCGACGAGCTCCTCGCCGCCGGCGCCGGAACACCCACGGTCAGGTAGCGGCAGCCCCGGGGAGGGCGCGGTCGTCTCGACGCGACCCCTCGATCAGCTCGAGGCCCGATTCGCCGGGAAGACCGCGAGGAACACCGACGAACTCCGGCGCCTCGAGCCCCCGCGCGGTGGCATCGATGTGCTCGAGCTCGGGCATCTCCTTGTCGGCGCCCCCCACCACACCGAGCTCGTGGAAACGGCGCGCCTGGGGAAACACGTTGCGCTCGAGCGAGCCCACGGCCTTGTTGTAGGCGTCGACGGCGCCACTGAGGCTGCGGCCCGTGCGACCCATGTGCTCGCCGAAGGTGGCCAGGCGCTTGTAGAGCTCGCGACCCATGTCTTGGACTTCACGGGCGTTCTCGGCCAGGGCTTCTTGCTGCCAGCCGGTGGCCACGGTCAGCAAGAGCGCGATCAGAGTCGTCGGAGTCGCCAGCAGTACCCGATGCGACACGGCGTGCTCGAGAAGCGTGGCGTCGTGCTCGAGCGCCGCCGCCAACAGGGCGTCGCCGGGCACGAAGGCGACGACGTATTGCGGCGAGTCCTCGAACTGGTCCCAGTAGGCCTTCTTCGCCAGCGAGTCGATGTGGACCCGCAACTGGCGGGCGTGGGAGACGAGATGGGTCTGACGAGCGGTCTCGTCGGTGGCGTCGTTGGCGTCGAGAAACGCTTGGAGCGGCACCTTGGCATCGACGACCACGTTCCTGGCACCGGGCAGGTGCACAACCATGTCCGGTCGGATCTTTCCCTCGGCGCCGTCGGTGGTCACCTGCTGGTCGAAGTCGCAGTGCTCGACCATCCCCGCCATCTCGACGACGCGCCGCAGCTGCAGCTCTCCCCACCGGCCTCGGGTGGCGGGAGAACGAAGGGCCGTCACGAGGTTGCGGGTCTCGGACTGCAGTTTGTCGTGGGAGTCGGTGAGCGTCCGGACCTGCTCGCTCAACCCCGTATACGCCTTCTGGCGCTCGAGCTCGAGCAACCGCAACCCCTGCTCGTAGCGGCCGAGCTGCTCGCGCAACGGGCTCAGCATCTGATCGATGGCCTGGGTGCGCTGATCGAGATCACCACGCGCCGAATGCTGGGCGTGAGCCATCCGGGTGTCGGCCAGCTCGAGGAACTGCGTGTTGTTCTGCTCGAGGGCCTGGCGCGACAACTCTGCGAACTCACCCACGAGCTGCCGTCGCACGTCTTCGGCCGCCAACCGGCGTTCATCGGCCGCCCCGCGCTCGTGCTCGAGCGTGGCCTGGAGCGACGCAACCTCGGCACGCGCCGAGCCCAGCGCCTCGGCGTGGCGCGCCCGCTCGGCCCCCACGCCGGGCCGAGCCACGGGCCGAAGCCATGCTCCAGGCGACGGCGACACCACCCCCACCACCGACGACGATGCCGATCAGAAGGCCAACGATCATGAGATCTCCCTGCTCCGAGGGTGGACGCGGCTGAGCGTAACGCCGGGGTGTAACTCTCATGATGGAGGAGTCCCCGGCTCAGGGGTTGGATCAGGACCGGGGAGCCCGCCAAGGCCACCGTTTGCTGCTGTCACGGGGGTAGCGTCGATCGTGGTGCGCAAAGGCGCGGTGGGACGAGGTGCAGGCGTGAAGTCCCAGGCCCAATCCGGTGCCCCGGGCGGGCGCCAGACCAACGGTGGTGCCGCCACGCCGGCGTCCCGGGGCTCGCTGCGGAGCTTCCCGGCCGACGAGCTGGTGGAGGACTTCCGCCTGGCGTGTGTCTCGCGGGCCCTCGACGACAGGGAGATCCTGCTGCAGAAGCAGAGCCGGGTCTTCTTCCAGATCTCCGGGGCCGGCCACGAGATCCTGCTCCTGGCCCTGGCCCGATCGCTACGACCGGCCTACGACTGGTTCTTCCCCTACTACCGCGACCGGGCGCTCGTCCTGGCGCTGGGGGTGACGCCCCTCGACATCATGCTCCAGGCGGTGGGGTCGTCTCTCGACCCGGCGTCGGGAGGCCGGCAGATGCCCTGTCACTGGGGGGCGGTGACACGCAACATCGTCACCCAGTCGAGCCCGACCGGGAGCCAATGCCTGCCGGCGGTGGGATGCGCCGAGGCCGGGCGCTACATCGCACGACGACCCGGCCTGGTGGGATGCGAAGCCCACGGCGACGAGATCACCTACGTGTCGCTGGGCGAGGGGGCCACATCCCAAGGTGAGTTCTGGGAGAGCCTCAACACCGCGTGCCGGCTGCACCTCCCGACGTTGTTCGTCGTGGCTGACAACGGGTACGCCATCTCGGTGCGCGCCGCGGACCAATCACCGGCGCCGGTGGCGGAATTGGTGCGCGGCTTCCGCGGGCTGGCCGTGACCCAGATGGACGGCTGGGACTACGCGTCGTGTCGCACCAAAGGCGGGCGCGCCGTCGCCCGAGTACGCGCCGGCGAAGGGCCCGGGTTGATCCACGCGCATGTGACGCGTCCCTACTCCCATTCCTCGGCTGACTCCCAGGCCAAGTACCGCGACGCCGGCGAGCTCGCCGACGAGCTCGCCCATGACCCCATCGACACCCTGGAACGGCAGTTGGTGAGGGCCGGGGTGATGACCGAGGCGGAGGCCGCCGCCGCACGCGCCGAGGCGAGGGAGCTCGCCGCGGCTGCGGCGGAAGAGGCCCTCGCCGCGCCGCGTCCGGACCCCACCACCGTTACCGACAATGTGGTGCGACTGCCCTCGCTGCCCGAAGTCGAGCCCGAACCCGGACCGGCATCCGCCGACGCCGGTCCGGTCGTGATGGCCGAGGCGATCCGTCTGACCTTGCACGAGCTGCTGGCAGCCGACGAGCGCATCCGCGTGTTCGGTGAAGACGTGGCCGACGCCGATGACGACGTGCTCGACCACGTCGAGGGGAAGGGCGGGGTGTTCGGGGTGACGCGTGGGCTGCAGCGAAGCTTCGGATCCGCCCGCTGCTTCAACACGCCCCTGGCGGAGTCGAACATCATCGGCCGCGGTGTCGGACAGGCGTTGCGCGGGCTGCGCCCTTGCGCCGAGATCCAGTTCTTCGACTACATCTGGCCCGCCATGCAGCAATTGCACAGCGAGGCCGCCACGATCCGGTGGCGGTCCAACGGCGACTTCACCTGTCCCTTGGTGGTACGGGTCGCCATCGGCGGTTACCTCACCGGCGGCGCCATCTGGCATTCCCAGAGCGGAGAGTCGATCTTCGCCCACATCCCCGGGCTCCTCGTCGCCTTCCCGTCGCGTGCCCGCGACGCCGTCGGACTGCTCCGCAGCGCCTTCGCGGCGCAAGACCCGGTGCTCTTCTTGGAGCACAAACACCTCTACCGCCAGCGCTACGCGGCAGACCCCATCCCGAGGCCCGGATGGGTGTTGCCGTTCGGGCGCGGCACCGTGGCACGGCCGGGGCACGACCTCACCATCGCCACCTGGGGCGCCACCGTGCAGAAGTCGCTGGTCGCCGCCGAGCAACTTTCCACCGACGGGTGTTCGGTCGAGGTCGTCGACCTCCGCACCATCTCACCCTGGGACCACGACATGGTGTGCGAGTCGGTGTCAGCGCACGGGCCGGCTGCTGGTCGTCCACGAGGACACCCTCACCGCCGGGTTCGGAGCCGAGGTGGCCGCCTGGGTGGCCGAGCACTGTTTCTGGGACCTCGACGCCCCGGTGGGGCGCGTCACCGCCCAGGACACCTTCGTCGGCTACGAGCCGTCCCTGGAGCACGCCATCCTCCCCCAGGTCCAAGACATCGTCACCGCCGCGTCCGCCTTGGCCAAGGTCTGACCCTCGCGCCGGCAATTGGGCCCGCTCGGGGCGTGCCATCCTGGGCAACGTGGACCGGGTGGTGGTGATCGGAGCCGGCTTCGCCGGGTTGAGCGCCACCCGGCACCTCCGGGACCAACCGGTGGCGGTGACCATCGTCGACCACCACAACTTCCACACGTTCCAACCCCTGCTGTACCAAGTGGCCACGGCCGGGCTCGACCCCGCCGATGTGGCCTATCCCGTGCGGACCATCTTCGGCCGCGAGCCCAACGTGATCTTCCGCCACGGCCGGGCCCAGTCCGTCGACGTCGACACACGGCAGGTGGGGCTCGCCGATGGCACCACCCTCGACTACGACCAGCTGATCGTGGCCACCGGTGCCACCACCGGGTTCTTCTCCGTCCCCGGCGCGCCGCAGCACGCCCTCCCGCTCTACACCCTTTCCGACGCCCGGCGCCTGCGGAACACGGTGCTCGGCTGTCTCGAGGCGGCCGATGCCCATCCCGAGGACTTCGACGGCGGAGCGCCGACATTCGTCGTTGTGGGCGGGGGGGCCACGGGTGTGGAGATCTCGGGGCGCTGCTCGAGTTGCTCGACGTGTCGGTTCGCCGGGACCGGCTCCGCATCGACCCCGAGCGCTCCAAGGTCATCCTCCT
The DNA here is from genome assembly GCA_963796765.1 of uncultured Acidimicrobiales bacterium. GTDB lineage: Bacteria > Actinomycetota > Acidimicrobiia > Acidimicrobiales > UBA8190 > Chersky-840. The sequence continues at coordinate 202,440 of CAWCMY010000001.1, read as the reverse complement.
CGAAGCCGGCGACCGACTCCTCCCCAGTTTCGAAGAAGAGGCGAGTCGCTACGCCGAGGAGACGCTGCGCGCCCGGGGGTCGACGTCCGGCTCCGTACGGCGGTGGCCGAGGTCACCGGCGACGGCGGTCTGCCTCGGGGACGGCGACCACGCTCCAGGCCGCGGCCGTGGTCTGGGCAGGAGGCGTCACCGTCGACGGCACCCTGGCGGCGACGCTGCCCACCGGGCACGGCCGGGGAGGACGCGTGGCCCTCGAGCCCGACCTGTCGGTGGCGGGCCACCCCGAGGTGTTCGTGGTCGGCGACGCCGGGGCGGTGCCGTGGGGGCCGGCACGGCCCGAAGCCTGTCCCCAGGTGGCGCAGGTGGCGATCCAGTCCGGCAAGCATGCGGCGCGGCAGATCGTGAGACGACTCCAGGGTCAGTCCACCACCGCATTCAGCTACCACGACAAGGGCCTCATGGCCACGATCGGCCGGCATGCCGCAGTCGCCCAATTGCGCCGCGGCCCGATCCTGCGCGGGACGTTGGGCTGGCTGGCCTGGCTCGGGCTCCATCTCGTCTATCTCGTCGGATTCCGCAACCGCGTGGTCGTGCTCGTGAACTGGGCGTGGCGCTACCTGGACTGGCCGTCAGGACCGCGCCTGATCGTCGCCGACGTCGATGCGGATCCCTGAGCACCAGACGCCTTGAAGACCGGAGCCGCCGTCGAATCCCCCGGCCGGACGGGGAAGAGCGCAGACGATGGCGCTACGGTGGCATCGTGGCGAGACGGGTCGTGGTGGAGATGAGCAACACAGATCAGGTCACCGAGACCCTCGAGCACATCGATCGCGAGGTCATCAAGCTCTTCGCCCTGGTGGGTGAGGGCGTGGCCGGCGCCACCCACTGCCTGCTCGACGGGGACCGAGAAGCGGCGCGGGTGCTGGCCGAGAGCGACGAGGCGATCGACGCGCTCGTATCGCGACGTCGAGCACCTGGCCCAGAGCCAGCTGGCGCTACGCGCCACGGGGCCCGACGAGCTGCGCTACCTCGTGGCCGTCCTCCGCATGCTGCCCGAGCTCGAGCGCAGTGGCGACCTGGCCGAGCACGTGTCGCGCCGGGCCGTGCGGGGACTCGGGGTCGAGTTGTCGCCCGGGCGCCGGGGGCTGGTCGAACAGATGGGCGAGGTGGCCTGCGACATGTGGCGTGCCACCGCCGATGCCTATGCCGATCGCGCCCCGGTGGCCGACGAGGTCGAAGAGCTCGACGACGAGCTCGACGAGCTCCACGTGACGCTGACGGCCGAGATCGCCAGTGGATCGATGCCGCTGCCGGTGGCGATCGAAGCGGCGCTCGTGGCCCGCTTCTACGAGCGATTCGGCGACCACGCCGTCAACCTGGCCCGCCGGATCGCAGTGATGGTGGGGCGCGCCACCACCGGCGCCACCGAGAGGTTCCGGCCTCCGACCCCGACCTGACGCTTCAGGCGGACCGTCGGGCCAGCAGGGCCTCGGCGATCTGCACGGCGTTGAGGGCGGCCCCCTTGCGCAGGTTGTCGCCTGAGACGAAGAGCGCCAGCCCGTGGGCGACGGTGTCGTCACGCCGCAGTCTCCCCACGAGGACGGGATCGACCCCAGCGGCGGCGAGAGGCGTGGGCACGTCGACACACCGGACACCGGGGGCCTGCTCCAAGAGCTCCCGCGCCCGTGCCACGCTCAGGGCGCGCTCGAACTCGGCGTTGATGGACATGCTGTGGCCGGTGAACACCGGCACGCGCACGCACGTTCCGGATACGGCTAGGTCGGGCGATGTCGAGGATCTTGCGACTCTCGTCGCGCAGCTTCTGCTCTTCGTTGGTCTCCCCGGTCCCGTCGTCGAGGAATCGCCCGGCGTGGGGCAACACGTTGTAGGCGACCGGGCCGGCGAACACCGTCGGAGCGGGGAAGTCGACGGCGGCTCCGTCGAAGGTGAGCGCGGCTGCCCCGTCGACGGTCTTGGTCAACTGCTCTTCGAGCTCCGCGGCGCCGGCCAAGCCCGCACCCGACACGGCCTGGTAGGTGGCGACCACGAGACGACACAGCCCCGCCTCACGGTGCAGCGGTGCCAGCGCCGGCATCATCACCATGGTGGTGCAATTGGGGTTGGCGACGATCCCCTTCTCCATGCGGTCGAGGGCTTCGGGATTGACCTCGGCGACGACGAGGGGCACGGCCGGGTCCATCCGCCATGCCGACGAGTTGTCGATCACCAAGGCGCCGGTCTCAGCGATCCGGGGCGAGATCTGCCGTGACGCGTCGGCGCCGACCGACATGAGGGCGATGTCCACGCCGCGGTAGTCAGCCTCCTCGGCCACCTCGACCTCCACCTCGCCTCCTCGCCACGCCAGGCGCGTGCCGGCGGAACGCGCCGAGGCGAAGAAGCGGATGTCATCGAGCGGAAACGACCGCTCGGCCAGCACCGAGCGCATGACCTTGCCGACTTGGCCGGTGGCACCGACGACGGCGACTCGCATCCCCCGATCCTACTGGGCGCGACTCATCCGCCCGACAGCTCGAATGCCTGGTGCAGCAAGCGCACCGCCTCCTCGACACGATCGGCCCGCACCACGCACGAGAGTCGGATCGACGATGTCGAGATCATCTCGATGTTGATGGCCGCGCCGGCGAGAACCTCGAACATGGTGGCCGACACCCCGGGGTGACTGCGCATCCCCGCACCCACGAGCGACACCTTGGCGATCCCGTCATCGCCCATGACCTCGCCCGCGCCGATCTCGGGCGAGAGGGCCCGGGCCACATCCAGACTGACCTCGAGATCGGTCTTCGGGACGGTGAAGGAGATGTCGGTCGTCCCGTGGAGCGACGTGTTCTGCACGATCGTGTCCACGTTGACATCCCGGTCGGCAAGCGCCCGGAACAACCGCGCCGCGATGCCCGGCTTGTCGGGGACACCGGTGACGGTCACCTTGGCTTCGGAGATGTCGTGGGTGACGGCGGTGACGACGGCCTGTTCCATGGAAGGATCCTCCTCGTCCACCCAGGTACCGGGCTCCCAGGTGAAACTCGAACGGACGTGCAGGGGCACGTGGTGGTTACGGGCGAACTCGACCGAACGCAGGGCCAGGACGCGCCCACCACTGGCCGCGATGTCGAGCATCTCCTCGAAGCTCACCCGCGCCAGCCGGCGAGCCTCGGGGACGATACGGGGGTCGGCGCTGTAGACCCCGGACACGTCGGTGTAGATCTCACAGGCATCGGCGTCGAGGGCGGCGGCGAGCGCCACGGCGGTGGTGTCCGAACCGCCCCGGCCGAGCGTGGTGACGTCACGATCGAGCGACACCCCTTGGAATCCCGCCACCACGGGGACCCTGCCCTCGGCCAAAGCGGCGCGCAGGCGGTCGGCCTTGACCTCGACGATCTTGGCGTTGAGGTGAGTGGTGTCAGTGATGATCTGCGCCTGGCTGCCGGTGAAGGACACGGCGTCGACGCCGAGCCCCGCCAGTGCCATCGCCAGCAGCGGCGCCGAGACCCGCTCGCCCGACGTCAGGAGCATGTCGAGCTCGCGCGGCGGCTGCACCGCACTCACGTCGCCCGCCAACCGGAGCAGGTCGTCGGTGGTCTTGCCCATGGCGCTCACCACGACCACCACGTGGGTCCCCTGTCGCTGTGTCCGAGCCACGTGATCGGCGACAGCGCGCACCCGCTCGGCGTCACTCACCGACGTCCCACCGTATTTCTGGACCACCAGAGCCACACGTCGAAGCTACCGGGCGTGCCGGCCCCCCATCGCCACATGGCCCGTGGGTCACGTGGTCGGCCGACCCCCACACGGTGTCCGGAACCGGGTGGGCGAGCCATGCGATCCAGCGCTGCCCGGTAGGGTGGCGGGCCATGCCCACCGACAAGCGAGCCCGGAAGCGCTCGGCGCGTGAAGCGAAGCTGGCGGCCATGGAGCGCCAGCGCCGTCGGCGGGCTCGGAGCCGGCGCGTGATCACCCTGGTGGTCGTCGCCGCCGTCGTCATCGGCGTCTACTTCCTCGTGAAGCCGGCCAAGAAGGTCCTGACCGCCCAGGAGGTGGCGGACAACGCCGCGGTGGCGGGTGGCTGTGCCTCGAGCCCCACCACGAAGTTGCACAAACCGTCGTGGAAGACACCCCCGGCCATGACCATCGATACCGCCAAGACCTACAAGGCGACGGTGAAGACCGACGCAGGCTCGTTCGTCGTCGCCCTCGACGTCACCCATGCCCCCGTCACGGTGAACAACTTCGTCTTCCTCGCCAAGAAGAACTTCTTCAACTGTGTGACGTTCCACCGGGTGGTCCCGGATTTCATGGACCAGACCGGTGACCCCACCGGGACGGGCACGGGCGGCCCCGGGTACAATTTCGCCGACGAGCTCCCGGCCAAGGCCACTCCCCAGTACCCGGTCGGCTCGGTGGCGATGGCCAACTCGGGCGCCAACACCAACGGGAGCCAGTTCTTCGTCGTCACCGGCTCCGAGGGCGCCACCCTGGCGCCGGACTACACCCTCTTCGGGCAGGTGACGTCGGGAATCGACGTGGCCACCAAGATCAACAAGGACGGCAACGCCAACCCTGCCGACAACGGCACGCCCCCCAAGGTCATCCACCGCATCTTGTCGGTCACCATCTCGTCTTCGTAGATCGGGTCGCAAGCCCGGTACCGTTCCGCCACAACCCCCACAGGAGGTCCACCATGTCCGTCGAATTGCCCGCCTCCGACGGCTCGAGCGCCCAGCGCCGATCCTTCAAGGGTGAGCCTCCCATGATCGTCGATACCGCCAAGCGCTACACCGCCACCATGGTCACCTCCAAGGGCTCCATGACCATCGCACTGGACCCCCAGGCCGCCCCCCGGACGGTGAACAGCTTCGTGTTCCTCGCCCGCTACCACTACTTCGACGGCATCGTCTTCCACCGCGTGATCCCGGGCTTCGTACTCCAGGGGGGTGACCCCACCGGCACCGGGACCGGCGGCCCCGGGTACAAGTTCGCCGATGAGCTCCCCGCGGCGGGACGCTACGAGTTGGGCTCGCTGGCGATGGCCAATGCCGGGCCCAATACCAACGGGAGCCAGTTCTTCATCATCTCGGGGCCCGACGGGATGCGCCTGCCGCCGAGCTACTCGCTGTTCGGCAAGGTCGTGGCGGGGCTCGACGTCGTCGCCGCCATCGACGCCTTGGGGTCGAGCTCGGGCAAGACCAAGGAGAAGATCACCATCGAATCCGTGACCATCGTCGAAGCGGACTGACCGGCGACCTTCTGGTCCCTCGACACGCGCTGAGCAGCGGCCCGCCTGCCTCAGTGCGGCAGGGCGTCGATCCCGGCCGGCTTCCCACTCACGAACACCTGCGCGGTGCCCTGGCCCGCCTGGCGCCACCCGCCATCGGGATCACGGATCAGGGCGGTGCGCTCGGGCAGGCCGACGACGGGCAGTCCCGGAGCGGCCAAGGCGATGGAGCGGTGCACCTTCTCGGCGTTCTCGTCGCCGAAATGCGGGATCACCGCCAGCTCCTCGACCATGCCGAGGCCCACGGTCAACGCCCCGCCGCGCGGGTCGACCATGGGGTCGGTGAGCACCATGGCACCCGCCGACGAACCGGCCACCACAGCCCCGTGGCGCCACGCGTCGAGCAACGCCTCCCACACCGGAGAGCTCTTCAACACCGATCGCAGGTGCATGGGCGAACCGCCGCCGAGGTAGACGAATCGACTGGCCCGTACCTCCGCCGCGTTGGCCTCGGCCTCGGCGTCGGCGCGCCCGAGCACCATGAGGCCCCGGGCCCGACCGCCGATTCGTGCGAACCATGCCACCGCCGTGGCCACCGCCTTCTCGGGGTGCTCGTAGGCGGCGGCGGTCGGCAGGATCAGCACCTCGTCGCCGCCTGAGGCGGCCAGGAGCTCCGCGTCGAAGTCACATCCGTTGCTCCACTCGCCCCCGCCCACGAGGGCCAACGGCCCGCAGGCCCCAGTCGTGCCAACCATGGCCGTCACTGTAGGGGCGTCGGCCGCGCTGCTCGGGCGCCGACGACGACCCCCTCGACGACACCCGAGCCGGCGTGACCGTGCACGCCTAGGCTCGGCGCCGTGCCCGACGACACCCACTACCGAGGACGCGTGGCCATCGTCACCGGGGCCGCCTCGGGGATCGGCACGGCGTTGGCGGGCGCTTTGGCCCGACGCGGTGCCACCGTGGTCCTCGCCGATATCGACGAAGGCGGAGCCAAGGCCGCCGCCGACGCCTTGGCGGCGGGGCCACCAGGGCGGGTCTCGGGTGTCGCCCTGGACGTGACCGACGCCGAAGCGGTGGCGTCGCTCGTCGGCCGGGTCGCGCAGGACCACGGCCATCTCGACTTCCTCTTCAACAACGCCGGGATCGCGGTGGCCGGTCCGGTGCGCGAGCTCACCCTGGCCCACTGGAATCGCACCATCGACGTCAACCTGCGCGGGGTCATCCACGGCGTCGTGGCCGCCTACCCCATCATGATCCGCCAAGGCCACGGCCACATCGTGAACACGGCGTCGCTGGCGGGTCTGCTTCCTGCTCCGATGCTCACGCCCTACGGGATGACCAAGCACGGCGTCGTCAGCTTGAGCGAGAGCCTGCGCATGGAGGCGGTCGAACACGGTGTACGGGTGACCGTGGTGTGCCCCGGCGTGATCGACACTCCGCTCCTCGACAAGGGCAACCCACCCGACCTGCCACCGGTCACCCACTCGCCCCACGCCCGGACCCTGCTCACCAAGATGGTCGGTCGCGCCTATCCCGCCGCATCGCTCGCCGAAGACGTCCTCGACGGGGTGGCGCGCAACCGAGCCATGATCGTGACCCCCCGCCATGCCCGCATCCCGTGGCGGATCTACCGAATCTCGCCCCGCCTCATGATCGAGAGCGGGCCGCGTCTCATGCGGCGCGCCATCCGCAGCGCCGGGGGTTGAGCGGGCCGACACCGTCGGACGGGCCGATCAGGTAACCGGCCGGTAACATATGGCTCATGTCGATCAAGCGGGTAGGAATCGTCGGCTCGGGGATCATGGGCTCGGGCATCGCCGAGACCATGGCGGTGCACGGCTTCGAGGTCGTCCTGCGCTCTCGGGCCCAGAGCACGGCCGAAGGCATGGTGGCGGCGATGGAGAAGTCGCTGGCGCGTCAGGTGGACAAGGGCAAGCTGGCCGAAGCCGACCGCGATGGTGCGCTGTCGCGGGTCACCGCAGTGTCGGACCTCGGCGAGTTGGCCGGATGCGACCTCGTGATCGAGTCGGTTGTCGAGGACCTCGGGGTGAAGAAACATCTCTTCTCCGAGCTCGACCGCATCTGCCCCGAGCACACCATCCTGGCCACCAACACCTCCACGCTCCCTGTCGTGGAGATGGCGATGGAGACGGGTCGGCCCGACCAGGTGTGCGGCATCCACTTCTTCAATCCCGCCCCGGTCATGGGTCTCGTCGAAGTGGTCCGGCCCATCACCGCCTCCGACGCCACGATCGAGGCGGCCAAGGCCCTGGCCGAAGCATGCGGGAAGACACCGGTAGAAGTGAAGGACCAGGCCGGGTTCATCGTGAACGCCCTCCTCTTCCCCTATCTCAACAACGCGGTGCGCCTGCTCGAGAACGGGGTCGCCACCCGGGACGACATCGATACCGCCATGAAGGGCGGTTGTGGGTTCCCGATGGGACCCTTCGCCCTTCTCGACCTGGTCGGCCTCGACACCAGCCTCGCCATCCTCGACGCCCTCTACGACGAGTTCCGCGACCCGAACTATGCCGCTGTCCCGCTGCTCCGGCGCATGGTGGCCGCCGAGCTCTTCGGCCGGAAGTCGGGCCGGGGCTTCTTCGACTACCGCAAGTAGCTGTTTCCGCTGCGGGTGGGCACCGGGAGCCGGGCCCAGAGACTGCGGGGGCCGAGTATCGGCGGCACCAGGGGGAGAATGGAGAGGTGAGCGACGTGGCGCCTCGAGACGGTGGTCGGGACAAGCCCTGGATGATGCGCACCTACTCGGGCCATACCTCGGCCCGGGCGTCGAACCTGCTCTACCGGACCAACCTGACCAAGGGCCAGACCGGGCTCTCGATCGCCTTCGACCTCCCCACCCAGACCGGGTATGACCCCGACTCGCCCGAAGCCACCGGTGAGGTGGGCAAGGTCGGTGTCCCGGTGGTGCATCGGGGCCACATGGCCGAGCTCCTCGAGGGGATCCCCCTCGGGGACATGAACACGTCGATGACGATCAACGCCACGGCGGCGTGGCTGCTCGGGCTGTACATCGCCTACGCCGAGGACACCGGGGTCGACCGTCGCATGCTCCAGGGCACGACCCAGAACGACATCGTGAAGGAGTACCTGTCGCGCGGCACGTACATCTTCCCGCCCGGGCCCAGTCGCCGGTTGATCGTCGACATGATCGCCTACACGGTGCGCGAGGTCCCCAGGTGGAACCCCATCAACGTGTGCAGCTACCACCTCCAAGAGGCCGGGGCGACACCGGTCCAGGAGGTCGCCTACGCGCTGGCGACGGCCATCGGCGTCATCGACGCAGTGCGCGACTCCGGAAAGATCGAGAAATCCGAAGTCCCCGCCGTGGTGGGGCGCATGTCGTTCTTCGTCAACGCCGGCATCCGTTTCGTCGAGGAGACCTGCAAGGTACGCGCCCTCACCCGCATGTGGGACCGGATCTGTCTGGAGCGCTACGGGGTCGAGGACCCGAAGCTGCGTCGGTTCCGATACGGGGTCCAGGTCAACTCCCTGGGTCTCACCGAGGCCCAGCCGGAGAACAACGTCCCCCGCATCGTGCTCGAAGCACTCGGCGTCACCTTGTCCAAGGACGCCCGCGCCCGGGCGATCCAGCTCCCGGCGTGGAACGAGGCCCTGGGCCTGCCGAGGCCATGGGACCAGCAGTGGTCATTGCGGATCCAACAGATCCTGGCCTTCGAGACCGACCTGCTCGAGTACGACGACATCTTCGAGGGCTCCACCGTGATCGAGGCCAAGACCTCCGAGCTGGCCGCGGCGGCGGGTGAGGAGCTCGACGAGGTGCTCGAGCTGGGTGGCGCGTTCGAAGCGGTCGACGAGTTGAAGCGCCGCCTCGTGCGCAGCCAGGCCGAGCGGGTCCGGCGCATCGAGACCGGCGACCTCCTCGTGGTGGGGGTCAACTCCTTCACCGAGACCGAGCCCTCGCCTCTGGAGATGGCCGACGACGGCACCACCACGATCCTGAAGGTGGACCCGACCGAAGAGGCACAGCTGCGGGCCGACGTGGCCACATGGCGCGCCCAGCGCGACAACGTCGCGGTCGAGCGCGCCCTCGACGAATTGCGCCGGGTGGCGACCGACGAGAACGAGAACCTCATGCCGGCCACCATCGCCCTCGCCCACGCCGGCGGCACCACCGGGGAATGGGCCGGGGCCCTGCGCGAGGTGTTCGGCGAGTACCGGGCACCCACCGGCGTCAGCGGTGGGGTCGGGCACCGGGGTGCCGAGCTGGCGGGAGTCCGGGAGCGGTCCCGGCTGCTGGCGCAGCGCACGGGTGGGCCGCCGCGCCTTCTCGTGGCCAAACCCGGTCTCGACGGACACTCCAACGGAGCCGAGCAGATCGCGGTGGCGGCGCGCGACGCCGGCTTCGAGGTGATCTACCAAGGCATCCGGCTCAGCCCCGAGCAGATCGCGGTGGCGGCGCGGCGACGAGGACGTCGACGTGGTGGGGATCTCCATCTTGTCCGGGAGCCATCTCGAGCTCGTCCCGGAGGTCCTCGACCGGCTACGCGGCGTTGGTGTCGACGTGCCGGTGGTCGTGGGCGGCATCATCCCGCCGGAAGACGCCGAGGTGCTCCGGGGCAAGGGGGTCGCCGCGGTCTTCACGCCCAAGGACTTCCAACTCGGTCGGATCGTCGACGAGCTCATCACCCTGGTCGAACAGCACCGCCACGGACACGACAACGCGGCGCGCTGACCCGCGTCGCGATCAGCGACTCGATCGAGGACGATCCCGGCGCAACGCCGCGGGCTGAGTCCACCACCGACCGCTGAAGCGCCAGGCCGGTTGCGTCACACCCCGACCCTCGTCCCCGACGGCACGCGGGCGGGGCCACGCCTCTTCCACGGCGGCGACGATGGCCGCCAACACGGGGGGCTCGGGCTCGGGCCGAACCGAGACGACGACCGGCGCGCCGGGCGGGTTGGCCCCGCTCACAACGGCACGTTCCCGTGCTTGCGACGAGGCAGCTCTTCACGCTTGGAGGCGAGCAGGCGCAAGCTGCGCACCAGGACACGGCGCGTCTCGGTGGGGTCGATCACGTCGTCGACATAGCCGCGCTCGGCTGCCACATACGGATTGGCGTAGCGCTCGGTGTACTCCTCGACGAGCTCCGCACGCCGCGCCGCAGGGTCGGCGGCCTCGGTCAACTCCCGCCGGTAGACGATCTCAACCGCACCCTGGGGACCCATGACCGCCAGCTCCGCCGACGGCCACGCGAAGGCGAGGTCGGCGCCGATCGACTTGGAGTTCATGACGACATAGGCGCCGCCGTACGCCTTGCGGGTGATGACCTGGATGCGCGGCACCGTCGCCTCGCAGTACGCGTAGAGCAACTTGGCTCCGTGACGGATGATCCCGCCGTACTCCTGATCTGTCCCGGGCATGAATCCCGGAACGTCGACGAAGGTGACCAGGGGGATGTTGAACGCATCGCAGGTGCGAACGAAACGCGCCGCCTTCTCCGAGGAGTCGATGTCCAGCACACCGGCGAGCACGGCGGGCTGGTTGCCCACGATGCCCACGACACGCCGGTCGATCCGTGCGAACCCGCAGGTGATGTTCATGGCCCAGTGCGGGTGGACCTCGAAGTAGTCGCCCTCGTCGACGACCGAGGTGATGACCCGCTTCATGTCGTAGGGCTGGGTCGGCAGGCTGGGCATCAGGTCGACCAGCTCGGGAGTTCCCCGGTCGGGGTCGTCGTCGGTGTCGACGAGCGGCGGCTCCTCGAGGTTGTTCGAGGGCAGGAACGACAAGAGATACCGGACTTCGTCCAGACAGGTCTTCTCGTCAGGCGCGACGAACGTGGCCACCCCGGACTTCGTCGCGTGACTCATGGCGCCGCCCAGCTCTTCGAGGGTGACGTCTTCCCCCGTGACGGTCTTCACGACGTCGGGCCCCGTGATGAACATGTGGCTCGACTGGTTCACCATGAAGATGAAGTCCGTCATGGCGGGCGAGTACACCGCTCCACCGGCACAGGGCCCCATGATCACGCTGATCTGCGGGATGACACCCGACGCCTTCACGTTGCGGTGGAAGATCCCGCCGTAGGAGTGCAGTGAGACGACGCCTTCTTGGATACGGGCCCCCGCCCCGTCGTTGAGCCCGATCATGGGCACGCCGATGGACTCGGCGAGGTCCATGACCTTGTGGATCTTCTCGGCGAAGACCTCTCCGAGCGCGCCGCCGAAGACGGTGAAGTCCTGGCTGAAGGCACACACCCGTCGGCCGTCGATGGTCCCGAAGCCCGTGATCACACCGTCGGTATAGGGACGCTTCTCCTCGAGGCCCATGCCGTGCGCCCGGTGCCGGGCCAGCATGTCGAGCTCCTGGAACGATCCTTCGTCGAGGAGGTACTCGATCCGCTCGCGGGCGGTCATCTTCCCCTTGGCGTGCTGGCGCTCCACGGCGTGGGGCGATCCCGCGTGAAGGGCCTCCTCCTTGCGGGCCTTGAGCTCGGCCAGCCGTTGTGACATGGGGTGGTCCATGAGCCGAGAGGCTACCGGAGGCCCGGGCACGGGTGACATGACGCGCCGCCCCTCGCGGCAGGCCCGCGCACTCGAAGAACCAGCCTGGCCGGCCTCGAGGGCGGTCCACGGTCCATGCCCGTGGACGAGGCGGATGACCGGGCCGCGCCGACGATCACCCCGCGTGGGTCGTCACGAGACCAGGATGGAGTGGTGACCCCGACGGGGAATCAGCTCCAGCGCCAGCCCCAGAGGGCCGATCGGCCCGACCCGGACATGACTCCGCCCGCGGGCGTCATGATGTCGCCGCCGGCAGGTGTCACACGGCAGTCCCCGACGCCAAGGACGGGCGTGGCGAGGACTCGCTCGCCCCAGGAAACGCTTCGAGCACTGCAAGACGAACCGGCGCCGGTTCGCCCCCGGCCACCGCGCCCACGTCCCCAGGCCAAGATGAAGCTCACCCGACGAGGGGTCGGCGTGGTTCTCGGTCTCGGTCTCGCACTCGTCATCGCCATGGCCCTCGGCATCGACGCGCTCACCTCGCCCGCGACTCCTTCCGCTGAGGGCCCTCCCCCCGCCAGTGCCGTCGTCGTCACTCGCACCGTGGCGGCCTCGGTCACCTTCGACTCGACCGGGGGGTGGCTGGCCGACGATCACACCGGGACCGTCAGGCACTTCAACCCTTCCACCGGCGCCGCGCTGGGTCGCCCGGTGCGTCTGGGGGGAAGGCCGATCTCGGTGGTGTCGGGTTTCGGCCGCATCTGGGTCGCGGACATCGCCGGGAGCCAGGTGTGGGAGATCAACCCCAAGACCGCAGCCGTCGTGGGGTCCCCCATTCCCGTGGCCGAAGGGCCCGTATCGCTCGCCGCCGGTGACGGCGGGGTGTGGGTGGCGAGTCTCGTAGCCGGATCGGTCAGTCTCATCGATCCACGGACCGGCAATGTGCTGGCGTCGGGATCGCTCCCCGACGGAGCCGTCCGTCTCAGCGTCGGCCCTGGCGGGGTATGGGTGAGCGGCCAGACCAACTCCCTCACCCGGGTCGACCCCCGGCCCGTCGACGGCATGCTGCATTGGAAGACGGTCCACGTGGGCCAAGGGCCCTTCGGGGTGGGGGTGGGCGACGGGTCGGTGTGGGTGGCGAACGTGAAATCCGGATCGGTGTCGCGCGTCGACCCCGCCTCGATGCGGGTGACGGCGACCTACACCGTGGGTGGAGCCGGTGGCGGCGTCCCCGCCAACCCCGAGATGGTGGCGGTGTGGCACAACCGGCTGTGGGTTGCCGACGGCCAGCAAGGCGTGGTGGTGGCACTGAACCCGGCCACCGGTGAGCAGACGGGCAGGGCGGTCCAGGTCCCCGGCGTCATCCGCCAACTGGTGGTCCAGCACGGGGCGACGCTGTGGGGGGCCACGGCCAATCCCGGCACGGTGATGCGCTTCACCACCTGAACGTCAGGTGGTGAATGTCAGGGCTCCTGGACCAGCTCGATGAGCGTGCCGAAGGCGCCCTTGGGGTGCACGAAGGCAACCGTCGTCCCGCGCGAGCCGGGCCGGGGCGCTTCGTCGATGAGCGTCCCACCCCCGTGTCGCACGGACTCGAGTGCCGTGGCGCAATCCTCGACCCGGTACCCGACGTGATGCAACCCCTCACCCCGACGCTCGAGGAAGCGGGCCACCGGTGAGTCGGGTCGTGTCGGGCATGAGGAGCTGGATGTAGGAGTCGGCGACGGCGATGAGGGCCTCTTCCACACCGTCGAGGTCGATGCACTCGCGGTGGCTGACCGTGGCCCCGAAGGTGTCGCGGTAGTAGGCGATGGCAGCGTCGAGGTCGCGCACCGCGATCCCGACGTGGTCGATCTCGGTGAGCAGGGCGCGCCCTCCTCCCGGACCGGTGACGCCGGTCATGCCCCGTGCCTTCGGAACAAGGTGATCCGATCCTCCCCGACGCGGGCCCGCAACTCGGGGTCGTCGATGCCGAGGCCCTCCTCGGGCGCGAGGCACAGCACCCCGATCTTGCCCTCGTGCAGGTTGTGGTGCACCTGGAAGGCGGCGTCCCCGACCTCGTCGAGGGGGTAGAGCGCCGACAAGGGGGGCACCACCTTGCCGTCACAGACGAGTTGGTTGGCATCCCAGGCCTCGCGGTAGTTGGCGAAGTGCGAGCCCTTGATGGTCTTGAGCTTCATCCACAGGTGGCGGTTGTCGTACTCGATCATGTAGCCCGAGGTGGCCGCGCAGGTGACGATGGTCCCGGCCCGCTTGCAGACGAACACCGACGCGCCCATGGTCTGACGACCGGGATGCTCGAAGACGATGTCGGGCTCCGCACCCACGAGGGCTCGGACGTCCTTGCCGAAGCGGCGCCATTCCGACTCGTCCTGGGTGTGCTCGTCCTTCCAGAACCGGTACCCCGCCGCGGCGCGGTCGATCACCGCCTCGACGCCCAGCTGGTGCAACAGGTCCACCTTGTCCGGCGAGGAGACCACCGCGATCGGCGTCCCGCCCCCGTTCATCACGTGTTGCACGGCGTAGCTCCCGAGGCCACCGCTCCCACCCCACACGAGCACCCGGTCGCCCTGCTTCATGGGCGCGCCGTTGTGCGAGACGAGCATCCGGTAAGCGGTCGAGTTGCACAGGGCGTTGATGGCGGCCTCTTCCCAGCTCAGGTGGCGCGCCTTGGGCATGAGCTGGTTGGCCTTCACCACGGCGAGGTCGGCCAGGCCACCGAAGTTCGACTCGAATCCCCAGATGCGTTGATTGGCCGCCAACATGGAGTCGTCGTGGGCCGAGGGATCCTGGTCGTCGACGTAGTTGCAGTGCACGACGACCTTGTCCCCCGGTCGCCAGTTCCGCACCGCCGAGCCGACCCGGAGCACCACGCCCGAGGCATCGGATCCCACGACATGGTGGTCGAGGGCATGGCGGGCCCCCCAGGCGCTCTCCTTGCCCAGGCGGTCCAGGAACCCGAAGGTCGGCAGGGGCTCGAAGATCGACGTCCACACGGTGTTGAAGTTGATCGAGGACGCCATGACCGCCAGGTAGGCCTCGTCGGGTGCGAGCTCGGGGACGGGGACCTCCGAGACATGGAGCGACTTCCGGGGGTCCTTGTCGGCCGAGTCGACCCCCGCGAACATCTCGACCTCGTCACGACGGACATGGGCGGCGCGGTAGGACCCGGGCATCGCCATGGCGCCGAGCTCGTCGCCGTTCGCACCCGCCACAATGGCCTCACGGAATGCCTGCATGGGGACGCACCCTACCCGCCGTCCCCGGTCGCTTCCCAGGCCCCGCCCGAACTTGACCCGACTCGGCGGAGGACCCGGATCCTCCCGTAGAATGGGCCTCTGCCCACTCTCGGGGCCCACCACCCCGGGTCCGCTACCGGCCTGTCCGGCTGACACAGTCCATCGGAGGTCACGTCCATGCCCGGTTCCGTCATCCTCGCGGGGGCCCGTACCCCCATCGGCAAGCTCTCGGGCGCCCTGGCCGGATTCAGCGCCATGGATCTCGGCGGCTTCGCCATCGCGGCCGCCCTCGAGCGGGCCGGGATCTCCCCGCAGGACGTCGACTACGTGTTCATGGGCCAGGTGCTCCAGGCCGGCCAAGGCCAGATCACCGCCCGCCAGGCCGCCACCAAGGGCGGGATCCCGATGTCGGTCCCCGCCACCACCATCAACAAGGTGTGCCTGTCCGGGCTCAACAGCATCTATCTGGCCGACATGCTCATCGCCGCCGGCGAAGCCGATGTCGTGGTGGCCGGGGGCATGGAGTCGATGACCCAGGCCCCCTATCTCCTGCCCGGGGCCCGCGCCGGCTACCGGGCCGGGGACGGCACGCTCGTCGACTCGATGATGTACGACGGCCTCTACTGCCAGTTCGACCACTGCGCCATGGGACTGGGGACCGAGCAGTACAACCGGGAGGCGAAGATCTCTCGGTGCCGCCCAGGACAGCTTCGCGGCGTTGTCCCACGAGCGGGCCGCCACCGCCATCAAAGACGGCCGTTTCGCCGACGAGATCGTCCCCGTGTCGGTGCCCCAACGCAAGGGCGATCCCATCGTGGTGGACACCGACGAGGGGGTCCGCCCCGGCACGACGGCGGAGTCCCTCGGCGCCTTGAAGCCCGCCTTCGACAAGGAGGGGACCATCACCGCCGGCAACGCCAGCCAGATCTCCGACGGCGGCGCGGCCGTGGTCGTGACGTCGAAGGCCCGGGCCGAGGCCCTCGGGGTGACGCCTCTCGGAGAGGTCGTCAGCTACGGGCAGGTGGCGGGTCCGGACGCCTCGCTCCTGCTCCAGCCGGCCAACGCCATCGTCCAGGCGCTGGCCAAGGTCGGGAAGTCGCCCGCGCGACGTCTCTCTCTTCGAGCTCAACGAGGCCTTCGCGGTCGTGGGCCTGGCCTCGATGGCCGAGCTCGGGATCACCGACGAGGTCACCAACGTCAACGGCGGGGCCATCGCGCTCGGGCACCCCATCGGCATGTCCGGGACCCGCCTGGCGCTGACCATGCTCCACGAGCTCCGGCGCCGCGGCGGGGGTCTCGGTGCGGCCAGCCTGTGCGGTGGCGGTGGCCAGGGTGACGCCCTCGTCGTGCGTTCGATCGGCTGATCCAGGCTCCTGACCGGAGCTTCTGACGCCGCTCGCGCGGTCCGCTGCCGGACCGTCACACCCCGGTACTATCAATCCAACGCATGAGCGGTCGACGCCTTTCCGCCTGCGTCTATCGGGAGCCATGCCAGTGAGCCGTCGCCGCAGGCCCACATCGACCTCCGTCCTTCGGCGTGGGCCGGCGCGAGAGCCACGACGCCAGCGGCTTCTACGACCGGTTCAGCGCTCCGGTCCTGTCCCAGCACGACACCGTCAACAACTCCCCCATCAAGGACAAGATCGTCACCGGCGACGCCCGGCACATGGACGAGGTCGAGGACGCCTCGGTGGCGCTGGTGGTGACGTCACCGCCGTACTTCGCCGGCAAGGAGTACGAAGAAGCGCTCGGTGAGGGCCACATCCCCGCCAGCTATCTCGACTACCTGGGCATGCTCACCGAGGTCTTCGCCGAATGCGTGCGCACGCTCGAGCCCGGTGGGCGGATCGCCGTCAACGTGGCCAATCTGGGCCGCAAGCCGTACCGGTCGCTGTCGGCGGACGTGATCACCATCCTCCAGGACCGGTTGGGGCTCCTGCTGCGGGGCGAGGTCGTCTGGCTCAAAGCGCGGGGGGCCAGCGGCTCATGCGCGTGGGGTTCGTTCCGGAGCCCCGCCAACCCGGTCCTGCGCGACCTCACCGAACGGGTCGTCATCGCCAGCAAGGGCCGCTTCGACAGGGCCCTGTCTCGGCCCGCCCGCCAGGAACGGGGCCTGCCGTCGGGGATCTCGCTGACCAAGGAGGAGTTCATCGAGGCCACCACCGACGTCTGGGAGCTGCCCAGCGAGCGCGCCACGCGCGTCGGGCATCCGGCGCCGTTCCCCGTCGAGCTCCCGCTGCGGCTGATCGAGCTCTACACCTACGAAGGCGACCTCGTCCTCGACCCGTTCATGGGATCGGGCTCGACCGCCGCCGCCGCGCTGCGCAGCCACCGCCATTTCGTCGGCTACGACACCGAGTCCGAGTACGTCCGCATCGCCGAGCAACGGATCAGCGCCGAGCGCGACCGGCTGATCGAACGCGAGGGCGACCCCCTCGAACGACCCGGCGCGACGGCACCGGGCGCGCGCGACGTGGCGGGAGAGATGCTCAGCCGGTGCGGGTTCTTCGACGTCGTGGCGAGCAAGCGCCCCGTCGCCGGCGTGGACGTCGCCTTCACGGCGCGCGACCGCACGGGACGGCAATGGCTCTTCGACTTCGCCGGCGCCTTCAGCACGGCCAACACGGGCCTGCGGCGTGCCGACACCCTGTGGAAGGCGCTCGGCAAAGCCGCCGTCATCCACGCGGCGTGGCCCGAGGTGCCCTTCGTGCTCCTCACCACCGCAGCCCCGGCCCCGGGCAGTGCCGGGGAACGGGCGTGGCGATCACTGGGCGAAGCGGCGCCGACGGGCGAGATCGGGGCCGTCTACGACGTGGTCGAGCTCGGCTCCTCAGAAGACGAGGCCCGCCTCTCGCGCTACGCGTCGCACGGCCTCGAGGCCGCGTGGCGACGACGCGCCCAACGGCGCGCCGGCACGGGGAACCAAGAGCCGGCGCGGCGCGACCCGTGCCCGATGACCGCACGACGGTCACCGAGCTCGCCACCGCGCTCGGCACCCTGGGCCTCGGGGACCTCTCCTCCACACTGGCGCGACGTCCCCAACAGCTCGATATCGCCGAGGCCACCTGGGGCGAGCTCGACGCCCTGTACGCCTCGGGAAGGTTCGACGGCGAATTCGCCACCGCATTCGCCAACGGGCGGGCATTCCTCGAGGCCGAGGACGCGCTGCGGGGACGGCGCCCCCGCCTGATCGAATGGACCGGTGGACGTCGTCCACCCGGTGACGAGGTGGCCCCGGTCGACCTCCGGATCGATCACGTCTACCTGGTCAGCTGCAAGTACCTGTCACGCAACATCGCCAACCCGTCTCCGGCCCGATTGTTCGACGGGCTGCTCGCCACCTCGGGCGACTGGGAGCAGACCGACTGGTACGAAGTGGTCGCCCCCGACGAGCTGCGCGCCTTGTACGACGCCTGCCGGCGCGCCACCGGGCTCACCGATCTCTCCGATGACTTCAGCCGAGTTGAGCACCGACGACCGCCAGCGACTCCGGCGCGCCCTCCCGGGCCGGACCTATCCCGCCGACGCACGCGAGCCCTACCGACAGCTCTGCGCCCAGGTGAGCGCGGCGTCCGCGCAACGCTGGCTCGACAACGTGGCTCGCCGGGGGGCGGCCGAGAAGATGGTGTGGCGACTGCTGCGCATCGGCAACGCCGCCTACTTCCTTCTCGGCGCCGATCCCCGGAGGTCCCTGCGCCTGCGTGTGGCGAGCTCGTGGGACTGGCGCCAGGCCTTTCGTTTCGTGGGCCTCGACATCGTCGCGCCACGTCGGGCCAGCCCCAGGTGAACTGGACCGTCACCTACGTCGAGCGCGCCACCATGCGCCGGCGGTCGGTTCAGGGCCACGTGGAGGTGCGCTGGAGCCACGGCCGCTTCGCCCAGCCCCCCGAAGCCAAGGTCTACCTCGACACTCCGACCGACGAGCTCCCGGGGTACTTCCCACTCGAAGCCGGCGCCGATCAACCCGAGTTGTGGGACTGAGGTCGCGAGCGCCGGTCAGGCGTCGACTTCGCGACGGCCCTCGAGGGCACGACCCAGTGTGAGCTCATCCGCGTACTCGAGGTCTCCGCCGACGGGGAGCCCACTGGCGATGCGGGTGACGCTGAGGCCCAGAGGCTTCAAGAGCCTCGCCAGGTACATGGCGGTGGCCTCGCCCTCGAGGTTCGGATTGGTGCAGAGGATGATCTCGGTGATCGCCTCGTCGTCGAGGCGCCCCAGCAGCTCCTTGACGCGCAGCTGATCCGGCCCCACCCCCTCGATCGGATTGAGCGCACCGTGGAGCACGTGGTAGCGACCACGGAATTCCTGGGTCTTCTCCACCGCCACGATGTCGCGTGGGTCTTCGACCACGCACAAGATGGTGCCGTCGCGCCGGGCGTCGCTACAGATGGCGCACAGGTCACCCTCGGCCACGTTGAAACAGCGGGGACACAAGGTGATGCGGTCTTTGACCGCCACGATGGCGTCGGCCAGGCGCATGGCATCCTCGGGTGCCACCTTCAACATGTGAAAGGCGATGCGCTGCGCCGACTTGGGCCCGATGCCGGGTAAGCGGCCCAGCTCGTCCACCAAGGCCTGCAAGGGGCCGGTGAACATCTCTACACCTCTTGCGCGCCGGGGAAGGCCTGCTTCAGCCGTTCTTCGGGAGTGAGCCCCACCCCGGCGAGCTCGGTCTCCGCCGCCAGCACGGCGGGATCGAGCAGATCAGGCGAATCGTCGGCTGTCAGCGCTCCCGGCGGGCGCCGGCGAGGCTCGGGGCGTCGGCAAGTCTCGTCGGGGGGCGTTCGCCTCGTCGGCTCCTGCCGGCGCCGGCATCGCACCTCGAGAGGGCCGGGTCGGAGGCGGCGTGACCGGGGTCGTCGGCAGCGTCGTCGTCGACCACGAGCCGGATGGGTACCGCCGTCCCGAAGCGCGTCGCCAGGACGGCCTCCACGTCGAGGCGGACCTCTTCGCAATACGAACGGTGTGTCTCGTTGGGCAAGGCGAAGACCGCCGTCGACCCGTCGACGTCCAGGAACCTTCCCACCCTGAACCGGGCCCTGGCCCGATTGGGCAGCTGGGCGAGCAACTCGTCGCCCCAGACCTGGACGAGCTCGTCGCGCGACGGCAAGGTGGCGAGCGCCCCGGCGGGTTTCACCGCCGCGGCCGATGTCGGGGCACGGATCGGCGCCGGTCGGTGGCGGGGCCACCTCGATTCCGGGCGCGCTCGGAGGTCGCGTCCCGCGACGGTGTCGACGCGGGGGGCGCCACGACTCGCGCCGCTCTGACGTCGGACCGCGCCGAGCGTCCGGCGAGCGAGATCGGGACCGCTCTCGCCACTGGTGGCGGCTGGGGCCGGCCGGAGCAGGGACGGGCTCGTCGTCTCCAGGGGAGGATCCCCGGGCCGTGTCTTTCCCTGGCTTCTCGGCGGGTCGGGCCCGCTCGGGTCGGGGACGGCCCGCCCCGTGGCGCCGGGGGTACCTCGAGCGTGCGGGCCGGCGCGACCTCCACCCCAGGTCCGCCTCCCTCGGCCAGGGCGCGTTCGAGTCGCTCGACGCGCTCGAGCAGGGCGCTGGTGGAGTCATCTGCTTGGGGGTGGGTGAGCTTGATGAGCGAGACCTCGAGGTGGACACGCTGGTCGGGGATGTCACGCATCTCGACCTGGGCTCGTCCCAGCTCCTCGAGGGCGCGCACCAAAGCCGGCAGCCCCATCCGCCGGGCGGTGTCCTCGACCCGGCTGCGGTCGGCGCCCGACAAGCTCACGAGCTCGCCCGCCACCATGGCCAGGAAGCCTTGGCGCAGGTACTCAGCGAGATCGGCGGCCAGGCGCTGAGGATCACGTCCTGCTTCGGCGGCGTGGGCGACGGCGACGAGGGCCCGGGAAGGATCACGCTCGGCCAGGGCCTCGGCGAGCTCAGCCAAGACCTCGATGTCGTCGTCGACCATCCCTCCCGCCGCGACCTGGTCGAGAACCGACAGCGCGTCCCGGGCCGACCCGCGACCCCGGCGCACGGCCGCGTCGAGAGCCTCGTCGGGAAGTGCGAGGCCAGCGGCGGTGCGGACCTGATGGAGCAGTGCCGACAGGGTCTCGGATCCGAGGAGTCGGAACTCGAAGTGTTGGGTACGGCTCCTGATGGTGGGCAGGACCTTCTGGGCGTCGGTGGTGGCGAGGACGAACACGACGTGTCCGGGTGGCTCCTCGAGGGTCTTCAACAACGCGTTGGAGGCGGCCGTCGAGAGCATGTGCACCTCGTCGACGATGTAGACCTTCCATCGGCCCGGGGTCCCGAGGGCGGCATGCGACACCAGGTCACGCATGGCGTCCACACCATTGTTCGACGCCGCGTCGAGCTCGTGGACGTCAAGCGAGGCGCCGCGGGCGATCTCGACGCAGGAGTCGCAGCGCCCACAGGGCTCGCCGTCCTCGAGGGCGGCGCAATTCAACGCCTTGGCGAGGATGCGAGCCGTCGATGTCTTGCCCGTCCCGCGCGGACCGCTGAAGAGGTATGCGTGTCCGACCCGGCCGTCGCGCACCGCGTTTCTCAGAGCCAGGCTCACGTGCTCCTGTCCGAGCACCTCTTCGAAGCGCTGCGGGCGGAAGCGACGGTAAAGAGACTGGTAGGGAGCGGGATCCTTGTCGCCGGCGGCGGCCACGGCCGCAGCCTACCGGGGGGACGCGACGCCCTCGCCCGCCTGGTCAGGGCGGTTTCGTGCCGGGCGCGGCATCGGCCGGTGTCGACCCCGGGTCAGCGGCGTGCCCGCTTCGGTGCCGGTGTTCGGTGCGACGGCCAGGTTTGCTACGGCACCCGGCCGGACCCGCTGAGAGCTGCTGCCTTCCGGCCCTGACTCGGTTCACGGGAGACCGTTGCGCAGGACCCGGCCGTCGCACGGAGCACCGGACAATGCACCGCGAGACGATAGCCTCCCTGCTGCTGCGCACCGGCAGCTCCGGAGGAGTGCGAGAGCGGCCGAATCGGCACGACTGGAAATCGTGTGTGGGGAAACTCACCGTGGGTTCAAATCCCACCTCCTCCGCGTGAAGGGTCCGGCGGCGAGGCGGGGGACTCCCCCCTCCCGTCTGCCCTACCGTCTCGTCCATGGCTGGCGACAGACCGGGCGAACCCCGACAGCGACTCGAGGACCTGGCCGCGATGCGTCTCGCGCTCGCAGAGGCGAGGAAGGCCTCGGACCACGGCGACGTGCCTGTCGGTGCGGTTGCCATCCAGGGCGGTCGGGCCATCGCGACGCGGCACAACGAACGCGAGCTGCGACGCGACCCCACCGCTCACGCCGAGATCTTGGCGCTGCGCGATGCCGCCGCCTCTCTCGGCACCTGGCGGCTCGGGGACGTCACCTTGGTGGTGACCCTCGAGCCCTGTGCCATGTGCGCCGGGGCCCTGGTGGCGGCCCGCCTGGGACGACTCGTCTTCGGCGCCACGGACCCCAAAGCCGGAGCCTGCGGATCGCTCTATCAATTGTGCGCGGATCCCCGTCTCAATCACGAACTGCCGGTCCGGGGCGGGGTCTTGGGCCAGGAATGCGGTGCGGTGTTGGAGGAATTCTTCGCCGCTCGGCGCTGAACCGGCGGCAGAGTTCAACCTCTTCGCTCGCCGAGGCGCGCCAACCAATGCGGGAGCCGTCCTTCCGCGCTCAGCGTCGCCATGGCGAATCTCGGGATATCGGTCAAGCGAGCGGTAGGCCAGGTACCGGGGCACCCAGCGGGGCCGAAACTTGTTGGTGAAGGCGAAGAGGGTCGGCGCCCCGGCGGGATTGAGCCGCCTGATGGTGCGGGGCATCACTGCGTTCCCGTTCGCAACATGGAAGCGCTCGAGGTGGCTCCGGAACGCCACGAAGTTGAGCGACACCTCGACGATTCCGTTGCTCTTGCCCCACTGGAGGACTTCGAAGATCATCCGTTCGTTTGTCCCGTTCGGCGCCTCGGGAAGGCGGCGCATCGCATCCGCCGACAACTTTGTTCCACCGCAGCACAGCGAGTACCGCTGGAACCCGATCGGAGTCCCCCCACGGTCTCGGCAAAAGACGACGAGGCACGCCGGCTGAGCCACGGTGAACGGCTCTTCGAGCGCGGCCGAGAATCCCTCTTCGCGTCTTGCCGTGCCGGGCACGGACCGTGATCGTCGCGCAACGAGGTGATGACAGAAGGGGAAAGGCCACCCTCGCGCCCGATCTCCGTCGTCACACCGAAGTTGACGGAGCGTTTGACTGCCTGTCGAGCGTTGCGCATACGTGGGTTGTCCAACGTGAAGGTGTCGACGTCCAGGATGGCCTCGTCACCCAGGTAGAAGGTCCGAAATCCGAGTTGTTCGTACTGAGCCAACCGGTCTTGGCGGACGAGCATGACCACGGGTCGCACACCGATCTCGTCGGCGCGGACCTTGAACTGTCGAAGGCACCCGGGGAACTGGTCTTGCAACCCGATGGGGTCACCCGAACCGAGAGCGACGCCGAACAGCGCCCGATAGGCCAGGGCCGCGCCCCGACCAGGCGCGAACACGTACTCTTTGTCTTCGCGGGCCGCGAACGGATCAAGCGTGTCGCCATCGCTGAGGGGGCTCTCGATGAGCCTTCGGACATGGTCCCGGTCTGCCTGCAGTTCCTCGGTGCGACGAGGACGGGCCTCGATGCCTGGCGCGAATCGTCGGATGCCCGACTCCCTCCGTCGATTGCCGAAAGACCCAGCATCATATCCTTCGCCACACCCGGTCCGAAGACCCGACCAACGGGTCCTGCGCATAGAGCGTTCGGCCGATGCGACAGGCGGTGTCGGTGTAGCGGTCAGCGAGGCACCGTCGAAGCGGTTCGTGTGGTGACCTTCTCGGTTGGGTAGAAGCGGCGTCGGGCCCATAGACGCGACGTAGACCAATCCGACCAGGGCCGGCACCTCGATGAGCGGTCCGACGACACCTGCGAGCGCCTGCCCGCTTGTCACGCCGAAGACCCCGATCGCCACCGCGATCGCCAGCTCGAAGTTGTTGCTGGCCGCGGTGAAGGCCAAGGTGGCGGTGGAGGGGTAGGAAAGGTGCATCCGATAGCCAAGGGCGAACGACCCGACCCACATGAGCGCGAAGTAGGCGAGTAGCGGCAAGGCGATGCGAGCCACGTCGCCGGGGTGTCGGCTGATCGCGTTGCCTTGCAAGGCGAACAGGAGAACAACGGTGAAGAGCAAGCCGTACAGGGCGACCGGTGCTACTCGGGGTATGAAGTCCTCTTCATACCAGTCCCGGCCCCGGAAGTGCTCTCCGAGGCTGCGGCTTGCCCAACCAGCGGCGAGGGGGATACCGAGGAAGATGAGGACGCTCTTTGCGACAGCCCAGACCGAGACGTGCACGGCGGCGGTGGAGAGCCCGAGCCAGCTCGGCAGCACGTGGAGGTAGAAGTATGCAAGGGCGGCGAAGGCGACGATCTGGAATAGCGAGTTCAGAGCAACGAGAACTGCGGCGGCCTCTCTGTCACCGTCGGCGAGGTCGTTCCAGATGAACACCATCGCGATGCAACGGGCAAGCCCGACGATGATGAGGCCGGTGCGGTAGGCAGGCAAGTCGGGCAGCATCAACCAGGCCAAGGCGAACATGAGGGCAGGCCCCACGAGCCAGTTCAGGACGAGGGACGGCACCATGAGTCGCCGGTTGGAGGTGACCCGGCTCAGCTCGCGGTAGCGGACCTTGGCGAGCACGGGGTACATCATCACGAGCAGACCTATGGCGATCGGCAGGCTGGTGCCGGCGAGTTTCGCGGTCCCGAGCCACGTGTCGAGGTGGGGGAAGAGCCGACCGAGTGCGATCCCCCCCGCCATCGCGGCGGCGATCCACACGGGCAAGAATCGGTCGAGAAGGGAGAGCCGACCGAGGACCGGGCGTGGGGGCACAGGGTCTGCGGACGCCCGACGCAGGGAGGTCACATTTATGAGTGTCGATCTCCTCCCGCTGGCCGACCAGGGTCGAATGGCCCATTGACGTCGACATCAGGCCGCGACCTGCGCCGCTCTCGACAGCCCTTGTCAGAGGTCGACCGATCACCGGGCTTGGGACGAGGCTCTGCCCCGCGAATCGGGGCGAAGGTCCCTATTTGGACGTTTCGGCGCCTGGGATGCTGGGACGATGACCGACGCATCGTTGGCGACCACGTTGAGTTCGGCCACTCATCGTCGGAGTCCTCGGCGGAATGCTCTGACGGCATCGAGGAGCAGGAGGGCCATCGTCACTCTCGCGGAATTTCGAAACATGGCAGGAAGCGGTGACATCATCTTCAGCTGCTTCGATGTTTTGACGTAATCCGAGATTCTGGCTTGGAAGGAAAGGCTCCCTGGACACAATGATGTTGGACCAAAACGAGGCGCTGGGCGTCGTGCAGATCGGCGGAACGCGGCTGCCGATCCTGGGCACGGGGCGCATCTACGTCTGTGGCATCACCCCGTACGACACAACGCATCTGGGTCACGCCGCCACATTTGTGTGGGCCGACCTGGCAGCCCGAGTGCTCCGCCTCACGGGGCACCCGGTGGAGGTATGCCGCAACATCACCGACGTCGACGACCACTTGCTTACCGAAGCGAAGGAGCAGGGCGTGCCTTGGAAGTCGTTGGCCACCCAACAGTCCTACCGTTTCGAGCGGGACATGGACCTCTTGGGCCTCGTTCATCCGGCGTTCGAGCCCCGCAGCCATGACCATGTCGACGGTGTCACGGGCCTGGCCGTCGAACTCCTGGCGAGGGGCCTTGCCTATGAACGCAACGGATCGGTCTACTTCCGCGGCGATACGGTCCACCAGTCCGTGGGACTCAGCCGCGAGGAGGCCATGTCGCTGGCTACAGAAC
Source organism: uncultured Acidimicrobiales bacterium (assembly GCA_963796765.1). GTDB lineage: Bacteria > Actinomycetota > Acidimicrobiia > Acidimicrobiales > UBA8190 > Chersky-840. The sequence continues at coordinate 176,669 of CAWCMY010000001.1, read as the reverse complement.
GCGGCGGCCACCCCGACGACCCGAACAAAGACGATCCGCTCGATGCCGCGCTGTGGGTGCATTCGATCGGCGACGAGCCGGCATGGCCGAGTCCATGGGGTCCGGGGCGACCCGGCTGGCACGCAGAGTGCACGGCCATGGCTCTCACGACATTTGGTGCGACGATGGACTTGCACGTCGGCGGGGCTGATCTGGCCTTCCCGCACCACGCATACGAAGCCGCCCAGGCCGAGGCGTTCACCGGGGTGAGGCCGTTCGCTCGGTCCTGGATGCACGTCGGCACCGTGATGGTGGGCGGCGAGAAGATGGCCAAGTCCACCGGTAACCTTGTGTTCGTCCATGACATGCTCGAACGCTGGTCTGCGGCTGCCATCCGCTTGCTCATCCTGTCGCGGCGGTGGCACGCATCGTGGGAGCTCGACGAGTCCGAGCTCGACCGGGCCGAGTCCGAGCTCGAAGAGCTTCGGGTCGTGAAGGCGAAGTCGGGCGGTTCAGCCGCGGCGACGAAGGAGGTCCGACGGGCCCTGTTCGACGATCTGGATCTCCAGCAGGCCTTGGCAGTTGCCAAGGAGGAAGGCGGTCAATTGCTGCACGACCTCACGCATCTCCTGGGGCTGCAGTACGTCGAGCACCCCCCGTGGTGAGGGGCCCAAAAGCGGACGGGGCGCCGGATTCACCTGCGCGAGACGTGACGGGATCACTCCCGGAGTCGGAGTACCAGGCGGTCTTCCAGAAGGTGCCTCGGCTCACCGTGGAGGTCGTCGTCATCTCAGAGCTCGGGGTGCTGCTGGCCCGTCGGATTGGCGGCCCCTGCAACGGCCTGTGGAACATCCCCGGCGGGACGGTCCGGTTCGCCGAGCCACTGACCGACGCCGTCCAGCGGGTCGCACTCGACGAAATTGGCGCCGTAGTCAGTATCGATGCCTTTCTCGGCTACATCGAGTACCCGAGCCACGCCCGACAGGGCCTCGACTCGCCGGTGGGGTTGGCGTTCCGCACGCACTTGGCTCTTCCCGTGGACAATGCGGTGGCGACGGTGCCAGACCGGCTCGATTGGCATTCCGAGCTTCCTGACGAGATGCACTCCGAGCAGCGGATCTTCCTGCGGGCCCACGGCCTGGTCGGCTGAGACGCGCCCAGATCACGCGGGAGCCCTCGCCGCACGGCACGACGTGGCACGGCAGCGCCAGGGCCACCGATCGGATCGATCTCGAGGGCTCGATGGGCGCGAATCGGGACTCCTCTCAGGCCAGCTTCATGAACATCTTCTGGACGGCGTCGATCGGGTAGCCGTCGGCCTCGGCGTCCTCGGGATGTTCAAGGCAGTACGTGAGGCCGGCAGCGACCAGGCGGAACCCGGCCTGCTCGAGGGCTTTGGTGGCCGCCGAGATCTGGGTCACGACATCACGACACTCCCGACCTTCATCGAGCATGCGCTCGACGCCTTGGACCTGCCCGACCACACGATGCAGTCGCTTGCGCACATCCTCGGTCACGTCGTCGGGAAGTTCCATTGTCTCTCCTGTCCTTGCGTGAGAATTCGCTCCGGGGTGCGGGCCATGAAACCGCGCCGCGCTTACGCCGACACCGAGCAGCGATTGGGCCCGACCTCGAGGTGTCGCAGGGCGAGGAGCGGCAGGTCGGCCCGGCCCATGTTGGCCCGGATGATCTCCGCGTAGTTCGGCGGGCGCGGCGCCATGTGGGCGGTGACCCACGACACGAACTCGTCCTCGTCGTAGGAGAGAGGAGCCAGCGTTTGTCGCAGGTCGCCGAGGGTCGCGCCCACGGGCCGGTCCGGCCGGACGACGACGTTCTCGCCGTAGTGGCCGGGGAGCACAAGGGCGTCGTCGGGCAACAAGAGGACCTTGTCGTGGAGTGAGTGGTACAGGGTGTGGGCGAACTCCTCAGCCCGGTCGGCGAGATCTGGTCGGCCGACGCTATCGACGAACAGGGTGTCGCCCGAAAGCACGACGCGGTGGGCGACGACGTAGATCGTCGAGCCGCGGCGTGTGGCCGGGGGTGTGGACGGCCACCACCCGGAAGATGGCGCCGCCGGGGAGCTCGAAGCCGTCCTCGTCGCCGAGCGGCTCGTAGGCAAACTCGAACGGGTCAGCCGGATTCAGGTGCAGGTACGCATCAGCAGCCTCTGCCAGCATGCGGGCGCCACTCAAGTGATCCGCATGGAGGTGGGTGTCGAACACGCGGGTGATCCGCCACCCGTGCTCGTCGGCCAGTCGGGAGTACACCTCAGTGTCGAGAGACGGGTCGACAACAAACGCCTGGTCCCCCGCCCCGACCAGATAGGACAGACACCCTTTGCCGCGCCGGCGGACCTGCACGACGCGCACATCGTCGAGCTCGACGGTCACGGCGTCGTAGACCAGGGCCCACCCGGCCATCCCCCCGGCGAGGTTGGCCACCCGCCGCCCCGTGCGGCTCAGGATCTCCGCCGCCGACGTCGAGCGGTTCCCGGTGGCGCACACGGTGACCACTTCACGCTCCGCGGGCACCTCAGCGGCCCGGACCCCGAGCTCAGCGAGTGGGATGTTGACGGCGGAGGGGATCGACCAGACGGCGAACTCCTCGGGCTCGCGCACGTCGAGGACGAAGGGCTCGTCAGGGGTGCCCATGCGAGCGGCCAGCTCGGCCGCATCGGTGTCTCGATACATCGGTGTCGCTCCTCGGTTCGGAGGGGCCGACCGCGTGACGCGGTCACGTGCCGTGTCCAACCAGTACCCCAGGGGGTATATTCCGATCATACCCGACTGCGCCCAGCCCGGCACGGTGGTGTGAATCTCCTCTTGACCTCCCCGTGGGCTCGTCGTCGTCCATATACCCGGGGGGGTATACTGCCACGAGTCCGCGCCGTGTCGACCGACCTGGCCCCGAACCCGAGGAACCTCCAAATGGCATCGAATCAACTCAGTGTCGAGACCGGGCCCCGCGAGTCGACAACTCGGGCACCGTCCACGACGCCGGACAGCCCCCGCCGGGGCGCGGGATGGCTGGTCTCGGCACCTGGTGCGCCACCCACGTGCGCGCCGTGCTCCTCATCTGGTTCGTGATCCTGGCCGCGTTCGGGGCCTTCGTCCCCCAGGTCGAGCACGTGCTTGCCGGTGCCGGGTGGCAGGATTCCACCAGCCAATCGGTGCGGGCGCGGTCCGTTATCCAAAGCGACTTCGCCGGCCTGGGCGCTACCGCGCTCCAGGTCGTGGTGGTCGACCACAACTCTGCGATCGCCCGAGACCCGGCGGCCCGGGTCGTCGTGACCAAGGCCTCGGCCCTGCTGCGCGCAGATCCTCGCGTCTCCACTGTCGTAGCACCTCAACCCGGTGTGTCGTTGTCAGCGGACGGGCGCACAGCCGTCGTGACCGCCGGCGCCGCCGCCGACGCGAACGCCATGGTCCGCGCCGCCGACGCTTTGGCCGGACCCATCGGCAAGCTCTCTCGACCCGGAGTCTCGGCCACCCTCACCGGCGACAGCGCACTGTGGGCCAATTTCAACTCGGCCAATCGCAGCGCCATGCTTCGCTCGGAGATGCTGTCGTGGCCCGTGACCATGATCATCTTGTTCATCGCCTTCGGAAGCCTGGTGGCCGCGGGCATCCCCCTGATGCTCACCATGGTGGGCCTGCTCGTCGCCGCCGGTGCGCTGGTGCTCTCGACCCACGTCGCGCCGGTGTCGATCTGGGCGCTCAACTTCGCTTTGATGTTCGCCCTGGCACTCGGGATCGACTACGCGCTGTTCCTGGTGGTGCGCTTCCGGGCCGCCCTGGCGCGACGCGGTGTGCGACCGGGCGACCGCGCCGGCGTCGGTGGCGCGCAGTGGCCGAGACAATGGACACCGCCGGCAAGGCGGTCGCCTTCAGCGCTCTGACCGTGCTGGGGTCCCTGGCCGCCATCTTGATCGTCCCGAGCCCGGCGTTTCGCTCGATGGCCTTCGGCATCATGCTGGCCGTCGTTGCCGTCCTGGCCGCCACGTTGACGCTCCTGCCGGCGGTGCTGGGCCGCCTCGGCACGCGGATCAATGCCGGGCGCATCCGACTTCCTCACCGATCCCGGTACGGGAAAGGCAAGGGCCTCGACCACCATCTCCATGCCTGGGGTCGCCTGCATGTGGCGCCACCCCGTTCCGGCCGGGCTGGCCGCGCTCGGGGTGCTCCTGCTCGCCGCCGCACCTGTCCTCGGGCTCCGCACCAACATGCCTTCGATCACCATCGTGCCGCCGACCGCCGATGCTCGCATCGGTTACGACCAGGTCACGGCGGCCTTCGGTCCTGGGGCTCCGGGCACCTTGCAGGTCTTGGTCACCTCTGCCCACCAGCGCCGCGGCGCTCGCCACGCTGAGCCACACGCCCGGCGTCGCCGCAGTCGTGCCGGGCCCGACCCGGGCGCGGTTGGACCCTCGACCAGGTCGTGCCGAACACCGGGCCGTCGACGACGGCCACGGGCGCCACCATCGACCGGATCCGCCAGGCTCTGCCCCCCGGCAGCCTGGTCGGGGGCGCCGCCGCCGAGAACCACGACCTCCAGCGATCCCTGGCCTCGCACACCCCGTTGGTGTTCGGACTGCTCGCCGCCATCGGCTTCGTGCTGCTGCTGATCGCGCTCGGCGCCCCCCTGCTGGCCGCGGCCGGAGTCATCATCACAGCCTTGTCAGTGGCCGGCGCCTTCGGCATCGCCCGGCTGATCTTCCAAGACGGGCACCTCTCCGGATTGCTCGGCTTCACCCCGCAGGGATTCGTCGACGCCTGGGGACCACTGTTCTTCGGGGCCATGGTGTTCGGTGTCGCCATGGACTACACGCTGTTCATCCTTTCCGCGGCCAAGGAGAGCTACGAGACACACGCCGATCCCGAGCACGCCATGGTCGGCTCGATCCGAGGATCTGGGCGGGTCGTCGTCTCGGCGGCCGCGGTAATGATCGCGGTGTTCCTGACATTCGCCCTGTCTGGTCCGCTCGCCCCCAAGGAGATGGGGGTCATCCTGGCCGTGGCGGTTGCTCTCGACGCCCTGGTCGTCCGTTTGGTGTTGCTCCCGGTCTTGCTGCGACTCGGCCACCACCACAGTTGGCACCTGCCGCGCTGGCTGGCCAAGGTCCTGCCCCGCATCCGTTTCTCTCACTGAGTGCTGGGCGGTCTCACGCCCGTTGCGGACCAGGGTTCCTCCTGCCCCGAACGGACAGACGATTAGCGTGTGCCAATGGGCTTCTACCGCGAACAGATACTGCCCCGCCTGGTCGATCGGGCCTGCGGTACGACCGGTTTGCGACGATGGCGGGCCGAGGTGACCGAAGGTTTGACCGGGCGGGTGGTCGAGATCGGGTTCGGGTCGGGGCTGAATATCGACCACTACCCGACAGATGTCGAGCTGATCTTGGCTGTTGAGCCGGCGGCTGTCGCCCGGCGACTTTCCAACAAGCGAATCGCTCGGTCGTCGGTGCCCGTCACCCACATCGGCCTCGACGGGCAGGCCATCCCTCTCGACAACGACAGCTGCGACAGCGCCCTCTCGACGTTCACCTTGTGCACTATTCCCGACGTGCAGCGGGCGCTGGCCGAGCTGCGCCGGGTGATGCGCCCGGGCGCCCGGTTCCACTTCCTCGAGCACGGGCTCGCCCCCGATCCAGGCGTGGCCGCCTGGCAACGCCGACTCGAACCGCTCCAACTCCGTCTGGCCGACGGGTGTCACCTCACCCGGGAGCCGGCGGCGCTGGTGAGCGAGGCAGGCTTCGAGATCGAGCACGTGGAGCAGCGATACGCCAAGGGGCCGAAGCCTTGGAGCTGGTTCAGCGCGGGGATCGCCGCAAAGCCCCGATAACGCGCAATGAGAGTCAGGCGGACCTGGAGGCTCGTACGGCGATCGGGCGGTGGACGTCGTCGGTGTCCAAGGCGCGCACCCCGCCGATGAGATCGTCCAACGGATTCACACGCAACGCCCCGGGCGGCCCGTACAGCACCAGGAATGAATCGGAACGCTGGCCGGTTGACCTCAATATACCCCCATGGGTATCTACGGAGGAGGGCCGGTCATGGAACTTGTTCGCCAGATGCAGACAACGGTCGGACGGATGGCGAGAATCGTCTTGGGTGGGATCCTGATCGCGTTGGGATTCGCCCTGGGCGGCGGATGGCTGGCCTTGGTTGTCATTGGACTCGTCCCGATCTTCGCGGGGTCGGCCGGAGTGTGTCTCGCCGCGCCCCTCGTCAACGCTTCGAACCGGAACACTGAGCGGTGATCACGCCAATCTCAGATCTCGGACTAAGGAGCAGATCGTGGACAGCTTGGGTTGGGACGAGCGGTACGGCGGCGAGGAGTTCGTCTGGAAGACGGAGCCGAACCAGTTCCTCGTGGCGGAGGTGGCCGATCTTCGGCCAGGTCGGGCACTGGATCTTGCGTGCGGGGAAGGTCGCAACGCCGTGTGGCTCGCCGGACATGGCTGGCATGTCACGGGGGTCGACTTCTCTCCAGTAGGACTGGCCAAGGCTCGACGCCTCGCCGTGGAACGTGGTGTCCATGTGGATTGGGTGGAGGCGGACGTCGTCGAGTGGGACCCGCCAGCAGGAAGCTTCGACCTGGTGATCGCCTTCTACCTGCATCTTCCCAGCGACGACCGGCACCGCGTCATGGCCCACGCACGAGAAGCCTTGACCGCCGGAGGGACGCTCCTGGTTGTTGGTCACGACACGACCAACGTGACCGCCGGCTATGGGGGGCCTCAGGACCCCACCGTGCTGTTCACTCCCGAGGAGGTGGCGAGCGACCTGGCGCAGCTGCGGATCGTGCGCGCAGACCGTGTGCGACGTGATGTCGAGACCGACCAGGGTCTGCGCGTGGCGATCGACGCATTGGTGCGAGCTGCCAACTAGAGGACGTGATGCCAGAGGACGTGATGGTGGTCACGCTCGTGCACCTCACGCGGGACCCAAGGCTGACTCGTCCACGCCGAAATCACCTGCAGGCGCGAAAACCCGGAGCTGCCATGGCCCCGAGCCAAGCGGGCGGCCCCGCACCGTGCCTGTACGATTCCAGTTTCGCGTGCCACGACCGCCACGGGACGAAGGGTTGTGGAAACACGAAAGTCCAGTTGGAGGAGTGCGAGAGTGGACGAATCGGACGGTCTCGAAAACCGTTGTGGTCGCAAGGTCACCGTGGGTTCGAATCCCACCTCCTCCGCCGATGTGATCTCTCTCGCTACGAGGGAAACGGCACCGCCTCGGCCGCGGCGAGCAGTGGGGCGCGGTCGGACTCGAGGAGGAAGCCGGCCGCGATAGCGGTGTCGAGGCTGTGGCCGTAGGCGACGAGATATCCCGCCTTGTCCCCGTAGAGGCGAACCAGCGTGTCGGTGTCGAAGGGAACCGTCGACCCGAACAAGGCGCAGAGCCTGGTGGCTCCAGGTGGTGCCTCCCCGCTGAGCGCAGCGACAGGGACGTCGACGGCGGGGGTGCGCACCCCGCCGAGCGCGTTGCCGAGCTCGTCCCGGGCCAGCACGGGGGGCGTCGTGGTCGCCATCTGGAGAGGTGACGCCGAGGCGGGAGCCACGCCGTCGGCGATCCACCGGTTGAGCGCAACCAGCGCGGCCTGGGCCACGAAGTGCTGCGGACCTTCGTTGACGGTGTGGTCACAGCCCAGGTGACTGGCAAATCCACCGACGACGTATGCGTCGGCGTGTGCGGTTCCGGCCACCTCCCAGGTACGGATCCGATCGGTGTCGGGCTGGCGCGCCGGTCCGTAGTCGAGCAAGGGCCCGAGATCGGTCTCGGTCTCGAAGATCACGACGGGCACGTTGATGTCGCTTCGGATCTGCAGTCCGCTCGGCACGTCGTCACTTGCCGTCGGGGTGCCTGTCAGAGAAGCCGCGCTCCCGCCGCGGCTGTGGACGAAGAACCCGTCATAGGCCTGCGCCCTCGGATGGACGGCGTTGATGTAGGTCGTCAAGAAGAAGGCGGACTGCGACTCCCCCACGGCGATGATCCGTTCGGGCCGCCGCCCACCCAGCGCCGATCCTGGTCCCCCGGCACGGAGAGCCCGGCCGATCTGGGAGAGCATGTCGAAGGCGAACCGGTCTCCGGGGTGACGAAGGGTTCCGTAGCGATCCGGGCCCGAGGCCACCAGACCACCGGAGAGGACCATCCCCGGCACCCCCACGAGGGCTTCACCGCCGTCGACGCCGATGCGTTGGGCCGACACCCCGACATAGGCGTACCCGTCGCCCAGGATCTGTGGGCTGAGATAGGTCCAATCGGGGCTCGCCTCCGCACCGCTGGAGACGTTGAACCACTCCACCAGAACCGTTCCGTTGCATCGGTCGGGATCTCGGGGCCGGCGCACGAGGATCCTGGTGCGGTAGCCGGCGCTTTCCTGGGTTGTCACCGACCACCTGCCGTCGGTGCCGGGCGGCCCGGTGACCGCGTAGGCCGAGGCGGTCCCCGAGACGAAGAACTCCTCACGGACGTACCCATGGGCGGCCAGGTCGACCGGGACCGCGGAGACGGGCTCGACGAGACGGCCCGTCGTGATCGGACCTTCGAGCTCCGCCGGCATGACGTTCTGTCTACCCCAGGCCCATAGGATGGTGTCGTGCTGACCTCGAGGAAGACGGCTCGGCTGCTCGCTTCAGAAGGCTCCACGGGGGTAGACAGGGAGCAGTGACTTCGGGGGGTACCACCAAGACCGGCGAGACGCAACGCATCGAACCGAACCTGACGCGCTCGCCGTCCCGGACCGACACCACCCAGGCCGCCAGCCTTCCCGAGACCCTCAGCTACCGGATCAAGCGGGTCCTGCTGGGGCCGCCGCTGGTGAGCGAGCAGCTGGGCGGCCAGCGCCTGGGCAAGCCGACCGCCCTGGCGGTCTTGTCCTCCGACGTGATGTCGTCCTCGGCCTACGCCACCGAGCAGATGCTGCGGACCCTCATCCTCGTGGGAGGGCTGGCCGCCTTCTCGTTGATCACCCCGCTCACCGCGGCCATCCTCGCCGTGCTGGCCGTGGTGACGATCTGTTACCGCGACGTCGTCCGTTCCTACCCCAAGGCAGGCGGCTCGTACGTCGTGAGCCGCGACAACTTCGGCCCCAACGTCGCCCAGATCGCCGGGGCCGCCCTCCTGATCAGCTACACCATCACCGTGGCCGTGTCGGTGGCCGCCGGCGCAGACGCCATCGGCTCGGCGGCGCCGGTCCTCAAGCACGCCGCGGTGCCGATGTCGATCGGGTTCGTCGTGCTCCTCGCCTTCGGCAACCTGCGCGGCATCCGCGAAGCGGGACGGGTCTTCGCCGTCCCGACGTACTTCTTCATCGCCAACATGGCGGTCCTGATCGTGATGGGGCTCGTGCGGGCCATCGTCGGGAACCTGGGCCACGTGCCCAGGGCGACGGGCACCCTTCCCCTCGGCCACGCCGGCGGCGGGCTGCTGCTCGGGATCTCGGCCTTCTACATGCTCCGGGCCTTCGCCAACGGGAGCTCGGCCATGACCGGCACCGAGGCCATCTCCAACGCCGTGAGCATCTTCAGCGAGCCTCAGGCCAAGAACGCCCGCACCACGCTCGTGCTCATGAGCAGCATCCTCGGCGCCATGTTCCTGGGCGTGTCGGTGCTGGCCGCCTTCAGCCACCCGGTGCCCTACACCTCGGGCCTCCCGACGGTCCTGTCGGAGATCGGCCGGCTCGTGTACGGGTCGAGCCCCGGCGGCGAGATCCTCTTCTACGCGCTGCAGGCGGCGACGGCCTTGATCCTGATCCTGGCCGCCAACACCAGCTTCACCGGCTTCCCCTTCCTCGTGAGCTTCGTGGCCGAGGACTCGTTCCTGCCCCGCAAGCTGACGGTCCGGGGCCATCGCCTGGTGTTCTCCAACGGCATCCTCGTGCTCGCCGCGGCCTCGATCGCGCTCCTCGTCGCCACCGAGGCGCAAGGTCGAGCGCGCTCATCCCCATGTACGCCATCGCCGTGTTCACCGGCTTCACCATGGCGGGCGCCGGGATGGCCAAGCACCACTGGACCCACCGCGACACCCACTGGCGCAAGAGCGTGGCCGTCAACGGGTTCGCCGCGGTGGTGTGCCTCGTCGTCGTCATCGTGTTCGCCGTGGCCGAGTTCACCCAGGGTGCCTGGGTGGTCGTGGTCGTCATGCCCCTCCTCGTGTACTCGCTCACGCGGACGAACCACCAGTACCGCGTCGAAGACGTGGTGCTCGAAGAAGGCGTCGCGGTCGAGGCGTGCGAGGCCAAGATCCTGCGCCGTCACGTCGTGGTCATCCTCATCGACCGGATCGACCTCGCCGCGGCACGGGCCATCCAGTACGCCCGCACCCTGATGCCCGACGACCTTCGTGCCGTGCACTTCAACATCGACAACCAACGGGCCGAGGTCTCATGGAGCGGTGGCAACGGGTGGGCCTCACCCGGCTGCCGCTTGGACGTGATCGACTGCCCCGACCGGCGGCTGGGACGCGCCGCGCTCGAGCTCGCCGCCGAGTTGGCCGACGGGGAGACCGAGGTCAGCATCCTGCTGCCCCGGCGCTCCTACGGACGGGCGTGGCGGCGGATCCTCCACGACCAGACCGCGGATCGCATCGTCGACATCGTGAGCCAGCTGTCGCACGTCAACGCCACCATCGTCCCCTTCCTGGTGGCGCCCGGGATCGAGGAACGTCGACCGCTCACCCTCCCGAGCCGCCGCCAACCGACCCGGAACGGCACTCGGTGTCGCCCGCGGCGGCCGAGGCCGACCGGGCGCGTTCTCGAGGCTGCCCGGCGTCACCCCGATCTCGCAGCTCCAGTGGCGCACCCCGCGCCCGCGTGGCGGGCCGGGTCAAGACCGTGCGCGTCCAACCCTGGGGGGACGTCCCCACCCTCGAATGCGTGCTCGTCGACGGCAGCGGTGAGGCCATCACGCTCGTCTTCCTGGGCCGCCGGTCCATCCCCGGCATCAGGAACGGCACGCAGATGGTGGCCGAGGCCATGGTGGGCAAGCACCAGGGAAAGCTGGCCATGATCAATCCCTTCTACGAGCTGCTGTCGGTCCCCGAGCCGTCGGGCTCGCACTGACGGCCGGGTCATGGCACCCAGCGCCGGGCCGCATCGCTGCTGGAGCCGACACGGCGTCCGCTGATCTGGCTCGCGGCGGTCGCCGCGCCGGTGGCGGTGGCGGCGCTCCTCATCCCGGGCCGGGGCCATCTCAGTGCGGCCGACGATGCCCTCGTGCTCGTCGTCGTCACCGTGGCGGTGGCGTCGTCGGGTCGACGCGGCCCGGGCGGCGCTGGCCGCGCTCGTGTCCGCCGCGTCGTTCGACTTCTTCCTCACCCGCCCCTACGGGTCGTTCCGCATCAGCCGGCAGGCGGACCTCACCACGGAGCTGCTCTTCGTCGTCGTCGGCCTGCTCGTCGGCGAGCTGGCGGCGCGGGGCCGGCGGCACCGACGCGCCGCGGCCGAAGGACGGCTCGACCTCGAGCCGCATCCACGACATGGCCGAGCGCATCGCCGGGGGTGAGGAGCCCGACTTCGTCCTCATGGCGGTCGCCTCGGAGCTGCGCGACCTGCTCGCGCTCCAGGACTGTCGTTTCGTGTGGGACCCGCCGTCGGGGAAAGGGGCGTGGATCGACCCCGACGGCACGGTCCGGCTCAATCCCCTGACATGGCCGACGACGTCGGCCGGCCTGCCCACCAGGCAGGTCGAGCTCCCGGTACGCGGCGCGGGGCGGACGCTCGGCACGTTCATCCTCACGCCGACCCCGGCCATGCCCATCTCCCACGAGCGGTGCGTCGTCGCCGTGGCCCTGGCCGACCAGCTCGGCTCGGCCCTGTCGGCTCGTTCCGACCTGTCCTAGCTGAAGCCCGGGAACGTCAGGCCGCTCGTGAGCCGGGGCCGTCACAGGACGATGAACGTCCTCGGGCTCGGTGGCCGTCCCCGCGGCGTGGTCACCATCGATGGGACCCCTCGTCGCGCCCGACGGGACCACCGACCACGATCCTGCCGGGCACGTCCTTCTTGACGACCGCCGGCACCCCGTTGAACGTGACCTCGGCTCGCGCCGCTCAGCCTCTGCCCGAGATCGACACCCGTGCCCCACCGCGGCACCCCGGGGGTGACGCGGACGATCCGCGGGGACCTTGGCCAGCACCGTGGTGATGGCGAGTGAGGCGGGGAGAGACCGACGGCTTCGCCGCGGTGGTCGAGGTGGTCGTGGCGCCGGGCGCGCGATGTCGTCGAGGTGGTCCCCGGCCCGCCGGTCGTGGTCCACCGGGGCACGCTCGTCGTGGTCGGCGACGGGGTCGAGCGTCGTGGTCGTTGTCGTCTTGCCCCCGATCGCGGGCCCCGTGTGGCGAGCCTGGCGGGCACTTCGCCCCGCGGCGGGCGGTGCAGTGCCGGCTTGGATGGCGGTCGGCGCGATCGTCCAGTCCGCCTTGGCCTTGCCCGAGATCTTCAGCTCCACCGGGCGTCGGCCGCGCGCCAACACGAACACCACGCACCCGGTGGCGGACTGACCGGCCGCCAGGGTGCCGAAGGGTGGGTAGGCGGCACAGTCGGCCACCTTGTACTTGGCCGTGCTCCGGCCGATGTGCGCCAGCTTCTTGGAGTCGACGAGCTTCGAGTTGCCGTAGATGGCGGCGAATTTCGCCGCCGACGAGGCCGGGGCTGTGCACCGTCAGGACCACAGCCACCAGCTTGTGGCCGAAGGGGGCGCCGATCGAGCCGGCGACGACCGGAGCGGGGGAGATCACCTTGTCCAGGGTCACGGTCCCGTCCATCGCCGCCAACGTGGCCCCCACCGCGCCGACCGGCGGGGCGAGGCGAGCAGGCCGCGGCGAGCACGGCCAGAGCCACGAGCACCGGCGCGACCCGCGCCGCGGCGCGCCCGCGTGGTTGGACGACAGCATCTTGGCCGCCGACTAGCGCGCGACCCGTCCGGCGCGTCGATCACAGAGATCCCCAGATCGCCACCCCGCACTACCGCACCACCCCCCACTTGGCAGTCTCAGCATTGTCTCACCCCGGGTGGCGTCTTGGAAAGCGCTGGTCACGGGAGGTTTCCGACACCCGGTGCCGCGCTGTGGTGTGCTTCGACGCATGGGGGAGCGCAGAGGGGCGTGCACGCTGGAGTCGTCGCGCGTCCTGGCGGTGGCGGTCACTGGCCGGGGCCTGCTCCTCGCCCTGTGCCACCGGGGACTCGACGCACCACCGGGCCAAGGCAACCGGGCCGAGCACCGGGACCCCGGTGCCGTCGCCGGGGTGCTCGACCTCCTCTCGCACGGCGCAGCCGCGGCGGCTCGGCCCAGCGCCAGGACATCACCGTCGACGGGGTCGACCGCTGGTACCTGCTCACGACCCCCCGACCCGCGCCGGGAGCGGGACCCGTCCCCCTCGTCGTCGACCTGCACGGCCTGGCCGAGGGGGCGGCGCTGCAGGCCGACACGAGCCAGTTCGGCCCCAAGGCCCAGGCCAACGGGTTCATCGTCGTGTTCCCCGAAGGCACCGGGTCACCCGGTCTCGTGGGACATCGCCCCGTCCACGAGCGGCGCACCCCAACCACGACATCGACTTCATGAACGCCATGCTCGACGCCGTCGGAGCACAGCACAGTGCGTCGACGGTCGCGGGTCTACGCCACCGGGTTCTCCGACGGCGCGCTGTTCACCTCGCTGCTGGCCTGCACCATGGCCAACCGCTTCGCCGCGTTCGCCCCCGTGGCCGGCGTCGTGATGCCGACACCGTGCAACCCGGGCCGCAAGGTGTCCGATCCTCGCCTTCCACGGCACCGCCGACCCGATCCTGCTACTTCAACGGGGGCCTGGGCACCGCCGTGCTCAACAACGCCCTGGGCGGGGACCCGCCCCCAGCACCACGACCGCTGCCACCGGTCAACCTCAACGGCAAGGGCTATCCGGCCAACGTGAAGGCCTGGGCGGCCAAGGACGGCTGCAACCTGCAACCGACCGACACCAAGGTGAGCGCGCACGTCATCCTGCGCACCTACCGGTGCCCGCCGGGTGCCGCGGTCGAGTTCTACATCGTCCTGGGCGGCGGCCACGCCTGGCCGGGCAGCAAGGTCAGCGCGGCGCTGAAGTCGATCACCGGGCCCTCGACGTTCGAGATCAACGCCACCGACATCATCTGGAGGTTCTTCCAGCAGCACCGCCTGGGCTCGTGAAGCTCGGCGCGCTCGGCGCCTCGGATCGCACGGCCGGCGTTCAGCGGCCCTTCCAGCGCGGCGCCCGGCGCTCGGCCGCGGCCCGCATGCCCTCGGCCGCGTCGGCGGTGGCGACGACGACGCTGCGCATGGTCTCGCCGAACCGGATGGCGTCGAGCGCCGAGAGGTCCCGGGCGCGCGACGCCACCTCTTTCATGGCGCGCTGCGCCAGGGGAGCCCCGGCCACCAGACGATCGGCCAGGGCGCGGGCCTCGTCCAGAAGCTCGTCGTGGGCCACGACGCGCCACACGAGCCCCATCTCCGTGGCCCGCTCGGCGTCGACGGTCTCACCCGTGAGCAGCAGCTCCATGGCGTCGGCCCACGCGATGCGCTGCGGCAACCGGATGGCCCCCACGATGGCGGGGATGCCCAGGCGGACCTCGGGATAGCCGAATGTGGCCCGGTCGCTCGCCAGGACGAAGTCGCACCACGTCACGAGGGTGAGCCCGTAGCCGAGGCAGTGCCCGTTCACCGCCGCGATGACGGGCTTGTGGATCTCCCATCCGCTCTCGAAGGAATTGAGCGTGGGCTTCTCCCAGAAGGTGCCGGCGAACTCGCCTGTCGACCCCTGGCCGTCGCGCAGGTCCGCGCCGGCACAGAAGGCGCGGCCCGCGCCGGTGACGATGCCCACCCACGCCTCTTCTTCGTCCCGGAAGCGGGCGAAGGCCGCGTTGAGGTCGCGGCGCAGCTCGCCGTTCACCGCGTTGAGGGCGTCGGGACGGTTGTAGGTGATCGTGGCCACGTGGCCAGTTCGCTCGTAGAGGACGGTGTCGGCCATGGACAGGTACGCGTGCTCACGGGCGCCTCGCGCTCGAGGGAGCGACGGGGATGGCGGCCGTCGACATAGCCCATGAACGGGGGGCGGATGTTGTACCCGAGCAGCTCCTGCAGCGTCTCGGGCAACGCCGCGCACGACGGCGCGGGGCACGGCCAGGAAGTGGTTCTCCTGGGGCCGGAGCCACGACGCCACGTACTCGAGGATCACGCCCAGCCGGGCCCGGTCGGTGGTGTTGGCCCCGCCGCCGTGCCACACGCTGCCCAGGTAGAACAGCACCGATCCCGCCGGCATCTCCGCCGCGACGGTGGGGGTGTGCCCGTCGGGTTGGCTCGGTCGCCCAGCGATGGCTCCCGGGGACGATGCGCGTGGCCCCGTTGGCCTCGGTGAAGTCGTCGAGCGCCCACATGGTGTTGAGGACGACCTCGGCGTGGGGACGGG
The DNA here is from genome assembly GCA_963796765.1 of uncultured Acidimicrobiales bacterium. Classification (GTDB taxonomy): domain Bacteria; phylum Actinomycetota; class Acidimicrobiia; order Acidimicrobiales; family UBA8190; genus Chersky-840. The sequence continues at coordinate 161,270 of CAWCMY010000001.1, read as the reverse complement.
GCAGGGGGTAGATGGCGTCGTCGTGGTGCAGGATCTGGGCCACCTCGCCGGGGCCGATCTCGATGCCGGTGGGGGCGCTCAGCTGGCAGTGGCCCGAGCACGCGCTCGAGCACCCCGAGGACGAGGGGATGGGTGGCGGGCCCGTCGAAGGCGCGGGTCTTGGCGAACAGCGCGTAGACGCGCTTGGTGTGCGCCCCTTCGAAGGGGTTGCGGCCCCCGGGGTGTCTCGCCAGCACGCGTCGCATGTCGTGGCGCGCTCGCGGCCGAGCTCGGGCTCGGCAAGGAGGTCCTCCACCACCGCGTAGCCGTCGTGCTCGAGAGCGGCGACGACGTCGTCGACCGATGTCGTGATGCTGCGCATGCGACCTCAGTCTTCCAGAGTGGTCGGTGAAGGGCTCGAGCGCTGCGGAGGTCGGTCAGGTCGGGGGTGCGGTCTGGGCGCGGGTGTCGAGCCAGCGCCGGAACCCGGCCGCGTTGGAGTGCACGCCGTTGAGCGTGTCGAGCTTCTCGCGGTGCACGGCGTCGACACCCGCGATGTCGGCCGCGAAGGCGCGCGTCGAGGGCGGCCGCGATGTCCTCGCCGTCGCGCCACGCCTGTTCGGCCACCTCGCCCAGCGCCGCAGGGTCTCCTCGGCCTCGGTCGAGGATGGCGCTCGGGCTCGGCCAGCAGCCCGTAGTGGGCCAGGGCGAGGCCGCTGGGGCGGCGCGCCGCGAAGCGGTGCAGCGAGTGTGACGGCCAGGTCGAGGTCGAAGTCCGGTGGCGGCGTCGACGGCCGCAACACCCCGGCGTCGGGCAGCCGCACCCCGACGGCGTCGCCGGCGAAGAGGACGCCGCTCACCGAGTCGTGCAGGGCCAGATGGTGCTTGGCGTGCCCGGGTGAGTCGACGGTGGTGAGGACGCGGTCGGGCGACACCCGGATCTCCTCGCCGTCGGCCAGCACGTGGATCCGCTCGGGCGGCGTGGCGTCGAGGCGGCCGTAGAGCGAGTCGAGCAGCGGCCCGTAGACCCGCGAGGCCGAGTCGATGAGTCGCGTGGGGTCGACGAGATGGCGCGCCCCCTTCTCGTGCACGTACACCGTGGCGGCGGGAAAGGCCCGGGCCACGTCGCCCACGCCGCCGGCGTGGTCGAGATGGATGTGGGTCACCGCCACCCCGGCCAGATCGCGCCGGGCTCACGCCGAGCGCGTCGAGGGCGTCGAGCAGGACCCGCACCGAGCTCTGGCTGCCCGTCTCCACCAGGACCGGCGCGTCCCCGTGGACCAGGTAGCCCGGCCGTCACCTTCTCCCACCCCCCGAGGAGGGTGTCGATCTCGACGATCCCCGGGGCGATCTCCGAGGTCGTCACGTGCCGACCTCGATCACCACCTTCACGTCGTCGGGCCGCCGGGCCAAGCGCGTCCTTCCAGTGCTCGAGCGGCACGCGCCTCGTCACGAGCTTTGAGATCCAGCTGCGGTCGGCCTTCATGAGCGACGCTCGGCGGCAGCCTCGTAGTGGCGGTGGTTGGCGTTGACCGAGCCCACCACGGCCTGGTTCTCGAGGACCATCGACCGGTTGAGCATCGAGGCGTCCACCTTCAGGGCGTGGCTTGCCCGACGAGACCCCGGTGAGACAGGCCACGCCCGCCCGGGGCCAGGTGCTCCATGGCGTCGAAGACGAGCGATGCCACGCCGGTGCACTCGATGACGACGTCGGGATGCGGGACAGGAGTGCTCGATCCGACCGGTGTGGTAGGTGGCCCCGAGTGCGTGGACGAGGTCGGGCTTGGTGCCGGTGGTGACCTGGTCGAAGACATGGACCTCGAGCCCCCGCTGCACCCCGATCATCGCGGCCAGCAGGCCGATGGGCCCGGCGCCGGTGACGACGACGGTCTGGGGGTCCCAATGGGCGCGGCCGCCGATGCGGTCGACCTGCTCCCACGCCTTGGCCACCACGCTGGTCGGCTCCATGAGCACCCCGAGCGCCCCGAGGCCCGGGTCGATCTTCACCGCGTACTCGGGATGGAGGCGATAGCGCTCGGAGCAGTACCCGTCGTGGCTCTTGATGCCGTGTTCGGTGTACAGGCCGTTGTGACAGAAATCCCACTCCCCCACCGCGCAGTTGCCGCACGGCACGGGGTCGGGGAGCCGGACGATGCCGACCACGAGGTCCCCGGCCGCCACCGGCGCCCCCGCCGGCGCCTCGAGGACGCGGCCCAGGGACTCGTGGCCGAGGACGAGGCGGTCGCGTCCCGGGCGGCGCCCACCCGTAGGCGCCCGACACGATCTCCATGTCGGTCCCGCACACCCCGACGGCCAGCCCCTCCACCAGCACCGTACCGTCGGACGTCGGGTGGCTCGTCGACGTCTTCGAGCCGGGCCGAGCCCGCCGTCAGGGGTTGCACCGTGAGCGCCTTCATCGCGCCCACCTCCTCTTCGTGGTTCTCGTCGTGGCGGCCGGAGCGGCGGACCTCGCGGCCCGAGCCCGGTGCGACGGGGCGAGCCCGCTCATCGACCCGGCCCGACCCCACCGCCGGCCCGTGCTCCGGAGCAGGTGCTCGTCGGCCACGACCTGCTCCGTCCATGCCGGCATGGCCCGACAGGTTGTAGGCGGCGTTGACGAGCGACACGTGCGAGAAGGCCTGGGGGAAGTTCCCCACCAGGCGTCTCGGCTCGGACGTCGTACTCCTCGGCAAGCAACCCGAGGTCGTTGCTCAGGCCGATGAGCCGGTCGAGCATGGCATGGGCGTCGTCGTAGCGGCCGATCAGGTACAGGCAGTCGGCCATCCAGAACGAGCACGCCAGGAAGGCCCCCTCGTGACCGGTGAGCCCGTCCACGGCCCCGGCTGTCCTCGGTGCGGTAGCGCAGCACGAAGCCGTCCTCGGTGAGCCCGCGCTCGATGACCTCGATGGTGGAGCGCACCCGCTCGTCGGTGGCGGGCAGGAAGCCCACGAGCGGGATCATGAGGAGGCTGGCGTCGAGGGCGTCGGACCCGTAGTACTGGGTGAAGGCGCCCGACATCTGCGTTGTACCCCTTGGTGCACACCTCGTCGTGGATGCGGTCGCGCAGGTCGCGCCAGTCCTCCGAGCGGCCCGTCGACCCCGAACTCCTCGATGGTGCGCACGGCCCGGTCGACCGCCACCCAGGCCATGACCTTGGAGTGGGTGAAGTGCCGGCGCGGGCCGCGCACCTCCCAGATGCCCTCGTCGGGCTCCTCCCAGTGCTTCGCCACGAAGTCCACCAGCGCGATCTGCAGGTCCCAGGCCGACGGCGCTGATCGCGCTGCCCACCCCGCACGCCTCGTACAGCGCCGAGAGCACCTCGCCGTAGACGTCGAGCTGGAACTGGCCCGAGGCGGCGTTGCCCACCCGCACCGGCGCCGATCCTTCGTAGCCCGGCAGCCAGTCGACCTCCCACTCGTCGAGTCGGCGCTCGCCGGCGGGCCCGTACATGATCTGGAGCTGGGTGACGTCTCCGGCCACGGCGCGCAACAACCAGTCGCGCCACGCCAGGGCCTCCTCGTGGAATCCGCCCCGCATGAGCGACTCGAGGGTGAGCGTGGCGTCGCGGAGCCAGCAGTAGCGGTAGTCCCAGTTGCGCTCGCCCCCCAGGGTCTCGGGCAGCGACGTCGTGGCCGCGGCCACGATCCCGCCCGTGGGTTGGTAGGTGAGGGCCTTCAAGGTGATGAGCGAGCGCATCACCGGGTCGCGCCACTCGCCCTCGAAGGTGCAGGTGGCGGCCCAGTCCTCCCACCACATCTGGGTGTCGTGCACGGCGTAGCTGGCGTCGACGGGACGGGGCGGGGTCTCGTGCGAGGGGTACCAGGTGAGGACGAAGGGGATGTGCTCGGTCGCCGACACGGTGAAGTCCGCCACCGTGGTCATGTCCTCGCCCCGGGTCGCGATGGGCGTCCACAGCGCCAGCGCGTCGGGCCCGGCGACGGCGCACAGCAGGCCGTCGACGCGCCGCACCCAGGGCACCATCGACCCGTAGCCGAAGCGGATGACGAGGTCCATGCGCATGGCGACCTCGCCCCGCGACGGCCTCGACCATCCGCACCACCTGGGGGTGGCGCTCGCGGATGGGCATGCAGTCGACCACCTTGGCGACGCCGTCGGCGGTCTCGAACTCGGTCTCGAGCACGAGGGTGTCGCCGCGGTAGCGGCGGCGCGACCTCGTAGTCGTCGGTGGCCGGCGCGATGCGCCAATACCCGTGTGGCGTCGTCCCCCAGCAGCGGGCGAAGCACGCGTCGGAGTCGAACCGGGGCAGGCACAGCCAGTCGATCGACCCGTTGCGGCCGACCAGACGCCGCGGTATGGGTGTCTCCGATGATCCCGTAGTCCTCGATCCGCAGCGCCACGGGGGTCATTCTTACTCGCCCGGTCCCGCGACGGCGGGGCCGGGCCCTACGAGACGCAGCTGCCGGTGCCCACCGTCTGCGTTCTCGGCCTGGGCGTGAGCGACGTCGGCGCTGACCGCCGGCATGGCGAGCGCATAGCCCACGTCCGCGTTCGCGGTCGAGCGGGCGAACACGACGCCGATGACCGTCCCGTCGGCGACGCCGGGGTCACCCGACGCCACCAGAGGGCCACCCGAGTTGCCCGGCTGGACCACGGCGTCGAGCTGGTAGATCTCGCGCGTCGTCTGCGAGCTCCCGTAGATGTCGAGCCCGACGGCCTGGAAGGCGGCGGCCACGCCGGCCTTGCGGGGAGTGAGCGGGCCCCCGCCGGGATACCCGAGGACGACGCCGGTCGTGCCCCGTGCCCACCACGGCGGAGTCGACGGGGAGCACGGCGTCGGTGAGCCCGCGCACGCGCAGCACCGCGATGTCGAGCCTGGGGTCGAACAGCGCCACCGACGTGGCGTGGCGGCCCGTGGAGTCGATGACGTAGGGCGACGGCGATCCCCGCCACGACGTGCGCGTTGGTGACGACGAGGCCCGGCGCCACCACGAAGCCCGAGCCCTCCTGGATGACCCCGCATCCCGTGCCCGCCACCTGGACCGTGGACCCCTCGGCCCGCAGCACCGCGGCGCGGGCCGACGCGTCGGTGGGCAAGCGACACCGGGGCCGCGGTCTGGGGCGGGAGCCCGGCGAAGACGATGGGGAAGCCGTTCTGGGCGAGGAACCGCTCCACCCCGGCGAACACGGTGGGGATGGGGGGAAGCACGGCGTCGAGGGCCCGCACGATCCGCGACTGCTGCAAGGACCGGTCGAGCGCGGAGTACTGGCTGTCCTGCAAGAGGATCGCCACGACCCACGTGACGATGAGCGCCACCACCACGGCCACCGCCACACCGAACACCGAGTCGACCGGACCCGAGCCGCAGCCGGTGCAGGAGACGTCCCGAGTGCGCCCCGAGCAGCCGGCCCAGGCCGCCCACGATGGTGGCCACGCCGATCAGGACGATCGAGCGCGACGAGCGCCTTGGCCGTCGTCCCGTGCACCACCCTGGCCACCGAGGGGGCGAGCAGCGCGCCGAGGACGAGGCCCAGCAGGAGGCCGCCGAAGGTGAGCACCTGCATGGCGGCGCCGAGCCGGAGCCCGTGGATGCCCGACAGCGCCACGATGACGAGCAGCACGTAGTCGACCCAGTTCACCGCCGTAGATCCTTCCCCACATGCGCGACGACCCGCGCACCTGCGCACCCCATCCGCCACCGGTGCCCGGGCTTGCGCATCGGGTGCGCCAGGGTTAGGGTGACGACAGGACCGAGCAGGAGGCAGTCGTGGCCGAGATCGTCGAGTTGCTCGCCGACGTCGTGGGTGCCGGCAACGTCCTCGCCGGGGACGACGTCTCTCCCGACTACGGCCACGACGAGGCGCTCACCGCCACGCCCAGCGTTCCCCTGGCCGTGGTGCGGCCGGGGTCCACCGCGGAGGTGTCCGCCGTGCTCAAGATCGCCGACGAGCTCCACCTGCCGGTGACCGCCCGGGGCAGCGGCACCGGGCTCTCGGGCGCGGCCATCTCGCCCGCCGACGGGATCCTCGTCTCGTTCGAGCGGATGAACGCGATCCTCGAGATCGACCTCGACAACCACGTGGCCGTGGTCCAGCCCGGCGTGACCCTCGAGGAGCTCAACGGCGCCCTGGCCGAGCACGGGCTCGTCTACCCCGTGTTCCCGGGCGAGTCGAGCGCGTCGCTCGGGGGCAACGTGGCCACCAACGCCGGCGGGATGCGGGCCATCAAGTACGGCGTGACGCGCCACCACGTGCTCGGGCTCGAGGCCGTGCTCGCCAACGGCGACGTGATCCGCACCGGCGGCAAGTTCGTGAAGACCTCGACCGGCTACGACCTCACCCAGCTGCTCGTCGGGTCCGAGGGCACCCTCGCCCTCGTCACCGAGGCGACGCTCAAGCTCCACCCCCGGCTTCCGCACGCGGCCACGGTGCTCGCCCCCTTCACCACCCTCGACGAGGTCACCGCGGCCGTGCCCCGGATCGTCGCCAGCGGGATCGGGCCGCTCATCCTCGAGTACGTCGACATGATCACCATGGCGGCCATCACCGCCAACGTGGGCCTCGACCTCGGCATCCCCGAGCCGGTGCGCGACAGCGCGCCCTCGCCTATCTCGTGATCGTGCTCGAGAGCACCCACGAGGCGCGTCTCGACGACGACGTGGCCGTCGCTCGGCGAGCTGCTCGTCGGAGCTCGGCGCCATGGAGGTCTACGTCCTGCCGCCCCAAGCCGCCACCCAGCTCATCAGCGCCCGGCGAGAAGGCGTTCTTCGTGGCCAAGGCCCACGGGGCCGACGACATCGTGGACCTGGTCGTGCCGCGGGCCGCCATCCCGCGGTACATGGCGGCCGTGGCCGAGATCGCCAAGGAGCACGGCGCGCTCATCACCGGGTGCGGGCACGTGGGCGACGGCAACGTCCATCTGTCGGTCTTCCAGCCCGACCCCGACCAGCGCACCGAGGTGCTGCGGGCGGTCTTCCGGGCCGGCATGGCCTGGGCGGGGCCATCTCGGGCGAGCACGGCATCGGCACGGAGAAGAAGAAGTACTTCCTCGAGCTCGAGGACCCCGTGAAGGTCGAGCTCATGCGGGCCATCAAGCGTGCCTTCGACCCCCACGGCATCCTCGGGCCCGGCAACCTCCTCGACTGACGGGAAGAGCTGCGACATGAACGGCGCCCAAGCACTCATCCGGACCTTCGTCGGCAGCGGGGTCGACGTCTGCTTCGCCAACCCCGGGACCTCGGAGATGCATTTCGTGGCCGCGCTCGACGACGTCCCCGAGATGCGGGCCGTCCTCGGGCTGTTCGAGGGGGTGGTCACCGGCGCCGCCGACGGCTACGGCCGCATGGCGCGCCGGCCGGCCGCCACGTTGCTGCACCTCGGGCCGGGACTCGGCAACGGCATCGCCAACCTCCACAACGCCCGGCGGGCCCGGACCCCGATGGTCAACCTGGTCGGCGACCACGCCACCACCCACCTCGCCTACGACCCCCCGCTCACCTCGGACATCGAGAGCCTGGCCCGCCCGGTGTCGCGCTGGTTCCGATCCTCGGCGACCCCCGAGGCGCTGGCCGCGCGACGCCGTGGACGCCGTCGCAGGGGCCTTCGGCCCCCCCGGCGGGGTGGCCACGCTGGTGGTCGCCGGCCGACGTGTCGTGGCAGGAAGCCGGGGAGCCCACGCTCGAGTCGGCCCGGACGTCGGTCCTCGCCACGGTGGCCGACGACGCCGTGGCCGGAGCGCGGCCAAGGCGCTGCGCTCGGGCGAGCCGGCCGTGCTGCTCGTGGGCGGGAACGCGCGTGCGGAGCACGGGGCCTGCGTCGCGGCCAGCCGGGTCGCCGACGCCACGCGGCGCCAAGCTCCTGTGCGAGACGTTCCCGGCCCGGCTCGAGCGCGGCGCCGGGCATCCCGGCCGTCGAGCGGCTCGGCTACCTGGCCGAGTTCACCATCGCCCAGCTCCAGGGGGCCAAGCACCTGGTCCTCGCCGACGCCCTCGCCCCGGTGTCGTTCTTCGCCTATCCCGGGCATGCCCGGCTATCTCGTCCCCGAGGGCTGCGAGGTCCACACCCTCGCCACCGGGTCCGACGACGTGGCCGGTGCGCTCGAGGCGCTCGCCGACGACGCTGGGGGCGGCCGCCCGACGCGGCGCCGCGTCGCCACCGCCGGCACGCCCCGATCGGCCCACCGGCGCGCTCAACGCCCAGACCATGGCGGCCGCCATCGGCGCCCTGCTCCCCGAGGGCGCGGTCGTGAGCGACGAGGGCAACACCTCGGGGCTCTTCGTGTCGGGCGCCACGGCCGGAGCGCCGCGCCACGACTGGTTGTGCCTCACCGGCGGGCGCCATCGGCCAGGGCCTCCCCGTCGCCACCGGCGCCGCGGTGGCCTGCCCGGACCGGCCGGTGCTGTCCCTCGAGGCCGACGGCAGCGCCATGTACACGCTCCAGTCGCTGTGGACCCAGGTCCGCGAGGGCCTCGACGTGACGACGGTCATCCTCAACAACGGCTCGTACGCCATCCTCGAGCTCGAGCTCAGCCGGGTGGGGGCGGGCGACCCCGGGCCGCGCGCCCGGGGCATGCTCGACCTCAAGCGCCCCGACCTCGACTTCGTGGCCCTGGCGTCGGGCATGGGCGTCCCCGCCACCCGGGCCGACGACCGCCGAGGAGTTCACCGCCCAGCTCGAGCGGGCCTTCGCCGACCCCCGGGCCCGCGCTGGTCGAGGCCGTCCTCCGCTGAGCGCCGTCCTCGTTCCCGGGTCGAGGACGCCACGACGGCACCCCGGGCTCGATCGACCTGAACGCGGACGTCGGCGAGGGCGCTGCCGGTGACGACGTCGTCCTCGACCAGGTGACCAGTGCCAGCGTGGCCTGCGGGGTCCACGCCGGGGACCTCGACACCATGCGTCGGACCGTCGAGGCCGCCGCGCGACGCGGCGTCGTCGTGGGGGCCCATCCGTCGTACCCCGACCGGGAGGGATTCGGCCGCCGCCCCATGGACATCGGCCCCGGCCCGGATCACCGAGGAGGTCCTGTCCCAGGTGGCCGCGCTCGACGCCGTGGCCGAGGCGTGCGGGACCGGAGGTCCGCTACGTGAAGCCCCACGGCGCGCTCTATCTCCGCATGGCCGACGACGAGGCGTGTGCTCGGGCCGTCGCCGCCGCCGTCATCGAGGCGCGGCGACCTGGTGCTGCTGGCACCGGCCGGGACCCACGCGCGTCGAGGTGGCCGAGTCGATGGGGGTGCGCGTCGCCACCGAGGCCTTCGCCGATCGCGGCCTACCGGCGCGACGGGCGCCTGGCGCCCCGCGCCCAGCGGCCGGGCGCGGTGATCAACGATCCCGCCGAGGTGGTCGCGACGCGCCGTCGCCATCGCCGTCGACCATCAGGTCACCGCCGTCGACGGGACCACCATCGACCTCGTGGCATCGTCGATCTGCGTCCACGGCGACACCCCGGACGCGGCGGCGTTGGCCATCGCGTGTCCGCCTCGCTCTCGAGGGCGCTCGGGGTGACGCTGCGGCCCTTCGTGTCGTGACCGTCAGCGTCGTGAACGCCAGCTCCGGCAGGTGCGTCGGTTCGGGGACGGCGCGCTCGTGGCCGAGGTCGGCGTCGGTGCGCGACGCGCACGGCCTGGCGGCCGCGTGTCATCGACCGGTGCCCGGCGTTGGCCCGGCGTCGAGGACGTCGTGGTCGGGTACCGGTCGGTCGTCGTCGTCGCCGATCCCTCGCGTCGCCGATCTCGCCGCCATGGCACACGAGCTGGCCGCATCGTCGCGGCCCCACGGCGCGACCCGACCTCGACGAGGAAGGTGGAGATCCCGGTCTGCTTCGACGGCCCCGACCTCGACGAGGTCGCCGGCGTGGCCTCGATGACGGCCGACGCGGTGGTCGAGCAGCTTCTCGAGGCCGACCTCACGGTGGCGTTCATCGGGTTCCTCCCCGGTTTCGCCTACCTCGAAGGCCTCCCCGGTCGCTCTGGCCGCGGTGCCTCGCGCGGTCGACGCCGCGCACCGCGGTCCCCGCCGGCTCGCTTGCCATCGGTGGCGGGTTCGCCGGCATCTACCCCCGGGCCTCACCCGGCGGGTGGCAGCTCCTGGGGCGCACCGGGTTCGAGCTCTTCGATCCCGAGACCCCGCCCTTCGCGACGCTGCAGCCCCGGCGACACCGTCCGCCTGCGTGCGGACAACGGCCCCGGTGCGACCGCGGGCGCGACGACGACGAGGGAGTCGACGCCGACCACGCGCCCTGGCTGCGTTCGAGACGCGCCGGCCACGGTCGAGGTGATGGCACCGGGGCTGCTGTCGATGGTGCAGGACCTGGGCCGGATCGGCGTGGCGTCGTTGGGTGTCCCCCGGGCCGGCGCCGCCGACCCGTACGCCGGCGCGGACCGCCAACCGGCTGGTGGGCAACGACGACGGCGCGGGCGTGCATCGAGGTCACCGCGCTCGGGGCCGCGCCTGCGCTTCGACGGGCCGGCCCATGTGGCGGTGGTGGGTCGAGCCGAGGCGAGCGTCGACGGTCGGCCCATCGCCGCTCGACAGCGTCGTCCCGGTCTCCCCGGGCCAGGAGCTCTCGATCGGAGCGACGCACGACGACCTGCGGTGTTACATCGCCGTGGCGGGAGGGTTCGACATCGCTCCCGTTCTCGGGAGCCTGTCCTCGGACGTGCTCACCGGTCTCGGCCCCGGTGCGCTTCGGGCCGGTGACGTGCTCGGCATCGGGACCGGCCACGCGGCCCCGGGGTCGTGGTCGTGGGCGACGACAGAGTCCCTGCCGACGACGGCGCCCGCGTGCTGCGTGTCCTGGCCGGGCCCGACGAGCTCGCCACCGACGTCGCCGATCGGCTCGCCGCCGCCACCTGGCAGGTGGACAGGGCCAGTGACCGCATGGGGGTCCGCCTCTCGGGGAACGAGGCGCTCGGCACCACCACGGTCGGGGTCGCCTCACGGGGAACGGTCACCGGCGCCGTCCAGGTGCCACCCGACGGACGGCCCGTCGTCCTGCTCTGCGACCACGCCACGGTGGGCGGCTACCCCGTCGTCGCCACGGTGGTGCGCGCCGACCTGGGCGTGCTCGGCCGAACTCCGTCCCGGCGACCCCGTCCGGTTCGAGGTCGTCGACGAGGCCGCCGGCCGACAGGCCCGGGACCGAGCCGAACGGGCCCTCGACCGGGCCGTGGTGGGGTGGTTCCCCGTCCGCAGCGACTGAGCCGAAATTCGAAGTGGAAGGATGGGACGGCGTCGACCCGGCGCACCGAGGAGGTGGACGTGACCCCGACGAGGGACCAGCCCGTGCACGCCAGCGGCACGTTCATGCTCGGCGACATGGCCGTGCACCGGATGGCCTTCGGGGCCATGCGGATCACGGGGCCGGGGATCTGGGGCCCGCCCGAGGACCACGACGAATGCATCCGGGTACTGCGGCGCGCCGTCGAGCTCGGCGTGGACTTCATCGACACGGCCGATTCCTACGGCCCCCATGTGTCGGAGGAGCTCATCTGCGAAGCCCTCTATCCCTATCCCGACGGACTGGTCATCGGCACCAAGGCGGGGCTGACCCGGATCGGCCCCGACCCCGCCGACTGGCCCCCGGTGGGACGTCCCGAGTACCTCCGCCAGGAGTGCCTCATGAGCCTGCGGCGCCTTCGCCTCGACTGCATCGACCTCTTCCAGTTGCATCGCATCGACTCCTTGGTGCCCGCCGCCGAGCAGTTCGGGGTCTTGAAGGAGCTGCGCGACGAGGGCAAGGTCCGCCACGTGGGGCTGTCCGAGGTGACCGTGGCCGAGATCGAGGCGGCGCGCGCCGTGGTTCCCATCGTCTCGGTGCAGAACCTCTACAACGTGGCCAACCGCCGCTCCGAAGCCGTGCTCGACCACTGCGAGGGCCAGGGCATCGGGTTCATCCCGTGGTTCCCGATCGCAGACGGCACGTTGTCGGCCCGGCGGGGCACCCTGGCCGGCGTGGCCGAGGCGCTCGACGCCACACCCGCCCAGGTGGCGCTGGCCTGGCTGCTGCGGCGCTCGGCGGTCATGCTTCCCATCCCGGGCACCTCGAAGGTGTCGCATCTCGAGGAGAACTGCGCGGCGTCGACCGTCGTGCTCTCCGACGAGCAGTTCGACGCATTGAGCCGCGGCGCATGAGCCCGCGCTCGTGACCTCCGCCGCGCTGACCCCGAGGACGCGCACCGGACTCGAGCTGACGGTCGCGCTCGTCCTCGTCTTCGGTGTGGTGGTGGCGGGGCTCTACTTCACGGCTCGACCGGGCCCCACCGTGTTCGACCAGTGGGCCTTCACGGCCATCCCGGCCGTGCACCACTCCGGGCTCCTGCTCGCCGTCACGCGCCTGGGGTCGCCGTTCGTGGTGGTGGCGGCGGCCGTGGCCGGCATGCTGGGCACCATGGCGCGCAACCGGCCCCGGGCCGTCGCCCTGCTCGTCGGGCCGGTGCTGGCCGTGACGGTGTGCGACGGGGTGATCAAACCCGTCGTGGGGCGGACCTACGCCGATGTCGTCAGCTTCCCCTCGGGGACCGTCACCGCCATCGCCGCGGTCGCCACGGTCGGATTGCTGGCCAGCCCGGACCCGTGGCGGTCGGTGGTGGCCGGCCTCGGGGGCACGGTGACGGTGTTGGCAGTCCTGTCGGTGGTGGCCCTGCGTTGGCACTACCCGACCGACGCGCTGGCCGGGGTGGCGGTGGGGGTCGGCGTGGTGCTGCTCAGCGACGCCGCGGCGCGCGCGGCGGCGTCCCGGGGACGGGCCGGGGGCGGACCGGGCCCGCAACCGGATGCGGAGCGGACCGTCACCCACTAGAACCGGGCCATGGCGATGACCGAGGTCGACGTGGTGGTGGTGGGGGCGGGGTTCGCAGGGCTGGCCGCGGCGCGGGACCTGGTGGCGGCGGGGCGGTCGGTGGCCGTGGTCGAGGCCCGCGATCGCGTGGGGGGCCGGGTCCGCAACGAGCCCATCGGGGCCGGCAAGGTCGTGGAGGTGGGGGGCCAGTGGGTGGGGCCCACCCAGGACCACGTGCTGGCGCTGGCCAAGGACCTCGGGGTCGAGACCTTCCCCACCTACGACACCGGCGCCCGGGTGCTCCATTTCGGCGGCAAACGGGGCACCTACAAAGGGACCATCCCCCGCATCAACCCCTTGGTCATCGCGGATGTGGGCCGGGCCCAGGCCCGGCTGGAATCGCTCGCCACGAGGGTGCCCCTCGAGGCGCCGTGGACCGCGGCGCGTGCCGAGGCATGGGACGCGGTGACCTTCGAGTCCTGGTTGCGTCGCAACACCTTGACCAAGGCGGGACGGATGCTCATGGCGCTGGGGGTAGAGGCGGTCTTCGCCTGTGAGCCCGGCGATGTCTCACTGCTGCACGTGCTCTTCTACGCCCACTCCGCCGGGTCGTTCCAGATGGCGATCGACACGGGCGGCGGAGCCCAGCAGGACCGCGTCGTGGGCGGGACCCAGATCCTGTGCGACAAGATGGCCGAGGCGCTCGGCCCCGATGTCGTCGCCCTCGAGGCTCCGGTTCGCCGCATCGACGTGGTCGGCGACAAGACCACGGTCGTGTCGGACAACGGGACGTGGACGTGCCGGCGGGTCATCGTGTCCGTGCCGCCGATGCTGGCGGGCCGGATCGACTACCAACCCCTCCTCCCACCCTGGAGGAGCCAACTCACCCAGCGCACCCCGATGGGCTCGGTCATCAAATGCAACGCCATCTACGACGAACCGTTCTGGCGCGCCGAAGGCCTGAGCGGACAAGCCACCGGCGACGGCACGGGGGCGCGGGTCGTGTTCGACAATTCACCTCCCGACGGCTCGCCGGGAATCCTGCTCGGGTTCCTCGAAGGCGACGAGGCCCGGCGCCTGGGAAGAGCCGGCCCCGACGTGCGCCGTCAGGCCGTCCTCGACGCCTTCGTGCGCTACTTCGGGAAGAAGGCGGCGCACCCGGTGGACTTCGTGGAGCTCGACTGGCAGGCCGAGCCCTGGAGCGGGGGGTGTTACGGCACGCTCTTCGGGCCCAACGTCTGGACCCGGTACGGCCACGCCCTTCGCGAGCCGGTGGGACCCATCCACTGGGCCGGGACCGAGACCGCCAGTGTGTGGTCGGGCTACATGGACGGTGCGGTGTCGTCGGGCCAACGGGCGGCGGCGGAGGTGCTCTCCACCTTGGGGTGACTGACGCTGGGGTTCTGTCGCCCCGGGATGCCTCGTCGGCCTGGCACCTCGCCGCCCCCATCCGCACCAGCGCCCGAGCCGCGCTCAGGTGACGGCCACCGGCGTCCCGCCCGCCGCCGACGAGCGGTAGGCGCCGTCGACGAGGCGGTGCGCCACGACCGCCTCGGCGAAGCTGGGCTCAGCGACGGCGCCCGTGGTCACGGCGTCGAGGAAGGCCCGATCGGCCTCGACATAGGCGCTGATGGCGAGGCCGATGTCGTCGTCGCCGAGGGCCAGGTGGCGCACCCATCCCGGCGGCGGGCAGGGTCGGACCTCGATGCCGTCGGTCGTCTGGACGTGCAGCGGTCCCAAGAAGTCGTTGTCGAGCCAAGCCATGCCCCGGCGGCAGAACACCTCGACCCGGCGCGTCGAGCCTCGGCTCAAGATGTCGTGCCACACGCTCACGAGCTCGGCCGAGGCTCCCGAGGCGAATTGGAGCGTCACGGTGGCCAGGTCCTCGACCCCTTCGTGCCCGGAGAAATTGGCGGTGCGGCCTGTGACCTCGGTCACCTCCCCGAGACAGAACCGGAGGATGTCGAGGTCGTGGATGGAGTGCTCGATCAGACACCCCCCTCCGGCCACGGCGACGTCGCCGCGCCACGTCGAGGAGTAGACCCCTTGGACCGGGAAGTACTGGTCGTCGCGAAAGATCGCCGTCATGGGCGCGCCGAGCTCGTCCGAGGCGAGGAGGTCGCGAAGCGCACGGAACACCGGGGCGGAGCGCAGCACCAGGCCCACCTGGGCGGGGACGCCGGCGGTGGCCACGATGGCAGCCAGCGCCTGCGCGCCGGCCAGGTCGGGCGCGAGGGGCTTCTCGCAGAACACCGCGCAGCGGCGCGCCGCGGCCGCTTCCACGACGGCTCGATGCGCCGCGGTCGGCGTGCACACCCACACGGCGTCACACCGCTCGAGCACCGCGCCGACGCTGGGCTCGACCTCGGCCCCGTTCACCGCCGCGAACCCCTGGGCGCGCTCCGCGTCGAGGTCGTGCACCGCCACCACGGCCGCGTCGACGGCGCCCGCCCTGATCATGGCCTGCACGCCGATGGCATGGGCCCAGGCGATCACCCCCGTCCCCACGAACCCGATTCGCACCACGGTCCTGCAAACTACGTTGCCGATGATGGACCGCGACGAATTGCTGGCCGGAGGCGACCACAACCTGGCCTCGACCATGCGCCTCTATGCCGCCACCGCGGCGGGGGCCAAGCTCGAGGACGACGGCCGGCTCCTGCTCTACTCGACGTCCGCCACCTGGCCCGGTCCGTATCACAACGGGGCCATGCGCCTGGACCGGACCCTTGCCCCCGACGCGGTGCTGACGCGCGCCGAGTCCTTCTTCGGGCCTCGACCCGGGTACTGCGTCTGGATCGCGGCCCACGCCGATGCCGATCTGGAAGAGCGCGCCCTCGACGCGGGCTATGCCTCGATCTCGGCGGTGGGCGCGCCGCGCCTCGTGATCGAGCATCGTCTCGACCCCGGTGTCGTGCCGGCCGGTGTCACGCTCGACGAGGTCACCGACGACGACGGCCGCCTCGACTACCTGGCGGTCACCGTCGACGCCTTCGCGGACTCTCTTCTCCCCCGCGACGCAGCCGAAGCACAGTTGGGGACCCTCCGAGCCGTGTGTGGTCCCGACGTGCGCGCCGTGGTGGCCCGGATCGAGGGACGACCGGTGTCGGGTGCGATGGTGGTGGCGACCGGGCCGGTGGCCGGGATCCAGCTGGTCGGGACGGTCCCTGGCGCCCGGGGACGGGGCCTCGGGGAGCTGTGCACACGTTGGGCCGTGGGTGCCGGGTTCGACCTCGGGGCACGCGCCGTCGTGCTCGAGGCATCGGAGGCGGGCGAACCGCTGTACCTCCGACTGGGCTTCGTCGAGGTGTCGCGCTATCGCTGGTGCTACGGCCCACCGTCACGGCGTGGGGTCGCGTCGTGAGCCCGACGCCACGACGACACAGGGGAGCCCGACGATGAGCGAAGCCGACATGCCCGCCGACAGCGCCGGAGTCAAGGTGCCGGGGCTCGAGCCCACCTTCCGGAACATCGACGACGCCGATGTCACCTGGCAACAGGTGAAGGCGATCCGAACGCCGACGGCACGGTGTCGTCGGTGTGGGAGAAGTGGCTCGCCTTCTCACCCGATCCCCCGTACCTCTCTCTCTACGCCAAGTGGGACCCCGGCGTGGTGGTCCGGCGCCATGGGCACTACAGCCCCCATGTCCTGTTCGTCATCGAGGGAGACATGTGGTGCGGGGACCGCCACTGTCGTGCCGGGACCCACATCGAGCTGCCCTTCGGGGCCGCCTTCGGCCCTTTCGTCGCCGGGGAGGCGGGCACGCTCCTCCTCGAGGTCATGATGGGCGATCCCCGCTCCTGGGGAGACGACCCCGACGCCTTTCACCGTGCCCTGGCGGCGCGCGGCGCCGAGGCACTCCCCGACCCCGCCATCGAATTGCCCGCCTGGCTCGCTGACCTTCGCTCGCGCTGGGTCGTCGACGGCGAAGTCCGCGATGGCTGACGGCGCCTCGGCCGGTCCGGCCTCGTGGTCCCTCGGTCGTCGCCGTCGTCGGAGCCGACACCGGGCCGGCGCCGAGTTGGCCGCGGGCCTCGACGGCCCTGGGCACGGCGGTGGGGAAGCTCGATGTCGCCTCGTTGGACGGGCGCGACGGCTTCGGCGCCGCACTGGAGGGGGTGGCCGAAGCACTGGGACGTCTCGACGGTGTCGTGGTGGCGTCGGTGGGGAACGAGCCCACGCTGTCGGGTGCGGTGGCGACACTCGACCCCGACGCGTGGACGGCGCGCGGTCGAGCTCCCTCTGCACCGGACCCTCGTCTGCTTTCACGGCGTCGCTCGGCACCCTGCGCGCCGGCGGGGGGTCGATGGTGCTCCTGGTGCCGACGCTGTCGCTGGTCGGCGCGGCCGGGTTCGTGCCCTGGGCGGCGGTGACCGAGGGCCAACGCGCCTTGGCCAAGGCGGCCGCACGAGCCTGGGGAGGCCATGCGATCACGGTGAACTGCGTGGCCGTGCCCGCCGCGTTGCTCAGCACACCGCCGACCGGCGGTGACGACTCGCGAGTTCCCGCTCCATCGGCCCGGACAACCTGCCCCCGCCTTCGGGTCGGCCGCAGATGCGCGTCGAGGTGTCGGGCGGTGGTCCACGCGCTGCTCTCCCCCGCCTGGCGGCCGGTGACCGGTGCCACGGTGGCGGTGGACGGCGGCGTGTGGATGACACCGTGAGCCACCTCTCGCCGGGCCCCCTGGCGGGCAAGGTGGTCCTCGTCACCGGAGGTGGTGCCGGGATCGGCCGGGCCATCTGCGCTCGGCTGCGCAGAGGCGGGGGCCGCCGTGGTCGTGGCCGGGCCCGGGCGACAACGGAGCGGAGACCGCCGAGCTGTTGCGCGCCGGCGGGGGCGCGGCCGTCTTCGCTCGCACCGACGTCGCCGTCGCGGGCGACGTCGAGTCGGCGGTGCGCAGACGCCGTCGACACGCTTCGGCGGGCTCGACGCCGTCGTCCACAACGCCACCAGCCGACGCTCGCGCGAGGTCGTCGCCATCGACGCCCTCGACGACGAGGCATGGGACGACCACGTGGCGGTGTCGCTGCGGGGCGCCTATCACTGCGCCCGGTTCGCCCTGCCCCTCTCCAGCGCGGCAGAGGCCGCTTCGTCCTCATGACGTCGCCCGCGGCGATGGAAGGAAGTGGCGCGCTGCCCGCCTACGCCGCCGTCAAGGGTGCGGTGCGGGGACTGGCCCGGAGCCTGGCCGTGGAATGGGGCCCGCTCGGGGTGGGCGTCGTGTGTGTGTCGCCGCTGGCCCCACCGCCGCGCTGGAACGGGCCTATGTCGAGAACCCCGGTCTCGAAGCGCGGTTGGCACGGGTCGTCCCCCTCGGCCGGGTCGGTGATCCCGACACCGACATCGCCCCCGTCGTCGTGTTCTTGTTGGGCGCCGGGGCCCGCTACATCACGGGTCAGACCGTGGTCGTCGACGGCGGTCGTTTCACGACGCTGTGACAGGATCGCCCGGTGGAGCACGAGCCGCCCCCTGAGCGAGGGATCGATCTCGCTGCGGCTGTACCCGCACCTGGGGCTCTCCGCCCAGGAGATGGTGCGCGAACTCCGTGACGCAGGCGGTGCTCGGGACCGAGGCCGGCTTCGACGGGGTGATGACCAGCGAGCACCACGGTGGGTTCGCGGGGTACATGCCCAATCCCCTCCAGGCGGCGGGGTGGTTGCTCGAAGCGATGCCCAGAGGATGGGCGGCGCCGTGCCCGCTCCTGGTGACGTTGCGGCCTGCCGCTCTGGTGGCCGAAGAGGTGGCCTGGCTGGCGGCGCGCTTTCCCGGGACGCGTCGGACTCGGACTGGCGGCGGGATCGCTCGACGCCGACTTCGACATCATGGGGCTCACCAAGGACGGGCTCACCGGGCGCTTCGCCGCAGCCATGGCGGCGGTGGCCGGCGCGTTGGGCGGGACCGACCCGGGACTACTGGGCGGTGACCCTGCCATCGCCCGATGCGCGGCCGACCCGGTGCCGGTCCTGAGCGCGGCCATGAGCGTGACCGCGGTGCGCCGGGCCGCGCAGCCTCGGCGTGGGCCTGCTCTTCGACTCGCTGTCGACGCCCGAGCGGATCCGCACGCTGACCGACGCGTACCGCGAGGCCGGCGGGACTCGGCCGTGCGTGCTCGTCCGGCGGGCCTGGGTGGGGACCGCGCCCCAGGATCAGGTCGACCGGCAGACCGAGAGGTATCGGAGCTACGCGCCGGCCGGTGCCCAGGTGCACTGGCAGGGCGAGCAGTTGGTGGACGGCGGGCGACGCCGGTGCGGTCGCCGAGGAGTTGGCCGCGGTCATGGCCCGAGCCGGCGTCGACGCACTCAACCTGCGCACTCCACGTCCCCGGTGTCTCTCCTGCCACTGCTCGCGATCAGATCGCTGCCATGGGTGATGTCGTGACCAGTCTCAGGCGGTTGGCGACCTCCCCCTGATGCCTCATTGACCACGACAGTCACAGCGATCGCGCCCGGTGGGCGGAGGTGGACTCGTCGGGGTCGAAGCGGTCCGACGCCCGAAGGAGCGGAATCCGACCACAGGGTGTGAATCGTCAATCATGACGATGCGCCAGGTGCCACGGAACTGACCAACTTGGCGCCGGGGATACTGAGCAGGCGGGATGACTTCCCTGGACAGCGGTGGCGACCCGGCGGAGTCTTTGGGGGACAACATGACCAACGCGGTGACGCGGCGTCCTACCTTTTGGCGGCCTTGGCGGCGCTCTCTGGCGGTCAGCGCTGTGCTGGTGGTGACCAACACGGGGACAGCCTCGGCGGGGATCTCGTGGAGTGCGGTCAATCGCACCCCTGCCCGCCAACGCCGTGCCCGGTCAGGGTCTCACCTTCGCCTCGACGTCGTGTCCCGTCGACGGATGGTGTGTCGCCGTCGGTGATTACTTCGCGCTCACGGGGACGACGTACTACGAGCCGGGCTTGATCGTGGCCGAGTCCGGGTGCACCTGGAGCGCCATCGCGGCCCCGCTCCCGCCAATGCCGCGGTCGACCCGCAAGGGTTCTTGCAATCGGTGTCGTGCTCGCGGCGCCGGATCGTGTGTGGCGGTCGGTCGGTATCTCGACTCGTCGGGTGCCACGCAGGGTCTCGTCGAGCAGCTGTCCAACGGGGCCTGGACGCCGTCGGAGGTCACGCTCCCGGCCGGGTCGCCTTGACGACCGGGTCCGAGCGCCTACGCCCAATTGACCTCGGTCAGCTGCCCGTCGGCGGATCGTGCACCGCGGTGGGCCTCTACAGCCCCGACGCACCGGTGGCGAGCAGGCCCTCGTCGACACCATGTCGGAGGGAACCTGGATGCGCGGCGGCGGCCCCGCTTCCCGCGCGCCGCGCAGGATCGCAGTTCCTGTCGTTGGCGTGCCCCGCGGCGGGCTCGTGCGTCGCGGCAGGCACCTACCAGATCGGGCGGGATCTTCCTCGGCTTCGTCGACACCTTGTCGGCGGGGACCTGGACGGCCACGAGCCTCCCCCTCCCGACCGGGCACCTCCTCGTTGGCATCGATCGCCAACGACGACCTGGCGGTGTCGTGTGCAGCGGTGGGCTCGCTGCGTCGTGGCGGGGACCACCTTCGACGGGAACTACGAGGGCCTCATCGACACCCTGTCGGGCGGGGCCTGGACGGCCACGCCGGTCGCCGACCCCGGACGGCTCGCCCTCGACCGACGTTCAACTGACCTCGGTGGCCTGCACTGACGCCAACGACTGCGTGGCCGACGGGCCTCTACCTCGAGTCCGGGGTCGAGCAGGGCCTCTTCGACACCCTGGCCGTCGGGGACCTGGACCCCGTCCACGGCGCCGACTCCGGCCGGCACGCCGGTCGGTGCGAACATCGAGGTCCACGACGTGGCCTGTCCCGCCGACGGGAACCTGTGTCGCCGGCGGCCAATCCGACGTGAACGGAACGCATGAACGGTCTGTTCTGGAACCTTTCAGCGGGGCACGTGGGTCGTCACCCCGACGCCTCTGCCGGCCGACGCCAGCGCCGGCTCCGATCCATCGTTCGCGCCCCTTGACGTGCCCGGCAGCGGGTGTCTGCCTCGCCGTCGGCACCTACCTGGGATCAGTGGCGGTCGTGAAGGCGTGGTCGAGACCGACCCTTCGCTGGCCGCGTGCACCACGTCGGTCGACGATGCCAGCAGACGTCGAGCACGGCCTTCACCTACTCCGCCACCGTGCAGCGGGCGGCGGGACCCACGGGCACCGTCGTCTTCTCCGCCGGGCCTCACCGCACTGTGCAGCGCGGCCCTCGCGAACGGCACGGCCAGCTGCAGCGGCCCTGTCCCCGACAGGCCCAGACCGATCCTGCGCGCTCGTTCTCCGGGTGACGGCGTGACGGCCCCGTCGTGGGGATCCGGCCGTCGAGCCCGACCATCCCTGCGCCGCGTTCACCGTACGTGCCGGCTCGACTTCCAGGTCGCCAGGGTCAACACCTTCTTCGCCACCAGCCTCGCGGTCCTGGTCACCGACACCACCGGGGCCGGGGTTCCCGGGTGTCGTCGTCACCTTCACCTTGCCGCCACCCGGGGCGGCGGTGCCCTCGGCCTATCTGTGGGGCAGCGACCACCGGCCGTCGACCAACAGCGGCCGGGGTGCGCCTCGAGTCCGTACCTGTCGGCCAACGGGACATCACCGGCATCTACTTCGTGACCGGCCTCGGTCGAACGGCATGTCGAGCATCGTGCCGGCTACCTTCTCGTCGAACACGAGGTTAGGCGAACATCCGCCGTCGGCGCCCTACTGGCGGAGCTGCGCGTACTCGATCACCCGGGTCACGATCACATCGTCGGTCTTGGCCAGCGACCCGCAGTCGAAGGGCGGCTGGGGGTCGTATTCGATCATCAGCTGGGCGGCCTGGGCGGCGGTCCGGTCCACCACGATCTCGACCAGGCGCAGCGCCATGTCGATGCCGCTCGACACGCCCGCGGCGGTGATGATGCGTCGATCCAGGTGCTCCACCACACGCGTCGGGGTGGGCACCGCACCATGCGCCTCGAGCTCCGCGTAGCACGACCAGTGGGTGGTGGCGGTCAGACCCTGGAGCAAGCCGGCTGCTCCGAGGACGAGCGATCCGGTGCACACCGACGTCGTGAGCACGCGTCGGTGGCGTGGGCGTGGCGCACCCACTCGAGCACCTGGTCATCGTGCTCCGAGGGCGACGAGTGCCCACCCCGCCGGGGAACACGATGATGTCGGGCTCGGGGAAGTCGTCGAACGTGGCGTCGACGATGATCCCGAGCATGCCGTTCTCGCTTCGGACCTCACCTCGGCGGTGCCCGATGAAGGTGACGTCGATGGAAGGGATGCGCTGGAGCACTTCGTAGGGTCCGACGCCGTCGAGGGCGGTGAACTTCGGGAAGAGGGGAATGGCGACCTGCAGCGTGCTCCGCTCACTGTCACGCGGGTGTCCTTTCGTCGGCGACGACGCGGAAGCGTCGCCGGTAGAAATCGGGGGCCACGCCGAGGCGACGCTGGAAGACCCGCCGCAGCGTCTCGGCGGTGCCGAATCCACAGCGTCGGGCGATCGACCTCGAGGGTGTCGTCGGTCGTCTCGAGCTCGCGCCGCGCCGCCTCCACCCGCACGCGCTCGACGAACCGGCCCGGAGTCTCACCCACCTCGGCGGTGAACACCCGGGCGAAATGGCGCACGCTCATGGCCGCGGCGGCCGCCAGGTTGGGGAGGCGGTGATCCCCTCCGGGCGCGGCTTCGACCAGGTTCTGCACGGCACGGACGGTGGAGCGTTCGGCACGTGGCACCCACACCGGCGAGGCGAACTGGGTCTGGCCACCCGGGTCGGTGGAGGAACATCACGAGATGCCGAGCCACGGTCTGGGCCACGTCCACCCCGAGGTCGTCCTGCACGAGGGCGAGGGCCAGATCGATGCCGGCGGTGACCCCCGCGCTCGTCCAGAACTTCCCGTCCCGGATGTAGATCGGATCCGAGTCGACCTCGAGGGCGGGGAACTCCGTGGCCAATTGCTCGGCCCGCGCCCAGTGGGTGGTGACCCGTCGGCCGTCGAGCAGGCCGGCCTGCGGCGGCCAGGAAGGCGCCGGTGCACACCGTCGCCACCCGACGGCACCGAGGCGCCGTCGGCCGCGATCCACGACACAGCGCCTCGTCGTGGCGCGCCGATCTGCACGCCGTCGCCACCGGCGATGACGAGGGTGTCGATGCCGCGTCGGTGCCGGGCAGGGCGCTGGTGCACAAGCCCAACCCGCTCGCCGGCCCGGACCGGTTCGGCCACCCGCTCGAGGCGAGCGTGACCCGGTAGCCGCCCGGGCGGCCGAGCACCTCGGCGGCGAGGGTGGCGCCGGAGAAGACCTCGAACGGACCCACGGCGTCGAGGGGCTGGAACCCGGGGAAGGCGACGATCACGACGTGGCGTTGCTTCATCCCGCCAGCCTGCACGGCCTCGGCTATAGCGTCAATGACATGTGGCCCACATATTCGGCCAGGGAGGACCGGGGCGGGCACTCGCCCAGCCTCGGATCAACGGCGCGTGCCGACTACGACGCCGGGCCCACCACGGTCACGAGAGTCCCGATGGGCGACAGCGGCCACACCTTGGCGGCGTCGGAGATCCTCATCTCGACGCAGCCGTTGCTCTGAGGAGAGCCGTAGGTGGCCCGCACGAACCCATGGAGGGCGTCCCCGCCGTCGAAGTAGCTCGCCCACGGGACATTGGGGTCGTCATACTTGGAGCCATCGGGATTGGTGCCTTGCATTCGTGAGCTCGTGACATGTTCGAAGACCGGGTATGTGCCGTCGGTGGTGTCGGCTCCCGGCGCCCCCGTGTTGACGGGAATGTTGACGAGGACGGGAGCTCCGTTCTCGAACATCGTCATCGCTTCGGGGAGTTGCTTGGACACGTAGGCGTAGGTGTACGAATCGGCGTCGACCTTGGCTGACCCGATGTCCGCCAGCAGCGTTGACCACACGCGAGGTCCCGCCAATCCGTCGACGACGAGTCCGTTCTGGCTCTCGAAGTTCATCAACGCCCCTTTGGTGATGACGTTCTCGTAGCCCTCGATCCACAGCGAGACCAGCGAAGGCGGTTGATCGGGCCAACGCCACGCGAACGTGCCGGCCTGCGCGGTGAGGACCCGACGCGGGAGGTCGGGGGCCTCGTGGGGGTGAAGGAAAGCGGAAGGAAATTCAATTGCGCCAGTAGCTGCTGAAGTCGCTCCGTGCTGGCCTGGGCGATCGTGAAGGTGACCGTGACCGGTGCGCGACGAGCACCTGTGGTGCTGTGGGGCCCCTGAGACCCCGTCGGGAATGCGCAGCGTCTCGGTGCTCGTGGGGATGAACGGCGCCGTGGCTACGAAGGAGAGGGTGTCGGGCCCGACCTTCTTCCACGTCCCGCTCACCGGTGGATCAAACGTGGGCATTCCCGACGGGCCCGCCACGGGGAGCGAGAGGTGGACGGACACGACTTGATCCGACGCCACGTTGGTGGCACCGGTCTTCGGGACCGTCGACGCGACCACGAACGCACTCGAACCACTTGCGCCTGATCGCCCCGCGTGGTTCGAGGAGGTGGAGCCCGGCCGTGGGCTGTGTCGCCCGATCGCGAAGGCGCCTATTCCGACGGCGGCGACGACGACCGCCACCGCGACGACGAGCCAGGGCGATCGGCGACGCCTCGGCGGGGGCACGAGGATCTGGTATTCGGGCATGGACCGGCTCCAGGAAGCGAGAAGTTGGGGATCGACCAGCTCGGTACCGGCCGTGCCGGGGCGGGAACCCTCTCGGCAACAGTAGTCATCCGAGCGTGGCCCGGACCTGGCGGGCGATCTCGAGATCCTCTCGGGCATGGACGACGAGCACGGCGGGCGCAGCGCCGTGGCGTGAGACCACCCGATCGGGCGTGGCACCGGGGTCGGCGCTGTTTCGGTGCTCGTCGAGCTCGATGCCCAAGAACCCGAGGCCGGCACAGGCTTCGTGGCGGAGTCGGGCCGATCCCTCACCGGCGCCGCCGGTGAACACGAGGCCGTCGATCCCGTCCATGGCCGCGACCATGGCCCCGACCTCGGCACGCAGGCGGTGGACGTAGACGCCGAATGCCAGTTGCGACGCGGGCGTCGCCGCCGTCCGCGGCGCGCAGGACCTCGCGGAGATCCCCCGACACTCCCGACAAGCCCGACAACCCGGCCCGGCGGTCCAGCGCGTCCTCGAGCTCGTCGACCGTCAGGTTCCCGTGGCGCAGGACCCACAGCAACAGGCCGGGGTCGACGCTGCCCGAGCGTGTCGCCATGACGAGGCCCTCGAGCGGGGTGAAGCCCATCGTGGTGTCGACCGACCGACCCCCTGACACCGCCGCCAGCGACGCTCCCGCGCCGAGGTGCGCGGTGACGAGGCGCAGCTGCTCGACCGGGACCCCGAGGAGGGCGGCGGCTCGCCGGCTGGCCCAGGCGTGGCTGAGACCGTGGAAGCCGAAGCGCCGCAAGCCCCAGTCACGCCAGGCGTCGGGGAGGGCATAGGTTGAAGCCTCGGGCGGCATGGTGACGTGGAACGCAGTGTCGAAGCACGCCACTTGGGGGAGGTCGGGCCACAGGGACTGCAGGCTGAGGATGGCGGCGATGGCAGGTGGGTTGTGGAGCGGGGCCAGCTCGGCGATCTGTTCGAGTCGCCCTTCGGACTCCGCCTCGAGCAGGAGCGGGCCCGTGAACTCGAGGCCACCGTGGACGACGCGGTGTCCGACGGCGTCCACCGCCGGTGCATCTCGCGAGCGCCTGTCCCAACACCTCGCCGATCGCACCCGGCTCCGGCATCTCCAGCTCAGACGTCCATGAGCGACGAGTCGTCATCGTCGAGGACGCTGAGCTTGAGACTGCTCGACCCGGCGTTGACCACGAGCACTCGCACGTCCCCACCATGCCAAGGAGGAATCGCACATGCACGATCCGGTCGACCCGCCGTCCGTGCCGAGCACCGGGAGTGAGGCTGCGCCCACTGCCGAGGAGATCCGCGCGCTCGACGCCTACTGGCGAGCCGCCAACTATCTGGCGGTCGGACAGATCTACCTGCTCGACAATGCCCTGTTGCGCGAGCCCTTGCGCGCCGAGCACATCAAGCCGCGGCTCCTGGGCCACTGGGGAACGAGCCCGGGGCTGAACTTCGTCTACGCGCACCTCAATCGCGTCATCAACCGCCGGGCCGCCCACCTCCTGTACATCTGCGGGCCCGGGCACGGTGGGCCCGCCATGGTGGCCAACGCCTGGCTCGAAGGGACCTACAGCGAGCTCTACTCGCATGTCGACGAGAGACGGCCATGGCATGGCCCGCCTGTTCCGGCAGTTCTCGTTCCCGGGGGGAATCCCGAGCCACGCCGCGCCCGAGACCCCCGGATCGATCAACGAGGGAGGCGAGCTCGGCTACGGCGCTCGCCCATGCCTACGGCGCGGCCTTCGACAACCCCGACTCTGGTCGTGGCCTGCGTGGTGGGCGACGGAGAGGCCGAGACGGGCGCCCTGGCGACGAGTTGGCATGCCAACAAGTTCCTCGACCCTGTCGGTGACGGTGCGGTGCTTCCGATCCTGCATCTCAACGGCTACAAGATCGCCAACCCCACCGTCCTCGCCCGGATCCCCGAGGACGAGCTCTCGGCACTGTTCACCGGATACGGATACCACCCTCTGGTCGTGGAGGGCGGGTTCGACGGCGAGGACCCCCTGCTCGTGCACGAGCGCATGGCCATCGCCCTGGACGTCGCCTTCGACGAGATCGCCGGCATCTGGTCCGACGCCAGGTCCCGGGGGGTCCGGGCGCGACCGGCCTGGCCCATGATCATCCTGCGCACCCCCAAAGGTTGGACGGGCCCGAAGTTCGTCGACGGCGTCGCGGTCGAAGGAACGTGGCGGGCCCACCAGGTGCCGCTGGGAGAGGTGCGGACCAACCCCGCCCACCTCGCGCAACTCGAGGAATGGATGCGCAGCTACCGGTCCCGACGAGCTCTTCGACGCGGACGGCGCGGCCGGTGCCCGCCGTCGCCGGTCTCGCACCGGACGGCGACCTCCGCATGAGTGCCTCGCCTCACGCCAACGGCGGGACGCTCCTGCGCGATCTCGAGCTTCCCGACTGGACGGCCTACACGGTGCAGGTGGCCGCACCGGGAACGACGCTGCGCGAAGCCACGAAGGTGCTCGGCGGGTTCCTCCGGGACGTGATCCGGAACAACCCGTCGAACTTCCGCCTTTTCGGCCCCGACGAGACGGCGTCGAACCGTCTCCAGGACGTCTTCGAGGTCACCGACCGGGCCTGGAACGCGCGAAAGGGTCGCAGGCGACGACCACCTCGCCCCCGGGGGCAGGGTCATGGAGGTGCTCTCCGAGCATCTCTGTCAGGGCTGGCTCGAGGGGTATCTCCTGACGGGTCGCCACGGCCTCTTCAATTGCTACGAGGCGTTCATCCACATCGTGGACTCCATGTTCAATCAGCACGCCAAGTGGCTCGAGTCGGCCCACGACGTCCCGTGGCGCCGATCCGTGGCGTCGCTCACCTATCTGCTGTCGAGCCACGTGTGGCGCCAGGACCACAACGGGTTCTCGCACCAGGACCCGGGTTCATCGATCTCGTCGTGAACAAGCAAGCGTCGGTGATCCGTGTCTATCTCCCTCCGGACACCAACTGCCTCTTGTCCGTGGCCGATCACTGCCTGCGCAGCCGCGACTATGTCAACGTGATCGTGGCCGGCAAGCAGCCCCAACACGACTGGCTGTCCCCCGACGAAGCCATGGTCCACTGCACCCGAGGGGTGGGCGTGTGGGACTTCGCCTCGAACGACGCGGGCTCGATCCCCGACGTCGTCATGGCATGCTGCGGCGATGTGCCCACCCTCGAGACCATGGCTGCGGTGGACTTGCTCCGGCGCCACCTTCCCGATCTACGGGTCCGGGTCGTCAATGTCGTCGACCTCATGCGGCTCCAGCCCGATTCCGAACATCCACATGGAATGACCGATAACGAATTCGACGCGATCTTCACTGCGGACCGGCCCGTGATCTTCGCCTTCCACGGCTACCCGATGCTGATCCACCGCCTCACCTATCGGCGCAGCCAACCATGCAAACCTCCACGTGCGCGGCTACAAGGAAAAGGGCACGACGACCACTCCTTTCGACATGGTCATGCTCAACGACCTGGACCGCTTCCATCTCGTGATCGACGTGCTCGACCGGGTGCCCGGGCTCGAGGTGCCCTCAGGGCCGCGCTCCGCCAGCAGATGGTCGATGCCCGCCTCGAAGCCCGCCGGTACACCCGCGAGCACGGCGAGGATGCGCCCGAGATCACCGATTGGTGTTGGCCGGGCTGATGCCTGCTCCGGCCATTCGAACCGAAGGCTTGACCAAGCGCTACGGCGACGTCGATGCCTTGGTCGACCTCAACCTCGAGATCCGCCCGGGGAGATCGTGGGATATCTCGGCCCCAACGGCGCCGGGAAGACGACGACCATCCGATTGTTGTTGGGGCTGATCCAACCGACGGCGGGACGAGCCGAGATCTTCGGTCTCGACTGCCAGCATCGATCGGTCGATGCCCACCGGCGCCTGGCCTACGTCCCGGGCGAGGCAAACCTGTGGCCCTCGCTGACCGGCGAAGAGACCCTGCACCTGTTGGGCCGGGTGCAGGGACAGGTGGACGAGGCCTACCGCGAGGAGCTCGTGGCCCGGTTCGATCTCGATCCGTCCAAGAAGGTTCGCGCCTACTCCAAGGGGAATCGTCAAAAGGTCGTCTTGATCGCGGCCCTGATGGCCCGACCTGACCTGCTCGTTCTCGACGAGCCCACCAGCGGGCTCGACCCGCTCATGGAGCAGGCCTTCCGCCGTTGCATCCACGAAGCCAAGGAACGCGGCCAGACCGTCTTTCTCTCGTCGCACATCATGAGCGAAGTCGAAGCACTTTGTGACCAGGTCGGGATCCTCCGCGACGGCCGACTTGTCGAGATGGGGACCTTGGCCGAGATGCGCCATCTCTCCGCGCTCACGCGTGGAGGCCACCTTCGACGACGCGATCCCCGACCTGTCCGGGGTCCCCGGGGTGGGCTCGATACAACAAGAGGGGCACGTCGTCCGGATGCAGGTGCGCGGAGACATCGAACCGCTGCTGAAAGTGCTGGCCGCCGCAGGCGTCAAAGGGCTCCTCAGTCGCGAGCCATCGCTCGAGGAGCTGTTTCTCGCCATCTACGGCGCAGACCAGTCGCAGACGACACCTGACCCGTGAGCACCGAGCTCGCCATCGTGGGGCCGGCCCGGACCGGTCGATCACCAGGCGCGGTCGTGGCCGGTCTGACGACCCGGAAGGCGGTTCGATCCGGAGTCCTGTGGGGCTACATCTTCGGCATCGTGGTGGCATCGTCGGCGCTCAGCTACGTGTCGATCTACAAGACACAGGCCGAGCGGCATCGGTTGGAGGTGGCGTTCGGGTCCAACAACGCCACGAATGCTCTGTTCGGCCCCGCCACCCAACTCCAGACCGTGGCCGGTTTCACGGTGTTCAAGGCGTCGATGACCCTCATCATCTTGGGGGCGGTGTGGGGGCTGTTGACCAGCACCAGGCTGCTGCGCGGCGAAGAAGACGCGGGACGCTGGGAGCTCCTCCTGGCCGGCCAGACCACACCCAGGCGTGCCACCGCGCAGGTGATCATCGGCCTGGCCGCGGGGGTCGGCGCCTTGTGGGTGCTGACCGCGCTCATCACGATCATCGCCGGGCATTCCTCGAAGGTCCATATCGCGGCGGGGCCGGCCGTGTTCTTGGCGCTGGCCCTGGTGTCGAGCGCGGTGATGTTCCTGGCCGTCGGAGCACTCACCAGCCAGCTGGCGGCTACACGCCGCCAGGCAGCCGCCTATGCGACAGCCGTGCTCGCAGTGAGCTACGCCGTGCGGATGGCGGCTGACTCCGGCGTCGGGCTTCACTCGCTGCGGTGGGCATCGCCACTGGGGTGGGTCGAGGAGCTTCAGCCCTTGACCGCAGCCGCGCCCACTCGCCCTCGCTGCCGATCGCCGCCTTTACGATCGTGTTGCTCGTCACGGCGGTGCACCTGGCCGGGACCCGCGACCTCGGGGCGAGCACGGTGCCCGATCGGGTGCACGACTCGGCCCGTGTGCGACTCCTGTCAGGACCGCTGGGACTCACGATCCGGCTGACCAGGCCCACCGTCATCGGCTGGGGTGTGGCCATCGCGGTCTCGGGTGTCCTTCTCGGCCTGGTGGCAAAGGCCGCGGGCGGGACCATCTCGGGGTCATCGCTGAAGACCGTCTTCACTCGTCTCGGGGCCCCCGGGGCCGGCGCCGATGCCTACCTCGGTGTGGCATTTCTCATGGTGGCCATCCTGGTCGCGTTCAGTGCCGTGGGGCAGGTCAACGCGGCACGGGTCGAGGAGTCCGGAGGGAGATTGGAGCACCTGGTGGTGCGGCCGTTCTCCCGCTTGGCCTGGTTCTGGGGACGTCTCGTCGTGGCAGGGGTCGTCCTGGTGGCGAGTGGCGTGATCGCGGGCGTCTTCACGTGGCTCGGCACCGCCAGCGAGCACGCCGGCGTGGGATTGGGGACCACCCTGAGCGCCGGCTTGAACGTCGTCCCGCCCGCGGCGTGCCTGCTGGGCATCGGAGCACTGGTCATCGGGATCTGGCCGCGTGCCACGTCGGTGGCGACCTATGGCGTGCTGACCTGGTCGTTGCTGATCGAGATCGTGGGTGGCATCGGGGCGGTGAACCACTGGGTCCTCGACACGTCCGTCTTCCACCACATGGCCGCGGCCCCCGCCGTCTCGCCGAACTGGCGGACCGACGCCATCTTGGTCGCGGTCGGCGCCGTCGGAGCCGTCATCGGCGGATTCGCCTTGACGCGTCGCGACCTGCTGGGCGAGTAGCGAGGAGGTCGAGCGGACTTGCCGCCTGCGCTCAGTACACCCAGACCGCGGTGCCGATGGGTGCGAGGTTGTTGGCCCAGATCCAGTTGATCGCCTCGTTGCTGATCCGGGCACAACCGTGTGAGACGGGCTCGGGCGGGACCAACGTGTCCCCATGGATGGCGAAACCGGCGTCGAAGAACTTCGGCCGCCACAGTGATCCGAGTGAATCGACCACCAGGCCGTTGACCTGCCGGAAGATCGTGAAATGGCCGGTCGGCGTGATCGCCACCGATGTGACTCCGTCCTGGGTGTAGCGGTACCCACCGCCGGTGGATGTGTTGAGGGTCTCGTCGATCTTGCCGTTGGTCACGAGCATGATGAGGTCGTCTTCGAGATCAACCTCGATGACGTAGCCCGAAGTGCTGCGGGGATGGGGCACGATCCCTTCGGCCAGCGCGCCCTGGGTGGCGGGGCCGACGACGCCGCTCCGGCTGATGCCGGCTGCCTTTTGGAGGGCCCAGACCGCTTGCTCGGTGGTGTCGCCGAACTTGCCGTCCGGGGTCCCGAGCCAATAACCCAAGGCGGTGAGCCGCTGTTGGAGCGCGAGCACAGCCGCCCCGCTCGCCCCCGGCTTGATGGTCGCCGATGCGATCTGGGTGCTGGGCAAGAGCCAGTAGCCGGCGCCGTCGGGAGTGGCGGCCATGGACGCGACCGGATACTGGAGCGGTTGCCCGCCCATCGATCCGAAGAACTGAGCGTCGCCGAAGCTGAACACCCCGCCGTCCGAGGCCACGAGCCAGTAGCCACCCCCGGTTGGCGTCGCCGCCGTGCCCACCACCGGGGAGTGCAAGTGCATGGCACCGGTGGACCCGAAAAAGCCGGCGTCGCCGAAGCTGAACACCCCGCCGTCCGAGGCAACGAGCCAATAGCCCTTCCCATCGGGGGTCGAGGCCATGCCCACCACCGGTTGGGTCAGCTTCGTTGCGCCCATCGACCCGAAGAACTGAGCGTCGCCGAAGCTGAACACCCCGCCGTCCGAGGCAACGAGCCAGTAGCCGTGGCCGTCAACCGTCGTGGCAAGACCCACAATGGGCGCGTTGAGGCGCATCGCACCTGTGGATCCGAAGAACTGAGCGTCGCCGAAGCTGAACACCCCGCCGTCCGAGGCAACGAGCCAATAGCCCTTCCCATCGGGGGTCGAGGCCATGCCCACCACCGGTTGGGTCAGCTTCGTTGCGCCCATCGACCCGTAGGAACCGGCATCGCCGAAGCTGAACACCCCGCCGTCCGAGGCAACGAGCCAATAGCCCATGGCGTCGGGTGTTGGCGCCATGCCCACGACAGGACCGTTGAGGTGGACTCCGGCCATGGATCCGAAGAAGCCCGCGTCCCCGAACGGCACGGGCTGGGCGGCGAGATCCGGGTATGGGGCTGCCGTCGCCGCCGGGGCACCCGCCAGCTCGAGGGTCGGAACGAGAAGCGCACAGCACACAAAGGCCACGCCCAGCATGATCGAACGGTGACGCGTGGGGGGTTGCACGGCACCAGGCAATCATTTCTCCGCATCCACCGCCAACCGCCCTTCGGCACATCACTTGCACCGGACAAACCTCCAGGCGGGCGACCGTCGAGGCAACGGCCCGAGCCCATCGCCTCAACCTGACGGTGCGTGGGCGCTCGGGGAGTGGCTCTCCTCGCGTTCGAACTTGCGGGCAGCAGCGACGATGCCGGCATTCCACCCCGGTGCTCGACCACCCGTGGGTGGGTTGACCCCGGAGATGTCGCACCCGCTCGACGCCAGCACCCACGAGATGACGGAGTTGGAGTTCCACATTTCGCCCAAGTGGAGCTCGTCGCGACCCCACACCGGCGTCGGTATCGACGGCAATACGTCGAGGACCCGTCGTGCCAGAAAGAGGTCATGGGCTAGTCGCAGGGGACTCGCCACCGCGCTGTGGAGATCGGGGATCCGACCTTCGTGCCAACGCCGGATCTCGTAACGGAAGACCCGAAATCGTCCTGCCCACCGGGTCCCAACCGGGCCCTCCGCCACGACGCCGCGCCGCTCGCCGTGGAGGTCGGGGATCGGCGCCTGCTCGATGACGAAGCGACCCTCTGGGACATAGACCTGGAGAGCCGAATGAAAGAGGGCACAACGTGACCGGCGATGTGCAAGCGCCGAGACGATCTCGAACAACCTGCCGCTGGTGCGGACGACATGCGCGTCAGCGCCCAATGGGATCCAGTAGAGGTCCACGGATCCCCAGCTCGGCTCGCTAGACAGAGACACGGTCGGGCTTGTCGCGTAACCCCCACGTCAGGTGCCGGCCGCGGTATCCGGCAAAGGCGATGGCCGCACCAGCCACGAAAAGGGTCGGTTGAAGCCAAGAGAAGGTCTGTATGACGCCAATCTCGACCACGATCCACCCCATGAGCAAAGCTCCCGCACTCATCGCCCCGGGATTTGCTGGCCGGGAGCCTCGCCACGCAGCGATCGCGGCCAAGGTCATCGGCACCCCGACCACCAGGAACAGGGCACATCCCCCGAACGCAGGGCTCTCGAAAGGAAGCCTGGCGTTGACCTTGGCGCCGAGGTCGATCGATCGCACGATGAGACCCAGGGAACCGGCCAAGGCCCCGGCCGCGACGACCCCTTCGGCACTTGCCAGCGCGGGCCTTCTCCGCCGCATCACAGTGCTTCCCGATCGAAACCTCATACACGAATTGTCCGAAAAGCCCCTATGAACGGCCAGGGCCGAAAGTCCCCACCGATCCCGAGGTCAGCGATCCGTCAATGGTGGATGGAGGACACCAGGAGAAACAGATCCAGAAGGGCGAAGGCCGTCGTGGCGAGAATGATGGAGCGAACGATCCACGCCGTGAGTCGTGTTCCACCGGCACTGTCCACCCGTCGGGGCGCGTTGGCGAGGCATCGTGTGGGCGAACCGACGCCGAGTGGCGTGGAGAGCCTCATGACGGTGGCATTCGACCTCTCGATCCGGCCGTATCCGCTCATCGCGTCGCCGGCTTTGGAGAGCTGCGTCGTTGTCCAAGTCTCGAGTCCGTTCCTCCCCAGTCCTCAGTCGCATGGTCGACGTCGCTTCGGTGGAGTTGCTGCGCCTGATCCCACAGGCGCAGCACTTCGCGGCTGAGGACCAGGACGACGAGCGCAAGCGCCATGGCCCAGGCAACGCGACCCATGTCTCGGCCCCGCAGCAGCTGAATTGAAGTCACGGCCAGCACGACGAGCACAGGCAGGTACGGCGCCACGAGCGATACCGTCGATGCCTCGGTCTGTTCGACCTGACCCATTGGTGACGTCAGTGCCCACCATGCACCCAGGCTGACCAAGAGGTAGCCGGCGACCCAACCGGTGTCGAGGAAGTTTCCACTTCCATAGTTGTTGACCTCAGTCAGATAGGAGAACGAGCTATCGGCGACTGCAAAGGCGACGAGCCCGGTCATCACCAAGCCCAAGCTGGTCCATCCTCGGCGGCCAGCACGCGCCATCAAGACGACGACCAACGACACAAGCACAACGTCGCTCACTGGATACGCAAGTGAGATGGATTGTTTCAGGACGCTGCCCTGGTGAGATCGAAAGAGAGGACCCAGTACCGTCGCCCAACTTGCGAAGAGCATCGTGGTCGCGATGATGCACCCGTCCAGGAGGCTCTGGACGCGAGATGCGGTCCGTTGGCGAGAGCTCGGAAAGAGCAGGAGACCCGCACAGGCGAGGGGGATGGCGGCGAGGAATCCGGCGTCAGCCCACGAAGGGAAGGGCACCTGGACGCCTCGGATGAGGTCGTAGTAGCTCCACAGGGCTTCACCGACCGCCCACGCAAAGCTTGACGCCGCCAGGAGTAGCCAACCGGCCCGGCCAACCGATACCCCCCGGGCCGCCAAACCGCACAGAAGGGCGGCACATAACGCGGCTACCAGCTCGCCGATGTCGTCGACGGCGTCGGTAACCCGTGGACCGTCGATGCGGAGAACGATCCAGAGCAAGAAGAGGAGGGTGGCCAGCCCCGCCGCCACTGACCCGACGACGAAACGTCGCCTCTGTCCGGGAGCGGAGACCGAGCGAACGACCAGGCGGGCCACTGCATTTGGATCGGTCCGTCTGTGTCGGGAAGATCAGGGCCGAAAGTCCCAAATCCGCGCTTCGCACCGGCCCTGGTCTACCAATGGCGGAGAGCCATGCCCTGATTCGCGGCGCCGCTGTCGCATATACATTCTCGGAGAGAAGAATCGCTCGACCACGGAGAGGATTTCGATGGACCACGGCGGCACCTTTGAGGAGTTGGGACGGGACGAGTGCCTGACTCGGATGGCCACGCAGCGCCTGGGTCGGCTCGGTGTGGTCGTCGACGGAGTGCCTCTGGTACTGCCGATGCGGTTCGCCATGGATGGCGACACGGTGGTCCTCCAGACAAACCAAGGAGCGAAGGTCTTTCATGCACCACTCAACTCGGTGAGCTTCGAGGTCGACCACGTGGACTGGGAGAAGGGTGTGGGGTGGAGTGTGCTGGTCCAGGGGATCGGTGAGGACATCTCGTCGGCCCTCGACGAGCGCTCTGAAACGCTTCGCTCCCTGAGCATCCACTCCTGGGCGCCCCCACCCGCAGATCGTTGGCTGAAGATCATTCCCCGCCAAATCACGGGTCGGATTCTTCGAGCAAGCCCACCTGACGAGTAGACGGCCTCTGCGGTTCTCTTTGTCAGAGGGCCTTGAGGTGCTCCATGAGCGCCCCGTAGTGCATCAGGTGCTCGTCGCCCACGAAGGCCTCCAGGACATGACGTCGAGCATTTCCGCCGAGACGTAGCGCTTCTTCGGGATCATCGAGTAGCGACATCAAGGCGTGAGCGAACGCGTCGAGGTCGTGGGGATCGTCGAGCAGCACGCCAGTCCCTGGGACCACCTGGTCGATGATGCCGCCCACGGCCGACGCCACGACCGCCTTGGCCTTCCACATCCCCTCGGCCACGGTGAGGCCGAAGCCTTCGGCCAAGCTCTTCTGTACGATCACCGTGGCGTGGCGCTGGAGCGCGTTGACCATGATGGCGTTCTCATCCCCGTCAGCCATCGGCAGGGTCAAGAGTCTGACCTGCCGGCGCTGTCGAGCAGGCAATGCTTGCCACGCCTCGATGCACTCCTCCAGCACTTCGCGGCCTTCGGGGTCGTCACTGACGTCGTCGACGGCAGGGCCCGCCAGGGCGAGCTGGGCGCCTCCTCGGCCCGGCACCATGGCCGCGAAGCCCGCCATTACTCCGGCCATGTCCTTCAGGTGGTCCCATCGTGACACCTGGACCACGAGGGGGACCGAGGGGTCCAGAGGGTCTTCGGCGATGACCGTTGCCCGGCGGGCGACACGGCCCGCCGACCCATTGCGACGAGTGAAGGTGGTGGCCCCGGTTGCATGTCCATCGAGCACCCCCATATCGGTCAAGATCCGCAGTCGCTTCACCTCGGAGAGCTCTTGGTTCTTGGGTGAGAACGGGTCGATCGAGGGAGGGATGATCCAGACTCGATCCCGTGGAACCCAGGCCGGCACGTACTCCTGTCGCGTGAACACGAACCCGTCACAGGGTTCCAGATAGGGCCGCAGGAAGGACCAGGCCTCATCCGTCCAGTCGTTGTGAGCATCGGTGCCGACGTGACACCGCCACAACACGACGGCACCGGCGGCCTTCAACGGTGCCGCCAGCCCAGCGGTCTGAGGATCGTGGAGGATGACCACGTCAGCCGGATTGATGGAGGGAACGATCGATTCGGCGTTCAGGGCTTGCACCGACGCGTAGGTGGCCACCTCGCCCCCAGCGAGCACGCCTCGATCACCGGGCACCCCGTGGAGTCGGTTGTGGATGCGCTTGGTGACAAAGAAGAATTCGGGGTTACCGGCGATGACGAGCCAGCGAACCGCTACCCCGGCCCCCAGGATGTAGCCGACGAGCACCTGCAGCATCTCGGCCACGCCCCCGCCCGCAGCGGTCGAGTTGATGTTCCAGACCGTACAGCCGCGCAGAGCCGCCCGGGTCCGGGCTGCTTCGGCCACCAGCGCGTCGAATCGCTCTTCTCCGATGAGCGGCTGCAGGCGGGCCAAGTCGACGACGGGTACGTCAACTTCGTACGGTGGGGGCGGCGTCACCACCTGACCATTCTGGCAGGGTCAGCCGCGGCGGGTCGGTGAGCTGCGGAGACATCGTGGCTGTGGCGGCACAGGCGAGGATCATCGGCCCTCGGCGTACATGTCTTCGATGAGGTCACCGTTGAGCTCACATACCACCGAGCGCTTGACCTTGAGCGTCGGCGTGAGTTCGCCGGCCGCAACCGTGAGCTCGTGCGCCAGGATACGGTGCTTGCGAATCCCTTCCACCCGTGAGCGCCGAGCATTGACCCCGACAATGAGGGCATCGATCTCCGCACGGAGATCGGGGTCAGAGGTCAAGATCTCGTAGTCCGCGACCTTGCCGTGCTCGTGAGCCCACTCGTCGATCGCCTCGGCATCCAGCGCAAGAAGCGCGGTCAGATAGCGACGGCCCTCGCCCACCACAACGGACTCGGAGACCAGAGGGTGGCTCTTCAGCTCCATCTCGATATCCTGCGGAGCGATGTTCTGTCCCGCGGCAGTGATGATGAGATCCTTCTTCCGCCCGGTGAGCCGGAGGTACCCGTCGGCATCGAGCGTTCCCAGGTCTCCCGAGTGCATCCAACCCTCGGTGTCGATCAGCTCGGATGTGCTCGCGGGGTCGTTGAAGTATCCGGCGCACACATTGCCTCCTTGGACGAGGATCTCTCCGTCCTCGGCGATGCGCACCCGCACCCCGGGAAGGGCGCGCCCGACGGTGCCCACCCGGTTGTCCTCTGGCGGGTTGCAGGTGGTCGGTCCGCACACCTCGGTCTGGCCGTAGAGCTCGATGACCGGGAGCCCGATGGCGTGCAACCACCGCAGGAGGTCGGGGTGGATGGGGGCGGCCGCGGTGATGAGGATGTGGGCCCGGTCGAGACCGATCTCCCGGCGGATCCTCGCGCCGAGCGCCGCGTCGAGCACCGCGTGAGGTATCCGCTCCCAGGGCGCGCCACGGCCGCCCACCTCGCGTTGCGTCTCGAGGCGCCGACCCAACTCGAGGTAACGCTGGACCATGCGCCGCAAGAGCCATGGGGCGTCCCCGATCTTCTCCACGACGGCCATCTGGAGCTTCTCCCACACCCTGGGCACCGCGAAAAAGACCGTCGGCCGGCAGTCGAGCAAGTCCTCGGCAACCGTTGCGAGGCTCCGGGCGAACCACGTCTCACCGCCGATTGTGATGGGAGCGAATTCGCTCATGCCACGTTCGGCCACATGGCTGAGCGGTAGGAACGACAGGAATCGCTCCCCCGACGCGAGACGGACCATTGAGGCGGCGCTGCGGATCGTCCACACGATGTTGGCGTGGGTCAAGACCGCCGCTTTGGGAGGCCCGGTCGTGCCGCTCGTGTAGACCAAGGTCGCGATCTGCTCGGGGAGGACCTCTGATGCACGCTCTGCGACGAGACCCGGCTCTCGCTGTAACCGATCCGCCCCCACAGCACGGAACTCGGAGAATCCCATGAGGAACGGGTCATCGAGTCGTTCGCTGCCGTCGAAGACCACGACCCGGTCCAGCTTTGGCAACGCGTGACGCACCTCGAGAACCTTGGCCAGCAGCTCGTCATCTTCCACAAAGCACAACCGAGCTCCGCTGTGATCGAGGATGTACCCCACCTGTGCCGCGGAGCTCGTGGGGTACACCGGCACCGTCACGGTGCCATTGACGAGCGCACCGATGTCGGCGAGGTGCCACTCCACCCGGTTGCGCGACAGGACGGCGACCCGCTCGCCGGACCCGATGCCGAGCTCAGCGAGTCCGGCGGTGACCTCAGCGGCCCCTTGCCCGTAGTCGGCCCATGTCAGGGTCTCCCACCCGGCGGGGGTGCGACGGCGCAGCGCCGGCCGTCCCGGAATCTCTGCCACGTTGGCCAGAAAGGCCTCGACAATGGTGGCGCCTTCGATTACGGCTGGCGGTGCTGTATCCATGGCGGGTTCCCTCCTATCGTGATCAACGGCCGTCTTTCAAACCGGGGTTCGAGCGCCCGCACCTAATGCACCCACAGGGTGCCATCTTCGGTACCTGTGGGTGCCAGCGTCGGGCGCGGCACGTGCTGGAGGGACGTCGGGCCCCGCAACTTCTCGAGCTCGGTGGCCACGAGACGCTCGTGCTGGTCGAAGTCGGCCTTCGCCGCTCTTGGGCTCCACCGACCCCGCATGAAGAACACGAGCACGAGGAAGACGAGCTGCCCGGCGATGCACACTCGCCACCACCGCTTCCACTCGTTGCCTGACGCCTTCTGGGCGGGGATCACCTTCTTCTCGACCCGCAGGAGCGAGGCGAGCTGAGGTGAAGCGGTCCGGACGCTGGCGATCTGGGCGTCCGAGACGGGGCGCCCGGCCTGGATGTCGGATGCCAACGGCGAGAAGGCGAGCAGGCCCTGGACCTGGAATTTGAGCGAAGTGGGCACGGCGCCCATGGCGGACATCACGTCATGGGTGCTCCCGTAGTTCTGAAGCAGCGCCCCCAGGGCCTGCCCCGGTCCGTAGGGTTGCATCTGCTTGAGCGCGGTGATGACCGTTGCCGGCGCGGCCGGTGGATGCGTGTTTCCGGCCGCAGGGACGTACTGCTGGGCGGCCTGGAATGTCTGGAGGTTCGTCGCCGCTACCTGGTTGTCCACCAGAGTGGTGGATGTGGTGATCACCCGGGGGAGGACGATGAACGACAGAGCCACCACGATCCGCAGCACCCAGCCCCACACCGCTAACCCCGACGCAGACAAGGCGGGGTTGTGCGCCTCCACCGCCTCGGTGTAGCCAGCCATCCACGGCGTGTAGGCCGCGCCGATGAAGAGGCCGAGGAGCAAGACCACGAAGACGTTGGAGTAGTAGCCGGTGGTCGGGTGGTCGATCTGACGGAGCAGAACGAGCATCATGACGACGGTGCCCAGAGCCCCGATGATCATGAACGGTTTGCGGACACGCCACCGGTCCGAGAGGATGCCGAACACGACCAGCATCACTGACATGCACGCCCAGTACCAGGTGTTGATGCCATTTGCATCAGCGGTGGTGCGGTTGAAGATCACGACCCAGTAGAGGGTGAGCACGCTCACGGACGCGAAGTAGATGAGCAAGAACACCGAGATCCCAAGGGACGAAGCGATCAGGTCAAGGCGCATCATGGAGCGAAGGGGATGGCGCGTGGCCTTCTCCACGTCGAGGCCCTTGGCCCGTGCCTCGACCAGGGCGCGCTCGTTCTCCGACACCATGAGCTGGTCACGGAGCTGTGGGGACAGCTCACGGAGGCTAAAGAAGGCGACGAGCACAACCCCCATGCAGACGAGACCCGAGATGACGAACTGGTCCTGCCAGGGGTGGAGGTGTTCCAGGGTCCGAGTGGCGACCACGCTTGCCAACAGGCTGCCGACCGTCGGCCCGAGTGCCCAGAACCCCATGGCTGC
This sequence comes from uncultured Acidimicrobiales bacterium, assembly GCA_963796765.1. Classification (GTDB taxonomy): domain Bacteria; phylum Actinomycetota; class Acidimicrobiia; order Acidimicrobiales; family UBA8190; genus Chersky-840. The sequence continues at coordinate 121,190 of CAWCMY010000001.1, read as the reverse complement.
TCCTCGCCCCATCTGCGGCGAGAAATCGCGCATGAGTGCCGGCGTGGAGACGAGAATGATGCCCTCGACGAAGCCGATCACGCAGTAGGCGACGGCGAAGCCGAACTCGGAGTGAATGTGGGGCACCGCCACCAGTTGGACGAGGCCCACCGTCAGTGTGCCGTAGATGGTCAGGTTGGCCCGGCCGATCTTGTCGGAGAGACCTCCGATGAAGGCGGTGAAGGCACCAATGGCGTTCGACACCACCAGCAAGTACAAGAAGTACTGGAATGACATGTGGTAGTAGGGCAACATCAAGGGGGTAACCGCGCCCTCCACGTAGTACAGGTAGTAGAGGACGATCGTGGTGAGCACCACGACCCCGAGGTACGCCATCCTGGGGGCCGTGCTCGGATACGAGGTGAGTTGACGCTTCCACAGGGCGTCGTACAGCCGGCTGTTCGCCCGACGCTTGATGGGTATCGTGGCGATGGACATTGCAACCTCCCCCATGACCCGTCGGATGGGTCCGCCTCGGCGATGGGACCACCTCGCCCTGTATGCCGAAACAAGAACTCTTTGTTGATGCTGGCGCAGGTGCCCTCCGTGCACTAGGGCCGAATGCCCATAGCTCACGGGGCCCAACGGAACTCACCTGGGCACCGTTGATGACTTCGACAGTGTTCGACTTCGACCGGGAGCCACCCATCGGGACGTTTGCCCCTGGTGCGCCGTTGGATGGTTGGGTTAGCACCATGGTTGTGCTCCGTGTCCGAGGAGGGGTCGTGGCCGGTCAAGTCGATGCGTTCATGCGGGAAAGCGATGCGTTCTCTTGGTACATGGAGCAGGACCCCGCCCTGCGGGCGACCATCGTGGCTGTGGCCTGGCTCGAGCGGTCGCCGAAGTGGGACACCCTCGTGGATCGCCTCGAGCGGGCCACCCGATTGGTACCGATCTTCCGCCAGCGCCCCGTGGAACCGCCCGGTCGCCTGGCGACCCCGCGCTGGACCCTTGATCCCGATTTCGATCTCACTTGGCATTTTCGGCGAGTGGCGTCCCCACCACCCCATTCGCGGGCCACGGTGATCGACATGGCCCGGATCATGGCGATGTCAGGCTTCGACGCCGCCCATCCGCTCTGGGAGTTCACTCTGGTCGAGGACCTGGCGGGCGGCGGCGCCGCTTTGGTGATGAAGCTGCACCATTCCCTCACCGATGGGGTCGGGGGGATGCAACTTCTCTTCGCCCTCTTCGACACCCACTCCGACCCGCCCACCCAGGGCGTACTCCCCGACCTTCCAGACGAACCCGCAGGCGGAACCGCTGCTCTCGTATCCGAGTCCGTGATCCACGAAGGCCGCAAGATGCTGGGCTTCGCTCGGCATCAGGTGACCGGCGTCTTTTCCTCCATGTGGAGGCGCGGTCGACACCCCGTACGGAGCTCACGAGACGCTGTGGAGATGATGCGATCTGTCGGTCGCACCGTTGCGCCGGTGTCCCACACACTCTCGCCCCTCATGACCGGTCGCAGTCTGGGGCGACGCCTCTCCATGCTCGAAGTCGCGCTCGACGACCTGAAGCAGGCATCAGCAGTGGCCGGAGGATCCCTGAACGACGGGTTCATGGCGGCGGTCACCGGGGGCTTCCGGCGATACCATGAGCATCACGGCCAACCCGTCGACGAACTGCGGGTGACGCTTCCCATCAGCACCCGCACGCCCGAGGACCCCGCCGTCGGGAATCGGATCACCCTCGCCCGCTTCACGGTTCCCGTGAGCCTCGTCGACCCGGTGGCTCGGATCAGGGCTATGGGAGAGCGGTGCCGGGCCGCTCGCAGCGAGCGGTCGGTTCCCCGCTCCAACACCATCGCAGGGGTGCTCAATCTGCTTCCTCCCAGCGCGGTCGGAAGCATGTTGAAGCATGTCGACTTCGTGGCGAGCAACGTCCCGGGCATCGGGTTTCCCGTGTACCTGGCCGGCGCCCGCATGACCGGCTGCGTGCCCTTCAGTCCAACCATCGGAGCGGCAGTCAACATCACCCTGCTGTCGTACGACGGCACCTGCGCGGTCGGGGTCACAGTCGACACTGCCGCGGTGCCCGACATCGAGTTGTTCATGACGTGCCTGGCCGAGGGATTCCAGGAGGTCCTCGCGCTGGCCGGGCGGGACCTCATGGTGGTTCTGTGAGCGATGACCTGAATCCCGGGCTCGGCCACCCCCCTGTGACCTTTGGCCCTGGCTCTCCGGAGACCTCGGCGCGCAGTCTGAAAGGAGCACGGCGATGCAAGGGACGGCTATGACCACGGCACGTGGCGCGGGAACGGCGAATCAGGATGGACACGATTGATCATGTCCATCTACGCACAGCTTCTCGACGACGCGCTCGGCCAGGCCCAGGTCGACAAGACTTCGACGACCGGGGACGCGCTCGCCCAACTGCTCGAGATCCGTCGCCGACTGGGAGCCACTGTTGCCGGCTACGCGGGGGGCGACTGGGCTCCGGCCGCGATCGCCGACCAACTGGCCTATGACATCGCTCTGATCGAGCTCTCCCGACGCCTGGGCATTGAGGTGAACCTCAGGGGATTCGGCCAGCCGCAGCACGAGCGGACGCGGCTCGAGCAAGCCCTCGTGGCCCGCGGTATGCGTCTGGACGAGTTCGATGCGGCGATGCCCTCCAGCGAGCAACCCCGACGTCTGTACGGACAGCGGTGACCGTCGGGTCTCACGTGCCGGAAGCGTCGCCTCGCAGTCCGTGCTGGGTGCGCTCGTCCAACCGAGCCGCGTAGGTGGCCGCCTGGGTCCGTCGCTCCATGCCGAGCTTGGCGAGGACATTGGAGACGTAGTTCTTCACGGTCTTCTCGGCGAGGTACATCGAGGCGGCGATCTGGCGGTTGGTCTGACCGTCAGCGATGAGATCCAAGATTCGACGCTCTTGCTGAGTCAGACTGGCGAGCCGGGTGTCGACTTGGGGACCTTCGCGCAGTCGCGCCAAGACGCGCTCGGTGAGAACCGGATCGAGCAGCGACTGGCCCGCCGCCACACGCCGGACGGCGTCGACGAGATCGGTGTTCTCGACCTGTTTCAGCACGTAGCCCGCGGCCCCAGCCATGATGGCGGCAAAGAGCGCTTCGTCGTCGGCATACGACGTGAGCATCACGCAAGCGATCTCAGGCGAGTTGGACCGAATCTCCCGGCAGACCTCGACGCCACTGCCATCGGGCAGTCGGACGTCCAGGATCGCCACGTCTGGTCGGGTGGGAGGGATCCGGGCCAGGGCCTCGGCCACAGTGGCCGCTTCCCCCACGACCTCGATGTCATCGCTCGCTTCCAGAAGTGCCCGCAGGCCGGTCCGGACCACCTCATGATCGTCGAGGAGAAACACGCGCAAGGTCACTCCGCCATCCTCCCAACTGCGCCTCGACAAGGCAACCCATCCCTGGTCGACGGCGAAGTCGCCCACGCCGCGTCCCAAGGCTCGAGCCGTCGCGGTCCCTCATGGCCCGGCAGAGTGGCTACGTCGCTAAAATCGGCCTGTGCCATTTCGGTCGATCGAGGACCCCGCCAAGCTTCGGAGAGTGCTCGAAGCGACGTTGCTGCTCGAAGGCGATCTCGAGCTCCAGATCCTCCTACGCCACTTCGTCGAAGAGGCGTGCTCGATGACCGCGGCCCGCTACGGTGCGCTCGGGGTCTTGAACGAGGACCACACCGCGCTCTCCCAATTCTTGACGGTAGGCCTCGAGCCGGACCAGGAGCGTGCAGATCGGCGCCCGGCCGACGGGGCGAGGGGTCCTGGGCGTGCTGATCAACGATCCCCGTCCTCTGCGTTTGAGCGACATTTGCGCTCGCACGACGAGAGCTTCGGCTTCCCACCCAATCATCCGCCGATGACTTCATTTCTGGGGGTGCCCATCAAAGTGCGCGACGAGGTCTACGGCAACCTCTATCTCACTGACAAGATCGGCTGGTCCGAGTTCACGCGCTGACGACGAGGCATTGGTCGGTGCTCTCGCCCTCGTGGCGGGGATCGCCATCGAGAATGCTCGACTCCATCAGCAGGTCCAACAGGTGGCGGTCTACGAGGACCGGGACCGTGTCGCCCGGGATCTGCACGACACCGTGATCCAGCGTCTCTTCGCAGTCACTCTCTCGCTCCAGAGCATGGCCGGCGCAGCCGAGGCTGCGGGGATGGCAGACCGCCTCAACGAGGCGGTCTCGAACCTCGATGCCACCATTCGACAGGTTCGTTCCACCATCTACGAGCTCGGGTCTGCGGGAATCGAACAAGGTTTCCGTGCCACTCTCCTTGCTCTCGTGCGAGATCTCAACGCCGTGGTGGGCTTCGAGGTCAGGACTTCGCTCGACGGTCCCTTGGACGCAGCCGTCTCCGACGAGATCGCCGAGCACCTGTTGGCCACAGTCCGAGAGGCGCTGACCAACATCGGCCGTCATGCCCAGGCATCCGAGGCAAGCCTGCACCTCAGCATCAAGGGTGGCATGTGCGTCCTTGAGGTGCGCGACAACGGCCGAGGGCTCACCGAGACCGCGCCCGGCGACGGCGGGTTGGGGCTCGTGAACCTGCGGCACCGAGCGGAGAAGCTCCACGGGACACTGGTGATCGAGGCCCTGGACGCGGGAGGCACCCTGCTCACTTGGCAGGTGCCGATCAGCCACTAGAACAGACCTTCCCGGAGAGGTGTGGACAGGCGCGACCTCCCGGGCCGTCGGCGAGGAGCGTTTGGGACCTTTGCCACTGTCGGCGTCCGCGTACGTCGCCGGATAATCGGGGGGTGAGGTTCATCGAGAGAGACCACTGCGGCAATGCGCAGCGCCGCCCGGGTCCATGCACCGAGAAGCGCTGATGGATCGCCTCGGAGGCCTTGACGGCGCGTTTCTCTATTGCGAGACGCCCACCATGCACCTGCATGTCTGCGGACTCGCTGATCCTCGACCCGTCCACGATCCCGTCGGGGTACTCATTCGACCGATTTCGGTCCGTGTTGTCCGAGCGTCTGACGACCATCCGGGCTGTGCACCAGAAGCTGGCGGCGGCGCCGCTCCACCTGGGCCGACCGTTCTGGACGCACGATCCGAAGTTGGACCTCGATCACCATCTCCAGCACCTTGTCCTCGATCCCCCCGGTGACGACCGGATCCTGGCCGACGTCGTTGGTGCCATCGCCGGCAAACAATTGCGCCGCGACCTACCTCTTTGGGAGATCTCGGTGATAGAGGGGCTGGCCGGTGGCCGCATCGCCGTCCTCCTGAAAATGCACCACTCGATCATCGACGGGGTCTCGGCCGCCAACATCATGGGGCACCTGCTCGATCTCGAGCCAGTGCCGGCCCCCCGATCTGCTTCCAAGAACCGCCGACGCCCCAGCAAGGCCCCGAACCCGATGGCACTATTCGGTCGTGGACTGGCGGATCGGCTCACCGAGCCTCTGGCGCTTGCCCGACTCCTGCCCGAGTCAGCCGTTCGCCTGGCCACGACGCTTCGCCTTCTGAGCCATGGCGGAAACCACCCCAGTCCAACGGCGATGCCGTTCACTGCGCCGCGCACCTCGTTCAACGCCACTGTCACCGAACGCCGATCGGTCGCCTTCGTCGACGTCACATTGGCAGATGTCAAGGCTGTGAAGACATTCTTCGGCGTCACCGTCAATGACGTGATCACCGCGGTCGTGGGTGGAGCTCTTCGCAGCTACCTCGAGGATCGCGGAGAGCTTCCCGATCGACCACTCCTCGCTGCGGTGCCGGTGTCGGTTCACGATCAGACTGCCGACCGAACGGGGACGACCAAGGTCTCGGTGATGTTCTCGACGCTTGCCACCGATGAAGGAGATCCCGTCGAACGGCTGAAGGCAGTCGCCCTCGCCAATGTGCGAGCCAAGGAGATCCACAAGACGGTCGGCGCCGACACCCTCATGCGTTGGACCGAACTCGCATGGCTGAACGTGCTCGGTTTGGGCGCCCGTCTGTATTCGACCTTGCGGCTGGCTGACCACCATCGCGTCGTCCACAATCTCATTCTTTCCAATGTCCCGGCTCCGCCCATTCCGCTGTACTTGGCCGGCGCGCAGGTAGTGGGCTTCTACCCCTTCGGCCCCATCACCGATGGGGCGGGGCTCAACGTCACCGTTCTCTCACAGGGCGATCGCGTGGGTATCGGGATCATCACATGTCCTGACCTCGTGCCGAGAGTGTGGGACCTCGCGGGAGCCATCCCCGGCGCGCTCAACGAGCTCGTCGAGGCGGCCCGCTCCTCTGACCGCGCTGAGCCCGCAGGAGATCTCGGTACCGATCCCCCGCGAGCAGCGAGATCCGGGCGATCGCAGGTCGCGGCTCTACTCAGTTAGTCGTAGCGACACATTCGGGTCAAAGGTCCCGGCTGGGCGCCGACGTCGGGTCGGGTGCCGGCCCGCCTTCCAATTGCGGCCTCTGCTCACGAGCCGAACTCGTCTCAAGCATGGGTCGATCGGCCCTGGCAGCTCGGCTTGTCCCCGCGCATGCTCAAAGGACTGGGAATGCGGAGAACCAGACACCTTTGCCTGGTCATGTCGATCCAGAAGGAATGCGATGACGATTCGGATGGGGATCAACGGATTCGGTCGGACGGGCCGGGCGCTGCTCCGAGCGGCGCGGCGAGACGACCTCGACATCGAAGTGGTGGCTATCAACGACCTCGGGCGGCCTGAGGCACTTGCCCGATTGCTGGCCCGGGACTCGGTGTACGGACGCTATCCCGAGGCGGTCGTCACCGACGACAACGCCATGGTGATCGGCGGCCATCGGATCGTGCTTCCGTCGGAGCACGATGTGAAGGCGCTTGCCCTGGGGGGCCCTCGAGGTCGACGTCGTGGTGGAAGCTACGGGCCACTTCACCGCCCGCATGGACGCGGCCCGACATCTCGACGCCGGCGCTCCCCGTGTCGTGGTGTCAGCTCCCTCCAAGGGGGCTGACGCGACGTTTGTCATGGGTGTCAACGACGACACGTTCGACCCCGCCCACCACGTCGTGGTCTCGAATGCGTCGTGCACGACCAACTGCTTGGCCGTCCTGGCCAAGGTCCTCGAGGACAGGTTCGGCCTCGAGGAGGGCTTCATGACGACAGTCCACGCCTACACCGGGGACCAACAGCTGGTCGACGGTCTCCACAAAGACCCGAGACGAGCTCGAGCGGCGGCGATCAACATCGTGCCCACGACAACCGGCGCCGCTCGGGCAACCGGTCTCGTGCTCCCCTCCCTGCGAGGGTCGCCTCGATGGACTCGCGCTGCGGGTGCCGGTCCCCGACGGATCGATCACAGACCTCGTGGCCAACGTGGCGTCGACGGTCAGTGTGGCCGACGTCCTGGACGCGTACCGGGAGGCGGCGCGAGCCGGCCCACTCAAGGGTCGGCTCGAGTACGCCGAGGAGCCTCTGGTCTCGAGCGATATCGTCGGCTCGCCGGCCTCGTGTGTCTTCGATGCGGAGCTCACGATGGTCAAAGGGCGGCTGGTGAAAGTGCTCGGTTGGTACGACAACGAATGGGGTTACGCCAACCGCCTCGCGGAGCTCGCAGCCAAGGTGGGCGCCGCCCCGAGGCCCTAGGCCCGGCTCGGGACCTCAGTCATGCAACCTCTCCTCCCGTTGATCGGCAGGCAGCTGTGAGCGCGCCGGGTCGCATCATCGTCGGCGTCGATGGCTCTGAAGACTCCGCACGTGCCCTCGCGTGGGCAGCAGCCCTCGTCGAGGGTACGACCGGAGAGATCGTTGCCGTGCATGCCATGGGCTTGTTGACGCGCCTCGATGACGGGTCGCTCGTACCTTCGATGGGACACCGAGATGACGTGGTCACCCTGCTCGAACAGCGTTGGAGCCGACCGCTCATCGAGGCTTCGGTCGTTCACCGCTGTGTCGTTGTCGACGGCGATCCCGTCACTGCCCTCCTCCGGACCGCTCTCGAGGAGGAGGCGGATCTCATCGTCGTGGGTTGCCGCGGCGCGGGAGGTCATGCCGGGCTCGCCCTAGGCAGTACCAGCCAACAGATCGTCTTCCAAGCTGATCGACCGGTCGTCGTTGTTCCTCAACAGACTCCGAGCCGTTAGAACATCGGTCTCTTCACTCGCTCCCGGGGCCGTCGGTCCCCACGGTCATGGTCAGCCCTGGGCTCAGAGCGCCGCTTCCCATTCGATGCGTCGTCCCGAGACGACAGTCGACGGGACCCGAACGAAGAAGAGATGGGGTCCCGGCGCCCACGGCTGTATGGGCAGTCGGCGGGCCCGAGCGATGTCCTCGGGGTCGGTAAGCACCTCTGCCACCCCGGTGACGAGGACGCTCCAACCGGTGTGATAGATCCGGTCGATGTCGTCGAACTCGACACTTACCACCGTCCCGTGCACGGCGGCATCGAGCTTGGACCCCACGTCAGTGGCGAAGACGACATCCCCGTCGATGACACACACGTTCACGGGAAGGGCGACGGGGATGCATTTCACGCTGAGGACGACTCGCCCTATTCTGGCGTGATCCAAGAGGTTCAGACACTCGGCCCGGTTCAACTCGATCAGCGAGAAGTTCGTGCCTTCAGATGCCAATTGAGTCATACGGCACCTTGCGCGCTGCGCCTGGGAGTCGGCTAGGGCCCAACGGCCCTTTCGGCGGTGCGGGTCGGGTCGGCGCCCGAACCCGCCGAAGGTGGAGTCGTTGGGCACTTGTGGGGACCTGCCCCGGCGACGATGCTTAACGGGTGGACGGAAAGGCACTGCCACCAGGCTTCGACGTGCTCCTGACCGACGGGAGCACCGCGCATGTCCGTGCCATCGCGCCTCAAGATGAGGGAGCCGTGAGGGCTCTCTACGCACGGCTCAGCCACGAAACCATCGTGCTGCGCTACTTCGGACCTCATCCTCAGCTCTCGTCCAAGGAGATCGACGCGCTCACCCATCCCGACGGAGTCGACGTCGTCGTCCTCATCGCCGAGGTCCACAACCTGATCGTGGCCGTCGCCCAGTACTACCGCGAGCCCGGGCGCGACGATGCCGAGGTGGCCTTCTTGGTCGACGACAGCTACCAGGGCCACGGCATCGGAACGATCCTGCTCGAGCATCTGGCCGGGGTGGCTCGCCGACATGGCATTCGGCAATTCGCGGCGGACACCCTCACCGAGAACCACAAGATGCTGCATGTCCTGGCCGAGGCCGGGTTCGTACGCCAGTACCAGCGCGATGCAGAGGTCATGAGGGTGGTACTCGACATCGAATCCACTCCCCAAGCGAGGGCCGCCGCCGACGCTCGCGACCAGACGGCGGTGATCGGATCGATCCGTCGTCTCCTCGAGCCGCGCACGATCGCCGTCATAGGGGCGGGCCGTCAAAAGGGAACGATCGGGCACGAATTGCTGCGCAACCTGCTGGCGGGTGGATTTGAGGGTCCGGTGTACCCCGTGAATCCTTCTGCCTCTCATGTCGCCAGTATTCCCTGCTGGCCGAGCGTGGGAACGATCCCGGGCGAGGTCGACCTGGCCGTGATCGCCGTCCCCGAGCCTGCCGTTGCTCAGGCAATCGCAGAGTGCGGGGCCAAAGGCGTGTCATCGCTGGTGGTGATCACCGCCGGGTTCGCGGAACGGGACGCAGCGGGAGTCGACTCCCAACACGCGCTGGCGGCGTTGGCTCACAGCCACGGCATGCGAATGGTGGGTCCCAATTGCTTCGGGGTCATCAACACGAATCCCGCCGTGTCGATGAACGCCACATTCGCCCCGGAAGCACCGCTCTTCGGTCAAGCGGGGTTTGCGTCACAATCGGGCGGACTGGGAATCGCCATTCTCGGAGAGTCTGCGGCTCGGGACCTGGGATTGTCGAGCTTCATCTCGATGGGCAACAAGGCCGACGTCAGCGGCAATGACCTGCTGCAGTGGTGGGAGCAGGACGACGCCACCCAGGTGATCCTGCTCTATCTCGAGTCGTTCGGGAATCCGCGCAAATTCAGCCGGATCGCACGACGCGTGGGCCGTGGCAAGCCAATTGTCGCCTTGAAGAGCGGGCGCACCCAAGCGGGCACTCGGGCGGCCTCCTCGCACACCGCGGCATTGGCGTCGTCTGACCAAGCAGTTGATGCCCTGTTCAACCAGACCGGTGTGGTCCGAGTCGAGACGATCGAGGAGCTCTTCGACGTGGGCGAGCTCTTGGCACATCAGCCGGTTCCCCAGGGACGCCGGGTCACGATCGTGGGCAACGCTGGTGGCCCCGGCGTTCTGGCAGCCGATGCCTGCATCAGTCACGGCTTGGAGGTGCCAGAATTCTCCACCGAGCTCCAGTCGACGCTCGCCGACCTCCTCCCGCCGGGCGCGAGCGTGCGCAATCCGATCGACCTGGCCGCATCCGCAACGGCCGAAGGCTACAAGCGGGCGCTCGAGGCGATGCTCTCGAGTGACGAGATCGACAGCATCGTGGTGATCTTCACGCCGCCGCTCGTGACCCGCGCCGACGATGTCGCCCACGCGGTGGTGGAAGCGGTCGACGCGTCCACAGGGGGAGGTCGAGGCAAATCGGTGGTGGCGAGCTTTCTGGGCGCCGGCGTCGTCCGGCCCATCCTCCACAGTGCGTCGAGGCCGGTGCCGTGCTTCGCGTACCCCGAAAACGCTGCCCGAGCGCTCGCCCATGCAACCACCTACGGCCAGTGGCGGGCGCGACCCCTCGGGGTGGTGCCGGACCTCGAGAACACGAAACCCAACGAGGCACGGCGCCTCATCGCGACCAGCTGTCCGACTGGGTCCGGCTGGCTGACCGGCGCAGAGGCGCAAGGAGTCCTCGCCACCTATGGGATATCTGTCATTCCCACGACCTTGGTCCACGACGCCGAGGACGCGGCAGCCCAAGCGGATCGGCTCGGACGTCCCGTCGCTCTGAAGGCCTGGGGCCCAAGCATCGTCCACAAGAGCGACATGGGTGGCGTGAAGCTCGGAGTGGAAGGTCACGAGGCAGTGAAGGCCGCGTTCGCCGAGATGGCGGTCTCGCTGGGGGGAGCCATGGAAGGTGCGGTGATCCAACCCATGGCGGGTAGCGGCGTCGAGACAATTGTCGGCTTCGTGCAGAACGCCGAATTCGGGCCCCAGGTGATCTTCGGGTTGGGAGGGACGGCGGTCGAGCTTCTGGGCGACGTGGTGACCCGCCTGGCACCACTGACCGACCTCGATGCTCGTGACATGGTGCTCGGACTGCGCGCCACCCCGCTCCTCCTCGGCTACCGGGGCAGCCCGCCGGTGGCCATCGATGCCCTCGTCGATGTCATCTTGCGGCTCGGGCGACTCGCCGAAGATCTCCCTGAGATCGCCGAGGTGGACTGCAACCCGGTGATGGCCACACCCACAGGGGCCCTGGTGGTGGACGCCCGCATGCGAGTCTCGGCCGATGCCGTGGCACGAGCCGACGACGTCCGCCACCTCCGTTAGCGGTCCCAGGCCACTCCCAGGTACCCGCACGTCGAAGGCCCAGGCACCGGGGCGGGGAGCGCCGTCGGCCATTCCACGGGGAATCCCTCACCGTGAAGACTCACCGGTTGGTCGGTTCAGGGTCGATCAGCCCAGGTGGAGAGGGACCTTTGACTCTGCCTGCCATCGACTGCTTCGGGCATCGTGAACCCAGAGACCCGGCGAGAGTGCCGAGTCACGACAATTGAAAAGGGAGTCGGACATGCGACGCAAGACCTTCGACATGATCCTGAGCGCCGGCGGGGCGGTCCTGGTGGTCGTCCTGCTCGTCGCCGGGGGCCTCGGACTGTGGGGCTACAGCTTCGCCAATAGCAACGTCCACGACCAGCTCGCCCAGCAGGCGATTACCTTCCCGCCCGCGGCGGCCTTCGCCCATCCCAAGGTGGGCTCGGAGATCACCCCCTCGATGGTCCCGTCGGTGTCGCAGTACGCGGGACAGCAGCTGCTCACCGGGCAACAAGCCCAGGTGTACGCCAACGACTTCATCGCCGTACACCTCCAGGAGATCGGCGGGGGCAAGACCTACGCCCAGCTGAGCGCGGCGTCGCAGGCGGACCCGACCAACACCAAGCTGGCCGGCCAGGTGGCCACGGTCTTCAAGGGCACCACGCTGCGGGGACTGCTTCTCGAGGCCTATGCTTTCTCGACCTTCGGTGAGATCGCCCTGGTGGCCTCCATCGTCTCCTTCGTGATGGCGGGCATCATGCTCCTGCTGACACTGCTTGGCGTCGTCCACCTGCGTCGGGTCCCTGACGACCAGGAGTTCCCCAAGACCCACCACGACGAGAGAGTCCCCGAAACGGTGTGAGGAGGAAGTACTGAAAGCGGGGAACCCGTGCCCGGCCTCGATGTCTGAGGTCGGGCACGCCCGCGTCTGAGGTGACCACACTCGGATCACAAGGACAGCACGATGACGACCGATCTTGGTGTCCGCCAGAGCTAGCCCCCGGCGCGCCGCAACATGACCTTGGACCCTGGTCCTGACGCCGTCGTGATGAAAATCTCGAAGTGCAAGGAATGATCGGAGGTCCACATGCGAGTGCTCGTGGTTTACGAATCGATGTTCGGAAGCACGCGTCGAATTGCAGAGGCCATCGGGGAAGGACTCACGACCGAGGCCGACGGCGAGGTCGTGGGGGTGGCTGACGCTCCGATTTCGTTCGATGGTTTCGATCTGGTCGTCGTGGGTGGGCCCACGCACGCCTGGAGCATGTCGAGGCCGTCGACCCGCCGGAGCACCCCGATGCGCGTGGACAAGCCCGACAGTGGCCTGGTTCTCGAGCCCGGTGCTGATACGGGACCCGGCGTACGCGAGTGGCTCAACTCCGTCAACCCTGGCAATGCCAAGGCGGCGGCCTTCGACACGCGCTTGAAGTCCTCTGCGCTCTTCACGGGGCGAGCGTCCAAGGGCATCGCCCGACAGCTGACGCGCCACGGCCTTTCGATGATCGCCGCCCCTGAGAGCTTCTTGGTGGACAAGAAGAGCCATCTATTGCCTGGCGAGCTCGAACGGGCCCGCTCGTGGGGCGCGGGTCTTCTCTCGGTCGTCGATCAGGATCGAACTCGCCGATCCTGATCGAAAGAGGGCGGTGCGGGGACGACACTCGCGGCCATAGAGGGATCGGAATCCCCGGCGTACAGCTTCTCCGGGACTTCCACGCTGGCTGCCCGTTCTCGCCGAATCATCAGCCACATGAAATCAGTCGGCGCGCTTGGAGGGACTCGAACCCCCAACCTTCTGATCCGTAGTCAGATGCTCTATCCAATTGAGCTACAAGCGCCGGTCACCACCCCGGAGCTGACCGTGAGGCCCGCTCCGGGGACGGCCGGTCATCCTACCTGGACCTCCGACACCACTCTCTCTCGGGGCATCACGGAGCCCGGACCGGGTGCCGAAGCGCTCCAGCGCGGCCAGGTTGGCCGCCGAGCCCAAGAGCTCCACGAAGGCGGCGTCCTCACGGTCGCGTGCCGCGGTCACGTCGGTCCCACGGGTGGCCAGCAACAACCGCTTGCTGGCCATTACGGCGTCGATCGGTGCCGCCGCGATCACGGCCGCGACGGCCAGGGTCTCATCCAGGAGGGACGCAGCCGGGTAGTGCGCCAGCGCCAGGCCGGCGTCGACGGCCTCGGCCGCCCCCATCCAGGCGCCGGTGAACAACAGGTGGGCGGCGCGCTGCCACCCCATGGTGCGGGGGAAGAGGTAACTGCTGGCCGCCTCGGGTGGCACCCCGAGCTCGGCGAAGGGCACCCGCAGTCGGGCGTCGTCAGCCATGAACACGAGATCGCAATGCGCCAGCAGCGTGAACCCGAGACCGACACCGACGCCGTTGACCGCGGCCAGCAAAGGCTTCTCGAAGGACTGCACGGCGTCGAGCAGCCCCCGAAACCCCTTGGCCGCCTCGGGCGTGGCCTCTCCGGTGACGAGCTGGGCCATCTCCTTCAGGTCCTGGCCCGCACTGAAGGCGGAGCCGGTCCCGGTGAGGACCACCACGTGCACGTCACTCGACACCGCCGCGTCGGTGATGGCGTCGGTGACGGCGCTCGTAGAGCGCGAAGTTGAAGGCGTTGCGCGCCTCGGGGCGGTTGAAACGGACGAGGCGCACGGTCCCGTCCCCGTACTGCTTCGGTCACCACGATCGGTGCCCCACGGCCACCTGCGTCAGCCGTCACGGGCGCATGACCTGTCCGCCGTCGACGCTGAAGATGTGCCCGGTCACCCACCGGGCGTCGTCCGAGAGCAGGAACATGCACATCCCGACCAGGTCCTCGGGGCTCCCCTGACGCTTGAGCGCCAGCGACCCCACCAGTTGCGCGCATGTACTCGTCGGGCACCACCGAGCGGGCCGCCTCGGTGTCGGTGGGCCCCGGGCGCGATGGCGTTCACCCGGATGTTCATCCATCCGAGCTCGTGCGCCAGCTGCTGGGTGAGTGAGTTCACGCCCGCCTTGGCCCAGCCGTAGTAGCCGGCGTAGAGATAGGCGGCCGAGTCGAGGACTGGTTGACGATGGCCCCACCACCCCGCGCCGCCATCGACTGGTAGCAGGCGCGCGTGCACACGAGGGCACCGAGGAGGTTCACCTCGAGAAACCGCTGGAGGTACTCCCAGTCCACGGTGAGGAGGAAGTCGAGCTTCATCCCCCCGAAGATCGCCGCGTTGTTGACGAGGAAGTCGATCCCGCCGAACCGCTCCGTGGCGGCCTCGGCCATGGCCTGCAACCGAGTCGTGATCGGCGATGTCCACCCGTGCCGACGACAGCGCTCCCGCCCGCGCCGGCCACGATCTCGACGGTCTCCTTGGCGCCCGCCTCGTCGATGTCCGCGCACGACCACGGCCGCGCCCGCTGACGCCGAGGCCTTCGGCATAGGCGCGGCCGATGCCCCGACCCGCCCCGGTGACGACGGCGACCTTGCCCGAGAAGTCGTAGGTGCTCACGAGCCCTTCCCCTCGGATCCGTCGACGCGGCCCGTCGCCGGGCGATGACCCGCTCGGCCGCCTCGCTGATCGCCCGTAGCCAGCGGCCAGCCCACGTAGTGGGTGAGGTGGATCACGATCTCGCGCACCTGGTCCTCGGTCGAGCTCGCCGTTGTGGAGCGCGCTCTGGAACTGGACGTCGAGGAGGTCGGTCTTCCCGAGCGTCGGCCAGCACCCCGATGGTCATGAGGCGCCGTTCGAACACCGACAAGCCCGGGCCGGCACCACACGTCGCCGAAGAGGTTGTCCACGGTGTAGGCGACGAAGTCGCCCGGGACGTCCTCGGGGTCGACGGTGAAGTTGTAGACCTCCTGCATCTTGGCCTTGCCCTGGGCCCGGTCGGGCTGAGGGGGCCGCGCTCGGCGCGCTCATGCCGGCTCCGCCACGACCTTGGTCTCGAGGTACTCCTCGAATCCGGCCACACCCATCTCGCGCCCGATCCCCGACTGCTTGTAGCCGCCGAAGGGGACGTCGGGGCTGTACCAGACGCCACCGTTGACCCCCACCGTGCCGGTCCGCAGGCGTCCCGCCACGGCCATGGCCCGGTCCCGGTCCCCGGACCACACCGAACCCGACAGCCCGTAAGGGGAGTCGTTGGCGATGCGCGAGCGCGTCGTCGTCCCCGTCGTGGGGGATGACGACGAGGACCGGACCGAAGATCTCTTCTCGTGCCACGGGGGAATCGTTGCCGATCCCGACGATGAGCGTCGGGATCGACGAAGAACCCCCTGGTCTGCTCGGCCGGCCGGCCCCCGCCGACCACGATGGTGCCGCCCTCGCTCGCGGGCCATGGCGATGTAGCGCTCCACCCGGTCGCGCTGGCGGGCGTTGATGAGCGGGCCGCAGATGGTGCCGGGGTCGGTCGGGTCCCCGGCGGGCAGACTGCCGAGCGCGGCGGCGGTGACGTCGACCGCCGTCGTCGAAGTGCTCCCTCGGGACGACCAGGCGGGTCGTGATGGCGCATCCCTGCCCGGCGTGCACGCACACGGTGAAGGCGGCCACCCCACAGGCGCTGCGCAGCTCGGCGTCGTCGAGGACCACGAACGCCGACTTCCCGCCGAGCTCGAGGAACACCCGCTTGAGGTGCCCGCCGCCTGGGCCATCACCCTGCGCCCCGTGGCGGTCGAGCCGGTGAAGCTCACCTGGTCGACGCGATCGTCGTCGACCAGTCGCGCCCCGAAGGCCGGGTCCGACGAAGCCAGGATGTTGACGACCCCGGCGGGGATGTCGGTCTCCTCGGCGATCAGCCGTCCGAGCACCGTGGCGCACCACGGCGTGTCGGGGGCGGGCTTGAGGATGACGGTGTTGCCCGCGGCGAGCGCCGGGCCCAGCTTGGCCAGGTTGATCTGATGGGGGACGTTCCACGGGCGTGATGGCGGCCACCACGCCGGCGGGCTCACGACAGAGCCAGCGCTGCGCGGGCATCCCCAGGGGCTCCGCCTTGCCAAGGTCTGTCGTCCACTCATAGGACTCCGCCAGATCAGCCACCCATCCCAAAGACTCCACGGGATCGTCGAGCTGGGCCGAACGCGTCATGAACAACGGCGACCCCGTCTCGGCGATGGTCATGGCCCGCAACTCCTCGGCGTGCGACCGCATGGCCGCCTGGAGCTGGCGCAGGCACCGGACCCGCCAGGCGACATCGGTGGACCACGTCGACTCGTCGAAGGCCCGGCGCGCCGCCGTCCAGGGCCCGCTCGGCATCGGCCTCCGAGGCGTCGGCCGACGACCCCGAGCACCTCCTCGGTGGCGGGGTTGACGGTCTCGAACACCGCCCCGGTCGACGCGCCGCACCAGCACGCCGTCGATGAGCATCCGCTCCTCCCCGAAGGACGCTCGCTCATGGGCGCCGAGCCCGAAGACCGCGTCACAACGGTCGTCGGTCATCTCCGCCAGGGGCAGCTCGACCCCGAGGCTCCGGCCCAGCTCGATGGCGGCCTGCAGGTCCTTGTGGGCGAGCCCGGCGCCGGCCGCCATGGCGCTCACGAAGTCGGGATGGGTGTCGGGCGGCAGCGGGGCGACGGTGTCGCGGAACATGAGCCGCGACGCCCCGCCGATCAACTTGTCGCTCTCTCGGATGACCTCGGCCAGCTTGGCCAGCTCGATCCCGGCCGCCTCGGCGAGCACCTGAGCCTCGTAGGCGGCCAACCACGACCCGTACTGCACGAGGTTGCGAGCCAACTTGGCCTTGAGACCCGCACCGAGGGGGCCCATGTGCACCACCAGCGACGTGAAGGTGTCGAGGACGGGTCGGACCCGCTCGATCACCGCCGCCGTCCCCGCCCACCATGGCCACGAGGGTCCCGTCCGCCGAGGCCTGGGGACCGCCGCTCACGCCGCAGTCGATGACGTCGACGTCGCGCCGCAGCGCCAACTGGGCGGCGGCCTCGACGGTGGCCGGGGCCACCGTGCTCAGGACCACGACGACGGAACCGGGCACCAGGCCCGCCAGTGCCCCGTCGTCCCCGTCGAGCACGGCCGAGGACCTGGCGGTCGTTGACCACGGCCACGACGACGACGTCGGCTCGGGCTCCCGAGCTCGGCCGGGGTACCGGCGACGTGGGCTTTCGTCTCGAACGGGGCCGTGGCCTCGGGGCGAAGGTCACAGACCACGAGGTTGAGCCCGGCCCGGCACCACGGCGTCGGCCACGCCCCGGCCGATGTCGCCGAGCCCGATCACCCCCACGGTCGTGCGTCCCATGATTCCCCTCTAGCCAGACAGCTGTCTGGAACGTAGTCTGACGTCATGGCCGACCGCAATGACTACTCGGGGCCCTTCGACCCCGACTTCCGCTACGAGGACCTCTCCAAGGACGCCCTCGTCCGCCTGGTCCGCGAGTACGCCCTCATCGTGCACCTCCTCGACCGGTCCATGTGCGCCGCCATCGGCATCCGCTACGGCGCGGACATGGTCAACGAGCTCGCCATCGAGGAGTGGCGCGGGGCCAGCCCCATCTACGGCGACCGCCTGCGCGAGATCATGGCCGTCGAGGGCGACGGCATCGAGGCCATCTTCAAGGTCCTCCAGCTCGACCCCGGCTTCCCCCACCACTACATGGACGTCCACTACGTGGTCGAGGACGACCACCACGGCTACTTCGAGCTCCGCAGCTGCGGGGCGCTCATGGACGTCGAGCCCTGGGGCGACAAGATGGTCACGGGCATGTGCCACACCATCGAGGACGGCACCTTCGACGTCACGGCCCAGGCCGTCAACCCCAAGGCCCGGGTGCGCGCCGTCCACCGCCCGCCCCGGGTGCCGTCCGACCGCGTGCCGCACTGTCGCTGGGAGGTCGTGATCGACGACGACACCGAGGTCCTCCCGGAGGCCGACATCACCACCATGACGCGCCACACCACCGCCGCGACGTTCCGCTTTCCCCCCATGCGCGACGGCACGCCCCACGTCCCGCCGCCCGAGAGTGGCCGTGCGAGCTGAAGGCGACAGGCGTGACCGAGACCGCCGTGGCCGTCCTCGCCGCGCGAGGCGTCGCGTCGCCGACTCACCGTCCGCCAGGTGGCGGTGGTCGAGCAGCTTCTCGAAGCGGCCGCCGACGAGGCCCGCGCCCTGGGATACGAGGGGGTGACCGTCCGCAACGTGGCCCGGCGGGCCGGCGTGGCCCCCGCCACCGCCTACACCTACTTCGCGTCCAAGGACCACCTCCTGGCCGAGGTCCTGTGGCGCCGTCTCCAGGCGCTCCCGGTCCCCGGGACGACCGGCGACGGTCGATCCGACCGAGCGCGTCGTCGCCGAGCTGCGGGTGCTGGGGCTGTTCGTGGCGGACGACCCCACCTTGGCGGCGGCCTGCACCACCGCGCTCCTCGGGAGCGGGCCCGAGGTGCGCGCCCTGCGCGTCCTGTTCGGGACGGCGCTCCATGAACGGCTGGCCCACGCCCTCGGCGACGCCGCCGACGAAGCCGTCCTGCGCAGTCTCGACCTCGCCTACAGCGGGGCCATGCTGTGGGCGGGCATGGGCCACATCCGTTTCGAGGACGTCCCCGAGGCGCTGGCCGACGCGGCCCGACTGGTGCTCGAGGCGCGTCGTGACTGGTTCGGGCACCCGTCGGGACACCGACACGGTCGCCCCCGTGCACTACAGCCCGTACGACTACGAGATCCACGAGGACCCCTACCCGACCTACGCGCGTCTGCGGGCCGAGGCCCCGCTCTACCGCAACGACGAGTTCGACTTCTGGGCCCTGTCGCGCCACGCCGACGTCCTGGCCGCCTTCCGCGATCCCGCCCATCTCTCGAACCGCTTCGGCGTCACCCTCGATCCCGCCGCCTACGGGCCCCAGGCCCACAAGTCGATGTCGTTCCTGGCCATGGACCCGCCCCGCCACACCCGCATGCGATCGCTCGTCTCCAAGGCCTTCACCCCGCGCCGGGTGGCCGAGCTCGAGACCGCAGATCCGGGCCCTGGCCGTCCGGTACCTCGACGCCGCGGTGGAGGTCGGGCACCTTCGACATGGTGGGCGACGTGGCGGGCAAGCTCCCCATGGACGTGATCTCGCAGATGATCGGCGTGCCCGAGGCCGACCGGGCCGAGGTCCGACGCCTCGCCGATCTGCTCGTGCACCGCGACGAGGGCGTCTTCGACGTGCCCCAGGAAGGGATGGAGGCGGCCCTCGTCCTGGCCGGGTACTTCGCCGACATGGTTGTCGAACGTCGACGGGCCCGGCGCGACGACCTCACCTCGGGGCTGCTCGACGCCGACCTCGACGGCGACCGGCTGAGCGACGACGAGATCATCGCCTTTCTCTTCCTCATCGTGGTGGCGGGCAACGAGACCACCACCAAGCTGCTCGCCAACGCCTGGTACTGGGCATGGCGGTTCCCCGACCAGAAGGCCAAGGCCCTCGCCGACGCGGGGCGTGCCGCCGCAATGGGTGGAAGAGACCTTGCGCTACGACACCTCGTCGCAGATGCTCCTGCGGGTCACCACCGGGGACGTGGAGCTCCTCGACACCGTGCTCCCCGACGGCTCACGCGTGCTGCTGCTCGTGGGATCGGCCAACCGCGATCCCGATGCCTTCGAGGACCCCGACCGCTACGACCTCGACCGGGACACCACCAAGCTCATCAGCTTCGGCGGTGGTCGCCACTTCTGCCTGGGAGCCCCCCTGGCCCGTCTCGAGGCGCGCGTCATGCTCGAGGAGCTCGTGGCCCGCGTCGCCGACTACGACATCGATGCCGACCGGGCCCGCCGGGTCCACTCCATCAACGTTCGGGGCTTCGCCAGCCTGCCCACGACGGTCACGACGCGGGCCGCGACGCGCCGGACAACGCACCCGACGCCGGGCTGAGCGAGGATCGCACCGATGCCGAGATCGAAGTTCGTCGCCCATCCCGAACGCCGTGGATCGGTGGTGACCGGCGCGTCCTCGGGGATCGGCGCTGCGGTGGCGGTGGCGCTGGCCGCGGCCGGGCACCCCGTGGTCCTCGGGGCCCGGCGGGTCGAGAAGTGCGAGGAGATCGCGGCCGGCATCCGGGCCGCGGGCGGCGAGGCGCACGTGCACCGGCTCGACCTCGCCGAGGCGGCCTCGGTCGAGGAGTTCGCCCGCGCCGCCGAGGACTCGGTGGGCCCGATCGACATCATGGTGTCGAGCGCGGGCCACGCCGAGCCCGGCACCGCGCTCGACGCACGTCCCCGAAGGACTTCGCCCACACCGTGGAGGTGAACCTCCTCGGCGCCCACCGCCTCGTGGCCGCACTGGCACCTGCCATGGCCTGGCGCCACCACGGCGACCTCGTGTTCGTGAGCTCCGACATCATCCGGACGCCCCGGCCTCTCATGGCGGCGTACATGGCGTCGAAGTGGGGGCTCGAGGGCCTGGTGCGGGCGCTGCAGCTCGAGCTCGAGGGCACCGGCGTGCGGGCCACGATCGTCCAGCCCGGCCAGACCCTCACCGAGATGGGGACCGCCTGGGGTCCCGACACCACCGCCGAGGTGCTCGGCGAGTGGGTCCGGTACGGCGCGGCCCGCCACAGCCACTTCCTCCGGCCCCCCGCCGTCGCCGCCGCGGTGATCGCGGCGGTGACGACGCCGCCGGGGACCCACCTCCCGTTGATCGAAGTCCAACCCGTTGCTCCCATCGAGCCGGCGACCCAGGAGGCACACCATGACCGTCGACGTCGGACTGCGCGAACCACCCCTGGTGTCAGGCGGCGAGGGAGAGCACGGGCACCTCGACGAGCTGCGCACCGATCCCATCGGGCTCATGCGGCGGACACGCCAAGAGTGCGGCGACGTCGGCCAGTTCCGGCTGGCCGACCGCGACGTCGTGCTGCTCACCGGGGCCGAAGCCAACGAGTTGTTCTTCCGTGCCCCCGAGGAACAGCTCGACCAGGCCGAGGCCTATCCCTTCATGACGCCGATCTTCGGAGAAGGGGTGGTCTTCGACGCGCCGCCCGAGCGCCGGCGCGAGATGCTCCACAACCAGGCCCTGCGCGACAAGTTCATGCGGGGCCACGCCGCCACGATCGCGGACGAGGTCGACGGCCATGGTCGCAGCCTTGGACCGGGTCCGGGACGATCGACCTCCTCGACTGGTTCGCCGAGCTCACCATCTACACGTCCTCGGCCTGTCTCATCGGCCGCAAGTTCCGCCACGAGCTCGACCGCCGCTTCGCCGAGCTCTACCACGACCTCGAACAGGGCACCGACGCCATCGCCTATGTCGACCCCTATGCCGACATCGAGAGCTTCCGCCGGCGCGACGAGGCCCGGCTCGGGCTCGTCGACCTGGTGCAGGGGATCATGGACCGACGCAGTGCCGGCCCGCCCGCCACCGACGACGACCGCGACCTCCTCGACGTGTTGATGTCGATCCGCGAGGAAGACGGCACCCCGAAGTTCTCGACCGACATAGTCACGGGCATGTTCATCTCGATGATGTTCGCCGGCCACCACACCACGTCGGGCACAGCGGCGTGGACGCTCATCGAGTTGCTTCGGCACCCCGACGAGCTCGAGGCGGTCCGAGCTGAGCTCGACGAGCTCTACGCGCACGGGGAAGAGGTGAGCTACCAGGCGTTGCGGGCCATGCCACGGCTCGAGTCGGCCATCAAAGAGGCGCTGCGACTGCACCCCCCGCTCATCCTGGTGCTGCGGGTCGTGAAGGAGGAGCTCGAGGTGGAGGGTTTCCGGATCGCCCCGGGCAAGCTCGTGGGGGCGAGCCTGGCCGTGTCGAACCGCATCGCCGAGGACTTCCCCGACCCCGATGCCTTCGTGCCCGAGCGTTACCTCGAGCCCCGTGCCGAGGACCGTGCCAACCCCTGGACGTGGATCCCATTCGGAGCCGGACGGCACCGTTGCGTCGGGGCGCCCTTCGCCATGATGCAGCTGAAGGCCATCTTCTCCGTGCTGCTCCGCCACTGGGACTTCGAGCTGGCCCAACCGTCGGACACCTATCGCAACGACCACTCCAAGATGGTGGTCCAGCTGGCCCAGCCGTGCCTAGCGAGGTACCGGGCGCGCACCGTCACGCCATGAGGATCGTCGTCGACCGTGACCTGTGCCAGGGTCACGGGGTGTGTGAGTCCGAGGCCACGGCGGTGTTCACGGTGTCGAAGAACGCGGTCGTCGTGCTCGACGAGACACCGCCCGAGACACTGCGCGCCCAGGTCGAGGCGGCGGTGAAATTCTGTCCCACCCATGCACTCGCGATCGAGGAGGACTGACGTGCCCGCCTATCCCTACGAGGAGCTCGAGGAGATGGTCCAACGGTGGTTGGACACGAACCGGCGCGCCCAGGAGGCCAACGACTGGAAACCGATGGCGGACATGTACACCGAGGACGCCAGCTATGGCTGGAACATCGGACCCCACGAGGACTTCATGGTCGTCGGACGCGACGACATCCGCGACATCGCGCTCGGTCTCGAGATGGGCGGCCTCGACGGATGGACCTATCCCTATCAGAAGGTGCTCATCGACCCCCAGCAGGGCGAGGTCATCGGCCTGTGGAAGCAGATCGCCGACACCACCCGCCCCGACGGCTCTCCCTACGTCATCGCCGGGCTCGGGGGGAGTTGGTTCCGCTACGCCGGGAACTGGCAATGGTCGTGGCAGCGCGACTTCTTCGACGTCGGCAACGCCACCTCGCTCTTCATCGAGATGATCAAGGCCGACGCGCTCTCCGACGGCATGCGACGGCGTATGGAACGCGCCACATCCGGTGGGATGCTCCCCGGGCACTACCCCCTCGGCCAGGCCCCCGTCGACATCTGGGACTGACCGTCCCCGTCTCCGCGGCGCGGAACTCCCTCGAGGGTTACTGGGAGAATTACTCGGGGAGCGGGAGGCCGATGGGGTTGGGCACGGGTACCGCACCGACGGCGGCGATGGCACCGACCAATGCCTTGAGCACGGCCCGCAACGACTGGGTGCCGTCGTCACCGAGTCGCTCCCACGGCTGGGCGGCGAGACGGTCGGTGAGGTCCTCGATCGCCTGACGCTGCGCTGCCCCCGATGCCGTCTGGGTGCCGTCTGGGTTCAACCAACCCCGCGCCATCAGCGCGTCGGCCGCCTCGTCCCACGCGTCGTCGTCCCAACCCCGGGCCGCCTGGAGCATCTCCTTGGGCACCGCGCCCGTGGCCGCCATCGTCACCAGGGCTTGGCGGCCGTCGAGTCCGGCCGCCACCAGCGCCACGAGGTGACCGTCGCCGCGGTGCTCGCGCAGCACGGTGGCCGCCTGCCACAGGGCCAGACGGGGCTCGTCGGGCCAGGCCAGCGCGACGTTGGCCGCCGCCAGTGGTCGCCCTTCGATCGACAATCCCTCGATCGCCGACCGGGCCAGCGCGGCGGCCTGCGCCAGGGCTTTGGGGTCCACACCGGCGGCGCCGCTCCCAACGGGGCCGAGCACCCTTCCGAGGAATCGGTCGACCCCGCGCAGGCGGGCATCGAGCACCCGGGCCGGAGACGCGAATCCCCAGGCGTCGGGAAGGGCCCGCCTCACCCGGTCGGGATTGAAGCTGAAGAACGTGGCGTCCACCACTGCCGGCGCCACCGCCCCCATAGGGGCGGCGCGACCGGCGAAGTAACCCATCCAGAAGCCCTTCAGGCCTGCGGCGCCGTACTCCTCGAGGCACTCGTCGACGAAGTAGGTCACCGCGTGCAGGGGCTCGAAGAGCTTCCACATGGTGCGAGCGGTGCGGGGAGCGTCCATGGGGCAATGTTGCCACTGCCCGGCGCCACGGTCCGTCCCGCACACGAGCGCCCGCACACGAGCCCGCAACCGCACAGAGGAGGGGGCCATGTTCGAAGTTCGAGGAGCAGTAGCCGTGGTCACCGGAGCGTCCTCGGGTCTCGGGCGTCAATTTGCGCTCGACCTGGAACCCTCGAGGCCGGCATGCCGATGCCTCCCAAGATGGTGAGGCGAACAGAAACCAGGTCTCCCAATTGGTCCTGGCCCGCATGGGCGGCGGGCTGAGCGTTCGAGCGCCAGAGCCTCAGACGACGAGTCGGACCTGAGAGACCGTGACCGCCTGACCGCCGAGCACGACCCGGTCCCCGTGGCGCGTCATCCGCACCACCCCACCGCGCGCTGAGGCCTGCTCCCCCACTAACCGGTCGCGCCCGAGGCGCTCTCCCCAGTAGGCCGCCAACGCGCAGTGTGCGGAGCCGGTGACAGGATCCTCGGCTATGCCGGCGTTGGGCGCGAACACCCGACTGACACAGTCGATCCCGGGGCGGTCGCCCGAGGCGGTGACGATCACACAGCGCGATCCAAGTGCGGCCAGAGCGCCCTGGTCCGGTTGCAACCCCTGCACCGCGTCGGCGCTGTCCAGCTCGATGAGCACGTCGGTCCGGGTCCTGGTGTAAGCGCGCACCGACGACGCGTCTGCGAGTCCGAGTCCACCGTGCAGTCCCGGCGGCGTGGGCGCGGCAGTGGGCGGGTCGGCGGGGAAGTCCATCTCGATCCAGCCGTCACCGCCGAGGCTGCAGACCAGGGCACCGCTGCGGGTGTGGAACGTGGCGGCGCCGCCGAGCACGTGGGCGGCGGCGAGGGTGGCGTGGCCACAAAGGTCCACCTCGACGGTGGGGGTGAACCACCGCAGGTCGAACGATCCGTCTGCACGCGCCACCGCAAAGGCCGTCTCCGACAGCTGCATCTCACGCGCGATGGCCTGCATCCGGCCCTCGTCGGGGAAGGCCTCCACCACGGCGATGGCGGCGGGGTTGCCGGCGAAGGGGCGGTCGGTGAACGAGTCGACGACGGTGAGGTCCATGGTGGGGTCGCAATCTTCTGCGGGAGTGAGCCTTCTCGGAGTGCGCGAATCTAGGCGGCGGCTCCAACGGGCCGTGACGGCGCCCCCCGGGACCAGATCTGACGGAGCGTTAGACTGGGTCGATGGCCCCCACCAAGACCCGTGTCCCCGCCGTGGAGGGATGGTTCACCACCGACGGAGAGGGCCCGGCGCTGCTCGGGAGCCGGTGCCAGACGTGCGGCACCTATGCCTTTCCCCGTGAGACCTTCTTCTGCCGCAACCCCCGGTGCGACGGCACCGAGTTCGACGAGGTGGCACTGAGCCGTCGGGGCAAGGTGTGGTCCTACACCGACGCCCGGTACACACCTCCGGCGCCGTACGTGGCCGCGGACCCCTATGTGCCCTTCTGTATCGCGGCGGTGGAGCTCGTCGAGGAGAAGATGGTGGTGATGGGCCAGGTCGTGCCCGAGGTCACCGTCGACGACCTCACCGTGGGCACCGAGGTCGAGCTCGTCGTGGACGTGCTCTACGAGGACGACGACCACGAATACGTGGTGTGGAAATGGCGGCCGGTGCCCGCCGGATCGGGGGGCTCGGGTGCCTGACGCTCGCAGTGTCGCCGTCCTCGGGGTGGGCATGCACCCCTGGGGCAAATGGGGCCGGAACTTCGTCGAGTACGGGCTCGCCGCGGCACGCCACGCGCTCGACGACGCCGGGGTGTCGTGGACCGACGTCCAGTTCGTGTCGGGGGCCGACACCATTCGCAACGGCTATCCGGGGTTCATCTCGGGCGCCACCTTCGCGCAGGCACTGGGTTGGTCCGGGGCACGCGTGTCGAGCGCCTACGCGGCGTGCGCGTCGGGCGCCACCGCCATCGCGGCGGCGCGGGCCCAGATCCTGGCCGGCCTGTGCGACGTGGCCCTCGTCGTGGGGGCGGACACCACCCCCAAGGGATTCTTCGCCCCCGTGGGCGGCGAACGGCGAGACGATCCCGACTGGCTCCGTTTCCATCTCCTTGGTGCGACCAATCCCACCTACTTCGCGCTCTACGCCCGTCGGCGCATGGAGCTCTTCGGCGCCACTGAGAACGACTTCGCGGCGGTGAAAGTGAAGAACGCACGAGCCGGGGCAGCCAACCCCAACGCCCGGTACCAGAAGGAGGTGACCGTCGACGAGGTGTTGGCGTCGCCGATGGTGGCCGACCCCCTTGCGCCTGATGGAGATCTGCGCCACCTCCGACGGTGGCGCCGCCCTCGTGTTGTCGAGCATGGACTTCGCCCGTCGCCACGGAGCCGGATCGACACCGGTGTCGATCCCGGCCGTCTCGACGGTCACCCCCCGCTTCCCCCAGACGGTCATCGAGATGCCCAACTTCGCCACCGACTCGGCCGTGGCGGTCGGTGCCTTCGACGGTCCCGCCTTTCGCCGCTCCATCGCCTTCGCCGCCTACGAGGAGGCGGGTATCGGCCCCGAGGACGTGGACGTGGCCGAGGTCTACGACCTGTCGACGGCACTGGAGCTCGACTGGTACGAGGACGTGGGGCTGTGCAAGGAGGGTGAAGCCGAACGCCTCCTCCGCGACGGTGACACCGCCCTGGGCGGCCGGATCCCGGTGAACCCCAGTGGTGGACTGTCGAGCTTCGGCGAGGCCATCCCCGCTCAGGCCATCGCCCAGGTCTGCGAGCTGGTGTGGCAGCTGCGAGGCCAGGCCACCGGGCGCCAGGTCGAAGGGGCCCGGGTCGGCGTGACCGCCAACCAAGGGCTCTTCGGTCACGGGTCGAGCGTCATCGTCACCGCCTAACCGCCTAACCGCCTACCACCGCTCACCTCGTCCGACATTTCTCGCCGTGCCCGACGTCGCCCTTCTCGAAGTCGTCGACCGCGTGGCCACGGTCACGCTCAACCGGCCCGACGCCCGCAACGCCTTGTCGACCGAGCTCATCCGCGCGCTTTCGGAGCGGGTGGGAGAGGCCGACGCCCGCGACGACGTCGACGTGCTCATCCTCACCGGGGCCGATCCCGCCTTCTGTGCGGGGCTCGATCTCAAAGAGCTCGGGCGCGACGGCGGCCCTCTCAAGCGAGCCCCCGCCGCCGACGGCGGTGAGAGTCGTGAGAGTGGCGACCGAGAGCGTGATCGAGCCGGCGCCTCTGCACGTCGTGGCCGGGGGTCGACGCTTCCGACGTCGAAGCCGATCATCGGGGCCGTCAACGGCGTGGCCGTGACGGGAGGCCTCGAGCTGGCTCTGCAGTGCGACTTCCTCGTGGCGTCGGAGCGGGCGCGCTTCGCCGACACCCACGCCCGAGTGGGCGTCCACCCTCTGTGGGGACTGACCGTCCTTCTTCCCCAGGCGGTCGGGATGCGGCGGGCCCGGGAGATGAGCGCCACCGGGAATTTCATCGACGCCCCGACTGCCCTCGAATGGGGCCTCGTCAACCACGTGGTGGCTCACGACGAGCTCCTCCCCACGGCGCGCCGACTAGCGGCCGACATCGTGACCGAGCGACCAACGCGCCGTGCGCGCCATCCTCACCACCTATGAAGAAGCGAGCCGGGTGCCCGGAGGAGAGGCGTGGGACGTCGAGGCCCGGTCCGCGGCGGCCTTCCAACGCGGTGGCGTCGACCCCGACGAGATCGAGCGACGCCGACGGGGCGTGGTCGACCGGGGCCGCTCCCAGGTCTGAGACCGGCGTTGGCCCGTGCCCCGAACGAGGTGACGTCTGGATTACGGCCGGGGCGGGACGAGAACGATCTTGCCCAGCTTCCCGCCCTGAGCGAAGTGCTCGTACGCTTCGTCGGCCCGGTCCATGGGAAAGGTCGCCTCCAGCAGCACGCGCACCCGCCGTGCTTGGAGGAGCGGCACGACGTGGCGTTCCACCGCCCCGGCCACGACGGCCTTTTCGACCGATGTCCGGGCCCGCAGTGTGGAGCCACTGATGCGAAGTCGGCGCTGCATGACGGTGAGAAGGTCGATCTCGGCTGCGTGACCCCGCCGCCGACACCGATGACGGCGATGCGGCCGGTGACGGCCATGGCACCGAGCACCCCTGCGATGCTCGGCGCCCCCACCAGTTCGAGGACCACGTCGAAGGGCCCCAGACCGAGTGCCTCGTCGGGGTCGGCGGCAACTGCCCCGAGGGTAGCCACCGCGTCACGGAGCTGCGCGTGACGAACCGAGGCGACACATCGGGCCCCGGTGGCGGCGGCCAGTTGCACCCCCGCGTTCCCGACCCCGCCCGCGGCTCCGGTGACGAGCACACGCTCGCCGATGGAGAGGCCGCATTGGGTGAAGAGCGCGTCGTAGGCGGTGGAGAACGCCTCGGGAAATCCGCCCGCTTCGGGCCAGCTCAGATGCGTCGGCACGGCCATGGCGGCGCGTTCGTCGACGACGGCGAGCTCGGCCTGCGCACCTCCACCCACCACGGCCATGACGCGATCGCCGATCGAGAAACGAGTCGTCTGCCGACCCGTGGCGACGACCTCGCCGGCGAGCTCCATGCCGGGGATGTCCGGCGGTGATCCCGGCGGCGCCGGATAGAACCCCAGGCGCTGCATGAGGTCGGCGTTGTTGATCCCTGCGGCGTGCACCGCCACGACCAGTTCCGTGTCACCGGGCACGGGGTCGGGATGCTCCAGGTATCGGAGGTCTCCGTCGACGATCGTCACGGCCCGCATGACGCCGCAACCTACCGGGGTTCGACTCTCTCGACTACCGGCCTTCTCGACGCGCCGCCTTCTCGGCCTTGCGCCGCCGGCGCATCTTCCTGCGCTCGGGCACGCCCAGCATGTAGCCGAACACGATGCCGCCCACCAGGCACGTGAGCACGACCCAGATGAGACGCGCCTTGTGCGTGAAGAACCAGAAATGCACCGTGACGAGCTGCGAGTTCTGGATGACGAAAGCGAACACCAGGACGATGAGGGCCAAGATCAGCAGGCCCCGGATGGCCCGCCGCCTCCGGCGGCGAAGCACGTGGTCCATCTCTCCGTGCTCGGACACCGGGCCCGGCAACTCGGTCACGGCACGCCTCCTCCTTCGTCGGACACCGCCGACCGTGAGGCGTCGGCGCGCTACACGCCGATGTGCGACTCGTCCCACAGCCTGATCCCGCCCAGGATGCCGGCGGTGTTGTCGACCATCGAGACATCGGCGCCGAGGCCGCCGTGGATCTTCTTGGCGTTCCCACCCCCGATGTAGCAGTGGTCGAAGAACGACAGCGCCCGCAGGGTCGCCACCGCCTTGCGCACCCGCTTGTTCCAGCGCTGATTGCCGACGTCCTTGCGAGCGGCGTCACCGATCTGTTCGTTGTAGGTGTCGCCCTTCAAGAAGGGATGGTGCGCGAACTCGAGGTGCGGGCAGGAGCCGACCGTCGTAGAAGAACGCCGTCCCCACGCCGGTGCCGAGCGTGATGACGAGCTCGAGCCCTTTGCCGACGACCACCGCCGCGCCCTGGATGTCGGCGTCGTTGGCCACCCGGGTCGGCTTGCCAAGTCGCTTCGCGAGCGCGCCGGCCAGATCGAACGCGGCCCACTCCTTCACGAGCTTGGCGTCGATGGTGGTGCCCGGGCCGTGCTCGGTCACGAAGTGCGGCGCCGAGAGCACGATCCCGTTGCGCACCATCCCGGGAAACCCGGCCGAAACCCGATCGGCAGGCGGGAGCGGGGCCACCAGGGCGGCCAGGTCGTCGACCATCTTCGACGGTGGGCAGGGATAGGTCGTCTTCACCACCACCCGGTCGGCCACCATGGCGCCCGTGGCGTCGAGCACCGACGCCTTGAGCCCCGTGCCGCCGATGTCGATGGCCAAGGTGAACGGCGTCTTCGGTGTGTGGCCCGGCTCGGCCGGTGCCGCCGCGGGGGCTGCCGGTGCCGCTCGGGCGCGGTGGTGCGTGGCGGCGGTGCGTGGCGCGCTTGCGGGGACGGCGCGCTTCGGGGACGGGGTCGCGACCGAAGTCGGGCCGGATGCCGGGGGGCCCGGACCGGCGTCGGAATCGCTCATCGACTCGGTCCTTTCAGATGCAGGGGCACCGGTGCCCACCGCCGGGTCCACGGCCCGGCTGCCCGCCGCGGCGGCGATCACCTCGGGGTCACGACGATCCCAGTGGTCGAGGTGCAGCGACGCCTCGAGAGGCAGGCGCGTGCGCCAACCGGCACGCTCGAGGTCCGGGCGTCTCTTGCAGCGTCCCCACCGGTCCGACGCACAGCCACGCCACGGGTCGGATCGGGGCCGGGATGCCGAGCAGATCCGCGCAGGAACGACTCGCGGTAGAACGACACCCAGCCCATGCCCCAGCCCTCGGCCGTGCAGGCCAGCCACATGTTCTCGATGGCGAGGCACACCGAGTAGAGACCTGCGTCCGCGATGGCGTGGCGACCGAGGACGCCGGGCGCACCCCGGGCGGGGTCGTAGGTGACCACCACCGAAAGACTGGCCTCGAGAATGCCGTCGATCTTGATGCCGGCGAAACGCTCGGCCCGTTCGCCCTCGAGCGAGGCGGCGAATTCCCGACGCTCCTCCTGGACGTGGCTCCAAAACGCCCGTCGAACGGATTCGTCGGAGACCAAGATGAAGTCCCAGGGCTGTGACAGACCCACGCTCGGTGCGCTGTGCGCGGCGTCGAGCACCCGGACGAGGACGTCCTCGTCGACAGGCTCCCCGCTGAACTCGGCTCTGACGTCGCGCCGGCGGTGGATCACGTCGTAGAAGCCGGGAAGCACGATCGAACCTTACAAGCGCAGGGCCGTGCCCCCCGCCGGGCTGGGGTGGGGACCCGGCGGGCCTGCTCCACCACGCCCGGGTCGCCGTCCGGAGCCGAGTCTGCGCCGAGTTCGTGCCGAGGTCATCGCACCAGCCCCCGGGGCTAGCCTCCATCTATGACCGACCAAGCCTGGACCGGAGATGCCTGCTCGCTCGTCGACGCCTACCGCAAGGGCGAGATCACCCCGCCCGAGGCCTTGGAGCTGTCGCTCAGCGCCATCGAGGGCTCGGCGCTCAACGCGTGCAGCCATGTCGATGCCGACGCGGCGCGCCAGGCCGCGCAGCGGTGCCGATGTGACGCTCCCCTTCGGAGGGGTTCCTGTCGGCATCAAAGAGCTCGAGTCGGTCGAAGGTTGGCCTCTGACCGAAGCGTCGCTCGTCTACGCCGACCGCGTGGCGACCTACACCTCCACCCAGGTGCACCGGCTCCGAGACGCGGGCGCGGTCCTCGCCGCTCAGACCACCGCCAGCGAGTTCGGCGGCATCAACGTGACGTCGCACGCGGCTGCACGGCGCGACCCGCAACCCCTGGAACCTCGAGCGCACCCCGGGCGGGTCGTCGGGGGGAACCGCCGCCGCGGTGGCGGGCGGCCTCCTCCCCATCGCCTCGGGTGGCGACGGCGGCGGGTCCATTCGGATCCCGGCCTCGTTCACGGGCATGTTCGGGCTGAAGTCGAACTACGGCCGGATCCCCAAGGGGCCGTTCGTCCACCAGATCCCCCACACCGTCACCGTCGGGTGCATCAGCAGGTCGGTCCGTGACACCGCTCGCTGGTACGACGTGTGCAACGGGTACGACCCCCATGACACCCACAGCCTTCCTCGCGTCGAGGGATGGGAGGCCGGGCTCGGGAGCCACCGCCAGGAGCTCCGCGGCAAGCGGGCCGTCATCGCTGTCGACCTCGGTGTGGCGGTGGTCCATCCCGAGGTGAGCGCCCTCGTGATGGCACGGTGCCGAGTCGCTCATCGCCGACGCGGGACTGGCACGCGTCGACGTGGCGGTGAGTTTTCCACCGGCGCTCTTCGAATGGGCCATGTCCAACCTCGTGACACTGGCCGCCGACCTCGGCGACAAGTACCCGGCCTGTGAGTCCGACCTCACCCCCGAGATCATGCTGGGCCTCAACATCGCGTCGCACAACTACGACCTGACCATGGCGGCCACGGCCGAGCGCTTCCGCGTCGGCGCGCACGAGGTCATGGCGGACCTCCTCGACGAGGTCGACTTCATCTTCTGCTCGACCAACCCCGATGTCGCCTTCGGGGCCGAAGGGCCCATGCCCACCAAGGTGGGCGACGTCGACCTCATGGAGAAGTTCGGCGACATCATGCGGGTCGGTGCCAACCAGGGCAATCTCACCTTCCCCGCCAACTTCTCGGGGAATCCGGCCGTGTCGATCCCGGCCGGGACCGTTCGACGGTCTGCCCGTGGGGATGCAGGTCATCGGCCGACATCACGAGGAGGAGCTCCTTCTCGACCTGGCGCTCATCGCCGAACGAGAACGGCCCTGGCCCCTGGTGGCCCCGGGAGCACCCATCTGATGGTGCGTACCCGTACGACGTCGACTGCCGGACCTTTCCCATTCGGCGTCACGGACCCGGTGACGAGCTGATGATGAACGGCAGGGAGAACGGGACCAGGAACGGCAACGGAAACGAAGGCGGACAGAGAAGGTCACGGAGCCGCCGCCACGACCTCGGTTCTTCTCCCGCCACCGACTCCTCCGCAATGTGTTGATCGCCATCGTGGTCGTCGTCGGGCTCGTGGTCGGGATCGTCGTGGACACGGGCGTGAAGACCACACTGCGTCAGAACGCCCTCCACCGTTCTACGACACCTCGGGCCTGCACACCTCGGGCCCCCTCGGTCAGGTCGTCCGCAGCCAGCCCCTCGGCGTCCACGTGGACAACGGGACGGCGCTGCGGATCCTCTACCGGACCCAGCGCTCCGACGGGACGATGACCTTCAGCTCGGGCATGGTGTTCATCCCCGACAACAACGCGGCGGGCACCCCGCGGCCCGTGGTGGCGTGGGCGCACGGCACCGTCGGCCTCGGGCCCCAATGCGCACCGTCGCGGACGCGCCCATCCCGTCGGGGAACATCTCGTGGGTGTCGTCGATGCTGGCACGGGGATGGGTGGTGACCGCCACCGACTACGCCGGCCTGGGCACGCCGGGAACCTCGGGCTACCTCGTGGGCGACGACGAAGCGAACGACGTGCTCAACAGCGTCCGGGCGCTCAAGTACATCCCCGTCCGCCCACGCCGGCACGTCCTTCGCGGTGTGGGGCCACTCCCAAGGCGGCAACTCGGCGCTGTTCACCGCGGCGCAGGCCCACTCCTACGCGCCCGAGCTCCACCTGGTGGCGACGGTGGCCTCGGCCCCGGCGGCGGAGCTCGTCCCGCTGTTGAACGAGACCTACAACTCGACGCTCGCCTGGGTCATCGGCCCCGAGGTGCTCACGTCGTGGCCCGCCACCTACCGGGGGCTTCCCATTCGGTCGATCCTCACCAGCGCCGGGTACAACAACTACCAGCGGATCGCGCAGAAATGCATCACACCGCCGGCGGCCGAAGGCCTCATCCGCAACGCCTTCAAGCAGCGTTTCTTCAACGGCAACCCGGTGGCAACTCCCAGTGGCGGACGATCGCCCAGGAACAGACAGCACCGGTGCTGGCGCCGTCACAGCCCCTGCTGGTGGCCGAGAGCCTCACCGACCAGGTGGTGCTGCCGAACACGACGGCGCTCTACATCCAGCGTGCCTGCGCGGCAGGGTCCGATCTCACGTCGCTGTGGCTCACCGACGTCGGCCACATCCAGCTCTCCTCGACCATCGCGCCGGCGGTCGTCAGCTGGCTGGGCGACCGGTTCGCCGGTAGGCCCACCGCCCCGACCTGCCACCAGCCGCTGCCGATCGCACCCGCCGCCTCCTAGCCGGGACGTCTGGCAGCGGCCCAACCGCACCGTCCCGTTCAGGCCGACAAACGGACGGGGAGGGCCTCGAGCCCCCGGAGCACGATGTTCTCCTTGTAGGACGAGCTCGTCGGTGATCCGCTCGATGCTGGCGCGCCCGCCGCAGCAGGGCCGGCAGCGCGATCTGCGGCCTCGAGGCGGGCCAGGGGCGCGCCGAGGCAGTGGTGGATCCCGAAGCCGAAGCCCAGGTGGTTGTTGTCGGTGCGGGCCACGTCGAAGGTCTCGGGGTCGTCGAAGGCGGCGGGATCGCGGTTGGCCGAGCCGATGAGCAGCATCGAGAACTCGCCCTTGGCAATGCGCGCCCCGCCCATCTCCATGTCCTCGAGCGCCACCCGACCGGTGAGCTGCACCGGGACACACGAACCGCAGCATCTCCTCGACCGCACTGCGGATGACGGCCGGGTCGTCGCGCACGCGCGCCAGTTGGTCGGGGCGCTCCATGAGGGTGAGCGCCCCGCCGGAGATGAGGTTCACCGTCGTCTCGTGTCCGGCCACGAGCAGCAAGATGCAGGTGGACAAGAGCTCGCGCCTGGGTCAGCACGTCACCCTGCTCCTCGGCCTGGATCAGCCGGGTGAGCAGGTCGTCGCCGGGCTTCTGACGGCGCTCCTCGATCAGCGAGGCGAAGTACTGCACGAACGACAAGATCGCACCCAACCGCTGCTGCACCGCCTCGGGAGGGAGCAGGAAGTCGGGATCGAGCCCGCGGGCCAGCGCATGGGACCACACCCGGAACTGCTCGTGGTCCTCGGCCGGGACACCGAGCATCTCCACGATGATCTGCACCGGGAGCGGGTAGGCGTAGTCGGCCACGAGGTCGACCTCGCCGCGCTCGAGGGCTTCGTCGAGCAGCCCGTCGCAGATCTCCTCGAGCCGGGGCCGCAGGCCTTCGACGACTCTCGGGGTGAACGCCTTCTGCACGAGGCCCCGGAGGCGGGTGTGGTCGGGTGGGTCTCGGAACAGAAACGGTGCCATCTCGGCCAGCATGGCTTCGGGCCCTTGCTGCGGCGGGGATGTCGGCGGCGCGGAGCTCGCGGAAGGTCGGTCTCGTCGACGTTGCGCCCGTCGCTGCTCGAGCGCCGGTCGCGCAGGATGGCCAGACAGTCGGCGTGGCGGGTGAACACCCAGAACCCCAGCGCATTGCGG
The DNA here is from genome assembly GCA_963796765.1 of uncultured Acidimicrobiales bacterium. Classification (GTDB taxonomy): domain Bacteria; phylum Actinomycetota; class Acidimicrobiia; order Acidimicrobiales; family UBA8190; genus Chersky-840. Next base: position 86,178 of record CAWCMY010000001.1, on the reverse strand, counting down.
TGCACCGGATTGCTCCGCCGCAACTCGCGGTACACGGCGTAGGGGTCCTCGACCCACGCCGGGTCGTAAGGGTCCCACACCAACGTTCCCGCCGCAGCGGCCTCGTCGCGCACGGCGCGCGCCGCCTCGCTGAACTCCGCGGTGCGCTGGGCCACGAACTCGGCGATGCCCGGCGTCCGGTGCCGCCGCCGGCTCCGAGCTCGTCATGGTCCCACCGTACCCACCGACCGCCGCGGCTCACCATCGTGGACGCCGACTGCGATCAGCGCCGGTCTCGGCCCGGGACCGCAGGACCCGGTCGTCCTGCCACGGGCGCAGCCGGAGCCGGACGGGTGGGAGATGGCCCGACACCACCACGGCGTCACCGGGCGGGACCCGTCGCAGCGCGTCGGCCGGCGCCAGTCGGCGCAACGCGGGCGAGTCGGTGCGCGACAGGCCGCCCGGACCGTCCATCGGTCGTCGGCCACGTCCGGAGCTCGGTCTCGCCGATGAGCGAGCTGGCGTGCTCGAGCGTGCCCGGATCGGCGATGCCCGACAGGAAGACCTTCACGCGGTGGTTGTTCACCACGCTCCCGGCCCGCGTGCCGTAGCGGGCCTGCAATTGGGCCAGGTCCTGCCACACCGTCACGAGCTGCACACCGTGACCGGCCGCGGTCGACGCCAGCACGTCGAGCTCGGCCAGCGGCGCCACGTTGGCGGCCTCGTCGAGCACGACGAGCAGCGGCGGGTCGAGCGGCTCGCCCCTGCGCCCGGACGCGTGCGTAGGCGGCCTCGACGACCTGGGCCACCAGCGTGGCGAACAGCGGGCCGCAGGCGGCGCTGGTCGTGCGCGGGCGCACACAGGTACAGGGTGTCGCTGCCGTCGAGCAACCGATCGGGGTCGATGCGACCGCCCGAGGCGCGCGCCGCGCCGACCGTGGACTCGCTGGCGCGCGACGGCGGGATCGGCAAAGACCTCGACCACGGTCTCGGCCGTGGTGTAGACGGCACTGCGCTGCCGGTCGTCGCGGCCCCACGCCGCATGCATGGCCTGCAGCGCGAGCCGCTCTCCCGAGGCGGCTGAGCGCGTCGAAGACCTCGTCGACCTCCTGGGTGTCCACCCACCGCACGACGTCTCGCCATGGTCCCCCCCGACGTCGCCGCGGCGAGCAACAAGGGCGCCAGGAGCTTGGCCGCGGTGGCGTACCAGAAGTCACCGTCGGAGAGCGATCCCGGCGACGACCGGGCCACCTCGGTCAACGACGCCGCGGTGCGGCGCGCACCCTCCCACGTCACCGACGCCTGGAGCGGCGACCACGACGCCGCGACGAGGCCCGTCGACGCGGACGGGTCGTACACCCACACCTGGCCCTGCCCCTGTCGCCACCGCAGGGTGTGGCGAGCCAGGTCGGACTTGACCGACGCGGCGACCACCGGGCCCTCCCACTCGAGGATGGCCGGGATGGCGAACCCGCTCGTCTTGCGGCTCTGGGTCGGCCCCACCACCAGGACCGAATGCCCGCGCTCGGCCGCGAGCAGGCGCCGCGTGGGCCGTGCCCAGCGTCAGACGACCGGGGCCGGCGTCGCGCACCATCAGGGTGCGCACGTCACGACGCGTGGCCCAACGGGCCGGCTCGACATCGCGAGCCCGGCGGGTCGCGGCGCCGACCACGCCCACGCGACCAGCGCCCGGGCGTCGGGGGCCGCACGTGCCAGGGGCTCGCCGCCGCGCCGGGGACCGTGCCCGGAGCCACGGTGCGACCACCGCCACGCCGACGACGGACCAGCGCGCCACGCCCGACCTCGACGCAGCCCGTTCACGCCCGGCCGTCCATGCGGGCGTCGGTGTCGACGATGGCCGATCTCGTGCGGCGACAGGCGGTGCTGGACCAGGAACGACCGGGTGCCGACCTTCCACAGCGCCACACCGCGTCGGAGATGGGGCACGAGCTCTGCCTCGGTCGACGAGAGCCCGAGCAAGGGGCCGGCCCGCTCGACCTCGCCCGGCGGCTGCGCGTAGACGACCCGCGGTCTCGGAGTCCGCCAGCAGCCCCCGGGCCAATCCGACCTGCTCGGACCCGACCGCGCCCGTCGTCTCGAGGTCCGACAGCCGGTGCAGCACGGCGACGTTCGACACTCCCCGGGCCCGGGACAACTTCCACGACGACTGGAGCCAACGCGCCACGCCCAGGTTGGCGAGGATCGCCCATGCTTCGTCCACGACGACCACGACCACGCCGTCGGTGGCACCGATCGACCGGGGACGGGCCGAGCCCCGCCTGCAGCCACGCCGTGGCACAGGTCATGAGGATCCCCAACGCGGCGGAGTGGTACACCGCCGAGAGGTCGAGGACCACGAGAGGAGCGTCGAGCCGGATGCCCGGCGAGGTGGGGCCGTCGAACATGCCCCGCAGGTCGCCGGCCACCAGGCGCCGGAGCTCCAGCGCCACGTTCCGCCCGTCGGCGGCGAGTCCCGCCACGTCGGTTCCCACCGCGCTGCGCGGCGTCGCGGCGTCGGGGTGCAACAGCGCGTCGACGACGGTCGGCAAGCGTCGGGCCGGACCGCCGTGCTCGACGCGTCGGCCACGGCCACATCGAGTGCGCTGCGCTCGGTGGGAAGAAGGGGTCGTCCGAGGCTCGCGGCCGACAGCGACGCGAGCAACTCGCACCGCTGCCTGCGCCACGTCCTCGACGTCGGTCGCACGCAGTCCGTCTGGCTGCATGGCAACGGCGTCGAGCGGGTTGAGTCGGATCGAGCCCCCGGGCGCAGCGCCACGGGTTCGACCCCCAGGCCCGGGCCAGCGCCCCGTACTCCCCTTTGGGGTCCACCACCCAGGCCCGGCGCCCGAACGCGGCCAGGCGCCACAGATAGGTCTTCACGAACGCGCTCTTGCCCCGGCCGATCTGCCCGATCACGACCATGTTGGGGTTGGTGAGGCACCCGCAGCGGTAGAGCTCGAAGGGGTCGTACGCGAACGTCGACGCCCAGCAGGTCGCGCCCCACCAGGACCCCACCGACGCGATCGACCACCGCGCCGCCCCGTCGACGTGGCGCCGAGACCGGGCTCGGACAGAAACGGGTAGAGCGCCCCGAGATGGCGGGTCGTCGCCTCGTGGGCGGGGATGCGCCACGGCAGCGACGCGCCGACTGGCTCAGGACGAGGCCGCGGCCCGAGTGGAAGCGTGCACATGAACGTGTTGGCCTGGTCCCCGTAGCAACGACGGAGCTCGAGGCCGGCCTGTCCGGCGGCCTGCTCGACGCGACCGCACGCCTCCTCGAGCGCGTCGGGGTCGGTCGCGCTCACCGTCAGGTAGCCCGAGAAGCGGTACTGCGCGTGGCCGTCGGCGAGCTCGACCTCGCGTCGGGCGAGGATCTCCTCTTCCCGTACGTCGCCTGCGCCGTGGCCAGAAACCCGCCGCGCCGGCGCAGCTCGGCGTCGGCGATGTCCGCCGTGCGCGCCTGTCTCGACCTTGCGCGACGCCTCGATCGGGCCCAGGGGCTCCATGACGACCGACATGGTGCGACGGATCTCCGACGGCAACAGCAGGGGCCCGAGGAAGTCGGGGCCCGTGTCGGTGCGGGGCCACTCCGCCACCCAGTACGTGGCGTGCCAGGTGCCGTCGGTCGGAGTGATCCCCACTGCGCCGCCACCCCCATGGGCCACGGCCAGGCTCGTCCGACGGGTGGCACCGGACCGTACGGGGCGCGCCCCACGCTCGTAGGCGTCGCGCACCGCACCGCGGCCGAGCGCCTCGGGAGACAACACCGCGCCCACGTCGATCGACGCGTCGGTCAGACGCCGACGCAGCGCGGCCGCCTCACGCAGCAGGACCGTGCAGGCGCCCGTGTCTCGCCCCGCCGGCGGCTCTTCACGGCCCGGGCCGTGCGACCGGCGTGGATGGTCACGGCCAGGAGCACCTCGTGCCGCGTACGACGTCGACGCCTTCGCCTCGAGCAACGCGGCGTACGAGGCGCGTGCCGCACGCGTCGTCCCGGGCTCGTCGGCCGTCGACGTCGGCATGGAGCCGTCAGGACCGCACGACGCCGGGCCGGGCACGACGCGCTCCACCCACTGCACGCGGTGGACCGCCGAGCCCTCGCGTGCCAACGAGGCCAGGACGCCTGACCACGCGCCGACACGGCGCACCTTGTCCTCCTCGCCCAGGAGCACGAATCCCGGGGTCCGACGCGCCGAGCACCACCGTGAACGTCCGGCGGGAGCGGTCGTGGAGCACCCCGATCCCGCCGCCGACCCGGACCGGTCGGAGACGTCCGATCGTCGGCGTGCTCGGGTCGACCCGGATGAGCCTGCACCCCGGCGAACGGGCCCGGCCCGCCCCGGACCGCCGCCCGAGCGCCACGACGTGGCGCAGGGCGTCGGGCGCCCACTCCTCTGCCGTCCGACCCGCGATCGGCCACGTGGCGACGCCGACCCCGATCGCCAGCGCCGCCAGCGCCACCACCACGCCGACGGCTGAGGCGCGACGCCCGCAACACGCCGACACCGATCACCAGCGCCACCGCCACCGCGCCGATCTGTCCGCCCCGCCACCCCGCCACGAGGCCGCGGCGCTCGAGCGGCCCGAACCGGTACGCGTCGGTGGCGGGTCACCCGCCGTCACGGATGCCGTCTTCGCGCCGGAACGCCTCGTGGCCCTGGGTCCGGGTTATGCGGAGGCCGCCCGCGTCGGCGCTGCGGCTGACCGCGTTGCCGGCGACGGAGCCGCACTGCGACTCTCGCGCCCCGGCTGTCGGGCCCACGGGCGCTCGAGACGCCGGAGTCCGGCTTCGACTCCCTCGACCGGCATGCGGCACCGCTGACCATCGGGATCCCGCCGGACATGCCGGCCCCCGCAGCTCCGCCTGCCGCCGCGCCGCCGCCGGTCGCTGCGACCCCGGCGCCGCCCGCGCCACCGCCGATCGCCCGCCGCCGACGGCGGCACCGGCCGTGCTGGCCGTACCGGCTGCGCCGACTGTCCCGACCGATGTCGGCTTCAGACTCGTCGGACTTCGGGCCGAGCGTTCTTCACCTGTCGAGCGCGAGGTTCCCGCCGCTGTCGGCCGAGCCGGCCGCCGCTCTTGACCCGATGGCGCGTCGATTCGAGATGGGCGACGGCCCCCGCTTCCACCGCCGGCACCAAGCGGAGCAAGGTGAACGGCGCCAGGATGGCGATCAGCAGCAGTGCGATCCCCGTCACCACCGAGGCGAAGCCTCCGCCGTTCCCGCTCGACGACGCCCCCAGGCCCCCGGCGACCGCACCGGCGGCGAGCGACAACACCGCCGCCACCACGAGCTTCGACAGCACGAGGGCGACGAGGGTGTCGGCCAGCCGTCTGCACCAGTGCGCCACCGACGGCCACACGAGCGCCGCCAACGCCAAGGGGCAGGAAGAGCACCGCCACCGACACCGCCGCAGCGCGCACCACCAGCTCCAGCCACAGCACCAGCGCCGCCATCGCCACGACGAGGCTGCCGAGAAAGACGACGAAGCCCGGGGATCGGAGACGCCGTCACCGCGACGGGGATGAGGGACTTGAAGAGCCCGGTCAACAGGTTCGTCGTGTCGACGCCGGCGCTCGACAGCACCGTGGCCGACATGGCGTCGGTGAGCGCCAGCGCCATGCGCACGAGCGTCGACGGCCACACCGGTGAGCAGCACGAGCAAGGGGCAGGTGCACGAGAAAGGTGCGCAGGAGCATCGACGCGCTCTGGCGGTAGATGGCCTGGATCGCGGCACAACACGCCATGGGCAGGACCACCGCGGCCGCCAGGCTCGCCATGACGGCTTCGTGGGCGTCGAACCATCCCGCGTCGAGGTCGACCGACGTCGTGCCCGACATGGCCCGTCCCACCTGCGCGATCAACCACACCGCGCCCGACGCCACCCACCGTGCCGCCTCGGAGAAGATCGCCCCGACGCCCAGCCCGGCGACGCTGCCGGCCGCGCGCCGGCAGCACCGGACGTTGCACAGCGGTGCCGACCAGCGGGAGATCCCCGGGGCACAGCGCGAACGCTTCGAGCACGGTCAGTGCACCCCCTGCCCGGCGTGGAAGAAGAAGTTGACGATCGCCGGTGCGGCGCCGATCAGCAGCGCGGCGAGCGCCGGAGACGAGGACGGTCTTCCTCCCGTTGAAGGACTGGTGGTAGTTCTGCGAATGGGCGCCGAGCGCCCAGGCCGCGGCACCGATCACGAGACCGACCAGCGCCATGATCAGCGCCCACCCGCCGAGCCCGTCGGTCAACTGCTGGAGCACCGCGCCGCCGGGGAGGTTGCCGGCATCGGGGTTGAGGGTCACCGTCGACACCGCCTCGCGCACTGCCCACAGCACCATGACGATCCCTCTCCGTCTCGTGCCCGGCGGCGTCGGATGCCGGCTCGGGTCGGTGTCCCGTCGAGGGTAGAGGTGCGATCACGAAGTGTTTCAAGCTATTTCATGATCTTTTTATATCTTTCCCTCACGGCCCATCGTCTCGGCGGTGGCCCGAGGCTCAGGAACCGGACCGACCCCTGGCCCGCCTGTCATGCTGGTGGCCGTGCTCGGCACCACCAACGTGTCTTCGAACGTCGTCATCGCCGGGTTCGCCGCACTCGGCGCGCGTGGCGATCATCGGGATCGTCGTGGCCACGATCCTCGGGCCGCCGGTCGGGACGCCGGTCACTCGAACAGCGCCTGTCGGCACTGGCGTCGCGGCTCGGTGTCGACGCTCCGGCCGAAGACCACGGCATGGGGATCGAGCCCGCGCTGCACCACCTCGAGCTCGTCACCGATCGCGCCGCCGAGGCGGTGGCCGAGTCCTCGTCGGACGCCATCCGGCTGCGCCGTGCCCTCGACACGCTCCCCCAGGGTGTCATCGTGTGCGACGAGAACGGGACCGTCGTGTTCCGAAACGCGCGCGCCGTGGGACTGATGGGAGGTCGACACGGTGACGCCCTGGCCGCCCAAGCCGTCGTCGACCTGCTCGCCGATGCCTGGAAGCAGGGCTCGGCGCACAAGACCCTCGACCTCTACGGCCCGCCCTCGACGCACCTTGGCCGTGTCCACCCAGCTGATCGACGACGGCCGACGCACCTTGGGCGTGATCGCGGCGATCGACGACGTGTCCGAGCGCCGGCGCCTCGAGGAGATCCGCCGTGACTTCGTCGCCAACGTGAGCCACGAGCTCAAGACTCCGATGGGCGCCATCGGGCTGCTGGCCGAGACCCTGGCAGCGGAGAAGGACCCGACCGTCGCCCAACGGCTGGCCAGCCGCATCCACACCGAGGCGTTCCGGATCAGCAGGATCATCGACGACCTGCTCGACCTGTCGCGGATCGAGGCCGAAGAGGCGCCACCGCGCGAGCCTGTGCTCGTGAACCTGATCATGGCCGAGGCCGTCGAGCGCATGCGCGCCGCGGCCGACCAACGCGACGTGAAGATCGACCTCGAGGAGCCCGCTCCGCCGGTCACGGTCCTCGGCGACCGGCGCCAGCTCGTTTCCGCGCTCTACAACCTCCTCGAGAATGCCGTGAAGTTCTCCTACGACGGCACCGCGGTGCGATTCGTCGGGCCGGGTCGCCGACGGCCAGGTGCGTCTCGACGTCGAGGACCAGGGCGTGGGCATCCCCGCCCGGGACCTCGACCGCATCTTCGAACGCTTCTACCGAGTCGACCAGGGCCGGAGCCGCAACAGCGGGGGGACCGGGCTCGGCTTGTCTATCGTCCGCCATGTGGCCGCCAACCATCAGGGACACGTCGAAGTCGACTCTCGCGAAGGCGAGGGGTCGACATTCCGGCTCATCCTCCCGACACACTCAGAGGTCGTCTGAATCGTGCGCAGCACCCGGGGCCGTACCCGGCCCGAGTCGTGAGCAACCCCGTGGGCACCCACTCCACGCACTCTCCGCACTCGACCCATTCACCGCGCGCCGCCGACAACGCGGAGGCCGGGGCGAGCGATCGGGGGAATCGTCGGACCGCGGGTCGCGACAGGCTCGCGGGCCGTGACGGTGCTCATCGCCGAGGACGAGGAGTCCTTCGTCGACGCCCTGGTGATCGGGCTCGGGCGCGAGGGGTTCGACGTCTCGGTGGCCCGGGACGGGCCCGAAGCCCTGGCCCTGTTCGACGCCGTCGAGCCCGATCTCGTGCTGCTCGACATCATGCTGCCCAAGATGTCGGGGGTCGACGTCTGTCGCGCCATCCGGGCCCGTTCGCACGTCCCCATCATCATGGTGACCGCCAAGGGCACCGAGATCGACACCGTCGTGGGGCTCGAGGTCGGGGCCGACGACTACGTCACCAAGCCCTACCGGCTGCGCGAGCTCGTGGCCCGCATGCGGGCCGTGCTGCGCCGCTCTCCGCTGGCCCCGCCCGGCTCAGCGCACGCCGTCGACGAGATCGGCCGAGCGGGGCGGCGGTGCTCGAGGTGGGCGGCGTCCGGGTCGACCCCGATCGCCACCGGGTCTTCGTCCGGGGCCAAGAGGTCCACCTGCGCCGGAAGGAATTCGAGCTCCTGGTGCTGCTCGTCGAGAACGCAGGGCGCGTCCTTACCCGCGACACACTCATCGACCGGGTGTGGGGCGCGGACTACGTGGGCGACACCAAGACCCTCGACGTCCACATCAAGCGCCTCCGGACCCACGTCGAAGCCGACCCCTCGTCGCCGGCGATCATCACCACGGTGCGGGGCGTGGGGTACCGATTCGAGATCCCCGCCGACGCGTGACCGACGCCGCGGGCGGGCCGGAGTCTCCGACTTCCCGTCCCCGCACCCTTCGACTCGGCTCGACTCGGCCCGGTCACGCTCCGCAACCGCTTCATCAAGGCGGCGACGTTCGAGGGATCATCACCCAGGGGACAGGTCACCGACGCGCTCATCGACTTCCACCGCCGAGTGGGGTCAGGGGGCGCGGCCATGACGACGGTCGCCTACCTGGCGGTCTCGCCCGAGGGTCGAACCGACCGCCACTGCATCTACGTGCACGACGAGGTGCTCCTGGACCTGCGGCGGCTCACCGACGCCGTCCACGACACCGGCGCGGCGGTCGCAGCGCAGCTCGGCCACGCCGGCCCGGTGGCCAACCCCCGGTCGAACCGGGCCCCGTCACTGGCTCCGTCCCGACACATCAGCCCCCTCGGGACCATGAGTCGCGAGATCACCGAGGCGGACATCGCCCGAGTCACCGCCGACTACGGTCGCGCCGCTCGCCAGGTCGTCGAGGCAGGCTTCGACAGCATCGAGATCCACCTCGGCCACAACTACCTGCTGAGCGCGTTCTTGAGCCCGAAGCTCAACCACCGTCGGGACCAATGGGGCGGCAGCGTCGAGAACCGCGCCCGCTTCGCCCGCCAGGTCGTCCGCACGGTGCGAGACGCCGTCGCCGACAAGGTGGCGAGTGACGGCCAAGCTCAACATGGCCGACGGGGTGCCGGGCGGGTTGTGGCTCGAAGACAGCATCGAGGTCGCCCGACTGCTCGAGGCCGACGGCGCTCTCGACGCGCTCACCCTCACCGGGGGCAGCTCACTGGCCAACCCCATGTACCTTTTCCGGGGCGAAGCCCCCCGTGAGGAGTTCGCCGCCACCCTCCCCCGAGCCCTGCGCCTCGGATTCCGGGTCATGGGCCGCCGATTCATGCCCGACTACCCCTTCGAGGAGGCGTTCTTCCTTCCCTACGCCCGGCAGTTCCGCGCCGCGCTCGACATGCCGCTCATTCTGCTGGGCGGGATCAACGAGCTGGCGACGGTGGAGTCGGCGCTCTCGGAGGGCTTCTCGTTCGTGGCCATGGCCAGAGCCCTGCTCCGTGAGCCCGACCTCGTCTCGAAGATGAGCTCGGGCACATCGCGCGCCTCGTTGTGCATCCATTGCAACAAGTGCATGCCCACCATCTACAGCGGCACCCGCTGCGTGCTCGTCGACCCCGACGACCCGCGCCGATCTGACGACCAGAAAGCCCCCTAGCCGTCGAACTACGGTCCGGGCATGCCCCTCCATGTCCACGAGACCGACAGGGCCACGGACCGCCTCCAGGTCCGCCCGCAATTCGCCCAGTTGGGCGAGATCAACGATGTTCCCAAGCTCCGGCTGGCGCAGACCGGGATGCCCGAGGCCACCGCGTACGAGATCGTCCACGACGAGCTCTTGCTGGACGGCAACGCCCGGCTCAACCTGGCCACGTTCGTGACCACCTGGATGGAGCGTGACGCCGAGCATCTCATGGCGGAGTGCTCGGCCAAGAACATGATCGACAAGGACGAGTACCCGCAGACCGCGGAGCTCGAACGACGCTGCGTCAACATCCTGGCCGACCTGTGGAACGCGCCCGACGAGGGCGGCGCCACGGGGTGTTCGACGACGGGCTCGAGCGAAGCGTGCATGTTGGGCGGCCTGGCGTTGAAGTGGCGCTGGCGACAGCGCCGCCAAGCGGCGGGCAAATCCACCGAACGGCCCAACCTCGTCATGGGAGCCAACGTCCAGGTGTGCTGGGAGAAGTTCTGCCGGTATTGGGACGTCGAAGCCCGGCTCGTCCCCGTCGGTCCCGAGACCACCTGTTTGACCGCGCAGGCGGCGGCGGCGCGGTGCGACGAGAACACCATCGGCGTCGTCGCGGTCATGGGCTCGACCTACGACGGCGCCTACGAAGACGTCGCCGACATCGCCTCGGCGCTCGACGACCTCGCCGCCGCCACCGGGGTGGACGTGCCCATCCATGTCGACGGCGCCTCGGGAGGATTCATCGCCCCGTTCCTCGACCCCGAGGTGGTCTGGGATTTCCGCTTGCCGCGCGTCCACTCCATCAACGCCTCGGGACACAAATACGGCCTCGTCTACCCGGGCGTCGGCTGGGTCATCTGGCGCGATCGGGCTGCACTGCCCGACGAGCTCGTCTTCGACGTGAACTACCTCGGCGGCAACATGCCCACGTTCGCGCTCAACTTCTCACGCCCCGGCGCCCAGGTCGTGGCCCAGTACTACAACTTCTTGCGGCTGGGGGCCGACGGCTTCTGTCAGGTGCAGCAGGCGAGCCGGGACACCGCGCAGTGGCTCGCCCAGGAGATCGCCGGCCTGGGTCCCTACGAGCTCGTCTCGCAAGGCAATGGCATCCCCGCCTTCGCCTTCTGTATGGGCGATGCCCCCTACAGCGTCTACGAGGTGTCCGACTTCTTGCGGGTCCGGGGCTGGCTCGTCCCCGCCTACACCATGCCCCCCGCCCTCGACCATGTCGCCGTGCTGCGGATCGTGGTTCGAAACGGGTTCAGCCGTGACCTGGCCGGCATGTTGATCGAGGACCTGGGCCGGGTGGACGAACGCCTTGGCAGCGGCCACCCGGGGCGGACCACCGACGTCGGCTTCCACCACTGAGCCCCGCCGAGCGCAGGAACTCATATGCAACACCTGCATCACGATCACCCTCCGTGGTCATTTGAACTGGTAGCGATTGAACCACCTTCCTGATCTGGGAATCTCAGGATCGTCACAATTGATAGTTCTCCACCCTGAAGTGACCCCCTATCGTGCCTTTCAGGTATCACGAGGTGCCGGGACGTCGGTTTCTTTCTCTCCGATGGCGGGGGACGGGCAAGAAGACGCGTTGATTCCATGACCAACCCAGAGTGGCGGAACTCAATGGGATTCGTTCACAGCGTTCGCCAGCGGCATGTCATGCACCGGTTGGTCGCCATTGTCCTGGTGGCGGGAGGCTTCGTCCTGTTCAAGACGGCTACGGCCTCGGCGGCGGCACCGACGATCTCGGCGCACCCCTCCGCTGGTCTCACCGGTGGCAAGAAGGTGACGGTCACCGGTTCCAGGCTCGCCGCCAACGCCAAGGGGTATGTGCTGGAGTGCAACGAAGCGCCCGGTGAGCCCACCGTGTACATCGGCCCGCCTTTCGACGAATCGCTTCCCATCGGCTGCAGCGCTCCGTCGCTTCGGCGCATCACGTCCACCACGCCATACGGAACCCTGTCGATGATCACCATCGTCCACGAAGGAAGGAAACTCGGACCTCCTTGCGGTGTGTTCCCCGTGATCGCGGGATGCGGCCACGTCGACAGTGTGGGGAAACGGCCACACAAGGACGCACAGAACTATCCGTGCCCACCTTCACCTGACCAGCAGGTCGCCGGCGTCACCTGTGCTCTCGTCTTCATCGACACCGGCCACGACAAGGTGTCGGTACCGATCTCGTTCCTTGGCGCTCCGACGCCGCCGGCCACGGTTCCACCCACCACACCCGCCACGGTTCCACCCACCACGCCCGCCACGGTTCCGCCCACCACGCCGGGCACGACGCCTCGGATCACGCCGGGCACGACGCCTCGGACCACGGGGACAGGGGGGACGGGCCCGAGCGTGGTGCCCACGGGTGCACCCGGTCCCGGAGCCAAGACGGGGAGCGCGACCCCAGGCGCGACGGCACCCGGCACCGTTTCCGCGGGATCGGGCTCCTTGGCCTTTACAGGGCTGGGGCTGGCCGCGCAGGTCATGGCCGGCATCGGGGCGTTCCTCTTGCTGTTCGGTCTGGCCCTCTACTTCTTCGACCTCAAGAGAGTGGCGATCTGGTTCCTCGGTCTCTGACCGACCGGTCATGCACGGCAAGGTCAGCGGCGCCGAAAGGACACGGGACATCGTCGCGCCGCGCGTGCCACCCCGCCGATCTGGTTGGGCACGGGATGAGGGTGTCCGGTCCACCGGGGCTCCATGTCGAAGGTACTGAGGAGCCGGGTCGCAGCCGCGGTCATCGTCGACAAGGAGAACGGCTGAGCAGGACAGGTGTGACGCCCGTGGCCGAACACGGTCACCAGCTCCACCGCCGCCAGCGCGGAAGGGTCGGCTAGACGACGCCGGTTCCATCGATCGGGATCCCATGTGTCGAGACCGGGGGCCGCGCTCGTGTTCGTCAACGGGAGGAGAGTGGCGATGGTGGCGCCAGCGTCGACTTCGTGGACGGCGTCGCCGACATCGATCGTCACCGGCTTCACCACGAAGCGGGCCATGATCGAGCGTTGGGCCAGGCGGGTCGACTCGAGCGCGCACACCTCGGCCCGGGCCCGATCGCCCCCGCGTACCCGCTCGAGCTCGACCGGATGTGCCCAGAGGTCGATGAGCATCCACCCCAAAGCGGCGAAGAGGTTCGACATCGACGCCACGTGGACCAGCGCCACGTCGAGGACAACTCCCCGGGCGCGCACCTCGGCAGGCTCGTCGGCCCATGCCGCGGCCACCCGGGCGAAGAGCGTGTGGTCCGACTCGATGCCTTCGAGCTCGTGCAACGCCAGATCCAGCTCGGTGATGACGACCGCCAATGCGGCGTGCTCGGCCGCCTTTCCCGACGCCGCCACGGACGCCATGGCGTCGGGATGGACGAACGACTCCGAACCATCCAGGGCGTCGAAGGCCCGGGCGAGGCGATCGAAGCGCTCGCCGTTCGCCGATCCGGGTCCACCCCACGACGCCAGGCCGACCCGGTGCCCCAGTCGTCGGGTCAGGTCGAACACGTCGAAGTCGCCGGCCTCGCCCAGTTCCTCGACCGTGCTCTCGAGAGCGTGCTCGACGTTGGCGAGATAGGTGGCCACGTCGTCGCGTCCGAAGAGCTGATGCGGCAGGGTGCGCCGGCCCGCGAAGATCTCGTCGGGGAGTTTGCGCCGTAGCATCCGCCAATCGGCGACGGCCTTGCTGGCGCGTTCCTCGGGCAGACCGTAGAAGGAAGCCACGCCCACCGCAGAGAACGTGAACAGATAGCGGTCGTCACCGCTGTCGACCACGAAGGTGTCACCGAGTTGACGCCGTGCCTCGGCCAACGCCCCGACGGGGTCGTCCACCGCGACGTCCCAGGGCAGACCCACCGTCACCGCCCTCGGTGGCATCGGCGAAATGGTCGGCCGGTCAATGGATCGCATGCCTGTCCTCTCACGCCGACCGGGCCACCCCAGCCAGAGCCAGGTCGAGTGGAACCTTTTCTCGGCCTCGTGCGTCATGTCAATGTGGAGAGGGTCGCCGCAGAGGAGGCTGTGCACATGACGTCGGATCACGTGGCGTCCGGGCACACCCCGTCGGGGGGCGCCGCCCCGAACCTCACGACTGCCTCGGACCTCGCCACTCTGTATCTCCGCCAGCGCGAGGCGATGGTCCGTCTCGCTCGCCTCCTCACCGGGTCCATGGTCGTAGCCGAAGAGATCGTGCAAGAGGCATTTCTCCGCATGCACCAGCAGCGCACACCACCGGAGAACCCAGCGGGGTATCTCCGCACCACAGTGGCCAACATCTCGAGGAGCCACCTGCGCCGGGTTCGACTGGAGCGACGCCAGCCAGCACCAGACCGCGGCACGTTCGACGACCCGGTGATCGACGAGACCTGGGTGGCGGTGCGCCGGTTGCCCTTCCGCCAGCGGGCCGTGCTGGCGCTGCGCTTCTACGAGGATCTGCCCGAAGCCGAGATCGCTCGACTGCTCGGTTGCCGACTGGGGACCGTGAAGTCGAGCTTGCATCGGGGACTGGCCAAGCTGCGAGACGAGCTGACATGACCGACACCGACTCCATCGAGCAACGCCTGCGGCGCACCTTCCAGGTCGTGGCCGAGCAACCGATTGCGCCGCTCGGCGACCCCGAGCCGTGGCACAACGCGCCGGGATCGCCGTGGTGCCGACATCGACAGCTGATGGCAGGCGGGCTCGCCGTCGTGGTCGTGATCGCTCTCGTGGTATTCGGCGTCACCTACGGACCACGAAGCTCTCGGACCACGGCCGGGAACCCGCCGGGTCTTGGTGGCACGACAAGTGGTCTACGAGCGATCTTCGCACCAGGCCGGCCCTTGTCACAGGCGATGCTCGAAGAAGCCGCGGCTACGATGGCATCACGCCTGCACGCCCTTGGTGACACCGAAGCGACCGTGTCGACGAACCACGGCTCGATCGCGGTTTCGAGCCCGACACTCACCCGGGACCGGATCCAGCTGGTGGGATCGACCGGGTCCTTCTCGCTCAGGCCCGTGCTGTGTGGGGCACCGGCGTACCGTGCGCAGTCAACGCCGCTGGTGTCCGGCACGACCTCGCCGGCGGGATCTTCATCGGCATGCGAGGCCCGATACGCCACGACAGCGTCCAACCTCGACGTGAACACGACCACGGGCCAGCCCTCCAACACGATCGGCCCCGACCCGATCTTCGCCTCGTCTCCTTCGACGACAGCTCACGACGAGGAGGCCGCCAGCTCCGCGTTGCTTCCCGCCGATCCGGCGACCGGTGCCCAGCAGTACCCGCGATTCGTTCTCGGTGCGGTTCAATTCAACAACTCCGACGTCAACGCTGATATCGCGTCGGTCGCTGCTCAGTTCGATCAGGCTGACCACATATGGGACGTCGACATCACGCTCACAACATCCGGAGCAAAGGTATGGAACGCCGTGGCCCTACTGAACTTCCACTCGTTCATCGCTGCGGAACTGGATGGAGAAGTGCTCTCGGCACCGCTGATCGAACCCAACGAGTCGACCTTCTCGTCCTTTGGTGTGCAGATGGTGATCACCGGCAACTTCACCGAGAAGGAGGCGAAGAACACCGCCGCCGTCATCGGGAGCGGACCGCTGCCCGTCCCCTTCTCCGTGCAGTCGTTGACGCCTCTCGACTAGCACGCCTTCCCCGGGGGCGGCCCGGGGCCTCCGGTACGGGCGCTACCCTGAGGTGCAAGGAGTGTGACATGACAAAGGGCAGAGAACTCGACGGGCACCATCGGGCCACGGTGGAGAAGATCTTCAACCATCCGGTCAGTCACAACATCCAGTGGCACGACGTCTTGTCACTCCTCAAGAGCGTGGCCACCGTCGCCGAAGAGCACGGCGGCCGAGTGGCGGTGACGTTGGGACCCGAGACCGAGACCTTCGAGGTGCCGCGCCATCACGACATCGACGAGCAGCAGGTCATCGATCTGCGCAGAATGCTCAAGGGCGCCGGGATCACTCCGGAATCGGCGTAGACAGCAAGGCGCGCGGTCGTCGCCGCTACGGCGACGGGGCCTCGATGACCGTACGGCCGCCGAGGTACGGGGCGAGCACGGCGGGGAGCGCCACCGATCCGTCGGCCCGGCGACCGGTTTCGACCAACGCCGCCCAGACCCGCGCCCAGGCGATGGCCGAACCATTGAGGGTGTGGACGAACAGAGGTTGGCCCTTCGGGCCCGCCGCGGACGACCGGTAGCGGATGTTGGCGCGACGCGACTGGTAGTCGGTGCACCAACTCACCGAGGACACCTCGAGCCACATGTCCGATCCCGGGGCGTAGACCTCGATGTCGAAGGTCCGGGCCGCGGCGTTGCCGAGGTCGCCGGTACAGAGGTCGAGGACGCGGTACTCGAGGTCGAGCTCCTGGAGCAGCGCCTCGGCACGGCCCACCATGTCGCCGTGCTCGTCCCGGGACTGCTCGGCGGTGGCGTAGGCGAACAGCTCCACCTTGTCGAACTCATGCACCCGCAACAGCCCGCGCGTGTCGCGTCCAGCCGATCCCGCCTCGCGTCGGAAACAGGCGGTGCCGGCCGTCAACCGCAAGGGAAGGTCGGCCTCGTCGAGGATCTCGTCTCTGAACATCGACGTGAGCGGGACCTCGGCGGTGGGGATGGCCCACAGGTCATCGCGCTCGAGGTGATAGGCGTCGTCGGCGAACTTGGGCAGGTGCCCGGTCGACACCATCGTCTCGGTCCGCACCAACGTGGGCGGGCGGATCTCCTCGTAGAGCTCGCCGTGGCGGTCCAGCGCGAAGGCGGTGAGGGCCCGGATGAGCCTGGCCCCCAGACCCCGGTAGAGCGGGAACATCGACCCCGACAACTTCGCGCCCCGCTCGAGGTCGAGGATGCCGAGCTCCGCTCCGACGTCCCAGTGCGGGACCCGCTGATGGTCAGCGTAATCACGCGCCGACTCTGGCCACCGGCGCACCTCGAGATTGTCCTGCGGCCCGGCCCCGTCGGGGGCGTCCTCGGCGGGAAGGTTCGGGAGCCACAACAGCAGCTCGCGCACCTCGGCCTGCGCCGCCGTCGCCTCCGCGTCGAGCGTCGGCCTCCTGCTCGCCGAGCGCCCGGCTCCGCTCCGATAGCCTCCGCCGCCAGTGCGGTCTCGCCGGTGCGACGGGCCTCGCCCACCTGACGCGACAGGTCCTTCACCTGGCTGCGCAGCTCGTCGCGCCGGCCCACCGCCTGACGGGCCCGTCGATCGGCGTCGAGGAGGCGCTCCACCTCGGCACCGGCCACCCCCTTGCGGGCCAGGCCGGCCTGCACGGCGTCGGGGTTCTCCCTGACCAGGCGGATGTCGATCATGGGGCGCAACGGTAGCCTCGCCGCGATGTCGGTCCCTTCCCCTGCCGCGGTGGAGTGCCGCGACCTCGTGGTCCGCTACGGCCCGACGACGGCGGTGGAGGGCCTGTCGCTCACGGCGCACCACGGCCAGGTGCTGGCGCTGCTGGGCCCCAATGGAGCAGGCAAGACCTCCACGGTCGAGACCCTCGAGGGATATCGCCGGGCCACCGAGGGTTCGGTCCGGGTCCTCGGGCTCGATCCGGTGTCGGACCATCGCCGCGTGGTGGCCCGCATGGGCGTGATGCTCCAGCGCGGCGGTGTCTATCCCGTCATGGGGCCCCGACGCGCCCTGGGGTTGTTCGCCGACTACTACGACGAACCCGAGGACCCCGACGCCCTCCTCGAGTTGGTGGGCTTGAGCGCGGTGGCCCGGACCCCGTGGCGCCGGTTGTCGGGGGGCGAGCAACAGCGGCTGTCGTTGGCACTCGCCATCGTGGGCCGACCCGAGGTCGTCTTCCTCGACGAGCCCACTGCCGGGGTCGACCCCGAGGGCCGGATCGCGGTGCGCCGGGTCATCACCGAGCTGCGCGACCGGGGCGCGTGCGTGATGCTCACCACCCACGAATTGGCCGAGGCCGAGCGCGTCGCCGACGACGTGGTCATCATCGCCCACGGTCGGACCGTGGCCGAGGGGACGGTGGCCGAGCTCGCCGCGGCGGGGGGCGAGGGCGGCATCCGCTTCGAGGGCCCCGCCGCCCTCGACCTGGCCGGCCTCGCCGCCGCGCTGGGCACCGAAGGGGCAACGGTGACCGAGGAACACCCCGGCGAGTACCGCGTCGACGGCCCCGCCACCGCCACCCGGTTGGCGCTGTTGGCGCGATGGATGGAAGACCGCGACCTTCCCCTCACCGAGCTCCGGGCCGGGCGTCGCTCCCTCGAGGAGATCTACCTCCGGGTGACCCGGGAGGGAGTTGTGAGCGGCACGCGGAGCCTGCCCCCGGCATTGCGTCGGTTGACCTCCCAGTGCGCGGCGGAAGTGGGCATGACCATGCGACGGGGCGAGTCGCTGCTACTCACCATCGGGATCCCCGTGATCCTGCTCGTCTTCTTCTCCGAGGTGCACCTGCTGCCCACCGGCACGGCCCATCCCGTCACGCTTCCTGGCCCCGGGCATCTTGGCCTTGGCGGTGATGGGCACCGCTCTCGTGAACCTCAGCATCGCCACCGGGTTCGAGCGCGGCTACGGCGTCTTGAAGCGCCTCGGCGCCACTCCACTGGGTCGGCCCTCGCTGCTGGGCGCCAAGATCGTCGCCATCCTCGTGGTGGAGGTGATCCAGGCCGCGGTCCTCGTCCCCGTGGCGCTCGGCCTGGGTTGGCACCCCACGGCGGGAGGAGCGGGCCGGGCCGTCGTGGTCGTCGTCCTCGCCACCATCGGGTTCGGGGGAATCGGGCTGTTGCTGGCCGGGGTGCTCCGGGCCGAGGTGAACCTGGCCGCCGCGAACGGTCTGTGGCTCCTTCTCCTTCTCGTGAGCGGGATGCTGGCACCGCTTTCCAAGTTGCCGGGCGGACTCCAGGCCGTGGCCAAGGCACTGCCCGCCGCCGCGCTCGCCGACGCGCTTCATCGCAGTGTCGGCCTGGGACTTTCGGTGCCGGGTTGGGCCTGGCTCGTGCTGGTGGTCTGGGCCATCGCCGCTCCCCTGGCGGCGGCGGCCACGTTCCGGTGGGAATGACCCACATCGCCGTGGTCGGGGGCGGGGGGACCGTGACCGACGCCCAGGCCGCACTGGCCGAGCACGTGGGCCGGGGCGTCGCCGAGTCCGGCGCCGTCCTCGTGTGCGGGGGGCTGGGCGGTGTGATGGAAGCGGCCTGTCGCGGCGCACAGGCCGCCGACGGGCTGACCGTCGGGATCCTCCCCGGGCCCGACCGGTCCGACGCCAACCCTTACGTCACCGTGGCCATCCCCACCGGGTTGGGGGAGGCCCGCAACGCCCTCGTGGTCCGCGCCGCCGACGCGGTGGTGGCCATAGCGGGAGAGTTCGGCACGCTGTCGGAGATCGCCCTGGCCTTGCAGGCGGGGATCCCCGTCGTGGGCCTCGACACCTGGGAGCTGGCCCGCCGCGGCCGGCGCGACGATCACGTGGTGCGCGCCAACGACCCCGCCCAGGCCGTGGCGCTCGCCCTCGACCTGGCCCGCGCCGCCCGCACCGGCGCGCCGATGGGCAGACGGGACCATGATGGCCACGATGGTGCGGCTGCTCAAGGTCATGGTGGTGTCGCTCGTCCTCTCCCCCGTCACCCACCCCACCGTTCCCGTTCACAACGCCCCGGCCGACCCCGCTCCCACCACCACATCCACCGTCACCAGCGACGTGCCCATCGTCGCCGGCACCGCCGACGCCGCCACGGGGGGGTACTGGCTCGTCGGTGCCGACGGCGCGGTCTTCAACTTCGACGCCGCCTTCGTGGGATCGGCGCCATGGCCTGGCCCTGTCGGCACCCGTCGTGGGCATGGCCGCAACGGCCGACGACAAGGGGTACTGGCTCGTCGCCGCCGACGGTGGGGTCTTCGCCTACGGCGACGCCGGATTCGCGGGCTCGATGGGTGCGGTCCAGCTCACGCAGGCCCGTGGTGGGCATGGCCGCCGACCCCGCCACCGGCGGCTACTGGCTGGTGGCGTCGGACGGTGGGGTCTTCAGCTTCGACGCGCCCTTCGAGGGATCGGCCGGCGGGCTGCGGCTCAATTCGCCCGTGGTCGGCATGGCGCCGACGGCGGACGGCCGCGGCTACTGGCTCGTCGCCGCCGACGGTGGGGTCTTCGCCTACGGCGACGCCGGATTCGCCGGCTCGATGGGCGGGGTCCACCTCACGAGGCCCGTGGTGGGCATGGCCGCCGACCCCGCCACCGGGGGCTACTGGCTGGCGGGCGCCGACGGCGGGATCTTCTCCTTCCGGGCACCCTTCGAGGGGTCGACCGCTGCCCTCGTCCTCGACCGGGCCGTGGTGGCGATCACGCCGACGGCCGACGGTGGGGGGTACTGGCTCGTCGGTGCCGACGGTGGTGTCTATGCCCTGGGCGACGCCCACTACCAAGGATCGGTGTCGGTGGCCCCGCTGGCGGGGCTGACGGTGGTGATCGACCCCGGCCACAACGGAGGCAACGGCGGAGCCTCGTCGATCATCAACCGGCCCATCAACGGGGGTGGGCTCACCGAACCGTGTGACACCACGGGCACCGAGACCGACAACGGCTACACCGAGCACGCCTTCAACTTCGACGTAGCGGTGCGGGCCCAGGCCCTCCTCCGGGCCGACGGGGCCCGCGTCGTGCTCACCCGTCCCACCGACACCGGCGTGGGGCCCTGTGTGAATGTCCGCGCCGCCATCGCCAACGCGCTCCATGCCGATGTGGCGGTGTCGATCCACGCCGATGGCGGCCCCCCGGGCGGGAGCGGGTTCGCCGTCGACACGCCCGTGCCGGTGGTGAGCCCGATCTCGGACAACCGCGCCATCGTGGCGCCCTCCGATGCCTTGTCGGTCGACCTCCGCAACGCCTTCCAAACGGCCTCCGGGGAGCCGCCCGCGAACTACACCGGCTCCAACGGCATCGTCTACCGCGGCCGACCTGGGTGGCCTCGACCTGTCCACGGTGCCCAAGGTCCTCATCGAGTGCGCCAACATGCGCAACGCCCACGACGCGGCCAACCTCCAGAGCGCGCCCTGCGCGACGCGGCCCAGGGCATCGCCTCGGGCATCGAACTGTTCCTCGAAGCCCCAGCGCACCTGACCCATGCGACCTGACGCAGCGCATCTGACGACCATGCGCCCTCGACAGCGGGGCCTGCGCCCTGACGACCATGAACGACGACCATGGCCATCCTCGACGACATCCGGCGATTCTGGGACGACGACGCCGCCACCTACGACGACACCCCCGCTCATCACCCCACGAGCGCGGCGGTCCAGGCGGCGTGGACGGCCGCCCTCGAGGCCCTCTTGCCGCCCCCGCCCGCCCATGTCCTCGACTGCGGGGCGGGGACGGGGTTCCTGAGCCTCATCGCGGCGCGCCTCGGCCACCGGGTCACCGCCCTGGACCTCTCGGCGCAGATGTTGGCCAAGTTGCGAGCCGCGGCGCGCGCGCGAAGGCCTCGACATCGCCGTGGTGGTGGCGCCGGCCCATGAACCGCCCCCGGGACCCGACGGACGAGGCTTCGACGCCGTCATCGAGCGCCACCTCCTGTGGACCCTCCCCGACCCCGGGGCCGCGCTACGCGCCTGGCGCGCCGTGGTGGCGCCGCCGGGAAGGCTGGTGGCCATCGAGTCCCTGTGGGGCGACGCGGACCCCCTCGAGGCGTGGCGCGGGCGCGCCTGGGACGCCGTCAACCGTTGGCGCCGCACCACCCCCGAACACCACGGGCCCTATCCCGCCGCGGTCCGGGGAGCCCTTCCTCTCGGGACCGGCACCCATCCCCGCGCTCGTGGCCGCCCTCGTGGCCGAGGCGGGATGGGCCACGCCCCGTCTCATCCGGCTGCGCGACGTGGAATGGGCCTCGAAGCTCGAGCAGCGACTGCCCGAGCGCCTCCTCGGCGTCGTCCCCCGGTTCGCCGTCGTCGCCACCTGATCGCTCGGCGCCGGTCAGGCGCCCGAGAGGCGGCCCAGGTAGGTCTCGAGGGTGGTCCGGCTCACCGGGCCGTGGACGGTCTTGATGATCTTCCCCGACCCGTCGATGAACACCGTGCCGGGATACCCGACGAGGCTGAACTTCGGCGCCAGCGCGCTGGCGGCGTCGGTGCCCACCACGAACCCCACCCCGCTCTTGCGGGCGAAGGCGAGCCCGCTGGCGGGGTCGTCGTTGCCGTCGACACCGAGGAAGACCACCTTGGCACCCGACGCCTGCTCCTGACGGGCCACACCGGCGATCATGGGCAGCTCGGCGTGACACGGTCCGCACCACGACGCGAAGAAGGTGACCACGACCGGTCGGTGCCCGGCGTTCACGGTGCCCGGGTACGACACCGGCGCACCCCCACCGAGGCGGGGCAAGGAGAAGGCGGGTGCGGTCGTCGGTCCCGGCGCCGCGGTCGACGGTCAGCCCGATCCACAGTCCGGCGGCCAGGACGATCCCGACCGCCAGTGACACCACCCGACGACGGCCCCGGCGGCGGCCCGGGGTGGGTGCCGGGGCATCCGCCGGTTCGGTCAACGGACCGTTGTGGTCATCGATGGACCGCTTGGTCAATGGAACCGGATGAGCACGTCGCCGGCCATGGCGACGAAGAGCAGCGTCAGGTAGGTGATCGAGTAACGGAACAGAGCCATGGCGGCACGCGGGGTCTGGTCGCGTCGGAGTCGCAAGGCGAAGACGACGAAGAGCGCGCCGAGCACCAGCGCGCCGACCAGGTACAACAGGCCCATGTGGCCGACCACGGCGAAGAGCACCGTCACGGCCACGAGGAGCACCGTGTAGAGGAGGATCTGCTGCGCGGTGCGGCGCAGGGTGGCCACGACGGGGAGCATGGGCACCTGCGCGGCGGCGTAGTCGTCGCGATACCGGATGGCGAGCGCCCAGAAATGCGGCGGGGTCCAGATCACGATCACCGCGAAGAGCACCACCGGCGCCCAGCCCAAGCTGTCGGTCACCGCCGCCCATCCCACGAGCACCGGCACGGCACCGGCAGCCCCGCCGATGACGATGTTCTGGGTCGAGCTCCGCTTGAGCCACAACGTGTAGACGACGATGTAGAAGGCCGTGGCCGCCACCGCGAGGACCGCCGAGAGCAGGTTGACCCACGCCCAGAGCTCGGCGAAGGCGGCGACCTCGAGGACCACCGCGAACACCGTGGCGGCCCGGGGCGTGACCTCGCCCGTGACGAGCGGGCGATTCCGGGTCCGGTGCATGACCTTGTCGATGTCTCGGTCGAGGACCATGTTGAGGGCGTTGGCCCCACCCGCGGCCAGCGACCCACCCAACAGGACCAGGACCATGAGCCCCACCGAGGGCACCCCCCGCTTGGCCACGAGCATGGTCGGCAACGTGGTGACGAGCAGCAGCTCGATGATGCGGGGCTTGGTCAACGCCAGGTAGCTCCGGGCTCTCACCCCGCCGGCGCGGACGGCGCGGGGGACCGCGGGGGAGAGCGATGACATCGGCGGGAGCCTACGGCGGCGCACGGGCCCAGACAACGTGGCCCACCGAGCCAGACAACGTGGCCCACCGAGCCAGACAACGGGGGGCGGGCCGCCCCCGGGAGGGGTGTCGGCACCCCGGTACGATGATCCCCCGGTGCAGCTCCCCGGCGTCAGACCCTCGCGCCTTCCTGCGCATCACCCAGCTCACGGTGGTGATCGTGGTGCTCAACATCGTCACGGGCGCAGCCGTCCGCCTCAGTGACTCGGGGCTCGGGTGCCCCGACTGGCCGACCTGCTCGCACCACCGGCTCACCCCGCCGCTGTCGCTGCATCCCGGCCATCGAGTTCGGGAACCGGTTGGTGGTGGTGGTCCTGTGCATCGCCACCGCCCTCGCCCTGGTGGCCGCCCGTCGGCGGGCCCCCCGCCGGCGTGACCTGGTCTGGCTGTCGGCAGGCCTGCTCGGGGGCGTCATCGGCGAAGCCGTCCTGGGCGCGGTCGTCGTCTACACCAAGCTCAACCCCTACGTCGTCATGACCCACTTCATGGTCGGGATCGCGCTCCTCACCGATGCCGTCGTGCTCGTCCTCCGGGCCGGTCGCCCCGACGAGGCAGGCCCGGGGGCCCGGGTCTCCAAGGTCGGCGCCCGGGAGAGGCGGGTCAGCCAGGTCATGGTCGGCCTGCTGGCCGTGGTGGTGGCGGCCGGGACGGCCACCACCGGCGCCGGGCCCCATGCCGGAGGCCCGGGGGCCAAGCGGTTGCCGATCGCCTTGGAGGACATGACCCGGATCCATTCGGGCCTCGTGATCTGCCTCGTGGCCCTCACCATCGCCCTCCTCTATCTCCTGGACCACACCGGGGCGCCCCGATCGGTCCTCGATCGGGCCCGGGTGCTCCTCGGGGCGATGGTGGTGCCAGGGGGCATCGGCTACGCGCAGTACTTCAGCCATCTCCCCGCACTGCTCGTGGGCGTCCACGTCTTCGGCGCCACGGTGGTGTGGATGGCGATGCTGTGGTTCTCCGACGGCCTCACCCACCACGCCGGCCGAGCGGTCCCCGACGACGAGACGGCCGGTACCACCGTGGCGCTGCCGGCACCGCGGCGTCGGCAGGGCACGTCCGCCACACCGGTCGCCCCATGACGAGTCCGGGCACAGAAGTCCAGCCCGTCGAGGTCGACGCGCCCGAGGGCGGCGAGGACGTCCGCCCCGACCGGCCCTGGCAGGTGATCGTCTGGAACGACCCCATCAACCTGATGTCGTACGTCACCTTCGTGTTCCAGAAGCTCTTCGGCTACAGCCGGGACAAGGCCACCAAGCTCATGCTCGACGTCCACCACAAGGGTCGGGCCGTCGTGAGCTCGGGGCCCCGTGAGCGGGCCGAGCTCGATGTCTTCCGGCTCCACGAGCACGGGCTGTGGGCCACCATGGAACGCTCGGGATGACGAGGCGGCGTTTCTCGCGCGACCGTCACGGCCGCATCCGGCCCGGCCTCGAGGATCCCGAGCGCGACCTGCTGCGGATGCTGCCCCAACAGGCCCGGGAGCTCGTCGACCACGACGACCCCTCGGCCAAGCGGCTCTTCCCCGTGGCCTACACCGACGACGACGCGGCCCAGGCCGACTACGCCGAGATGATGGGCGGGTCGCTCCTCGATCACCACCAGCAGGCGCTCGACACCCTGGTGTCGACCGATCGACGAGACCACCATCGACCTCGACGAGCTCAACGGGTGGCTGGGAGCGGTCGAGGTCCTGAGGTTGTTGCTCGGGACCCAGCTCGACGTGAGCGAGGACTTCACCGAGATCGACCCCGGTGACCCCCGGGTGGACCAGTTCACCGTCTACCAGTACCTCAGCATGCTCCAGAACGAGATCGTCGACACCCTGGCCGAGGCGCTCCCCCGGGACGGGACTCCGTCATGACCCCGAGGCTGCTCACGATCATGGGATCGGGCGAGACGGCGCCGACCATGGTCAAGGTCCACCGGTCGGTGGTCGAGAAGCTCGGCCCCGGCGCCGGACCCGGGCTGCTGCTCGACACGCCCTTCGGGTTCCAGACCAACGCCCCGGAGATCGCGGCCCGGGCCGTCGACGTACTTCCGAGACAGCGTCGGCGTCGGCGATCGAGGTCGCCGGGCTGCGCCGCGCCGCGGACCTCGAGGGCCCCGCCGGCGACGCCGTCATCGCCAAGCTGGCGGGCGCGCCCCTCGTCTTCGCCGGCCCGGGCAGCCCCACCTATGCACTGCGGCAGTGGCAGGGGACCCTGGTGCCGGGCGTGCTGGCCGAGAAGCTCGCCCTCGGGGGTGCGCTGACCTTCGCGTCGGCCGCCGCGCTCACCCTGGGGTGTGTGACGGTGCCGGTCTACGAGGTCTACAAGGTGGGCGAGGACCCCCGGTGGGTGCCGGGGCTCGATCTGCTCAGCGCCATCGGCCTGCGGGTGGCGCTCATCCCCCACTACGACAACGCCGAGGGCGGCACCCACGACACCCGCTTCTGCTATCTCGGCGAAGAGCGGCTGGCCCGGCTCGAGGACGAGCTCCCCGAGGGCGCCTTCGTGCTCGGTGTCGACGAGCACAGCGCGCTGTCCATCGACCTCGACGCCCAACGGGCCGAGGTCGCCGGCCACGGCGGTGTCACGGTCCGGGTCCGGGGTCGATCGGTCCGGATCGAGACGGGCGAGACCATGGACCTGGCCCGCATCGTGGAGCTGGCCGCCGAGCTCGCCTCCGGTCACAGCACCGCGGGGGCGGTCTCGGTCCTGCCCGGCACGTCGGCCCGCGAAGCCGGTTCCGGCTCGGAGGGCGATGCGGGCCTCGTCCACCTGGCCCCGCCGTCGGCTTCGGAGGGACCGCCCCTGCTCGGGGCCATCCGGGCGCTCGAGGTGTCCTTCCGGGCCGCCCGGGGCGGGTCCGACGTGGCCGCCATGGTGGGTGCGGTGCTCGCCCTCGACGACGAGCTCTGGGCCTGGAGCGCCGACACCCTCCAGTCCGACGCCCTCGACCGGGGCCGGGCCAGCCTGCGGGCCATGGTGGCCGAGCTCGGCGAGCTGGCCTCGCTGGGCGCGCGCGACCCGGCCGATGTGGTGGGCCCGTTCGTCGAGCTCGCCCTGACGCTGCGCGACGCGGCCCGGCGGGAACGTCGGTTCGAGGATGCCGATGCCGTCCGGGACCGGCTCATGGCGCTCGGCGTCGAGGTCAACGACGAGGCGGAGGGATCGACGTGGCGAATGAGCGTCGGGAGCGACCCTGATAACCTGCCAAAGCCCTGATCGGTCCAGCCCCCATCGTCTAGTGGCCGAGGACGCCGCCCTTTCAAGGCGGTAACACGGGTTCGAATCCCGTTGGGGGTGCAGCGAAGTGGGGGCGACGCTGACCGGGGTCCTGTGGTGCAGTCTGGAGTGCACGCCGGCCTGTCAAGCCGGAGGTCGCGGGTTCAAATCCCGTCAGGACCGCCGCCAAGGACACTCGTCCTCGGCATTGCGGTCGGGTAGCTCAGTTGGTAGAGCGCGCGCCTGAAAAGCGTGAGGTCACCGGATCGACGCCGGTCCCGACCACCAGGAGAGGCCCCAGACACAGGACGAGGGTGACGGTGGTCGAGGCAGGCCGTGACGCCGCGTTGCGTCAGGCCGACGCCGATGTCCGTTTCGAGTGGGGACCCGTCGGCGCCGAGCATCTGGGGCGAGACAGTGCCTGCCTGGTGGTCGTGGACGTCCTCTCGTTCACGACGTCGGTCTCGATATGTGTGACCCGGGGCATGGCGGTCTTCCCCCATCGCTGGGACGACGCCGGCGACGACGTCGACGTCGCGGTCGAGCTCGACCAGGACCAGGCCGCGGCGGTGCTCCTTGGAGGGGCGTTCATTTCTTCGTAGTCGTTCACTTCTCCGGAGTCCTCGGCACCGCATGGGCCGCTCATGAAGGACCACGCAGGGGGGCCGACGGTCGAGGACCCAAAGCACCGCCCGATGGGGTCTCGCCCGGAGTTCCCGGCCCAGGCTGTCCCGATTGAAAGTCCAGCCCAGCGCCGATATCGTGCCGGAACCGAGCCGACCCCCCGTTGTGGGCCAGGCCAGATTTCGGCGGTAGCCCGCCACCATCACGACGACGATCACCACGCCAAGGGTGTCGCCCACCACCACCTCGACGTCTGGGCCCACCACGATCTCCGAATTCGGCCCGGGCATCGGGCTCGGGAGGCACCTCCAAACCCAAGGTCTCGAGTCGCTCGCCGGCCCTCACGGGTCCCGGCAGGGATGTGGCGCACACCGCACGGCTCGGAGGTCTCCTCGTTCTCCTCGGGCTGGTGCTGTTGGTGCTCGTGAGCACTCCACCGCGATTCCTGGGGCAGTTGGCTCATGCAGGAATCGGGTGGCGGTTGCAGCACGACGATGACGCCGAAGCGACGCGCACAGTGAATATCGGGTCGCGATAACGCCACATCGGCTCTCGAATCCCGATACCCGGCGGCGCGATGGCACGGCGCGCCATGCCGACCGGACGATGGATGATGGGGCGCTAGATCGAAAAAAACTCAAAAAAACAGGGGTTTCACTTGGCGCGGGGCGACGCGCGTAGACCACAATAGGCCCCCATGAACAAAAGAGAGCTTGCCAAAGCGGTGGCCGTGCACGCGGATGTGGACCTCAAGACGACGTCCGCTGTCCTCGAAGGCTTCACCGATGTCGTGACCGCAGTCGTGTCTCAGGGGGAGCCGGTTGCAATCACCGGATTCGCCAAGTTCGTCAAGGTCAATCGCCCCGCCCGTATGGGCCGCAACCCAGCCACTGGGGAAGCGATCCGCATCAAGGCGTCCAAGAAAGCGCGCATCACCCCGGTGAAGGCGTTCAAGGACGCGGTGATGGCGCCGGCGACTGCACCGCGACTGAAGCGTGGTGCCTTCCCGACCAACGACGACGCCGTGCGCGCCGCGGGCAAGACCGTTGCCGCCGCCGCACCTCGCAAGGCGGCACCGGCGCGTAAGACCGCCAAGAAGCGGGCTCCCGCCAAGAAGGCCGTCACCCGTCGTGCCCCTGCGAAGAAGGCGCCGGCTCGTCGGACCACCGCCAAGAAGGCTCCGGTCCGCCGCACCGCCAAGAAGACCACCGCCCGCAGGCGGTAACGACACACGAGCTCCTGGGCGGGCTCGTCAACGGCGATGAGAATCGACGGCGCGCACATCCTGGTGACGGGGGCGTCATCGGGGATCGGCCAAGCTCTGGCTCCCATGTTGGCCGAGCGCGGCGCGGCAGTCGGGATAGCGGCGCGCCGTGCCGATCGTCTCGAAGAGACCCTGGCCCTGTGCCAGGAGCACTCGCCCCGGTCACGGATGTGGGTCGTCGACCTCTCTGACATCGACGCCGCGGTGCGCCTCGTCGACGACGCCTGGGAGGCCTTGGGCGGACTCGACTGCCTGGTGAACAACGCCGCGCTGGGCAAGCGGAAGGCCGTCACCGACCACACCCCCGAGGACCTCGAGGTGGTGATGCGGACGGATTTCATGTCGCCCATCCGGATGAACATGGCCGTCCTGCCCCGGATGATCGAGCGGGGGTCGGGCACGATCGTGAACGTCGCCAGCGGCGGTGGGCGGTTCGGGATCGTCCACGAATCCGCCTACTGCGCGGCGAAGTTCGCCATGACGGGATGGACCGAGGTCGCCGCCATGGACCTGGCCGACACGCCCATCGAGGTCAAGCTCATCCAACCCGGCGCCATCGCCACCGAGATCTGGGTGCCCCAGCCCGGTGAGCTCCCGGGTCTTCCCGGCGCGGAGTTCGCAACGGCGGAGCAGTGCGCGGCGGGCATCGTCGACGCGCTCGAGACCGACGGCGTCGAGTTCTTCGTCCCCGCCGAGCTCAAGGCGCACGTGGACATGAAGAACGCCGACCTGCAGGGTTGGATCGACCTCATGGTGAGCCTCGGCCACGCCAAAGGGCCCACGGCCTGATTCGGCTGCGCCAACTCGATCAGGCGGCGCCGACGATGCGGCGGCCCGACAAGAAGGCGGGGAGGATGGAGATGACATGGGCCCCGACCCCGGCGTCCCAGAGGTTGGGAGCCTGATCGAGGGCGAGTGCCATGGCCACGTCGTCCAGGATCTCGCGGGCCACCCCCACCACCAACACGCTCCATCCCTCGACCCACGAAGGGTCCACGTCGTCGACCTCGAAGGCGACCACCGTGTTCGCCGCCGCGGCGTGGAGGTTGGTGCCCTGCCCGGTGCGGAAGACGATCTGGCCGTCGAGCAGTCGGTAGTGGACGGGGAAGATGGCCGGCACCGCCCCGATGGTGACGGCGATCCGCCCCAGCCGAGATCCCGCCAGAAGCTCCAGGCATTGTTCCGCGACGAGGACTTCGAGCCCCTCCGCGTCCATCAACACAGTGGCCAATTTGGCCCCTGGGGGGCTCGGGCGCATAGAGGCGAACGGCCCTGGTCACCCGCCGTTCGGACCTGCTCTGCGCAAAGTCGGCGCCGGGCCGCCGTCACGCCGCCGCCGCCGCCTGGGCCGGGCGGATAGGTTCGGGCTCACAGGCCATTCGACGGACCGCGCCCCGGAGGAAGCATGCCCAAGCAGGTCGAGCAGGTGGACGTCGTGGTCCTCGGGAT
This sequence comes from uncultured Acidimicrobiales bacterium, assembly GCA_963796765.1. Classification (GTDB taxonomy): domain Bacteria; phylum Actinomycetota; class Acidimicrobiia; order Acidimicrobiales; family UBA8190; genus Chersky-840. The sequence goes on along the minus strand of CAWCMY010000001.1, from coordinate 56,210 downwards.
GGGGCCGGGCGGCGAAGAGGTGGCCGGTCGGTTGGCCCAGGCCAAGCTCGATGTCATCGGGATCGACGGCAGGCTGGTCGGTGGGGAGTGCCCCTACTGGGGGTGCGTGCCGTCGAAGATGATGATCCGGGCCGCCAACCTGATCGCGGAAGGAAGGCGGATCCCGGGCATGGCCGGGACCTCCACCGTGGCGCCGGACTGGGCACCGGTGGCCCGACGGATCCGTGACGAGGCCACCGACAATTGGAACGACCAGGCGGCGGTGGACCGTTTCGTCGGCAAAGGCGGTCGGTTCGTGCGCGGCTGGGGAACCCTCGACGGGCCCAACCGGGTCGTGGTCGGTGACGTGACCTACCAGGCGCGGCGGGCCGTGGTCATCAATACCGGCGCCAAGGCGTGGGCACCGCCCATCCCGGGACTGGCCGAGCTCGAGGGGAAGTACTGGATCAACCGCGACGCCATCGAGACCGAGACCGTCCCGGCATCACTCGTCGTGCTCGGGGGCGGGGCCATCGGTGTCGAGCTCGGACAGGTCTTCGCCCGGTTCGGCGCGGCGGTGGCGATCGTCGAGGGTGCGGACCGGCTCCTCGCCCTCGAGGAGCCGGAGTCGAGCGCGCTCGTCGCCGAGGCGCTTGGTCGCGACGGCGTGGACATCCACACCTCGGCCCGGATCACATCGGTGCGCCAGGAAGGTGGCCGGTTCGTTCTCGACTTGGAAGGCAAACCACCGGTCAGCGGTGACAAGCTCCTCGTCGCCACGGGGCGCCGTCCCGATCTGGCCGCGCTCAACCTCACGAGCATCGGTGTCGACGACACGGCGCGGGCCCTCGCCGTCGACGGCCATCTGCGCGTCACCGACGGCGTCTGGGCGGTGGGCGACATCACCGGAGTGGGGGCCTTCACCCACGTGTCGATGTACCAGGGCGACATCTGCGTCGAGGACATCTTGGGAAACGACCCTGCACCGGCCGATTACCGGGCCCTACCCCGGGTGACCTTCACCGATCCCGAGATCGGTTCGGTGGGTCTCAACGAAGCGGCCGCACGCCACAATGGCCTCGATGTCCGGGTGGGGACCTACCCTGTGCCGAGCTCGACGCGGGGATGGATCCACAAGGCCGGCAACGAAGGGCTCATCAAGCTCGTCGAGGACACCGCCCGGGGCGTCCTCGTGGGCGCCACTTCGGCGGGACCCACCGGCGGCGAGGTGCTCTCGATGCTCACCCTCGCCATCCACGCCGAAGTTCCGGTGGAACAACTTCGGCGCATGATCTACGCCTATCCGACATTTCACCGGACGGTGGAGGCCGCCCTCACCGATCTCGTGTCGTGACGGCATGAGCGGCTTGTGACCGATCGAAGAAACGGTCGAGGGCGACTGCGGCCCCGACGACGAGGACGGTGTCGAGGGGCGTCCGGTAGCGGGTCTGGCCGAAGATGGCCGCACTGACGATGACGACCTCACCCAGGATCACGCCGAAGGCCAACAACGGGAGTCGACGTGTGCGCAGGACCACGACCCCGGTCGCGCCGAGGAGCGCCACGACGTAGAAGACGCCGAGCCCGATCCAGGCCGGCACTTCGGGCCGGCCCAGCACCGACCACTCGAGGAAGATCTGCTGCCCGGGCCGGTAGACACCGAAGGCCCGACCGAGCCGGGCCGCCATCACCGCCGGCACCCGCCCGGCGTGGTGCTCGACGTAGTGGAGCGCAGTCGAACGCAGGATGACGTCGCGCCACGAGGCGTCCCTGGCTCTCGGGGTGCGGATGTCGGCTTCGCAGGTGTCGTCCCAGTAACCGAGGAGCCGCCCCGAGTAGGTCCGGTCGCAGTTGGCCGAGGCCAGGGTGACACCCAGTTGGTCCGAGAGAAGCTCGGTATGGTCGAAGCGGGGCACGGTGTAGAGCCACCATGGCGCGAAGGTTGCAGCCGCGGTGACGAGGGCCACGCCCGACATCGCCAGACGTCGACGCCACGAACGGTCCCGGCACACCAATCCAGCGGGAACGGCCAGGAACACCACCAACAGGACGAGCTCGGACCGAGTCAGCGCGCACAGGGCAGACAGCGTGCCGAGCAATGCGGCCCGGGGCAACGACGGTCGGTGCCAGAGCCGGTAGAAGGCCCACACCACGAGGGCCACCAGTGGGACCACCAGTGTCTCGGCCAGCAGCGACCCGTCGTCGATGAGAAAGATCGGATAGACGGCTGTGATCGCAGCCGCGATGAGTCCGGCCCGGAGCCCAGCGATTTCACGGGCTGCGATAGCCACAGCCCCGATCGACGCCGTCCCGATGGCACAGCTCCACAGCAGTTGACCGAAGAACGTGGTCGACCCGAGCGCGGCCGCCAGGGCCAGCACCAGCGTCCACAGGGGCGGGTGCGAGGCACCGGGGACGACCTTGCCCACCCAGTACAGGGAGTAAGGGTCGACGAACCCCTTCCCGTGGGCGAGGAGGTTGGCCTGGTAATGAAAGTAGAAGGCGTCCCCGGTGGGGTTGACATGTCTCCGGTAGGTGAAGACGTAGCCGACCCGCAGGGCCAGTCCGACGAGGACGATCAGAACCAGTCGAAGCCGCCACGTCACCGCGGGTCGACTCTGAAGCTCAGGGCTCGTCGTACTCGAAACCGAGATCAGGCGCACCGAGCAGCGCCCGGAAACGGACACCTTCGGATTTGAGGAGACGTTCGGCGGCGCCGCCGCGGTCGACGACCGCCAAGGCCAGGACCACTTCGGCGCCGGTGGCCCGCACCGCATTGACCGCTTCGAGCAGTGATGTGCCCCGGGTCACGGTGTCCTCGGTCACCACCACCTTGTCCCCGGCGTCGAGGGCACCGGCGACCCGCCCGCCGCCGCCGTGATCCTTGGCTTCCTTGCGGACACTGAACGCCTTGAGGTCCCGGCCCCGAGTGGCCGCCACACCGGCCGCCACGAACGCCACGGGATCGGCCCCCATGGTGAGCCCGCCGATGGCCGTGGCGTCGTCGGGAAGCGCCTCGAGCACGGCCTCGGCGACGAGCAACATGCCACCGGGACGACAGACCGTCTGCTTGGAGTCGATGAACCACGTCGACTTCCGTCCCGACTTCAAGACGAAGTCACCGGTCTTCACCGAGTGGTCGAGGATGTGGCGCCGGAGATCCTCGAGGGTCATGGCTCATCCATCCGGACACGCCCGGTCCCCTCGGTGACGTCTCCGATCACCACCGCAGGACACCCGGCCGCACCGAGTACGTCGACAGCCCGGCCCGCGGCGGCGGCGGCGACCACGAGGACCATGCCGATGCCGAGGTTGAAGGCCCGCGCCATCTCGGCCTCGTCGACGTCGCCGAGCCGTCGGATCTCGGTGAACACCCGAGGCTCCTCCCACGACCCCCGCTCGACGACCGCATCGGCGCCGGCGGGGAGGACGCGGTCGAGGTTGCCGGGCATCCCTCCCCCGGTGATGTGCGCGATGGCATGGACTTCGCCGTTCCCCAACTCGGCCACCACTGCACCGACGGCCGAGGCATAGACGACCGAGGGCTCGAGCAGCTCGTCGGCGACACTGTGGTCGGCACCGACCCAGGCGGGGTCGTCGAGACCGAGCCCGGCTCGCTCCAGCAAGACGTGGCGGGCCAGGGTGTAGCCGTTGCACCGGAGTCCCGGGGACACCAGCCCCACCAGCGCGTCGCCCACGCCCACCCGGTCCGCGCCCAACATGGCGTCGCGCTCGACGACGCCGACGGCGAAACCGGCGAGGTCGAACTCGCCGGGGGGAAGGGAGTTGGGGTGCTCGGCCATCTCGCCACCGAGGAGCGCACAGCCCGCGCTCCGACATCCCGCCGCCACGCCGGCCACGAGCTGTTCCATCTGGTCGGGGTCGATCTTCGAGGCGGTGATGTAGTCGAGAAGGAAGAGTGGCTCCGCACCGACGCAGACGATGTCGTCGACGCACATGGCCACGAGGTCGATCCCGATGGTGTCGTACCGACCGGCCGCGGCGGCCACGTAGGACTTCGTCCCCACCCCGTCGGTCGAGGAGACGAGGACGGGTTGGCGGAACCGGGCGGGGTCGAAGGCGAAGCTCCCGCCGAATCCTCCGATGCCACCGAGGACCTCGGGCCGCGCCGTCGAGGCCACCAGGTCCCGGATGCGGGCCACGGCGGAGTCACCCGCCGCGATGTCGACACCGGCGGCCGCGTAGGTGGCACCCCCGGCCGGGTTGGCGCCGTCGCCTGGATTGACGGGAACCACGTCAGGCAGAAGCAGGTGCGGCGAGACGCACGGGCACCGGCACCGGGTATTCCCCGGTGAGACAGGCCGTGCAGAACCCCGCGCCGGGGGCGTCGATGGCAGTCACCAGGTTGTCGAGCGACAGGTACTCGAGCGAGTCGACGTTCAGGAACTCGGCGATCTCGGCCACGGTGTGCTGGGCCGCGGCGAGCTGATCGCGATCGGGGATGTCGATGCCGTAGAAGCAGGGCCAGGCCAGCGGCGGGGAGGAGATCCGCAGGTGGACCTCGAGCGCACCGGCTTCCCGCAGCATCCTGACCACGGCCCGCTGGGTCGTGCCCCGGACGATGGAGTCGTCCACGACGATGATTCGCCGACCGACGATGTTCTCGCGCAGCGGGTTGAGCTTGCGCCGGACACCGGCGTCGCGGGCGTCTTGACCCGGGGTAATGAAGGTCCGGCCGATGTACCGGTTCTTCACCAATGCCTGACCATGGGGTATCCCGCTGGCGCGCGCGTAGCCCTCGGCGGCGGGCACCCCCGACTCGGGCACCCCCATGACGAGATCGGCGTCCACCGGCGCCTGCGACGCCAGGAGCTCCCCCATCCGTCGCCGGGCGCTGTGGACCTCGCGTCCGTAGAGCCGGCTGTCGGGTCGTGCGAAGTAGACGAACTCGAAGATGCAGAGATGAGGGTCGATCCGCTCGGGCGCGAAGAGCTGCTCGGAGCGCACTCCCTTGGAGTCCACCACCACCATCTCGCCGGGCTCGATCTCGCGCACGAAGGTGGCGCCCACGATGTCGAGGGCGGGAGTCTCGGACCCGAGCACCCAGCCCTCGGGAGCCTCGGCGGGACCGAGCCGACCCAGGCACAGCGGCCGCAAACCGGCCGGGTCACGGACACCCACGAGGTGGGTGGCGTCGACGAGCACGAAGGAGAAGGCACCTTCGAGCATGGGGAGGACCGCCCGCAGGGCATCCTCCAGTGCGTCATCAGGAGCGTCGAGCCCTTCTCCGACTCCGGCGGCGACATCGAGACCCCCTGTGCCGTCACGGTTGTCGGTGTCGGAGGAGGAGGCTTCCCACGGGGTGGCGGCCGGGAACCGAAGCGACAGGAGCTCGGCCACGAGATCGCTGTCGGAGGCGACCACGCCGGGCAGCATGCCGGCCTTTTCGGCCAGGGAGGCGGTGTTGGTCAGGTTGCCGTTGTGGCCCAGCGCGAAACCGGCCCGCCCCACGGCCCGGAACACGGGCTGGGCGCTCCGCCATTCCGACGCGCCGGTGGTCGAGTACCGGGTGTGGCCGATGGCCAACGCCCCGGGAAGACAGGAGATGGTCCGCTCGTCGAAGACGGTGGTGACCAGTCCCATGTCGCGCACGACGGTGATGGTCTCGCCGTCGCTGACGGCCATGCCTGCGGATTCCTGACCGCGGTGCTGGAGCGCGAACATGCCGTCGAAGGTGAGCTGGGCGACGGCCTTGCCCGGCGCATAGACGCCGAAGACACCGCAGGCTTCTTTCACTGGGCCCTCATCGCCGTTGCCCTCACTGCGCCGGACGTTCAGGGGCTCCCGTTCCCCCGGCGCATCCTCTCGCCGCGTTGACGAGCCTACCTTCCCACACCGCTGCGACGGTTCCCCGGATTGTGCCTGGTGGCGGAATTCGACCTGGTCGTCGGTGGTACGGGTGGCCTCGAGGACTCGAGGGTGTCGTCGGGAGCGTCGGCGGAGTCCCGGTAGCCTCCGCCAAGTGATCGACCTCCACACGCACTCCCGGGTGTCCGACGGCTCCGAGACCCCCGGGCGCGTCGTCGAGCTGGCCGCGGCGGTGGGATGTTCGGCGATGGCCCTGACCGACCACGACAGCCTGGCCGGCTTGGAGGAGGCGGGCCGGGTGGCAGCCGAGCTCGGGGTCCGGCTGGTCCCGGGGTGCGAGGTGTCGTGTCGCAAGCCCGCCCCTCCGCCCGGCGCGCCCCGGATCGAGGGGTCGGTCCACCTCCTCGTCTACTTCGTGGAGCCCGGAGAAGGGCCCCTCCAGAACGAGCTCGTCAAGCTCCGGGGAGACCGGGCGGTCCGCAACAGAGATCTCGCCGCCCGTCTCGAGGAGCTGGGGACGGGGATCACCTACGAGGACGTCCTGGCCGAGGCCGGCGACGAAGGCGGCATCGGCCGGCCCCACTTCGCCCGGGCACTGGTGAAGGCGGGCGCGGTCGAGGACATCGACGACGCCTTCGACCGCTACTTGGCCGACGGCCGACCGGGCTATGTCCCCAAGGCCCGCCTCGACCCACCCGACGTGGCCCGGCTCGCGCACGAGTCCGGAGGCGTGGCCGTCCTCGCCCATCCCTTGTCGACCGGGCTCAGTCCCCAACACCTCGAGCGGATGGTGGCAGAGCTCGCCGAGGGTGGCCTCGACGGGATCGAAGCCGTCTACTCCTCGTATACGCCGGACCAGCGGTCGGTCCTCCGTCGGATGGCCACCCGCAACAACCTCGTGGCCACGGGGGGCTCGGACTTCCACGGCTCGTTCAAACCCGGGCTCGCCGTCGGAACAGGCCGGGGCGACCTCAACGTCCCCGACGACCTCCTCGAGACACTGGAAGCACGCCGGGGTTGAGTCCTGTAACAGTTCGGGAGAAAGCACGTTGGCGTGGGACAGCGAGATCGCCTTGGCGGGTCCTGTTGAGGGCACGGCCGCTAGCCGTCCCAGCGCCGGTCGACTGCAAGTGGACCCGTGCGTCCATAAAGGCGGGCGATGCCTAGGCTTCGCCCAATGGGCAGAGTCCCGTGGAATCGCTGGCCCTTCTTCCGACGCCTCGTCTTGGCCGTCCAGGACTTCGTTCAGAACCTCCTGTATCCGCCCAAGGGCTAGATGGCCCCCACCTAGGCCATCACTTCGGATTCCTCTAGAGACATTTACGAACGCTGGCGTGATTCAACGTCCTCGCCGTTCGCCTCTAATCGCCAACGATCGGGAGTTCGCTCATCCGAGTTGCGAGGGACAACGGAAGGTCTAGCTGGGGAATTCCAGTGTTGCATCTGCATACTGACGCCACTCCGCTCCAGTCCTTGAGCCCACATAAAGAGCTGGATACCCACCGTCGAAAGACCAAACGACAGCCCACCTATGTCTCCAGGAACCTTGCGCTTATGCCCGCTCCTCGAAGTTCTCCTGTGAGGCCAAAAGCCAATTCCTGATCAGGCTCTCTCTGGAAAGCGCAAACATCGACTCAGAGACGATATCCGGGCCATTTTCTCCCGAAACGAAATCCATTGCGGCGGCGACTTCTTCCCACGCCAAGCAAAAGTGAAGCGCCTCTCCGTAACTGTCTTCCAACCCCCATTTTACGGAAGTTTCCTTCCCGATGAGGGCGAGCCTTGCGCTCGCATAGAGCACGTAGTGGAGTCGGATTCTCATATGCCGACAAAGCAGTAATCACCTGAACCCACCAAGCACCGCGGTCATCTCGACCAATCTCCGTCTTGGCCGACCGCGAGCACGCCACCTAGATACTCCGCCACCACCTGGTCATCGCAGTAGCTACCTTCCTCGAGGATCCGTGCTCCGACACGTATGGGAACTTCGCCCGCTTGGTCGCCCCGAGCACTCAGCTTGCGGTCGGCTATCTCCACTACACGCCCGACATTCACGGTCCGAAACTCAACCCAGCGAGCGAGTGCGTCGCCCAAAGCGTCTGCGGGCGGTCCAAGAACTCGCTTAAGCAGACCGGGAGTACCATCACCGCCATCAAGGAGCTTCTTACTAACGACTGCTGCTGTGATCGGCTCAGGCATTCCGCTCCTTGGACCTTCAACTTCTCATACCCTCAGGACTGACCAAGCCAGCCAATCAGCCAGGAACACTCTAGGGACATTTACCAAACCTGACCCGCCGGTGGATCCGATCCGATGACATCCCCGTGAGGGACATTGTTACTGGCCTTCATCTCATTGGGTCCGCATGTCAATGCCGACCGAGGTGACGGGCGTGCTGCCGCCCATGCCTATCGCCAACGAGGTTGGGGACCGCCACGTGCCCAGGGGTCAGCGTCGACCGACTTCAAGCAGGTGCTCCAGAGACATTTCTCGCACGCTGGCGTGCTCGGCGGATTTGCCCCCGAGTGGTTAAAACCCAATACCTTGCTGGCAAGCGGTCAGACTGACACCGTGGCCAGGACGCAGCGTGGACTCTTGCTGGCTTTGGATCGGTTCTCGGCGGTGTCGTCGTCCTGGTAGCCGCTGCAGGCGGCGCCTTCTCGGCGGTGGCCCTTCACAACGCCGGATGGACCGGCTCCGGTCCCGCCTGGATACTTGTCGGTGCAACCTTCGTCGGAGTCGTAATCGGAGTCTTTTTGATGCTGATATCGGACATTCTCCGGGTCCTCCTCCAAATCCACCACAAGCAGTCCACGACACTTGAACCACAGCGAGGCCCGTCAGTCCCCCTCTAGAGACATTGCCGCACGCTGGCATGAGCAAGTCAGCTCTCCCTCGCCCAAGAGCGGATACAGCTGGCGGGCGCTCTACTACGTCGTCCTGATTCGCCGAGCTGTTCGGTCGGGCGGTTCATCGGCTATCTCGCCCGCCGCGCTCTGCACCTTCGCCAGGATCTCGAGTAAGCGGCGCTGCTCGTCCTTGGTCAGAGCGGCTTCCATGAGCCTGCGCTCACGGTCATGCAGTGACGGGAGCAGCTCATCGAGAATGGCCCTCGCTTCATCGGTGACATCGACGAGTAGCTTGCGACGATCCTCTGGGTGTGGCATCCGCCGGACAAGGCCACGACGCTCGAGGGTATCGAGCATCGACGTCATCGATCCCGATGTGATGATGAGCCGCTCGGCGATCACACTCGGTTCGAGCGGTTCGTGCGCGCCTTCGATGACAGCAAGCGCCATCCGGGCCGTTGCCGAGAGTCCGTAGTCATCCCACGTCTGGCGGTCATGCAACCCGATCAGCATGTCGCCGGTACGAATCAGGTTGGCATAGCACTCCGTCGCAAGGCGCTCGGCACCCGGGAATTCGGCTTCGAAGTCCTCACCGACCCTGATAACGGGCTCAGGAGCGCGCCGACGAGGACGGCGGTTGCCGTCCTCTCGGCGTCCTGATGGGTTGGTGGAGACGTCGCTCAGCTGCCAGCCTCTTCGTAGAACTCGATGCGGGGAGCACCGATCACGCCGGACTTCTCCATAGCCTCACGCAACGATGGGTCGTTGGCGAAGGCACGAGCGTTCTCGACACTCGGCCAGTTGATCAGCACCTGGACCTCGTTGGGGTCCGAAGCGTCCCGCAGCACTGTGGCGCCCGTGCTCCCGCGCTCCTTGCGCACCGTCCCGTGTTCGTCGAATCCGATCTTCCAGGCGTCGAAATCAGCGACCCGGTGACGCACCGCAACTGTAGCCATGGCCCTATCCTCCTTGGGTTCAAGTAACTTGACTTCAAGCTACATTACTTCCAACGACGAGTCAATCGTCTCTTGGGTCAAATCCTTCTGAGCGGGATCCAGCCCTGAGGATGAGGGCCCTCGTCCCATTGCTCTGGAGACATTCCCGCACGCTGACATGAGGATGCATCCTGTCGCCTGTCTCCATTGTCAGACTTGATCGAGGACCACGACGATTCGTGCCAGCAGCCCATCCGGGTCGTAGACGATGCACAATCCCTCTGAGACCACCGACGCCGTGCCTCCGTCCAACGGTTCGATGTTCGCCCAGCTCGTCGGCGCAAAGCCATACTCAATCTCGAAGCCCGAAGGGAGGGCCACCCGCCGCTCGGTGAGCGAGCCCCATTGCTTGGTCCATTTGAGGACGGCCGCAGTGCCGGCGGCTTCGCCAATCCATGTCGTGTCCGTGACGTAGATATCGTGGCAGTTCGTCAACACTGTGAGGTCAGCGTCGGAGTCCATCCGAGCTTGGCCGCGTGCCCAGGAACCCACCAGCCCCACAGCCCTAATATCGGGCCGGGCTTGGGCCCAACCGGTCGTCAAGGCCAGCACGGTGTCCAACTCGGCAATTCGTTCTCGCGTTACCTGGTCAGGCACCACCGCATCATGCCTCGTGACCAGATGCCATTCGGGATCGCGCCTCTAGAGACATTGCCGCACACTGGCCTGATCGTCGGCCTCCTCTCTGGATCTCCGATATGCCACCCTTGAAACCATGAAACGGCTGCGTAGTCTCAGTTTTGGCCAGCGAGTCGTGTTGGTCGTGGCACTCGGGGTCGGCCTGACAAGCCTTGGCTCATATCTGGTGACCTTGGGTTCCCCATCGTCCGGGTGGGTCGCCTACGCCCCCCTGACGCAGGGCACCAGCTTCCCGGGCATAGGACTTCATCCTTGGGTACGGCTCCTCACCTGGTTGGCCTTAGCGGTCGTGTGGGCGGCCTGCTCCGTGGTGCTTCTTCGGCCCCCATCGTCCACCGAGTAGCGGAAGCTGCCTCCGTCGAGAGACATTGCCGCACGCTCGCATTCATAAGAGAGATGCATCCTGTCGGCGCTGAGCCACGGGGTGGGAACCGCTCGGGCTGTGACCGCCTTACCTGCTTCGACCAAACGACGACCCTCGGCGAGCGAATGGGGTGGCCAATTCTCCGACAAGGGACTAGCGCCTCTATTAAGTCTGGCCACCTCGTGTTACGAGATAGGTCTGGCCGCGGGAATGGACAGCGATGAAGAACTTTGACAGGGGCCGAGCGTTGCCTTTTGCACCCGGGGGGGCGTCGTGACCACCGGGAGTGGAGACACCTTGTTGGTTGCGCTCGACGACACGCCTGCGGTTCACGGCGTGCTCACGGTAGCTCTCGGGATCGCCCAAATGGTCGGGGCGGAAGTGGAGGCACTTCACATCTCCGACGGGGAGCACACGGCGAGAATTGCTGCGGAAGCAACCAACGCTGCTGGCGTCGACCTGCACCGGACACAAGGTCCAGTCGCCGAGAAGATCCTCGAAGCACTGCAGGCCTCGCGGATGGTCGGAGCGGTCATGGGTACTCGGGCGTTTCGTGGCGGCCCTCGACCAGCGGGCAGCATCGCACTTCAAGTTATCGCCGGTATGTCTAAGCCCGTGGCCTTCGTCCCTCCGGACCTACATCAGCTGAGCGCCGAGGCTCCCCGGCGCCTGCTCGTGCCCCTCGACTCGAGCGTGGCTGCGTCAACTGCGTTCCTTGAACTCGAGCAAGGTCTTCGACCGGACGTCAACCGGGAGATCACCGTTCTCCTGGTCCTCGACGGGATGATGCCTTCGATGCTGGATGATCCGACGTGTGACATGCCTGAATGGGGGCTTACGTTCTTGTCCCACTACTGCCCTGGCGAGCAACGATCATTCGAGTGGCGCACGGGAGATCCAGGCAGTGCGGTGATCGACGTGGCCGAACAAACCCACAGCGACCTCATCGTGTTGACCTTTGGAGGGAACCTTGAAGTCGGTCATGGTGCTGTCGTTCAAGAGGTCCTCGCACGCTCTTTGATCCCCGTTCTCGTCTTACCTGCCCCCCAAGCAGCACTCTCCGACGGCATGATTAGCGACGCGAGCCTGTCGAGGAGTTAGCCATGACTCATGGCGCTGCAGTGGGTGGCGTGGGCCAGGGCGTCAATCGACGCTCGGTGATCCGTCGCCCTGTCGCTGTTCCTAAGCAGCATCACGCGCCCGGTATGCCCGCCGAGGTATACGACCAAGTCGCCGCTGGAGCCATGCCCTCTCAGAACAAATCCGACGGGACCTCCAACTTCTAGAGACATTGGCGCCCGCTGGCATGACCAAACGGGATTGCTCCTGATCGTCCGGCGGAGTCTGCCCGCCCATCCCTTTCTACCAAGCCTGATCAGCCGACCCGGATTTACGAACAGAGGAAGGGTGGAGAAGTACGAGATGTCCGATGGAACGTAACGGACCCTGCCGAGGATTTGAAGATGGCGGTGGTCTCGTCCACCATCCTGAGCGTCCCCTCCTGAAACGGATTACCCCAACCAGCAGGCGGATTGTGGGATCCGTCCGAAAGCGGATGATCGGCTTGCCAGAATGAGCCATCGATATTCGTCCATTCGACTCCACAATGCGTGTAGAGCCTGTATGGGGACCCGGTAGAGGACGATCCGTCCGCACAGCCCGCAACGAGGCCTGTGAGAGCTACTGCGGCGACCAGTCTCCGAGGTGACACATGACTCATGATGACATTCGACGACTGGAACCCCCAGCCGGTTCCCTCCGAGACGTGGGGAATCGTTTGGCAGGTACCCCTTGTTCCCTCTAGGGACATGTGCGCACGCCGGCGCGGGCGACGGGGCCGTTCCGGCCTCGCACCCTGGAAAGTCCCGGATGTTCCCCCGGAGCTTTGGGCCTTGTGGTCATGTGGGTGGGCCGGGAATCGCAGCCCCGGTGACGTCGACCACCTGTTCATACCTTGGCATGATCGATGAGTTGAGCGGATAGGACGTTCATGGGTCGAGGGGTCGAGGGGTCGAGGGGTCGAGGGAGGTCTCATGGGCAAGCTCGTGGAGGCAACGCATGTGGCGCTTTGCGGTGAGATCGGTGCTCCTCATGAGTGGGGTCTTCCATACATGAACGACGAGCAACTGGGCTACGTGACGAACCTCCTAACCGAAGCCGATGCCCTTCTCCTGGGGCGAGTGACATATGAGGGCCTGTCAGCGGCATACCCGCAGATGAAGGGTGATTGGGCCGACCGGATGAACAGCATCCCAAAATATGTGGCCTCGACCACCCTGCGCGAGACAACTTGGAACGCGACTCTTATCAAAGGGGACGTCGTCGACGGTGTGTCTTCGCTCAAAGCGGCCGGTCATAGTCTCCTGAAGTTTGGTACCGGGCCACTTGATCGCGTTCTCATGGACCACAATCTCGTCGATGAGTTCCATTTCTGGTTGAATCCTGTAGCGGTTGGAAACGGACAGCGTCTCTTTGAGGACATCGAGGCCACCACTCATCTGAAACTGGTCGCGACGACCACCTTCAGCACGGGCGTTGTCGCACTTACGTACACGCCGCTCTAGCGGTGTCCCCCAGTTAGACCGACCTGCTGCGCTCTTCTTCCACGTCACGGGCGTCTCCCACCTGCGAACCTTGGTCGATCTTGACTGGTCTTCAGTTGGCCCCCACCGGGGGAGGGACGTCGGTCACGATCAGGATTTGCGTGCTAACGCCGAGCGCCGAACCGGTCCCAAAGAGCGGTTCAACAGGTCGATGCCATGTGCTCGCTGGAGGACCGCGAGCGGTTGCTTTGGCGAGTCAGGCTGACCTGCGAGAATTTGGGGGTGGCAGCGTCGTTTGTGGAGCTGATTACGAGCGCACAGGCAGCCCCGATCGAGGGATTTTTGAATCTCCCCAGAGGTGATCATCGAAATTCCCCACCCTTGAGCGCCCGGTTGGGCTGCAGGGTCCACCAGATCGAGGTGGGCCCCTTCGAAGCTGGCGGTTCTGATGCCAACCAGCTGGAAGGGACCCGCTCGACATGCTCACACAAGGGGAAGACGTGGAAGTACATGCACTTAAACAGCGGGGCTGGTCCATTTCGGCGATCGCCCGACACCTCGGTCGCGACCGCAAGACCATCCGGGGATATCTGAACGGGAAAGTCTGTCCGGGCAAGCGCCGAAGGTCGACGGTTGACCCGCTCGCCCTCGTGGCCGAGTACGTGCGACTGCGTTTCGCAGACGATCCACACGTGTGGGCATCGGCCCTCTATGACGAGGTCGTCGCCCTCGGCTACTCCCTCAGCTACCCGAGCTTCGTGCGCCAGATCCGCGCGGCCGGACTACGCCCGCACTGCGAAGCATGTTCCGGGGTCAAAGGGCGCGACACCATCGAGATCGCCCATCCGCCCGGCGAGGAGATCCAGTGGGACTTCTTCGAGCGGCGCAACGCACCCTGGGGCGGCACCGCCTACATCCTGCTCGGCACGCTTCCCCATTCGGGGCGCATCCGCGGGGTGCTTACAGAGAAGATGGACCAGGCTCATCTCGTCGAGGCAATGGACGCCGTCATGCGGCGCCTCGGCGGGACGGCACGCATCTGGCGCACCGATCGACTCGCCACGGTGATCGTGCCGGGAACCGGTGACGTCCAGCCGAGCTTCGCCCCTGTCGCCAAGCACTACGGGGCGATCGTCCAGCCCTGTCCGCCCCGGCGGGGCAACCGCAAGGGCTCGGTCGAGTCCTCCGGACGCTTTACCTCGGGGCGGTGGTGGCGAACGATGGGCGCCACCGATCCCGAGTCCGCACAGCTCTCTCTCGACCGGTTCCTCGCCACGACCGGCGACGACCGCGAGCGCAGAGGCCCGGACCGATCGCGCACCACAGTCGGAGCGTTGGCTGACGCGGAGCCCCTCATGGAACTGCCCTGGGCCCCTTATCCGGCGACAATCTGCGTCGAACGCACCGTGGCTGACAATGCAACTGTTGCCTTCCGGGGCAATCGATACTCGGTTCCTCCCGGGTTGTCTGGTTCGACGACCGAGCTTCGCCACCGCCTCTCGACGTCCACGCTCGAGATTCACGGTTCTTCAGGAGCATTGATTTCTCGCCACGGTCTTCTCGCAGCTGGATCGGGAGCACTGGTGCGACTCCCCGAACATCGCAATGCCCTCGAAGCCGCCGTTCTCGCCGCCTTCACGACCAAGAGGCCCTGTGACAGAAAGTCCAACCGTCCGCCGGGCCCGGAGTCTCTCGCCGAAGCAGCGCGACTCATGGGAGCGGCGGGCCGCGACGTGGTCGTCGATCTGGCTCGTTATGCAGAACTGGTCGAGGCGGCGCGATGAGCGAGGACTCGATCTACCAACAGCTGCGAAGCCACCTGGCCTACCTGCGTCTCGCAGCCGCTGCAGAGGCCCTGCCCGGCGAGCTCGATCACGCCCGGGACAAGAAGCTCTCGAACACCGCGTTTCTCAAACGGCTTCTTGATGTCGAGGTCGCGGCTACCGAAGCACGGCGCCAAGCGGGCCTGGAGAGATTCGCCCGTCTGCCGGCACCGTGGCGGATAGCCGACTTCGACTTCGACGCCCAGCCGAGCGTTGATCGAAAGCTCGTCGACGAACTCGTCACGCTCAGCTTCTTGGAGGACGCCACCAACGTGCTCCTTATCGGACCACCCGGCGTCGGCAAGACCATGCTGGCGGTGTGTCTCGCCCGCGCCTCGATCGAAGCCGGCTACCGCACCTGCTACGTCACCGCTGCCGATCTGGCCGCACGGTGTCACAAGGCGGCACTCGAGGGACGGTGGGCAACGATGATGCGTTACTTCGCCGGACCGCGCCTGCTCGTCATCGACGAAGTCGGATACCTTCCCATGGCGAGTGAAGCCGCTGCATCGCTCTTCCAGGTCATCTCCCAGCGATATCTGAAGAGCTCGACGGTGCTGACTACAAATCTCGGGATCGCCTCGTGGGGGAAGATCTTCGACGACCCCATGGTCGCCGCCGCAATGCTCGACAGGCTCCTCCATCGGTCCGTCGTGTTCAACATCGAGGGCGACAGCTACCGAATGCGAACCCACCGAGCCCGCACGGAGAATCTACGCAAGGGGGTGAAGACCGGAGCCGACAAGTAGTCTTGGAATCGACCCACCCAGGCGATCAACTGGGGAGTTTCGGTGATCGAGAGTGGGGACTGGGACTTCAGCTGGCTAACCGGGCGCGCGACTGAGGAGCGACCGAGCTGGCGGTACTCCGAGATTGTTGCGGAGCGAGCCAAGTCGGCAACAAGGATGCTGGACCTTCAGTCGGGGGGCGGAGAAATGCTGGCACGCGTGCCAGATCTCCCATCGCTCGTGGTGGCCACCGAGGGCTATGCCCCGAATGTTGCACTTGCCTCCCGTCGACTTGACGCTCGGGGAGCGTACGTCGTAGCCACGCAGGATGATCGGTTGCCCTTCCCCAGTGACGCTTTCGATCTCGTCACCAGCCGCCATCCGATTGCCACGTGGTGGGAAGAGATCGCCCGTGTTCTGCGCCCCGGTGGCACCTACCTATCTCAGCAGGTCGGTCCGAACAGCGTTCGAGAACTCAGCGAATACATGTTGGGTCCGCTCCCACCGGGCTCAACACGAGACCCTCGGGCCGCCCGTGTGGCTGCACGGACGGCAGGCCTGACTGTCCGGGACCTTCGGGAGGAGCGCCTTCGGACGGTCTTCAACGACGTGGGTGCAGTGGTCTACTTTCTCCGCCTCGTGATTTGGATCGTGCCGGGCTTCACTGTCGAGGGCTACCACGACAAGTTGCTCGCCCTTCACGAGCAGATTCAGCGATCGGGACCCTTTGTGACCTACGCCAGTCGATTCCTGATTGAGGCCCAGAAGTCGGACCGATAAGCCGTTGGCCCGGCTACCGTTACCCGGCGACCATGTCGGATCCCTGGCAGGGACCGGCTTCTAGAGACATTGCCGCACGCTGGCATCCAGGCACCATTCCCGAGCGGTCCTCAAGACGATGGCATCGAAGATCGATGTCCACATGTGTCTTCATGAGACAACGCAACGACAAGGCCATCCCGCTCTTCTTCTCAGCGACGTCCGCCACCGGGGACCGGGCGGCGCAAACAAATCTGACGAACGCACTCGGTGAGATGAACATTCTCTTCCAGAACGGACAGTCGTACGGAGCAGCGTGGCAACCGGCGCCCACCCTCGCTGCTTCGGTACCGGAATTCACCTGGTCCCAAGCAGGCGCGTGCACAACCACCTCCCCCGATACATGCGTGAGCGAGTACCCCGTCGATGTGATCGGACCCGGCGGCGGTCGAGGCGTGATCCTCTCCTCCCTGAGTTCGGACCACGGTGTGCTGGTACGTCGTCGACTTGGCAGCAGCTCCATCAACCAAGAAATTCAATGACAAGGCGGGGACAATTCAGTTTCGGGGCGGCAAGGCCAACGGCAAGAATCTGAACGAGCAGAAGCAGGGCACAGTCGCATTGACGACGGCGGGAGTCCTTCACTCTCAGCAAGCGACGTTCCTCATGTGATGCCCGCACCCCGACAGACAAGGGCGGAGCCTGGGACTGGGGTGACTCGTACGCGACTGCACCCCTGAACTGAGACCGGCCCACACCAGGCGCAGGGCTGGACGTCGATTTCCATTCGTGCGAGTGCTGAATTAGGGCCGAAAGACCTCTCCGGTATGAGTTCGAGCGGCCGATTACAAGTAGGCATGGAACCCGTTCCCGCCGAGTTGAATCCCGACAATGTCGCCGCACTCGCCGCACTCGCTGCGTCTGCTGAGGCACGAGAACCCTCTGCAGCGGGCCACCAGCATCGTGTGGCGGACATTGCGGCGGCCATCGCCCTCGCACTAGACCTCGACGAAAGTGCTGTGGCCGGCATTCGGATTGCCGGACAGCTCCATGACATTGGCAAGGTCTCAATTCCCGGGAACATCTTGAGCCAGACGGGGAGAATGGACTTCTCCGACTGGGAACTCATCAAGACCCACTGTCAAGCCGGGTACGAAATCGTTTCCGGGACATCCTTCGAATGGCCGGTCGCGGAGATGGTCCTCCAGCATCACGAACGCTTGGACGGCAGTGGCTACCCGGCAGGCCTTCGGGGTGACGAGATCCTCCTTGGAGCCCGAATCATCGCCGTGGCTGACGCCGTCGAGGAGGAAATGTCGCGTAGCTCCAACGTTCCCGAGACTGAGGTGCATGCGGCACTCGAGAAGATTACGGCGGGCCGAGGAAGGCTGTTCGATCCGCACGTCGTTGATGCATGCCGACACGTGTTTCAAGAGAACCCCGAATTTGGACGTCAACCGATCTCCCAGTAGCCCATCGCATGCGCATCGCGTGACGACATCCAGGTCTTCGGTCGGTTCGCGAACCCATCGACGAATCCACCTCGGATCAGTCGAATACACTTTGTGGTCCGGATCCGCGATCATGGAGGCCTTGGATAGAAGAGAGGTCGAACCATGCCTTCTGACGACGCTTCGACTTCGTCGCAGCCGAACGGGGCCTCGGGCCGCCGACCGCGCCGAAGGGTCGGTTTGGCGATAGGGGTCATTGCATTTGCCGCTGAAGCTCTTGTCCTCGGTAGTCGAGGGTACGGAATGGGCGGAAATGTCGTCGTCCGTTGCCGCCGGGGCCATCTTTTCACGACGATCTGGATCCCCGGCGGGTCGCTAAAAGCACTTCGACTCGGTTGGGTAAGGATCCAGCGTTGCCCCGTCGGAGGCCACTGGGGCCCTGTCAGTCCGGTAAGGCTCTCGGAGTTGACCGACGAGGAGCGACGGTCTGCAGGGCAGCATCACGATCTGCGCATTCCCTGACCACGGTGGCGCAGGCAGAGACCCACGTCGACTCTCCGGGATTTGGCGACGCGCCGGACGCCATCGATCGACCTGAGCGAGCTAGGCAGCAGGCTGGCTGAGGTCCTGGACCAAATATTCGGCTCGCCTCTTTATCCCTCGGAGCATCCTGCGGATCATGGCGAAGTCTCCGAACTCCATGAGCAGCACGCCCAGAAACGCCATCAGCGGGTGTCGCCAGTCGTACACGGCGTGGATACGCGTGACGAGGCGGGTGCCGTTGTCGCTCGTCGGTGTCAGTTGCCACACCCAACTGCTGTCGGGCTTGCTCCAAAGCAGCCACTCGTTGACCTGAAACGAGTGGACCTTGAGGGCGGTTCGGTCTGAGGGTTCTCCACGAGGGGACATCGGCACCCACTGGCCCACCTCGAGGTGCTGGAGGCCGGGCACGATGGACGTGGCACTGGGGCGACCAAGGTTGTCGAGCAGATCGTTGCTGTACCAACCGCCACGGAGGCAGCCGACTTGAACGAGCCAGGGCCAAACTTTGTTGGGCGGAGCTTCGATGGTGATGGCCCTCGTCGCTCTGAACTCCGCGCGGGGCACAAGAGCATCGCCGGGAAGGGCACTTTCGATCTCGGCCGGCGTGGCCCCCCAACGGAGGTGCCACCTCCGGTACAGCGGTGCCGTCAAGAAGGCTGGAAAATCGTGAACCACGTCACGAAACTCTGCGAGTAGCTCCGACAACCTTGGCCTTGCCGCGTTGGCCACCTCGGCCACATCCCTTCGGCGGCGACCATGATGACCGCCAATACCAGCGTGGTCCGTGCCTCGATAGCCCCGGTAGTGCCGAATAGCCCTTTCTTGTAGACCAATGCTCGGCTGGCACCAAGCGTTCCGCAGGTCGAACGAGCAAGCAGAGGAATCGACCTCGGTTCACGCTGGCCAGTAGACGACAACCTCGGGTCGCTGATGGGACGTCGGCGCTCCCGCACTTCCTATCTCGGGACACCGCCTCGGCACCACAGGTTCGCCGGCACGTTGACACAAGGGTTGGGCATCGAAGGAAGGCTGGGCAGAGGGTGCATGACGACGGCCGTCGCCTGGGGGTAGTGCGCCGAGGCACAGGCCGCCCCGCTCAGGACGCCGGCATCGCACTCCACTTGGAGAAGCATGGTCACATCTGTGTTGCCGCCCAGCAATCCCGCCTTCGGCGTCTTCGTCCCACAGGTGGAGGGCGTCTGGCTTGGGTGGGAGTCCGCGACGTTGGCGTTCGTCGCTGGCCCCATCGGATTGGTGAAGGTGGAGTCCCACTCGGTGTTCCCCGAGAAGCAGTTCACGGGCTCGTGGCCAGCGATGAGGAGGTTGCCGTAGTCGGCGTTGCTCGGGTTGCCGAATGTGCCATTGCCGGAGAATTGGTTGTTCGAAAGAACGTCACCCTGGGGATCGAACAGACACGAGACGCCAGAAATCCCTAGTGCAGTGGCCACGATGCCCTTGGCCTGCTTACAGGTCTTGCCGTCAGATGCTGTGTTCGAGTCTGGGTAGGGGAGGAAGAGGATGCCCCAGGCACCATTGTTGAGGAACTGGTTGTTGGCGATGACGTCGTTGCGCCCGCCTGAGACCGTCATGCCGGTACCTGTCGGTCCAAGGCCGGCGGTGCCGGCGATGGGCACGTTCGGGTTGTTGTTGTTCTCGACGAGGTTGTGCTCGAAGATCCAGCAAGACTTGGTCCCTGGGAACGGTGTCGCGGACTTGCCTTGGCAGCGGCCGTCCTGCGGCGGGGGTGGGTCGCCGGTGAGGGCGGTGTTGGTGTCGAAGCCATCTTTGTTGTTGTTGAAGACCGAGTTCTTGATGATGATCTTTCCGCCGGAGTTCGTGCCCGAGTAGCCGAGGGCGTTGTTCTCCATCGTGGCGTGGTCGATGGTCACATTGCACACTCGCTTGCACGCGCCCACGTAGATCCCCGAGTCGGAGAAGTTGTTGGCGTAGACCTGGCTCAGGGTGGCCGGTCCCTGAGACGCCGACGAGAAGATCCCGTAGAGGGCGCACGTGTCACAAACGCTGGCGTTGCTCTGGGAACTACCTGCGAAGTAGGTGGACGTCGCCGTCAAATAGCTGCCTTCGTATCCCTTCACCCCCATCTTGCCCTTGGCATTGGCCTCGCCGTTCCACCAGATCTCATTGCCAGATTCGCCGGAGCCGGCCAGGAAGTTGCACACAGTGAGGTTGTCGATGCTGACGCTTTTGGTCTTCCACGCGAGGATGCCGTTGCGCCCATCGCCGTTGAGGAGGTTCTGGTCGCCGGGAGCCGAGCTGCACGGGGTGGCTGCAGAGCCGAGCGTTCCGTCGACGATCACGGAATTGCGGTCCATGCCGCGCAGGTGGATATTCGACGTCTCGATGTCGACGCCCCCATACCAACCTGTCGCCAGGTCCGACGGACTCGGCGAATTGGCGCCCATGTCGCCAGTCTCGTGATAGTCGCCCGGCGCGATCAGGATCCAGTCACCCTTCTGGGCGGCATCGACGGCTCCCTGGATCGTCGAGAACGTTACCGACGGCGGGGTGACGATGCCGTGGAACGAACCCACGTAAAGAGCCTCGGGGACGTGTTTCTTGGCCGCCGCGGCGGATGCACCCACCCCCGCCACCGTCGCGCAAACCAACACCCCGGCGAACCCAACCACCCACATCCGCCGACGGCCCCATCGCTGTTCTGATCGCATGCCGGACATCCCTTCAAAAGCCGACGATTCGCCCGCCCAAAACGGTGCCTTCGATGGGTAGCCAATCAGAACGGGAGTGTGGCAGCGTCCTCACAATTGAGGATCATCAGAGGGTGACTTGTGGTGGTGAGTAGTGCTTGCTCAGTGGCAATGCCCTCCGGGCATAGCGAGCTGGCCAGATGCCATCGTCCATGACCATCGTCCTTGAATTGACACTCGTCTCCTTCTTGCGGTCCGAGGATCCATGATTCCGAAGGTCGTTCACTGTGTCTTCGGTCTGAAGCAACCGCGCAAGCCGTTTCCTTTGGTCCACGACTTGTCGGTTGAGTCGTGCCGCCGAACGAGTCCGGCTGCTTCGAGGCTGCTCCGGCTGGTCACCCAGTCCTTTCGAGGTGAAGGTGCTCCGGTTCCCGGTCAGGTCGTCGACGGTCCCCTGCAACGGTCCCCGGGCTCGACGACCATTAGTGTCGTACGCTCGAGCATCCCAAGACGAGTCCTACCGACACAAGGCACCACCATCACCACCAACGAAGGAGCACATCTCGTGGTCACCACGTACAAGGCTGCACCCGACATCGACGTCCTGACGTCGACGTTCCCGATCCCGGGATTCGGATTCATTCCGCTCAACGCCTTCGTCCTTCACGGTCCTGAGCCGGTCCTCGTCGACACCGGCGCGGTGGTCGAAAGCGACGAGTTCATAGCCGCGCTGCGCACGGTCATCGACCCCGCCGACCTGAAGTGGATCTGGCTCACCCACACGGATTTCGACCACATCGGCACGCTCCATCAGCTGCTGGCCGAGAACCCTCAGCTTCGGGTGATCACGACGTATCTGGGCGTTGGCATCATGACCACCTCCGCCCCGCTGCCGATGGACAGGATTCACCTCGTCAACCCCGGGCAAAAGATCGCCGTGGGCGATCGCACCCTGACCGCGGTCAAGCCTCCGGTCTTCGACAATCCCTCCACGACCGGCTTCCGTGACGACAAGTCCGGCGCCCTCTTCAGTTCCGACTGCTTCGGGGCGCTTCTCCAGGCCGTACCGGAGCGAGCTGACGATCTCTCCGACGACGAACTGCGGCAAGGGCAGGTCTTCTGGGCGACGGTCGACTCCCCGTGGCTGCACAAGGTCGACCCCGCCGTGTTCGCAAAGGAGCTGAACGGGGTCCGCGAGTTGGATCCCACCATGGTCCTGAGCAGCCATCTGCCGGCAGCCTCGGGTGCGATGTTGGAGCGGCTCCTCGGCTCGCTCGAAGCCGCCCCGTCAGCGCAACCCTTCGTCGGACCGGATCAGGCAGCACTGGAGCAGATGTTGGCCCAGATGACCGAGGGCGGCGCCCCGTAACGATCTTGCGATCCGGCGGTCCGGGCAACTCGGGGCGTGAGCCCGAAGCACGGGCCGCTCGCCGTGTTCGTGGCCAGGAACTCGTCGGTTCGTCTGACCCTGGGGTATCACCGGGACGATTTGATCCGGATCATCGAGGGCCTCTGAGCCGGCGATCCATGGCAGTCGCCCCGGGAAGGCCCCTCAGCTATGTTGCAATAGCCAGCTGGCGGGGGTCGGGCTGGGAAATGGGGGTCTTCGTCATGCGCAAGCGCTTCCTCGGAGCGGCGACTGCCGCTGTCTGCCTCGTCGTCCTGGGCACGTCGGTGCTGGCATCCGGCCCGGCGAGCGCGAAAAAGGCGAAACCCAACATTCCGGCACCGGCCGGGCTTCCCTCCTTCTACAGCGTCCCCCAGCCCCTGCCGAAGGGACCAAAAGGCACGCTCATCAAGTCCGAGATCGTCCCCGACTCGAATCTCGTCGGCGCCACCATGCACATCGTGATGTACAAGTCGAAGGGGCCCAAAGGTGCCGTCCCGGTGACCGGGATGGTCGCCGTTCCCAACGGCACGCCGCCCGCGGGCGGTTGGCCGGTCGTGACATGGGGACACGGGACCAACGGCATGGCCGATGTCTGCGCCCCGAGCCTGCAAGGAGCAGCAGCGGTCCCCGGCATCAACAATCTCATTGCGGCCGGCTACGCGGTGACGGCGAGCGACTACCAGGGCGAGGGGACGCCCGGCCTGATGCCCTACATCGTGGGTGCTTCGGCAGCCGAGGACACCGTGATGATCGTCAAGGCCGCCCACTCGCTCTCGGGCGTCAAGCTGAGCAACAGCTATGTGGTCTGGGGGCACTCCGAGGGAGGCCAGACGGCCATGTTCTCCATCTACGACCACAAGTACGCACCCAAGCTGAACCTGCGAGGCGTCGTGGCCGGGGCCCCGCCGTCGCAATTCTCGCTTCTCTACAACTTCCTGGTGACGAGCCCCTACGACTACTACCTCATGATGGTGGCCGGCTCCTTCAACAGTTACTACGGGAACACGAAGGCGCCTCTGTCGGCGATCATGACGCCACAAGCCGTGGCGCTGATTCCCCAGCTCGACAACGGGTGCTCGAGTTACGTCTCGGGGGTCGTCAACGCCGCGGTGGCCACCACCCCGCACATGACCTTCGCTGACCTCATCCCGAAGAACCCCTTCTCGGTGCCGTCGTGGGCCAAGCTCTTCTCGGCCAACGACCCTTCATCGTTCAAGAAGAAGACGAAGACCCCGTTGCTGATGATCCAGGGCGGCAATGACGAGCAGATCCCGGTCATCTCCACCCAGATCCTCCAGGGCCAGCTCTGCAAGATCAAGCAGCCGGTCGAGCGTTGGGTGTACTCGGGCCAGAGCCACGCGGGAGTGATCGCGCCGAGCTTCGACGACATGCTCCACTGGATCGGTGACCGCTTCACCTCGACTTCGACGGTCGATCCCTATGTCCCGACCGCCGACGGCAGCTCGACCATCACCATCGACCAAAAGACGTGCGGTTGACAGGTGATCCCGGGAGCGGCTGAAGGGCTGCTCGTGCTCAGGCAAGGTCCGACGCCATCGTGCCCTGGGGGGTCCCTCCACGCCCGTCTCGGCCATGAACCCGGCGGCAAAGAGGTGACGGAGGGCACCCGCGCCCCAATGCCTGTTCCTTGACCCGCCGGCCCGAACTCGAAACAGAGCTACTCACAGGAAACTCACATGAGGCTCCAAGGAACTGCCCAAGGGTCGGAGGCAGGATGGGTTTCGGTGACCAGTCCTCCGGGGGGTGCAAGCGGGGCTCAGCCGCAGGAGTTGCACTTGCAGGGCTGGTCACCACCAGGGGTTCAGCCCACGGGCCGACGCGCACCGATGAGGGCATGTCGGTCGGGAGCCGGATCCCTGGTCTGGATTTCCACCGCCCCGTCTGTGGTCAGCGGGCGAGGAGGCGGGAAATCGACTGGGCCAGGTACATTCGGGCCCGGTGCAACGCCCCCGAAACGAGGTTGACCTGTGACCAGTCCCATTTGGATCGTGTGGTGGCTCTCGCTCGTGGCCCAGGTGGGCTGGGTGGCCTGGCTCGGGAAGCGGTGGTCCGAGGACGCGGCCAGGACCGGGGACCACACCGCAGACTGACCCCCCGACCGCCGAGATTCAGGCGTGGACTGGGACTATCTCCGTACTTCGTACGACGCCACGGCGGCCAAGTACGAGGACCGCTTCCTGGACGAGCTCCGCCACAAACCCCGTGACCGGGAGCTCTTGGCCGCCTTCGCGACGTCGGTCGAGGACCCGGTCGCCGACGTCGGATCCGGGCCGGGTCAGATCGGTGCCTTCGTCCGCGGTTGGGGCCGCCGCGTCGTGGGGGTTGACCTCAGTTCCGTGATGGCCAAGCTCGCCGCCGTCCGCCTCGACGGCGCACTGGCGGCTGACATGCGGGCCCTGCCGCTCGGGCCGGACTGCCTGGGAGGACTGCTGGCCTTCTACTCCCTTATCCATCTCCGGCGGGCCGAGCTCGAACCGGTGCTGCGCGGGTTCCGCCACGTCCTTCGACCCGGCGGCCGTCTGTTGTTCTGCGCCCACGAGGGAACCGACGAGGTCGAGCTCGACGAGTTCCTCGAAGAGCCGGTGCCCTTGGCGGCGACGTTCTTCGAGCTCGACGAGCTCCTGGGGGCAACCGAGGCGGCCGGTCTCGAGGTGACCCAGGCCGAACGGCGGCCGCCGTATCCGAACGAGGGCAAGACGACCCGGCTCTATGTGGAAGCCGTGAAGGTCCCGAAACGATGAAGGGGCTGCGTTAGCTTGAACCCGTGGCCATCGCTCCCTACATCAAGCGCCTTCGCGAGCTGGTGGGGACCGAACTCCTCGTCCTCCCCTCCGCCGCGGTCGTTCCCCGCGACGAAACCGGACGGGTCCTGTTGGTCCGGGTCATCGACACCGACCAGTGGGCCGTCATCGGCGGCGCCATCGAGCCCGACGAGTCACCCGCGCACGCCGCTCGTCGCGAAGCAGAGGAAGAAGCCGGCGTCATCGTCGAGCTGGGACCGATCCTGGGTGTCATCGGTGGCCCCGAATTCCGCATCACCTACCCGAACGGCGATCAGACGTCATATGTCTCGACGGTCTTCGCCGCGACCGTCGTCGGCGGCTCCCCGAGACCCGACGGCGACGAGACCTCAGACGCGGCGTGGTGGGACCCCGGAACCCTCCCCTACGACGAGATGAGCACCTTCACCCGCGCACTTCTCGAGGCCGTGGGACTGGGGGAACCCGGCGCCGACCGACCGTCACGGTAGGGGCCTCGACCACCGCTGATCGTGGGTGTCGCAATCGAATCCGGCACTCGCCCAGAACCGCTGCGCGTCGGCTCGCGTTCCAGAGCTCGACCAGACCGGGAAGGTCATCAACCGTCGCGTACCGGAGGGACACCACCGCACGATGTTCGCACCCGGGTGATCCGACCGGGCCGTCGGAACGGGCCGTCGGACCGGGCGATCCGACTACGTGTGGGCCGCTCCCACCGGTGTGCGCCGGGATGTGCTCGTGAGATCGTCGATCCAGGCGATGACGGCCTTCTCGTAGGCGACGCCGAAGGCGAGGACTGCCCCGGTGTGCTCGTCGGTGGCGGTGATGCTCGTGTAGTGCCGGAGCCGTGCTGCATGGACCTTCCGGTTCGAATCGAGGAACTCGGCCAGCTTGTCGTCGTCGAGATGGCGTCCGAACCACAATGTGATGAGCAACGGGTTGCGGATCTGCTCGGGCCCCGGTTCTTGTGCGATCCACTGTTTGAACGCCTTCTTGCCCGCCGCGGTGATGGTGAACGGCCGGCGGTCGCGCACGCCCGTCCGCCCTGCGGTGAGAAGACCGCGATCGTGGAGGGTGCGGAGCTCGCGGTAGACGTGGCTGGGGGTCACGTTCCAAAAGCGCGACAGGCCCTGCTCGATCTCCTGGAGCAGATCCCACCCGGTCTTCGGCTCGTCGAAGAGGAACCCGAGCAGCGATCCCTGGGTGGCGTTCAATCCACCCGGGATCTGGGCACCCGCCCCCTTGTCACCCGGCATCTTGACATTCCCTTCTGGAAGGTGGACCATGACCAGCATATTCCCTTAGGGAGAGTCGCGTGGAAGTCAGCTCGGCGGACGTGGCGGTGGACGGGGGGGACCGAGCGACCGGCACGGTGGACGGGGGGGACCGAGCGACCGGCACGGTGGACGAGGTCGTGGCCGCGCTCGAGAGGGACGGGTACGCCACGGTCCCCGACGCCATCACCACGGAGCAGGTCGGAGCGGCACGGCGCGACCTCGAGCAGATCCTCGAGCACACCCCCTCCGGACGCGACGACTTCGAAGGACGGAGCACCCGGCGGGTCTACGCCCTGTTCGCCAAGACGCGCGCTCTCGACGTCATGGCCACCCACCCGGTCATGCTGGGTGTGCTCGACCGGGTCCTGGGTGACTATCAATTGAGCGCCCCGGCAGCCATCTCCATCGGCCCGGGCGAAGTGGCCCAACCGCTGCACCCCGACGACGCCATCTATCCGATGCCCCGGCCCCATCAGGAGCTCGTCGTCAACGTGATGTGGCCCCTCGAGGAATTCACCGCCACCAACGGCGCCACCCGGATCGTGGCCGGGAGCCACCGCTGGATCGACGAACGCCCCGACGACACCACCCCGACCACGATGGTCGAAATGCCCCCCCGCACCGCCCTCGTCTACCTGGGGAGTGTCTGGCACGGCGGTGGCGCCAACCACACCGACCGGGAACGATTGGGCGTCGTCCTCCACTACGCGTCGGCATGGCTCCGACCGGTCGAGAACCACGTGCTCGCCGTCCCGCCCGACATGGCGAGGATGCTCCCCGTCCGGTTGCAGGAACTCCTCGGCTACAACATCTACCCACCGTTCATCGGCTACGTCGACGGCCGGCATCCCCGCAAGCTCCTCACCGCCGGCGCGGGGGCCGCGCCGGGTGCGGCCGACGGGCCGTGACCGTCCACGTAGAGGTCCAGGGGCCCGTCACGATCGTGACGCTGGATCGTCCCGAGGTCGCCAACGCCATCGACCGCCCCACCGCCACCGAGCTCGCCGACGCCTTTCGCGCCTTCGACGCCGACGCCACCCAGGACGTGGCCGTGCTCACCGGGGCCGGTGGCACCTTCTGCGCCGGCGCGGACCTCAAGGCCATGAGCGAACCGGGTCTGACCAGGGTGAGCCGCGTCGAGCCCGACGGCGACGGGCCCGTGGGGCCGACCCGGATGCTCCTCGACAAACCGGTCATCGCCGCGGTGGAGGGCCACGCCGTGGCGGGAGGCCTGGAGCTCGCGGCGTGGTGCGATCTGCGGGTGGCCGCCCAGGATGCGGTCTTCGGCGTCTATTGCCGCCGCTGGGGGATTCCGCTCATGGACGGCGGCACCATTCGACTGACCCGGCTGCTCGGCCACAGCCACGCCCTGGACCTCATCCTCACGGGCCGGGGGGTGAGCGGCGACGAGGCCCTTCGGATGGGACTCGCCAACCGGATCGTGCCCAAAGGCCACGCGCTCGAACACGCGCTGCGCCTGGCGCACGAAATCGCCAGTCGGCCCCAGGCCGCGCTGCGCCATGACCGGATGTCCTCCTACGAGCAATGGTCGATGGGGTTGCCGGACGCCATCAGCAACGAGTACGACCACGGTATGGCGACCTTGCAGACCGGCCAGCTCACCGAAGGGCTCGACCGCTATCAGAGCGGTGCATGGCGGGACCCGACGTCGTCGTCCCCCCGATGATCGCTGACCGCAACGGCGTCATCACCGCCCTCACAGAGCGGCCAGCGCCAGACCCAGCGCGGCTGCGCCGGCACAGACCACAAGCGTGCCGAAGGCGTTACGGAAGGCCTTGCCGAGCGCCCCTTCCTCGACGAGACGCACCGTCTCGAAGCTGAACGTGGAGAACGTCGTGTAGGAACCGCAGAAGCCGGTGCCGAGGATCACCTTGGGCGTCTGCGGGAAGGCGTGATAGAGGGTCAGGCCGGTGAGCACACCGAACACCAAGGATCCACTGGCGTTGATGACGAAGGTCCCCCAGGGAAAGACACCCTCGACACGGTCGGCGACATAACCGTCGACGAGATAGCGCAACGGCGCGCCGACGGCGGCCGCGACGACGAAGCCCAGCCAGGCCAGAGGGCTCACGGCTCACCATTGCCGGGACGGCCCACGTACTTCACGACCTCGACGTCGTCGACGATCACGAGACCCTCGGTGATGAGGTCATCGAGGTCGCGGAGAAATGCCTGGATGCGTTCGTCGGTGTCGACGATGACGATGGCGATGGGCAGGTCGTCGGAGAGGGACAAGATGCGGGTGGTGTGGATGTGGTTGGAGGCCCCGTAGCCCTCTACGCCCCGGAAGACACTGGCTCCGGCCAAGCCCGCCTTGTGGGCGCGGTGGACGATCTCGGTCGCCAACGGCGTGTGGTTGTAGTGGTCGGCCTCGCCGATGAATATGGTGAGACGCTTCTGGTGGCCTTCGAGCTTCATGACGTGCCTCCTCGGTGTGGCAATGGAATTGTTCGGGCGATCCAGATTCCCGCCCATACGGCGGAGAACCCGGTGGCCAAGCTCGCCACCGCATAGACGACGCCTATGGCGGCGTGACCCTGTTTGATCAACCAGGTCGCTCTCCACGGCGAACGTGGAGTAAGTGGTGTATGCGCCCAGGAACCCGGTGGCGACGAACGGTCGTAGGTAACGGGTCGGGGGGAAACGTTCAAGAACCAGGGCCATGAACAGTCCAAGGAGAAGGCTTCCCGAGACGTTGGTGACGAACGTCGCCCATGGGAAGGTCCCGGGCGCGACGTGGATCACCTGCGCGAGGCCGTAGCGGGCGGGCGCCCCGGCCGCGGCCCCGAGGGCGATGGCCACGAGCACCGGCACACGGGCCCGCCCGGTATGGGCGGAGCGACCGGCGGACCCACCCCCGGCGCCGATCGGGGCGGAGTCGGCCGGCGCCAGGTCGGGGTCGATCGGCAGGTGCTCGCCGGTGTGGTCGTGCTCGCTCGCCAACGATTCTCCCGGGCCGCTCGGCGACCTACGGACAAGCGCAGGTCACTGACAACGGGCCACCGTAGGCGAAACCCCGGGTCACGCTGGGAGAATGCCGACCATGGACCAGCGACTGAGCGTGATCACCCTCGGAGTCCGAGATCTCGGCCGGGCCCGTGCCTTCTACGAGGCGCTGGGTTGGCGCAGCAATGCGGCCCCCGACGACGACGTCGTCTTCTTCCAGGCGCCCGGCATGATCGTGGCGTTGTGGGACCGAGCCCGGCTGGCCGAGGACTCCGCCGTCGAGGACGGCGGGGGGTGGGGTGGGGTGACCCTCGCCTACAACGCCAGAGGGCCGGCCGAGGTCGACGGCGTCATCACCGAGGCCCGCGCCGCGGGGGCGACGATCGGACGCGAGCCGACGACCACGTTCTGGGGCGGCTACTCCGGCATCTTCATCGACCCCGACGGCCACCCCTGGGAAGTCGCCCACAACCCGGGGTGGGAGCTCGACGACGAAGGCCGGGTGAGCCTCGCACCCTGACCGCCTTCGATCGGCCGCGCTCTTCGAGGGGCGGGCCTCAGGCGGTGACGGGCTCGCCCAACGCGCCGGGCAGCGCCACCCGCCATGCCTCGAGGGCGTCGGACAGGGCCAGATCCAGCAGACCGGTCACCACGATCCGGTCGCCACCCGACAGTCCGATGACGGCGCGCCGGGACACCGGCGGCGTGCGCCTGGGCGAGGACGTCGTCGGGGCGCATCGTCCCCACCACGACCCGCGACGGGGACTCCGAGAACAGCTCGGCGTGATCACCGACGCCGTCGACGTTGCAGCCCACCCCCGCCCGCACCGCGCTCTCGGCCAGCGCCAGGGCCAGGCCACCGCCCGACACGTCGTGGACTGAAGTGAGCAGGCCCTCGACCGGGACGAGTCGGGTCATGAGCGCGAGGAGACGGGCGTGGGCGGCGAGATCGAGCGCAGGCAGTGTCCCGCCCCCATGGTCGTGACGCTCGACGGCCCAGCGCGATCCGGCCAACGACAGGTCGGTGTCCCCGAGCAGGACGAGCGACGAGCCCTCGATGAATGCCATCCCCGGGGGCCGGCGCTCGAGACGGTCGATGACCCCCAGCACCGCCACCACCGGGGTGGGGTCGATGTCGTTGCCGGCACTGGCGTTGTAGAGGCTGACGTTGCCGCCGATGACGGGGATCTCCAGGGCCCGACAGGCGTCACCCATGCCGTCGATGGACTCCGACAGCTGCCACATCACCTCGGGATGCTCAGGGTTGCCGAAGTTGAGGCAATTGACGAGTGCGGCGGGCCGGGCCCCGGCACAGGACACATTGAGCGCCGACTCGGCGACGGTCATGGCCGTGCCCAATCGGGGGTCGAGCGCGCACCAACGTGGATTGGAGTCGGTGGAGATGGCCAGCCCCCGGTCACTGGGTGGCAGGCCCGGCGCCGCCAACCGGAGCACCGCGGCGTCCTCTCCCGGACCGACCACGGTGTTGAGGAAGAGCTGGTGGTCGTATTGGCGGTAGACCCACGAGGCGTCGGCGAGCAACGCCAGGACATCGGCGCCGATCGCCTCCGGGGTGACCAGCGAAGCGACACAAGACAGGGCCCGGCCGGGATCGTCGCGCCGGCGGGCCTCGAGGTCAGCGGGAGCCGAGCGCGGCTCTGTCGTAGAGCGGCGCGTCGTCGGAGAGCGAGGCGGCGGGGACGTCGGCGAGTACGGCGCCGTCCCCCGACACGACGCGGAGCCGCCCGCCGTCGGTGACGGTGCCGATGACCGTGGCTCGGACCTCCCAGCGCCGGCACACCTCCTCCACGGCGGCGCGATCGGCGGGGGTGACGATGGCGAGCATGCGCTCCTGGCTCTCCGACGTCATGACCTCGAAGGGCTCCATGGCCGGCTCCCGGCGCGGGATGACGTCCACGGCCACGTCCATGCCCATGCCGCCGCGCGCCGCGGTCTCGGAGGTGGCACAAGCGAGGCCCGCTCCGCCCAGGTCCTGGATCCCCACCACCAGGCGGCGGTCGAGCAACTCGAGACAGGCCTCGATGAGCCGCTTCTCCTCGAAGGGATCGCCCACCTGGACGCTGGGGCGCTTGGCGTCATCCCCACCACCCTCAGAACCGAAGGCGGTCGAGGCCAGCACGCTCACCCCGCCGATCCCGTCGCGCCCCGTGGACGACCCGAGCAGCACAGCCAGATTCCCCTCACCCGTCGCCGCGCTGAGCACCAGCCGTTCTTTTGGCATGACCCCGAGGCACAACACGTTCACGAGGGGGTTGCGGGCGTATCCCGACGCGAAGGTGAGCTCGCCGCCGATGGTGGGAACACCGACCGAGTTGCCATAGCCCGAGATGCCGGCCACCACGCCCTCGGTCAGCCACCGCGTGCGGGCGTCGTCGAGGGTGCCGAAGAAGAGGGGGTCCATGAGCGCGATGGGCCGGGCCCCCATGGTGAAGATGTCACGGAGGATGCCTCCCACACCGGTGGCCGCGCCCTGATAGGGCTCGACGGCCGAGGGGTGATTGTGGCTCTCGATGCGCAAGGCAACGGCGATGCCGTCTCCGGCGTCGATAACCCCGGCGTTCTCCCCCGGCCCGACGAGGACCTGGGGTGCATCTGTCGGGAGTCGCTTGAGGTGCAGGCGTGACGATTTATAAGAACAGTGCTCGCTCCACATCACGGCATACATGGCCAGTTCGAGCTCGTTGGGGGGGCGCCCGAGGATCTCCTCGATGCGCGCCGCCTCGTCGTCACTCAATCCGAGCGCCCGGTGCAACTCCATGATTGTCACCGTACCTGGCGCGGCACTCACCCTCGACGCTCGTCGCACGCAAAGCCGGGGCCGAGAGTCACACTCTCAGCACGCTCCGCGACTGGCTCGAGTTCGACAATGAACGGGGCTGATTTCTGTGAAATGAGAGTCGACAAATAGGTTGCATTCACTGCAAAGACGAACCCATAATCCGTGCGATGCCTGACCTCAAGACACGACCCAACCGTCAGCCCATGTCGAGCACGCACAAAGCGGCGCTGGCCCGGGGCCGGGACGAGGGACGCGTCGTCCGCCGCTACCTCGAAGCCATCGAGCACAACCGACCCAAGCGGGGACGCAAGCGCACACCGGAGTCGGTGAAGAAGCGTCTCGAATTCGTCACCGACGAGTTGGCGTCGGCCGACCCGCTGTCGCGGTTGCATCTGATCCAGGAGAAGACCGATCTCGAAGCCGAGCTCAACCGGGTGTCGTCCACTGACGATCTCGGCGCGCTCGAGAGGGCCTTCATCAAGGTGGCCAAGGCCTACGGACAGCGCAAGGGCATCGAGTACCACGCCTGGCGCGCCGCCGGCGTGAGCGCCGCGGTCCTGCAACGCGCCGAGATCACCCGCACGGTGAGCGAGAAGAAGTAGCTCAGACCGGCACGGTGGCACGTCGGGTGGCGGCCACCACGAGCGAGTCGAGCAGTCCCATACCGTCGGTGGACGACGTCATGACGTCACAGGCCCGTTCGGGATGGGGCATGAGGCCCACCACGTTGCCCTCTTCGTTGCACACGCCGGCGATGTCGTCGAGCGATCCGTTGGGATTGGCGGTGTAGCGGAGCACGATGCGGTCCTCGGCGCGTAGGAGTTCGAGCGTCGCCGCGTCGCAGGTGAAGTTGCCCTCGAAGTGGTTGATCGGCAGCGAGAGCTGAGCTCCCACCGTCGACTCACCGGTGAGGACGGTGCGCGTCGTGCACACCGACACCCCCACCGTGGTGCACAGGAAACGAAGGCCGCGGTTCTTCTGCAAGGCACCGGGGAGCAGCCCCGCCTCGGTGAGCACCTGGAAGCCGTTGCAGATCCCCACCACCGGCCCACCGTCGGCCGCGTACTTGGCCAGCGCCTCCATCACCGGCGAGAAGCGGGCCAGTGCGCCGGGGCGGAGGTAGTCGCCATGGGCGAAGCCGCCGGGCAGGACGATGGCGTCGTAGCCGGCCAGCGAGCGCTCCCCGTGCCAGACGAGCCCCGGTTCGGCCCGGGCGGGGCCGAAGAGTCCGAGGGCTTTCACCACGTCGTGCTCGCAATTGCTCCCCGGGAAGACGACGACGCCGATCTTGGCCGCCATCAGCCGATCGCCGCCATCAGCCGATCACCGTGACGTGTGAGTCCTCGATCACGGGGTTGGCGAGCAAGCGGTCGGCCATCTCGACGGCCCGGTCACGCGCCGCGGGCTCGTCGGGGGCCTCGATCGACAGGCGGAAGGCCTTGCCGACACTGACCTCGTCGACACCTTCGAAACCCAGCGCAGGCAAGGCCCGCTCGATGGTCGCACCCTGCGGATCGGCGATCCCGGGGCGCAATCTCACCTCCACGAGGACCTCGTACTTCACGGCCGCATCACCTGGTCGCACCGTACCAGTCGGCCAGTCGGCGCCCGCTGATTCGCTCGTAGGCGGCGATGTAGCGGTCGCTCGTCTCGGACACGACCTCGGGCGGGAGCGGCGGGGGGGCGGCTTCTTGTCCCAGCCGCTTCCCTCCAGCAGGTCGCGGACCGGTTGCTTGTCGAAGGCGGGGGGGTTGGTGCCGGGCTTCCACTCGTCGGCGGGCCAGAAGCGCGACGAGTCGGGGGTGAGGACCTCGTCGCACAGGGCGAGCTCGCCGTCGATGATCCCGAGCTCGAACTTGGTGTCGGCCACGATGATGCCGTTGCGCTCGGCCGCGGCCGCGCCGCGGCGATAGGCCTCGACACAGAGGTCGCGCGCCTTCTCGGCCATCTCCTTGCCCACCAGGTCTGCGGCCTCGTCGAAGGAGATGTTGAGGTCGTGTCCTTCGGTGGCCTTGGTCGAGGGGGTGAACATGGGCTCGGGGAGCCGGCTGGCCTGTTCGAGGCCGGCCGGGAGCGGGGTGCCGTGGAGTGTCCGGCTCGT
Source organism: uncultured Acidimicrobiales bacterium (assembly GCA_963796765.1). Classification (GTDB taxonomy): domain Bacteria; phylum Actinomycetota; class Acidimicrobiia; order Acidimicrobiales; family UBA8190; genus Chersky-840. Next base: position 21,727 of record CAWCMY010000001.1, on the reverse strand, counting down.
CGAGTACTCCTTCCATCCCGACCCGGCCAGATAGCCGCGCACGATGCATTCGATGGGGAGCATCTCGGCCCGGTGCACGAGCACGGCGCGTCCCGCGATGCCGTCCAGCCCGGCGTCGCCGCCCAACTCGGCGGCGTCCTTGGGGAGCTGGTCGGGATCGGCGGTGATGAGATGGCTGGGGGCGAGGTCGGCCAGCTCGTGGAGGAAGTGGACCGTCATGGCCGTGAGGACCCGACCCTTGTCGGGGATGGGCTCGGCCAGGACCACGTCGAACGCCGAGAGGCGGTCCGAGGCCACCATGAGCAGACGGCCTTCCCCGGCGTCGTAGAGCTCGCGGACCTTGCCGCTGTGCACCAACGTCAAACTCACCCCTCAACCTCCTCGATCGCTTGTCGGAACTTCGAGACATGCTGGAGTGCCCGGTCCAGGCTGAAGGCACGGTCGAGCGCGTCCCCGTCCATCCTGACGTCGGCGTCGGCTTCGAGCACGGTCCGGAACGGGCGCTTCTGCTCCCACGCGGCACGGGCGTCGCGCTGGACGATCCGGTAGGCGACGTCGCGCTCCATCCCCACTTCCACCAGTGCCAAGAGGACGGGTTGGCTGAAGACGAGCCCGAAGGAACCCTCGAGGACGTTGGTCCGCATACGCTCGGCGTGGACGACGAGGTTCTGGACGAGTCCCGTCGCCTTGCGCAGCACGTAGTAGGTCAACAGACAGGCGTCGGGGAGGATGACCCGCTCCACCGAGCTGTGGGAGATGTCGCGCTCGTGCCACAGGGCCACGTCCTCGAGCCCCGCGCCCAGGTATCCCCGCAGGACGCGGGCCAGGCCGCTCAGTCGTTCGGAGAGGATGGGGTTGCGCTTGTGGGGCATGGCCGAGCTGCCCTTCTGGCCCGCCCCGAAGGCCTCTTCGACCTCGCCCACCTCGGTCCGGGCCAGATGCCGGATCTCGGTGCCGATCATCTCGATGGTGGCACCCACCGACGCGCACGCCCACAGCAGCTCGGCGTGACGGTCCCGGGCGATGACCTGGGTGGCGGGCACCGCCGTGAGACCGAGCGCGCCACAGACATGGGCCTCGACGCCCGGGTCGATGTTGGAGTAGGTCCCCACCGCGCCCGACAACTTCCCCACCGCGATGCCCGCACGCGCCGGCGCGCAGGCGGGCCCGGTCGCGGTCGGCCTGGAGGCACCACAGGGCCAGCTTGGCCCCGAAGGTGGTGGGCTCGGCGTGCATGCCGTGGGTGCGGCCCGGCATGGGTGTGTCCATGAACTCGAGCGCTCGGGCCTTCACCACCGACACGAAGGCATCAGCGGCGTCGATGAGGAGGTCGGCGGCGCGGGTCAGCGTGGCGCACAGCGCGGTGTCCACCACATCCGACGACGTCAGGCCGTAGTGAACCCACGATCCCTCGGGAGCGCCGATGGCATCCTGGATCACGTCGACGAAGGCGGCCACGTCGTGATCGGTGACGCGCTCGCGGTCGTGGATGGCACCCACCAACTCGGGAGTCACCTTGGGAGCACGGGCCCGAACCTCGGCGGCCGCGTCGGGGGGGATGGTGCCCGACTCGGCCCAGCCCTCGACGGCCAGGAGCTCGACGTCGAGCCACATCTCGACGCGGGCCTCGTCGGTGAACAGTGCCGCCATCTCCGGCAGCGAGTAGCGGGGGATCACGCCACACCCGCCGCCGCACCGAGCGGCGGCACCAGCGACAGCGGCTGCTGCCGAAGCGATGTCTGTCCGGTAGTGCATGCCTTCCCAACCGATGCGGTCCACAGCCGCATAGGCGCGGCCGGCGCGCCTCGGCGATGGTCGAGCCCACCGCGCTCACGCCCAGGACGCGTCCGCCGGCGGTGACGAAGCAACCCTCGTCGTCGAGGGCGGTGCCGGCGTGGAAGACGATCACTCCCTCGACGGCGGCCGCGGCCTCGAGCCCGTCGATGCGGTCACCGGTGCGGGGCGCCACCGGGTAGCCCTCCGAAGCCAGGACCACGCACACCGACGCGTCGGTGGAGAAGCGGGGCTCGGTGCGAAGTCGTCCCGCCGCCGCCTCGGCCAGGAGGCCGGTGAGGTCCTCGGTCAGACGGGGCAGGACGACCTGGGTCTCGGGATCACCGAAGCGGACGTTGTACTCGAGGACACGCGGCCCGTCCACGGTGAGGATGAGCCCGGCGTACAAGACGCCGCGGTAGTCGATCCCCCGTCGACAGAGCGCGCCCACCAGAGGCTCGACGGCTTGGTCCAGCACACGGTCGATGAGTCGGTCGTCCACGAGGGGCACAGGAGAGTAGGCACCCATCCCCCCGGTGTTGGGTCCTTCGTCGTCGTCGTTGCTGCGCTTGAAGTCCTGAGCCGGTGCCAGCGGCGCGATGCGCTTCCCGTCGCAGAGGACGAGCAGCGAGCACTCGGGGCCCACCAGACCTTCTTCGACGACGATGCGGCGGCCGGCTTCGCCGAAGGACTCCCCCGACAACTTGGCGGCGATGTCGGCCTCGGCCTCTTCGAGCGAGTCGGTGACGAGGACACCCTTCCCCGCGGCAAGGCCGTCGGTCTTGACCACCCAGGGCCCGGGCAGTCGGCGGAGAAACTCGTTGGCTTCTTTGGCGTCCTCGAAGGCGCCGTAACGCGCCGTGGGCACACCGGCCTCGGCCAGGACCAGCTTCATGAAGGCCTTGGAGCCCTCCAGGCGGGCGCCGTCGGCCCCGGGACCGAAGACGAGACGGTGCTCGGCGCGCAATTTGTCGGCCAGGCCGTCCACGAGAGGTTGCTCGGGGCCGATCACGAACAGATCGGCGTCGATGTCCTCGGGGTCCTCGGTCGTGACCGAGATCGGCAGCCCGGATGCGGCACCGACGAAGGTGAAGGGGGCCGAATCGGCGGCCTCGGGCGAGTGGGGCGCCATGCCGGGGTTGCCGGGGGTCACCACCACCTCGGCGGTGCGGGCCAGCGACAGCGCCAGGGCGTGCTCACGGCCGCCCGACCCGACGACGCAGACCTTCATTGGGAACGCCTCACGCCGCGACCCGGACGAACTGCTCGCGCCCCGGGCCCACGCCGACCAGCTTGATGGGCACGCCGATCTGCTCGGACAAGAAGGCCACGTAGTGGCGCGCCGCGGGGGGAAGGTCAGCGAGCTCGGTCGCCCCCGACAGGTCGGCGCGCCACCCGGGCAGCTCTTCGTAGACGGGCGTCGACCTGGTGGAGGACGGACTGGTGATAGGGGGGATAGGCGAAGCGGTCGCCACCGGAGGTGTAGGCCACGCAGACCTTGACGGTGTCGAAGGTGTCGAGGACGTCCATCTTGGTCAGGGCCACCTCCGACAACGAGTTGAGTCGGACCGCTTGGCGGGCCATGACGGCGTCGAACCATCCGCAGCGCCGGCGTCGACCGGTGTTGGTCCCGAACTCGTGGCCGCGCTCCACCAAGAGGTCACCGACCTCGTCGGTGCACTCGGTCGGGAACGGGCCCGCCCCCACGCGGGTGACGTAGGCCTTGGCGATGCCGATGACCTCGCCGATCATGCGGGGCCCCACCCCGGTGCCGGTGCAGGCGCCGCCGGCCACGGGGTTCGACGAGGTCACGAAGGGATAGGTGCCGTGGTCGAGGTCGAGGAAGGTGGCCTGGGCACCCTCGAGCAGGACGTTGCTCCCGGCGTCGAGAGCGTCGTGGACGAGGCCCACCGTGTCGCCCACCATGGGCCCGATGCGGGGCCGCGTACTGGTCGAGGTACTCGTCGCAGATCGCACCGGCGTCGAGGGGGAGCCGGTTGTAGACCTTGGCCAGGATGGCGTTCTTCTCCTTCAGGACCACCTCGAGCTTCTGACGGAAGATCTTGGCGTCGAGGAGGTCCTGGACACGGAGCCCGACGCGGGCCGCCTTGTCCGCGTAGGCGGGGCCGATGCCCCGGCGGGTCGTACCCAGTGCGTTCTTGCCGAGGTAGCGCTCGGTGACCCGGTCGAGCTCGGTGTGGTACGGCATGATCAGGTGGGCGTTGCCACTCACCACCATGCGGCTGGTGTCGATGCCCTTGGCCGCCAGCGTGTCGAGCTCGGCGAGGAGGACGCCGGGGTCCACCACCACGCCGTTGCCGATGACCGGGGTGATGTGGGGATAGAGGACGCCGCTCGGGACGAGCTGGAGGGCGAAGGACACGCCGTCGACCACGACGGTGTGGCCGGCGTTGTGGCCGCCCTGGTAGCGGACGACCATGTCCATGTCCCGGGCCAGGAGGTCGGTGAGCTTGCCCTTGCCCTCGTCGCCCCATTGCGTCCCGACGACCACGGTTGCGGGCACGACGCTCCTCCGTAAAACGGCTCCGGATTACGCCGCATTGTACCGGACCAGGAAGGACACCCTACAGGGGGTGCCGCGCTCCCTCACCACGTCACGCGATGGCACTCTCACTCAGTGCAGTGCGATGCCATCCTCGGAGGCGTCCACGGTCACGGTGTCGCCGTCGGCGTAGCGGCCCTCGAGCAGCGCCAGGGCCAGGGGGTCCTCGACCGAGTGCTGGATGCACCCTCCGCAGGGGCCGGGCGCCGAGGTCGGCGTCGTAGCCCGCTCTCGCCAACCAGTCCTTGGCCTCGTCGGTGACGACCAGGGTCAACCGGCGCCGGGTCACCCGGTCCGCCAGGGTGGCGATCTGGATGTCGACGATGCGGCGGATGTCGGCCTCGGTGAGGTGACGGAAGCGGACCACCTCGTCGATGCGGTTGAAGAACTCCGGCTTGAAGAAGTCCTGGGGATCGCCGGGCAGGTTCGAGGTCATGATCAGCACGGTGTTGGTGAAGTCCACCGTGCGACCCTGGCCGTCGGTGAGCCGCCCGTCCTCGAGGACCTGGAGCAAGGACGTTGAAGACGTCGGGATGCGCCTTCTCGATCTCGTCGAGGAGCACCACCGCGTAGGGACGGCGGCGCACCGCTTCGGAGAGCTGGCCGCCTTCCTCGTAGCCGACGTACCCCGGGGGCGCGCCCACGAGGCGGCGACACGGTGTGCTTCTCCTGGTACTCGCCCATGTCGATGCGGACCATGGCGCGGTCGTCGTCGAAGAGGAAGTCCGCCAGCGACCGGGCCAGCTCGGTCTTGCCCACGCCGGTGGGGCCGAGGAACAGGAACGAGCCGATGGGCCGGTTGGGGTCCGACAGTCCGGCCCGGCTGCGGCGGATGGCGTTGGCCACCGCGATGACGGCCTCGTCCTGGCCCACCACGCGATCGTGGAGGGCCTCCTCCATGCGGACGAGCTTGGCCAGCTCGGCTTCCATGAGCCTCGTGACCGGGACGCCGGTCCAGCGGCTCACCACCTCGGCCACGTCCTCGGCGTCGACCTCTTCCTTCAGCATCGCGCCGGAGGCCTGGAGCTCGGCCAGGGCCTTGGTGGCGTCCTCGATGCGGCGCTCGATGTCGGGGATCACGCCGTAGCGGATCTCCGAGGCACGCGTGAGGTCGCCGTCGCGGGTGAAGCGCTCGGCTTCACCCTTTCTTGGTCTCGAGCTCCTCCTTGAGCGAGCGGATGGTCGAGATGGCGTCTTTCTCCGCCTGCCAGCGCGCCGTCATGGCGTCGGCCGGTCTCGGTCAGGTTGGCGAGCTCCTCCTCGAGGCGGGCCAGGCGCTCCTTCGAGGCGTCGTCGGTCTCCTTGGCCAGCGCCATGCGCTCGATCTCGAGCTGGCGCATGCGCCGGGTGACGACGTCGATCTCGGTGGGCATGGAGTCGATCTCGATGCGCAGCCGGCTGGCGGCCTCGTCGACGAGGTCGATGGCCTTGTCGGGGAGGAACCGGCCCGTGACGTAGCGGTCCGACAGGACCGCCGCGCCGCGACCAGCGCGGCGTCCTGGATGCGGACGCCGTGGTGGACCTCGTAGCGCTCCTTCAGGCCGCGCAAGATGGCCATGGTGTCCTCGACCGAGGGCTGGTCCACGAAGACGGGCTGGAAGCGGCGCTCGAGGGCGGCGTCCTTCTCGATGTACTTGCGGTACTCGTCGAGGGTCGTCGCCCCCACCAGGCGGAGCTCACCGCGCGCCAGCATGGGCTTGATCATGTTGCCGGCGTCCATGGCCCCTTCGGCCCCGCCCGCGCCCACGATGGTGTGGAGCTCGTCGATGAAGGTGATGATCTCGCCCTCGGAGTCGGTGATCTCCTTGAGCACCGCCTTCAGCCGCTCCTCGAACTCACCCGCGGTACTTCGCACCGGCCACCATGGCCGACAGGTCGAGGGCCACCACGCGCTTGTCGCGCAGGCCCTCGGGCACGTCGCCCTCGACGATCCGGTTGGCGAGGCCCTCCACGATGGCGGTCTTGCCCACGCCGGGCTCGCCGATGAGGACGGGGTTGTTCTTGGTGCGGCGCGACAGGACCTGGATGATGCGGCGGATCTCCTCGTCGCGCCCGATGACGGGGTCGAGCTTGCCCCGGCGGGCCAGCTCGGTGAGGTCGCGCCCGTACTTCTCGAGGGCCTGGTACTGCTCCTCGGGGTTCTGCGACGTGACGCGGTGACTGCCGCGCACCTGGCGCAGCGCGGTGAGCAGCTCGTCGCGCTTGACCCCGATGAGATCCGACAGGGCCAGGAGGAGATGCTCGACCGAGACGTACTCGTCGCCCATGTCGCCGCGGAGGCTGTCGGCGGACTCGAGCAGGTCCCGGCTCTGGCGCGACAACGTGACGTCGCTGCCGCCGTAGGCCTTGGGGAGCGAGTCGAGCCGGTCCGCCACCCGGTTGGTGAGTGCGGTGGGCTCCACCCCCGCCTTCGCCAGCAGCGGCAGCGCCAGGCCCGTCGGCCTGGCCGAGCAGGGCGGCCAGGATGTGGTCGGGGGTGACCTCGGGGTTGTTCTGGGCATGGGCGCGCTCGACGGCGTCGCGCATCGCCTCTTGGACCTTGAGGTCCAGCGTTCCTGGTCGATGGCCATGGCTTACCTCCCTGCCCGACGGGGCGCGTCGCCGTGGCCGGTGCGTCGGAACACCAGCGCCTGGCGCAGCGGCACCAGGTCGCGCCGGTACTGGCGATGGGTCTGTTCGATGGTGTCGCGCGCCTCGTCGCGGACACGCTCGAGCTCGGCGGTGAGGCGCTCCACCTCGGCCTCGAGCTCGAGGACGTGGCGGACCCCTTCGAGGTTCAACCCCGAGGCTGGTGAGCGTTCCCGATGTGGCGCAGCCGTTCGATGTCGCGCTGGCTGTAGCGGCGGTTGCCGCCTCCCGTGCGCGAGGGGTCGACGAGGCCCTTGCGCTCGTAGAAGCGCAGGGTCTGGGGATGCACGCCGGCCAGCTCGGCCGCCACCGAGATCACGTAGACGGCGCGGCCCGCGCTCTCCCCGCCGAACAGCGCGCGCCGCGCCGCGCCGGGTTGCGCTCGCTTTCCGGTCGATGCCACGGCTCGGTCGTCGTCAGGTCGTTGTGGCGTCATCGGTGTTCACCTCCAGATGGGCACGCGGCTCGTCGTTCGAGACCCGTGCGAATTCCTCGACCGCGGCACGTTGCTCGTCGGTCAGTTCCTTGGGCACGGTCACGTCGACGGTGACGAGGAGGTCACCGGTCGAGGTCCGGCCGTGGCCGGGCACGCCCCGGCCCTTCACGCGGAAGGTCTTGCCCGACGACGTCCCCGGCGGCACCCGCAGGGTCACGGGCTCGTCGAGCGTGGGCACCGTCACCGTCGACCCCAGTGCCGCTTCGGGGAACGTCACCGGCACGGTCAGGGTGAGGTTGCGGCCCCGGCGGCCGAAGACGGGATGGTTGCCCACGCGGACCGTGACATAGAGGTCGCCGGCGGGCCCGTTGGCCGCGACCGGGCGCGCCCCGGCCCTTGACGCGGATGCGCTGGCCGTCTTCCACCCCGGCGGGAATGCGCACCTTCACCTGCCGGGTGCGACGCACCACGCCCGAGCCGCGACAGGTCTTGCACGGCTTCTCGATGATCGGTGCCGCGCCCCGAGCACTGCGGGCAGACGCGGCTCAGCGAGAACAGGCCCTGGTTGTCGTCGAGCGCGCCCCGGCCGTGGCAGGTGGGACACGTCACCGGGGACGAGCCCGGCGCCGCGCCCGATCCGTTGCAGGTCTCACAGCGCGCCTCGCCGGCCACGTTCACCGACGTGGTCACGCCGCGCACGGCGTCCTCGAACGACAGGTACAGCTCGGCCTCGACATCGGCACCGCGCCGCGGCCCGGCGTTGCGGGCGCGCCGGCCGCCGCCGAAGGTCGCCGCCCAGGCCTCCGAAGAGGTCCCCGAGGTCGCCGAGGTCCTCGACCCGGAAGGTCGTGCCGCCCGGTCCCCCGAAGTCCACCGCCACCACCCGAAGCCGCCGAAGCCGGCCGGTCCCGAGCCGGCGGACCTCGTCGTACTCCTTGCGCTTGGCGGCGTCACCCGAGGACGTCGTAGGCGGCCGAGATCTCCTTGAAGCGGTCCTCGGACCCGGGGTTGGCGTCGGGATGGAACTGCTTGGCGAGCTTGCGATAGGCGCGCGTGATCTCCTTGTCCGTGGCCGTCGAGGCGACGCCCAGGACTTGGTAGTAGTCCTTCTCCAACCACTCGCGCTGGGCGACCATTACCCCCGCACCCGCACCATGGCCGGGCGGATCACCCGTCCCTTCCACCGGTACCCGGCCCGCAGCACCTCGTCGACGACCGGGCCCGCGGGCACGGCGCTCGTCGCCCTCGGTCGGACTCCGCCGGCAGGCGGCGTGGTCCACCGCTTCGTGGGTGGTCGGGTCGAAGGCTCGCCGGCCACGCCGATGCGCTCGAGTCCTTCTCGCTCGAGCGTGTCGGCCAACAGCGTCGAGCCGGCCACGAGCGCCTTGCCCTCGGTCGGAGAGTTCGTCCCCGGCACCGAGATGGGCACGGGCCAGGTCGAAGGCGTCGAGGACGGGCAGCACCTTGGTCACGAGGTCCTCGGCGGCGCGTTCGAAGTTGTCGGTCTGCTGGCGCGACCATCCGCTTCTTGTAATTCTCGAAGTCGGCCTGGACGCGGCGCGACAGGTCGAGGTACTCGTCGCGCTCGCGCCGGGCCGCGAAGAGCAAGTCGTCGAGGTCGTCGACGACGCTGTCGTTGGGCGCCTCGGGGACGGCGCCGACGTCATCGAGCACGACGTCATCGATGGCGGGCTCGACCCGGGGGTCGACGCTGTTCTCGGTGCGGGGTGCGCCGGGGCTCCCGCCCGACGGACGAGATGGACCCGAAGGTCCCGACGGCGGGGTCATGCCCCTGGCTCGTCGACGATCTCGGCGTCCACCACCTCGTCATCGGAGGGTGCGGAACCGTCGTCGCCAGCGGACCCGCCGCCCGCCGGCGACGCCGCACCGCCGGACTGCGACGCCTGCTCGTACAGACGCTGGGTGAAGCTGTGGCTGGCGTTGACGAGCGCCTCGGTGGAGTCCTTGATCTTCTCCACGTCGGAGCCGCCCAGGGCGTCCTTCACGGCCTTGAGCGCGGCCTCGACCTTGTCCTTCTCGTCGCCCTCGAACTTCTCGCCCTGCTCGCGCAGCACCTTCTCGGTCTGGTAGACGAGCGTGTCGGCGTTGTTGCGGATCTCCGCCTCTTCGCGACGGCGCTTGTCGTCCTCGGCGTGAGCCTCGGCGTCGCGCACCATGCGGTCGATCTCCTCCTTGGCGAGCGACGACTCACCGGTGATGGTCATCGACTGCTCCTTGCCCGTGGCGGTGTCGCGGGCCGACACGTGCACGATCCCGTTGGCGTCGATGTCGAAGGTGACCTCGATCTGCGGGATGCCGCGCGGCGCCGGGGGCAGGTCCACGAGCTGGAACTTGCCGAGGGTCTTGTTGTACATGGCCATCTCGCGCTCACCTTGGAGCACGTGGATCTCCACCGACGGCTGGTTGTCCTCGGCCGTGGTGAAGACCTCGGAGCGCTTGGTGGGGATGGTGGTGTTGCGCTCGATGAGCCGGTGCATGACGCTGCCCTTGGTCTCGATGCCGAGCGACAACGGGGTGACGTCGAGCAACAGGACGTCTTTGACCTCGCCCTTGAGCACGCCGGCCTGGACCGCCGCGCCGATGGCGACGACCTCGTCGGGGTTCACGCCCTTGTGGGGCTCTTTGCCCGTGAGGCCCTGGACGAGTTCCTGGATGGCGGGCATCCGGGTCGAGCCACCCACCATCACGACGTGGTGGATGTCGGACTTCGACAGTCCCGCGTCGGAGATGGCCTGCTCGAACGGGCCCTTGCAGGCGTCGACGAGGTCCGCGGTGATCTCGTTGAACTTGGCCCGGGTGAGCTTGAGGTCGAGGTGCTTGGGGCCGTCGGCGGTGGCGGTGATGAAGGGCAGGTTGATCTGGGTCTCCTGCACCGAGGACAGCTCGATCTTGGCCTTCTCGCCCGGCTTCCTTCAGGCGCTGGAGGGCCATCTTGTCGACCGAGAGGTCCACGCCCTCGGTGTTCTTGAACTCGGTGACCAGCCAGTCGATGACGCGCTGGTCCCAGTCGTCGCCGCCGAGGTGGGTGTTGCCGGAGGTGGACTTCACCTCGAAGACGCCTTCGCCGATCTCGAGGATCGAGACGTCGAAGGTCCCGCCTCCGAGGTCGAACACGAGGACGGTCTGCTCCTTGTTCTCCTTGTCCAACCCGTAGGCGAGGGCCGCCGCGGTGGGCTCGTTGATGATGCGCAGCACCTCGAGGCCGGCGATCTGGCCCGCCTCCTTGGTGGCGGTGCGCTGGGCGTCGTCGAAGTAGGCGGGGACGGTGATGACGGCCTGGTTGACCGTGTCGCCGAGGTAGGACTCCGCGTCCCTCTTCAGCTTCTGGAGGATGCGGGCCGAGATCTCCTGGGCGTTGTACTTCTTGCCGTCGATGTCGACGGACCACGAAGTGCCCATGTGGCGCTTGACCGAGCGGATGGTGCGGTCGGGGTTGGTGATGGCCTGGCGCTTGGCGACCTCGCCCACGAGGACCTCGCCTGACTTCGAGAACCCGACCACCGACGGCGTGGTACGGCCCCCTTCGGCGTTGGGGATGACGACCGGCTCGCCGGCCTCCAGGACGCTCACGACCGAGTTGGTGGTGCCGAGGTCGATTCCGACGGCCTTGGGCATTGCGTTTGCCTCCGTATACTCTGCGGCCCCGGTGGCTCTCACCAGGGAATTTCTGTCTTCTGCGCTGACTTGACTGCTGCAAGTATAGCAATCTTGAGTCGCTATCTGTCAACTTATTCGGCGGCCGCCGGGTTCCGCCGAGCCTGGAGGCCACCGAGACCACCGACCTGGCGGCGACCTTCGACGCGCTGGGCGAGCTCGTGCGCCAGACCAGCTGAGCCAGGTGGAAACACCTGGTCATCCAGGTGGAACCTCGCTGGGCCCGCGTCGTCGCCGGTCGTAGCGTGACAGTGGGCGGCTTCGGGGAATCCCAATCCCTGCACCTGACACGGTCGCCCACCGGGGGGTGCGGCGGGGTGTTGGCGCCTTCCCGGTCCCAGCGCCCCGCCGTCCGACCCGGGCGAGAACCCTCCAGCCCGGCACGACGGGCTCCGGACCAGGTGGAAACCCCGTGTCAACCAGGTAGAACCCCGCTAGGCGCGTGCGCTCACGGCGCGTACCTTCACCGCCATGACCATGGTCCTCCTCACTGTTGCGGGACTTGTCATCGCCGGATGGATCACCGGAGCGTTCGCGGCCCTCGGGGCCGTCATGCACAGGAGGCGCCGGGGCTACTGATCCGTGAGGCCCCGGGGTGACGAACCTCGTGCATGCCCGACTACGACAAGCTCCGCCTCGACGAGATGGCCTCGATCAGCGATCTGGCCCACGGCCTGTCCGACGACCAGTGGAACCACGCCTCGCTGTGCGGTGGATGGCGCGTCCGCGACGTGATCAGCCACATGTGCCTCGGTTACACCACCCCGATGCCGTCGATGATCGCCAAGATCGGCCGCGCCGGCTTCAACGTCGACAAGGCGTCGCTCGAGGGTTCGATCGACTACGGCTCCACGCATTCGCCGGCGGAGATCCTGGCCGTCTTCGACTCCATCCACCGCCAGAACATCCGCAAGGGCATCACCCGCTTCATCAAGCCCCAAGAGGGCCTGGTCGACCACCTCGTCCACCACCAGGACATCCGTCGTCCCTTGGCGATGCCCCGGTCGATGCCCGAAGACCGGCTGCGGGCCGCCCTCGACGTGGCGCCGGGCCTGGGCGGGTTCGTGAAGGCCAAGCAGCGGACAGCCGGGCTGCGGTTGGTCGCCGATGACCTCGGCTGGTCACAGGGCGACGGCCCCGAGGTGATGGGCCCGGGCGAGGCGATCCTGCTCGTGTGCACGGGGCGCCGGGAGGTGCTCGACGAGCTCAAAGGTGAAGGGGTCGAGACACTTCGTCGACGCATGGCGGCCTGACTACGCTCGACGGTGTGCCTGACCTGGTCCTGATCCGCCACGGCGAGTCCACCTGGAACGCCCAGAACCTGTTCACGGGGTGGACCGACGTCGACCTCACGGCCAAGGGCGAGGCCGAGGCCCGCCAGGCCGGTGCCCTGCTCGCCGCCGAGGAGCGCAACGGCCTCGACCTCCAGGTGGTCCACACCTCGGTCCTGACCCGGGCCGTGCGCACCGCCAACCTGGCCCTCGACGAGCTGGGTCGGAGCTGGCTCCCGGTGCGGCGCCACTGGCGGCTCAACGAGCGCCACTACGGCGATCTCCAGGGACTGAACAAGAAGCAGACCACGGCCGAGTTCGGCGAGGACCAGGTGAAGCTGTGGCGGCGCAGCTACGACGTCCCCCCGCCGCCGCTGTCACGCGACGACGAGCGCCACCCCGTCCACGACGACCGCTACCGGGACCTGCCGCCGGGGGTCCTCCCCGACACCGAGTGCCTGGCCGACGTGGTGCTCCGCATGGTGCCCTACTGGGAGGACGCCATCGCCGCCGACCTGCGCGCCTTCTCGGGCGTGCTCGTCGTGGCCCACGGCAACTCCATCCGGGCCCTGGTGAAGTACCTGAAGGACATCCCCGACGACGAGATCGTCGGCGCTCGAGGTCCCCACCGGCGTGCCGTGGTGGTTCCGCTTCGACGACCAGCTCGAGCTCGTCGACGACCGGCAGCTCGGCGACCCCGAGGCCATCCGGGCCGCGGCCGAGGCCGTCGCCCGCCAGGCCGGATAGCCGGGCTGACCCCCCCGACCGGCAGGCGCGCCCGGGGGGAGGCGTGCCGTGCCGGCCAGAGGGCCAGACCTGTCAGGGATCAGAGGGCGTCGCGACCCCGCTCCCCGGTGCGCACCCGCACCACCGACTCCACCGGGATCACCCACACCTTGCCGTCACCGATCTTGCCGGTGGCGGCGGTGCTCACGATGGCGTCGACCACCTCGTCGGCTTGCGTATCGTCGACGAGCACCTCGACGCGGATCTTGGGGACGAAGTCCACCTCGTATTCCGCGCCTCGGTACACCTCGGTGTGGCCCCGTTGGCGGCCGAAGCCCTGGGCCTCGGTGAGGGTCATGCCCTGGACGCCGAGCGTCTTCAGGGCCTCTTTGACCTCATCGAGCTTGAAGGGCTTGAGGACTGCCACGACCAGCTTCATTGTGCGCTCCCTTTCGTCGAGCTCGGCCGGGTCAACGATCGCCTGCCGGAGGGGATTCCGACCCTAACGGCGGTGACTTGGAGCCCGGTGAGCCCGGCCATCTCGAAGGCGCTGGCGCTGCTCGGTCCGCTAGGCGAACGTCTCGTCGGGGAAGGCCTCCTCGTCGTGGATGGCGAGGTCGCCGACCTCGAGGATCTCGTCCTGTGTACCGGGCACCCCGCAGGACCAGCCCGATGAGCTTCATGAGGATGAAGGTCACGACCGCCGACCAGCAGATGACCCAGATGGCGGCTCGGAACTGTTCCCACAGCTGGTGGGCCGAGCCGGTGTACATCAAGCCGCCCACACCGAAGGGCGTACAGCCCCCGTGGGCGGTGATGTAGCTCGACTGCGACGCCGCCACCGAGTTCGAGGTGTTCACGACCTGCCCGACGGAGTTCAGCTTGCCGCACCCCAGTTCCAGGGTGTTCGGGTCGCCGAAGATGCCGAGCGAGCATGCCGCCGAAGAAGCCCGGCGATGCCGTGGGTGTAGATGACCCCGAGGGCATCGTCCACCTTCGAGAACGGCCGCACCTTGGACAGGAAGTTCCAGGCGATCCAGACGATGACGGTGCAGATCACCCCGACGTAGATCGCGCCCCGGCCGTTGACGAAGCCGGCGCACGGCGTGATCCCGACCAGGCCGCAGATCATGCCGTTCACCCCGCCCAGGAAGGTGGGCTTCTTGGACTTGGAGAACCAGGCGTCCATGGCCATCCACACCACCACGCCACAGGCGGTGGCCAGGTTGGTGTTGACCACGGCCGCAGCGGCGTCGGCTCCGGCGTAGTACGGGTCGCCACCGTTGAAGCCGTTCCAGCCGAGCCACAGGATGCCGGCCCCCACGGCCGCCATGACCAGGTTGTTGGGGACGGCGTGTTGTCGATCTCGCAGCAGCCGGGGCCCCAAGACCCAGGCGGCCACGAAGCCCGACACACCGGCCGACATGTGGATGACGTACCCACCGGAGAAGTCCAGCGCACCCTCCTGGGCGAAGTAGCCACCGCCCCAGAGCAGGAAGGCGTCGACGCAGTAGACGAACGTCGACCACAGCGGCACCAGGAGGCACCAGGCGCTGAACTTGATCCGGCCCAGCACGCTCCCCAGGAACAGCAGGGGGGTGATCGCCGCGAACACGAACTGGAAGTAGGCCAGCGTCGTGGTGGGGAAGTGGAACGGCACGGCGGTGTTGGCCGCCGACACCGCCTGGCCCTGTTCGTCGGTGGCGCCGGTGATGCCGCCCGGTTTCCCGACGAAGTTCTCGAAGAAGTGTTTCACCCATCCCGACGCCGGTGAGCTGGGTCTGGACCCCGTTGTGCACCCCCCCTCCGAGCGACGTGGAGCCGAAGCCCATCTTGTAGGACCACAGCACCCAGGCGATGAGGACCAGCGAGAACCCGGCGAACATCATGGCCAGCACGTTCACCGCCCACTTCTTCTGGACGATCGACGCGTAGAGGACCGCCAGTCCGGGAAGGCTCATCAGGCCGACGAACGTGGCGGCCACCAGCTGCCACGTGTTGTCGCCCGTATTCAGCCAACTGGGATACGGAACGGATGCTGCAGCGCCTAGCACGGCTCGAGTGCTCCTCTCGTGCGGTCATGAACCCCGGCGCACCTCGAGCCACGGACATGGCGTCACACAGCACCGGGTGCGCCAAGCCATGGCAGGCGGTTCGCCCTGCCGCCGACAGAATGCAGGCCGAGCGTTTCCGCTTCTGTCACGCCACGTGTTACCAGCGCGTGAACTGGAATCGGCCCTGCGTGCAGCGCCGGTCCCCGTCGGGGACGGCGCCTGTTCAGCCCGCTTTTTGCTCGTTCTCGGGCTTGGGAGGGGAACGCTTGGGCGGGGCAGTCCGGGGCGTGTAGCGCTTGTTGGGCTGGGGTCGCGACGACCTCGGATGCGCCCCCGCCACCCCGCCGTCGGGCCCCGGGCGCGACGGGTCTCGCCGTCGGCCTCGCGCAGGTCCCGCTGGAGGCGGTAGGCGCGCACCAGCAGCCAGGCGCCGACCATCACGAACGGAACTCCGAAGCCCCAGTAGTGGAGGTTGAAGACCGCCAGCCCGTACAGGGCCATGGCGATGCCGAGGAAGAGGCGCTTGCGGAAGATAGGCGGTGACGAGCATCACCACGGCCAGGCCCAGGAGCACGAGCTCGAGCTCGTGATAGAGCGAGACGCTCACGTGCTGCGGGTTGACCTTGCCGCTCTTCAAGAACTGGGCCGGGTTGTGCGAGATCCGGTCGCTGATGATGATGAGCCCGATGGCGGCCGCCACCGGCGCCAACAGCAGGCCCGTGAGGCGCTCCTTGTCGTCGGCGTATCTGACGGCGTCCTCGAGCTCCTCGACCGACAGCGGCTCGTCCGCCGCCTTGGCCTTGGCCGCAGCGGAGGGCTCGACGGGCTTGACGATGGCCTCGCGCAGGCGCTCGCCCAGCGGCGCCTTGTCCGGGTCGCGCCGCAGGCGCGGCAGAGAGAGAAGCAGGCGGTGCCAGAGGCTCAGTCGGGGCGGGGCGCCGCCCAGTCGTCGTCGTCGCGACCGCCGGGCATCGAGGAAGGCTAGCGCGCCCTGTTGACGGGCGAGCCAAGAGGCGTCAGGGCCAGCGGCGAGTGGACGCACGTATCGTCGTCGGCGCCTCAGGACCACGGCGGCCGCACGAGGACGAGCAGGACCACGAGCAGGATGGCCGGGACGAGGAACACGCTCGCCGACGCGCGCTCGGTGGCCACGGCGTGGGCGGTGGACGAGAGGGGCGGGTCGCCGGACACGGCCACTCGCCGGATCTTCGTCCCCGGACGGTGAGGGACGTTGCCGGGGATGGCCTCGGTGTAGCGACGGCCGTCGAGGGCGAACGTCCCCTGGCACGCGTAGCCGGCCGGATTGCTGCCGCTGCCTCCCGATGATGCCCAGACAGCCCGTGACACCGTGACCGTGACGGCCACCCCGTGGCGGCGCAGCCCGTTGATCTGCGCGTTCTTGTGGACCCCGCCACGAAGAGCACGACGGCGACGACGGCCAGAGTCGACGAGGCAGACCGCGACCACGACTCGGCCGGCCCGGCGGACGTCCACGTTCACGCCCGCCCCACGCAAGCGTCGTCAGGGCCGCACCCGATGCGTCGTCGGTCTCGGGCAGCCGAGTGCCATCGGGTCCGTCCGCCTCCCTCGGTGTGCGGCCTGTGTCACCTTCGTTCGTCGGGCTGACGTACGACATCGGCGATCGGGAAATGGTAGCGGCGGGGCCGCCGCCGCCGATCTCGGCGCCGGCGCCGCGCCCACCGGTAGCCTCTCGGCCATGCCGCGAAAGCACGAACTCGACCTCAGCAAGATCTGGATGTTCTCGGCCTGTTCGGCGGAGCCAACTGCGCACCATCCGCAAGGCCGTCGAAGAGGTGATCGTGCCCGCCGGGCGGGTCCTGTGCGAAGAGGGCACGATCGGCCGGGAGTTCTTCTTCGTCGTGGACGGCACCGCCTCGGTGCGCCGCAACGGGCGCCGGGTGACCACCCTCGGGCCGGGCAAGTGGTTCGGCGAGCTCTCGCTCCTCGACCGCATGCCCCGCTCGGCCAGCGTGGTGTCGGAGACCCCCATGACGCTGCTCGTCCTCGAGCAGCGTCGCTTCAACGGCCTGCTCGACGAGATGCCGACGCTGGCGCGCAAGCTGCTGGTGGCCATGTCCCAGCGCCTGCGCGACGCGGACGCCAAAGCCCTCAACTAGCCCACGCGGCGCCTAGTCCGATTCTGCGGACACCTGCAGCGACGCCTCGACCACCTGGGACAGGTCGAGCACCCTGACGTCGTCCTCGCGCGACCGGGCCCGCACGGCGTCGTCGAGCATGATGAGGCAGTAGGGACACGCCGTCGACACCACGTCGGCGCCGGTCCCGAGGGCCTCGTCGGTGCGCTCGAGGTTGACCCGCTTGCCGAGGCTCTCCTCCATCCACATGCGGGCCCCGCCCGCGCCGCAGCAGAAGCTCTTCTCCCGGCACCGCTTCATCTCGATCTGCTCGACGCCGGTGATGGAGTCGAGGACGTTGCGGGGCTCGTCGAAGACCCGGTTGTGCCGGCCCAGGTAGCAGGGGTCGTGGTAGGTGACCTTGGCGTCCATGGTCCCCGGCGTGAGCTTGCCCGTCGTCGACCAGGTGGCTGAGCAGCTGGGAGTGGTGGATCACCTCGAAGTTCCCGCCCAGGTCGGGGTACTCCCGGGACAGCGAGTTGAAGCAGTGCGGGCACGAGGCGATGACCTTCTTCGCCCCCACCTCGTCCAGGGTGGCGATGTTGGCCTTGCCCATCTCCTGGTAGAGGTACTCGTTGCCGAGCCGGCGAGCCGGGTCACCGGTGCAGGACTCCCGGGGCCCGAGGATGCCGAAGCTCACCCCGGCCCGGTGCAGCAGGCGGGCCGTGGCCTGGGTGGCCTTGCGGGCCCGCTCGTCGAGGGCGCCGGCGCACCCCACCCAGTAGAGGTACTCGATGTCGTCGGGGATGGTGCCGGTGATGACGGGGATCTCGAAGTCGAGGGCCTCGGTCCATTCGGTGCGCTTGGCGCCGCCGAGGCCCCAGGGGTCGCCCTGGTTCTCGATGTTGCGCAGCATCAGCCCGGCCTCGGTCGGGAAGCGCGACTCCATGAGGACCTCGTAGCGGCGCATCTCGACGATGGTGTCGACGTGCTCGATGTCGACCGGGCACTCCTCCACGCACGCCCCGCAGGTGAGACACGACCACAGCACGTCGGGGTCGATGGTGCCCGGCACGAGCGTGGGGGCCTCGGCCTTCTGGGCCGCGGCGCCGCTGCCGCGGCGTCGACGGGCGTCCCGTGCTCCGATGGCGGCCGGGGACCCGACAAGGCGAGGCGAGGACTCGAAGAGGTTGTCGCGCAGCCCCATGATGAGCAGCTTGGGAGACAGGGGCTTGCCGGTGTTCCACGCCGGGCACACCGACTGGCAGCGCCCGCACTCGGTGCAGGTCAGGGTGTCGAGGAGCTGCTTCCAGGACAGGTCCTCGATGTGGCCGGCGCCGAAGACGGTGTCCTCGGAGACGTTCTCCATGTCCATGTCGGGCGTGTTGTAGAGCGGGCCCAGCGCCCGGGGCCGGCGGGAGGTCGCCACGTTGATGGGCGCCAGGACGATGTGGAGGTGCTTCGAGTACGACAGGAAGACGGCGAAGCCGACGATGACGGCGATGTTGAGGATGAGGAGCACCGTCTCGAGGTCGGAGTTCACGCCCGCCCCGAAGTGGGCGAAGAGACGGGACACGGCGTGCGAGGCGAAGGGCCACCACGAGTTGCCGTAGGGGAAATTGCCGGTGTTGACCTGGGCGGCGCGGTAGCCGATCAGGGTCAGCATGACCGAGGCGATCATGACCAGGACGAGCCAGGCCGCCCCGGTGTGCGAGCCGAAGAAGCGCGACAGCCGGCCCTTGCGCTTGGGTGAGTTCGCGTAGCGGATGCCGGTGAACACGCACAGCGCCACCAGCACGGCCACGGCGAAGAAGTCCTCGATGAACCCGAGCGCCCGGCCCCGGCCGATGAGGGGGACGAAGAAGTCCCGGTCGAACAGGGCCCCGTAGGCCTCGAGGATGGTGAACATCAGGATGGTGAAGCCCCAGAAGGTGAAGGCGTGGGCCAGCCCCGGGACCGTCCAGCGCAGCAGCTTGCGCTGGCCGCCGACCTCGGAGAGCTCGGCCCAGGCGCGGGCCCGGAACTGGGTGAAGCGCTTGGGGTCGGGGCGGCCCTTGCCGACCAGGCGGAAGAGGTAGGCGAAGCGGCGCCCGGCGATGGCGAAGGCGATCGACGGTCGCGCCCAAGCCGAGGGCGATCCTGATGGGCAACGTCTCCTCCTGGAGGGTCAGGGGCGGAAGTTCTCGAAGTACCGGCTCGGGGTGGGTCCCCGCTGGCCCTGGTACTTCGAGCCCAGGCCCGCCGTGCCGTAGGGCTGGTCGGCGGGCGTGGTCATGCGCAGGAAGCTGATCTGCCCGATCTTCATGCCGGGGTAGACGGTGATGGGGAGGTTGGCCACGTTCGAGAGCTCCAGGGTGAGGTGCCCGTCCCAGCCGGCGTCGACGAACCCGGCCGTGGAGTGGATGAGGAGCCCGAGACGCCCGAGCGAGGACTTGCCCTCGAGGCGGGCCACCAGGTCGTCGGGGATGCCCACCCGCTCGAGGGTCGACCCCAGGATGAACTCGCCGGGGTGGAGGATGAGGGCCTGCCCGTCGGGGATCTCGACCAGCTCGGTGAGGTCCTCGAGGTCCTCCCGGACGTCGATCACGCGCATGGAGTGGTTGCGGAACAGCCGAAAGTAGCGGTCCACGTGGAGGTCGACCGACGACGGCTGGATGCAGTGCGTCGCCCAGCGGGTCGATGACGATCCGCTTGGCATCGAGCTCCTCGCGGATCGTCCGATCTGAAAGGACCACGGGGCAGCACGATAGTGTGATGCCTCCTCGCGGGCGTAGTTCAGCGGCAGAACATCAGCTTCCCAAGCTGAGAACGAGGGTTCGATTCCCTTCGCCCGCTCTCATCGAAGTCCTGGTCAACAGCATTTACAGCTGTCGACCCACTGTTTGATTCCTCAACCATGGCGCGTTCATGGCGCGCGCCGCGCCGCGTGCCCTTAGTTCGCGCCACCCTGTGCGCCTCAAGCGAGGTGACGTTCGACTTGTCTCCCGGCTGCTCAATGTCTGCGGTGCCTCGATTCGACCCACCTGCCTCGACCGCGTCCGTCACCATGTCGTTGAGCCGGGAAGCAATCGCCGCATCCCGATCCCGTGTGGCGTGCTGATATCGCAGCGCGGCCTCGGCGCTGGCATGGCCCATACGAGCCATGAGCTCCCGGGTGCTGGCCCCGGTTGCTGCGGCAAGGGTATTGCCCGTATGGCGAAGGTCGTGGAAATGCAGATGCTCGGTCCCCACCTGCTTCCTGGCCTGATCCCAAGCCCGATGGAGGACAGCCCGCCGTAGCGGTCCGCCTTCGGCCCCTCGGAAGAGCCGGCCACAAGGTCCCGCCTCGGCGAACCGGATCAGGTGGTGGGCCAGCTCCTCCATCATGAAACTCGGCACGCTCACCTCTCGGCGCCCAGCGGCGGTCTTCGGCGGGCTCACCAAGTACTCGCCGTTGGCCAATTCCTGGAGCTGCTCGGTGACCACCACGGTCGCGGTCGCGAAGTCGATCCGCTCCCGGGTCAGGGCCAGAACTTCGCCGAGACGCAGCCCAGCGAAGGTGCCAAGCAACACCGTTAACCGGTAGCGGGGGTCGATGGCGTCGGCCAGTGCCATGACCTGCTCGATTGTGGCGATGGGACGCTCCGGGTTGCGGGCCACGGCCGCCCCCTTGATCGTGCATGGGTTCTTGACGATCAGACCGTCCTCGACCGCTGTCGAAAGGATGGTTCGCAGCATTCGATAGACCTTGGCGCAGGACGACTGTGCGAGCCCTTTGTCAAACAAGGCCGAGTGCCATGCCCGCACCTTCGCATTGGTGATCGAGGCAATTTCGAACTCACCGAAGGTGGGCAGAATGTGGAGCCGCAATTGGATCTCGTAGAGGTCTCGAGTACGTGGCCGGATTGTGGCTCGAGTCCGAAGCCACGTCGTGGAGTACTCGGAGAAACGGATCTTTCCTTCGTGGGGATCGACCCACGTGCCTTGACCCTGGTCGACGCGTTCCTTAGCCGCGAAGTCCTGGGCCTCCTTTTTGGTCCGAAAGCTGCGCTTGTAGTGGCGGCCGTTCG
Organism: uncultured Acidimicrobiales bacterium; assembly: GCA_963796765.1. Classification (GTDB taxonomy): domain Bacteria; phylum Actinomycetota; class Acidimicrobiia; order Acidimicrobiales; family UBA8190; genus Chersky-840. The sequence goes on along the minus strand of CAWCMY010000001.1, from coordinate 456 downwards.
GGGCACGCAGACGGACGTCGTAAACGGTGCGACCGTCGGTCAGGCGACGCGCACTGATGCTCATATCCCGCTCCTTGTCCGGGAGCCGAATTCCTCGGCGCACCCTCGTAGCCCGTTTAACCCGGACGCCTGAGGTAGGTGCACGATTACCCTTCCTCCATTCTCGCCGACGGGTGTCCAGGGCCGCCAAGGCCCTGACGAAGAACTTGGACAAACGCCGCCAGGGCCTCAGACGGGATCCGCCGGGACCTCCCTACGACAACCGACTCGAGCAACCCCCGGGCCATAAGGTCGTAGACCGTCGTACGGCTTAGGGAAAGCACTTCGCCGGCCTCTTCGGCGGTGAGTAGAAGCTTCTCCATTACCCGGGCCAGCTCGTCGCGATCCGTCCCTCGCTGGGCACAAGGCGGCGCCACGTACCGTCGGACCAGGTCATGGGTCGAATTCTCCACACCG